>JANQRS010000040.1 GCA_028284445.1 Calditrichia bacterium
GTTGAAGCGTTGAAGCGTTGAAGCGTTGAAGCGTTGAAGCGTTGAAGCGTTGAAGCGTTGAAGCGTTGAAGCGTTGAAGCGTTGAAGCGTTGAAAAGAAAATGACTGTGGCAGGAATAAGCAAGGACAAATGACGATTGACAATTCTTTTCTTTTCACCTTACGATATCGCGTAGCGATAAAATGGTAATAGTCCCGGGTTTGTTTTTCTAACCGGGGGGGAATTGCAGTCGGCCGATCAACGATCGAACATCAAATATATCCGCGGCAGAGCCGCAAACGAGACATAGAGCGATAATTGACATCATAAAATAGATCAGACTCCCGGAGTTATAGCATGCGTCTATTGGTCATCGACAATTTTGACAGTTTTACGTACAACCTGGTTCAATTCCTCGGGGAATTGGGCGCCACGCTGGATGTATATCGCAACGACGCGATTACCGTTGAAGGGATCCGCGAGAAAGCGCCGAATGGCGTGGTCATTTCGCCCGGTCCCGGAACGCCCGACAGCGCCGGTGTTTCGCTGGAGCTCATCAGCGAGTTAGGCGGGGAAATTCCAATACTTGGGGTCTGCCTCGGACACCAGGCCATCGGACAGGCTTTTGGCGGTGAGGTAATTCGGGCGCCTGAGTTGATGCATGGCAAGCGTTCGGAAATTCATCATCAGGGACAAAGTGTTTTTGCTTCCCTGGAGAACCCCTTCAATGCTACCCGCTACCATTCGCTGGTTGTTGAGCGTGATACCCTGCCGGATTGCTTTCACATTACTGCTCAGACTGAGTCCGGTTTAATTATGGGCCTGCACCACAAGGAGTATCCGATTGCCGGCATTCAGTTTCATCCGGAATCATTCATCACTGAATACGGCAAGGTCATGCTGCAAAATTTCATTGATATTTGCACGGCTTTCGCTGCCGGCGACAAATCACCGGCCCCCGCAAAACCAACCCTAATTCGCAAACCGGTGCAAAAAAAAACGCCGGAACCGAGCCCCGTCATTATCAAAAAAGAGATTAAAAACATGGTACAAACATCGATCAAACGAATTATTGATGGCACCCATTTGTCACGCGAAGAAGCTTTTGAAACCATGAACACGATAATGCAAGGCAAGGCGACAGAAGCCCAGATCGGTGCATTTCTGATTGGCATGCGCATGAAGGGTGAACAACCTGCCGAGATCGCCGGCTTTGCCGACTCGATGCGCAGTCAGGCACATAAGGTCACCTACAAGGGGACCGAACCGGCGGTAGATATCGTTGGTACCGGCGGCGATGGCAAACACACCTTCAACATATCGACCGTAGCAGCTTTTGTGGTTGCCGGTGCAGGCGTCCCAATGGCCAAACACGGCAATCGCTCCGTTTCCAGCAAATGCGGCAGTGCTGACGTGCTCAAAGCCCTGGGCATCAAAATTGATTTGAACGCTGAGCAAATGTCAAGATGCCTGAATGAAGTAGGCATTTCATTTATTTTTGCACCGATGGTTCACCCGGCAATGAAGCACGCTATCGGTCCGCGCCGGGAAATCGGGGTTCGCTCCGTTTTTAATATTCTTGGCCCGATCACCAACCCTGCCGGCGTCAAGCATCAGTTGATTGGTGTATACGATCGCAAGCTCGCTCCGCTATTGGCCGAAGTGCTGCGCCAATTGGGGTCGGAAAGAATCATGCTGGTTCACAGTGCGGACGGAATGGATGAAATATCCCTCGCTGCCCCGACTTACGTCACTGAGCTCTCCGACGGCGACATCAGTCATTACGAGATCGATCCCACTCAATTTGGTCTGGAATTTGACGAGAGTGAGGTACGTGGTGGTGATGCACAAGTCAATGCCCGGATTGCCCTGGCAATTCTGGAAGGCAAGAAAGGCACCGGCCGCAATATCGTACTGGCAAATGCAGCAGCCTGCCTCTACGTCGCAGGACGCACCAGCAGCCTCGAAGAGGCGATGCAAATGGCAGCCAAGAGTATTGATGAAGGTCAGGCAATGGCCAAACTGCAGGCTTTGAAAAACTTTACCGGTTCACTATAAGTCAGGAAGAGACAGACAAGATGAGTAAGAATTTCCTGGGCAAAATCCTGGAAACCAAGAAGCAGGAAGTGGCAGAAGGACGCGCCCATCGCACCATCGGGGAACTGGAAGAGCAAATTACCGGCCAGGCTGCCCCGCTTTCATTTAGCCAGGCCTTGCGCAAAGAAAATGACGTCAGCATTATTTCAGAAATCAAAAAGGCATCCCCCAGCGCCGGCGTGATTCGCCCGGATTTCGCTCCGATTAACATTGCCAAATCCTATGTTGCCGCCGGCACAAGCGCGATTTCGATTCTCACCGATCAGCAATATTTTCAGGGTGACCTGTCATTTATTAGCAACGTTCGCCCACATGCTCAGGTCCCCTTACTTCGCAAAGATTTCATCATTGATGACTATCAAATTTATGAGGCCCGGGCCTTTGGCGCGGATGCCTTATTGCTGATTGTCGCAGCTCTGGATGACAGCGATTTGCGCAGTCTTTTAGCCAAAACCGCTGAGCTTGGCATGGAAGCGTTGGTTGAAGTGCATGATGAAGCAGAATTTCATCGGGCAATCGATGCCGGCGCAGGCATCATAGGCGTCAACAACCGAAATCTGACAACTTTCGATGTTGATTTGGCGACCACTGAACGCCTCGCGGGCTTGGCGCCGTCGGAAACAATTCTCGTTGGTGAGAGCGGTATATCAACTCCGGATGATATCCAGCGCATGGTTGACTGCGGTATTCATGCCATGTTGGTCGGCAGCCATTTTATGCGCCAACCGGATCCCGGCCAGGCACTCAGGCTCTTCAAGGAGGAGATTGCCCGGTGCTTCGCGTAAAGGTTTGCGGCATTACCCGGCAGAAGGATGCAGCATACGCCTGTGAACTGGGCGCCGACGCCATTGGATTGATCTTCTACCCCAAGAGTCCCAGAAACATTGATATTGATGCAGCCGCTGCCATTGCGAAAACGCTGCCGGATCATGTCGCCCGTGTCGGCGTATTCGTTAATCCGGAGCTGGATGTCTTACGGCGCCACATCGATTATGTTGGCCTTGACGTCGTCCAGGTTCACGGAGATCACGATTGGGAAATGCTGCGCTTTGTCGGCGCATTGCGACTGGTACCGGCAATCCAGGCTGGCGATGCTATGCAGTTGGCAGACCTGGAAATCGCAGGACGGCAGTCGGCCGCCCTGCTGCTGGATGCCCATAAAAGCGGCCAATATGGTGGAACCGGTCATCGCACGAATTGGGATCTGGCACGCAATGCCGTCGAGAAATATCGCATTATTCTGGCTGGCGGTATCGGCCCGGAGAATGCCCGGGAGGCGATCGAATACGTAAATCCATATGCCATCGATGTCAACAGCGGCGTGGAGGAAAACCCCGGCATTAAGGATCACCAAAAACTGGCACATTTATTCAAAAATATAGAGGAGTATCGCAATGGATGGACAGCAAATGCGGACCAACGCTTCCCATTGGCCTGACGAGCAGGGACGTTTTGGACAATTTGGCGGGAAGTATGTTCCGGAAATCCTGATGCCGGTCATCGAGGAAGTTGAAGCGGCATACCGGGCAACCCTGGATGATAAAGACTTCCAAAAAGAATTAGACGATTTTCACCGGGAATATACCGGCCGTCCCAATCCCCTGACCTTTGCTGATCGCCTGACAGTCGAGTTAGGTGGCCCAAAGATTTATATGAAGCGTGAAGATTTAAACCACACCGGCGCTCATAAAATTAACAATGTGATTGGACAATTACTATTGGCCAAACGCATGGGCAAGAAGCGCATTATTGCGGAAACCGGCGCTGGTCAGCATGGCGTGGCCACTGCAACCTTTGCAGCAAAATTAAATCTTGAATGTCATGTTTACATGGGCGAGGAAGATATTCGCCGGCAGCGCCTGAACGTTTTCCGTATGCGCCTGATGGGCGCCAATGTAATTCCGGTAAGCAGCGGCAGCAAAACCTTGAAGGACGCAATCAACGAAGCAATTCGCGATTGGGTAACCAACGTTGAGACCACTTTTTACTGCATCGGCTCAGTCGTGGGCCCTCATCCTTACCCCATGATGGTTCGTGATTTCCAGGCGATTATCGGGCGGGAAGCGAAAGCGCAGCATTTGGCGCTTGAAGGGCGTTTGCCGGACGCGATTCTGGCCTGCGTGGGCGGCGGTTCCAATGCCATGGGTATGTTCTTCGATTTTATCGATGATAAGGATGTAAAGATCTACGGCGTTGAGGCAGGTGGCCGCAGTGGCGATATCGGTGATCATGCTGCCACCCTGACCTATGGCAGCCCCGGTGTCTTGCATGGTATGATGACCACCTTGCTGCAGACCAATGATGGCCAGATCAGCGATGTTCATTCGGTATCCGCCGGATTGGACTATCCCGGTGTTGGCCCGGAACACGCATACCTGAGCGAAACCGGACGCGTGCACTATACCTCAGCAACCGATGCCCAGGCAATGGAAGGTATTTCACTGCTTTCCCGAACTGAAGGCATCATTCCAGCACTGGAAACGGCCCATGCCGTTTATTACCTGAAAGAGCTGGCACCAAAAATGTCGAAAGACGAATCTTTGATTATTTGTCTGTCAGGACGTGGCGACAAGGATATGGAGACCGTTGCAGCATTAATGGAAAAGGAGATCAATTCATGACCCGTTTAAGAAGTTATCTTGACAGTAAGCGGCAAGGCGGCGACAAAATTGTATCAATCTACCTGACTGCCGGCTATCCGACACCGGATTGCACACCTCGCCTGCTTGACAGCATCGTTAAGGGCGGCGCAGACCTGATCGAACTAGGTGTTCCGTTTAGTGATCCGATGGCAGATGGTCCGACCATCCAGGAGAGCTCTCAGAAGGCCCTGGATGCCGGCATAACCTTGCAAGGTACCTTGGATATCGCCAGTGACTTTACCAAGCGCCACGACATACCCTTGCTGCTCATGGGGTATTGCAATCCATTTCAACGTTTTGGCTGGGAAAAGCTGGCCAAAGCTTCAGCTGAGGCAGGCGCTCAGGGTTTTATCGTGCCCGACCTTCCCCCGGAAGAAAGCGCAGGCGTACAGGCAGCCGTTGATGCAGAAGGATTGAGCCTCACCTATCTGGTATCGCCAAATACCCCGGCTGAGCGCGTCAAAATAGTCAATGAAAAGTCAACAGGCTTTATCTATGCGGTTTCGCTGACCGGCGTCACTGGTGCGCGTGAATCGCTACCGGAAGCGACTGTGGCCTTCCTGAAGCGCCTGCGCAGTCAAACAGATCATCCGGTATTGGTAGGGTTTGGCATCTCCAATCCGACTACTGCCAAAGAAATGAGCGAGTTTGGTGATGGTGTTATCATCGGCAGCGCTTTAATCAAGCGAATCTCCGAAAGTCCTGACGTCGATGCCGCCTGTAAGAATGTAGAGGAATTTGTTCGGTCTGTAAAAGAAGCAGTGTAACGAGCTGAAGCTCGTGTCAGGCCATCCCTGGCCGTCATAGGCTTCGCCTCGGCAACTCGCTTCGCTCGTGTAAACTAACATCCCCCTATATCCCCTTTGAAGGGGGACTTAGGGGGATGTCTATTTCTCACTCCCTACCCTACTGTTAAATTTGCTTGCCAACAATTTTCGCATTTTTTTCAAAATTGCTGATCTTTCGCCCGTCATTCAAGATAACCTGATAATTTTTGGTTAAAATATTGGATCAGAGAATTATTCGACAGAACAGTTCTATTCTATCCTAAGTCGCATACCTAAAAATCAAAGGGAGGTCTATCATGGAAACACAATTTCCATCGTTTTATTCTCAGGCAAGTACTAGCGTTTATCATAAATATTCCAAATCAAACAGCATCCGTGGTTTTCATTTTCTCTGTTGTCTCTTGTTGGTTCTGACCTGGGCAGCTATGGCGCAAGTGGATAGTTACAATATCCAGCCGGGTTCAGTTACCTCCAGTTTTGCCCATTTTTATGATACTGGTGGTGAAACCGCAAATTACCAGGACAACGAAAACATCACTATGACCATTTATCCGGAGGATTCTACCCAGAAAATCTGCGTTACTTTTCACGAATTCGAAACACAGGCTGGAAGCAGTGCGGACATCCTTTACGTTTATGACGGCAACAGCACCGCGGCACCATTAATTGCCCAGCTCAGCGGCGTTAACTATGGAACGCTTTCTTCATCCGCCGCAGATGGTTCTCTGACTTTCCAGTTTGTGTCGAATAGCTCTACAAACAGCCTGGGATGGAACGCATCGATTACGACTGACAATACGCCCGAGGACATCACCATGATTGGCGATGCCACATGGATCATTTCCTCAGGAAATTTCTATGACAATGGCGGTAAGAATTCGAACTACAGCGATAGTAAAAACAATACAGTTACACTCATTCCGTCTAACACTGAAGATAAGCTAAGCGTCACCTTTCACGAGTTCGAAACGCAAGGCGGCACCAGCGCTGACATCCTATATGTTTATGATGGCAACAGCACCTCGGCGCCCTTAATTGCCAGGCTCAGCGGGGTCAACTATGGCACCATTTCCTCCACTGCCTCAGATGGCTCTCTAACATTTCACTTCATATCCAACGCGACGACGAATGACTTTGGATGGCATGCAACGATCAGTACTCACGAGCGAAGCAAAGATATTACCATGCTGGCATCGCGAACCTACACGACTTCAAGCGGAAGATTTTATGACAATGGCGGTGCACACGGTGATTATGCGGCAAACAAGGATGAAACGGTAACCATATTGCCGGAAAGCGCCGGGGAAAAATTAACGGTGACATTTCACGAATGCGATATTGCTGCAGGAGATGTGCTTTATGCATTCGATGGCAGTGATGCTTCCGCTCCGCTCATTGCATCGATAACCGGAGCCAACTATGGAACGGTTAGATCTTCGGCAAGTGATGGCGCACTGACTTTTCAGTTTGTTTCCGATGGCGCTACAAATGGTGAGGGATGGTATGCATCCATCTCCGGCGAAGCCGTCGTCGAGGACGTTACCATGCTTGCAAATGGATCGTTTACAGTATCGGGCAAGGGCAGATTTTACGACAACGGTGGACCGGAAAACAATTATGAACATAATCAAAACGTGGTAACCACAATCTACCCGGAGAATACTGCCGACAAACTCAGCGTTACGTTTCATTCCTTCAATACGCAAGCAGATTTCGATATTCTTCATGTCTATGACGGCAATAGTGTCAGCGCGCCATTGATTGGCTCCTACAGCGGTGAACGCACCGTGTTTACCGTGACGTCGTCCGCTACAGATGGCAGCTTGACGTTTAATTTTGTTTCCAATAATGCAACCAATGACGACGGCTGGTATGCTTCGATCACCAACTCTGCAGCAATTCCTTCGTACGATTTGACGAGCTCAACCAGCCATTCCATACCAACCGGTAGCTCAGCATTCTTTTATGACAGCGGTGGTCCGGACGCCATTTATGCAGCCAATGAGAATAATACTATCACCTTTACCCCGGAAAACAACAACAACAAATTGAGCGTGGTGTTTGACTATTTCCAGACCTGGAATGCCAGCGATTATCTGGAAGTTTTTGATGGCAATAGCATCACGGCTCCTATCTTGGCAACACTACACTCTAATGCCGGCTATGGCACTATTACCGCCTCCGATGCCAATGCAACCGGCAGCCTGACATTCAGGTTCGTATCGAACAATTCCGGCAATAGCGGTGGCTGGGCGGCATTGATTACAGCTGATGCCGGTACACGCAATTTTGCCTTGCCCGGAGCATACGAATTACCATCCGGTACGGTCGGATTTTTCTATGACCACGGCGGACCCGGCGGCAATTATGTGGCAAATGTCGACGAGGTAACCACTATCAGTCCGGAAAATAGCGGTGATAAACTCAGCGTGTCGTTCAGTTATTTGCAAACCTGGAATGCCAGTGACTATCTGGAGGTTCGCGACGGAAACAGCATCACAGCGCCTCTCTTGGCAACACTCCACAGCAACGCCGGCTACGGCACAATTACCGCTTCGGATGCCAATGCAACCGGTAGCCTGACATTCAAATTTGTATCGAACAATTCCGGCAATAGCGGTGGCTGGGCAGCGGCCGTTACGACCGAAAGCAACCCTGAAACCTTTTCTCTCCCCGGCAGCTATAGCTTGCCATCCGGAACGATCGGCTACTTTTATGATAGTGGCGGACCGGCCGGCAACTATGTCGCCAATCAAGATGAGGTAACAACCATTAGTCCTGCAAATAGTGGCGACAAACTCAGCGTGTCATTCAGTTATTTTCAAACCTGGAATGCCAGTGACTTTCTGGAGGTTCGCGACGGTAACAGCATCACTGCGCCGTTGTTGGCAACCTTACATAGTCATGCGGGCTACGGCACAATTACCGCTTCGGATGCCAATGCAACCGGCAGTTTGACATTCAGGTTTGTTTCTAACAATTCCGGAAATAGTGGTGGTTGGGCAGCTGCGATTACAAGCGATGCCAGTCCGAAGAACTTTTCTCTGCCCGGCATCTACGGATTACCGTCAGAAACCATTGGATTCTATTATGACAGCGGCGGACCAAACGGCAACTACGTTGCTAACCAGGATGAAGTCACCACCATTAATCCGGCCAACAGCGGTGATCGAGTAAGTGCCTCGTTCAACCATTTTCAAACATGGAACGCCAGTGATTTTCTGGAGATTTACGACGGCAACAACCTTGCTGCGCCGTTGCTTGGCACATTTAGCATATCAACGAACCCCGGCACTGTAACCGCATCAGAAGCGAATTCGACTGGCAGCCTGACATTTAGATTTGTCTCAAATAATTCCGGTAACAGCGAAGGATGGGCAGCGGTCATCACATCAACGCCTGGTCCTACCGGCATAGCAGAAGATGATGATGCAAATGATATCCCTGACGCATTCGGCTTGTCGCGAAATTATCCGAATCCATTTAACCCGTCAACCACCATAAACTATCAATTGCCGCAATCTGCACAGGTGGAATTGAGCATATTCAACATCGTCGGTCAGAAGGTGGTCACCTTGGTAAGCGACCATCAAACAGCAGGAGAAAAAACGGTGATATGGGATGGGCGGAACGCCGATGGCAAGGCGGTGGCCAGTGGCATCTATGTTTATCGCTTACAAGCAGGAGATTTTGTGCGGTCGTACAAAATGTTACTAACGAAGTAGAACTCTCTAAAACTCGCTGAGGCTCGTTTGTCAGGCCACCCCTGGACGTCAGAAACTTCGCCTCGTCAGCTCACTTCGTTCGCGTAAAAACACATCCCCCTATGTCCCCCTTCGAAGAGGGATTTAGGGGGATGTTAACGTGAGCGAAGCGAACTGACGCCGACGTAGTCGGCTGACGAGGCGAAGCCTCTGACGGGCCGAAGGCGTTGGCGTTAGCCAGTTAAATTCGTCCTAATTTATCTTCTGTCATCCAGCCGCTTTTGCCATCCGACAATAAAATTTTCACCCACTCCCCCCTCTGATCCGTCAGCTTCACTTTTGTCCCTTCATGCAGGACAAATACATCGCTGCTGTTGGCATCCGGTGCGGAAAGAATGTTCACGGAAGGCGCCATGATAATTGCCGGCGCGTTCTGCTCGGCAGAATTGATATTGCTGACAAGCAAGTAAGTGGCAAATAGGGTCAATACGGCGGCAGCAGAAAGTAGAGAATAAAGCAGGCGGCGCTTTCCGTTGCGATTATACAGCAGAGCAATAGCAAGCATAATGCTCAGAATGTAAAGCACGGCGACAATCACAGTTAGTTGGCCTTGCGAAAACAGCCCGTGCAAATCCTCCCACCACTGGAATAGAAAGAGCTGTGGAAAAGGTTCGATGCGATCAACGACCCGCAGGTTCGCCAACTCAAGGTTAAACTGCGCTTCTTCGTCATCCGGATTGAGCTTAAGGGCTTTTTCGTAGAAGAGTATGGATGGGCCAATCCGGTTAAGCTTGAAGTAGCAATTGGCCATATTGTAGTATACTTCTGAACTTGTAAATCCGGTTGCCTCAATTTTCTGATACCATTGCAAAGAAGTACGGTAATCACTTTCGCGATAAGCTTTATTTCCCTGCTCAAAATAGTGGTCGACGCCACTTTGAGCGAGGAGGGACATACCCACCGCGAATAACAATAAAATACTCAAGGCGTTGCGTAGATGTGTACTCAAAAGGTGTATCATTTTCACTTGTAATTTCATGATATTTTTAGAAAAACTTGCCGAGCCGAACCAGAATATCCTTGGCGCTATTATAAAATGTCAGCGCCTGACCGGCATCCGATGCCCCCTGGGCAAAACGCCGGAAATCAGCTTCATCCAGGCATTTAAGATAGTCTTCTTGTAGCTGAGCGTCAACATCCCGTTCTTTCAGGATCTTCACCACATCATCGCGCAGCAAGCCAGCTGCCGCCGTATTGCTCTTATCTGCAACATATCCCATCAGTCCTTTCGACACCTCGCTGTAGAACTCGGCATACTGACCGCTCTTTAAAAATGAATGTGCTTCCTTTAGCCGGGCAGTCGCTTGCTTCAGCGCCTTCCGGCTGCGGGCATAGCCCACATTGCTGGACATTTTATCAACATGATTGCGATAACCAAGGGCCACGCCCAGCAAGAGCGTTGGTAAAACCAGCGCCAGGATGAACCAGGCGGACTTATACGGTTGATGGGCGATCGGCACCAGATTCAAGGCGCTTTCCTTAATAAAATGAATGTCCTGCTTCAGCAACTTGACGTCCGACTTCGGAACATAGCCGCCGGTTTCGATGCCGGCGACGTCTTTTCCGGGCGTAACTTCCAAATTGTATTCCGGCGTTGACATAATTCTGTAATCCCGCGCTGCAGTATCGAAGTATGGGATCTCAATGGGCGGAATCTGATAGGTCCCGGAAACCCTTGGGATGAGAATGTATTCCAACTCCCTGGATGCGGACATCACTTGAGCTTTGCGATTAACAAAATTCTTTTCCTTCGGATCAAATACTTCAAAGTTTGCCGGAAATTGCAGTGGCAATTGCCGCAGGGATTGAAGGTTTCCGGAGCCGTCAATTTTGATTTTTAGCGAGATTGCTTCATTCGCAGCGACGGTCTGTTTATCGATCTCGGATTTCAAGCGAAATTTGCCAACCAGTCCGCTAAAATCGGCCGGCTTGCCTTCTTCAGGAAGCGGCTTAACGTTGATCTTAATCGGTGAGGACGCTACAATTTCCCGGCTTGTGCGCCCAAGCGGACTGTCAAAGAAATCGTCGAATATGTCAAAGGAGCTACGACGCCGGCGACGCTCAACCACATCCATTGCTGCTCGCATCGGAGTTATTACCAATTCCCCTGACTTGGTAGGATAGAGCGCCACTTTCTTAATTGTTGCCACGCTATATTGAACACCGTCTATCACTTCCTGAGATACCTGAACGTTCTGTGGAATTTCATAATCCTCAGACCAAAATCCCACGGTCTCCGGAAACTCCAGAAATTCCCAGCTACGCACGGAAACGCGGAAATAGATCTTGTAACTCACATTGACTTGCTCGTTCACGTAAACATTTCGTCGCGAAGGAATAGCTTTTAACGATAAAACATCCGCCAGTTGCTGGCTACCGCCTGACCTGCCCGCCCTTGCCTGCTGTTGTTTTTGAGTGATCGTCAGATCAATATGGTTGGACGTGAAGGTTTTCCCCTTAAATTCCACTCTGGCAGCGCCGATTCTCACCCGTCCCTGTCGCTTGGGTATCAGTACGTAGCCATATATTTTGCTGGCATTAAGGGCGCCATTGGTCAATTGAATACTGGTAGAGACATTCGGTCCGCTCAGAACACGGAACGCCGAGAGCTCAGGCAGTTCCGGATCAGGTAAGCTTTGCGTCGCGCCACTAACAGTAACCTGGTACTGAAACTGTTGATTCAGTCCTACCGGATTGCGATCAACTGTCGCCTTGATAGTAAGGTCCTGAGCAGTGGCCAAGGCGGACAATAAGAAAATGGCCATCATCAGACATACGCCAAGCTGCCTGGGGGCGCTTCCGGCATCGTTTTTCATGTGCACTACCAATCTTTTTCAACTCTCTTTTTTCTCCCGCTAACCGGGATATTGCGAAGCTTCTTGTTGTCTTTTTCTTTGCTGCGCAAGGCCTGGAGGATTCGTTCAGCGTCTTCTTTCGACAGTTCTTTCTTCTCTTCTCCGGGCTTCGGCTCCGGCTTTGCCTCTTGTTGCTCCTGGTCTTCAGGATCGCCGGCCTGTTGCTGCTGTTGTTGTTCTTGCTGCTGTTGTTCTTGCTCTTCCTGTTCTTGTTGCTGTTGCTGCTGTTGTTCTTGCTGCTGCTCTTGTTGCTCACCCTCTTGCTGTTGCTGCTGTTGTTGTTCTTGCTGCTGCTCTTGTTGCTGTTGCTGCTGTTGTTCCTGCTCTTCTTTCTTCTGTCGCAGTTCTTCCAGCAATGCTTGTAATTTAGCATGAGACGGATCAACAGCTAAGCCGGCCTCCGCCTCTTCAATAGCACGATCAAGATTGGCAGCAATATAGAGCTGGGCAGCATTATGGTAATGATCATCCGCACTTTGGGCAAGTAGCGAAACACTCAGCGCCGCCGTTAAGAATATACTAACTATAACACATTTCATGGGGCATCCTCTATATCAACAACTGTCTTTATGCGATCAATGAAGGACTGAAAAGCAGCAACGGTCTCGTCGGTATTCAAGCCCTGGCTCATCAAATCGTATGCTTCGCGGTAGCGGCGCATCGCCACAAGACGTTCCGCTTCTGCTTTTAACTGCTTGGCATATTCCGACGGCGTAATTTGCTCTTGTTGCTGTTGCTGCTGCTGTTCCTGTTGCTGCTTATCGGCCATTTCTTTAAGACGCGCGCGAACCAGCTCCAGGTTGTGCTTGGCATCAACATCATCCGGATTTAGCTCCAAAGCTTGCTTATAGGCAGCAACCGCTTCCTGATATTTACTGAGCCGGTAAAGCGCATTGCCTTGATTATAGTAGGCACTCTGCTGGAGCGCAATATCTTCTGTAGCAGCTGATTTTTGGAAAGCGTTAAAGGCTTCCTGGAATTTCTCTTTACGATAGAGCGCAGACCCCACATTAAAATGCAAAACCGGATTTTCCGGATCGTCGATCAAGGCTTCCTGGAATTGCGTCAGCGCCTCATCCCAATTGCCATTCTCGTATGCGCTCTTTCCTTTCGAGAGCTTATCCTGGGCGAAGACAATAGTACTCACCAGGAAGATTAGCAATGTGGCTATGATTCGAATGGTCATCATTTCTTTTTGCAAATTTAGTACAATATTGAACGATCAAATTTCTTAACAGTGTTCATCCCCTCTATCTCCCCCCTGGGGGAGATAGAGGGGATACCTCGTCAACTGGCTCAGGGGTCCAGCACCGCTGTGCGCTTGCGAAGTTTCTTCCGCTCGCCCAGCAGGCTTTCGACCACCAGCAAGAACAACACAACCCAGAGGATATCCTGGAAGCGATCTTCAAACTGGGTAAATTCGCGCGATGCCAGCTCTTTCTTCTCCATCCCGGAAATTTCATCAAAAATTTTGCTCAGTTCAGTATTTCCACTGCTGGAGATATAGAATTTCCCCTTGGTTTCGAAGGCGATTTTCTCGAGACTTTCGATATCGAGACGGGTCATCACAACCTGCCCATCGCTGTCCTTCTTATAGCCGCTGCGATTGCCGTAGCGATCGTACTCTGGTATCGGCGCGCCTTGCGGTGAACCGATGCCAATGGTATAAATCACCATTCCTTGTTCGGCGGCCGCTTTAGCTGTTTCCAGGGCTTCGCCCTCATGATCTTCTCCATCCGTAATCAGGATCAGCACCTTGTGCTTCAGCTCCTTCTTTACAAATGAGCTATTGGCAGCACTAATCGCCTCGGAGAGAGATGTACCGGCCTGAGGGATAATACCGACTTCCATTTCATTCAGGAAGAGCTTGGCCGCGCTGTAATCCAGGGTTAAGGGACATTGCACGAAGGCCAAACCGGCAAAGGCGATCAGCCCAATACGGTCTCCCTGCAGACCGTCAATGAACCGAGATATCTCGTTCTTGGCACGATCAAAGCGATTGGGAGCAATATCCTCGGCCAGCATGCTTTTGGAGACATCCAAAGCAATAAATACGTCGATACCTTCACGTTTCACTTCTTCCAGTCTGGTACCGATTTGCGGATCCACCAATGCAAAAATCAACCCGGCGATAACCAGCACTGTCAGCACCACCTTCCAAATCTGTTTGGTGCGGCTAACGCTTGCCAGAAGGCGGTCAACCAGTTCATCATCCCCTAAGCGCTGCAGCAAAGCACGCTTATGACGGGCCGCCCACATAAAAAAGAGCACAAGCAGGGGCAGCAGCCAAAACAGGTTCAGGTATTCCGGATTTGCGAGTCTTAACACAGCTTTCCTTACTACGGCAAGCGCCGCAAATAGGTGTTTTTCAATACCACTTCCAGCAACAGCAGCAATAAAGCAGCGCCGGCATATTGCACAAAGAGTTCGGTGTAACGCGTGAACTCCTTGACTTCAATCTTGGTCTTTTCCAATTCCCCGATTTGCTCATATATTTCCGCCAGAGCTTTTTCATTCGTAGCCCGGAAATACTGACCACCGGTTATGGATGCAATGCGGGTCAGGAGCTCTTCGTCGATTTCCACTTTCGTCGGCACGTAGCGTTTGCCAAACAGCGGGTGATTAACCGGCACCATGGCAGTACCGCGCGTACCGGCACCTATCGTATAAACCCGCACATCAAACGTGCTGGCCACCTGGGCTGCTGTGATCGGGTCTACCTCACCGGCGTTGTTTTCACCATCAGTCAACATGATCACAACCTTGCTCTTCGCCTTGCTATCCTTCAGACGAGCGACGGCCGTAGCCAGTCCGTTGCCGATAGCAGTTCCGTCCCATTCTTCCGGAGCAATATCCGTGCTTTCCAAGACTTGCACCAACACACCATAGTCGAGCGTTAAGGGACATTGGCTAAACGCCTCTCCGGCAAAAACCACCAGGCCGATGGGATCATTCTTGCGTCCAATGATGAAATCATTAGCAACTTTCTTCGCGGCGCCCAAACGATTTTTCGGCTTAAAATCTTCTGCCAGCATGGAACTGCTGACGTCGATTACCATCACAATATCAATCCCTTCCGTGATAATCTCTTCTTCCTGGGTGCCAGACTGCGGACGCGCGAGCGCTACAATAATTAAACCAACAATTACCATCCGTACAAGCGGCAGCAGACTACTGAGGCGTTGGCGCATTGTCCGAGGGATCTTTTGCAAATGCCGTAAGGTGGAAAACTTCATTTGTCCACGCATCTTACGCTTGCGCCCGTAATAGTAATAGAGCAATAATGGCAGCAGCGCCAGCAGGTAGAGATATTCCGGGTTGGCAAATCTAAACACGTTTGGTCCTGACTGATTGATTGGTTAACTGGTTAACCATTTGACAAGTTAACCAGTTATCTGGTTTTCTTCTTTCACTTCCTCGACATGTTCCACCGCAGCAAACTCCAGCCTGGTTCGCTCGATAATGCGTCGAACGAGATCGACTGTGGTGCCGGATTCCTGCGGAGAAGGCACATATTTGGCGAATTTAACCAGGTCGCAATTATTGAGCGCTCCTTCAGTGTAGCGTACGCTTTCTGCATCAATACCTTCGCTCTCGAGGATGTCTACCAGTTCGCTGCTGGTCGCCTCCATCGCGTTAATGAAAAACCGTCCTTCATAATAGCGCCGCAGTATATCCGATAGCTCCGTATAGAAAAGCTTGTGTTGTTCTTTGCCGAGGAGGCCTCTTCCCTCAAGTTGAGCGAGCTCCTCAAGGGCAATTTCATGGGCAGGACGAATTATTTCCTTGCGAAAAACGGGCTCTCCTGCGCCATTTTTGCGTCGCCACCAAAAATAGCCGGCCAGGCCTAAAGCCAGCAAAAGCAAGGAGCCGATAATCCATGGCCAATATTCTGCCGGAATATCAAATAGCGGCTTAATATCCTTGATATCTGCGTTGGGGTCGTTAACGATGCTTGCCACTGTCACTTCCAGCGGTTCGGAGGTGATGAACTGATATTGCGTGGTAGTATCGGAGGTCAAATAGCCTATTGGAAACGGCGGGATCACATAACTACCGGTATCAAAAACCGAAATAGTATAGTCGTATTGTTCAACGATACGTCCGTCGCGCTCGATCGGATCGTGAATTTCATAATCCTTAATCTCGAACATCCCGAGATTCGCCCCCTGACCGGGGCTCTTTATCGTCAAATCGGCATCACGGTCGATCTTTAAGGAATAGACAATCTGATCGCCGATTCGCATATTCGCCTTATCGACCGATGCCTCTACCTCAATCAGCGATTGGGCAATCGCAGTTGCCCCAAACAGAATTAAGACCGCGAGGCCACAGAGGCTGCCAAAATGTCTATTACTTAACTTTATCATCGTAAATCGTCACATTTTCAGCTTTCATCAGGCGCTCCACAATTCGCTGGTAGGCCTGCTGTTGTTTTTCCTGGCGGAAGTCCGCAGCAACCTGCCGGGCAACCTCCGGAAATGAGAGTTGTCTGGTTACTTTGCCATTCTCATCTCTCTCGGCGTAACGCTCCTTATTGGCGTTGAAAAAGGTTTCGACATCGGCGTTTTGGTAATTTTCCAGACCGGCTTCTTCACCGATTTCATCTTTGAGAAGCTTTTCGACCATCAGCCCTTTTTTGGCTTCAAACAGGCCGTTCAGCACCTCCTTGTCATTATCCAATCCATGCCGCAATGCAGAGCTATATAACACTTCCTGGGCGACATACTGCCTGAGAAATTCCTTACGGGCATCAGCGGATTGCATTTGCGGCTTCACAAAGTCGGGCAGCTGCTCCAGGCGATATTCAAGATCGCCAGTTGTAATTTCGCGATCGCCGATTTTTGCGACGACCTCGCCGGGCCGGGAGACAATCTTCTGTGCGTCATCCAATGCCGCATTCTGTGTAATCACCTGGCGGGCATCCCTGGAACGATTCAGCCGCTCCAGACATTCAACGACTTTTTTGCTGATTTGCTCCTGGACATTCGACTGCGGATTAAGCGTCTTGGAGCGCAGGAACCAGGCCAGAGCGCTTTCATAATCACGCAGCCGCTCCATGTAAATATTGGCAACCTGGTAGGCAATATTTGCCTGTTCCTGGATATCCGGATTGTATTGACTCAAATATTCTTTGTATTCATCCACTGCCTGTTCATATAGTTCCTGATTAAAGAGCAGCGTTGCCATTTCACGCTTTTTTTCTGCCGGCACAGCCGGTTCATTCGACTGACAGGAAAAAGCCAGTGGCAGCAGGAAAGCCAGTAGGTGTAGCAGTATTTTTTTAGATAGAATATTCATTCGAGTATTTAGCGTTTTGATGCTTGATGCTTGATGCTTGATGCTTGATGCTTGATGCTTGATGCTTGATGCTTGATGCTTGTAAGCGAAACTATCACGGAAGACGCTTGGAACAACTCCAATTTAAATTACCTTCCAGTATCCAGTATCCAGTATCCAGTATCCAGTATCCAATTCTTCAATTTTTATTCTTCAATCGGCCTCTTAGCGAAATCTCTTCGCCCGCATGCGGAAAAACTTGGTCAGTGGCTTCACGTAGGAGCGATCGGTATAGAGATCGATATAATCCATACCAATGGATTTAAAGAAGCGCTCCATCTCACCACGTTCAGCGGCGGCATTGCCGGATGCAGTCTCTCGCACTTCGCGAACCGAGGTATCCACCAAAATAATCTCACCGGTTTCCAGATCTTCCAATTCGATCAGACCCACTGACGGCAACTTTTCTTCCAAAGGATCGATGATGTGCACCGCCACCAAATCATGACGTTTATTGGCAATCTGCAGATCCTTTTCGTAGCCGTCCGCCAGGAAGTCGCTCAACAGGAATACCGTCGCCTTGCGCTTCACAATCTGGTTGAGATACTCCAAAGCCATGCCGATGTCGGTTTTGCTGCTGCGATGCACATCCTGCAGCTCGTTGAAATAGATCAGCTCGCGAATCACCCGCAGCACATGTTGCCGGCCTTTCCGCGGCGGAACAAATTTTTCGATTTGATCACTAAAAATGATCAGGCCGACCTTGTCATTATTCTTGATCGCCGAAGAGGCCAACAAGGCAGCAATTTCCGTCGCCAGCTCGCTTTTAATCTGCCCTTTGCTGCCAAACGCTTCGGATGCGCTGCTGTCTACAAGGATCATGACTGTCAATTCGCGCTCTTCATCAAACACCTTGACAAAAGGATGATTCATGCGTGCGGATACATTCCAGTCGATATTGCGAACATCATCGCCGAATTGATATTCACGCACTTCAGCGAACTCCATGCCTCGCCCTTTGAATACCGAATGATATTCACCGGCAAAAACTTCATTCACAACGCCACGAATATTGATCTCGATTTGTCGAACTTTTCTGAGCAGCTCTTTGGTTGTCATTTAATGCGTTTTCCTGTTCCAACGGGCTTCACCGCTGGCAACGTATCAGTCAAAGATGAAGATTTGATGAAAAAATCAGTGACCTTGCGTATTCACATCCCCTAAATCCCCCTTCGAAAGGGGCGTGAATGTTACAATGCTTCAATGTTTCAATCATCAATGTATCTTAGGGTACTTCCACATGGTTCAATACCCGCCGCACCACGTCTTCCGGTTGCACCTCTTCAGCTTCTGCCTCATAGGTAACAATCACGCGATGTCGCAGCACGTCCTGGCCGATAGCCTTGACGTCTTCCGGTGTGACATAGCCACGACGGCGCAGAAAGGCATGGGCCTTTGCAGCGGCCTTCAAGCTAAGCGATGCACGTGGCGATCCGCCGTAGGCAATCAACGGCTTCAAGTCGGTTAAGCCATAGTCTTCGGGATTACGAGTAGCAAAAACGATGTCAATGATATAACGCTCGATTTTTTCATCCATATAAACTTCGTTTACCACTTTGCGGGCGGCAACGATGTCTTTTGGAGAAATAACAGGTTTGGGCTCAGCGGGACGCTCTCCACTCATCCGGCGAATCACTTCCAGTTCTTCCTCCTTCGTCGGATAGGTAATCACAAGCTTCAGCATAAAGCGATCCACCTGCGCTTCGGGCAAGGGATAGGTGCCTTCCTGCTCCACCGGGTTTTGGGTCGCCATGACCAGGAAGGGATCTTCCAGCGGATAAGTGACGTCGCCGATGGTCACCTGGCGCTCCTGCATTGCTTCCAGCAAAGCACTTTGCACTTTGGCCGGCGAACGGTTGATTTCGTCTGCCAGGATCAGGTTAGCAAAAATCGGCCCTTTATGGGTGGCAAATTTTCCGGTGCTTTGATTATAAATCAGAGTACCCAGCAAGTCCGCCGGTAAGAGATCCGGGGTGAACTGCAAGCGCTGGAATTTACAGTTGATGATTTTTGATAGCGTGCTGACTGTCAGTGTTTTTGCCAGTCCCGGCACACCTTCCAGCAACACGTGTCCGTTGGTCATCAAACCAATCAGCAGGCGCTCAATCATATATTTTTGTCCGACGACAATATTGCCAACTTCCTGCATCAATGTTTCGACAAAGGCGCTTTCTCTTTGAATCTTTTCATTAATCGCCTGAATGTCAACCTGCATTATGCCTCCTTCATCTGTGCTTTTTCAGACTCCCAGTGCGCCTGGCGACCGTGGAGATAGTTCTCAGCAGTTCCATATAAATTCGAAAATTCTGCAGGATCCACGCTACCACCTGCAAACTTGATTACATCTAACTTTTCCAAAAGTTCTGTAATTTTATTTATTTCCAGCTCCGCAATAGACCGTTTACGCAGCGCGCCACGAACCTCATCGATGCTGCTGTTTGCAGCCGGAAAGGAAAATTCGCGGGAAAGGAATTCACGAAAAATTCGCGACAGCAGCACAGACATTTCGCCGAGGTTGGTTGCCTTTGGATCGATTTCTTCCGACATCCGTTTCAGGAACTGTCGCGGAATCGACAAGGGCGCTCCGGACTCTTCCGGTGTCAAATTGCGCTTCTTCAAATACTGCATGAGAAAATAGGCAATTGTCAGGGCAAAGAGCAGAAGCAAAACGATATACACAACCGCGGTCACGTTACCACTGCTATCGGGCAGGGCATCCAGAATCTTAACCTGCACGCGCTGCGACTGGAGCATATCTGTTTCACCCGTCGCGCTATCGCGATATTTGACAACCAGGCCGTCAATATAGGCCATGCCGATTTCAACCGGCTTAAACTTGTAGGTAATGGTCTTTGTGGAGCGAAGTGTGCCATCCTCAGCGGGGGTAATTTGGTTCTTGGAACCGCTCCCCTCCATCAGGAGATTGGTCAACAAAGGTTGCGGAATTTCTACAATCTTGTAGCGGCTCATATCCCCTAACCACGAAAGACGAATATGGAAGGCGACTTCTTCATTGAGCGGCACACTGCTTTTTTCGATATATGTGGTTAATTCGATTGTGCTGGTGGGCTGACTGATTGCTTCGCTTAAGTCCTGCGCAAAAATCGTGATAGGCCACAAGAAAAGACAAATGAGCCAGGCCTGGATGTGGCAAACCACAGCCCTCTTCTTCTCAGACCGACTCATTTTCAATACCAATTGCATATCGCTATCTCTATGTCTTCTATCCAGATGATTTCCCGGGGCCCTGGTAAGGCGGCATGAATCCGGGGCCGGACTCCCTTACAAATGAAGGCCCGGCATTTACCGGGCATTTTCCAAGCTAAAAATGTAACGAATTGGAGGAGTGAAGTCAAACAACATCACCCCGAAAGGCGTATTGGGGATACTTAGTCTTTCGATTCGGCAGGCGGGTTTGATTCAGGCTTCGAATCACTGTCATTTCCCTGCGAATCACCACTAAGGAAGGGCAATTCGTCAACTCCTTTGCCCATATTGTCCAGTTCGTATTGCGCATCGTCGGCCAGTTCGTGATCGGGGTATTTATCAACAAACTGAGCATAGTATTTTGATGCCTTGTCGTGGTTGTTCAAATGGTTGGCGTTGATGTAACCGACCATAAACAGCGACTTTGATGCATATTGGCCATTCGGAAATTGTTCAATAACCTGGGTGAAGTTTTGTTCAGCTTTTTCCCAATTGCCTTGTCCCATGTATTGGGTGGCAAGATTATAAAAGTGGTTCTCTCCCTGCTCACTGCCACATGACGCGAGCAAAACAAAAATCAACACTGTTGCTATATATGAAACGGCGGCTTTCATATATTCTCCTCTTGATTTTTCATAGTCAATATAGCGGCATAATATAAACGAAGCGCGCCTGTAAATGCAAGCCCTAATTCCAGAACAGGCGCGCCAAAAAAGAAGCCGGCATAGCGTCAATCGCAGAAACGATCTACACCATGCCGGCC
Organism: Calditrichia bacterium; assembly: GCA_028284445.1. Lineage (GTDB taxonomy): Bacteria > Calditrichota > Calditrichia > RBG-13-44-9 > J075 > JANQRS01. The sequence goes on from JANQRS010000040.1 coordinate 21,436, forward strand.
AAGATTCATTAGAACATCATTTCAACAAGATTACTTCATTAGAATCATGCGACGTACCTGCTCATTACCGTTATCGAGCGCAAGGCGATAGAAATAAACGCCGGAGGATAAATCGCTCGCATCAAAGGTGACATTGTGCGTGCCGGCAGACTGGCGGCCATTCACAAGTGTGGCAACCTTCTGTCCCGCCAGGTTATAGACGTCCAGAATGACGTCGGCGCCTTCCAGCAAGGAATAGCGAATCGTGGTAGACGGATTAAACGGATTCGGATAGTTCTGCTCCAGTTCAAAACCACGAGCAATCGTTTCTTCGCTCTCTTCGATAGCCGTTACCGCCCCGGTGGAAAAAGACACGCTTGTAGCTGCGGTGAAATTAGGATTGGTGTCGCCAACAAGACCGGTAACCGTTGCGCCGATACCAACACTTCCGCCAACAATAAAGTTATAGAGTATGTTCTGGGTGGTGTCCTGAAAAATCACCTGACCACCAAAGGTAACGGTTGAAAATGTTGTGCGGACCTCGCGTAAGCGCAGGCAATCGAAACTGCCGAGGGGTAATACCAGCGTTCCATATCCATCCACTTCGGCATTCTTAACGGTTTCAGTTACAGTGAGTGCACCAAATGCTTCAACAGTCAGCGTATGCGTTCCGGTAAAAGTGGTGCCCTCTGTCAACGGGAAAACAGCCAGAAGTTCACTGGGGTCAAACACGGTCGACAATGTATCGCTGGGGCTTTGAAATCCACCACCTAAAAGGCGAAATTCGCTGCTGGTCACCGAGCCATAAGACCAGAAGTCGGTTGTGTCTTCCGGAGAAGAGTCAAAAAATGCGAAGGTTGCCGTTGGAAAGAGAGAGCTAAAAGGGGTTGGGGCCGGATCGACAATTGTCTGGCTGGTGGTAGATCCACCCGGAAAAAGTGTTTCATTAAATGTCCAGGTTTGTCCCCCGCCGCTGGTGCCCAAATCCACGGTAATGCCATTACCAGTGGTGTCCGCAACAGTGTAAAATGTGTTGGTTGTGCCAAAGGTGGTATTGATGTCGCCACTGTTGATGGTAATCTGTGCCGAAGCGCCAGCCACCATAAACAACGTCAAGGCAAAAGAGATTATGGTTACTTTTAATTTCATAGTTATACCCTCATGTAAGTTGTTGATTCCGGGTTGTACGCAGTTACCCTGCGCCACCAAGAAAATTGCTTGGGAAATAAGCCATCAAATAACGACGTCTTACTTCGCCGAAGCAAGGCAAATTTCATTTCCTGGATTTCAAACTGGCAGGTCTTTTCTGTGTTGCCCCCGGAATAATGTCAAGTGACTCCGAACAAAGACAATATGGCAGGCGTCCGGCGCAAAAACGGTGAGTTTCGTCACTTAATTTGTAATTTGGGAAATCCTTCCATTACAATGGACACAAAATTTTCAAATAAACGATTTTATATCGCAAGCCCCATATTGCTACGGCCGAATATTTAATGTATCTTCCTTTGAGGCAAGAATTTATAACGGTATCAGAAGCAAGTTCTCAGTTACTTTTGAATTGGATAGAAAACGTCGATGACACAAGAAAATGAAGCGCCTGAATTGCCGCCTCTCGAGCCGGAGTTCACTCAGCCGGTAGACGAGGAAATTACCACCGAAATAGAAACGGATCTCGCCAGCCCGGAACAGGAACAGCTGACCGGCAAGAAGTTTGGCACATTTAATGGGGTAATCCGGCCCACAGTTTTGACCATTCTCGGTGTGATGATGTATCTCCGCGAAGGATGGGTTGTGGGGAACGCCGGGTTAGGCGGCGCAATTCTGATCATATTGACAGCTTACTTTATAACCGGCACGACGGCCCTGTCGCTTTCCTCAATTACAACGAATATACGGTTGGGCGCCGGAGGGATTTTCTCAATTGCCACACAAAGCCTGGGCCTTGAGCTTGGCGGCAGCATTGGTATTCCCTTCTATCTTGCCCAGAGCTTGTCGACAGCGATGTATATTTACGGATTCATGGAAGGCTGGCTTGCTATTTTCCCCACCCATAGTCCGGCACTCGTCGTAACGATTGTATTTGTTACGATATTTTTGCTCTCCTATATCAGTACCAGCCTGGCGTTTCGGGCACAAATTCTGGTCATGACCGGGGTTGTGCTCGCACTCGGCTCCATTTTCCTGGGGCTAAGAAGTGTGCCGGAGCTACAAAAAGTTGAAATTATCGGCCAGTTTGACAATGCAAGTTTCTGGACGCTGTTCGCGGTATTTTTCCCGGCCTCGACCGGCATTATGGTTGGCGCGAGCATGTCCGGCAATTTGCGCAATCCACGGCGCAGTATTCCAATCGGCACTATGACCGCCTGGGGCATCACCTTGGTAGTTTATCTTGCCATGGCCATCTGGTACGCACTGGTGGCAACCCCGGAAGACCTCCGGACCAATTACGCCATTGCTGTCGATCGCGCCTACTGGGGACCAGCAGTTCTGATCGGCATCCTGTCATCTTGCTATACTGCTGCACTGAGTTCCTTTGTTGCTTCGCCACGCACCCTGCAGTCTCTCGGCCAACATCGTATCGTGCCATTCTCCGATTTTTTTGGAAAAATCCATATGGAGGAACCCCGCAATGCTATTCTGTTTACAGGAATCCTGGTCTTGGGCATACTCTTCCTCGGTGACCTGAATACGATCGCCCAGGTGGTGACAGTATTTTTCCTGATGACTTATTTTACGATCAATTTCATTCTATTAATCGAAACCAAGCTCAATTTGATCAGTTTCAGACCAACCTTCCGCCTTCATATCGCGATTCCCTTGCTTGGCAGCTTTGCATGCCTTTCGGCGATCGTTATCGTCAGTCCCTTCGTCGGACTTTTTTGCATCTTACTGAGCATGACCATCTATTTTTACCTGGACAGGCGCTCATTGGACAACCCTTATGAATCGCTGAATAGCGGCCTATTTACATCGATCGCCAATTGGGCTGCGCGACACGTCTTGATAAAGGCGGACATGCATAACCTGCGCTCCTGGAAACCGGGTATTTTGGCGCCAATCGAGCGTACCACGCAAATCGAAGGCAATTTTCACTTGTTGCGGGCAATTACCTACCCGCAAGGTTCGGTACATATCATCGGTATGCATAGCAGCAGGAGATCCCGACTCCTGAAAAACCTGGATAGAATCGAGCGGGAAATTCATCAGGAAGGTATTTTTGCCTCATCTGCAAAGATCGAATCGACGGACTTTCTCACCAGTCTGGACACCACCGCTGCCGTCATGCGAAGCTTCTTCTTCCGGCCGAATATCCTGTTCTTACCGATAGAAGAACGCACCCAGGATGAGCTGCGCGGTATATCGCGGATCGCCAAAGAAAACGAGCTTGGCATCGTATTTATTGCCAAGCATCCGGATTCCGGCTTCGGCAAACACCGCTATGTGAACCTCTGGGTTCGCGATCAATCGCCAAACTGGCATTTGAGCTTTGACCTGGCCAATATTGATTTGCCCTTATTGCTTGCCTACAAGCTTATCAGGAATTGGAATATAAAGCTGCGACTGATAACCCTGGTTTCCAAGGAAAAGGACATCGAAAACGCCCGCCACTACCTGAGCGATTTGATGGTGCTGGCTCGTATGCCGAGAGGATACGAAATACGGGTGGAAAAAGCAGATCTCAAGGAATTTATTGAAGACATTCCGCGGGCGGATATCAACATATTCGGGCTCGGCCAAACCATTGATAAGGATTACGCGCAGAAGCTGGTTAAATCATCAGAAAGCACCTGCCTTTTTGTCAAGGACTCCGGCTTCGAGAGTATTCTTGTGTAGGGATGTGCCTTGACAGTCATAGATTCTGCAAGTAATCATAGATATCATCCTGAGCGCGGCGAAGGCCTTTCGCCGGTGGCTCCGGTTGTTTGCTCTCAATCCCTTCCATGAAACGCCCCTTGCAGTTGTCGCGGAACTGGATATCCAGGTAGTTCTTGAGCTCTTCCTGAAGATTTTCATCATAAATAGGCACAGCCACTTCAACCCGCTTATCGAGGTTGCGCACCATCCAGTCTGCTGATGAAATATAATACTGGGTCTCGCCACCGTTGCAGAAAACCAAAATGCGGGAGTGCTCCAGGTATTTATCAACAATGCTGACCACTTCGATATTCTCGCTCAATCCCGGCACACCCGGCACCAGCGAGCAGATACCGCGTACGATCATTTTAATGCGAACACCACGCTTGCTTGCGGAGTAAAGATCCTCAATTATTTCCGGATCAACCAGGCTGTTCAGTTTGAGATAGATGAAGGCCTCTTTACCGGCTGCAGCATTTCGTATTTCAGCTTTGATTTTGGCTTTCAAGCGCCGCCTCATCAAGGAAGGCGAGGTCAACAGATGCTTGTATTTGTAAGTCTTATAACTTTTCTCCAGGAATTTGAAGACTTTATACACTTCTCCGGTAATTTCCTCATGTGACGTAAATAAGGCGTGGTCGGTATAAATTTTGGCCGTCACTTCATGAAAATTCCCCGTGCCGATTATGGCATATCGAACGTCTTTGCCGTCCTCCCTGCGGGTGGCCATGCAGAGCTTTGCATGGACCTTCATGCCAGATATGCCTTCAATAAGCTTCGCCCCCTCCTGCTGCAATTTTTTGGTCCAAAAAATATTGGATTCCTCGTCAAATCGCGCCTTCAACTCCAGCAAAACCGTCACCTTTTTGCCATTTCTCAAGGCGTTGATCAGGGCGTTGACTACATTGGAATTTTTCGCAACCCGGTAAAGCGTCATGTGAATCGATTTTACTTTGGGATCAATTGCCGCCTCGCGAAGGAAATCGATGGTGTAGCGGAAAGAATGATACGGGTAGTGCAGCAGGATATCCTGCTGTTTCACCGCGCCGAAAAGCGTTTTGCTGCCTTCAAAACTGGCGTGAGACAGCATTTCTCTGTCTGGATTGAAGAGATCGGATATGCCGATATTTGGAAATTTCATAAAATCCCGGGCATTGTGATAGCGTCCGCCAGGGATCAGATTGTTGAACTTTGTCAGCTTGAGCTTCTTAAGAATAAAGTTCAAAAAATCCGGCGGGATCTCGCGGTCATAAACAAAGCGAACCGGCTTGCCAAAAGCACGCTGCTTGACAGATCGCGATATTTTTTCCAGCAAGCTGCTGTCCTGATCGTCAGCAATCTCCAGTTCCGCATCCCTGGTAATCTTAATAGTATAGGCAGAGAAAACGTCATAATCGAAAATATAGAAGATGTCTTTCAGGCCGTAACGAATAATATCATCGAGCATAATCAGGCAGGTTTTGCCGGAATGACTCGGTAGCTGAATAAAACGGGGCAGGACATCAGCCGGCAACTCAATCATCGCATATGCGAACTCTGTCGGTTTGGCCTTTTTGAGCAGATGAATTGCCAAATATATCGTTTGGTTCTTGAGATAAGGGAATTTCGGCACCGACTTAAGCATCACCGGCGAAAGGCGCGGACGCACTTTGCTCTCGAAATACTCTTTTACAAATTCTGTCTGTGAAGCATCGAGGTTATACTCATCGACGATGTATATATTACGTTTTTCAAGTTCCTGGTATAAACCGGTAAAAACGCGATCGAAAAATTTTCGCTGCAACAATACCTTGGCACGAATCGCTTCAAGTGTGTCGCTGGCAGATTCTCCAAGAACTTCCTTTCCATCGATATTCGCCTCAACCATACGGGTTAAGGTTGCCACTCGTACGCGATAAAACTCATCCAGATTGGAAGAATAGATACCGAGGAATTTCAAGCGTTCAATCAGGGGTACGGTCGGATCAGCGGCCTCTTGCAAAACACGTTCATTAAAGGCAAGCCAGCTAATTTCTCTATTAATATATTTCATACAGCTCTTCTATTTTGGGAAGCATGATACGTTTCAAAAAGGCTCTCGGAAAATTACATCAAAATTCACAGGATTCAAAATTTGACTGAATGGGCATTCTAGCCATGCCCGGCAGAGCCGCACGACCAAATCCTTTCGACACAGATGCACGCGGATTTTCACGGATTGACACAGATGGAAAAACAAACACTACGATTCAAAATAAATAGACCAATTGTTTCTTTTTAGTCTTTTTACTCATCATTCATCTGTGTGAATTATTGTTTATCCGTGGAGATCAGTGTTAAACCGTTTTAGTTTTTCGTCTTTGATGCGTTTGTCCTGCAATTCGGATCATTTACATACAACGCTCAACGCCTACCGCAGCACAGCTTTGGCCAGAATCTCTAAGTCCAGAAAGATGGATTGATTCTTTACATAGAAAAGGTGATATTTTTCAACGTCTTCCGGTCCCGATAAACGGTCAGCATTGATTTGTACCAGTCCGGTGAGGCCCGGCTTGTAGCGGATCGTAGCTGCACTCTCCTCTCCTTCGTACACTTCCAGCGGTGCGCCGACAAACGACAATTTACCCCTAAAAATGAACCAGCAAAGCAGCCAACGGTTCAACAGTGTTCTGCGAGTAAAGGGCGCCTCTTGCAGTATCTTTGTGCTGCCACCGGCTTCATCATGAATTTCAATGCTCTCTAGTTGTCCGTAGCGGCTGATGAATATCGGTAGGGCCAGCGGCAAAAACAGGACGAGCATTGCGGCCGAGGCCAACACGTCGAACACCCGCTTCAGCCAGCGATTAAATGGCTTGCCAATCGCATAATCAATATCAAGTAAGGGATAGTCATCAAATCGCTCAATAGACGATTTCCCGATGACAAATTCCAGATTCGACGGCGCTATCTTGTACTCCAGCTGAGGCATGGAAATATTACTCATGGTTGTCAAAATCTGCTCATAACTGAGCATGTCGGAAGAAAAAATAACCTGACGGATACGATGGATGCGAATCAGTTCCTTGAGATTGTTCATCTGTCCGAGCACAGGAACGCCCGGCGTATCTTCATCCCGGACGGCGCCGGCGGTGGTAATGATGCCGCGCAGGTCGTAGCCAATATCGCGCAGATCGCGAATTTTTGCATAAAGGCTCTCGGCACTGCTGTGGTTACCGACAATGACCGTCGGCTTGCTAAATACATCTTTACCCCAAGCTGAGCGATCCCCCTGGTAGGAGCGCTTCAGGAGGCTTCGCCAGCCAATCATCAGTAATGGAGAAACAATAGCCGCAATCAGGACCACCATGCGGGAAAAGGCAAACTGCTTCAGAAAGAAGGTTACCGCTGCAAGCACCATGAAGGTAATCAGATTGGCCTTCACAATGCCCTGAATGGAGAAACGATGCCGGGGATAGACCTCGGAATAGTAGGCTCCTATCAGGAAAATAAGAGACGACATCAAATTGACAATCCAATAGAGCCCGAAAAAATCCGTCCAGGTAAAGCCGCTCTTGAATTCCAGACGCAGCATAAAGCTCAGGAGCAAAACGATATTGAGAATTGCCATATCCAGGATTTGCGGAAAATGCTCATGAAGGAAATTGCGCGTGTAAACAAAGATCCCTCGCAAAACAATGCCAAAAACGATAATCCAGCGATAGATGAATACCGTGCTCTGCGCATAGTATTTCTCGAAGAACTGGTAGAGCGCCTTGTTAAAAGTGATAACGTAATCGATGTTATTCTTCTTGGTGCTTTCCCCTTTGTAGTGAATGATCTGGGAAGTCGGCACATAGTAGATTTTTGATCCGGAAAGATTTATGCGGTGGCATAAATCGATATCTTCGCAATACATGAAGAAGCGTTCGTCAAAGTATCCAACCTTGTCCAGCACTGACTTACGAACCATCATGAAACAACCGGAGATGCCCGGTACCGGATACGTATCATCCGGATCGAGGTAGGTCAAATTGTATTTCGCAAAGATTTTGCTCTTCGGAAAAAGCTTGCTCATGCCGGTCACCTTCCAGAATGCGATCATCGGTGTAGGAATGCTGTGACGGCAATCGACGGAAAAGGAACCATCGGGATTGATCACCTTGCAGGTCGCTGCGCCGGCATCCGGAGTCTCCTCAAAGAAAGTCAGTAACTTGCTGAAGGTATCTTCCTGGACAACGGTATCGGGATTGATCATGACGATGAACTCGCCCTGAGCCTTTGCCAGCGCGACATTATTGGCTCTTCCGAAACCCAGGTTTTCCTTGCTCTCAACCAGCTTGACATCCGGAAAGCGATTGCGAATATGCTCGACGCTGCCATCCACTGAAGCATTATCAACAACCCAGATGTCGCTCGAAATGTCAACCAGGGCCCGCTGAATAGATATCAGCGCCTGTTCGAGATATTCCTTTACGTTATAATTGACGATAACGATGGAAATTTTGGGTTGCTTACTCATGCCTTTTCTTTTCTACCGCCGGTTGTTAGCAACAACAGAAAACTGCGTAAAATTATTCTCAGATCCAGGTTTAGGGAGATGTTTTCTACATAGAAGATGTCAAACTTCACGCGCTCTTTCAAATTCTCCTGTGAACGATCAAATCGGAACTTGTATTGTGCCATTCCGGTCAGTCCCGGACGAACCATCAATCGCCGCTGCAGGAAGCGCAGCTTATGCTGATTGGTCTTATACCACTCCGGGAACTCCGGACGCGGGCCAACGACACTCATATCGCCACGCAGCACGTTGAATAAGAGCGGTATTTTGTATAGGCTAAACCGAAACAAGCGTTGTCCCAAAGGAGATAGCTGTTGCAAATCCTGACCACCGCTGTAATAGCGGCGGGTAATATCATCATCAACGCCAAGCCGAAACAAGCGCATTCGAAATATCCGCCCATTCTTACCGAGAATAGGCACCAGGCTGATGATATCTTTCCCAAATTGCGCTTTTATAAAAATTGCCAGCGGCAGCCAAATCGGCGATAAGACCACAATACCGGCGGCAGCGATGGCGATATCAGCCAGCCGCTTGATGATCCACTGCCAGAGCATCATTTGATCCGGAAACACGCGTACCAGGCCATGCCCGGCCAATCCGGGCGCATTGCCGGAGACTATCGACTGCAAAGCGGGCAGCGTTTTCACGACCACCTGCATGCGATCACAGATGCCAATGATATTGAGCAAGTCTTCGCGGGCAGATTCAGACAAAGCGACAATAATTTCCTCAACTTGATGCTCATGAATAAGCTCCGGCAGATCCTGATATTTGCCCACCACTGGAAATCCTTCAAAGTTCTCTTTTTCCGGTTTGCGCTCTACGATACCGGCAATCCGGTAAATGAGATGTGGGTTGCTTTTGATATCCCGAATAACCTGACGCGCTTTTCGGGTTGTGCCGATCACCAGGGTGTTCTTCCAATCATATTCGAACAGATGGAAGCGCTTCTCCAGTTTAATGATCAGTAAACGAACGGCATTCACCAGGAAAACCATCATCCCCCAGTAGAATCCCAGGGTCGTTAGTTGATCTTTGTTCAGGGCATTATCTGCCCCCTCCCCCATCAACAAGTCAAGATTCAGCAAGAGGAGCAGGAAAAGAATCCCAAATGTCACCACTTTCGTGATCATCAAGACGATGTCAAAGCGGGAGCGATCCCAGCGCAAATTGTAGAGCCCGTTTAGCCAAAACAGCAACAGCCAAAAGCCGGTAAACACCAGGAAAACCGGGTCTGCAAAATATTCATTCAAATGCTTGGTGGTTAGCGGATTGATCATGCCAGAATAAAAGCGAAACCAGTGGGTTAAGTAAAGAACAACCGTAATTGCTACCACATCGCCAAAAAGCACCAGTAGCTGATGCCAAATGCGATTGATGTGTATCGGTGGGCGCATGGTTGCCTCGGTCGCATGCTCGTCCGTGCCGAATGTGATATACCGTCGCGTTTCGACATAGCCCAGCCGCCAGGCCCAGAAAATCGAGAAGCCGAGTCCAACCAGAAAGAGCGTTACCCCGGCCAGCTCGCGATAAACCACCATCAGCACACCAAGCAGGGCAAAAAGGACGGTGAAATAGTACATCAGCCAAACTGTCTCGAGCTGTGACAAACCAAGGGCAGTAAGGCGGTGGTGAATATGCTCCTTATCGGCTTTAAAAGGATGATCTCCCCGTCCAAGGCGGCGAAAGAAGGATATCAAAGTGTCGGTAATCGGCATGCCCAGGAATACCAGAGAAGCCAGGAAATAGACCTGATGGGTCGATGCGACCTTGAGCGTCTCGATAGAAAATACCGCCAGAATATATCCGAGCACTAAACTTCCGGAATCGCCCATAAAAATGGAAGCCGGGCGATAGTTATAGCGCAGGAAGCCAAGGTTGGCGGCCAGAAAAGAAACGGCGATCATCAGGAAGTAGGTATTGCCGGTGTTGTAGGTCAGCACCGTAAAGCCACACATGATAATCGTGCTGACGCCGGAAGCAAGGCCATCCAGTCCATCCAGCAGGTTGACGGCGTTTATGACAAAAACGATCCAGACGATGGAGAACGGAATGCTAAACCAGTTAAGCTCAAGCGTCGCCCCGGCCGCTCCGTAGAAGGCTTCGATAAAGCAGCCACCAAAAACAGCAAGCGAGGCGGCCAGGAGCTGACCGGCAAACTTCTGTTTCGGTGATACCCCGCGCACATCATCAATGATGCCGGTGATCAGAATAACGAGCAGTCCCAGCCAGAAGTGAATATGTTCATTCCAGCTCGACAATGGGGTCCAGCCAAGAAGATTGGAAATCAGGGCCCCGGCGACAATCCCGATAAAGATGCCGACCCCACCCATGATTGGGATAAAGCGCTTATGAATGCGCCTGCCGCCCGGTAGCGCCCCGACGCCCCAGCGGGTCGCAAAAGTGCGAATGGTCCTAATAGAAAGCAGAGAAACTGCCAGGGCAGTGAGGAATGTGAGCAGGATTGTCATCTATTACCATTTACCTTCATCAAAAGGCCGCCCACCTGGCGACCGGAATAATCTAAGACACGTGAAGGAATTGGGCAAATGTCCAATGACAAATGTCCAATGACAAACGCCCAATAATTTCTGTTCACCGGCGAATCCAGCTTGCGGGATGACTTATGACAGTCTTGAGTTCGTTTTTCTACCCGAGGATGATGTCAATTGAAAAATGACGAATGACAAGAGGTTCCAGAAGTTTATTTCAATTGCACGCGCTGGTCGGTGACCCTGGTTACCAAGGGATAGCCCTCTCAGCATAAATTGCGTCAAGTGATTTGCCGTTTGTAGCTAGTATATTTTGAAAAAGGTCTCTATATTGGCATCCTGTTGCCCGGCGAGACCGCATAATCGATGGGCACTGCCGAACTTCTTGAAGGATGGAACCCGATGCGCGCTTATTTCCTGGCTATCATGATTGTCGCGACACTTGGCCAATCAAACGCACAAATCGTATATGAGCCACTGCATAGCGATGTCTACGATTTTATGGAACGCCTGAGCCAGCAAGGCCACTTCGACTATAATGACCTCTTTAAACCGCTCGCCCGCATCTATCTAGCCGAAAAACTGGAGATTCTGCAGTCCAAACAAGAGCTGTTGACGCCCCTCGAACAACAGGAACTTGCCTGGTATCGGCGAGAATTCTATCATGAGATCGAGCTGTTAAATCAAAAGTATCCGGAAGAACGGGAAGTCAGCGTGGCATGGAAGGCCACAACATCGCGACGACGAATGGTCAGCTACCGCGACAGCCTGTTCATCGTCAACGCCAATCCGATATACGGGGTCAGCAGAGGGCAAAATGATGGTGAGTCGGAAAATCATCGCTGGAATGGTGTTAATATTTTTGGCTATCTTGCCGGTCGGTTAGGATACAGCTTCGATTTTCGTGACAATCGTGAAGAGGGCGTCAATACCGACGTCACCAAAACTTTCACGCCGGAAACCGGAGTAGTACCGCAAATATATCCGGAAAGCAACGCATTCGAATATAGTGAAGCCCATTCAAACATTGCCGTTAACTGGCGCTGGGGCAGCGCCTCTGTTGGCAAAGATTTTATGAACTGGGGGTATGGAAAAAACGGGCAAGTGGTGCTTTCGCAAAAAGCGCCTTCGTTTCCATTTGTCAGGCTGGATATCTATCCTGCGGATTGGCTGCACTTCAGTTATTTTCATGGCTGGCTGGAATCAGAGGTCGTTGATTCGACCGCCATTTACAGGCTGCCGGATGGTAGGGATCGCATCATCTATCGGGAAAAATACATTGCCTCCCATACCCTGACTTTACGGCCAATTCGCGGTCTCTATTTTTCGATTGGCGAATCTATTGTTTATACGGACCAATTCGAATTTGCTTACCTGAATCCGCTTAGCTTCTTCCGCTTAATTGATCATTATCTCAGCCGTCCCAATAATACTGCAGGAAATAACGCCCAGCTTTTTGCAGCGATCAGTTCACGCAATCATATCCGTAACACCCATCTTTACACAGAAATTTTTATCGACGATCTTTCGATACCAAACATTTTCAACAAAGACAAACAGACCAATTTCTTTGGCTGGACAAATGGGGTTTCGTTCACCAACCTACCTTTGCAGAACCTTACGACCACCCTTGAATATACCAGGATAAACCCCTTCGTTTACAGGCATTTCACAGACAGCCAGACCTATCAAAGCTCCGGTTACAATTTAGGGCATTGGATGAACGGCAACGGAGATCAACTGTTTGCGATGCTCAACTATCGAATTTTGCGTGGCCTGGAGACAAGTGTTTGGGGGCGAAAAATTCGCCGGGGAGATGAGGGCACCCGGCAGCAGCAGTATACTCTACCGCACCCGGGATTCTTATTCGGACTTCGCCGAAATGCCTCGGAGATTGGTTGGAAGGTTCGCTACCAGATCACCTATGATCTGGCAGTACGTGCACAACTGCAGATGTTCAGTAATTCCTTTGAGCAGGAAGATGGACAGTTTCTGGACAGCGACCGAAGCGAGTTCATGATATCCCTTTACTACGGATTGTAAGCCAGACACTTAGAACAGCTTTCTGTTCCAGGCTAATCCGACGTAACTGAATGCAGAAAATTCATGTAATCATCAGCTAGTTTTTGCCTATTAAAATTCTCTTCCACATAATTCCGCCCATTGAGACCTTTGTCATTGAATTTTTCGGGACTTGCTTGATGTGCTAAGATAGCGTCCCCGAGAGCCTGGGGGTCTTCCGGCCTAACAAAAACTCCGGCATCGGCTCGTTCAACAAGATCACGCGCTTCCCCATCCACGCTAATGATTATTGGCTTTGCCATGGCCATAATTTCAAATATTTTTGACGGTATAACGCAGCGAAATAAAGCAAGATCACGCAAAGTTACCAATACTAAATCGGAGGCCGCATAGTAGTTTGGCAATTCTTGCTTGGCTACTTGTCCCAGGAATGTCACGTTCGGCAAATTTAACCTGGCAGCCTGATTTTGCAAATTCTCTTTCTCAGCGCCTTCGCCTATTAGCAAAAAATGTATGTGCGGATTTTGTCGAAGAAGGTCGGCACACTCAATCACTTTGTCGAGCGCATGAGATAATCCGTGGGTGCCTATGTATGAGACCACAGTCTTATTCTCGATGTCCAGATTGCGACGGATTTGCAGTCCGCTCCGCTCTTGATCAAACAAATCCAAATCAACACCATTCTTTACCACAACGATCTTGGAAGACGGTATTCCTTTTTTTTCCAAAATCGGCACGGAAGATTCGGCCACAACAACGACAAGACTCGCCCGGCGGTAGAGAAAAACCTCTATGCTTTCCAGGAAGCGAATTGCCATCTTGTTCTTCAACATGCCCAACTGAACGATAGATTCGGGCCATAAATCACGCACCTCAAATATAAAAGGGCGGCGCTTGATCCGGCTAATAAAATACCCGGCAATCCCGACGAAGAATTGTGGGCTAGTTGCAATGACCACATCAGGTCGGCCAGATTGCCAAACTCCCATTAGAACTGAACTGAACATAAAAGACAAGTAACTGATAATTCGCTTAAGAAACCCCTTGTTTGCAGTGGGAAAGATATACGTGCGGATCAGGCGAATACCATCGAGCGATTCCCGCTTGTAAAAATGTTGCCGGTAGCTCTTTGGGATTACGCCGGTGGGGTGATTCGGAAAACCAGTTATAACTGTTACTTCATTTTGTTTCTGAACCCAGTGACGAGACAATTCATAGATTCGAGCTGATGGCGCACCCATCTCTGGAGGGAAATATTGAGACAGAAATAAAATCTGCAGATTCTTCTTCATTCATTTATCACAATCACTTCTAAGCTCATCAAACGCAGGCAATTTGCTTTTTCCAGACATAATATTAATGCAAGAGAAGATCAGGTGCAATTTAGCAACGCAAAGATCAAAAACTAGCCAATGCGCGGTGTCAAAAATAACCATTCCATAACCGAGCGCCTTCTCTCAGCCAACAGATAATAGCGTAGTGCGAGGTTGCAATCCGCTATTTCCGGGTATTCATAATACTTAGCTTTTTGAATATCATCAATGCTGGAAACAGCAAGAAGGTTGTGGGTGTTTGCAAATTGCTTGCAAAGATAAGTTGAAATCTCTATATCATCGCAATCATGCGTTTCAATCAGCAAATCGCAGCTAGAGAGTTTTGGGATGACTTCATCCGTGAAAAGTTCTTTTTCGAACCCCTCACAATCGCAGATAATTAGGCCTCGGCGACCAAAATCAATTTGCATCATAACACTGCTGTCGCAGATTCCGCCGAATTCAATTCTTTCTTCGACGCCGTTAAGCACCGCCATTCGACGACAAAGGTCCAATGCCTTCTCGTTAATGTCAAACGCCAAAACGGACGCAGAAGGTATTTTCATCGCCAAGCCGACAGCATAAAAGCCTTCTGCGCAGCCAACATCCACTATTTTATCATATGACCTTTCGCAAATATCAAGCAATATATCCGTAAGCTCAGCCTCATAACTGCCAATAAATTTGGGGTAGAGGCCACTGCCAACGGCCTGGAGCTTGGGATAACGCATCCCTTTAAAGATTCCATTCTTGACGGTCATATCTTTCAATATTGATTCTAATGCATTCTTGAGGGCCTCATCACTAAAATGTCGTTTTTCCAGAATATCTCTTCTTTGCAATTCAAAGCCTCGGGCTGTACGAACCAGCGTTTTGTTTACAATGCGCCAAAGCGCGTCATTATCAACGCTTTTCGCAACCAGTTTTTTGAGTAACAGCCTCATAACAGAAATCACCTATGCAGCCTCTTATATAGATCCAACAACTTCTGTTCTTCCTTTTCCCAAGTGAAATATTGGGAAACCGTTGTGGGATTTCGCGTTTTTATTTTTTCCAATTCGCCAGCGTTAAGCAAGAATTGAACAATTCGTTCCTTGTGCTCCTCTAATGCGAAAATATCAATGCTTATTCCGCAATGATTAGTCCTTACAAAATTATCCCACAGCGGTACTTGGTGTAAAATGACAGCCAATCCCTTAGACATATACTCAAACAATTTTGTCGGAATTGAGGTTTCATAATTCGGAATCGGATGTAATAGGATTAAGCCTACATCAAACTCTTTTAAAAGCTCCTGGGCGTCGAGATATGGCATGCGACCATACAGAGTGATAACATCGTCGAGTTTTTTTTGCTGAATGCAATCCCGAATTTTGTGGTCTAGTTCTTGAGAAAAGGACGGCCCAATGATGTGCAACTCGACCGCCAGATCGGTTCGTATCAACTCGACCAAGCGAACCATTTCCCATATACCTCTGGATTCTGTTACCCCGCCAACGTATACCATTTTAATGGTTGCGTTCAATTGCGAATTGACACCCTCAGCGATTAACCTTTTACTTATGAAGTTCTGAATGGTTATCACGTTGCTCTTGCCACTCTGATAAAACGACTGGTAGCTCTCTTCGGCAAGAATGAAGGCATCAAATATTCGCAAACAGAAGCGATCCAAATAATAATATATTCTTGAAAGGGCTTTTGCGATTTTGGGCGATAGATAGGATTTACGGCTAATTGCATCGAAGTATAATTCATGGACATCATAAACAACTTTTTTTCTGAATAGTAACTTCAACAATAATCCAACAGGAAGCAATTCAGGATCATGGAGATGATAAACGCGACAATTAGCTTTAACCGCAAGGTTCAACGCTCGGAAGATATTGACAAGGCGTAGCAAGAAACCTTGCGAGGGCAAAAAGTAATGCTTTATATGAGGATGCGGCGTGGCCCCTTCACCAAATTTACCGATGTAACTAACCTCATAACCAGCATCTGCCAGAGAACGCGCCTGTTTATGATAAATTCTCGGATCTCCGAAAACATGAACCGTCGTCACAATTCCCACCGAAATACTCTTCACCTGAACAGCTCCTCGGAGGAATCTGCCAACTTCCGATACCATTCCAAATAACGATTTGCATTCATCTCCCATGAGAATTCCGGCCAAACTGTTTCGCGAGCAGTCTCTCGCAAGGCTCGCAAATCCTCAATATTCGCAACAATCGAATCAATACAATTTGCGAGTGCAGTCGGGTCCTTGGCAGGAACCAAAAAACCATTTTCCCCATGCTTGATGATTTCGGCGATTCCTTCATCGAGCGAACCGACAGTGACACACGAATAGTACATGGCCTCGATGTAGACAACACCGAATGCTTCATCCCAACTCGGCAAGACAAAAGCATCACACTGATTCAGTACGGACAAACAAAACTCGTTCGATTTCCTACCCAGGAAGGTGACTCTGTTTTCGATTTCCTTTTCCCGAGCATACCGCTTCAAACTTGCGAGCTCCGGGCCGTCACCGATATAGTAGAGGTGAAGTTCAGGCAACTTGGCTTTCAACAAGGATAATGCGCCAAGTACTTCGTAAATCCCTTTTCGTTTGATCGCATGAGCAATCGTAACCAGGTGAAAATTATCGGGCTCATAATTCGGAAGGTCTACTGGAGGTGGGCTAGGCAATACATTAACTCCATTATAGATTACCTTGGTTTTGCTTTGGTCTACCGGCAAATTTTTGCGCTTCATAATGTCGAGAAGCTTCTGGCTAACAACACCCACAAATCCGGCATTGCGAAGTACTTTTTCAATTTTTTGGTAGTTCCTGAAGCTGGCGTCTGCCCGCACATAAATATTTGAGCCATGAACTGTGACTCCGAATGGAACATCGTACCTGGACGAAATTTTCATTGCAACAACACCGTCCGGTAAAGGTACATGGGCATGAATAATATCAAAGTTGTATTTCTTGAAGAGATGCTTAATCAATCGGCGGGCGCCCAAATACATCAGATCACCACGCAACCAATATAACATATTCTTTGGAATCGAAAGAAAGCGCGGATAGTAAACATGGATGCCATCTTGTTCGACGTAGGCCGGAACGGACTTATACTTATACCAGGCGCTTTTTCGCGGGACTCCGGCGGGGACGTATGGTATCGGAGATATAACGACTACCGTATGGCCCTGTTCTACCAGTTGACGAGCCGCGTAATAAACAAACGTTCCATTGACTGGATTAAAGGCGCTCGGAAACATATGTGAATGAATCAAAATAGTCATGCTTGGTATCCCTAAATCAAAGCAGATCTCTATCTTTGCCAACCCTGTCTATCAGCATTCAAAACGCGATACGGTGCTTCCCGGTTTGTTCGAGATATTGACTGACGTTGCTGAGAAACATCGCTAAACAAATCAGTATATTAAGACTTTCGAAAGAGTGCTAAAAGCCGTGAATATTTTCGTATCTCCAGAACATATAGTGCGACCGCTATAGAAAACCCGCTCATGACCACCCTTAAGCTCAATGAATCTCCGTACGGAATGACAAAAACAAGTCCCGATAGCGTCAACCATAATAACAATTTCGCGTTCGAAGCAGACATTCGAAATCCGGGTTCACGCCAAACGAGCAGCATCATTACCAAAAACCCAACAATTTGCGCTGCAAGATAGCTCCCAAAAACGCCGTTTAGTCCAAAATCCTGAACAAAAAACCAGCCACCAAAGACGAGAAGAGCGGCTTTGATTGATTCGGCAATTAACAGAGAGGATAGACGGGTCTGAGCCAATAATGTTATGATATAGAAATAATAGGCGACTTCCAGAATCTTACTAATAGAGAAGAGGATCAGCGGAAAAGCCATTGCTACAAATTCACTATCATATAACATCAAGAGAAATATGTCCGGCAGCAGAATCATCAAAGCTATTGCCGGGTAAACAAAATAAAGCAGATATTCAAGATTTTGATTGAGCTTTTTGTTGAGCTCCTGTTCATTAAACAACCCGCTCAATGCGGGAAAAAGATAGACAATAAACCCATTCAAGAGAATTGTAATATAATTTGAGATCGAGAAAACCGACTGAAAATAACCATTGTCGCTCATGCTGCTATACTGCACAATTAATATCCTAAAAATGAGCAGAGACAGGAAGGCCAGCAATTTTCTGGCCATGACAGATCCGCAAAAGAAGATCAATGCGCCCAGGAATTCACGGTTAACGCGTAGCTTCTTGATTTCAATTTTAGGCCAGTATCTTTTCCCGGCAACAATGAAGAAACAGCCATAAAAGACCAAAAACAGGATAAGGTTATAAATTATCCCGGTAATTCCGAAATACAAGACCAGAGGAACGACAGTAATAATACCGGCAATGCCTGCCAGATTTTGACCAATAGCCAAACGTCGATAGTCTTTGTTTGCACGGACTAAAGTCTCGAAGAAATAGGCGGTATTGTATATCGGAATGACCAGCAACAGGAGTCCAACCAATAGCAAGGCATCCGTCGAATCAAAAATCAGCAATGCCAACTCATGGCGAAAATGTACTCCGAGTGCTACCAAAACCATATTCATTATGAAGATGAGCCCGGCAGAGTAAAATACTATTTTCAGGTATACGACAGGTTGGCGTTCACGATCGGTCTTGCCGACACGGTTCACCAGATAAGCAAGCGCGCCAAAATCCGACAATTGTGATTGAGTAGAATACACCGTGGTGATCTGCCCCAACATACCCACTCCGTTTGCACCAAACCAGATAGCAACAATCTTGGAACGAATAACACCGACGATGCTGCGAAGTAAAGCAGCACTATTAAAGAACAAAATATATTTGAGATTTTGTAGGCTCATACACGTTTAGTAGAAAATTGGAAGCATATTATGGCAGGACAATATCAAAGCAGGATAAGTCTGGCCAACGTATCTAGAGCATAAGACCAGTTAGTCAGGCGCAAGCTAGTTCGAGTTAAATTTACCTCGGGAATTTCTCTAGACCAACTATCGGGTTTGGACAATGCGAACTTCGAGTGGACGTAATGCTAAACGAGTGCCGCCTTCGTCCCGATATTCTCTCCGAGAAGATTTGTTGGAATTTACAGCAATAACATACTGAGCGCCGGAGTTTAGCTGATAGCGGGCAAAATGCACATCTCCCTGAACAGCGCTTTCCAGAACCGTAGACTTCACAATATTCAAATTTCCTATCACCTCTCTAACCAACGCCTCAATCCGGGACCAATGGGATGGATCGGTTTGTTCACGCGACCAAAATACCAAACCAGTCGCACCGTGTACGATAGACAAATATATCTGACACTTTACAAGTTCAACATATTTGCTATCGGACATTCCCTTCGGTTTGGCATAAGCTGCACCATCGAAATAGAGCCAAATCGGGGTTGTATTGCCGCAAGCCGCTCGAATAGCGTCAACAACAATGCCAGCAGCCTCAGGGTATTCCGCAAAATCGGCGTAACAATTAACGCCAAGCACATCAGCAGTTTGAGAATATGCAGCGGCAGTTTGATAGACGTTATCGTAGTATTTGCTCCGAAAGGTAGACCTTGCCTGAGGGCGTAGCCGGTTTGAGCCACGGCGCCGTTCATACACTGGAGTGCCGTCGGCAGCGTAGATGTAGCTCAACAAATTATCCGGATCGCCTTCCAAATTATTTGAATCATATCCACGGGGCAGTTGTGACGGCAAACTGCCAAAACGCCGTTTGTAGTGTTCCTCATAAGCAAATCGATCGCCACGAATTGTCCCAAATAAATCAACAAATGTCAGCGAATTCGGGTCGATTTCCTTTACAGCGCGTTGATATTCTTCGAGAATTGAAGGATGCCACAACCAATTCTCAAATCCAGTATTTGGTTCATCTGCAACTTGCCACACAAAACTTCGTGATTTGAAGCGCTCATGTAATTCATTGACAATATGCTTTTTTATATAACCACCGAAAAAGCTGTCAAGATTTTGCCGAATGAACATCATTTCCTGATAGTCGAGTATATTATCTCCATTCTTGTCAGGCCGCCAGCGATCAGGCCCTGCGAACCCTTTTCGAAACCGCCACTTCAACTTGGGCCATCCCGCAAGAATAGTCACGTCGCGCATATAGGTTTTTTCATAACCGGACTGAACAAAGACCATATTGAAAAGGCTGCGAGTCTGTTCAAACTTCTGAATATTCGGTAATTCGTTTTCAACTTTGCCGCGGGTTGGACGAAAACCGGGCACTCCCCAGACCCCAATCGCAAAAAACTTTGCTCCATTTTGATAGGCCCATCCGTCACGTATTGCCCAAACATCTTTTCCCCCAGTTTGCTGAGGCGAGAGAGACGTTGCCGTTGCACTAAGCGGCGCCGCGGTTGCGGTTGGCTTCGGCGACGGCGTGTTCTCAGGAGCCTTTTCAGTTGTAACAACAGGCACTTCAGGCTTTTTTTCCTGTTCAACTGCAGGCCCGGCGCAAGAAAATAAACTAGCCGCTAACATTAGACCTGAAAGATACAATTTCGATTTCATCAAAAGACCCGAGAAAGAAAAGCAACAGTAATTGTTAAACAGATTTGAGACACATTTACATGTAGTATTATAAGTCGTTCATAGAGATAGAATCGAAGATAGCATTGAAAGGAACGATTAGCAAAAGGAATGTGAATCCTTACGCAACCGCCTGCGTCGGTACAGTCTAGACAACTTGCCGATACAACGCGAGGTATTGCTCTACATTCCTTTCCCAGGAGAAGGCCGGCCAAACGGTTCTTTTGGCAGCCTCTCGAATCGACGTCAAAGAATCTAATCGCATTAAAATACCAGTCAGCTTTGTGGCAATCTCCGCCGGATTGCCGGCTTCAACCAAAAAGCCGTTTTCTCCATCGCGAATAATGCCATCAATCCCCTCTCTTTTCGATCCCATCGTAATCATTCCATGAAACATCGCTTCGATATAAACGACTCCAAAACCTTCTTTTACGCTGGGCAAGACGAACACTTCGCATACCTGCATAAAACGCTGACAGTCTGCGTTGCTTTGCGCACCGTGAAATATCACAAGATCATCTACCCCCTTGTCGCGCGCGACCTGCCGAAAATACGGCAAGTCTACACCGTCGCCGACAAGATGATAGCGAACCAAAGGAAATTGCTTCCGGATTTCAGCAAGCGCTATCAGCACATTACCGATCCCTTTGTGCTTTTTCATATGGGCAACGGACAACAAATTGATGCATTTTGGATCGACGAACTTGCCGGCACTTCCATCAGCAAGCTTATGCACCTTTATGCCGTTATGAATGACTCGGGTTCTATTGGCCGACAGCTTTATTCTTTTTAATTGTGCCAGTTCATAAAGCTTATCGCTGACAAAGGCGACAAAATCAGCGGATAGCAACACCTTGCGAATCCGCCGACCGCAGGTGGCATTTATATCCATATAGCGTGAAATACCAGAACCATGCACAGTGACACCGAATGGTATACCGAAGCGTTTGGCAAGATGCATCCCCACTTCGCCATCAGGTAAAGGTACGTGGCAATGAATGATGTCAAAACCGTGCCTCTCCACCAGCCGGGCCATCAAACGGCGAGCCCCTAAATACATCAAGTAACCGCGAAATTGAAATAGCCAATGCCGCGGAATTGACAAAAAACGCGGATGATAAATATGTACGCCATTTTCAAAGCGATAGCCGGGAATTTTGCGATAGTTGCGCTGACGTCCGCGCCGGAATAAAAACAGCGGTACCCAAGGAATCGGATTTATTACCGTTACCTGATGTCCAGCTTCAACCAGTGCTTCCGCCTGATATTGAATGAAGGTGCCAAACACCGGCTTGGCAATTGTCGGAAACATATGTGAGTGAACGAGAATCTTCAAGGCTAATAGCTATCCACAGGTTTTTCAATCGATGCCGACATCGTCGTTTCGTCTCCCATAGCTAAAGCCAGCTCATGATAGCACTTTAGAAATGCCGCGTTCTGAGTTTCCCAGTTGAGGCGATCTATAAATGCTTGTTTACCATTCATGCCCATCTCCTGAGCCGCGGCTTCATTACAAATCAAAGTTTTCGTTGCGTCGGCGATGGCCTGCGGATTGCGTTCCGGCACCATTATGCCACATTTGCTGCCTTCCACCACTTCACGATAATGTGGGAAGTCAGATGCAATCACCGGCATACCGGCACTCATAAATTCAACAAGTTTATTCGGTATACATGTCAGGTGATTCCCGCTGCCATGAAAAGGGATGTAACCGATTCTACATTCCTCGAGAACTGCCGGTAAATCCGTATAGGGTATAGTGCTGCGAATTGTGACATAATTTTCCAAATCTAAATCGACAATCTGCCGGCGAATATCGTTCTCAAATTTGCTCGTCTCGAAATGCCCGAGCAAAAGCAGCCGATAGTCAGGGCACTCGTCAACAACCAATCGAAAACCGGCAACCAAATCAAAGATGCCCCGCCGCGGCGTCATAAATCCGGTAATTACCAGCACCTTCCTACGATCTTTCCAGCACTTCGGTTTTCTGTCAAACAGCGCCAGTGAGGGGAAATTGCCCACTTCAATCGCGTGCTCGCCCTTCCAGGATCGATATCGCCGCCCCACTTCCGGTGTCGTATAGATTATCCGCGACAGAAATGATGCCGCTGCCCGCTCGTAGCCCGCATAGACCCAACCAATCAGTTTTGAAAACCAGGGCGACCAGTAGGATTTTTCGGAAATATTCACTGCCCAATTTTCATGGGCATCAAAGATCATTGGCTTACGTTTCAGCAAGGCAATCCACGGAGCCAACAGCAGCAATTCCGGATCATGAAAATGAAAGACATCGGCATCACTCTTAAGGATCCGTTTCCAAACTATCCAGATAGATGCGATGCGATCCTTCCGGGAATGCCACTGCGGCAGACCGTAAATCGGCACTCCGTTTTCCTCACGAAAATCGAAAGGTGCAACAGCATGAAATTCCACCGCATAGTACTTCGCCAAGGTCAATACTTCGCGATAAAAAATGCGCCCATCATCCCAATTGTGGACGGTCGAAAACACAAAAACCTTCATTCAAATATCCCTTTTGCGCAGGATTACCAAAATGGGTAAATTTCATCGGATTTCTTCTGTTCCTTGCCTTTGGTTTTTGCGTAAACAGCATAACCAATTCCGGCTATTCCTAAAACGAGCAACAGAATAAACATGGCTTCCATCTCGAGACTCCTTTAATTTATTGTGATACGGTCATCCATCACTTAGGACCATATGCCTGATCCAAGAACACTCGTGAATATTCTTATTCTGGGCGATTCTGCCTTGACGCCCATTGGCGGATGCCTGCAGAATGCGGTTGACCTATGGGCGGAGAAGAAAAGCTACGCCCGGCCGGTTGGCCTGCTAAACGGCTCCGTGCTGGGAATGACTACTGCTGATGCACTGATTCATCTGCGCGAGACTGCCACAAGGCTCCCGCTAAAAGCGGTTGTCATCTATCTCGGCAACTGCGATGCCTGCGCCTTTGGCTACCTGAAGCCGCGAACACTTTTGTGGCGCAATGGCAAGACACCGTTGCGAAGGAGCCGCCGCGAGCGCAAGTCGAATCCGCTGAGCCGTCGTCATCCGCCCTATACCTTCATCGATATATTACCGAACGCCAAGCCTTTGAAACCAACAGTTTCAGCAGTTGACTTCAGAAAAAATCTTGAAGATATTGTCGGCCTATGTTCATTGTGGAAAATCAAGCTTCTGTTGCTCAATCCAATCTCCAAAGCCAATTTCCCCCCTTGCAATAACACCGGCAACTTCACTTTTTACTCAATCCTGTCACCGCAAACGATGCCGGATTTTGACTTTAGCGGCCCTCATCAGGAACTTCTTAAAACCATCGAGCTTCATGCAACGGGTGATTTCATAATCGCCAAGCAGGCATATAAGAAAATTCTAAGCGGCAGTAAATCAGGCGAAGTTCGGCAAATCGCATTAAATAATCTCGCCGCTCTGGACTTCGCCAACGATGATCCGGCCGGAGCTTTAGAACGATTAAAGAGCCCGGCTTTTTCAGATTCACCGATGCTGCCCATTGTTTTCTTCAATCAGGCCGTGATTTACCACTACACGGGTCAAGAAACAAAAGCCCGGGCAGCCTTCGATAAAGCTATGCGTCTCGATCCGGGCAGCTATCGCATTCGTCCAGCGTACCGGCAGGCCATAAAAGATCTGGCCAAGAAACATAAGGGCAAAATGACCTACATCGATACGGCGGAATTCCTCAGCGACATTGATTTCGTTGATTATTGTCACCCGAGCCCGGAGGGCCATCAAAAACTCTATGAGCGGATCGAACCAATTATGTCCTCCATGCTTAATCTTGAAGCCGGCACCTACCCAATTTCTTGTCGCTTCATGCCCCTCAATCCCGATCGATATGCCGGAATGGAGAATGACTTTTTCGAGCATTTTCAGCTCATCGATGGTAAAACAAATAAGCAACTTCCAGACAATCTTCTAGAACGTGCAGCAGGCCGGCCCTACGATGATTTTATCCGTCCCGGCGGGAAGGAACCACATGAAATCAACATGGATAGGATCTTGCGCCACCCACTTTTTGGCTGTCCGGAATTCATGCGCTTGTCTCCTCCTAATCATTACGTCGACCAGGGCCGGTTTCCGGAATTCTATGCTTTGCGGCATATGTTGTCAATATATTGGCAGCTTCCGGGCGAAGCGGTTTCAAAAAAACTACCGGATGAGCTTTCTTTTTTGCTTCCAATCCCTGAAAAGCTACATTCCTGGCTCGTAATCCTTCCGCTTACTGCAATTCGGTTAAAGCCGGCGGTCCAACAGGAATTGCTCAACGATGCATTTGTCGAAAAAGTCATCCGACGTACGCGCACCTACTTACACCATACTGTTAACAGCGAGCCATCACTATTCAAGCGCTACCGAACCATTACCTATTGGCTGCTGCGAGAATCTTTGACGTTTGGCTGCGTCTCGCATTTTTCAATGTTCTTTCAGCGAAGCGCACTCCGCGAAATGCTCGACAGCGTGATTTTCCTATTGGTTTCCCTGCCCGAGGAACATCAGCGCTATTCGACTCTGGAGCGCATTCTGGCGGAATTAAATACAGTCATTGCGATTCACAAACAATTCCTGCTTCCCTTTGCTACTGAGCCATATGCCATGCCTGCTGAACAGCACCAATTATACCGCCAGGCCATTCGCCAATTTGCGGACAAGTTACCCCATTTCATTCCACCGCCTGATGATCATTAGCCGTTGAGAACGACGCTTTCTTTGCCGAATTGTCCTGATCGAAGAGAACTTGATGTAAAGATTCTGAAATTTGGCGATTGCAGAGAGCACTATAGTTTCTGCCTTGAAACAGGTCAATCATGCGATATTTGGCCGCCTGTAAATTCTGCCCCAATATTGGCAACATATCCAGAATTCGGCAGCCACTGCGAGCCAAATCGTCCGCAAGTGGCTCCCAAGGCACCAGACCGTTTTTCATGTATTGTCTAACTTCTTTTTCCAGCGGCAGGAAGAGTAAAATCGCCTCTTTCGCGCCATTGGCCAAACTTTCTGAATAGTGCCGGTAAAGAATTTCTCGCGTGATCTCATAGGCCAGTGAGTCCGATTTCAAGCGCCCGTTGGCTGCAAAGACCATCCGACGCTTGCGATATTCTCCCAGGATCATATTGCCGAGCCGAACAGGTGCAAACAAATCGAGCGCGTTAGCCGAATAGCTGGTGCAATGATAAAAATCTCGCCGAGCCAGGGACGATAGCACCTGATCAGGCTTATCAAGTAGTTCCTGATACTTTTGTAGAGAAGATAAGGGATTATCAATTACCGTCAGTTGCTCCCCTTGCAATTCGAAGGCGGGCTTCGCCAACTGCAGTCCATGATCATAGGCATAGAAGGGTCGAAACAAGTTCAGCGGTTTAAAGATATTACTGGAGACAAAAGCGATAACGACAATATCCTGCTGAGGATAGACTTTTAGGCTTTCCCGATATTGCAGATAAGACTGCCCGGGCCCATATCCTTCCACGCCAAAGTTCAGCACTTCGCAATTGGGCAGTAAAATGCGAAACAATCCCGGCCAAGTGTGTTCATCCGGCACTTTTTCACCAAATGTCAGACAGTCGCCAAAGGCAACAATCCGCCGATGTCCGGGCGCCGGCAATTTCTTATATTCCTGCTTTCCACGTGCGCCCGCGGCATTAATATGATAGAGGCCGTCAGCAGAAATACTGTTCGGGCGATTGTGCCAGCCCAAAACCGGGTGAAATGCCTTGATCGCTCCTTTGCCATCGTTATCAACCAGGCGCTGCACAAAATCGAGTGTGCGCTTACTTAACACCGGCTTCTTGCGCGGCAGGTAGTAAACATCCTTCTTGCGATGCAGGAAACGAAGTGCGACATATGCCAGGATTTGTAGAAGTAGAATGATGACAATGGCAGATATGACATAGCTCATGTGTACATTTGCTCCTCGTGCTTTGTCGATTGCCGAACAGGAAAAAGGATTTTTTTATAGAACCTGACCAGTTTGCGAGCCTCATGTTCCCAGGCCAATTCCTGGCGTACTCGCCGATAGCCAGTCTCCCCCATCGACTCCCGCAGCGGTTCGTCGTCCAGCAGCATATTTATCCCGTTCACAAAATCATCGAGATCATCATGGGCAGCATAATACGCACATCCTGCTGCTGAAAATCGTGCTTCGCGTAAATCGAATTGCACAATCGGTTTCTTGATAGCCATATATTCCATGATCTTGACCGCAGTGGCAGAATCATTGAATTCGCAGAAACGATCCGGATTCACACAAAGGTCGCAGGTATTGAGGATCTCCAGCAAGAAATCCGCCTGTGTAATCCAGCCATAAAATGTCACATACTCAAGAATATCGAGTTGGGAAGCCAATTCTTTGACACTTTCCAGGGCTGGCCCGCCACCAACAATTGCAAATTGAACATCCTCTCGCTGCAGCACAATTCGACGAATAATTTCCATCAAGAGATCCAGAGAATCTTGCTCAGATATGACTCCCAGGTAGCCGACCAGGAATTGCCGTCCCCGTTTATGCTCGGAATTACCCGGCCCTACTTTCATTCGCGTAAGCTTCGGACCGCTACGCACAACCTGTACCCGTTCTGCTGACATATATCCGCTATCCAGTGCCATTTGGCGATAACTTTGGTTGATGGCAATCGAATAATCTGCCCAGCGAAAGGAACAGCGCTCCAGAAACTTCAGCAGCCTGTACACCGTACCCCGGCGACCAAACTTTAAGGCATATAGCTGCGGATTAGAATCATGATGGTCGTAGAGATATTGAACACCAAACACTTTGAAAGGCAAGGCTGCCAGAAAGATCAAATCCGGCGGCGTACATCCATGAATGACGTCTATTCGACGCCTGCACCAGATTCGAATCAAGAGCGTCAATTGCAACAGCAAAGCCGTGCCATACTCCAGCACAAATCCCGGTAATCCCTCGGCTTCGAAAGGCAACGGATGGCGATAAATATCGATACCATCGATGGTCTCGAAGCGCCCCGGGAAGTCCCTCGTTCGCGGGCAAATCATAGAAACATATGCACCTGCGGCCATGAGAGCCAAAGCTTCCTGCCAGGTTCGGGTATCGAAAGGGGCCGGCATATCTTCCAGGATAATGACGATGTGCTTACCACTTAATTCGCTCATAATTCTCAGGCTTCAACAGATGTCGTTTTCATTAATTTGATGCGTTCTTTCACAATATTTGGCCAGTGTCGTGGTTGAATCAGCATGCTGACCGAAAGAAAGCACTCCTGGGTGCAAATACAGCGCGTATCCTGAATAAGATCGCGAATTTCATCCGCCCGCCTGGAATTCCAAATCCGTGGCAGATCAAAATCGTAGTCGCGAATATTGCCCAGGGAATGCTCAAGCATTTCACAAGGAAACACTGCTCCGTCATTAAAGATAACGCCACCAAGCGAGCCGGCGGCACATCCGCCGCCGCGCATTTCTCCTTTGAGAATCTTCAAAATCGCCTGACGACGAGCAGCATTCTTGGCACTGAGCCACTGTGCCAGCAGGTGACCGCCGTGTCCCTTATAACGCCCCTCAGCAATGCGTTGATCAATCAATTGATGCGCCTGAATATAATTTTTCACATCGACATCGATGGCGCAAGGATCCCGCGGTTTCCCGCGAGTAATATTTACCATCCATTCACCGTCCGGATTGACTTTCTCTACGATAGCCCCGGTTTCTTCAACCGCATGCTGATTCTGATTGGAGACCGTAGTAATAACACCCACGTCAAAATAGTCATAGCGCTTTTTCAGCTGGTTCAGGGCCTTGATGGTTGCAATAGCATTCTTGAAGCCCCCCTGGATATTCCTTACTTCTTCATGGACCGCTTCGGGGCCGTCCAGCGACACGTCGACTCGGAACGGAATACCGGGATTCACTTTCAAAATCCCTTCCGTGGCTTTGACAATGTTGTCGGTCATAAATCCGGAGGTTGGGATCTGGTAGCGATTCAGGCGAGTCTTGCGAGCGAACATCTCCGCGACTTCCACAATATCCCGGCGCACAAACGCCTCTCCCCCGGTCAGGCTAAGAAAATGCAAAAAAGGAATCGACTCTGCCAGGCGCGACAATTCATCAAACGTCATCTGATTATGCTGAAGATTTGCATCCTTCCATTCTTCATTGTACCAGCAATGACGGCAGCGCATCCAGCAAATACCGCTTACAAAAAGAATCAGGTATTGAGGACTTCGCAATACCCGCGAAATAGTCTTGTTGATCAATTTGTACATGTAGATCCTCCCTCTTTTGCGATTGATAATTCTCCATCGAGGAATTCCTGCCCAGTCTGACTCGTGACCTGCGGGTCAGATAACATATATGTCAGCAAAGCCAAATTTTGTTGATAACGCCATTTCCGATCTTGTCGATATATGCGGTGCAAGCGTTTTTGCTTGCTGATATTTCGAAAGGCACAGAACTCATACGAATGAAAGAGGTATACGATTGGCTTTTGTTTTTTCTGCGACTCATTAAGCAAGCGGCGAAACAGGAACTTCATGCTGCCAAGACCGCTGATATAAAGCGAGCCGCTAAGAAACGGCAATCCATAACAGAGCATCGGCACCACATGCAGCGGTAAAGCCCCGCGCCGAAAAGGCGAATCAGCAGCAGGGTGATAGGGCTGCCGCGGTGCGATGAGCCAGCCCGCTTGTCCACCAGCCGAATTGGCAATATCAAATCGCTGCGAACAGACTGAGAAATCCGCCCGATAGTGATTCTCCAACAGCATCTTCTGGGTTATTGAAGAAGTGGTCATCCCCGGACCTCGGAAACAGACCGGTGGTCTTCCCATAGTGTCACCAATCAGCCTTGTTGCCATTTCGATGCGGCTTCGCTGCTCCGCTTCGCCGAGTTTGCTGTAATTATCATCCTGCTTATGGGTCAACCCGTGGCAACCGATTTCATGTCCCTGAGCCTGCAAGTGCTGCAACTGCTGCCGGAAGTGTTTTGCATGAATTCCAACCACAAAAATCGTTATCCGCGCGCCGATTTTCTTTAGATCCTCAGCAAGGCGTGCCAGAATATCCAATTGTTCAACGGCGTCATGATCACTGGCAACTTCAAGGTCCATGGTGATCAGCAGGGGGATTTTTTTCCGGCCGATTTCCGCTTCAACTTTGCTGCTCATTCATCACTCGTATTTTTCCGTTTGGGCTTTGCCTGGCCACAAAGAGTTCATTCTGGCAGATATGCAAAAAGAACCACGGTGCTTCAACAAAAACCCGTTGCCACATACGAGCCGGCTCCAGCAAGAAACGATAAAACCACTCCAGCCTGATCCTGCGTATCCAACGGGGAGCCCGCGGCGTTTTTCCGGAGACAAAATCAAACAGACCGCCAACAGCCCATATCACTGATGTGCCTAAGGTTTGCCTGTTGCGCAGGATGAACGCTTCCTGAATCGGGCATCCCATACCAACGAGCAGTATATCCGGCTGCCGGCGATTGATATCTTCAACGATGGCGGTCTCTTCTGCCTCAGAGAAATGGCCGTGATGATGCCCAACAACCGAGACCTGCTCATATTGACTGCTAATACAACTGGCGGCCTGTTCGACAATGGATTCTTTGCCGCCAAGTAGAAAAACTTTCAACGGTTTCCCAGTTGAGGCTGACATAACCAGATGGAATAAGTCCGTTCCATTGAGATCCGGCAGCCAGGGATGACCGGCCAGCAGGGCACCTAATTTCATGCCAATGCCGTCGAAGAGAATTTTTGCATGATCGTTCAGCTGTTGCTGAAGTGGCTCTTTCTTATGTATGTGATACAGGTTGTGCACGTTGATGTGGACCAGAAGCGTCGGTGCAGTACCGCCGCTGAAAGCGGGCAAGGCTGTTACATAGTCAGCAACAGCAGAAAGATCGCCAGTTGTGAAGTTAATACCACAAAAATGGATATCTTGAAGTACTCCGTCAGGCACATTCGCCTCCACTTAGGGCATGAGAACTTCCAGCAAATTAAATCGGGTAATAACTGAGGATAGCGTTGTGTTG
The DNA here is from genome assembly GCA_028284445.1 of Calditrichia bacterium. Taxonomy (GTDB): domain Bacteria; phylum Calditrichota; class Calditrichia; order RBG-13-44-9; family J075; genus JANQRS01. The sequence continues at coordinate 52,217 of JANQRS010000040.1, forward strand.
CAATGAAATAGATTAACACTTTTAGAGCATAAAGCAAAATCGGCTAGCAGTATGTGACCAAAGTCCCAGGCACGGGCCATTTAGCTACTTGCGGCGCTTAACGCCTTCGGAGACCTTCAGGAGGAAAGCACGAGGAACGAAAGGCAAGAGAAACGTCAAGAAGCGGTTTTGCCAGCCATGAACGGCAACGGACTTCCCTTTCATCAGAGCTTCGAAGCCAAAGCGGGCGACTTCAGCCGCTTCCGCGATCTTCTTGCCTTTCAAAAATTGGCTGGCATCTAATCCGGCGCGCTCCGCAAACTTGCTGCGAGTGGCGCCCGGGCAAAGGGCGGTCACGGTCACACCGTGTGATCGGCACTCCGCACTGAGGGCCTGGCTAAACGACAGCACAAATGCCTTGCTGGCGAAATAGCTAGCCATGAACGGTCCGGGGCGGAAAGCAGCTGTCGAGGAGACATTGAGAATCCTCCCAGATTTACGGGCGAGCATGGCAGGTAGTAAAAGATGGGTCAGGCGGACCAGTGCAGTAATGTTAACATTGATCAACTGCTCTTCCAGCTGCCAGTCAATCTCAGAGAATTGCCCGTAATTACCAAGACCGGCATTGTTGACAAGGATATCAATGGAGATGTTCTCATCTGATAGCTGATGAACAAGCTGTTCAGCGGCATCCGCTTGAGCAAGATCGCATGGGATGGTCAAAAGAGGTGGTTTTGCGAGAGCTGTCACAGCATCCCCCACTTCCACTAGAGCTGCATGATTTCGCGCGGTGAGGATAAGGTCATACCCATTGCGGGCAAAAACCATGGCAAACTCGCGACCAATCCCACTGCTGGCGCCGGTGATGAGAACGGTTTTCATAGAATATAGTCAACGTTATGTTTGAATTGGATTGAATTCTATAAGCGAGGTTTCTTCAACCCGGCAAAAATTGCCTCATACTTTTTTAGATCGATTACATGAAAAATCATTATCAGGGCGAGCATTGAAAATCCGCTCCGAAGCAGAATATGTGAATCATAAAAAATGAATAATGGAATAACTGAGAGAATTGTCCAGACAATGAAATTCATATTCGTACGAGATATTTTGAAGCCCGGTTCTTGTTTAAGAAGAATCAGCAGCAGACAAAAAGCAAAAAATTGAGTAAGAAGATATCCTGTATAAACACCATTTAATCCCCAATTTTGAATCCCCAAATAAGAAAACGCAATCAAAAGAATTGCCTTGAATGCCTCGACAGCGAAAAATGTCCGCAAACGATTTTGTGCCAACAACGCGATAACAAAGAAATTGTAGGTTACCTCAAGAACTTTAGACAAGGAGAATAGCATTAATGGAAATTGTACCACAAGGAACTCTTCATTAAACAGGAGCAGCAGCGCTAAATCCGGTAGAAAGATGGGTAGACAAATAACGGGCAAAATTAAATAGTATAAGTATTCCAGATGCTGATTAAGCGTTGCGTTAAATTCAGCCTGATGAAATCCGCCACTTAGTGCAGGAAAAAGATAAATGATAAAAGCCCCAACAAAAATCAGCACATAATTGGAAACCGAATAGACTGCCTGAAAATATCCGTTCATCGCCACATCTCCAAACTGCACAACGACAATTCTTAACATTAGAAGAGAGAAAAAAACCAGAATTTTTCGAGCTAGCACAATTGAACAATAAGTAGATAGATCTTTGAGAATTCCGCGATCAATTTGTATTTCAGATAGTCGTATTCCTGTAAAATATTTGCTGCTGGAAATGGTAAAATAAATTGCTGTTACAAATTGGACCATCATCAAGCTGTAGATCACGCCAATTATACCGTAAATGAGGACTAAAGGCGCAACAGTCACAACACCGGTGAAGCCCGCAATATTTTGTCCAATAGCAAGAGAACGGTAGTTTTCATTCGCTCGAGTCACGGTTTCCAGATATGTAGCATAATTGAATAACGGGACCAACACTATCAAAAACCCAATAAATGAAGTGAATTCCGTAGAATCAAAAAACAACAGGGACAATGTTTCCAGAAAACAGAAACCAAATACGACGATAATCAGGTTGCCCAAGAGGAGTATAGTAGCGGAGTATACAAGAATTCTTTGGTATGAAATCTTGCAACCATCAGCATTAGATTTTACGATTGAGCGAACAAGGAAAGCAAACAATCCAAGATCTGAGAGCTGAGTCTGACTGGTATAGATTGTGGTGACTTGGCCAAGGATTCCAAGTCCGGCGGCGCCATATGAAACGGAGATTATTTTTGCCCGAATCACACCGGCAAAATTACGTAGGATAGCTGCGCTGTTAAAGAATAGAATATACTTAAGGTTCTTAAGCAATATCATGCGGCTTCGGTCAAATTGCGCCGCTTTAAGTACTGCTGAAATGAAATCAGCAATCCGATGATCATCCACATATTATTGCTGACAAAGCTTCCGGGATAAAATTGGTAAAAAATCAAATATGCCAATAAGCTGCCTAAAATTCCACCTGCGCAGGCCTGTTCCGAGACGGTCGAACTTTGGTAAAAGCACTTAAAGGCCAACAATATTAGCTTGATATAAATCCAAGCAAGAATAAGGAATCCAATTAATCCTAGTTCTGCCAACACCATATAAATTACGTTATGTGCTTCAATCACACCCTGTGTCTCAACGGCAGTATAGTAATTTTTGAACACTTCCGGGAATCCGCGAAATCCAACACCCAACATCCAGGAGTCGGCAAACATTTTCAGGCCACCAATCCCTAACATAATCCGGATATTTGATGATTGATCCTGGCTACCGGCAAAAATATCCCCGAGACGTCTGATAATTGAAAAAAGTAAAGTCTGAATGTTCGGAACAAAGATCAATGCCAAAACGCCTGCCAGAAACAATCCAAGAATCAAACGATACTGCTTAAATAGAACTGTCAGAAGACCAATAGAAATTACCAATGCAACCCATACACTACGGGAAAAAGTTGGAACAATTGCTACAAATAGGATGACAAAGATTCCACTACCAATGAGCCGCATTGACGTTTTCTGTCCCTTTGCCATGACAAAGGCAGCGACAAATGTCAGTGGCATGATAAATTGAGAGGCAAAAACATTGGGATCCTCTTGGCTACCCACACCTGTCGTGCGAAATGAAAGCTGTTTTTCGGCCAGAACATAATTAAAAATGACCGATTCGGGCCTGAGAAGGCCTTCCCAAATCGAGGTAGCGCTGAGGATTATCCCAACTGCAACAAGTAAATAGAACGTTAGCTTAATTTCGGTGAGGGTCTGTATACTGTTTATCACCAGGTAGACCATAAAAACATGGATAAAAAATCGGAAAGTCTTAATTAGCGCATCATCATAATTAGGTGTGTAGATTAAGCTAAAGCCTATCCAGGCAAAGAGTAAAAGAAACTCCAATTCCAGATTTGTTACACGAATTTGAAGCTTTTGATGAACGAGATGATGACCAAGCACGCTCACCGTTCCTGCGAACAGAAAAACTTGATAAAGCGATATTGGTATAGCAGCATCACTTGCAAGCTGCCCCCAATATCCAAGTAGCGAACCGACTGGAACGAGTACGACCAAAAGAAACGGGCGGTCAAGTGACCGAATAAAGTAGAATATAGCCATAGGCATTGCGATAAGGATTGCAAAGCCTATCATAGTGTTTTGAGGAAAATATAAATACGATAGTCCAAGGAAGGTTGCCAGCGCCAGGCAGGTGCCTAATATCGCTTTCAAGTTTTCGTAGTTATTCATGCAAGCGTCCTAATTGCAACTCATTTTCAAGGCGTATACACTTCCATATTGCGACCATCGTATTTTTCGAAGGTGTAATAATACTCAAAATTATATCGAGTTGTAAATACCGGAATCACTACTTGCCTGACCGCTTCCAAAACTTTAAATCGCCGAGAATCGACTCACGGATATAGCGCATTTTTTCAACATTTTCCGGATTGGTTTTGGCCTGACTGGCTTCCAATTCGCGCAGAAACACCACCACAAATGCCGCAAAGAGTCCAAACATAAAGCCGGCAATTACCATGTAGGCACGTTTTGGCTTATACTTATAAGTCGGCAACTTCGCATGGTCAAGTACCTGAATCCCATTGGATTCCATGCTGGCCTGCATCCGCGCTTGTTCATAGTTTGGATATAGAATCTCATAGACCTTATTTTGCACGGTAACTTCACGGAACAACTGCGCATAGCGAATCGCCAATTCCGGCACTTCCGAAATCGGCTTAAAAACCTTATCGCTTTCAGTATTTGGGGTCTTATTGATCATCTCCTGATACTTTTTCTCAAACGCGCGTTTTTGAACAGCGAGTTGCTGATACTGCGGGCTGCGACGACTGGCCGTTTGCCCGACAATATCCAACTGCAGTTCAGTATTAATCATTTCGCCACGAATGATCCCGAGTTGCTCGATCAGGGCCTTGGTTTGCGCTTCAATTTCGAAGACACCATGCTTCTCCTGAAATTGCTTTAAAGCCTGCTCCGCTTTGGCCATATCCTGCAGGTTCTGATTGTAGCGCACTTCAACCGTTTCAAAGGTGCGAACCGCTCGTTCCTGATTCAACTCTTTGATAACGGAATCGAGTTTGGAAATATAAAAGGCAGTAATCGCCTCGGCACGCGCCGGCTCCTCATCGAGGTAAGAAAATTCGACAGAGACCAGCGGATTAAATCCAAATCCCCCTTCGCGGATTTCATTGATTTCCATGGAAGCATCAACTTTTTCAAGCAACTCTTCCATGATTTCCGACTGATAGACTTCGCGCAGGTCAAATTCATCGATCACAGCCTCTTTCAGCTGACGGCTGCGGAGAATAACGGTGACCGCCTCGGAGCTCAATTTCGACGAGGTTACCATTGGTTGTAAAAATGAACTGAATATACCGGTCAGACCGCTACCTTCGCGCGGTGGAGGGAAAAACTGAACAGTGCTCTTATAAGTCTTTGGCCAAATCAGGCTCACGCCCAGCGCAAGCAGGGTCGTTATCAACGTCACTTTCATGATGTAGCGCCGGTGGCGCACCAATTTGTGAAGGACGTCCAGCAAATTCACTTGATCATCCATTCGGGAGGTTCTTCCTTTCTGCTTACCTGGTTATGATCGCAAACAGCGATATACCAAGGCTTAAAATCGGGGTAATAATTCGTACAATGTCATTTATCGTTTCACGCCGCTTTCGGGGCACCACAACAATATCCCCGTTTTCGACGACCACCTGTGTACCGCGAACGACCTCACCGGTGGCAGAGCGAATTACGTAGATCTCATCCACGCTTCGCGCTTTTTCTGTTACGCCTGCGAACCCGGCATAGTCCCAGGCAACGTGATTTGCCTTGTAGTCGAAGGCACCGGGAAAGGTGACTTCACCGGTAACAAAGACCTGATTCAATTTTGGTGTTACCAGGATCTTATCGCCCGGTTCCAGTAGAAATGACCGGGTTTTGTCGCCATCAGTCAGCAAATTGAAAATCGTTCGCGATTCGCCGCGCAGAAGCGCTATCTTGGATAAATCTGTTTGGCGATTCATCACACGCGCACGCGTGAGAGCGCTCCACAGGGTTTCCTGTGGCCGCAGGGAATAAGGCCCCTGGGCATCAAGGTTGCCTTCTATATAGACATAGTCGCCTCTGGCATCGATCGGCGGTACGTAAATGATATCACCATTTTGCAACAAGGGATTGGCAGACAGATCACCTTCTCCAAAAAATTTTGAAAAATCAACAACCTGCACCTCGCCGCTGCGACGGCGCAATTCGATACGAGATTCATCGCCGACCTTGGCTTGATCCCCGGTAAGCTGCAGGGCGTCGCTCAAGCGATCCACACCACGCACATAGTAGGTGCCCGGCGTCTCGACTTCACCGGTCAGAAATACCCGGAACTTGCGCATTCGCAATAATCGCACAGAGAAACTTGAGTTGGTGATGTTTTTACCGACGCGCTCCTTTATCAAACTTGAGGCATTGGCAAGGCTAAGGTCAGCAACCGCAATTTCTCCGACCGAAGGAATGATGACGTATCCCTCGCTGGAAACCTCCAGCGGCGCTTCTGCTTCAAGCATTCCCCATACTTTCAGCAATAGGACGTCTCCCGGTCCAACCAAATAGGCATTGGAATCTACCGCGGCATCGAGCGCCTGTTCGAGATACTGGCGTCCGGGAAACAGATTTTCAGAATTGCGCTTAAAGAATTCAGACTCAGGATCCAGAATTGACTTTTCAACCGGCAATGGATCTTCGTCCTCCGTCTCGGGCCGTATCAACTGTTGGCCAAACAGCTGAACTCCCAACAAAAGTACTGCAATTAACATCAGTCTTACATTAGACATGAGTCAATACCTCAACAATTCGTTCGGCGGTGTGACCATCCCACAATTCCGGAACACGACCCTGCTTCCACTTTCCGTTCAAGATTTTGCGGGCGTTGGCAATAATTTTATCAGTATCATTCCACACAATTTCGCTGGTGCCGATTTCGACGGTAACCGGACGCTCAGTATTCTCGCGCAAAGTCAAACAGGGAATGCCCAGGAAGGTGGTTTCTTCCTGAATGCCGCCACTGTCCGTCATCACAAAACGACAGTTATGAGACAGCTTCATAAAGTCAAGGTAGCCCTGAGGTGGCAAGAGGCGAATGCCTGTCATTGATTTCAGGCGCTCATCAAGACCAAAGCGTTTCAGATTTTTTTCCGTGCGAGGATGAATCGGCAAAATTATCGGAATGTCCTGTTGAATGACTTCGAAGGCGTCAAGGATCTGATTCAATGTATCCGGCTGATCAACATTTGACGGGCGATGGAGCGTTACCAGGGCATATTCACCACTGGTAAATTCGAGCTGTTCCAGAACCGGTGATGCCGTCGACTTCTCTTTGAAGAACAGCAAGGAGTCAATCATCACGTTGCCGACGTAGACAATTTTTGCGGGATCAACACCCTCTTTCTCAAGATTAATATTCCCGCTGGGTTCCGATGTAAAGAGGATATCCGAAATTGAGTCGGTAACGATGCGATTAATCTCTTCCGGCATGCGTCGATCGAAACTTCGCAGGCCCGCTTCGACATGACAGACAGGAATGTGAAGTTTGGCGGCCACCAGGCTACAAGCCAGGGTAGAATTAACATCGCCGACGACCAGGATCATATCCGGTTTTTCAGTCAGACAAAGGGTTTCAAATTCAACCATCACTTTGGCTGTTTGTCCCGCATGAGAACCAGATCCAACGCCGAGATAAACATCCGGCTGCGGCAACTGCAAATCATCAAAAAACAGCTTGCTCATTCGCTCATCATAGTGTTGTCCGGTATGGACGAGAAAAGGCTGTATACCGCTATTGTCACGAGACATTTCCCGCTGAATGGGCGCTATTTTCATGAAGTTTGGCCGGGCGCCAACGACATTAACAATCTTCTTCATTTAGACCTCGATAAATAAGAGGATAAGATAATACGCGACTATTGCTGCAACAAAAGGATACTGAAAAAGACTCCAGGCAGGATATAACACATTTATCTGCGGTTGTCAGTAACTAAAGCACCCAAAATGAATTCCGGAATGTATCGCGGGCATAACGCAAAGGTTTGAACGGGCATTACGAGGCAAAATTGCTGTCAAGCTTCAATTTTTTGACGGCTTCCTTGGCAGCTTCCTGCTCTGCAAGCTTCTTGCTCTTTCCCTGTCCATCTCCCAACTTTTCCTTACCCAGCCACACTTCAATTATAAATTCCTTGGAGTGATCAGGGCCGAGTTCCTTTACCACCCGATACTGCGGTAGGCCATTTCCCTGGCTTTGCGCAAATTCAAGCAATATGCTCTTATAATTACGATAGAGTCCTTTATGGATAATCTTCTTGAAGTCACTCAGCAGATATTTATTGATGAAATCACGCGCTTCATCGAGCCCACCGTCTAGATAGATTGCCCCGACAATTGCCTCGAAGGCGTCAGCAAGAATCGATTTGCGCTTCCGGCCACCGGTTTTTTCTTCACCGCGATTCATCAATACCAATTCACCCAGTTTCATCTCCACGGCGATATCTGCCATTACCGGCTTGCTTACCAATATGGACTTAACCTTGGAAAGATGACCTTCGGTTTCACCGGGAAAGTTTTCATAGAGGAAATGGGTGACAACCAGGTCAATGATGGCATCTCCCAGAAACTCGAGGCGCTCATTGGAAAAGATACGTGGTTCATTGGTCAGATTCAGATAGGAACGATGCTTAAGCGCAGTAACAATATAGGCCGGGTTAGAGAATTGGATACCGAACTGATTCTGAAAACGCTGGATAGCATCTTTTTCCATCTCGCCGAGATTGTCGGCGGATATCAGCGGTACCACCACCTCTTCTTCTTCACCGAAGGTGAGAAAGCGCTGCAAAATTTTGAAAAGGGAACTCAATATCTTCTCGCTGCTTCTACGAATATGACACCGGGGCACGGCATGCAGGTCAGAATGCTCACTCGACGAGCGCGCATCTGCCAAAATGGGTCAAATTAAAGAGGAATTCCAAATCTCAATCAACGGTCTGATTTCCCAATCAGCAAAGCCCGTAATTGTCAATTTGGTATTGCTCTCCAATCCACGCTGTTTGCCGAACCCGGCATTTACTCAAACTTGCTGAAGGACATACACGCGTTATGTCCACCAAATCCAAAAGTATTCGAAACCACCACTTTAACCTCACGCTCCTGCGCTTCGTTAGGTGTATAGTTCAAATCACATTCAGGATCCGGCACTTCATAGTTAATTGTCGGCGGAACCACACCTTCCTTAATCGCCAGAATACCGGCAAGCAATTCGATGCCACCAGCCGCGCCAAGCAAATGCCCGGTCATGGATTTCGTCGAACTGACATTCAGATTATAGGCATGATCACCAAAAACTGTCTTAATGGCCGCAGTTTCCGATTTATCATTAAAGGGTGTCGAGGTGCCATGTGCATTGATGTATTGCACATCTTCCGGATTGAATCCTCCATCTTCCAGACAGCGTTTCATCGCGCGAACTGCCCCTTCGCCTCCCGGCGCCGGTGCCGTAATATGATGGGCATCGGCGGTAAAACCAATTCCGCCGATTTCCGCATAGATTGTAGCACCGCGTTTTTTAGCATGTTCCAGTTCTTCCAGGACCACGATTCCCGCGCCTTCCCCCATCACAAACCCGTCCCGCTCCTTATCGAATGGACGACTGGCATGTGTCGGATCATCGTTGCGGGTGGATACGGCCTGTAAGGAGCAAAATCCGGCCATGGCCATCGGACTAATGGTCGCTTCCGCCCCACCGCTGATCATGACATCAGCATCACCGTATTTAACCAGCCTTGCAGCATCACCCAAGGCATGGGTGGCGGTTGCGCACGCCGAGACGGTCGCATAATTCGGGCCTTTGAAGCCGTATTTGATGGAGATATGGCCAGCGGCAATGTCGGCAATCATCTGCGGAATAAAGAACGGACTAACCCGCTTCGGACCACCTTTTAATAAACGGCCGTGCTGCTCTTCAAAAGAATTAATGCCGCCGATACCGGACCCAACAACGACCCCGGCCCGAAACATGTCGAGCTTTTCGAGGTCGAGACCGGAATCTTCAATTGCCTCTGCTGCTGCGACCATGGCAAATTGAGAATAGCGGTCTACCCGCCGGGCGTCACGCGCTTCCATGACGCCTTCAGTCGTAAAGTCTTTGACTTCACCAGCGATACGCGCACGGTAATCTGTGGCATCGAAAAGAGTAATTTCCGCAATGCCATTGCGACCTTCCCGAAGTCCGTTCCAAAATTCTACAGCCGAATTTCCAATGGGTGTCACCGCGCCAATCCCGGTAACAACGACGCGCCTAGTCATATCTTATGCTCCGCTACTATCAATGATGTATATGATGAGTGCATCATTTTTGAATATCAGACAGGGCACCCATAATTTGAGCGCCCTGTCCGAACTGCGTTCAACTCTCTTTCAACAGCTCAGAGAGAAATTTTGTCTGTGTTTTTCAAATAAAAAACAGGTAACTGAAAAGCGATTAGTCGTTATCAGCCAGTTTTTCACTGAGATAATCCGTTGCGCTCTTAACGGTCGTAATCTTTTGCGCGTCATCATCCGGAATCTCAACACCGAACTCTTCTTCAAACGCCATAACCAATTCTACAGTATCCAGGGAATCTGCATCAAGGTCATCAATAAAACTTGCATCCGGCTTGATTTTTTCGGCTGGTACGCCCAGCTTGTCGATGATAATCTCTTTAATCTTTGCTTCTAAGGACATAATTCCTCCATTTCATAATTACCCCTCACAGGTAACTGCGAGGCTTTACTTTGCTCTTGAACTTTCCAGAGCCAACACTTTAGATCGTTGAATCTCCAATTAGTCACTCAAAAAGAGACCAAAGTTAACAAAGTTAATAGAGTGACTAAAGTGACTAAAGTTAATAGAGTGACTAAAGTTAATAGAGTGACTAAAGTTAATAGAGTTGTTAAATTTAGTCACTTTAGTCACTTTAGTCACTTTAGTCACTTTAGTCACTTTAGTCACTTTAGTCACTTTAGTCACTTTAGTCACTTTAGTCA
>JANQRS010000045.1 GCA_028284445.1 Calditrichia bacterium
CTAGATGCTAGATGCTAGATGCTAGATGCTAGATGCTAGATGCTAGATGCTAGATGCTAGATGCTAGATGCTAGATGCTAGATGCTAGATGCTAATACAATTTACGAGCCAAAAACTGGAAGCAAGATAAATATGTTGTTTTTAGGAGAATGTTTGAAATCAATGAACGAGGACGTACGGAGGTTTATACGGGAGGGTACAGTGGCAGTGGAAAATAATGACAAATGTCGAATGACAAATGTTTTCTTTTCACCTTACAAGACCACCTAGTGGTCAGATGTTTATAACAGAACCAGCTTCGGCCTCCCTACGTTTCTACGTTCCTACGCATCAACGCTTTTCCATCTCAACGCCTTCCGACGCCACCAATCATCCATCCCCGAATAACGACTCCGGCACGAAGACCGCGCCATCCATAAGCTTGCGAACAGTGCGGAGAGTACCGGCCTTGACGATAGTCCAATCATCGCCGTTCTTGGCAAGTTCCAGCTTCACATCGATGATGCCGGATGGGTGCTCGATCACTACGGTTTCACTAAGCGCATCACTGACTTTGGCAATATCGCTGGCAACTGTCCCGGGAATTTTGGCAGCGGTAGAAATGCAAATTGCGCCGGACACCGCATGGGATGCATGCAAGGTATGCGGGGTCAAATACTGCGATTTGATGGCGCCATTTGCGCAAGCCGGCGATAAGATGCCAATTCGCGGTAATACGCTGTCTGTAACATCCCCAAACCCAATACGCTTTCCAGCTTCGCGACGCAACGCTTCAATGCGAGCCACCAGCGTTGGATTTTCTTCGAAAAATGTTCTATCTTCGTACCCATTCATCCCCAATTCAGACGCTTTCACTAACATCAATACTGTTCCGGCATCCAGCAACGAAACTTCGATAGAGGAGATTTTCTCCCGGCGTTTTCCTGTAGGAAAAAGTTTCCCCGTTTTCCCGCCATCTTGGTCGAATAGATTCATCAGCAGTGGTGCTGCTTTTCCCGGGACGCCACTTATCGCCGTTGGCCCCTCGTATTCTACAGTCCCGTTGGGCGTCTGAACAATCGTCTCAATGACCGTTTTGGTATTAACATTGTAGATCATCACGCGAGTTTCTTCTCCCGACACGGCCACCATCCCTCGCTCCAGGGCAAATGGACCCACACCAGCCATCATGTTTCCGCAGGGTGGCGAGGTATCCACGATCGGTCCTTCAATATCTACCTGGGCAAATAAATAGTCGACATCAATCCCCGGTCGTTTCGACGGTTCCACCATTACTACTTTACTGGTTACAGTTTCTGCCCCACCCAGGCCGTCAATTTGACGTGGATCCGGAGAACCCATTACGCGCAACAAGATTTTATCACGTAGTCTGGAATCAGCCGGTAAATCACGCAAATCAAAAAACGGTCCCTTGGAGGTGCCGCCGCGCATTAACATGCAAGGTATTTGACGTTGCCCCATCTTGAATTGCCTCCCAACATTTCAGTGATGACCTTGATAGGAACTCCTGATTCGTGAAAGAGCTAAAATCGGCAGCATAGCAGTTGCTGCAACTATCATGGCCGTTGTCCGGCACAATTTAATAGTTCCTTTTGTAAAAAAGTAGCTTAACAAAATCTCAAGCCCGCTCTCCTTTATTGCAGAATTTTCGCTAGATTATGCTGGATGCTGGATGCTGGATGCTGGATGCTGGATGCTGGATGCTGGATGCTGGATGCTGGATGCTGGATGCTGGATGCTGGATGCTGGATGCTGGAACTTGCTATAGGTTTTGAGTCCTGTCAAGTATCAAGTATCTAACATCAAGTATCTTCAGTGAATAACGCAAAAATGATTGGCAAACGATTATGGCTTCATGGAAATCGTATACGCAGCTGTTAAAGAAAAATAAACGTGCGGAACATCGTCAATTTCTCGTTGAAGGCGTTCGTCTCTCGCAAGAGGCCCTCGCTTCCGGCTGGGAAATTGAGGCCATATTCCTCGGTGAGTCCTTCCTGGAAAGTCCGCAATATCCGGCAATGGAAAGGTTGCTTGGACAACAATCCGTGCCGGTAACGGTAATATCAGATAACAATTTAAAGAAATTATGCGACACCCAAACACCTCAAGGTATCGTCTTCGTTGTCAACCAGCCATCGCCGCCAGCAGCAAACTACAGCCAACAGCGCTTCGTGCTATTGCTCGACGGCCTTCGTGACCCCGGGAATCTCGGCACCCTGATCCGCAGTGCCCATTGGTTTGGTGTGGATGGCATTTACTGCTCTCAGGATTGCGTCGACCCGTACAATGGCAAGGTGCTCCGCGGCACCATGGGTTCAATATTTCATGTACCGGTCTTCACTGATAGGGACCTCTCAGCAGTCGTATCGGATTTGCAGGAAAGCGGCATGCCGGTGTTGGCATCTAGTCTTGAAACACGACATTCTATGGACGAGATCACAATCGGTGATCGAATTGCGCTTATTTTAGGAGGAGAGGCCCGGGGGGTTTCGCGAGAATTGCAAACTCTTGCCGATAGTACGGTGAGGATTCCGCCAGTTGGGAATGCGGAGTCATTGAATGTATCAGTAGCTGGTGGCATCTTTATGCACCAGATAGCGAAGCATCTTTTTGGAGTTTCAACATGAGCTTGGAACAGGAACGAAGCAAGGCCGCGCCACCACCGTTCATCACACTGCTACTCATCCTCAGCAGCTACTACCTCTTTATCGCCGTCACCTACTTCATCAATCCTGATCCCGCAAAAGACCTGACACCACTTGTCCAGAAGTACCTGATGATTTTCGGGGAAATCAGCCTGTTGATCGTCCCCTGTGTCTACCTTCTGGTTTTTCGCTATTCATTTCGCACTGTATTTCGCCTGCGCAAGTTGCCGCCGCGCATCTTCGGCTTGATGATTCCACTTGGTATTAGCATAGCCTTACTGGTAGACGAAATGGTGCGTTTGATCGAATTGATTTTTCCGACCCCCGAGGAATTTAGAGCCACGTTGGCCAGTGGGGTCGGAGCAGAAAGCGGTTATGAACTATTCCTGGCCATCCTGGGCATTATCATTCTGGCCAGCGTTATCGAGGAATTGATATTCCGCGGATTGTTGCAGCAGTCGATGGAAAACTTCATTAGCATCAGCCGGGCAGTGGTTTACGCCAGCCTTACCTGGGCGATTCTCCATAGCTCATATAATATCGCCCAGGCCGTGCCACTCTTTCTGTTCAGCTTTATGCTGGGATACCTCGCATTCAAAACGCAAAGCATTATTCCATCCATTATGTGTCATGGCATCAACAACTGCATGGCGGTCTTGTTTTACAACATTGATTTTGATGAGGTTTTTCCGGGATATGATTGGGGTGGGCACGTGTCGCCGCTATTATTGATTCCAGCGCTGCTTATTACGATTCGCAGCGTGCAGTATCTTGAGGGGTATTATCAGAGTGATCCCTTGCCTTCGTCTTCCAGAACCAGCTGATCGGCGTCCTTCTCCAGCAAATTCGCAATGCGGAAGTAGTTGCTGATGTTCTCTTCAGCGGCCTTGACGTGCAGGGCGCGGATGTTCTTTAAAGTATCGCAAACGGCCTGTGGCGTAACGTTCTCTTTTGCGGCAACCTGACGGTAGGTGCCAAGATCCTTATAGCTCCAGAACAGGCGGTGATGCCGCTCCGACCAGCGTAATTTCAAGCCGGTAATCAGCTGAAAGCTGGTGTTGATGAGCAGATCAAGTGCTTCATTATTGGAGTTGATATAGTAGGCGCACTTCTTTTTCTTTGCGTAATTCAATGCTGAATTACCGCGATGGAATGCCGGGCCGTCCATTTCAATCGGAAGCCGTCCCCCCATCTTATAGACCTTGCCAATCCCCATGCCGAAACGCAATTTTACCGGGTAAGCCAGTTTCTCAAGGGCAAGCATAATCTGAAAACCCACTTCAACATTGGTAATTAACCCCTGGAATTCGTCACCCTTGGAAATCGTGAAGGGCGCATCGACGTGCGGGGCAAATTCTTCGTTGATTTGGACAATGGCTGATTTGAGAAAAAGCTGGGTTTGATAGCGATTTCTGCTACTTAGCTGCTTTGAGCCGGCAACATCGCCCATGACCACAGCATACAGTGTATTATCAGCATCCATTTGCAAACCAGTCGTTTATGCTTATCCAATATTGCATTCTTAAATAAAAGTCGGCAGATACCTGGAAGGTATTTGCGAAAAGTAACGTTGTATTAAAATTGGCTCAAGGTGAACAGGGTGGTCAACCAGACATTTCCACAGGGGTGGTGGCAAAAACCAGGGAACTGTTGTCATCAGTAGGCTAATTGTTTTATACCTTGAGCGAATACGGACGTCGGATACCTGCCAAAAGTAATACCCGGAAAACCGAAAAAATGTGACGCAGGTAAGTCTTGGCAAATTTCTCAGTTTAAAACAATGCATTCCAAAGAGCGATACACCAATGTAATCGGTATCAACAAAAAATCAAACTCATAAACTTGTTTTTTGTGAATTTATAGGGTGCCGTTGCCGTTGGAATTCTGGCGGGTAAGGATTCGCCTGACAATCAATGCCAGGTCATTGAGATGGTATGGCTTTGGCAAAAAACCATCAACCGCGACATCACTATGATAGATTCCCTGCTGCTCTCCATAGCCGCTTGTCAGCACAATCTTCATGGCCGGAGCCAGGTCGCGTAGTTCACGGGCGGTCTCTACGCCGTCCTTGTCGGGCATGGCAACATCAACGATCGCACATTGAATATTCGTGCCTTCCCGGACATTACCCAATGCTTCTTCCCCACTGCTCGCGGCAATCACCGTGTAGCCGAATGATTCCAGGGAATCCCGGAGAGATTCACGAATCAGATCTTCATCATCCACTACCATAATCGTCTCATGTCCGAACGGTAGTAATTCAAGGTCCTCTTCTTCATAGGGGCGCGCCGGCTTATCGGTTGGGGGAAAATAGATATCGAAACGGGTACCGCTGCCGGGCTTGCTGCTGCATTCAATATGCCCTTTATGACTCTGGACAATGCCGTAAACGACGGAGAGCCCCAGGCCGGTTCCTTTACCAACACTTTTTGTTGTGAAGAAGGGATCAAAGATCTTATCCATATTTTCCGGCTCAATGCCGATGCCGGTATCTTCAACGGTGATATGCACGTACTTGCTGGCGTCTTCAACACCTGCTCGCGGTGCATAGTCGTCGAGTGAAGTCCGAAAGACAATTTGACCGCCCTTGGGCATGGCGTCACGGGCATTGATGGCCAGATTCATTAATACCTGGGTTAGACGAATACGATCGCCGAGGATATTGGGTGTGGCAATATTCAGCTCGGTAATAATATCAATGGACTTGCCCATTGACGGTTGCATCATCTTCACCAATTGAGCGAGCAATTCATTCACCGAGACCGGCTCCAGCTTCACGTCCTGGTTGCGGGAAAAGATCAGCAACTGCCGGGTCAGACCGGTGGCTCGCTCCGCGGCCTGCTGAATAATGGAGGCGCGCTTCAGCACCTGATCACTCTCCTTGGCGCTCATTTTCAGGAGATCCAGGTTTGGCGTGATAATACCAAGAATATTGTTGAAGTCGTGAGCAATACCCCCGACCAGTGTCCCGAGACTTTCCATTTTTTGCAGCTGGATCACCTGTTTCTGCGATTCGGTTAATTGTCCGTTGACTTCCTCCAGGTGCGAGGCTTTGTCACGGATTTCACCGACAAGGTTCAGATTTTCCAGCGTAATGGCAGCAAGATGCCCAAGGGTCGTCAGCAGGTGAATATCGCCTTCACGAGCATCCGTCTGACGCTTCTTGATGTAAAGAACCACACCGTGACGTACATCCTGATCGAAAATCGGCACTGCAATCAAACAAAGATTCGCTACCCGTCGAATACGCAGTTGCTCCAGGTCTGCGTCTTCAACTTCTTCTTCTTTCAGCCAGAAGGCTTCTTTCTGTTGAAATGTCTGCCAAACCAGACCTTCGTCCTTGCCAATACTGTCCAGATCACCGATCAAGCGAGCCGTCAAGGTCTTATACGGCATCAGGCGCGTACCTTCTTCATTACTGCGAAAGATCACGCCATCGTCGGCTTCGAGAATATCTTTGCCGCCTGACAGCAGAACCGAAAAGGTTTGCTCGACGGTGCGGCAACGAATCATTGCATAGCTGGATTCAATCAGACGGGACAATTTCTCAGTTGCCTGGCGGCTATTGTGATTGGCACTTTCCAGCGCCGCTGTCTTTTCGTTCAGCTCCCTGTTGACATTTGCCAGGCGGGTCTGGTTTTCAAGCAGTTCGTGCTGGGTCTGAACTTTCTCGGTTATATCAACTACTGTGAGAATAACATTCTTCACCTGCCCTTCGTCATCGGTCAGACGCGACAGGTTAAGCTCGACAACATATTTCTTATTCAGTTCCGTAGAAATGATGGCAACATATCCCTGAATGTCAGAGCGATTTTTCTGGCTATGCTCAATGAGGGTGTTATAATCATGCGTGCTAATCAGATCATCTAGTTTTGCATTTTCGATATTCTCCTGGGAGATTTCAAAAAACTCGCAGGCACTTTCATTGGCTTTGTCGATTTTGCCATCTGCATCTGCAATCAAAATCGGCATTGAGCTCAGGCGGAAAAAGGCGTCCAGCCAGGCAGCGTTTTTACCATGGTTTTCCCAATTCTCTGAGAGATTCCCAATCAGATCATTATATGCGCCGGCCAGCCCAGCCAATTCATTTTTCCTGCCGCTGGCTTCAATCAACGGACTAACCGCAGGATCTTCCTCATTAAATTGACGGATTTTGTCGCTTGCCTGACGAAGGCGTGCCAGCACTCGGCGGCTAACATAAAAAGCTAGGATAAACAGCGTCAGGGCGAGACCGCCCAGGAAAAGCAGCATGCGTTGCCGCCGATCCGCATCCAGCTTGGCCAGGTAGGCTTTGCCGAATCCAATAATCAGTTCGCCCTGAAATTCATTATTGTAGAAAATATCGCGCTTCACAAAATAGAAGTCATCACCTTCGCTATCAAGTCTCTCACTATCCCGGAAGCGGCGGATTTGTTCAAGATATGCCTCATCCTGGAATCCATACAGGCGATTCTTTGCGCGATCAGCAACATAGATAAAGCTGATGTTTTTATCGTTCTCCAGTGGTTGGAGCACCTTGTTGATGAAAGCAATTTTCCCAAACCAGAGGGCGGCACCAAGATTGGTCGAACTAATTTGGGCAATGGCCCCGGCTTGCTGCTTTTGCAAGGAGCGGCTTTCCGTCTCCAGCATCCACTGGTGATAGCCAACAGCCGCGGCAGCGGCTATCAGGATCAGGAAGATGCCCAGCCATATTTTAGTTGCCATTTTCATCGCTTAATCCACTTTCAATGTGCGGTCGCCATCGCGAATGTAGCTGGCGAGGCGCAGAACGTCGGCCTTAAATTCAGCGCCTTCCAGGCGAATACCGGCAAGATTAAACCAGAATTGCGGTTCATTGCTTTCCGCTGGTATATCAACCGCAGCTGAAACGCCATTTTCCAACAGTTTAGGTTGAAAACTTAATGAGAGCAGGCGATATGCCACACATATATCTTTCATCAATTTTACGAATGCAGAGTCGCTTTTCAAAAACAGGACACCATGATATTTTGGCCAATCGATCTGATCCAGACTATCCGTAGAGAGCGGCCGGGCATGAATTTTCTTGCCGTGAAGCGTTTGCGGATTCAGATCCTTCGTCAGTTGAAAGTAGTGCGCAGCAGTTTGGCGCGCGCTTGCATCACCTGCCGGGAACGGAATGACCAAACGAATGCTGTCGAGGCGCGAGAAATCCAAATTTTGATTCTGCGACAAAATCTTCAACAGAGATCGCATTTTCACAGTGTCTAATTCTGCGCGCGAATCCGTTTGCGAGAGAGCAACGCCCGTGTTAACAAACAACATAAAAGCAACGAGGGCAATTAGCGTTAGCCGAGTTCGCCTGAATATCCGCTCACAATCATAGGCGGAAAACGAGGAATGGACAGGCGGAAATGCTGCCCGCGATATGTGCTTCAGTCTTACCATACAGATCGTCTTGGCCTCAACGACATTTTATCAGGTAGTCAATCAACATATCATCGGCAAAAAATGCTGCCGGGATAATAGAAAAAACAAATCCGTCGGCATCAATCTCACCTGCCGGGGAGGTTGCTGCCGGGACCACTTAACCGTTTTTCTTCAAAGGAAGCGAAAAACAGCCCTCACAAACCAATGTGTATGCTTTCAAATAAGGTATGTTGCCACCTGCGAACGGCTAGCCAATACTGCCGTTGCTATTCAATATAATACGGAATGTCGATCCAACACCGGGCTGCGACTCCTTCAGAAAGATTTTACCGCCATGATAATCCTCGACAATGCGCTTGGCGAGGCTTAATCCCAGACCCCAGCCGCGTTTCTTGGTGCTAAATCCCGGCTTGAACACGTCTTTTCGGGTCTTGCTATTAATGCCTTTTCCGGAATCGCTCACGTCGATATAGACTTCATTATCGTTCAGTTTGCCGCTGCTGATGTTAATCGTCCCGCCCTTGTTCTCCATGGCATCGAGGGCATTCTTGACCAAATTCTCGATCACCCAGGAGAACAGATCGCGGTTCATCTGGATAACGGTAACGTCCTCACTCTGCTCAGAGAGAATTTTGGTATTACCGTTTTTCTGCGGAATCCGTTTTTTGAAGTATTGTACGGACTCGCCGAGCACATCTCTGAGATTTTCCGGCTTCATATCCGGCAGTGAGCCGATCTGCGAGAAACGATTGGTAATAATCTGCAGCCGGTAGAGATCCTTTTCCAGTTCCGGAATCACCCGTTCGGTTTCATCCGGCGCAGATTTCAAATATTCCAACCAGCCCATTTGCGAAGACAGCGGCGTGCCCAATTGATGGGCGGTTTCCTTGGCCATTCCGACCCAAATAGACTGCTCTTCGCTCTTTTTTATCGAATTGAAACCGGCGTAGCCGATCAAAATAAACATGCCGACAACCAATATCTCGATATAGGGCAGCCAACGCAGTTTGCGAATAATGGAAGATTCCCCATAGTAGCAGTAACCCAGCACACTTCCGGCGTAGGAAATCGGGATGGGAGGATTCACCTGTTCGAATTCGGTAATATAGCTTTTGATCAGTGCCAGCGTATCGCTATTGGCGCCCAAACGCCGGGTATTTTCGATGCCGATATTCGTCCATGAATGAGGATTTTTGTTGGCATCCGTAACGATAATCGGGTAATCTGCTTTTTGGATGATTTCCCGAAAGAAGAAATTGATATCGCCAATTTCATCGTTGTTGATGTTCTGCTCAAATAAGCCAAGCTTGAGGTTTTGAAATTCGCGGGATTGTTCCTGAAGATCCTGCACCAAAAGCTGCGTATAATACAAAAAACCAAAGGTAATAATCAGGGCCAGGGCAAATAAAAAGCTTTTGAAATTGCCCTTAAACCGATATACATTCTTGGACATTCCGTCTACCGTCTATGTGTCACTCGAACGTTCTACGTTCGCATATCGGAGTTTGTTCAGCATTGGTGCTGATCTCGTGCTTTATAATCATATATAATGGGCCAGCCGACCTAAATCAATCACAAATATAATCACCAACCTGAGCGTTATGCCTGTACATACCCGAATTTTTATGCGACTCGCCATCCTGCTGCTACTCTTCTACCTGATGATAGCCTGGCAGATCAGCGGCGCCATTCAAGTTGTCTTTAGCGACTATCTGACAGAAAGCCGGGTGGTATCGCTGACGCTCATTAGCGGATTGATTCTACTACCCGTTATCGTGGCCCTGTCATATGCCCGCGGGAAAGCCGACACGCTTTTTCTGCGCAGGCCGGACATAACCATCAAAGACTACTTCCTGACCTTCCCTTTTTGGATGGGCCTGGTTTGGGTGGCGGAAATGCTGCCCTGGATTGTGCTCATATTTTTACTCAGCGGTCTGTTTAAGCTCTTACCGCTAATTCGACCTGAATTCTGGCTGGAAATCAAGAGCTACGCCCTGCTAGTACTGGCCGCCTTCTACCTGCTTTACGTGCCCTTCCGCGCCATTCGCGATACCTGGCGGGTTCGCCTGAAGACACTCACAGCGCAGATTCCCGGCTTGCCGGCGGCATTGCAGAAACTGCGCCTGGTTTTTGTATCCGACTTACACGTGGATCGCTATACACAGCAGAGCAAACTTCAAAAAATGCAGCAGCATGTTGCGAAATTTGGTGGCGATTTGTTGCTCTTCGGCGGAGACATCGTTTCAGCCGGTGAATACTATATTCAACAGGCTGTTACAGAGATGTGTAGCACCACATCAAAACAAGCTCATATTGCCGTTATGGGCGATCACGATGTCTGGGCCAATCCCGAACGGATCGCCAGAGGCTTGCACAGCGGCGGATTTCACTTTCTACAAGATGAACACCATTTGGTAGAGTATGACAATTGTCAGATCCTGATTACCGGCGTGACTTATATTTATCACCAGAAGCCGGACAAAGCGGAAATCACCACTTTGATGGAATCCGCTCCGGACGCGGATTTAAAAATACTGCTGGCACATCAGCCCGGGCGGCTGCTCATTGAACTGGCAGCAAAATATGGCTATCACCTTTTCCTTGCCGGTCATACGCATGGCGGTCAACTGCTTTTCCGTCCGCTGGGATATCCTTACGCTTTTGCTCGCTGGGAAGGTAAATTTTATCGGGGATTATATGAAATTCGCGATATGCTGCTCTTCGTTACCAATGGCGTGGGCCTGACAATGGCGCCAATTCGCTACCAGGCCCCGGCGGAGGTCGTGGGCATTGAGTTTAGGGGAAAGTAAATTGGTTGAATAGTTGACTGGTAATTCGTGAAAAAGTTAAAGCGTTGAAAGGGCGCCGTGCAACATCCCCCTGAATCCCCCTTCGAAGGCAGGGGTGTTAAGTTCTAAGGAATTTGAGTAAGATATCCACTTTGTTAGTGAAATATGTTGTTGCTGTTTTGATAGACTGATGGC
>JANQRS010000072.1 GCA_028284445.1 Calditrichia bacterium
GTTGTAATCCTATATAACTCATTTACTTCTTTTACTTCATCGTTTACTTCTAAACGCAATTGGCTACTATCTCCCCCTAAACACTGGATTACACTCCAGCATTCAGAAAGATCATTATGTCAAAGATCAGGTCGCAAAAAAACAAAATCATTTTTGTTTTAGCGCATCATCAATGTTAAGGAACGAAAGATGATTTGTCAAATGCTTTTTTACTTTTTTGCATTTTTTTGCAGAACAGCGGTTGAATACCCATCTGCAAAAGGGCTGTAAATATATGCCGGCGTTTTCATATTTCCAATGAAAAAAAATTACTTTTTTGAGCCGCTTCGTAAGCGATAAATTAACACCGACTTACCGGCATCAGCCTGACAGAAACAGGCGGATCGTACCGCCGCCTTCTCCTCGCTATTTCGAACGCCTGCTGTAGACAATGGCCCCATCGACCAGGGATTGGACAGCCAAAACCCATAGCGATCATCACTATCCCAGTCCACTGCCCAGACGGTCGATTGCCCCGCACGATATACCGGGTGCTCACGCGGCACCGGAAAAAAGTCGTCGCTGCGACTGCCGGCAGCTTCCGGACCACGCATTATATAATGAAGAATCAAACGATCGAGGAATGGCTCCTGACGGCGAAATTCATCAACGTCATACAATCGATGCAACTCCCAGCGATGGATGCCAGTCCCTAAATATTTCTTCAAGATTTGCAAGCCACCGACAAAGCTGTCGGCTATCAGGCGATCCCGCTGAAGCTCCCACGCCGCAACTTCTTCGTTCTCTGCTGCGTTATCCAGAAGATTCAGGACAAGGCCCTGGTAAAATTGCGGATACTCCACAAGACGCGCAAATTGCTCAGGGCTCATCTGCTCGCCCAAGAGGTTTCGCGTCAGCACGGCCTGCCATAGCGCCAAGATACAGGTAGCCAGATAATCGTCGCCGGGATTATTATCCCACTCAGTCAACACAAAGACGACATCTTCAATATCTGCGAGCAGAGTCTGATACTGTGCCAGATCAACAAGCTTGAGCCAGTTTAGCAGCGGCGGCATTACCCTCACTGTGGATGCGTACTCCGGGATCCCGCTTCCGGCGAAGCGACCTATGGTCTGACGGTCGTACATCGCAACGCTCAAATCAAGGCCCTTTTCCAAACCGGGCAAGATGACTCCCTGACTGTCCGGGAAGAAAGATTTCAGCGCTGGTTCCCGAACCGATTCGAAAAGATATCGCTCATTTCCAGGGGAAGCCGCTGTCACCGGCGGACCAGCATTCACGACACCGGCATACCCTTGTCTATCTGAATAGAGAAAGCGTAGCGAAGGCGTTTGAAATTTGTCTACAGCTCGTTGAAAAGCAGCCCGATTTTCAGCCTGCATCAACAGCATTAAAGCAGCGGTTTCATCACCGGCGATTGCATCCTGCCATTCAACGACCAGCGCTGTGCTATCAAAGATTTGCTCAGTATGTAAATTGACAATTCGACCGTACGGTGTTTCATATATAATGTATTCATGATCGCGTCCGGAGACATCAAGCGTATCGCGCATCAGCTTGATTGGCTGCCACTGACCATCGCCATCCCGATAACGATAGCTGACCGGATCAACCCTTAGCTGCATCCAGCGCAATCGTCCTGCGCCCGGCAATACGCCCCAGGCAATCTCCATATTACGCCCGGCAAGCAGCCCTGGCACACCGGGAATCGCCAGGCCGCTCGCCTCAGCTCCAGCACTTTGCAAATGGATGTTTTGCCAACGGAACGGGAGGCGCCCGGAGAGTGGATTGGCATTGATCAGATAGCCTGACAGGCCGGCATGCCGACCATCAACGACGGCCGAGTACGCAGGGGTTCGTGAGGGCATCCCCCACCAGCGTCGAAAGGCCTGCTTCTGCCGCCACAGCTCTTTCATCGATTGATAGTGCGGCCGTTCATTATCCGCCATGGCAACACCCCACGCGGCCAAAAATGAGGCAGTGAGACCTTCCGGCAGTTGATCAGCCAGTTGGTGGACAATAAAATCGATTTCCCAAGACTCGTCTAAGCACCATGCCACAAATTGTTGTATTTCAAGCACTTCGACAGAATGCCAAAAAACCGGTTTTCGGTCATTTACTTTAAACACCGTTGGTAAATCGTCCTGATACTCGCTGAGACAGGCATTTAAACCGGCGACGTACCACTCGAGATATTGCCTGCTTTCTTCGGGCAATTGGGACAACTTGGCAGCAGCGAGTTCTGTAAAGCGAAAGTGGCGAAACAGCAAATCCAGTTCGCGTGTTTCTGCCCCGTAATGTTCGGACAAACGGCCCTGTGCAGCCATGCGTAAATGCTCTATCTCCCAGAGCCTGTCAGCAGCTGTATGATACCCCCAGGTGATGAGGAGATCTTTCTCACTTTCTGCTGATAAGTGGGCCACACCAAGTGAGTCGATACGGATACCGGCATCTTCCTCCAGCACAGCGATTTCCACATTTTGGGATTCGTCCGGCAGCATCTGCTGCCATTGCAAAGTGACAAAAATTACAATCAACAGGGCAAGCGTCAGGAATATAGCAGCGATTTTAAGAAGGAGCGTGGAGACGCGCATGGCAGTTTTCGAGTTTTTAAATCAATATCAGTCACCAAGGTGAACTAAATCATCTTTTCAGCATTCAATATAAGTAAATTAACTGCACACTTCCCTGCATCAATATGAAAAAATGCAGGTGATACCACAAATAGAAGAAGCAGGAGTAGAACAATCACCTCGAATTATGCTGTAACTTTCAGCGCATCCCGCCATCAAAATCAATATCGCAAAAAACTATACTTTGCGGGCCCGAATACGATAATGTAACTTGATTAGGGTGGAGTAATAAACTATATTGACTTGCGATAGCTGATACAGATGCGAGGTAGATTAAACAATGTTAGGATTTTCGATGAGGAATAACTTCACGAGCCGTGTGCAAAAAGTGATTCGGTTCTCCAAGGAAGAGGCGATGAGGCTGGGTCATGATTATATAGGTACGGAACATCTGTTATTGGGAATTCTGAAAGAGGGTGAAGGCATTGCGGTCAAAATCCTGAAGAATCTCAATTTGGATCTCGAGAAGCTTAAGCAGAGACTTGAAGAAGCCTCTGGACCGGCCGGGGGAATGATGACCCTTGGCAATTTACCGCTATCAAAACGCGCTGAGAAAGTTTTAAAAATCACTTACCTGGAAGCAAAGAACTTTAAGTCGGATATAATCGGCACGGAACATCTCCTGCTTTCCTTATTAAAAGAGAAAGAAGGATTGGCCGCACAGGTGCTGGTCAGTTTCAATGTTGATTATAATATTGTTTATAATGAGTTAAAGAACATACTGGAAGGTAAGCCATCCATGTCATATTCGTCTCAACCATCTCAAAAAGTGAAGACTCCAGCGCTGGATCACTTTGGTCGTGATTTGACACAGTTGGCCACTCAGGGCAAACTGGATCCGATTATTGGCCGTGATCAAATTATCGAGCGTGTGGCACAGATTCTCAGTCGGCGCAAAAAGAACAACCCGGTGTTGATAGGTGAACCCGGCGTTGGCAAAACCGCAGTAGCCGAAGGTCTCGCCCTGCGCATCATTAACAAAAAGGTTCCGCGCGTATTGCATAATAAGCGGATTGTTGCGCTGGATATGGGAAGTATTGTTGCCGGTACAAAATACCGCGGGCAGTTCGAAGAACGCATGAAGGCCATCATGGGAGAACTGGAAAAGACAGACAACGTCGTTCTCTTTATTGATGAGCTACATACGATCGTCGGGGCCGGCGGAGCATCAGGCTCCCTGGACGCATCCAACATGTTCAAACCGGCTCTGGCTCGCGGCGAGCTGCAGTGTATCGGCGCCACCACGCTGGATGAGTATCGGATGTATATCGAAAAAGACGGTGCGCTGGAACGCCGTTTTCAAAAGGTGATGATCGAACCGACCACCCCGGAAGAAACCCTGGAAATCCTGCGTTTCATCAAGGGCAAATATGAAGAACATCATCGCGTGCATTATACCGATGAAGCCTTGTGGGCAACGGTCAAGCTTTGCGAACGCTATGTTAGCGACAAATTTTTCCCGGACAAGGCTATCGACGTGCTCGATGAAACCGGTTCACGGGTTCATATCTCCAGCATTGTCGTTCCCAAGGAAATCCTGGAACTGGAGCAGCGGATCGAGAAGATTCGCCAGGAAAAAGAACAATACGCCAAGCAGCAGGACTTTGAAAAAGCGGCCAAGCTGCGTGATGTTGAGCGCCGTCTTCAGGAAGAGTTGGTGTTTGAACGCAACAAATGGGAACGCGAAGAAGAAAGTCATATTGCAACCGTAAAAGAAGAAGATATCGCTGAAGTGGTGGCAATGATGACCGGGGTGCCGGTTCAGAAGGTTGCCGAAAGTGAATCCAAGAAGCTCTTGCACATGCAGGAGAATCTGATGTCCAAGGTAATTGGACAGGACGTCGCTTTGCAGACGATCTCTCGTGCCATTCGCCGCACCCGGGCTGGGCTGAAAGACCCGAATCGTCCGATCGGCTCCTTTATGTTCCTCGGACCGACCGGTGTTGGTAAAACGCACCTGGCAAAAGTGCTCGCGGAATATCTCTTTGAGCGCAAAGATGCCTTGATCCGCATCGATATGTCCGAATACATGGAGAAGTTCTCAGTGTCTCGCCTGGTTGGCTCGCCTCCAGGATATGTTGGCTACGAAGAAGGCGGTCAGCTCACAGAGAAAGTTCGCCGTCATCCATATGCAGTGGTTCTCTTCGACGAAATCGAAAAAGCCCATCCGGATGTATTCAACATCTTGCTGCAAGTATTGGACGAAGGCCAGTTGACGGACAGCCTGGGCCGGAAAGTGGATTTCCGCAACACAATTCTGATCCTGACCAGTAATGTTGGTACTAAAGACATCAAGAAGAACGTTTCGATGGGCTTTAGCCAGGCGAACGACGACGAAGAGCATTCGGTGATGCAATCGAAGATCGAATCTGAAATGCGTCGTCTGTTCAACCCGGAATTCCTGAACCGTCTCGATGAACTGATTTTCTTCCGTCGCTTGAAGAAGAAAGAAGTTGTCAAGATTGTAGAATTGCTGGTTGACGAAATGACAACTCGCCTGATGGAACACAATATCAGCTTGGAACTGACCGATGGCGCGAAGGACTTTATCGTTACCAACGGTTATGACCCGATAATGGGTGCACGTCCATTGAAGCGAGCAATCCAGAAGTATATTGAAGATCCGCTGGCTGATGAGATCCTGAAGGGTCGCTATAGTGAAGGGTCTACCATCAAGATTAAGATGAAGAACAAGAACGAACTGGGCTTCTACGAAGTTGGCAAGAACATCGACATCGAAGAATCAGACTAAGATCCGGTTGGTTTTCAGATATGAAAAAAGCCCGATTCCGCAAGGAGTCGGGCTTTTTTGTTTTAGCATAAATCTCTAACGCTCACCTTCTTGAGGTTCCAATATTTGAACGCTTCGTACCATCCCCAAGTTCGCAAGAAGCGAACATGAGGCTGCTATGTGTAATGACTACGCTGTTGGCAACAGAGGGAATTGGTAGGGATTTGTAATTTCTGGCGGGGCCAGCTGCATAGTGCCGACCACCCACCGTCTTTCAATCTTCAATCTTCAATCTTCAATGGCCTAATACGGTCTACCGCCGCCACGATTAAAGAAGTTGCGGAAGAAGTCTCGGCCAATGCCATACTTTGCATAGCGGTGGCGAATGTAGAAATAGCCTGCAACCATGCCTCCAAGGTGACCAATATGAGAAATACCGTCCTGGCTTGGCAGGGTTACCAGTTCGATAATCGCCCAGATAAGGATCAGGTACTTGGCCTTGATCGGAAAGAGGAAATTCAAGTATATGTAGCGATCCGGAAAGAACAGACCATAAGCGATGAGGATGCCGAAGACTGCGCCAGAAGCCCCGAGCGTCGGGATACGCGGATCAATAAACTGCCAGTTCCAGAGGAAAATCGACACCCCGGCCAGTAAACCGGTAATCAAATAGTAACGATAAAATTCTTTTGTCCCCCACTGCTCTTCAAGTTGCACGCCGAACATCCAGAGCGCAAACATATTGAACAGGATATGGGTAAACGAACCGACAGAATGCAAGAACATGTAGGTGCCGACCTGCCAGACAAAGAGATTCTCGATGATCATGCTGGGCGTCAGCGAAAACAAGCCGTGAAGCAGCCCATAGTAGGGATTCCCGAGATTATACGAGATTAACTGCACCAGATACACGGCAACATTAATCATAATCAGGTTTTTCACACCGGGGCTCATGCCAAATCCAAACCCGGATTGACTATACATATATTATCCTTTGGCTATTTCCAAACATCAGTAACAGTTACGACCATTTCGCTATAAAGGATTAGTAAGCCTTTCCAAAAAGCACACGTTTGCGGCTCGGTTCGCCGGTGATGATACACTTTCCTTCTTCTTCAGGCTCATCAAACGGAATACAACGTATGGTCACCTTGAGATCATTTTTGATTTTTTCTTCCACTGCCGGATCACCATTCCAGTGCGCTAAAACAAATCCGCCCTGAAAACCCGACTCGTCCTTGCCTTTTTGCTTAAAATAGTCATAGAACGCTTCTTTCGAATCGATCCGCACAATATTTTCATCACGGTACTTACGCGCACGCTGGTAAATAGTTCTCTGAATATCATCGAGAATGCCAGTGATATCTGCAGGAAGTGTTTCCTTGCTGGTATCAAAGCGGTCTCGATGCGCCTTGTCGCGCCGGGTATAGGAAAGTTTGCCTTCCTCGATTTCCCGCATCCCAATTTCGATGCGAATCGGCACGCCTTTCTTCACCCAACCCCAGAATTTTTGTCCGCCTCGCCCGTCACGGCGATCCACCACTACTTCCACGTTGCGATCATGATAGCGCTGTTCGCGCAAGGATGCAGCGAGTTCGTCACAATAGGCAAGCACCTGATCCCTGGTATCGCCGTGAATCACCGGAATGATTACCACATGCGCAGAAGCAATACGCGGCGGCATAACCAATCCATCATCATCAGAGTGGGTCATAACCAGGGCACCCAGCAAGCGGGTTGACACGCCCCAGGAGGTCGTCCAGGCGAACTGCTCTACGCCGTCTGCATCGAGAAACTTGATGTTCGAGGCTTTGGAAAAATTCTGGCCGAGGAAATGGGAAGTACCGGCCTGCAAAGCCTTACGGTCCTGCATCATCGCTTCGATGGTCACTGTGGTTACAGCTCCCGGGAAGCGCTCGCTTTCGGACTTTTCGCCCTTGATTACCGGAATTGCCATATGCTCCTCTACGAATTTGGCGTAGATGTCGAGCATTTGCCTGGTTTCTTCAAGCGCCTCGGCCTCTGTTGAATGGGCCGTATGGCCTTCCTGCCAAAGGAACTCGGTCGTGCGTAGAAATATGCGCGTACGCATTTCCCAACGAACGACATTGGCCCATTGATTAATCAGCAGTGGCAAATCACGATAGGATTGAATCCATTTGGCAAACATTTCTCCAATAATCGTCTCTGAGGTCGGGCGCACGATCAGCGGCTCTTCCAGCGGACCAGCCGGGCGCAATCCGCCTTCCGGATCTGCTTCAAGGCGATGATGCGTTACGACGGCGCACTCTTTGGCGAAGCCTTCAACATGCTCAGCTTCTCGCTCGAGATAGCTCTTCGGTATAAAAATCGGGAAATAGGCATTCTGATGCCCGGTTTCCTTAAACATTTTATCAAGGCCTCGCTGGACATTTTCCCAGAGGCTGTATCCCCACGGCTTAATAACCATACAGCCGCGCACCGGAGAATTTTCGGCCAAATCGGCGGCACGAACCACCTGTTGGTACCATTCCGGATAATCTTCGGCTCGGGTCGGGTTAATAGCCGTTTTCGGTTTCTTGCTCATGATTTACTCCGCTTAAACAATAAGGTAAAAATAGCAGGTCAGCTACCGGGTTTTCCGGACCGTAACAGATCTCCGAAAAATGGAGCATTCGATTAATAAAGCAAATAATGGCGGTCAGTCAAGCAAAATATAAATGCCCAAAAAATAGCGGCTGAGCCACACAGCAGAAGAGCGGCTGAAAAAACAGCTCGAAATCTATTTGAAAATGAAAAAGGAGTCACGATTACATATGCAGGCTCTTGTCATTGAAGCCATGCGGCAAAAGATCCCTGATATGCATGGAACGGCTCTTCCCGGCCTCCGTGACCATGATAATGGTAGCGTCGGGGGCATACTCGTAAAGGATTTGCCTACAGGCGCCACAGGGCGAACACGGCTCGTCTCCATCACACATGACATACACTTCGACAAAATCGTTATGTCCCTCACTGAGCGCCTTAAAAATGGCGACGCGCTCTGCGCAAATCGTCAAACCATAAGAACTATTTTCGATGTTAAAACCAGTAATCAATTGACCGTCCCGGGTCTTTAACACCGAAGCCACATGAAACTTTGAATAATGAGCGAGGGCTTTATCCTTGGTCTGCCGGAGCAATGACAAGATGTCCTGTTCTACCATGGTGTCCTTTGCAAGTTAGCTGAATGTGGGGCTTTGATTCAATGTACTGGTATTTTCGAGAAAAAGCCAGTGATCTGAAGTCAGCCCAATAAAAAGCCCTCGCTGCAGTCAGCGAGGGCTTTAAGGTCACCAAGAATGTAGTGTGGTAAAAAGACTAGTTTCCGCCTTCTTCATCCAGCAGTTGACGCAATTCTTCAAGCTCTTTCTCAGCTTGTTCTCTTTCCCGCTTGAGACGACGCAATTCTTCTTCGATGGAACGGGTCTTGTCACGTTCCTGCAAGAGCCGCTCGTAGAAGTCCACTTTGTCGCGAATAGCGCCTTTACCGCCAACGCCACCACGCAATTTGTCTGAACCGGCATTCAACACGAAGTTGGCACCAAGTGTCATTTTCCAGGATGCGTAGTTCGGGATATCAAGATTCTGACCTTCAAAGGTAATCAGCGATGATGTTTCATCCGTATCTGAGGACACCCGTAAGTCGAGTCCGAGATCGAA
The DNA here is from genome assembly GCA_028284445.1 of Calditrichia bacterium. Taxonomy (GTDB): domain Bacteria; phylum Calditrichota; class Calditrichia; order RBG-13-44-9; family J075; genus JANQRS01. The sequence continues at coordinate 9,046 of JANQRS010000072.1, forward strand.
GTTGATCCACCAACGCGGCTTGAAGCGAATGGAAGGGGTAACGTAGGCATAATTTTCACGGCTGATTGCAAATGAATCAGGCTGTGAGACAAAGTTATTTCCCCAGACCTCAAAGTTGAGATCAAAGAGATCGGTCGGGTAAGTAAAGCCGAGACCGTAGCGCAGGGCAGAAGCATTGCTTTCTGACTTGAACTCTACGGTTTCACCGGGATTGGCACCAGGAAAGACTGCCAGTGTCTGACCAGCATCGTTATGATACCACCATCCGGTGTTAAAGTGAAAACTGAAGTCGCGATCCGGCAGAAATGGATCGTTATAATAGGAGAAGAGAAAACCGAGGCCAAATTCGAGAGATCCGGCAGTATAGTTTTCCAATGGATAGTTATGATCCTGACCGGTTGGAATTCTTAAGGCACCTTGACCGCCAATCATCAGTTTGTCGTTGGAGAACCCAAAAGATCCGGCTTTCAAATATAAGAAGAGGTCATCCGGGGCATTAAATTCACTCGGTTCGCCGCCTGTGCGGGCTTCATTACGCTTGTGAACATCCTGGTAAACGCGCAGGTTCAGGGATGCATCAAAGTGCTCGGTAAAGCCGTAAGTGACAAGTGCGTTTGCCTGAACATCCCAATAGTTGACGGTGCTAAAGTCTGCCGGTTTGTTCTGACCAAGAAAATCACCCACTTTTGTATAGAATTTCATATTGGTGCGAAAATCCAGGCGCCGTGGCTTCAGCGTTGAAGCGCTCTGAACGTTTAAAAGACTCTTGCTGCCAAAGCCGTCAGCGAAAAGCAGGCAGGGCAAAAGCATCAGCAGCAATGCCAGATGATAACCTTTTGACATGGGTGACCTCCCACATGTTTGATACGATTTACGGAAAAGTTTCGTATTAAATAATTGCTTCATTTTTCAGCTCTCATACAAAGTATATATTTCAGTGTTTAGTTTACAATCTTGAAGCAAGTACCACTACATTCACGATAATGGCAACATCCCGCATAAAGCCCACAATCCGGCTAAAGATATCGGAGATGCTTCCGGACACGATAATGACATCACCAGGTTGCAATGAGACCAGTAAATCCTGATTACCGGTTTTGATAAATTCTTCAATATTCACGGCAATCACTTCTTCATTTTTCCTGATAATCCGGACATCGTTTAACCTTGCTGTCTTAAGCGGTCCTCCTGCTGAGGATAACAAATCTATGATGCCGAATGAACTCGGCACATTATAAATACCAGGCTTAAGAATATGTCCCCATAAATTGACCGTAATCAGCAGCACATCATCACTACCCAGAACATACTGAGCGGGCCGATCACCGGTCGGAATCGGTATTTGCGAGTTAAAATCTTGTCCGATCCCCAAACTGCTCAAAGCGATAGTAAAAAACAGAATTAAACCAAAAAACCTTTTCATCTCTACCTTTTTCGAATTGTCTCAAGAACTGAGAAGCCTGCACCGCAATCCATGTCCGCTGACTTAATTCCATTTATAACTACTCGCGTAAACTGTTTTATTGCCTCTGGGGACGCATAAAAATGCACTCATCTTAATTAGATATGGATAAGTTATCGACTTTGTTATATCCAAGTTTAGTCAAGCTACTATTTTATTTCAGATGTTGAGTGCCAAGCCTGTAATTATAGTCAGATTGCCAAGTCATTGCAAATTGTCAATAAATTACCATATAGGGCTGTTTGTCAGTTTTGCCGAAAAAATCCCCAGCTGGATTCGGCACCGCGACGGTCATCATTCAGGTTACGAATGTCGATTCGCCAGCGGTAATCACCGGGCGCTAACTCCGGAATACCAATCTCGTCCCGCGTCCAGCGCTGATTTGGCTGAACATTGCCTTCCCGCGCTTCCAGAAGTATCACATAGAGCGGGGTATAGTCTTCGCCGGACAAACGACGCTCAAGGCGGAATGCAAAAAATTGCGATCCCAGGTTACTCAAAGTCCAGTCGAAGAAATCGTTAAAGACCTGACCGTTGATCGGGATGTTGAGATCAGGTTTGTCCAGCAAGGTGTAGTATTCATACACGCTTCTTTCGCCTTCCTGATCACTTTCATCAACGCCGGCAACATAATAGTAGTAGCGTTGATTGACATCAACATCGGAATCCAGGAAAGTGGATTCACCGCTGCGGTCCGACACTTCTCCGATTTTAAGGAATGTTCCGGTTGTATCTCCCTGGCGCCGATACACGTTGTAATGAGATAGATCATCTTCATTCAACAATTGCCAGTCGACAAGAATGCCATCTTCGGTTCCAACCGGATCTTCCGCATCAATTCCTGTTTCGACCAGCACGCTGTCCGCAGACTTTGCGGTCATCTCGACACGGGCTGGTTCCGGATTGCTATTTGACACCGTGCTTTCACAAGCCGGCAGACAAATCAATAAACTCAAAGAGCCAAAAATATATTTCAATATTGCAGTATTCATGCGTCTCAAGGACTGTTTTCGTCGTCTCATTTTGAAATCACCAGTAGACTATAAACGAATAGACGTATTGATCAAGTGACTTCCGGCAAGATCGTGACTCCTGAAAGCATAATCAATCTGGAAGAGCGAGAGTCGGATACCAACTCCAGCCGTAAACCGTTTATCTGTTAACCCAAAGCGGATTGCCAGGCGATTAAAATACAGATATTCCAGACCGTACTGATGTGTTGATTCATATTTGTATTGAAATGCGTAGGCCAGTAATAATTGACCGCTTATTCTGGGCAACGGTTGCAGGTAAGATGCACCTGCATGCCAGCTTCGCTGAATGCGATCCGTATGCCGTGAATCAGTATTCCAGGTAATTTTGGTGTTCCAGACATCCTTGGCTGCAAATCCCAAGCTAACTTTACCCAGTCGACTATCATCCAGTAAGTCATCAATTCCGAACTTCAGCATCGTACCAAAATCGAAACCAATTCCTGAGCCGTTTTCCTCGAATAGCGATTGTCTGATTAATTTAATGTTTATACCTACCGGAATAGTTACCGGTATCACAAAATATTGCCAACCAAAGTCAATATCGAGCTTGTTGAGCTTCGAAAGCGTTATATACAGGGCATCATCGTAACTATTGGAAAATCCCAATGCCGGGGCAGTTAGCGCGTATTGCTCCCAGTCTCCCCCGCGGGTACTTTCATCAACCCGGGTATCATAAGAGGTTTCATCGAGGAGAGATGAATCGTAGCGAGGCACATCCGATACCCCGAGGCGTACCCAGTTAATACTCACGGACCCCGCGCCATAGAGCGGCCGCGTAAAGCCGAGGTGGTAATGGGTACCGAGCGACTTGTACAATGATGCATACATCCCGGATACTTCCGGCCGCACCAGTGTTGATGCACCGGCAGGGTTCCAGTAAAATGAGGTGCCGTCATTAGCGACCGACACGTAGGCGCTACCAAGTGCAATGGCCCGGCTGCCGATACCCAAATCGAGGAAGGAACCGGCGTAATTGGTGTCTTCCTGTCCCAGCAAATGGACAGGCGCAGCCGTCAGGAAGACCAACAGAAGCAGACCGCTAATATATGTGAGTTTGCTATTTCTTGCGTGCATAAAACTATCTCAACTTTGCTACTTTTAAAGTCTTTTCAATCACCTGATCATCATACTCCGCATAAATCAACGCGAAATAGAGGCCATTAGCTACTTCTACACCGTCTTCATCGGTGCCATCCCAAATCAACTCGTTATATCCCTTACGGCGAGCACCGCCATCCAGGGCATTCGCAGGATTGTTGATATCGGAATCGATCGTGCGAATCAAACGTCCGCTCACTGTGTATATTCTTATCTCAAAATCGTCGAGGTCATCGTTTAACTCAACGAAATAGGCAAAGATCGTCTCAGAGACGAAGGGATTAGGATAATTGCCATAAACACGAATGTCGAATCCATCGCTAACCACCAGGTCAAATTCCTTGGAAGAACGATTGCCGCTGACATCCTGCACACTCAGTCGGAGCTGATGGGTGCCAAGTTGCAGCTCCGGATTGACCGTAATCCCGAGGAGGTTGTTGGCCTGAATGGAATCCGGAATAAAGACTTGCGATTCCGGCAATTCCGCGCCGTTCAGGGTAATCTCGATGGTTTCGCGATCAAGGTTCACACCGCTTTCGTCCTGCACAAGCAAATAAAGCGAGGGATTCTCTGAGACCAGCCCGGTATCTTCTAACGGCCGGCCATCTGCGGTTAGCTCAATTTGCGGCGCCCGAAAGTCATCACTAACGAAAAGGGCATAGCCAGCACTAATGGCAGGTTCCGCCGTTACAATGCGCTCACTTTGATCAAAAGCGGCATCTGCAGATATCCACGGATCGCGAGCACTCGCTTTCCGATAAATTTTCAGGCGTTCGTATTCGTACTCACCGGGATCAACCAAATCTTCATCCGGAACAATACTCAAGGTGAACTCACTCTGGAAGCGCGCATCAGGATTCAACACGTCCACGCGGAGCATATGGAACTGCCCGTCACGTATAACCGGAAGCGGTACCAGTGCAGATTGGTCCTGCGGCGCTTCAAATGGTTCGATACCGATTCGGACAGCTGAATTCTCACTCAGCGCACGACCGGGGAAGTGCACTTTAAAGATGCCTTGCACATCAATGGTATCGGAGCCAGCCAGTTGATCGATATTAAAGACATTCAATGCAACCGTATCGGCGAAAACATTATTTGCCGGATTAAAGTCAACCACGTCTTCTGCTTCGTCGACAGTGGTGCGCACAAAGAGTTGAAATTCATTGCGAGCAGCCAGCGGGAAAGGCGCCACAACGCTCGTGCTATCGGACGATGTCAAAGTGGTATTTTCGCTGGCAAAAGGCTGATTGGCCTGGAAGTTGGCCTCTCCATCAAAGAAGTCGACGCGCACCTGAACAGAATTATCGCTGCCTGCCCCACCGGCATTGTTGAGGGACACCTTCAGCTGAGTCGTCTCGCGGCCGACAAACAGCAGAGAATTATCAACGAAGGCAATATCCGGGCGGATATCGGTCACATTATAGGTCTTGTTGCGAAAGACGCTGGTATTGCCAACAGAGTTCTCAACGTGCACATTAAACGCAACGGTGCGCAGCGCAAAAGTCGGTGGCAGGGTCACTTCATAGAGATCGGTATCGAGCGGATTCTGATCCGCGCGAAGGGTATCTGCCAGGTTGTTCTCAATGAAGATATACACATCGGTAATACCGGCAGCATCCGTTGCACGAATGCCCACTCGCACGCTATCATCGACATCCGGCCGCTCCGGGGTGATGGTCAAGTCACGAAGCGCGGCAAAATTAACACCGATACTTACCTCACCAGCTGCATCGACGGTACCGTTGGTTTGATAAGCGCGAACATAGCCGGTGCCTTCCGGGAAATCGCTGGGAATGATCAGGCTGATATTGTTGCTTTGCGATACGCTGATTGGAAAACTTTCGACAGTGGTGAAATTCTGATCCACCAGCTCCAAATAGCCATCCGTGGTCTGAAATCCGGCTTCGATACTGATTTGCAGCGTGTCACCAGGCTGCGGGGTGTCGTTATCGACACTGACGGCCAGATCGCTTTGCGCAAACTTGATCTCAAGCAGTGGATCCCCGATGAGATTATACTGATAGACCATTTCGTGGCGGACACCATCATAGCCGGGAATCCCGAAAATTTGGCCGTTTACATTATAGTTCCGGCGTCCACTCACCCAGTAGAGAATCTTACCCAATGTGGTTACATCCCCCATGGGCATGCCGGCGCTAAACAAATACTGACCGACATTCCAAAGCATGGAATAGTCGTTATGCAAATATCCCAATCCGGAAGAGGCGAGGACGCCGATTGCGCCTTTGCGTGGCGCAAGCACCAGCTTTTGGGCAAGTCCGAGGTCTTGGGGATTCTCGAAGGCACCGGTAAAACAGGTCATGCTGGTAACGAAGGGGTACATGCCTTCGTTGCTCAGGCGATCAACATCCGGTAAATCCATCAACTGAACATCCGCCCATATACCGCCACCGCCGTGGCCCATAAAATTAATAAGGAACAGACCGTCGTTCCAGGCATCCAGCAAGGTGGCGGAACCACCAAAATTGGGATCGAAATCCACCGTTTCATCACGGATAGTGTGAAGGCGCAGCGAGGTGATATGATTTGGCAAAAGCGATTCAATTACGCGGGAATTCTGGGAGCGGAATGCCGGATTAACATCGCCCAGGAAATTGTCTAATTCAAACGTCACGCGGTCATTACCGCTGATAAACAGGGCCCGATTGCGCCAGGCATCTGCATTACCGACAGACTCATACTCGATAATTTTATTAACAACATTGTTGACATCGGCATTGGAGGTTACCGGTAAGCGGCCAACAAAAAGGTCCGGGACCTCATCATCACCGGCGATGAGGGAGTATGGATAGTCCGTGGCGGACGCACCAAATTCGCGGGTTTGAATAAAGAAAGTCGGCACAAAATCCAGATTGGTCTGTGAACGGGTCTTATAGTCGAAATTTGAGTCACCCATCAGGAGCACATATTTCAGGCGATTGGTGCGCTGCCAGTTAAAGAAGGCATAGCGCAGGAAATCCTGAATAGCGATCGGCGACTTGATTCCGGCATTAAATTCGTCGTAGATATCCTGAATATCGATCAATTCGATGGCCCAGCCCTGAGAGCGGCGGTATTCCAGCAGCTCTTCGGACACTTCTATAAAGCGGCTATGCGTCAATATGACTGCTTCAGCGTTATTGCTGCGATCGCGGAGCCGACGCAGCGGATTCTCCTGATCAAATGGCAAATCTTCGATAATTCGGACAGGCTTGCGTTTTTGATTGTTAGTCAGGGCAATAAATTCAATATTATCAGACTGCACGTTGTCCTGGAAAGTAGCGACAAACTGCTCATCCTCACCCTCTCCCAGCCGCTCTATTTTGAAATTGACAATACGGCTGATGTCTTTCTTGTAAATACTGATATCACTGCGACTGAAGTTGTCAATTTCAAACTGAAAGAGATCGGTATTGGTGTACGGCACAAAGCCCGGACGCCGGAAGATGATCTGATTTTTGTGAGCGGTATATAGCCGGTCATACGTCACCCGGAACCAATTTAGCAGCACAATATCATTGCCCTGAACCTGAACCTGGCTGTTCGGCAGGGTAATGATCGGTACGCGCGGCATTTGCACTTCGAGAACGTTATCCCCATGCTGCAGATCTGCGTTACGAAGCGTGGAATTCTCACGATTGTGAATTCGGCTGGTATCCTGATCAATCCAGGTCGGATCGCCACTACCGACGAAGCCATTATTCAACCAAACCATAACGTCGTGCGGTATGCGGTTAAAATCCTGATCAAACTGATCAAATGACTTGCCGCTGAACATGGCCTCAACGTACACGGGATTAAAAGAGGTCTCGTCCGGATACGGCAGGAAGAAGTTATATTCCTTTTTCCCGACCGCTTTTACGCCGGAATCGAAATACCAAAGGTCGCGACGATAAGAAAGCTGATCCTCATTCCCCTCTCCCAGTCGCTCAAAAGATTCGTTTTCTTCCACATGAATCGTGTTGTTATAGAAGAAAGCAGGATTAAAGGAACCGGGCCTGTTGGTCACCAGACTACCGTTTTCTTCAATCATCTGGATGGTTGGCGTGCCGCCCCAGCTCAGCCAATAGACATTTTCATCCGAGAATGGATCACTAAACTGGTCCGGGAAATCTTCTAGAAAAGTGTTCTCATTGCGCTCACCCCAGAACTCGATATAATCTTCGGGATCAAACACATCATCTTTGCCATCGACCAGATAGAAGGCAATCTCATTGCTGCGATTGGTCAACGCCAGGGTATTCACATCGATGGTACTGAGATCGGCGCCGGCCAACTCCAGATCCCGTCCGGTAATCTGATAAAGCGCACTGGTATCGACATAAACCTTCCAGCGAAAGGGGGCATCCTGGGTGAGATGCTTATCGAGCGCCGGTGGTGGCATCGCGCTGACGGCTTTCTTGGCCATATGAACTTGTTCGGTGTTGGCTACAAGGCGTTTCAGCAGTGAAGACTCTGAAGATGGCACAGAAGCCGACGGCATCTTGAGATTCTTATAGTTTATCGACAGGCGAAGCTTCTTGTAAAATTTAACGCCACCGGGAATCACCTGAACCGGAAACACGCGCAGGGAAGACAGGTGATAGTCCCGGAAAATTCCGGCTTCCTCAAGGTCATAAATCTGTTCAGGGAATAATGTCTTGAAAGGCTTCAACACTTGTGCAGGCGTCTGCTTCAGCGTTTCATCGGAAACCGGCTTACGCTCAGGATGAAAACGTGTTTCCTGGAATACCGGCGGAAAAACATTCGGATAGGTCTCTGCCTCCACAATGCTCAAGCGAACATCAATACCTGCATCCGGCAGCGTTAACGGCAGCGTTAACATTGGAAGCAAAGGAAGGTCTTCAACATAGTTGAGGTTCATTCCCTTGATTTCGAATGAACTAATACCACTTCGCTCATCCAATGAGGTGATATCGAGTTGCTGAAAATCAAACTCGATTTCGATGCCACTGTTGGATTGGGAGACGATTTTATAGAATGTCGCACTAGACGGATCAGCCTGAGCGAAAACATTCGTAAAGGCGAGTATCGAAAGAAAGATGCACATCGACAGAGCGATGCGTTTCAACAAATTGTTCTGCAGCATAATAATATGTAAGACCTGATATTTCAATCAACCTGACATCCATGCCGGTCTATGGCCTCATCCTCACCAAACGCGCTACCGGCGAACCTGTCGTCCGCCGGTAATGCTTTGATCAACATTTTTAGCGGACGTAGACCATTTTTCTGACCTGCGAAAAGTTAAATTCGTTTACCGTCAACACCATATAATAGATGCCGTTGGAAACGGGTTGCCCATTATTATCCGTCGCGTTCCAACTGAACTGTTCGTAGACTCCCGGGTCCAGTTGCTCGTTCTCGAGCACTGTATAAATCTTTTGACCAAGGAGGTTATAGATCGCCAGATTCACCTTGGCCGTCCGTGCCATCGTAAAGCTAAACTGAGTAGATGGGTTGAACGGATTGGGAAAATTCTGGGCTAGCTCAAATCGTTCCGGCAGGAATTTCGGCGCTGCAGATACTATTTGAGAAAATTCGTGAACAGTACCATCGAAGTCGCGTGACGTAATTTTGTAATAATAGGTCGTGTTGGTTTCTACATTGTCGTCCGCAAACTCGTAAACTGTAGCTTCTGTTGTATTTCCTTTACCGGGAATAATCGCGATGTTAAGCGGCTGGAACGGTCCAGCTTCGTCTTCAGACCGATACAGGAAGAATCCTTCATTATTGATTTCACTGGAGGTACGCCATTCTACCACAACCCGATCAAAGTCGGCGATGGCAGCGAATGATGTCAACGTTACCGGCAGTGAGAAATCGGAATCGGTTGTAAACGCCCCAGTGGCCAATGCGGAAATGTTATTCACATTGTCGAAAGTGCGAATCGCAAAGAACTTGTTGCCGGCAACAAATCCGGACATATCAATGCGCCAGGTACCGGCAGAGAAAGCCGGGATACCGGAAGTACCAACCGACGTGGCCGCATCCCACTCAACTTCAGTATCAATTTGGCCATTGGCTTCGTCTGTCCAGCGTATTTCAAAGCTGCTCGGAGTGCCGGTTGTGCCGTCATCACCGGAGCTTGTGCCGGACCAGTTCGCAAATACAAACTCATTATCATCCGGGTCTGTGGAAATAGTAAATGCAGTAACGGTCGCACCCTGGTTATCGTCAACCGTAATGGTACCGCTGTTATCGGTAATGCCGCCGCCAATATCGAAGGTAATCACACCGGTATAAACCGTTCCGGCATTTGAAAGACCGTCGAATGTAAATGTATTGTTAACCTGGCTACCGCCCAATGAGAAGGTACCATCCAGAGATGCGTCTGCAGTCCAGGTACCGGCGACGTCCGGCTTCAGGTTTCCGAAATCATCATAGACCACGCCAAATACGTTTAAAGAAGAGGGAGCACCCTGGGTGGGGCCCTGAAGTTCTGTGGCATCGAGCACGTTGTTGTCGTATTCACCGTCTGCAGTTTCATCCGCAGTTTTGATGCGAACTTCAGCGTCTGCACCATCCGCAACGGTTACACCGGCGCCGGCGCCGAGAGCAGTGGTCGTTAAGGTTGCACCCTGAGTTACGGTAATGGTCGGGGTTTCCGAAGAATTGAAAAGCGTGCCACCGGCAGAAACTGTCAGCACACCGGCGGTAAAGGTATAATCACCGTCTGCCGGAATAATTGCGGCAGTACCATCCGGTGCGTTGGTTGCGGTTGTCGCCCAGGTAAGGGTTTGCGCCCCAACATAGTCGGTTGCCGTGCTTCCGTCACCCTGACGTGCAGTTACGGTAATGTCAAAGGCCGTTCCAGCCGTTTCGTTTTCGCTGTTGGCTGTGGTTACCAGGAAATCTGCAATCGCTGACGCGGAAATGGTAATCTGCTGGCTATCGGTATTGTCGCCAAGGTTGGCCGCAGCTTCCGTTACGGTAATCGTCGGCGTCGTGTTATCATCAGAATCTTCATACCAGAAATCAACTGTCGAATTTCCGGACGTGATATTGATGCTGCTAACGGCTGTTCCGCCTGTAGCAACGTTAAAGAAAGAACCGGTGCCCTGGTCGGAAGTCAGGTCAAAATTGAGGTTGATACCGACAGTAGTAGCAATGGCGTAGTTGTTCTGAATTTCGATTGTGAACTGGCTGCGTACGCCGGCTGCCACCGGAGATACAAAGCTGGTAATCTCTACCCGAAATCCATCGCTGAGATCAACCGTTTCCGTGCCGGGCGTCTCATTGCCGGAAGCATCAATGGTCACCGCGCGATAATAAGCGAATTGGGTGCCGAAAGTATGGGTGACGCTGTATGTTGCATCACTAACATCGGTATCCGAACCAAGATCAGTCCAGCTCAACAAGTCGTCAGATCCTTCGAAGCGCACACTGGCCATTGACGGGTCTGTCGTGCCATCATCGGCGGTGGCTGTCAGAGCAACACTTGCGCCATCCATCAGGGTAAGGTTACCAGGATTGGTCATTGTCGGTGCATTGGGACCGACACTATCATCTACAGCAACATTGCTACCATCCGTTACCTGATTATCGAATACGTCAGCAAGCATATTTAATGCTCCGGCATCGGTATTGTAGGTAACGGTCAGATCAGGGGAGCCATCCGGCAGATCGGTATTCAATGCTAAATTCCAGGTAGTGGACGTATCACCATCAGCCGAAACAAGAGCGGCTACAGACAATCCAGTCGCGTCAGTACCAGAAAAACTGAAACGTGCTGTCGCATCACCGGTTTCAATAACTTCTTCGTCGAAAACAACCTGAATGGTATCGAGCGCAATCGCAGCGGCAGAGCTAATAGTCGGCTGCGTCGCATCCGGAATTAGTAAGACGTTCGAATCAGTGGTTTCAACAGCGTTGTTGGTAACGCCGATACGAATAGAGTGGGTTCCGGCAAGGTAGGTTGCGGTTGTCGTCGTAAAGCCAGTCAAATTGCCTCCAACCAAACTGGCATTCGCAGAGGAGAGTGGTGATGAGAATAGCAACTCCTGTCCGTTTACATCACTATATTCACGTTGAGCAACAGCGAAGAGAGTTCCGGTCCATCCGCTTCCGGATAAATCCAAATCTTCCGAGACCTGGGCAATACCATCATTATTTCCGGCACCGCCCTGAGACCCATCGTCGGTGACAACAACTGTTCCTGCCGTTAACTGTCCGACGCCGTTGCCGTCTTTATTGTAGCGTTCCTCACCTTCGATTTTCAACCAGTTACTTCCTCGGGTGTTGCTATTTTTCGCATAGACCAATACCTCAATAGAGGTAGCCTCAGCGGACATTTCCTTCAGCGTCACAGAACCGCTCAGCTGCCCATTTGCGTCAATGCCTAACTGATAGTCTGTCAGCGCAACATGACCGACAATATGCCGCTGATCGTTGATCAACGTCAATGTCACGAAGTAGACTTCATCGAGGGCAGCAAAGCCACTACCAGTCAAATTTACAACATCGCCATTCCGAAAAATTTCTTTTCCGTCCTGGACTTTTACTTCAGCAATTTCCGCCCCTTTTGCGAAAAGCGAAGATGATATCAGTGCAAAAACTGCACACAAAATCGCTATTATCTGCTTGCGTCCCATTAATAATCTCCAATGACATTTGGGTTATAAGATGTAGATTTGGTTGTTTTTTCAATTGAAAATCTCGGTTAATTTGGATCTTCGCCGGGTTGCCGGTGCAAAAGCTTCTTTCAGCTTTTGCGACAGGGTTTCCTCGTTATAGTTCCGAGTCATAACGCCTTTTTCGACCAGTGAGATAATCCCTGTTTCCTCGCTGACAACCAGTATCAGGGCGTCAGTTTGCTCCGAAAGGCCCATAGCAGCGCGGTGACGCATGCCAAATGCCGGATCGACATTCGGATCTTGTATCAGTGGGAGCTGACACTTTGCTGCCAGGATTACATCGCCTTCAATAACGATTGCACCGTCATGTAAAGGGGAGCGGGGATTAAAGATCGACATCAGGAGAGGTTTACTAACCTGCGCTTGAACGGGAAGGCCGGTTTCAACCACACTTTTGATACCTGTTTCTCTGAGCAATACAATAAGTGCGCCAAAATTTTTCTGCGCCAGCTCTAATGCCGCTCCGACAACCTCTTCAATAAACCTCGGCGATTCCTCCCTAACCAGTTTTTGTATGATGGGATTCTGGCCAATGTATAACAACAGTCGCCGGAATTCCGGTTGAAATATGATTACAAATGCGATGACCCACACGGTTTTCAAATTCGAGAAGATCCATGACGTTCCACTGAGGTTCGCCAGATCCGCCAGCATGGACAGCAACAAAATCAACAGCAGTCCGAGCATCATGCGTGCGGCAATGCTGCCGCGGATAAACTGGTAGATCTTGTAAAAGACCAGGGCTACCAGAATGATGTCGAGCACGTCGACTATGTGTACTGTGAAAAAGCCTACTCGAAATAGCATTATTCAAATATTCTAACCGTATGTTCGTTGACCTTTGTCCGTTCATCGATGACCGCTCATCGGTCAACGACTTCTTTTCTCGTGTCGCCGCTCCGCCGCGGATGTATAAAACCGATGTAACGCCCTGTCGGATTAGCCGCATTCAGAAATTCGCCTTAGCCCATTCCTCATTCCGGCTAATCCAACCTACAACTACTCCCAACTAACAACTATTACTACTTATGCCTTGTGCTCCCTAACTGCCTTCAGCACTTGCAGGCATTGTTTCATTTCTTTGACATCGTGCACGCGTATTATTTTCGCGCCGTTTTGCAGCGCCAGCAAAGAGCTGGTCACTGTGCCAATCACACTATCAGACGCCGAAGTTTGCAGCAATTCCCGCAGGAATGTTTTTCTCGAGGTTCCGATAAGCAGCGGATACCCGAGACTGCGAAACTCATTAAGCCGGCGAATGATCTCAAAATTATCATCCAGGCGCTTCCCAAAACCGATACCGGGATCTATAATTAGCTGATGAACCCCCTGCGCCTCTGCAGTTCGACATTGATTTCTCAGCCAGCGATAAATTTCATAGATCAGCATGCCGTATTCCGGCTTTTCCTGCATGGTCTTCGGCTTTCGCTGGATGTGCATCAGCATGAGGGGCACACCAAATTCAGCAACAACGCCGGCCATCTTTTCATCAAAAGTGAGCCCGCTAATATCGTTGATAATGTGGGCGCCAACATCAAGCGCCCGCCGGGCTGTCTCACTTTTGTAGGTATCAACAGACAACACTGCATCTGTTTCTTTGGCCAGTCTCTCAACGACTGCGCCAATTCGACGCCATTCTTCCGCAGCATCAACCGGGTCTGCCCCCGGTCGCGACGACTCACCGCCGATATCGATGATGTCTGCGCCATTTGCAAGCATCTCCAGCGCCCGGCGGTGGGCGGCATCTGCAGATAGATACTGACCGCCATCGCTGAAAGAATCCGGGGTCATGTTGAGGACCCCCATAATCAGCGGCTGATGCAGCGGTATCGATCTGCCGTTGGCAACATAGTCCCATTTTTCAATGGCTACGTTGTCCAGAACATTTTTTAATTCTTCCGTGAAGGGATGTAAATCCTTGGATGGGTTCTCACCAAGCAAAGAAGCAAGTTGCAAAGGTGAGGCACCAGTAAAGCAGGCAATTAACCGTGCTTTTTTATCGTTCGTCGTTTCGCCTAAGAGACGAACCCGATCACTGAGGCCAATCTTTTCAAATACAGCCGTTATGTCGTTATGTTGATACCCGTCGATTGCAAATGTCAGATTTGTCCGTAAATCGTTGACATCCGATTCTGACGGGGTGATGCCGTATCCTTCAAGTTCCCGGCGGGCATCACCGGCAGTTAAAGCAAACAATTGCCGAATCATTCATGCAGACCCTATTCAGGAATCGGAATATTAAGTTCTTTCAGGCATTCCCTGATTCCTTTCATTGCCTGCACAGCGTAATAGTCATCTTCATCGATCTGGTTGGCAACCCGATAGCGAAAGCGCTCCAGCGCCTCCTCAAAATTGCCGTCCTGCTGATAGATGACTCCCAGGTAGAGATGCGAATCGAGATGATCTGCAATTCGAATTGCTTCCTGAAAGTAGCCTCTTGCTGCACTAAACTCTTCCAGCTTAAAGGCCGTTACGCCTAAATTATATTTCGCCAGTTCTGACTCCGGTGCGAGCGAATCGGCCTTCAAAAACATCTGATAGGCCTGGCGATAATCAAAAATCGTTAGCAAATATTTCCCTTGCAGCATCAGGGCGGTGGTTGAATTCGGATTTAAAGCCAACATCCGATCCAAATATTCCCGCACCTTTTGCGAGGGCGCCTGATTAACCGGTACTGATTGAAGCAGGTCTTCTACCAGGCGTACCAGCACACTCTCATACATCGGGCAAATTTCCAAAATCCGGTTTAATATTGCCCGTTTATTGCTAAACGAGAGATCCTCATAACGCGAGGGGTGCAATAGTGACAGATTCTCCAACACTTCGATGTTAAATGGATTGGCATTGTAGGCGATTTTCAGAAACTCTTCTGCTTCTGCAAATCGCTCTTCCTGAATAAAGCTCTCAGCGATCATGTTATCCAGCACCGGATCATCGATATTGGCGGCGATATTTTCCTTCGCGCGGTTAATCAAAATCTTCCGGGCTTCCATTAACATCAGTTCCCACTCCGATTTCCGGGTCTCATACGGATTCCTGTCTTTCTCCTCGGTCCGTTTGATACCGGCAAGTCGAATGCGGTTAAATTGCTGCCACCGTTGAATTTCCGCATGATTTGGGTGTTGCATCAGTGTTGAAACGCACAGATTTTCACTTTTTTTGTATTTTTTTGCATAAAATGCCGCTTTTGCATGAACGGAAAGACTGTCGGGTGGCATTTGATACATAAAATCCAGCTTTACCTGGAGATGTTCGCTGATCCATGCTGCAATTTCGGTGGCAACAGCAAAGGGATTATCAGCCTCCAAGCGAAACTCCGGCGAGGTTTTTTCTACCTCTCCACCGGACTGATATAGTGTCATTTGCAAGATATGCCCATTTGCAGACTTCCGCAGTGCGCCCAGCACAAATTGGTCTATCGGTAAATTACGAACAATTCTATCACGGACCTGCGAATTGTTTCCCGATCCGCTGACACCACCATATTGAGTCCAGCGCATCGGGAAGAAAAAATCTGTCGGACTGCGAAAGGGTTGAATCCCGGCTTCTGTTTCCTGGTTCAGAGCCTCGGCCACCCATTCAGCAGCCGGATCTTCGCTGACAAAGAAAACCGAATATCGATTTAGCACCTCCGGCGGAGGATCGGAAACCCACAGGGCAAAATAGCCAAGGGTAATCACTGCCCAAACCGCCAGAAACCAGACCTTAAACTTGGCCGGCGTGAACAGGTCGTTTTTCCGGGAGCTGTTGTAGAGCACCAGGAAGATCAGCAAAATCACCAGCACATACAATGCAAAACCGCCGGGCACCTTGCCCGACAAGAAATCATACATTTATAAAGCCTGTCTTTTCTTTAACGAGATTGGTATGTCAATACTATCAATGTGAATCAAAAGCCAACGGATTTTCAGCGAAATCCCAAATTGGGATTTTTTCTGTTGGAATTTGGAAATTATGACATCTCACTTTCTTATGTCAATATCCCCGATGGTTGCTTCACAAACTGTCCGCACATCCTTCTTGTGCTCTCCGCGCATTGAGGCGCAAAGCTGAGTGGCTTCGCTGCGGACATGTACGCCATGGGGTTTCAGATGTGTCATGATAAATTGACCCACCTGGTCGGTCAACCGTTCCTGTAATTGCAGTTGGGCTGAAAAGTGATCAACGATCTTCGAGAAGCTGGAAAAACCGGCCACACGGCCGTCTGCCGGCCGGTAAGCAATATCAATTTTCCCAAAAAACGGCAGGAGATGATGCTCGCAGACCGAATAGAAACTGATATCTTCTATTCGGATGAGATGGTCACCACGCAAATTTTCGTCTAGACCAACGTTGACATGCAATTCTCTACCGGTAGCGCCCAGAACTTCCGTTAACATCTCGGCGACACGTTCCGGTGTCTTTTGCAGTCCCTTGCGGCCGGCGTCCTCACCAATTCCTTCCAGAATCAGCCGCACACCGGCTTCAAGTTTATCCGTATCCATGTTGCTATGCTTCCGATTCATCCGGCGCCGGGGGCTTCTCATCTCCCGAGTCTTCGGCTTCCACTTTCTCTACTTTGCCGTTTCCGTTATCGGCCGCGCCGTTTCCGCCGTTTCTGAATGTTGCATAACGGCGCCCAAGTGCCTTATCAGGCAATGGCTTATCTTCCATCAAAAGATCAATTTCTTCGCCATCGAGAATCTCACGATCCAACAAGGCTTCTGAAATCTTATGTAGCTGCTTTATATTCTTGGAAAGCAGTTTGCTGGTTTTCTTCTCCGCTTCCAGAATAATACGCTTCACTTCCGAGTCGATCTCGCGGGCGGTCTCTTCGCTGTAATCGCGACTGGTGGCGATTTCCCGACCGAGGAACACTTCTTCGTCCTTTTTGCCAAAGGCCAATGGCCCCATCTTGTCGCTCATACCCCATTCAGTCACCATTTTGCGTGCAATAGCTGTTGCGCGCTCGATGTCGTTTCCGGCGCCGGTTGTCAAGTGATCAAACACCAGTTTCTCGGCAACCCGGCCACCCATCAGGGTGCAGAGCATGGTTTCAATATACTTCCGCGACATCGTATAATTCTCATCGGTCGGCAAGTAATGGGTGAGACCCAATGCCCGGCCACGCGGGATGATCGTCACCTTATGCACCGGATCGGATCCCGGCAAAAGCTTGGCAATCAAAGCATGACCCGCTTCGTGATAGGCAGTGCTGCGCTTTTCCTCATCGGACATAATCAGACTGCGACGCTCCATCCCCATCATGATCTTGTCCTTGGCCATTTCGAAATGTTCCATACTGACCTTGTCAAAATCATCGCGGGCAGCAAAGAGAGCTGCTTCGTTAACGAGATTGGCCAATTCAGCACCGGCCAGTCCAGGCGTCCCCTTGGCGATAACAAACATATCAACGTCGTCGGCAAGCGGAATATTTTTGCTGTGAACGCGGAGAATACCTTCGCGGCCTTTGACGTCCGGGCGATCGACAACGATCTGACGATCGAAGCGTCCGGGACGGAGTAGAGCTGCGTCAAGCACGTCCGGGCGGTTGGTAGCAGCAATAATGATGACACCCTCAGTGGTATCAAAGCCGTCCATTTCAACCAGCAGGGCATTAAGGGTCTGCTCGCGTTCATCATGTCCACCGCCGAGTCCAGCGCCACGCTGACGACCAACGGCATCAATTTCATCTATAAAAATAATACAGGGGGCATTTTTCCGGCCCTGATCAAACAGGTCACGTACACGACTGGCGCCAACACCAACAAACATTTCTACAAAATCGGCACCACTCATGGAAAAGAAGGGTACGCCAGCCTCACCGGCAACGGCACGCGCAAGCAAGGTCTTACCGGTCCCTGGAGGCCCGAGCAGCAAAGCGCCCTTAGGTATCTTCCCACCAAGGCGGCTGAATTTACCAGGATTCTTAAGGAACTCGATAATTTCCTTGAGCTCTTCCTTTGCCTCATCACAGCCGGCCACATTTTCGAAAGTGACCATGGTTTCATTTTCCATCATTAACTTGGCGCGGCTTTTCCCGAATGAGAAAATGTTTTTGCCTGCCCCACCGCCCTGCATGCGACGGAAGAGGAAAATCCAGAAACCGAGCAACAAGATCCAGGGCAGGAAGTTAATCAGGGCTTCAGACCAGTCCGTCGATGGCTTAATGAACTTCACGTCGATGCCACGACGTCTCCAATCGGCTTCCATTTCCTTATCGAGAAAAGGAATGATGGTTTTGAAACGTGAGATCTCGCGGGTCTTGTCATTACCAATTTGCTGAATTTCTTTTTCTTTCAGCTGGCCGATAAACTCATGACTGTCTTCGTAAATGAAGACTTCGCCCTTGGCGATATTGTCCTCTTCCATATACTTAAGGAAGGTGGCATAAGGTACTTCCAGGGGTTCACGTTCATTAGGGGCATACAATGTAAACACAAAGGCGATACCGAGGAAGAGGATCAGCCAGAACAGGACCGATCGAGAGCTCTTCTTCCACGGAAAATCGTCCCGGTTATTGTTTGGGCCTTCCGGATTGCGATTATCCCTGAATCTGTTATTTTGATTTTCACTCATATATTCGCCCAATCTATCAGCTTTATGTTTGCTTGCTTTACTTCAAAACTTGTGAGAGCCTATGGCCCGTCAGGCGCTTTGCTCGCGTGACATCCCCCTAAATTTCCCTTCAAAGGGGGATTTAGGGGATGTCTGGCAGCTTTATTTATCAGCTAGCTGGTAAATCGCATTCACATTACGTTTTTGTTGCTTGTAGTCCAGTCCGTATCCAATGACGAACTTATTTTCGATTTCAAACCCAACGTAATCTATTTCCAACTCTACCTTCGCTGCACCTTTCTTCACTAGTAATGATACAAATTTTAGCGAAGCAGGTTTCATACTTTTGATTCTGCGTTTCAGATACTGAACAGAGAGACCACTATCCACAATATCTTCGACTACAATAATGTCTCGTCCTTTAAGATCGGCACTAAAGTCCTTGATCATGGTAATTTCACCGGAAGACACCCGGGCATTCCCATAACTGGATATTTTGATAAAGTCCATTTCGCACTCGATCGAGAGATAACGAATAAGATCCGCCAGCAAGATCACCGCACCGTTCAGGACACCAATCATGATCGGCACTTTTCCTTCATAATCGCGGCTTATTTGCCTTGCCAGTTCGCCGAGGCGATCCTGAATCTGCTTTTCGGAGAACAGCGTTTCAAAATACAAGTCATCGATCTGTATCGAATCGGGTGCATTCATATCTTACGGGCCTCTATCTTTAGGACGTTACGTGTCTGATCTGTTATCTTGTAGTTGTCGTCAATACGTGCGCCAACTACGGCAACAATGCCGGTTTGGTGTTCCAGAACCAACATCTCTTTTTTTGCCAGCAGTAAAGCCGGTGCGTCTGTCAAAAAGTCGCTTACTTTTTTGCGATTAGACATGCCCAATGGCCGGAATTTATCGCCGGCAACCCAGGTTCGTATCCGCAGCGGCAATGTCAATTTATCCGCATCAAGAAACTCAACACCAGGCGTATCCAATCGTGTTACTTCGCTTCTCAACAGACGGTCGAAAGAGATCGACAGTCCTAATTCCGCCAACTGAATAATGCCATCCAGGGGGGCGGTTTGATCAACGGGCACCGGCGTTCTGTGGGGTGAAAACGTCAAATGATCATCTTGCATGGTAACTTCGATTGCATCCAGCAAGCGATATCTCTTCCCCGGTGCAGCGCCCTTCAGCCACTTTTCAAAGCTTCTAAACTGTTCAAAAACAAGCTTTTTTGACAAGCCGGTCTGGCGCTCAAAAATCGATTCCAGCACCCGAATCTGAATCCCGGAAAAATACTGGTTCCAGACTGTCAGAACAAGGCGTATTTTATTTTGATCGCCAATAAAATCGGCATTTTCGAGCACTTCGCTAACTTGTGCTTTGACGTATGCTTCCCAATCCGCAGCCGTTAGTCCAAGTCGCAAAAACGGCTTAAGTTCCTGCATCCCAAATTGATTACGCAGCAATGGAAGAAGATGTTGCCGAACGCGATTACGCGTAAAGCGCTCATCTTCGTTTGAGGCGTCATGACGAAACTGAATCTGTTGCTGCTCTGCCCACTCAAGCAGCCGTCTTTTTTCAGCAAACAGCAGCGGACGAATATAGGCATCGCGTCGCAGACGAATACCGCTCAAGCCCTCAATCCCGGTACCGGCAATGATGCGCATGAGAATAGTTTCCGCCTGGTCATCAAGATGGTGAGCAGTGGCAATCAGATCAAAATTGTGCGTTTGCAGACAATCGCGAAAAAAGGCATCGCGCAAATATCGTCCGGCCTCTTCAATCGACCACTTGTTCTGAGCGGCGGTGGCCGCGACATTGTCACGGTCGCTCCAGAATTGCAGGTTATTGACCTCAGCAACCTCTCGCACAAGTGCTTCATCGAGATCAGCGTCCTCCCCCCGCAGCTGATGATTAAAATGAGCGACAGCCAACTCGATATCGAGATGACTTTGCCATTCCAGCAACAGGTTGAGCAGCACCATAGAGTCGACACCACCGCTACCAGCAACGATGATGCGCTGCCCGGCTGCAATCAGCTCGTGCTCCCGCACAAACTCCAGAAATTGATATTTCAGGGAATTATTCATTTGAACCGGAGGGAAAAAAGAGTGGCGGCACAGGGATTCGAACCCCGGACACGCGGATTATGATTCCGCTGCTCTAACCAACTGAGCTATGCCGCCATTTGAAGTAAAAACAATGATTTAGAGTGAAGTTCTAATAGGCGATTTTGTTTGCATTGCCACTTCAATCATCGTCTTCGCCTTAAAAAGTGCATGAATGTATGGAATGAGGGGTGGGAATGCCAGTGTTTTTTGAAGTTTTTTAGTGGATACATGTAGCATGTGTGCCCACGAACAAAATAGATCCGATAGCCGAGCTTCTTGAAGTGGATGCCGTCATATAGCCACGCCTGTTGAGCCACAGGCTATTGATTGAGATAAAGCTCTTAAACTATCTGCTTTGTTATTTGCCTCATTCTTTTTTTTGATATCGAAGACCATTCTTGAGAAAGAAAAAAAGCTGTGTGGAAATCAAAAGTTCGTTTTTGCATTTCACACAGGCATCGACATATTCTTATGTCGATGCCTATTTTATGCAAATTTGATCGTGCTCAAAGTGCAGGCATAAATGGAAACTTTCTACACATATTCGCTTTCCAAAAATGATAAATATATACTTAATCGCACTTTGATCTGGGTGTTCTGACATTCAACACACTCTAGGCTATTTTTTAAATGTCGCTGGATAATCTTTCTCTGGAATTTTATCGATGGTATTTTTTAGCTTCTTTTTGATGTCTGACAATGAATCTTTTTGAAGAAGGGTGCCCATAGCCTCCAGTGAGCTTCCAAGAGAATTCGCTAGTTCAACAAAATCCGGGTCCGATTGCAGACGACTTATTTGCTCCTCTGTTAATTCTATTCCCATTAGAGCCAGGGAATAAGTCATAACTTGTTCTGATTCTTCTGTTTGTTCAAGGCCCAATTTTGCCTCCTCTTCTAGATCGAATACCTCTTGAGCAATTTTGCTAGCTACTTTAGGAGATTGATGTATAAATAAGCTCTTAATAATATCCCAGAGTACCATGATTCTTTCCTCCAATCATCTCACAACATTGATTGATAAATATTGTTCTTCTTAATTGATTGTTTATTATGGCTTTCATTCTATGCAACTCTTTGGAGGTTAGAATCGGTGCAGGAATGTACTATTTCCGCCATACTGAATTGATCTGGTAAATTTGATTTGTGAAAGGAAATTGTAGATGTTTCAAAAATCTTTTCATATTTCAAATTGTTCGAAGAATTACGTGCTAAACCAGACTTGCTATTTAATAGCTCAAGTTCGAGGAGGAATATATTATTCCGTGCAGGATTTTGTTGTTTTGCCAAGCTAGAAAGCGAGTCATTTAGAGAGCTTGAATCGTTTTTAAATCCATCGAATCTATTGTATGCGTAAAGTGAAATAGTGCTAATTGTCAAATCATCAACATACCAACCTGGGTGGAAGTCAAGATTATTCTCGCGGGAGATCGTCGATCTGCAATCGCCGACTATAGAAGAGTTGTTCGCTTTATACGAAATTGGCCTTTCGAGATCCAAAGCTACGGATTCTTCCGAGTTTTCTCCCCAAAAATATCGAGTGCCAAGTAATCTCACATAATTCCGGATTCTCGGCTTGAAAGAATCGCTTAGACCTAAATTGAGTAAACTTGAAGGCAACAGAATATACTTTGATGGCAAAATAATTCTTTTCAGATTCTCTGCCAAGGTTTTCACTTTACTAAGCTTAGAAGCTGTTGTACCCTTATTTTGTAGAAGCGATATGTGCCATTTTTTTATTATTCTAGAAAAGCTCCTCTCCAGGTCGAGAGAAATGAGTCGCCTTTTGCTAAATTTCTGCATCGTGTTCCGCAACATCTTGACGGTTTGCCCCCACTGATTAAGTATAACAATATCATTCATTCTTAGCCGGTATAACTTTTGGAGTTGATTCCTCTTGTAATTCTCTACGAATATCATGGTTCTAAACTTCCAATTTCGATTCATGTTGTCCGATTTATCTCGCCAATCTTTTCTGGATAGCTTGTTCATACTCAATCCTATTTGCAGTATACACAAAGTTGGAAACAATACGGTCAAGATCATAATTGCCGTTGTTAGATTAAATGTATTTGAAGTTAACATTAGCAAGCGATTAACCCCTTCTTTAGGCCGGATAAGTGGAATTGCACTTGCTTGTATTTTCCCTAACCATTTAGACAGCCACCTTGTCGAATTCTTTGTGTTTGCGATACATGCATTGTGGGTTTCGCTCAAAATATCTTTAACGAACCATTCCTGACCAGCTTTCATAAAAGCTGCTTTGAACTTCTTTTGCCTTTTCTCAAAATTATTTGGAGTCCTGTTGAACAAGGATTCACATTCTTGGCGGATCCATTGTATAACTTGTTTAAGCTCCAACTCATTGTGTGGAACAGACTCCTTTTCAATTCTGTGAAGAACAATGGTCCCAATATAGCTGACAAACTCATGATCTATTAGATTTACCGCGTCTGCTCGGATTTCCCCTTTCTTCCTTTTGACAAATAACCACACCTCTGAAACAACGCGAATGCATTCTAAATACTCAATTTTATTGGTCAGAATGTCACTCAAGAACATTCTCTGATTTCTTCTATTGCTTTTGTTTTGTTTTGATTCAATCATCCTAATATCTCCTTATTATTAGAGTTCCCATAACTGTTTACCATAACGAACGAAATCATCAAATATCGCTTTTTTGTATAACTTTTTTTTCTTTACCGGGTATTTAACTATTGAAGTAGAGGCAGTATGTAGCTATAAATTAATGACTTGAGGGGTGGGGGAGGTATGCAATAAGATTTACTGTTGTTTTTTCCTCATTTGCGCAACAATTTCCGAGAACAATCGTCGTTCAATTTCGCTGAGATTGTAATCCGTAGAT
This sequence comes from Calditrichia bacterium, assembly GCA_028284445.1. Taxonomy (GTDB): domain Bacteria; phylum Calditrichota; class Calditrichia; order RBG-13-44-9; family J075; genus JANQRS01. The sequence goes on from JANQRS010000072.1 coordinate 32,799, forward strand.
GCATTTTCAAGGCATTTCAACAAAATTTTTCTGAATTTGATTCGAGCCTTGTAGGCTTTATCACTGAATCTCTTTTGCGAAAACTCCTTTTCTCCGATTTTCCTCGATATTTCTCGAGCCTCGGTTCCTCGATATAACTCATCAATTATTATTCTGTAGTTTTTACTGATTTTTGTTCTGGCTAATTTCCAATACGGGCTCACCAAATCGTATTTATCTTTTAAAGTCAGTTGTAACCGCTCAGTCTGCGGAAAGATCGCTGTATCTTGCATGATACTCTCCTCAAACCGCAAGAAATGATTGTCTTTTTTCCTTCGGAAATCTGTAATTGTGTTCTTAGTCGTTTGCAGCAGATAGGCTCTTGCCTTGTCAAAGGAGGTGAATGTAATCCGAGTCAACGCTTTTTGGTATTTAACCATAATATCCTGAATCACATCTTGCTTGTGTTCTTCAGGGATGCCCATATTTTTCTTGACAACCCAAAAGATGATAGGATAAAAAATGCGATACAGTCTATAAAAGGCTTTTTGGTCATTGGTATCTAGCTGATAAGCGGTCAAACTTTCCAGAAAAGCTTTATTTAGTAGATCTTTTTGTGTCTCTAGTGTCATTTTTTGATTTCTTTAAATATCTATCACATTCATTAATCATCATATCGGATAGGTTGGATATTTGATAGCTTATCAATTCGGGTTCATTGCTCTTTTGTATCTCCCTGATACACTTGTTTCTTGTGCGAATATAGAATGCTTCATTTGCCACCCATGGTAAAAGGCGCCCAAAAAAGCCGGCCATCTGAGGCTTTTTTGTTCTTTCTATGGGTGCGATATATTTCTTTATAAATGCTTTCTTCCCGATGAGCCTGTCAATGATGTACTCTGCCCCAAAAGAGAGACAGGATACATCCTCTTCCAATGTCTCAGACGCTAAGAACTTTATAAAATTGACTACGTTGCTATCGTCAAGTTCCGAAAACTTTTCTAATGTAAAATCAATACACTTGCGATCACGGTAAGCAAAATATCTTGTAGCAACCCAAGAGAACAAAACGATTAGAAACAAGTTGTGCCATGTAAAATGATTGTAGCTATTCTTAAAGCCTTTTCTAAACAAATACAAACTATTGTTCTTTGTTTGTGAGTCTCCCTTAATATTCACTTGGTAACCTGAATCAGGAACGCTCAGAGGACTTTTAAATTTTATATAAAAACGCAGATATTCACCATTTATCAGCGCTGATTTATTTCCTGATTCCTTAGAGATTTTAAAAATCAATCTTTTCGGTTCAGGAATAAGACAAGAATCTGTCACATCAACTTTTTCAATGTCCTTATAGGCAATTACAGAGTCTATATCTTGATCGAAAGCGACTTCAAATTTGAAAACACTATATTTTTGGCTCTCGCATTTTAGGTCAAACTTTATTGAGTCTGGCGCTGGGAATTCCACGTTAACAAGTTTGATATTATGTGGATTGAAAAAGTCTCGCCCGAAATTTTCCAGGGCAGGCGCCAAAATCAATAAAAGGGCGGGAATAATAAAGGTAAACCAATGCTCGCGTATCATATCTTATCTTTAACTATTTGGAGTTGCAAATAATTGCAGCTTATGAAATATACATACATAAAAATACAACAATGTGCAAAATGATAAGTGATGAATGAATCATATTTACCTAATAAATAAAAAACAATGCTTCCTGGCTCTCTATTGTATTGTAGGGGTTAGAAGGAGGTAAAAGGCTCTTGTCTGATTTACTTCAAGAATTGTTTTTCTAATAGACTAAATCACACACTTGGTTTTCTTTGATGAATCAGCGTTTGTGCTAAGATTTGGAATAACCGTTTCTCAACCAATATTATAAATGAAGTCGTTTTACTTCAGATGGAATCAGAAAGTTGAAAATTATATATCAGGCTCACCCTCCAGGCGGCGTAGACAAATCATGGACCAAACAAATCTCCGCGTGTATGTCTAGCAACATTAATTGTTTTTGCATACTTCCCAAAGTGTGGCGAATTTCCTTTGATGACTTGGTCTCAACATCATTTGACAAGGTTAATTCTTCGGACCTCTCGAAACGCTGACGAAGACAATACAAGGAAGTAAACTCCTGAGGTTGCAATATTCTGATTGTCTGTTTTACTATCCCAATCATAGATGTGTTCACCTATTTGAGACTGATTTTTGAAAATCGTCCTTACTTTTCTTCCGAGTACATCATGAACCTCCAATGTCATTTGATGATAGTTGGGTAGATTGTATTTGATCTTAACCTGTTGATTGAAAGGATTCGGATAGGGATGATGAACAATCAGCTCAGAATTGACAGCGGCATACTCCATTTTGATATCGGAAATGGTGCTCATTTCTCCTACAATGAGTTTTAGTCGAAAATCTGCCCGAATGTCTTGAAGCTGTGCCTCTTCCACAAAAACATTATTCTGCTCGTCAACAGCCAAAAAATCCCAGCGTTCTGGTAACCCGTCCGCAATAAATCTCAAAGAGCGAGCAGAGTTTTGCTTATTCGTTCCCGCAATTTGAAATTCGTACACAGGCTGGTTCCTTTCGCGAAAATCTGCCAGCAAAGTATCGCCCAGGAAATCCTCGTTATCATTTGCAATAAAGAGCTGTTCATTTCGGGCTCGAAAAATAGGCGAGATAATATCGTGGAAGTCACGTCCGTCAGTCGCGGTCGGACTACTCCCAACTACCAGAACTTGTTGGGTTTCCGCAACCTCATCACTTAAAATCACTTCAATTTTCCAATCAAAATCGGCAGTCTCCGCCTCGCGTTTCCCACCAGGATTCTGCTCGACATTTCGTAACTTGATTCGCCCCCCTCGATTTAATTTTACCAATATTTTTTCATATGGTTTGACAATATCAATACGACGTAGATCCCAGTCGTTGGCCTCGGAGTCAAAGATAAAAAAATGATCCTGCTCCAATTGGGTAGAATCGATAAAACGATCAAATATAATTTCACGATTAAAAGGATTGGACAGAAATGCCCAACGCCATGATGCTCCAGAAAGAGATGGTATATCTACAGCTAGCGAGTCATCATCCATTAACGATCGTCCTGAACCGGAATTAACCCCACGAGGTTCGTAGACAGAAATAAATACGGCCTCCCCCGGATTCAATTCATGAGTGGGTAAATCATCTTCAAGTCTATGCAACCCATTTCCATCTTGGTTAATGATAAATACTTTTTCCGTCTTAGGGTTATAGCCATCGGTGTTCAGAATGTAAGACAACTGTCGATGCCGTTTTTTTTCAATTGCATATGGAGTAGCCAAGAGCCGGTACTCTTTGGTTAGCATTCTCGTAGACTCGGGATATGCAGTCGCCCAAGAGTGAACACGGGTTCGTATACTCTTGATATCACTTAACTGTTTGCCAGACACATCATCTGCATCTAGTATCAGTTGAAGATTGTAATTTGTGTTTTCCTGTAGGCCAGAAATAATCGTACCACCTTGAAATTCCCGATTTGAAAGGTTGTGATACAAAGTGTCATTACCCTGTTCGTCCCAAACGGCAATATACTCGTTCTCATCGAATTCGGTATTCAATTCCCACTTGACGCCGATTTCAGATGCGGTTGATTCCGTCAATTCAAACTGACGGATAAAATATTTCTGCAACGAAAGTAAGATGTGAACTTCAATACCGGTTGAATCAGAATCTCTAATCTTGACTACAATTGAGTCTTCTCTGCTTTCACGAATATCCGGCCAACCGTATAGTGTTTTTGTTCCACTATCTAGATTCAACCAGTCAAAGGGATTCTCAATCAATTCTGCAGAAAGCGAGTCCCCATCAATGTCCGAGATGCGAAGGACCTGACTGTATTCAACATTGAAGTGGGCCGGTGAAAGATGGGCGCTTTCGATTTCCGGCAAATCATTGACCGGCTTCACGATTAGCTGAAGCCATGTGGAATCACTCAAACCGCCTTCGTCCTGAACTTCAATTATTAAACTATCTTTACCATTCCAATTGGCGGAAGGGACGAATGTGACCTCCGTCGAATCGGAATTTAACCCAGATTCAATATTTATTCCACTATCGACTCGCCATTGAAGAGATGCAGATGGATCATCAGGATCACTGACAAAATGAAACCAGTTTGAAAAGGCAATTGTGGTATCCTTATCTTCAATCAATCGAAGCGTATCGAAAGCAGTGATGACCGGGCCTCGGTTTATGTTGGCGGTCTCCAGAGTAAATGCTGTTTCTGCACTGGCATGGCTTGTATCACGCACTTCAACCGTAACAGGAATCTGCATCGAAGCCGTTCCTTGGATAGATATATAAACGGAGTCAGACGACTCCGAATAATATATTTGAGCACTGCTATCTGCGAAGAGCCTCCATTTCAAATCCTCAAAGCGATCATCGACATCAATAACATTTTCTTGCCAACTGGCAACAGCCAGCGACAATACTTCAGGAAAGACGATCGTGGTGTCAGGTAATACAGACAAAAAACGCGGAGGATCATTTACCGGTACTACATTGATCCAAAATTTTTTCAAAGCTCTTAATCCGCTGTTATCGGTAACGACTGCTTCAAATTCTTCCACACCAAAAAAATCAGTGTCCGGACGAAAAATTCCTATATGACTACCACTGGACATTGTGAGTGTAACCTGTTCTCCACCTCTAAAACTGATGTGGAGCGTCGAATCAGGGTTATTGCCATCAGTCAAGAAATCATCAAAATTGAGGCGAAGTGTCGAATCTTCTAACATTGACAATGTATCGGGCAAACTCCAGGCCGGGGCGGTCCCCCATGAAATATGTCCGCTTGCGGAAAAAGCTGAGTTTTGAAATGCCTGATCAATTGCTTGTACACGAGCCTGATATAATCCATCTGCTAACCCAACAATCTTGATGGTCGTATCGCTCCCGACATTGCTGAGCCCCACCACATAGCTGCTTCCCGTCGATGTATCTGCTAATGGAGAGATAGCATACATATTTGTTTGTGCTGCCTCAAGACTAACATTATATGTCAGCGCCCTTTGCGGAGATTCCGGGTCCGTTGATGGATGCCAACTTACGACCAGGGTGTCGCCGATATCAAAACTTTTCACATCGAAAGGTGTTGCGGGCCTACTATTTGCGGTCACAGATCTGTTCTCGAAGAGATATGTAAAGCGATTACCACTCAAAGCGATGTCCAGAGTATGATCTCCAGTTAAGTCAACTAAGCTGATTTGACCTTCATGCAATCCTTCGAGTTCCTCTGCAAAACGAAAACCATTGTTCATTTGAAAATATACTTTGGTTATAGGGCCGTTAGCAGAGCGACCAGTCAGGGCAATATCTAGAAACCCGTCATTATTCAAATCGCCCCATTTTGCCTGGCCATCATATACGCCGTCGATATCTACATTAATTTCCGAGAACAACCAATCACCGTCATTTCGCAGAACTGCAGCAGATATTCCGGATGCATTTCTGCCAGTTATTAACAAATCAGGAAAACCATCATTATTATAATCACCGCAATCGATGGAACCACGAGAGAGACCAGGCAGGTTCAAGTCAACTGGCCCAAAGTCCATTTGGCGATTCTCAAATAATTGAATTTGCTCCAGGCCTTCATCATCGAGCCCCATTACAACAATATCTCGATCCCCATCGCGATCAAAATCTGCAGCTGCCAAATCACCATCGCTTAATGCCAGAATTCGTGAGTTGTGCTCAACTAATATTCCGCCCAAATTTTCAAATAGGATGGTGCTTCTATGTCCATCTTGCATACCAATAATCAATAAATCTCTTCTGCCATCATTATTAAAATCTTGCCAAATAGAACCACCTCGTCTAAATCCTGGCAAGTCCAGGGAGCTCAGCAATAATTGGCCTTTATCGTTCACATATATGCCGGAGAAACTAGTACCCGCCTGCTCGCCAGCGAGCAAAAAGTCCGGATCATTATCTTGGTCCAGATCCCCAACTGCAATGAAGCCATGGTGCGCTCCCCTATCAAGAATAACAGACTGTTCAAAATGGGGATATTCATTCTCGATAAAATATGTTCTGCCAGCACCGCTAGAATCCTTACCACTAATGACTATGTCATAATCTTTATCAAGATCGAAGTCTACTGAAAGGAGAGCCCCATCCAGATTTTTCTTAAAGGGTTGTGAGAGGAGAATAAATTGAGACGGCTTCACAATAGCGAGGTTCGAAAAATCACTTTCCTGGAATATGCTGTCTACGGCGGTTATACAGAGGTAATAAGTTCGTCCATTTAACAGCCCGTTAATAGTTATACTCGAATCACTTGGTAGGCTGGTACGTCCATATAAGTGCAATGTACCAGAACTCGTTGTATCGCCATAAATATTGTAATAGAGAATGTCCGGTTCAACATTGAGAGTCCAGCTTAAATGCACTGCTTGATTATCTGCTATTCCTGACAAATTTTGAGGAGCATCCGGTCGACTATTAACAGTCTGACCAAGCACGACATTACTAAGCTTCAATGCAATTAGAAAAAGTAATGCCAAACGATTACGGCAACTAGGCCAATCCATATAAGAAGCCTCCCAATAGTTTCGTTGAGCAGATGACTGGCTGGGGATTTTTAGACTATATTTCTGCAACAATCGGTACTAATTTTGTACGCCAACGCTCTGCTCAACCCTCTCCCATATTGTTTAAAATTGCCAATTCAAACTCAGCGAGAACCTACGCTCATTTTTTGCGGGCAAGGCCGGAGGATCCGGAAGATCCGGGAACGGCTTGACTTTTCCGAACAAATCCGGTTGATGTCGTCGATCCATAAAGTCTAATAAATAAAACACAGAAATTGTCCACGACAGTAGGTTATCGTAGCTGTCACTAATATATAGATCATCTCGTTTACGCTGGTGCACATACTTTCCAAACAACGGTTCAGCTGCTATCCTGAACAGCGACCATCCAAGTAAAGTCCCACCGACTACGCAAGCTAGTCCTTGTTTTCCTTTGTAATCTTCGGATCGTCCACGATGCAAAAGTGCAGCACCGTATAGCGTGGCAGGAATAAGAGAAGCGGATCTCCACGGCCAGCGATATGGCCAATCCTTTTTGAAATTGACCGTCCATTGCTGAAACTGGTCCACGATCTCATAGCGAAATTCATGTGTCCCAGTAAGAAGATATCTTGGACTCTTTATAGGGAACCAGGGTCGATACCCATAATAGCCATCTAGTTTTGCTTCCGTTATCACAATTGAATTAGTATTACTTGGAATACGCGGCCCAACCCAGTTAGAAAGGGCTTCTGGATTGGCGCGATCCTGACCAATTACGCGAAACGAGGCATTTTCAAGTTCTTTGGTTTTATACATTGCATTGACCGAAAAATAGAATATCTCTCGTTCTAGCCTTATTAATGTGGTGTCGTCTAAAGTGCTAGCTGCAACTGTATCGATCCGCGGATTTTTATAAAGAAACTGTTTTATATCTAATTTTGTAAAGGTTAGATTCTGAACCCTTAACTTTCCAGTAAAGAGAAGAACACTGCCAATATATTTACCATATGCGGAACGTCTTTCAGCTGACAATTTTATCCGGCAGCTGCCCTTCTGATTGTCATACTCGTAATAGAGCAACAATGAACGTTTGGCAACGGCCTGATCTATCTTCTGATATATCGAATCGTGCGAGACGTCGATCTTGTTTGGCAACCGCAAGATAACTTCGATATCGTGTATTTTATTCGCATCAATATATTTGACATCCATATCATCTGGAAGTTTGATGCTATAGATATTGTCTTGAGTCAAAAGCTCTAAATAATTTCCAGCTTCGATGACGTTACCACCTACAAAATTTCTCTCATACTCAATACTATATTCCAAATCTTGAGCAGACATTAGGTTAACAAGAAAGACAAACAACACCATATGAATAGATGATTTATTCATTTTGCCATCCCAGAATTGTGTATAATGTATCATCATCATAACGCTGCTTTTCTCCTGGGAACCACAACTTGTTGTGACGTGTGTGGGATCCAATTATTTGAATAAACACCTGATGATAAGGATTAAAATCAAGGTGCATAACTTCATATTCTTCAGTGGCAAAGAAGGCTAGAAGTCGATCTCTGTTCTTATCATCATCAAGCTTTTTCTGGATCTTTCGCAAATCACTAAAGAATCGATCTTTGCCTTTTTGAAAAGTTATCTTTACGTCCAGGATATCTTTGACAATTTTGAACTCATTCAAGATTTCATGATCCTTATTTCTACTAAACAAGTGCTGTAGATAACCCCAGAGACCAAAACACTCAATTTCCTTGAAATATTTATGTTTCTTCAAATAAAAAGCTTCAAAGAGCTTATCTTGATCATGCTCCCCGACCTCGTGTCCTAAACTCTTGTTGACTTTTTCGAGAAATCCTTGTCGCCCCAAGTATATCGAATCAGGGTTCCGTAAACTCTTAAGCTGGTCAACAAGAGAATCTTCAACACTTTTCTTACTTAAGTGTTGAAGATTCTTATCGGTAATAACAAAACTGCTATCCAGTACTTCCATCGCTCTCTGAATATTGAAAACGCTCATGTAAAAATCTACATCAGCAACATCGACATAGTGCAATTCGGCTTTGTGTTTGTAGAAATTGAACCAGTGCTGCTTCAAAGTGGCGGCCATTATAAATGCGACTTTATTAACAATGTCAAGTCCATTAAATTCTTGCTCTGTACCAACGATGGTAATCTCTTTCGAATGACTCAAGGCAGTATCGAGTACGAAAAACTTCACCGAGTTTTCATTGGCATGAAAAGAAACGCTTACATTATATTTCCGGGTAAGATTCCAAATATCCGATGCAATTTGCTCTCCAACGGCCTTTTTTCTCACTTCATTTCCGGTTAGATAACTACGGACTGCCACATCTAGCCAAGCCATATCAATAGAGGTATAGTCACTGAGTGTAATAGCAGTCCCATAGTCGGCCATAAACTTCAATACATCCAGGATAATAGGGATCCTGCGATAACGTGGTGGTTTCGATAAAAATCTATCTAAAGTTTCGTCGTAGTATTGTAAAGATTTTTCGGGATAGAGCGTTATCCCACGAATCTGTCCGGCTTTGGTTGCCAACCAGTGAAAATACTTCGGAAGGATCATACTAGGCTCAAAATAATAGAGCTTTTCCCCTACCTTACTAAATTGTTCCTGCATATTACCTGGCAAAAGAGGCATTCGCTCTCTACCGTTCGTGTCACGATAGGTGTATCTGATTTCAGATTTTCGCCGCGACCCCAAATACTGGTGGAGATCATATTTAAATTGTACTTCTTGATCACTTGTCAGTTGTCGCCAATTGCTTCCCTCTTGACGAGTTAAAACGATATCTGGTTGTGTCAAGTAATTGTCAATCATGGCCTTAGATCTTTCAATACCAAATCCTGTAAAATAGGTAGACATAGCCCTGGCTGAAAAATTCCCCGTACCACGCAATATTTGTTGATAATGCATATCGAATTCCAGGCGCCTTTTGAATGGATTCTGCCCCAACATCTTTTGCTTTTCTTTTATATAGTAATCTTCAAACTCTATATGTTTGTTAACCAAACTCAGTGGTTCATGAAAGTCGGTCGGACGGCTTGTATAATCGATTCTAATTGCAGGTGATTTGCCAATAATTTCACCTAAATCTTCCAGACTCGTGGTAAATTCATTTCCTTTCGGATAGTTACGCTCTATTTTTAAAGAAATTTCATCAAAGAAGGCATGCAATTTGTCAGTTTCTTTCTTACAATTTACTCTCAAATGAAGATAGCCAAAGTACAAAGCCCCTTTGTAAGACTTGCCGTCGCTTGACAATGCACCTTCGCGAAGTTTAGAGAAAAGGTTACTATGCCTGTGACCGACCTTGCGCTCTTCCGGGTTTAAATCATACTTAATTTTGAATTCTTCTTGAATGTTATGGCCAGTTGAGTTGATTTCTTCCGCAATGGTTTCATTGAGCAGTTTCTGAACATGGGATATGTTGATTTTATCATCCACTGCTAGGCGAACTTTTAACCATATAGCATATTTTTTATCCGGAACGTATAAATATTTGCGGTGAATATCCTCACTGTGCATTGCAAAAAATTTCGCAAAAGCCGCATTTATAGAATCGCCAATAGCAACAACATGGTTTTTGAATTCGGCCTTAAACTCAGGGCTAAACTCCTTAGTTTTAGTCTGTTTAGCTTCCTCGGCGTACAAAAATGAGAATATGAAAAATACTAAAATTATTTTCTTCAACAAGGCACCTCACATCTGTTATTATTTGTTTCACGCTGATTCTTTTACGAAACTAGAAACCTCCAAAAAGTGTCTTCAATAGTTGAAAACCGGATGTTTTTACAAATACCCCAAAAAAGACATATTGCAGTAGTCCAATTATGTAAAGCGAAGTTGTCCATTTAAGGTATCCTTGATTCAAACTGATATGTTGCGGCGATATATCAGACCATTCTTTTTTATAGCGTATTCCAAACATCACAGATGCACAAAATAGTAGGGTATGCCATATTCGATAAAGCCAGGAAATATTGTTGTGTTTTGCGAAATCCTGATGGTCAAATTTTCGCAGGAAGTTAAATTTGTGAGGATTGATCTTTGCTTTTGCGACAGTAGCTGACAAGTCTTTGTAAAGGCGTTCATTTACTACCAAAACAACCATACCGTAGTACCGGCGGTAAAAAATGAACGTAAAAAATGCAAGAACAAATATGACGAAGCCAAGAAAACGTAGCGGCTTATAACCATACCCTAAGAGAAGGCAATAGATTGTATCCCAGATACCTCCTTCAATATCATCAATACGTAACGCAAGTTCATACATGGCATTGTCAGAATCCTTGAGATTATCTTGTGCCTTATAATTATTGCTTAAATCCTGATAAATTCTCTGCAAGCGAAGAACTCGGTCGTCCGGATCCAGTACCTTTGCATTCTGAAGTTGAATACGGTATTTGCCTCCTCGCCTCTCCAATTGTTCCCAATACACCCAAAGATGTCCAATTTTATAGTGCATCTCCTCCAGGTATATTGACTCCATCATGTCAAGATTTGTGAGTCTAAAATCGATTTCAACGTCAAATGAAGAACCGGAGAACACGACAGCTTCCGGCATTACAGCGCGTCTGAAGCGGACCTCTTCGCTAAAATTCGTGTAGCTAAAGTCTAGTATATCATTGAAGACAGCATTGTCAAATGATACAATCCCGTTAAAGTTTGAATGCTTGAAAGAAGCTTTAGAATCAAAGCGCACATCTTTAAAATTGGTGAACCCGTCAAAATGACAGCTGTTAAATACCGCACCTCCCTGGAAGTGCTGACCTGTAAAATCCATCATTCCCTCGAATTGCTGATATGTAAAGTCAGCCACACTATTAGTCGTGAAGTTCAAGTCTTCGTCACGAACGGTTCCATTAATGATTTCTTGAGCTGAACTAATACCTATACAGAATGACCAGGTTAAAATAGCCAATAACATCTGCCTCATGCATATCCTCCATAGAGCTCCAGTTCCAAAGTCATATACCGCTTTATTATCAAATTCACAGGTAGAGCCGTTAGCGATCAACGAGTCAAAGTGGCGCTTACGCAAACTTTCACATATTTTCCATTAGGGGAAAAATTGATGGTGGTGATATTAAGGAAAAAGTCAAACGGGAAGGATAAAATTAAATCAGAGACACCTCTCATCTCCAACTATCGCTAATTTGCATCATTCTAATAGTTAGAACAACATCGGCAATACAAGTCCCGGAACAATCCAACAACACAGCCCAACATCAACCATCATCAGCACATGAGAAAGAACGATTTTTAGCTAAAACAATCTAGTGCCATTTTGTCCATCGCGCCACCTCTTTTATATTTCTTACCCTAACGAGGACAAAGATTGACAACAAAATTAGTTTTTTCTTTAGAGGGAAGAATTCAATAGAATCAAAGAACCTTTAACTAAAGCGCTTAAAGGGTTAGGATTCTATTTCTGACCAACAGAGTGATGGCCAAATGGACTATCGTGGATAGTCAGACGTCTGCGAAATATCCTGTTTTTTAGATGATTGGTCTATATTGGCCGACTGTTGACCTTCTTTTTTAGATCCCGCACTACTTTCCTTGCCTCCCGGCTGGCGCTTCGCTTGCGACGCTGTTGCCTTTTTGCTATTGTTTGCGGCAGCACCGCTCTCCGCCCCATTCTTTTGAGCATCAAGTGAGTCAGCATTGGCACCAATACCCAACCCCGCGAGAACATTTTGAATTTCAGGCAGAAATATGTCGGATTGCATCAGCCCTTTTCCAATCGATGAAAGGAAGTCGAAGACTCCATTCCCGTTGCCGTCCGGCATATAATTTACCTTGACGTCTCCAAACATATCTTTGGCATTACCCAACGCCTCAGCAAAATGATGTCCAAGACTTTGGATAAACGTTTGCCTGTCTTCCACTGAAAGCCTGGAATAGATGAATACCAGATACTGCTCAACTGCTTTTTGTGTCAGTTGGAACTGATATTGATCGTTGGTTATTGCACGTTCCAGATCGTGTCGCCATTTTTCAGTCTGAAATTGGAATTCTTCCTCCGTGTGCCTACGTGCCATATCAATTTCTATCCGCTGATCTTCAACAGCTTTCAATTTCAAATTCAATTGTTCCGTTTTCAACTCCATTAGCTGATCAAGGCTAAAACCGATCTGCTCCAGTTCTTCCGGTTTAGGAAGTTGACGCTTTGCATTCAAAATTTGCTTATCAACGCTAATTCGTTGCTGTTCAATGGCCTCCTGATTAGAGAGCATTTGCTGCGCCTTCTCTTTTTCAAGATTCATTTCCTCAATTTCCGTTTGCTGTTCGACTTTTTTCGATTCAAGTATTTCCGCATGAAGGCCGGCTGCGGCTGTGGCTCGGCCTTTCTCAATATCGAGCATTTGTATTTGAGCCTTGGCTTTGGCTTCCGCCAGATCGCCGTCAATCAACAACTTCTCCGCTTCAAAACTGGCATTTTCTCCTTCCATTTGCCTCTGAAAATAGTTTTTCTGCTTGTTCTTCTTGAATTCATAATCGCTTTGCTGTTTTTCGAGTGCCAGTTTATGCTTGATTCGCAGCTCTTCTGTTTCTTCTGTAATAATCTGCTGCTGTTCTTCAAACTCCCTTTCCAGGTCTTGCAGCAAAGTTTCGAAAGATTGCTTTTGATTTACCAAGCGCTCCCGAGCATTTTGAAACAGATTGATATATTTTAGGATAGGTAAGTGACCGATATTCTGTTCGTCCAGCTGATCCGCAATCTGTGGATATTGACAATCGATGACACAGCTGCCAGGATAAACTCTAAAGTTAAATTCTTCCAGCAACGCCACCGCTTCCCTCTCAAGAATTTTCGCTACGCCATTCCCTGATTTAATATCTGTAATAATTTTGCTGAATTGCACCTTATCGGCGTCTGTTACGCTCAGTATTGCCCGACGCTGCAAACGCTTTTCCTCCCCGACCTTAATCGATTCGTCAGCATCAATAGGTGCCTGCACATCCGATAGGTCAAGCAATGGCTCGGCGGCGTTGGAGGAAGACTCTTCTTTCATAACATCAGGCGTTAAATCCAGGATGGCGTTTTCTGGGTCAGTGTTGATATCCCCAGTTAGCCTGTCTATGTTCCGAAAATTATCTAACGCAGGATTCATAAGATCGTGAATAAGGCTTTCAAATTGTATCACGCTTTCCGGGGTCATGTTCGCCCACACAATCTGATGGAAGTTATATTGTTTTAGGCGATCAAAGAGAGTCTTCAAGATATTTTTAATCCAGTCCCGGGGATTATTGTCCGTAAAGGCTGGCACACAATGCTCGATTTCTACTAGTTTCTTTTCACGATCCAATATTGGTGCTACGGTAATTCGGATGTTTATGTCAATAATTGCCTCATCCTGAGTCTTGAAACTCAATCTGGATATTTCCACTGTAAGTGGTTCATCGGGAATATCAACACGCTCGATCGGTTTTTTCCCGAAGATGCGAACCGCATGTGTATCGTGAGGGCGTACAATAGCTGTCTGCTCTTTTCCGAAGAATTTTGCGATAGGGCCATTATAGAATTTAATGTATAATGTCTTACCTGGTCGACTATTCACAAAGTTGTAACTCATACAAAAATCCTTTCTGAAGAATTTTCAAAAACCTGGATTTCCTGCTTCAGCTCTTCGTATGTCAAATCGTTTTTTGTTAGAGGGGAGTAAATCCTGTACCCTTCGATTGAAGGCAGCTCTGCACCCTTCTCATAAATCTTACTGATAAATCGGGCTATTTTATCGCTGCCAAGGTCCAATTCCTGACAACAAATCAGCAAAATATAGTAGAGCATCAGCAAGATTTTGGTTTCGGTTGTCTCGCCAATCTTGACCTTCACAATTGCGTACGCTTCACTGAAAAGTTGGCGCGCCAACTTTTCGGCTTCCAACCTTTCTACTTCCGGTATTCTTCGTCTTGTCTTTTCAGCAAGGGCCTGAGCATACGAAAACTTCGTCAAGTATGAATCCGGTAATTGCTGGTAGGCCTGAGCATATATTTCTTCAGCCACCTTCAGGTTTTCTTGTTTCGCAAATGGTTTATGAGTACTTCCTGGAAAATAGCAATTGCCATATCTTACATATAACTGTGACAACAAAATGTCTTTTGACAGGCGATTACCGCGAAAGTCTCTATTGTCTTCCAACAGATTTATCAATCGTTCGAATTCTTTAACTATTTCTTCAAATCCGGCGTAATGCCCAAGATATTTACCTTCCGGAATATATATCATTGCCTGAATATCATTGGGGTCATATTCGAGTGCTTCTCGGAACATGTTTTCTGCATCCCGGTGTTTACCGAGATTATAGAGGATCAGGGCTTTGTGGAACAAGGCAATGTTCGCCAACTTCTTGTTCCACATTCGAATTTCTTCCTCGTTCTTTGAGGGATCGGGATGCATTAAGGGGCCTCCATCCTGCTTGCTATAAAGTTTGGCGCGCCGCACAGCGATTTCAAGATTTTCCAAAGCCTCATCAAAGAGATTTCGAATTCTAAAATCAAGCCCGAGGATCAAAAAGCAATTAGCATTAAGTTTATTTTCAAATTTTCCAATTTCTGTAAATCGAGCATTGAGCTTATTTCGGAAATTGCGCAGTCGTTGCTGATTTTCCAGGCTCATGTAATTGTCGCGGTTCATGCCACCGCATATTTCAATTGCATCAGTATTTAGCTCACGCAATAACTCCATTGTATATTCCTTTTGCTGCTCCTTCTGCACACGCATTTCTCTATCGAGATCGGTAAGACTTTTCTCAATTTCATCTGCTTTAGCAACAACCTTGAACATACTATCAAGTGACTCTATCAACTGAGTCACCTGATCAATATTCTGCTTGGTGCTATCCAGCAGCTGCCGGTTATTCTGTTCCTGTCGAGTGATATAAGATTCATAACGGTTATTTTGCTCCGTCAACAATTTCATTTTATCCTGGTTTTCAGTCTGCTCCCGAAGGTCGCGGCGATATTGCATAAATGTTGTCAATCCATAGAACAAAGAGACAATTGCCAGTGTGAGGGTCAGGAAAAACTGAAAACTATCTTTGGTTTCCCGAATCGAAGTTTCGATAGTATTCTGCCGGTATTCCAAATTCGCTATCCTGTTTCCAAGATCCCCTGAAGGTTCAGGTTGTTGCATAGCGAGACCAGCTAAGGCGACCCCAAGGACAAAAATTGTACGCCACATAAGTTCTCCTAGACAAAAAGATGATATATGATTCCTAACGAATATTTCCAATTTCCATTTTTTCGGCTTGCCGCCGATCGCCACTCTCCATGAACCGACCATATTGCTTATTTTCGGATAGCACCTTTAGCAAAACGGGCATGATTTCGATGAGAATAATAGTCAATCGAATGCCGAAACCGATTTCTGCATTTGAAGGATCCTCCGTTATATCCTTCAAGGCGCCATAGCGAGTCACAAAGCTATCGTAGACTCGCCCATATCCGGCTTCGGCAATCACCATTGAATCTACTTCTGATTCGTGTTTGTCTGTAACTGCTAAGAATGCCATTTTCTTGCTATCAAATTCTCTTTTCAGCTCTCCAATTTGTTGAGTATAATCATCAAACTGTTGCTTAAGCAGAGCTAAACGAGCGCTTTCCCGAATCAACCGCACCTGATATAATTCGCCGCTCGAATCTCGTCGAGTAACATACTTTGTTACGGGTTTCCGTTCTTCCTCTCCGATGTTCTCCTGAACAGAAGTGCGCATTTGCTCAAGGCTGTCAATCCTGAACTCGAATCGTTGTACTTCGTAGGCATGGTCGTTTTTTCTTTCAAGATGAGCAACATGCAGGTTGTCACGCAATTCCGTCAATTTCGTTCGTTCAGCCTTCCGTAAGTATTCGTCAATTTCTGCCTCGAAGATTCTTAGCTCAAGCGGTATCGAAATGATAACTCCGAGGAGAATGGCCAGAGGCATTCTAAGGAATAACGGTCCCAGGTAACGTGAAAATATTTGGGATTCCATAGAGGCAGTACCGGAAGTCCGAAAAGAGGAAACAAGTTGACGATCAATATTCATGATCGTATACCCCCAAAGAATTCCGATTGTAATACTCAGGACGCCGTGATCAAATACCTTATAGATGGCATATGCGCCGGAGAATGAGGCAAAGACCGCAGTTATCAGGACCGAAATCCCGATAATTTCCTGAATCAGCAGCTCCCGTTCGGGACATTTCTTTATCAGTTGCTTATCAGTTACCGATAAATACAAAAAAAAGCTTCGTATCTTATTCAATGGATTACCTGCCTTATTATAGACCAATACTATACGTTATGACGAATCTGAATCAGGTTCATTCAGAATTTACTTCACTGCCACTTCCACTTGTCTGACAGAAGTGAGCAAACGGCGAATTTCTGCATTGTCATTTAGTTTGTGCTCCGATGTATAAGCCAGGAATTCGTCAATGCAACTTTCTGCTTTTTTACGCTGCCCCATTTGCTGATAAATCGAGGCTTTGTTATAGATAATGAGAGCTCTGTCTGTTTTACTTGAAGTCATATCCGACACCTCTTCAAATAAGGATAACGCCTTCTCCCAATCTCTCTGGTTCTGGCGGTTCAAGGCGTAGTTATAGGTTGCCACAAATATGTTTTTTTGGGCGATATGATTGGCAGAATCAGATTGCAAAGCCTGGCGATAATAGTGGATTCCCTTTTCAAAGTCCTTCAAGTTGAGATAAACATTGCCGATCTCTGCCAGGTATCGGGAACGAAGGGAATCGCTCAGGTCCATTTTTGCCATGGCCGATTCAATAGCTGGAATAGCACTGGTATCCTTATCAGAACCGGCGGCTCCCAACATGCTTTGCACATAATTGGTTAGATGGACCTTTACATCGGGGGCATTCAAATAGGCGCGACGGCAAAAATCAGTTGCTCGGGAATATTGTCCGGCATTATATGCCAATACGCAGCCAAGTTCTAAAGCTCTGGCCAGGCCTTCGCCCTCCGGTTGGAATTTCAAATATGTCGAAATTCCTTGTAGTGCAGCTTCTGATTTGCCGAGGCGATAGTCTATTTCCGCCATGCGCGGCAAATTGGAAATCATCAAGGGATCACTGTCAAATGAGCTGTGATATAAAGATTTCGCCAGCTCGAGCAGTCCGGTATCGGAGGCAATATCGCCAAAACGCTGATAATAGATTGCCGGAGACTGCACATTTTCGAGGAATTTTCCGAGCTTCAACAAGGCTTTATCCTCATCCCCAGCTTTCAAATACACCATAACCAATCCAAGAGCGACGCTGGAATCTTGCGGCGCCAGCTTTTCTGCCTCATGATAAGCAGCCAATGCTTTCTGGTGATTATTCAGGTAATTGCTGTACAACTGTCCGAGGTTGACAAAGGTGGCAACTGGTGCGTCATCAGCCTGTGATGCTTTTTCAAGTAGCTCGATCGCGTATAGTTTATTTCCATTTTCTGAAGCGATAACCGCCCTATTGGTCAATGCAATAGAGTTTTCAGGATCTATCTGAAGGGCTTTTTCCAAATAGATCCGGGCAAGGTCATTATCTTCGTTTTTCCGGTGGGCAACACTCAGATTAACCAGGATAGCTGACGATGTCGGATCGAGTATCTGGCCACGCTCAAGAATTTCAATGGCCTCCGCTTGCTTACCCTGCGCCAAATTGGCAACGGCAAGGTTATTGAGAGCCGCTACTTGCTCGGGTTCAAGACTTAGTATTTTGCGAAAGCTTTCTTCTGATAATTGATATTCCTTTTGATAATAATAGCAGTTTCCAATATAGAAGAGGAGCGCATCGTTGGAATCGTCTTGTTCAAATGCACGTTCGAAAAAATTGATGGCCAGTTGGTATTTCTTGCTCCAATAATGAACAAGGCCAATTGAAAATCCTGCAACACTCAAGGTGCTCGTTGCTAAATTAAGCGCCTGGCCTTGCAAATCAGCGACATCATGAATCAGATTTGCCTGCTGATTGTCCGCGCTAACAAATCCTCGCGGAGGATTGACCATAGTAAAGTTTGGCGTGTAGCTGTCCTCACCGAGCAACCCCCAAAGTACAATCGCCTGATCTCCGGGCTGCTCCTCTCCAATTCTACGGGCCATCTCGCGACTATTTACAACTGTATCAACCTTTACTATCAACGCATCAAAATAAGCAGCTTCACGATTCAACATCCCCTCTATGTATTGATAAATACTGGTATGAAGTTCTTCGGCATTGTCAGTTACCGCAGGCGAAGTTGTCACAAATTCGCTAACAACAATGTGCACAAGGCGTTCAGCCGCAAACATTTGCACGGAGAAACGGGCAATTAGTATACCGACTGCAGCAAATAGAACAATTAACATCATGTCACTGGTCAAGCGGCGAAGCCATCGAGAGGTTGAAGCAACCGTTAGGTTTTTCGTCTTCTTCCGTTTTTCTGATTTGGATTTCGGCATGATTTTCCTCATATCAAGTTTGGGGGTCAATCTGCGGCTTTCAGTCGCTGTTCAATACGCCAATTATAGAACCAAATACCGGCGGCAAACATACAGAGAATGCCAAGGTGCCAATCTTCCATAAGAAGAAGCAGACGCGAGCAGAAGAACGCGGCTATAGCCATAAATAAGTATCGCAAAAACTTGCTGAGTATGATTGACTGCCATTGCCGGATGATGATTTTTGGCCATTTTATCTGTTTCCACCATCCAGGCAGCTTCTTATCGAAAAATCTGGCGACAGCGCGCCGAGCCTTTTCATTATTAATCAGCAAAACAACCGTTGATATAACTGCTGCAGCACTCGCGCTCAGCTCAAGCAGGAAACCCCAAACCCCGTGAATTATTGACATAGTCCCAACTCCCAAGTTTGTATTAAATGCCTTTGGCTTATTGAATCAAGCAATGCTAGTTATCAGCAATAATCTCAAACTCTACTTCGGCGCCTTCAAACATGCCGACTTTCTGGAAAACCCCGGTCCAGAATGCCAAAAGATTGTCGTTGTCAATCCAGTTCGGAAAATTGGGAATAGCAGGCACTAAAATGCTAATCCGCACATCTGCCAGGAAATTATCGCTAGTTACACAACTATCAGCCTTTTCGCCAGCAGCCTGAAATGCTTCACTGGACTCGTCAAGGTCGATGTTAGTTCGCTTACAATCCTCCAACATGTCACTGATATAAATCAGGCGTTTTCTGGAAAACGGGAACCGTCGAAAAAAGCGTTTAACATCCGATAGTGATTTCAAAATGCAGGTTGAATTCAGTGGTCCTCCCCGGCCACTAAATTCTTCCCTAAACACGTCACGCTTTGCGAATAGCTTACTTTTATGTTTTTGCCAATTCTCACTCTTTTGACTTTCCCAGGCCTGCATCATTTGCTCGTTTTGGGAGTATAGATTTCGTTTCATCTCAATTTTTAAAATCGGCGGGGTCATCTGACCGGTTTTGCCGAAGAGCGGATATATCCAAATGTTGCTGCGGCGATTCGGTAGTTCGAGATAGAGTTTTTCCAAGCGCTTTACAGCCGTTTCAAATGCGGCATCAGTAACGCTGTTAGAAATATCCAGGAAGATCAAAATCGCTTCACCGTTTCTAGTTGCTGAATGCTCGGCTTGCAGCGGATCCGCATCACAGGAACATCCAGGAAAGAGTATCAAAATCCCCAATCCAATTGCCAGAACAAATTTTCTGATTGTCATATGGCCTCCACATTTAGGCGCAAATAAAATTTTTACTTAGCTTAATCGTTCCGTATTGCTCCGCTATAGAGAGCAGGATTATCAGACATTGGCTGTGCCGTCAGTTCATTGGCGAGCATACCGGAAATAATGCTATAAGCACCACGGTTGGTTCTCAACAATCTACCCTGTTCATATCCTTGTATATACAATAGCTTTTCCAAGACCAGAACCTTATCCCAGCGCCCCTGATAAGCCGCTGATGCTTCCCGCCAGACAGGAATCAAGCACTCGATCTGTTTGCTCTCCTTACGAAAGCGAAGCAATGCGCTCTGACATTTATTTCGATTGTCATTCAACTGGACCAAATTCTTTTCTCGACGTTTTATTTCGCTGTCCAGGCGTTGCGGTAGAGCAGGTTCATACGCCCTGGTCTCGAACACTGCTTCTTTTTCTTTCGCCCCTGGCATCACATCACGCACCTGAACCCAGTTCAAGCGCCCCAGGGATCGAAACATACGATTGAGGCCTTCCGACAACATCAAAGCCCCAATCATTGGAAAGAGTAGCGTCGTGAGGAACATGCCCCAGAAGGCATCCTGCTGACTAACACCGAGGAATGTGTTTCCGGAAGTACCGTTTGTTTGCGCGGCCATTGCTTGATTGGCCTGGACTACCTCATTTATCAAATAATCTGCGCGTATCTTACCAAGAAATAGAATGGTGATAAGGGTAAGAACTGAAAGGCCGATGAGAATGTATTTTTCATGGAGACCGATCGGGATCTTGTCGAAAATCATTCTCTCATATAGGAACTTGAAGAAGAAGGTAAGCGCAGCAATCCCTAGACAGACGAAGACACCTTCCCAATGTGTACCCCAGACAGCAAAATCAAAAATGGCCTCACTCCAGGGGATGACGACACTATCGCCCCCAGCGTCAACTGTTACATCGCGAAATCCAAGTGCATAAATGGCAGCAATTGACAGCGCAATATCGGCAATAATGAAGACCGCACCGCCGGCAACCAGCAATAGGCCGGTAATCAGTTTCGCCAAAGGATGATGTTTGCGGACAGTCTCTTCCTCTTCCTCAATATCCTTGTTTTTTTGCAATTCTTCGATTTTCTCCAGTTGTTCACGCTCGCGTTCAAGGAACCTTGCTTCAATCTCATTGATCCGTCGTTGTATATCATTTTTTTCAATTTCAAGGTGTTCATTTCTTCGGTGTTCAATTAGGGATTGCTCGAAAGCAATTTCGTCTTTAATGAAAGCTTCGCGCTGCTCCTGCAATGACCCGAGACTCATTTCTTCCCTGGCAATTTCCGTCTCAAGCTTTTCTAATTCAGATTGTCGTCTGGCAATATCTTCAGCCAAGGCAACACGCTTCGCTTCATTTGAAGCAATTCGTTCATTGATCCGCAATGGATAGGCCATTGCTTTTTCCAATTCACAGCTTTCCGAAAGATTCTCAAGATTCTGCTTTGGAGACACGCCAAGATACCCATCTGTTAAACCGATGTTAAATTGGGTCATATCATAGGCCAGCCCCTTATATTCCTCCGGTAATCCAGGCAATTGCAGGGATTTTGTCGCCATCGTGTTAACTCTATAAGTAACACCGGGTAAAGTATTGCCTTCTAATTCTTCATAAACTTGCCGATCCTGAATGGGAAGGAACAATTCCTCATCGGTGTCATCCATTTTTATAACACCATTTTCCTCATCCATAACCGCCTTACTCTTGGTGGTGCTGAAGAAGAAGCCACTCCCTTTTTCCAACCACTTTTTCATAGTATTCCTCTATTCTCGAATATTGTTTTAGACCCCAAGCTCTCATGTAACAGGATTCAAGCGCTGTTCACGAAGGATTCTGGCATCGGAACCAATTTCATATGCTTGTTCATAGATCGTTTTGAAACGGCCCAAATCCGTCTCTATCCTGCTTTTTTCCTTCCACTGTGTATCTTCAAGGTTTGCGATATTTTTCTCTTCGGATTCGATGCGACGCGCTTTTTGCCGTTCGATATTACGTAAACGCCGATCAAGCTGCCCTTCGACACGCATCCAATAGCTCTCATTGTTGTAGATATTCTTGTGGATAGTGCCGACAGCCAATACAGCCATACCTCCAAGCAGGAAGCATCCGAGAGCGAAAATGACCAAATAGCGAGGAAATTGGTGATGAATCTGATCGAGTGCCAATTGCAGGAACAGTCCAATAAAGATGAGTCCAAACAGCGTCAATGTGGCAATAACAATGGTTTTCACTAACCAATCGGGCAGCAGCTGGCGATCCTCTTTTAGGCTCTCTCCCATTGAGTAGTGAATGACAAGCATCATCACACCTGCGGAAAGCGCGGCCATCACATAGCCGATGAGAATCATTGAGAGCGAATAATTCTTTTGTATTGAACTGAGCAGCAATCCAAAGCCCGGGAGACCAAAGATAACCGCGAGCATTAACCAACGCGATCGGCGACTTTGCTGCAGCTCTTCCAGCCGTTGGCTTTTTCTATTCTTCTTATCTTTCTTCCCTGGGCCGCGCGTATCTGGTGTCGGACTGCCGTGAGCAATGATATCCAATGCATTTTCAATGGACTTAAGATCACCAGAAGACCGTTGATACATCAAATAACATGTAATCGCAACAATGATCAGCACGATCCCCAAGGTCGGAAAAATCCACTCATAGCCGCTCATTGAGGGGTAGGCTTCCAGAATTTTTGTTTTGATTTCGGCAAATCCTAGCACAAAGAGCGCGATAATATCGTTTACACTGGTAACAGCATTGGTAGCTGACGATTCCGCCCGGGCAGGTTGCTCAATAACTTCCTGCAAAATGAGGCTGTAAAACCAACCCAGAACCGCAACCGCCATCCAGCCTATCCAGACCATTACCCGGGCCCCTTCCGGCATCATTCCCATATTTCGTAAACGATCCCCTTGCTCCTTGGCAGCAGTCATAGTGGGTGCAATGCGTTTTTTGATTTCTTCAAGGCGTATGCGCAACTGCCCTTCCGAGTTCTCACGAGGCCCCTCTTCTCCGTCTGTGTCCGGTATCTCCTCCGCAATCTTTTGCTCTTCAAGAAGCGACAGCTGACTTTTAAATCGATCTGCAATGATCTTCCAGCTTTCCTCTTTAGAGCGATTCATGAAGCCTGCTAAAGCTCCCCAGTCCCGCAGCCTTTCTTCAAACGTAATTAGTTTTTCGGTGGGGCTCACAAACGGTGCATTTCTTGCGCCGTTTTGAGTCGGCATTACTTCCTCCAACTCATAAACTTCGATTGACTCCGCTTCGTTTTTATTGTTCATAGGGAGAAACATATCGAAAAAACTTTTCCATCTTTGATTCACTACTGGTCCCTCCATTTCAGGCATTTGCCCAGGCAATTTTGTTTAAATCGGTTCCTAGTTGAAACGAGATGTCTTGTCTGGACTTACCAGTACAAATCTGATATTACCTGACAATTCCTCTCGCAGATTAATAATGTCGCTCTCCAACTGCTCTCCACTATCCTGAATCATCCGCAACTCATCTCGCAATTCTTTACTACGCTTCTCCAAACGCATTTGTGATGACACTAAAGAATTGACGATGTGAGACGGTTGGTAAAAATTGAAATGATCATAGGAGGCCAGGCTTGCGAACATTTGATCGACGACTTCCTGAGACTTAACCGGCAAGAGTTTATCACTGTGGGAGGCAAAAAAAATAGCGCTCAAACTGCGATCGAACTCGTGCAAACGTTGATCCATATCAGCTATACGCCTTCTCAAATCTGCATACTTTCGCGATATGAGGTTCTCATCGGATTTACTGTCTTGAATAGCTGCACTTAAACGCTCCTTTTCCGACAAAAGTATCGCCAAATCTCCTTCGAGGCGTGCAAGTTCTGTTTGATGAATGTCTTTACGAACATATAGCTTATCTAATTCCAATTCCCCTTGGTGAGTCAGGGATTTTAACTGATGAATATCGTCACCTATGATATAGTATTCTCTGAAGCTGAAAATGACCCCAACGATGAGAATACCAAACATTGCGACCATGGCTACGTTTCTTGATCTCTTGGTATCATTTGGAACAACCCAGGTAAACCAAAAGGCAAACAGCAATATTCCAACCAGGGCGGCTTTTTCGAGAATAGCCCACAAAGTATACATTATTTCACTCATCACCATTCCTCATCTTCACTTTTTCAGGTCACTTCAGGAGGCCAAATGACTTCTCTGTTTTCTAAGTGACACCTTTTCTGTATATTTAATTATACTAGGACTTGGAGTAGCATCACATGTGGATTCAAGACGGTCCTCGGTTATAAGACAGCTTTCCGAAGGGCTCGATCGAACCCCCCTTACTAGAGCGGCAATAAGACCAAGAGAACACCAAACAAGCAGGTGACGGCTGACATGCATTCACTCGGTCAGGTAGCGCTTGAAGCAATGCTATTGATTCCTTAAATCTGATAGTTTCTACTACTTCTTCTACGCGACTTCAAATAATATTGAAGAAAAATTCGATTGATGACACGATTGATATGACTATGAAATTTGACAAGGATTTCATTAAGCGGCTGCAAGCAGGAAACACGCAGGCTGAATCCGAATTTTATAAATTGCTTAAACCAGAAGTTGAGTCAACAGTGAATAGGCTTCTGCAGTTTGCTCCGACCGATTCAAGAGAAGACCTTGTTACAGAAATACTTCTGGCAGCCTTGAAGAGCATAAAGACAGGTAAATTTGAACCATCGCCCGAAACTTCTATTGCCGGCTATGTATTCGGCATTTCTCGCAAAAGGATTGCCACATTTGTCCGTGACACGACCCGCCGTAAATACCTACGAGAACGCCACCTGAAGCCAGAAAAAGACAATGGAGAGGATAAGCATGCAATAGAGCAAGCGGAACTAAAAGAGATATTGAAAGGGCTGCTGAAGCAACTTCCCAATAAATACAAACACGTTCTGCAACTAAGATTCTTTGAGCAACTTGATGTTGAAGAGGTAGCTGAACGTATGGGTATCACCAAGAAGCAGGTCAGCGAAGCAACAAATTACGCCTTGAAATTATTGAGGAAGAAAATGACGAAAGGGAATCTTGAAAACACATTACGTGACTACTTGAATATCTTAATACTAATTCGCCTTACTAATTAAAGGTTGAATCAAATAAAAAAACAGTCAATATCATTTTGCTCTACGCTAAGGATTGAGTAGATGCGGATAGAACTTAATAAAAAAATGTCAACATTATTTTTCCTCAGGCTAAGAATAGATGAGGGAGGGAAATAAATGAGTTGCTATATCGAGGCAAATCAACGGGAAGATCTCGTACGGCGTTTCTTAACGGAAGACTTATCCGATATAGAGTATGAAAAATTCGTGATACATCTTCCGCAATGTGCGGCGTGCGAAAAGGAATTGATATTACAAGATTCGCCCGTTCGGCTAATTGAGGAAGCAGGTGATATTCTCCTTGCGACAGAAGATTTACATTCGAATCCATGGTGGCAGAAACTGGCCGATTATTCGAATCGGCTTCGTTCACACATGACAGTGTATCCGCTACGGGCCGCAGCCTCCGTAACTATGGCGGCTATTGTGATCATATTTAGTGGGTTAGCACTCGATAGATTTGGGCAACCACCACCGATTTCGCAACAATTAATATTTACAAATGCGGTTCCATATGCACCGTCGCTATCGGCTTGGAAGGGGGCAGACAGCAACCAAGAGGAAGCGCATCAGAATTTTCTGATTGTTTATAGAAAAGCATTGGATTATTATCAACGGCGAGCGTATCCAATATGCATCATGAAGCTCGAAGAGCAAGAAATTTACGCTAAAGGACTAGCCGAGAGCACAGAAAAAGGCGATCAACTTCTGGCATCCGAATACTACTTCTATCTTGGTGTATCGCAGTTTGCCCAGAATATTAATGCGATGCATAAAAAACCTTTAGATCGCGAAGCATGGATACCTGTTATAGAAACGCTGAGACAGTCTCTGCAATCCGCTGTAGATGCATCGAAAAGTAAGAGAGAGAAAAACCGATATTTTTTTGGACTCGCAAATGGTTATGCCGGCAACTATGACGAGGCCATTTCTCAACTCAGAGACCTGGATAGGAATGACAAAGACCTTCCATATATCGATGAGTTCATAGAAGAATGGCAAGACAAACAATGATTAAGTAAGAGGGCCGCCAATGGGATCAACTAGCGCCAATACTGGCAAACCAACTGGAAGAATTTGTGCAACCAAAAAATTGAGGGAGACTACTAATGGCTGACAAGAAGAAAGGCCCAAATGTGGTCCAGTTGAACAGCTTACCAACAGATAATATTCGTAAGCGTTTATATGAAATCAAAAAAGACATTAACCGTTTGAATGACACCATTTTTAAAGCAGTTGGCGGGAATCCGCAACGTATGCTGCCTCTTGAAATGGAAATTACCGGAATCAGTACTGTTTCTGACCGGGAAAGGCGAGAAATCCAACACTGCGTTAACGGTATTCAATTTCAATTAAATTGGACAGCAGATATGCTCGGAAGGCTATATCCTCCGATTCAAATGAGCCACGAAGTGCCACCACCGGTTGATCCACCCAGTGGTGATAAACCGCCGACGAAGCAACGCGCCTCAAACGGCATTGGTTTTCCGACACAATCCACCATGGATGTGGACCCGCCGGTACCGCCGGCAGGTGGAGATAAGCCGCCGAGTTGATTTCGCGCAAATCATATAGTATGATCTTAACTTCATGATGACTTTGTGCTAGATATTTTTTTAGTTGAGAATGCAAACATCAAACTAAAAAGAGACTTACTGTATAACTAAAAGGTCATCAGTTTAGATTTTTCATTCTTGTTTGATGCCCGCACCATGTTAATGGGCGGGCATCGTAATTTTTACACCGCGAGTCTTTACAGGCAAGGTTCGTACACTGTCGAGGGATAGAATTATGAACAGATATGGCCTACCCAATTTCTCATTTTTAGTGATCTTACTTATTCTAATATGCAGCGGACCAATATTGCCCCGCCAATCCGGACTTCAAAGTGATTATGCTGATGCTGGTATTGATCGGTATTACACCAAACTCATCTTAAGCAGTAACGGCTCTTCCCGGAAGCAGATATCTGAGCTGCAGATATTTCTATCTCAAAATCCCAAATTTGAACTTGCTTTTGAGCATCTCATGCATCTCATGCTCCATCATCGGATGCAGAATGAAGCTGCAGCATTTTTTGACAGCTTATCGCGAAAATCAGCAACACGGCGCAATGCGACCTGGATGTCTGCAAGGTTAATGGACATTCAAGGTGAGCACATGCAAGCCCACAAGACATATCGTCTGGCCCTACAAGCTGGTTCCTATAGCTATCGAATTCTCGACAGATATGTCGCTTTTCTGCATAAGCATCGTGACAAATATGATTTTAAGAAAGAGATCAATAAACTTCGCTTATCAGCCAATAACCGGAATTTCGTCTTTGCCTCCTGGTATCGTCGCCAGTTGACCCACCAAAAAGCTGTTGATGCCTTATTGAAACTGCCTGACTATGATAGGGACAACCTCACATTGCATATTTTAGCTCATTGTTATCAGCAATTGGGTAAACAGAGTAAAGCGATAGAATTCTATCAAAAAGG
The DNA here is from genome assembly GCA_028284445.1 of Calditrichia bacterium. GTDB lineage: Bacteria > Calditrichota > Calditrichia > RBG-13-44-9 > J075 > JANQRS01. Next base: position 60,689 of record JANQRS010000072.1, read on the forward strand.
GCTACAATTAGCGAAGTTAAACGGCAATACTCACTTTGATATCTACAATCGAATTAGTTTGGCCTTGATGCAGGATATCCAAAGAAATTATGAAGCGGCTGAGACCATGTATAAAAAGGCCCTTGAAGATGCCGTCATCATCAAAGATCACCGGCTTCAACTCTTGGCGCAAGCAAATCTGGCTACCATTTATCAAAAACAAAGCCGCTATAAAGAAAGCATATTTCTATTCCGCGAATCCAATAAGATTGCCATTGCTATCGGCCAGTATGGTACTGCCGCCAGGAACTATCGTGGATTGTCACAATGCTATTTCAATCTCGAAAATTATGATCTGGTACTTGGTGCTCTGGACTCCAGCGAGGTTTTAGCACGCCAGGTCAATGCAACCTCAGAACTCTTCTCGATTTTGTTGGAAAAAGGGCGCTTTTATGGCCATTTAAACCTTAAATCATATGAGAGAGAGGAATATGCCCGAGTCTACAATATGAGCGCCAAGGCATCTCATCGGCAATTTCGAATTCCGGCTTATACTCGCTACGCAGATCTGCTTGTCGAGGAAGAAAAATATCAAACTGCCAGAAAGATTTATCACGAGTTGATTCAATCCGGCTCATCTACAGCCTATCTGACCTATTGGCAATGGAAAATTGCGGACAGCTACTTGAAAGGTGGTAACAAAAAAGAAGCGCGACAGGCACTAAACACCACAAAATCATACATACAGAAATTGAAGCCTGGCAACTATACAAATTCGATATTGGTAAATATTGAGCTTAGGCGAGCAGCGATGGAAAGTGACGACGGCAATCATGCAGAAGCCTTGGCTATCCTGGAAGACTCTCTCACAAAATCCTTCTCTACACTCACTACGGAGATTGCGATAGATTATGCCGTCGAACTCGGCCGGTCATACCGCTCTTTAGGCAAGTTGCAAAAAGCATTGAGTCAGTTCAAGCATGCTTTCGAACTGAGCGAGGAAAGTCGCGAGGAGATCAAAGTTGAAATGCTGCAAATTGGGCAGTTTAGCACGCAGATTGCTCCTTATGATGAGTTGATTAACACTTATTTTAATTTATACCAGGCAAATCCGCTGCAATCCACAGTCGACACCTTAATGTACTATATGGCATTGAGCCGCAGCAGGGCATTGCGGGATTTTGATAGCCAGTCAGATCCCGACACCAGCAACCCGCAGAATGAGTTAAGAACAGATATCAGCACTATCAGCCAAAAGCTGCAAGCAATCCAGACCCAAATGCGCCTGGATCCGCGCCGATTTGATGACTTATCAAAATCCCAATCGTCGGCTCGTTACGAACTGATTTCCAAACGCATACAATTATTAGAGAATACCCACAAACAAGATTCCAGCAAGCACTTCCAGACCGTGAAATTCCCCTTTGACGCATTTCAACACCTGGATATCGGAATGCTCCACTATCATATTACAGAGGACGCATCTTTTGCCATTGTAAGGACAAAAGATACAACGAATGCAGTTGAGCTGAATCTCAATTCCAGACAGTTCACAAAAGCAATTCAAGAGTTAATTACCCCCTTTTTGGGCTACATACCCCAGAAAGAGTTGGCAAAAGTCCCTTTTCGCGCGGACATCGCCCATCAACTCTATAAACAGTTATTTGCTCCGGTTGCAGAAAACATAAGTTTACCCCCAAATCTTATTGTTGTTCCAGACCTGGAAATGATCCAACTGCCATTGGAAATGTTGTTAACAGAAAGTCCTGATAAGTCGTCTTATTACCCTACCGATTCTACACCTTATCATCAGCATTTCCTGCTCAACAAACATGCAATCATTTATAGTCCTGATTCCGAAATCGATCATATGACACTAAAAGGGACTCGCCGAATGCCTGCAATTCTCACATTGTCGAATCCAACTATCCCTCGCCCAGCCATGTTCACGGTTTCAGAACCTTCAGCTCCTTGGCTATCCTCATCGCCACTCTGGTATGCTGAAAAAGAGGCAGACAGCATAAAGGGAATTTATCCACGGACAACCATATTGAAACGTGACAAAGCAACAATGCAAGCATTAAAAGATCATTTAGGCCAACACAACATCTTGCATTTTTCTACGCATGGATTTATCGACAATAAATTTGATGCATTTTCCGGTCTGGTTTTAGCGGTTGGAGAAGACTCGAAAGAGGATGGCTTGTTGATGGGGTATGAAATCGCGGATCTCAATTTAAAAGACTACGATCTAGTCGTCCTCAGCGCCTGCGAAACCGGGCGCGGTCAGGCCATGCCAGGGGAAGGATTGTTAGGCCTACCCCGAATTATCTTGAAGCAGGGGGCACGGCGCGTAATAATGACGGCCTGGCCGGTTGATGACCGTTTTTCAGCAAAACTGATGCCTATATTTTACCGCAGCTTGCTCGGCGATTCAAAATCAGGAGAATTCGAGGCGCTTAGTCTGGCAAAGCGTTCAATGTTAGCGAAGAACGTCTATTTGGACTTTTACGACATAACGTTTTATTACCAACATCCACTCTTTTGGGCGCCATTTGTTATGTATGGGGCTCCAAATATACCGGTCAGCGATGGAAGTATCCCACCGTGGCAAATAGCCCTGGGAGTTACATTAATAGCCTCTCTCTTCGGCCTGGCCTATATCACGCTGCCTGGATTTTCTAACTGGATAATAAGGCATCTGAGAATCCGCCGCGCCTAGAATTCACTCCATTGTGTTAGATCAAACGTCTTCTTCGAACTACTCGCGCCTCTTACAAAGCAATAGGCGTGAGTAGCTTTTCATGTATGCAATGGCCAATGTACTGCCAACCCAAAACACCCCCTGCTTCCTTTTCCTTTAGTTGTCTGGTTGCAGAGATAAGGTAGCAGTTCGGTGAAATGATATAATCCACAGCCGGAGAAATATCGAATGCCAGATTTGCAAATTCACAAGTAAGCTCGCTTAATTTCAGCAAAAACTCTTCGCGATCGGCTATTTCTATGGGTAAGCTGATCATTTGATCATAGATATCATCAAATTTCCTGCGCTCGGGAGCACCTTTCATCGATGGATGCTGGAGAAAATACAGGTTCAGGAATTCGCGCTTGGCCTTGGCGATGGCAATTGACAAAAAGTTCCGGGCCGGCATTTCATATGGCGTATGATCCAGGAATTCATCAACGCATATCTGTAGAATATCTGCCCAGGTATACAAGCGCAATGCAAGTCTGGGATCTACACCAACCTGCGTACAATTCCTTGATTCGGTCATGTCAATTGAATACTGTGTTATCGGTTTCAAACTCTCAGGCGCCAGACAGACACTGGCATGGAGAGCAAAGTTATTTTCATTTTCCTCGAGAAAAGTTCTGTTTTGAAGGTATGGTTCGATTCTACTATATCTTTCCTCGCCTAAATATGCTTTATTGAGCGGGCAATGAATTCCGAGATTTAACCCGGCATGAACAAATTCGGAGCAGTACGTTCTATTTTCCGGATCCGCCAACCAAGCCCTTGCTTCCTGGTCTCCACACATGGCATCCAGAAGCTTCCTTCCTAATATTTCTACATGCTCCACGGAATCGGTAGCGATGGGATCCTTACCAAGATATACGTCACGGTGAGGAAACTCCAGATAGGTATTCGCAATCAGCATCCAGGTGCGAATATTGTCAACAAAACTTTGCTTTTCGGCGATAGACAAAACCTCAGGGAATGTCGGCTTTAAGAGAATCATCGGATAGTTAGGGTTGCCCATCAAACGAAATTGTTTCTCGTATTTACAACTCGTATCCGTGCTGCGAAAATAGACGCGCGGTTGATGTAGTGCGATAGCTCCCCGCTGGCCTTCAACCTCCACCCCTACAACAACTTGAACATGGTGACATTGAAGCCTCAGAAAATCGAAAACATCCTTGGCCGGCGCAGGACATTGGTGTTTAATTGCAATTGCAATTTCACCAGGCTCTACATACCTGGCAAGGTCATCCTGAAATGCTTCATCAACATTCTGGGCATCATGAAGCCCACTGACATATGCAATATATCTTAGTGTTTCCTCACTTTGCGCAACCATATGACTATGAATTTTGATCGATTTGTCCGGCGAGATAGGGACGTTAATCGAGAACAGATCCTCGGCTGTTCGAAATTGAGTATTCCAAACCTGCCCAGCCGCCTCTATATCTAACAAATATTCAGATGGTGCCGGTTGGCGATTATAGTCCAAATTTGCCCGGTCTTTGTGAAACGAAATTATTTCCGCCATATCTCTCCCCTTGTTTTGCACCCATTTTTTCCATCGCGGTGCTTCCCTGCGATATCTAACCCTCTAACATATTCTTACCGCCAAAGCAGAAAATGTTGAAAATTTTTCAAAGTGATACATTCAAACCAAAGATAAAATTCCAAATTCCCTTTGGTAATTCATACGGAGTCTCATTACCTCCATCCAGAAAAAGTTCTGCGTCTTCTTTATAATTGAATTTACCACCCGTCCAGGAAACCGAAATGTATGGACCAATTTTCGTCAAAGCTGGGACGCCAAAAAGCCCAAGTGACCAATTGAAATAAGGACCTATTCGTCGATTTATTGTATCAAAACGGTTTGAATTGATTGCATTCGCGGAATCAATAATTGTATCTTCAAAAAACAGTTCCGCTTCGGATACCATTACTCCTGCTTCAAGGTCAGAATATCCTGCCAATCCAACACTCTTTAGCACAACTGCAAGGCCGTACGACTTTGCCTCCAAACGCAGGTCTCCATTAAAAAGCACTGCTTCGTTCCCCGAGGGGTTATCCAAATAAAATTGACCGGCAAATATGGTAGTATCAGGTTCAACAGAGTACTGCTCATAGATTAAATTCAGATACATTCTGCCAAAACGTTTGCTTAAAGATTCTCCACTTATTGGAATCTGTATCGATGCTCGCAAAGGGAACAAATCGTTATTCCTGTTCCAGAGTTCAAATGCACCTGTCCCTTCAACATTATCTGGCCTTGTACTAGCAGAATACATGCGCAGGAGGCCAACGCGAAGATCCAGAATAGGCGAATGTCTTTTGAGCAACCAGGCACCGTAGGCAATCTTTCCAAGAGAGACCTCCGTTTCATTTACCCCGTAATACTCACGATTATTTTGATAGGCAAGGAGGGTTTCCATGCGACGGATTAGCTGGTGAGATTCTTGCCGAGCCGCCCCTGCTACCGAAATATCATAGAGCGTCTTCACTCCGTCGATAATCAAAGAGTATTTTGACCTCAATGTCCTCCTCGATATCTTTGATAAAATATCCCACCACTCAGAACCTTCTTGCGCCATTTCCAGCACTCTTAGCCGTCGCTGGATGGCATTAACTTCGATGACAAAAGTCTGAAACTCATATTCATACGTTATTTTCATAAAGTCCAGGTCCTTTGTTTTGACATCTCTATCCGTAAAGAAGGTCTTAAGTCCGCCCGGTGGAACATGGTCATCAAAGTAAGTCTGATTAAGATCTGATACTTTTACCCGTAGAGTAACATTCTTATCCTTATTCTTTATTTGGAGTTTGGTCCGGCTAAGGAAAACAACCTGGACCTTGGATTTATCGGCGGCAAAATTACTGTGTTGTGCAGCAAGATCAGTTAATGAAATACAAACAATAGACAATACAAGTAGGCAAATTTCCACTTTAGTCATAGACAACTCCTCTCAATATTAGAAGCAACCGCAATAACTCACTCGTTGAACCACAAAGACATAAACAATTCCCCTGAGATCGATCTTTATTGACAAGAAAAAGAAAAACTTTTTGGACAAATATGCAGGAGACAGGTTTGAAGAAGCCACTCAGCGAAAATAGTCAGATTGAAAGCGCAATAGAAAAGTTTGAACTTCTTGTAAAGATTCAGGTCATGAAAATTCGAAAATGAGAATTGAAATTTCCTTAGAAGAGAGCAGCCATATTCAACTCATTGGTTTGAGGCAACATCTACAACACAAACCCAAACCAGACGCTAGTCAGGTCAGGCTTCCATCACAAAAAAACCATACCATCCCTGCGCGTGACAGGCATTACGATTGGCGAATTCTGCGGGTGTTATTATTGGAAAGGAAGAAAAGAGATTCGCGGCGAAGTTTGCCCGCCAATTGCTCCCCCGTCTATCCAGCAGCCATTAAAGTCGTAGACACCGATTGCCGATACTTGACTGTATTATAACAGGGGGAATTACTGGCTGACATCCGTCATGACGCAACCATTCTACGCGACCTCTACAACGCAACTTACCGAAGTCCAGGCCAAAATGCCGCAAGACTGATATCATGAAATTGAAACGCCTTCAAAAAAACAACGGCTTCCCCCTTCGCGGCTACCTCGTCTATTTCTTTCTAATCACTCTCTCTGCAACAGCATTTGGACAAACTTCCGGCAATAGCATCGATGGTGGATATTTGCGTGAATGGCTTATCCTTGGCCCCTTTCCACATAGCAATAGCGATCATGACTACCTGAAACAGGCCAGCGGTGAAGCCAATGTGCATCCAAAGGCCGGGGATACGTTTATCACCAGCAGCGGTGATACATTAAGCTGGATTCGCTATTATCAGGAAGGCGTTGAGACAGACTTTCGCCAGGCACTGGGAGACCATACATACGCAACCGCCTATGCCTTTGCGGTGTTGAATAGCCCCCGCGAGAGCGAAGGGCACATTGATCTCTCCAGTGATGACGGTGCTTCTCTTTATGTGAACGGCGAACTGCTGTATCGCAACCTGGAAATCAACAGCAATTCAGATGACAAGGCTATTATTGCCAGCAAATTTCATAAGGGCGCCAACCTGCTTATGGTCAAAGTAACCCAGGGCCTCGGCAACTGGCGACTCGCACTCCGGGCCACAAAGAAGCCTCAATACCTCGTTCGCGGCAAAATTAGCGATCATACCGGCGCAGCTGTTCCGAAAGCCGTTATCCAGATTATGGAGGGAAATAACCTTGTTGCCTCGGCTAAAACAGATGAAAACGGTGCCTATCAGGTAAAATTCCTCCCCTACACGAACAAATACACCCTTATTGCCACGACCATCGATTACACGGTGGAGGAAAAAACCTTCATCATTCAGCGCCCCAGGTCGCAAATTGTGAATTTAAAACTCCCACCCCAGCAGTTTGTTAGCGGTAGCGTATACATGCTCGACGGCGAGACGCCGCAAGTGGGTGTGCCGGTTGAGCTTGTCAAGACTGAGCCCGGCGGGAAAGAAACAAGGGTCAAAACCGGCCTCACCAATTTATTCGGGCAATTCGAATTGATCGTATCAAAACCCGGAAAATACCGGGTCCGTTGCCAAACACCCTACGGCCAGATCTACTATCGTACAAAAGGCAACACCGGCAAAGAGAAGGCAGTGATCGACCTCGGCCGGGCAGAGAAACTGAACGGTATTGATTTCGAAATAGCACGAATCCATCGCGGAACGTGGCAGCACTATACGGCCCTCGATGGTCTCCCACATCATCGCATCAATGCAATTCATCGCAGTAGTGATGGCACTGTTTGGCTGGGTACGGAGCTTGGCATCAGTCATTTTGATGGCCTGCGTTTTCGGAATTACCAACTCATGGATGGTCTGGCAAACAACAACGTCCGGTGCATTGCCGCAGCCGAAGAGGAATCGTTATGGATCGGTACCTTCGATGGTATTTCACATTTTGACGGACAAACATTTACAAACTACAACAAAAATCATGGCCTGCTGGATAGCCATATCAACGACATACTGGTCAATGAGGATGGATCACTCTGGATTGCCACTGAGAATGGCCCGGCCTTTTTTGAAAACGGACGCTTCTCGGTTGTCCCGGAATTAAAGCCCATTGGCCCACACTTCGTGAACCATATTTTCCGCTCATCTGACAATGCCTTATGGTTCGCCACACAAAAAGGCGCCTGGAAATATCATAACGGCAATCTCGTCAGCATCCTGGGGGACGCAGTTGATGCCATGCGCGTCTATGAAGATACTAAAGGCTGCATCTGGATCGGCACTAAGAGCGGTATCGCGCGCTTCAAAAATGAAGAAATTACCTGGCTAACAACCCTGGACGGCCTGGCTCATGATCACGTTACTGATATCAAACAAACAGCCGACGGCACTCATTGGATCACTACAGAAAATGGGTTGAGCCGCCTCGACGAGAATGGGTTCACCAACTATATCCGCAAAACACGTGAGGAAAGCGATATACTTCGCTCCCTTGAATTGAGCGATAGTGGGATGTTGATAATCGGTGGCTGGAGCGGCTTGTCGCTATTTGAGCCCTCAACCTTCGACAGCTTCGACAAGACAGATGGACTCAGTCATTGGCAATCACCACAACGCTCGCGCGCCATTTTCGACATCCATTTCGATGCGGATAGCGTTCTTTGGCTTGCATCAGAATGGGCTGGAATTTTTCAAGTAAGAGATAACCGGCTGAAGAAGATGTATCCGTTGTCCAAAGAGCTCTACGTTCGTGAAATCTATCAAACTCGCGACAAGCGGCTTTGGTTTGGCGCGAGCAGTGGACTTATCCTATATGAAAATGATGAATTCACAAAGTTAAACTCTTCAGGATGGGTTATGACTATCGCTGAAGATGATTCCTCCTGGTTATGGCTGGGCAACGGATGGGCCGGCGGTGGGTTGACACATTACAATCCAGCAGTCCCAAAGAATTCGCGGACATTGGGCAGCGCTGATGGTTTGCCGAGCGACAATGTTAACGACATCAAAATTGATAAAAATGGCATATTATGGATAGCCACCAACGCCGGTATTGCTACTTACAGCCAGGGACATTTCCGCAATCGTTGCCGGGAATGGGGCGTCAAGGAAGCCGGTTATCACACTATTCACATCGATAGAGATGGCGGCTACTGGTTTGGCGGACAAAGTGGGATTCTAAGCTATAACGCGGCCAGCGGAGAACTACTGCAGCTAAACGAAAATGGGCTTTTCGAAATCAAAGCCGGCAAGAGCTTTCAAAAATCAGCATTGCTGGCATTGCCTTCGTCTAACATCTGGTCCATATTTCAGGCCGGGGACGGTACGATGTGGTTCGGCAGTGAGTCAAGGGGTATCATTGGCTACGATGGTATCGCGACAACCGTTCTCGACTCGCGCGATGGCCTCGCAGGTAATTCCGTAATGAATATTGAAGGCGATGCAAATGACAATCTCTGGATTGGATTTTTAGATAACGGCCTGTCATTTTACCGGGTATCTGCCGAGCAACCGTCCATCAATCTGCAATCGGTAGAAATAGACGGCCAGCCAATTGATGCGCGTGGCAGCTTCGAAATGATACGTAACGCAAGTCTGCAATTCAGCTATGAAGAAAGAGACTTTTACACAAATCCCGCCAAGCGCAAGTTCCTGGTGCGCATCTTGTCAGATGAGGCTGAAATTGTATTGGAAGAACTCACACAAGCTCGAACCTATACCTGGACAGCAGAAGAGGCCGGCGACTATAAAATTAGCGTCCAGGCGGTTAGCCGGGACCTGAATTATTCTGAACCGGCAATACTACAATTCAAAGTTTCTCCGCGTTGGCTGGATAATCCGCTGATCATCGGGCCATTAATTACGGCATTGATCTTGTTGATTGTTTCAACATTGTATTCGCGCTATCAATCCTATCACGAGCGCCTTGAAGCACAAAGATTGCGCGATGAGATGTTAGTGCAAGAACGGGAAGCGCGTGAAAAGGAAGAGGCTGCGCGCGTAGAACTGGAAATCGCCAATCTGCAGTTGGCCGATGCCAAGAATGCCGCAGAGGTAGCCAATCAATCAAAAAGCACTTTTCTTTCCCAGATGACGCACGAGTTGCGCACGCCAATGAATGGGGTCCTGGGAATGGCGACCCTCCTTGGAGAAACACGTCTCAATAAAGCGCAAAAAGATCTGCTGCAAACCCTTCGAGCGAGCGGCGATACGCTTCTGACAATCATCAACGATATTCTCGACTTCTCTAAAATTGAGGCCAATAAGCTCGAGCTGGAAAAAATGCCCTTCTCGATCGAACAGAGCATCCAGGATACGTTTGACATCGTTCGCTATCGAGCATCGGTAAAAAAGCTCGAATTGAAATATGAAATTGCGCAAAACGTGCCGGATGCCATTTGTCAGGACGCCACACGGCTTCGCCAAATCCTCACAAACCTCGTGGGGAACGCCATCAAGTTTACGGAATCAGGCGGCATCACGGTATCTGTCGAAGCCTCTCCCCTGGAAGACAAACCCGATATCTACACGCTGCATTTTGCTGTAGAAGATACCGGGATCGGCATTCCAAAGGACCGCCTCAACCGTCTATTCCGCTCATTTAGCCAGGTCGATGAGTCCACCACTCGCAAATACGGTGGCACCGGTCTTGGATTGGCAATCAGCAAGCAGTTGGCTGAATTAATGAATGGACGCATGTGGGTTGAGAGCGAGTTCGGCAAAGGGAGCACTTTCAATTTCACCATCATTGCAGCCAAGGCAAAGATTGCCGCTGAATCTCGCTCAAAAGGCAAATCCGGGCTCGATCCGGAGATGGCGGAACGGAAACCACTGCGAATTCTACTGGCAGAGGACAACGTGGTTAACCAGAAAGTCGCGGTGGGCATCCTGAAGAAATGCGGCTACAAAGCAGATGTCGCTGCCAACGGGCTTGAAGCGCTTCAGGCACAAGAGCGCATCAAATATGATGTCATTTTGATGGACATTCATATGCCGGAAATGGATGGGGTCGCTGCAACCCAACGTATCCGTGAGGAAATTCCCCGAAGTGAACAACCAACCATCATTGCCCTGACTGCCGATGCCATGGAGCAACACAAACAGCAATATCTTGAAGCCGGGATGGATGATTTCGTCAGTAAACCGATCCGCGTGAATGAACTCCTGGCGGCACTGGAGCGCGTGAAGCCATAGGCCTGGAAACCGGAGATTGGGGATTAGAGATTCGGACATCCCACTAAATCCCCTTTGGCAGGGGATGTTGCCATTGGTCATTATAAAGTGAACATACTATATTAATCCGGACGCCGCGGAATCGATTGAATTGATTCCAGGTCTAACATAATAGTATGTTTTGCTTATGAGATGACAGGTTATCGAAATGCGCTTCCGGGACTTACGACTTAGCACCAAACAAACCATCGGCTTCGGCATCATTCTTCTCTTTATGACTGCGGCCAATGTTTACTCAATTAGAGAAATGGCATCGATTAAAGCCGAGATTGATGAGGTAACTCAAAGCTGGCTGCCAAAAGTAATTGCCATTTCCGACATTAAGCTCACTAGCGCCGATCTGCGGCGTAATCAACTGCAACATGCATTTGCCCAAAACGATTCCCTCAAACGGCAGCTTGAGCAGGCGATGAAGCATGCAGTTAACGAAATCAATGATCATCGCGACACCTATGAACAACTGGTTGAAGCAGCAGCTTCACGGCATTTATCCTCTGCAGCAGAACAAGGTTTGTATGAGGATTTTGACAATAATTGGATCGACTACCAGGACCAGAGCTTTGAGTTCTTTTTTCTTTCCAGAGAGAATCGCGGTACCGAAGCCGCGGCGCTTCTCAATAGCAGCGCCCGGGAAGTGTATGATGATCTGAGCCATAGCCTGGATAATCTCATCGAAGAGAACAAAACCGACGCTTCACTGGCGGCTCAGCGTGCAAGCAACACATTTCAATCGACACGCAACATCACAATTCTGTTGTTGATCGCAACCGTCTTCACTTCGATCATACTGATCCTGTTACTGGTTCGGGTGATGTCGGTGCCTCTCAAACGTCTCGTCCAGGCGGTGCGAAGGGTCGCAGAAGGCGACCTCGAGGCCAACGCAGCTATCGACAGCCGGGATGAATTTGGCGAATTGGCTCAATCATTTAATCAAATGACCGCTTCTCTGCGCGAGGCGCGCGAAAAAGAACAGCGGGAAGCGAAGCTGCAGGCAATGGCAGCAGAGCTGCGAATTAAGGCGTCTGAGGCGGAAGCACGGGCACTGCAAGCCGAAAACGAACGTAAATCGCGTGAATTGGAGCAGGCGAGGCAGCTGCAAATGTCCATGTTACCGAAAACATTACCGGACATTCCGGGCGTTGATATTGGCGCCGTGATGATCCCCGCCACCGAAGTTGGTGGAGACTACTACGATTTCTGGACCGAAGATGACGGCATGCTGACGATCGCAGTGGGCGATGCAACCGGACATGGTTTGCATGCCGGCACGATGGTCGCCGCTGCCAAAAGCTTGTTTAACTCCCTGGCCAGAAAACCATCGCTGGTCCCGACCTTGCAAGATGCCTCGCAAGCCTTGAAAGAAATGGGCTTCCATCAAATGTATATGGCCATTACGCTTGCAAAATTTCGCGATGGGATGCTTCGCCTGAGTTCAGCCGGTATGCCCTATACCCTGATATACCGGGCCATATCGGGAGCCATAGAAGAAGTTGTCCTGAAAGGTATGCCCCTGGGCAGTTTTCCAAAATTTCCATACAAAGAGGAAGACATTCAGCTGAACAGCAATGATGTCGTGCTGTTTATGAGCGACGGGGGACCGGAAATGTTCAATGATCACGGAGAGTTACTGGGAGAAGAACGCACAAAAGAACTCTTTAAACAATGCGCAAACAAGCCGGCCCAGGAAATTGTGGAAACAATGCTGGCAAGCATCAATGCCTGGTCCAACGGTTATCAACAGGAAGATGACATCACATTCGTAGCCTTGAAAGTTAGCTAGATTTCATGTATGTTCTGCTATGCGGCACGAGCAACAAAGGATAAAATGACATTTAGAATCTTTTTTCCAATTATCATTCTTATCGCCTTCAGCATTTCTATATCTGCGCAATCGAATAACGAAACGCTGAAGATTTTTGGGTATTTTCAAAATCAATTCGAGGACAGCGGCAATCCGAGAACTGACGAGCGACGAAACTCCTTCCTGCTTCAACAATTGAATCTTTTTTTGCAGCGCGACTTCCAACTAAAGTGGTCAGCGTTTGTTAATTTTGAACTGGTCAATTCGTTTTCCTCCGCTGACCGCTACGGTGCGTTCAAGCTTGAAGAAGCCTGGATCAAATACCGCTACGATAAACGCCTGCAAGTTCGCCTCGGCTTGCAAATTCCCACCTTTAATCATTTGAATTTGCTCAAGAATCGTACCCCTTTGCTCCCCTACGTAACCCGGCCATTGGTATACGAAGAGTCGTTGGAAGACATCATAGTTATAGAAGAATACATTCCTTCAATTGCATTTGCGCAGACTTATGGTGTCTTGCCACTTGGCAGCGCCAAGTTCGATTACGCAGTCTACCTCGGCAACAGCCCCAATCTAAGCACTCTCGATGATCGCGGGCGCAGCGGTGCAGACACAACCCGCACCTTTTTGGTGGGATCGCGTTTCGGTGTTCGCTACCAGGATCTCAAAACGGGTATTTCATTAACGCATGACAAAGTGAACCGCTTTATGGAACTGGCATTGCAAGTAGGTGATACCTTGCCTGCCCTTGAAGAAATGCAGCGTATTCGACTGGGATTCGACCTGGAATACAGACTGGGCGCATTTGTTTTTAATGGCGAGTACATCGGGGTTTTCTACGATGAACCAACGGAGTTGGCACGCTTCGACAAGTCGTTTTTTTACGGCACCCTTGGATGGCAGCTAACGGAGCCGCTAATGGTTTACGGCAGCATTTGGCAAACGAGAACCTATGAGAACAGACAGGCAGCTCCCGGGGATGTCAATCCGAGGCCTCTAAGCCAATTCCAAACCACCGTCCAATCGACGAGCGTTGGCCTGGTCTATCAAATGAACGACCGGGTTCGCCTGAAAGGGCAGTTTGTTAATCTTGACCAATCAAATGACAGTCCGCGATTTACAGCCGGAACGGACTTTCAAATTTATTCCGCGGCAATATCCGTTACGTTTTGACCGCGAGAATGAGGCAACCGTGAGACTTATACAATCACTCATTATCGGGAGCGTGCTCTTTTTGTCAGCTGCTTATGGCCAGGTGGCAGTCGTTGCGCACAAATCCGTTCCTGTGAAGCAGCTTTCCAAGTCGGAGCTTTTCGATATATATGCCGGAGAGACACAACTTTGGGAAGGTGATTTGCCAATACAGGTGTACGACCTGAAATCTCAGGAAGATACAAAAAAGATGTTTTATCGCTTTATCGGCAAGAGCATTTCCCGCATGAAGTCAATCTGGATGGTGAACATGTTGAGCGGTGAGGGTGATCCGCCAAAAACCGTTGTGAATGAAGAGGAAATGATAAAGTTAATCCTCGAAACCCCGGGCGCAATTGGCTACCTGCCAAAAGCGCTGGTGCACGACAGCCTGAATGTGCTCTTGCTGATAGAGTAGTCGTCTTGGGCCACAATCCATTGCCGGAATCTGTCAAATAATAAGGTAATCCAGGACAGTGATCGAAAAGCGCAACATTAGGTTTAGCTTCCTGTTTCTGCTGATTATCGGGCTACTCGGCACAGGGATGCGTGCTTACCCTTTCTATCTGATTCCCTTTCAATATAAGCATATTCTTCATGCCCACTCCCACGTCGCATTTCAAGGGTGGATTTATACGGCAATGATATTATTGTTACCCACCTATTTTCTAAGTGCTAAACAGATCGAATTAAGTCGCTATCCGTTACAATTCAAATTGACTGTCCCCATAATTGTGGCAATACTGATTACCTTCAGCCTTCAGGGGTATGCTTTCTGGTCGATTTTGGTCTCAACCCTGTTTCAATTGCTGAATTACTGGTTCATTTACCGCTTCCTGAAAGACTGCAAAAGCGCATACCCTGCCGGGGAAGCAAGACCTTTATCCTTAAGCTTTGTCCGCGTTGGATTGTGGCTGGGATTATTGTCAACTCTTGCACCTTACGGAATTGGCGTTCTCTCGGCCAAAGGCATGCAGGGCAGTGAAGCGTATAACGCAGCGGTATATTTTTTCCTTCATTTCCAATACAACGGCTGGTTCTTGTTTGTTGCCATCGGACTTCTCTTCAAGCTGTTTGAAAATCATCAAATTCAGTTTGACCACCGAAAAGCCCGGACATTCTTCCTCACATTTGCAATTGCTGCCATCCCCGGCTACGCGCTGTCGCTGCTGGGAATGAGTTTTTACGATTACGTGATCTTCCCCGCGGCGATTGCAGCATTGCTACAACTCGTCGGGCTGGGGTTCCTACTGCAGATGCTGGGGAAGATGCATATGCACCCCTTGCTCCGCAACAATCTTTGGTTGAAAAGCTTTCTGCTGTTGATACTGGTTAGTTTCGTGCTAAAAATATGTTTGCAAATATTAGCCCTCTTTCCGGGACTACAACCATATTTCTTTTACAGCCGGAATTTAATTATCGCCTACATCCACCTCAATCTGATTGGCGTTATATCTTTTTTATTCATATTTATTATTGTTCAGGCGGAATGGGTAGAGCTGTGGTGGTTAACAAAAGCCGGCAACTTCCTGCTAATGCTGGGCTTTCTCATTACGGAAATTCTGTTATCGATTAGCGGTTTCGGATGGGGATTTTACCCCTGGAGCCTACTGATTTTCAGTGGTGTAATGACAGTGGGGATTTTCACGTTTTTAATCCCGCGGCGCGGCTAACCCACTCTTAGAGTGCCTATGTTCAATCCAGTTCTTTAGCGTAGCAAAACCATAGAGCGAGTGATGGCACGCTTTCCCTGACGCAGGCGATAATAGTAGATACCGGAAGCCACTTGCTGACCACCATCGTCTACCCCCGTCCACTGTATTCGAAACCCACCGGGTCCCTGAACACCGGCAACCAATTTCTTTACGGGCCGTCCCTGAATATCGAACACACTCAGTTCTATTTCTGAAGTCGAATCCAGCCGGTATTCAATTGTCGTGACCGGATTAAAGGGATTGGGATAATTTGCCAATAAGGCAAAGTCGGATATTCCAGGCTGATCGGACTCAATGCTGATAACAACCGCGCCTAAACCAATTCCCTCGGTCGCCTGATAAAATGAATCCGTCGCAACTTCTGTGTACACGTCAACTGCTCCCGATGGCCATTCAATCACCAGCGAATCAATCAGCACAGCTGCGCCAAATCCAAATTCAACGTTAGGGCTGTTCTGGGCATTAAATCCGCTTGAACCAGACACCTGGCGCAATTGCCAGCGCTCAACACCATCAATCGTCGCTTTTGCTCTCACCTTCGCACCAATTGCTGATGTATTTGAGGCAACACCAACACACTTGATGTTCACCCAGTGATTGCCGGAAGCATTATCATTGCGATAGAGAATATTGTTTTGGGTGGCAGGTCGTTGCCCGTTCGGAACGTACAGATCGAGATCACCATCGTTGTCATAATCCCCCCAGATTGCACCATTGGAACGCCCACCGTCATTGACCAAATCTCCATCTACAACTTTCACAAACTCGCCATCGTCATTGCGATACAGCACGTTGTTCTCGTTAAAATCGTTGGTCACGTACAGATCAAGATCGCCATCATTGTCGTAATCCCCCCAGGTAGAACTGACTGAATCCCCGCGGTCATTGACGGCAATGCCACTAAAGATTCGCGTGAATGTGCCATCCCCATTATTGCTGAAAAGGTGATTATTGATGCCGATAAAATTGGTTACGTAGAGATCGAAATCACCGTCATTATCATAATCCCCCCAGCTCCCATTTGATCCGTAGCTTTGCCAGAGGCCGATATCACTCAGGGCCAGTTCTGTAAAAGTGCCATCCCCATTGTTGCGATAAAAGGCGTTACCAACTTGTGTGGGATCTTCAGTAAACCCGTTGGCAACGAAGAGATCTGAATCGCCGTCATTATCATAATCGCACCAGGTAGCACTGCTGCTATGAGCGCTGTCTTCAACAAGTGGCCCACTGGTAATTTGGGTAAAGGTGGCATCCCCATTATTGCGATAGAGAAAATTATTTTCTCCGAAGTTGCTCGAGGCGCCATTCACAACGTAGATATCTAGAAAGCCGTCGTTATCATAGTCAACAATGCTGGCGCCAAAGGCGCGGCTGCCATCGTTGACAATGTCGCCATCAACAACCTTGGTAAAATTGCCGAGGCCGTCGTTCAGGTAGAGGAAGTTATTGGTGTAAAGATAGTTGGCGACAAAGAGGTCAGCGTCGCCATCGTTGTCAAAGTCACCGAAATAACCGCCGGATGTCCGGCCAATTTCACTAACGACCGGACCGCTGGTGACTTCACGGAAGCTCCCGTCCTGATTATTGATAAAAAGCTGGTTGGTCGCAGTCAGATGAAGATCGGGAACAAAGAGATCGAGGTAGCCATCATTGTTGATATCAGCCCAGGCCGCCCCCTCGGAATATCGCCCATCGCTGACTATCGGATCTGCAACGACCTTGACAAAATCCTGGGCACGAACAATACTCACCGCCAGGAACAAGACAACGCAGCAGATAATCTTATCTTTCATTGCGATTCCCTTCAAAATAATGACCTGTGTACAGCATAAGGAATTATCGCATGAATTGCCAGCAGCAAGGATTTTCCGGAGGCGTGGATTGCATCCCTTAGAAAGATGCTTTGAGTTAGCACGTAACTCCACAAGCAAAAAAGACACGTGCCCCGATTATCGGGGCAGCATGTCTTCTTCACTCCTCCCGGGCAGAGACCCGGGACTTGCACAGCCAAATTCTGATTCCCATAGCAAGGGAAGAACAGCCCTACTTTACCAGCATCAACTTCTTCGTCGCAGAAAATTCTCCGGCCTGCAGTTGATAAAAATAGAGTCCCCCAGGTAAGCTTTCGGCATTCCAGACAACCGAATATCTACCGGCCGCCCGACGCTCATCAATCAGGCTTTCAACCAATTGTCCCAGGGAATTATAGATAGAAAGTTGCACATGCTCAGTTGTCGGCACAGCAAATTCAATCGTCGTTGAGGGGTTAAAGGGATTCGGATAGTTTTGCGAGAGATTAAACTCGGAAATAACCGGTTCAAAGCTCTCCGACTCGATACCGACCGCGGTTCCTTCAAACTGCAAATTATCCACCAGGAAGAACGACCCGACATTAACCATATTGCTTGCTGGATCAACAATAGAAATGATGATTGAACCGGCATTCGGCTGCTGCGTGCCGGTATAATTCAGGTCGATCGAAAAGGGCGTCCAACTGCTGGCTGCGCCAAATCGCTCTACGCCAATGCCAATAATCAGGCCGTTATTGGTCACATCCACAGCGACAGCTAAACTATCACCGCCCTGGGGCGAAAATTGATAATAGCCGGTAAGGCGGGCATGGCGGGTAGATACCGGGAAGGTAATATCTTGTAAGCTACCGCTTGTCAAAGTCGGGCCAAAAGGCAGACCACCGAGGTCAATCACCTCACCTCGAACAGAAGCAGCGCCGGATTGTGCATCACCGGATTGTGTGACCGTCATAAATCCCGGCACATTTCCGGTTAGCCATCCTTCCGGCTCTCCCCCGTTCCAGTTTTCAAAATCCGGATTCGGTATGGGATTGGTTTGCGCAAACAGTGACAGCGTAGAGAATATTAGGAAAACAAAGATCAATTTAGCGTATCGATTTTTCATGGCAGATCCCTCAACCAATGTTAGTGAAACTCATTTTTGCTTAACATACTAGTTGACGGATGCTGTGGAGTAAATACCGAAATCACGGTATTTTCCTGATTTTTGCCAGCTGTATCACCGATGATGTTATATTTGATGAATATTATCAGTATAACGGGGTGGTCGGGAGATCACATTGAAACTGGTAGTGAGGGCTATGAATCTACGATATCTAGCGGTCTGCGTCATGCTGCTCAGCATTGCGCTTGCGGCACAATCCGAATCCAATCTGCGCGAAGAAGGGCAATTCTTCCTCGAAATTTTTGATTATAAAACCTACAATGGTCACCAGGAGAACTGGGGCTTCGTCAGTGATGACCGAGATATTTTATACGTCGCAAACAATACCGGCATTCTTCAATACGACGGGGTCAGTTGGCAGACCATCCCAACACCAGACAATATAGGGGCTATTTCCATCGACCGTGCTGCTGACGGCACTATTTATGTCGGCCTGGAAAACGGATTCGGCTACCTCAGACAAAACCCCGCCGGTCAGCTCCTTTACCATTCAATCAGCCAATACCTACCTGAAGAACATCAAAAAGTAACGGACGTTTGGAAGACTCACGCCCTCAGTGAAGGCGTCTACTTCCTAACCCTTTCTAAAGTCTATTTCTGGGCAAACGAGAGCTTCACAATTGACTCAACAGCACTGAGCGCTTTATCGGTGGAAGTGGATGATGTCATGTATTTCGGCGATTGGCGGCGCGGTATTGTAAAACTGGCCAATGGCAAGATCCAAACCATTCCCGGCGGAGATCATTTTAGGGATGTCGAAAACTATGCGATTGTCCCTGATCAAATTAATAAGAAGATTTATGTAGCAAGTCCCCATCCCCGCGCGAAGGGATTTTTCGCCTATGACGGGCAGACATTCACCCC
The DNA here is from genome assembly GCA_028284445.1 of Calditrichia bacterium. GTDB lineage: Bacteria > Calditrichota > Calditrichia > RBG-13-44-9 > J075 > JANQRS01. The sequence continues at coordinate 80,198 of JANQRS010000072.1, forward strand.
ACTTGACACGCCGCTACGCGACTTTGTCCTTGGCAAACTGGCTTATAGCGGCACAAGTTCCGGAGATCAACTGGTCGTTGGCACCATCCAGGGTGGCGCGGCCATTGTTGATCCCAATGGTAAAATCGATCATGTTATTGATCCGGCCGACGGTCTGCCGAATCCTTCCATCGTTGCCCCCTTTTTCGATGAACAGAATGGTTTATGGATGGCTCTCGTTAAGGGAATTGTCCGAGCAGAGATCAATTCGCCGTTTTCACAATTTAACAGCGGCAACGGCCTCGATGGAAGCATCCAGACAATCACCCGCTACAAAGGTTCTTTATATGCCGGATCACAGCAGGGTATTTATCGCCTGAAACCGGCAGCAAGCCCCTTCGAAAACAGCAGCTTCGAGCGCATTGATGCCGCGACCGGATTTGTCTGGGCGTTATTTCCAACTGAGCGAGCATTGCTTGCCGCAACAGACAAAGGTCTCTATGAAGTTGTTGACAATCAGGCAACGCTGATCGACATGGTTTGGCCGCGGGTGACCGGCCTGCATCGCTCTCTTAAATTTCCGCAGCGCATTTATCTGGCACTGCAAAACGGGCTTTATATTTTGACTGAAACGGCAGACGGCTGGGAAAGAACCGAGCGTCTGCCGGAATTGCTCGACGAATTTACCACGATCACCGGCGACGAAAACGATGTTTTGTGGGTTGGCACCAATGCCCAGGGCACTTTCCGTGTTGAAATTCATGAGCCGGTTTCCGCAGATGCAGAGCATACCCTCACGGCAAGAAATTTTGGTCCGCAGGACGGCCTGCCGAATGGCGAAATCAACGTCTTCAAAATCGACAACAAAATTGTCTTTTCCAGTGAGCGAGGTCTGTTCCGCTATGACGCCACCCAGGATACCTTTCTGCACGAAGCTTCATATGGCGATCTGCTCAGCGAATCCGATCGTTATATCGGGCGTATCAAAAAGGATCAACAAGGCTCACTATGGCTGGCATCTCGCTCGGACGAGGGTCCGCATGTGCATCACCGTAGCACCGAAGGCAATTGGAACGCCTTCCCATTCCAGCGACTGGATCGGCTGGGGGAAGTTCGGGTCATCTATCCGGAATCGAATGGCGTCGTCTGGTTTGGCGGCAGTGAAGGTATTATTCGCTATGCCCCGGAGGTTGAGCCCACGGTCTCACCCTACTTAACCAATATTCGATCGGTATCACTTGGCGACGACTCACTGATTTTTACTGGCAGAACGCCAAAAGCTGAAAAATTACCGGCAGCCAAAACCATAACAGGCCCGGAATTGCTTTATAGAGACAATGCGCTACGCTTTCAGTATGCCGCAGCATTTTATGACGAAGCCGGCCAAAATGAGTATCAATACTTTCTGGACGGGTTTGATCCCACCTGGTCAAACTGGTCCAAAGAAACGCGTAAGGACTATACGAATATCCCTGAGGGTGACTATGTGTTCCGCGTGCGTGCCCGGAACATTTATGACCAGGTCAGCATCGAGGACCGTTACCGTTTTTCGATTCTTCCGCCCTGGTATCGAACTATTTGGGCGTACCTCGGCTACGCGCTGATGGGATTTGCCGGGCTCTTTGTCCTATTGCGCTCGCAGGTGCGTAAGTTTGAGCAACGCAACCAGGAAGCCCTGCAGCGTGAGAAAGACCGCTCTGAATTGGAAATGGCAAAGGTCCGCGCGGAAGCCGCTGAACTAAGAGCTCGCGCCGCCGAAGCAGAAAAAGAACGCGAGAAAGAACAAATGCGTAGTCGCATTGCCAGCGACCTGCATGATGAAATCGGCAGCAACCTCAGCAGTATTTCACTGATCAGCCAAATTCTGCAGGAGAAGGAAGTGCTTGCTGAGAAAGAACGTCAGCGCTTACAGGATGTTCATTCTATTGCCAGCGAAACCGCAAACGCGATGCGTGATATTGTCTGGTTCGTCAATCCTCTGAACGACACCATGGAAAAGCTGATCATTCGCATGCGCGAAACTGCCAATCGCATGCTCGATCATCTTGACTTTGAGTTCGAAGCGCCAGGCGGCAATCTGGATCTACAGCCCGACATTCATTTTCGGCGCAACCTCTTTCTCATCTATAAGGAAGCGCTGCAAAACATCGTGCGGCATTCGCAGGCAGAGCGAGTGACCATCCGAATTTCGGCGGACACCAACATGCTGAGGATGCAAATCGAGGATGATGGTGTCGGATTTGATACTGCTGGAAAATCATCCGGTAACGGATTGCGCAATTTCCAGAAGCGTGCGAAGGAGAGCGGCATGAGTGTCGAAGTAAGTTCAACGCCTTCAGGCGGCACGACCATTGATGTCCAGAAGCGGAAAATACCCTGATTGCGGTATAGATTTTTGCGATGCGCATTGATACTTTGGCAATGCAAGGAAATTGGCTGTAAGCTTAGCATTGGAAGACCGGGATGAGCGAGAACAAAACGACTAAAAATCTGATTAACGTGATTATTGTTGAAGACGATGACCTCTTTCGGGATTCGATTCAGGAACTGATTAACAAATGTGATGGTCTGCAATGCCAGCACGCGTTTACATCCTGTGAAGAGGCATTTGCCTTCCTGGAAACAGATTTTGCCCCGGAAGTCATTCTGCTGGACATCGATCTACCCGGGATTAGCGGCCTCGACGCCATTCCGCGTTTTAAGGAGCTGAGTCCAGCCTCGAAAATCCTGATGCTCACTATTTTCGATGATGATGACAATGTCTTTAATGCCCTTTGCCTCGGGGCCAATGGCTACCTGTTAAAATCTTCCTCCGCAGAGAAAATCGATCATCACATTCGCGACGTTATCGCCGGCGGTGCTGCGATGAGTCCACATATCGCAGCAAAAGTGCTGCATATGTTTACCCAATATTCGCAACCGCGCAAGGAATATGGATTGGGGAAGCGGGAAAAGGAAATTTTACGCCTGTTGGTCAACGGCATGAGCAAGAAACATATTGCCGCCCACCTCTGCATCAGCTTACATACCGTAGACACTCACCTGAAGAACATCTATTCGAAACTGCAAGTACATTCACAAATTGACGTGGTTGCCAAGGCCTTGAAAGAACGGTTGATTTAAGTGGGGGTTGGGGATTCGAGATTGGTTGACTCAGCAAATTATTGCCGCTTCACATGCCCCTTCGAAGGGGGATGTAGAGGTTGGAGAAACCAACATCTCGTGCGCGGCGCGGCCGCACACGAGTTGGTAACTTTCCTAATGGCGATGAAAAATCTTCGCAACAATTTTCCAGCCGTCTTCAAATTTGTATAGCGAGAGGTAGTCTGTAAAGATATGCTTTCCGTCGCGATGCAACTCAACGCGGGCAACTGCTGCGTTGCCTTCTACATTCACTTCCGGAAATTCATAGGTCACATTTGGTTTCGGCGCATCCATTTTCTTTTCCTTGTTTCCTGCCTCCATGCGACCGATCCAATCATCCAGGGACACCTTCACAATTTTGTCATCGCGCAATACCGACATGGTAAAGTCCGGATGAAATCCAGCACGCATTTTTTCGGGACTGCTCTCGATATGAACGCCTTCTATGTAGGCGGTCTTGATCACATCTTTCACATCTGCTTCATCTCCAGCGACAGCGCTACTGCTTACAGCAAGCAATAGAACGGCAATAAAGATGAACGGTGCGGCAAATTTCTTCATAATACCTCCTTGGGGTTGATTAAAAAGCTTAGAGATTAGAAAAAAGATCTGATGCTCGAAAAAGAAATTGGGTAACACTCAAGTTACGCGGCGGCGCTTATTTAGTTGCAGTGGTTATAACATAAATCGGTGGGAATCCCTAAACGCAAAAAGCCTCTCAATTGAGAGGCTTTTTATGTTGTAGCGGGGGCAGGATTTGAACCTGCGACCTTCGGGTTATGAGCCCGACGAGCTACCAAGCTGCTCCACCCCGCGATCAAATATAGACGACCAATATATAGCAGCGATCTACGATTGTCAACAGGTAAATTGCTTTTTTGTTTGGAATGCATAGACTGGTTTTGACGTTTCATCTTTTCGCCGCCCCAACAAGCGTCAGCACTGCCTGGACGACGTCCTCAATCCCCGGAAGTTCAAATTGGATGAGCACTTCGAAGAAAGACGGTTCTGGCTCCACCCCTTTCAGCAATGGGCGTAGCTTTACGCCGTCTTTTTCCGTCACCACAATCATCGATGCATCAGCTTCTCGCGCTGCACTAAAAATCTCCTCAACGTTCGCCTTCGTATAGCTATGATGATCTGCGAAGTCGCGATAGCCGACGATGTTGTCATTTGCCCCCGCCAGGCTCCTGCGAAAATGCTCCGGATTGGCAATACCGCTGACAACGAATATTTTTTCCCCGCTGAGAACGGCTTCATTGAGTTCCTCCCGCTGCCCCGCAAGCGGACGCAAGCCAATGATCCGATATTGGCCGCGCTTCACGATTGCAGCAGACGCCAGACTCTTCACCTCCGCTTCGATACGCATTAGATCCTTTTCGCCGCTCCATTTATTGAGTATCACGAACTTTGCGCGCTTTAAAGCCCCCTTAATGTCTCGCAAATAACTGAAGGGAAACAAAAACGGATGCTGTCTCCAGCGCGATACATCGATCAGACAAATATCCAGTTCGCGATTTAATTGTCGATGCTGAAAACCATCATCCATGAGCAGGACATCAACCGTATGGTCTTTCAATATTGCCTGAGCGGCCTCATATCGATTGGCACCAACGCCTATCACCCCGTTCTTCAGGTGCTGAAGCAGCATCTTCGGCTCGTCCCCTATCTCGCTTACAGCGGTATTGGGAGCGTCCGCGGCGACAACCAGGGGAGTTGTGCCGGAGCGGCGATATCCGCGCGTCAAAATACCAACCACGAGCCCGCGCAATTCCAGGCGCCGTATCAATTCTGCAACAAAGGGCGTTTTACCTGTTCCTCCCAATTGAATATTGCCAATGGCGACAACCGGCACCGGCAAGGTTTTCTTGCTCAACACGCCGTAATCGTAGAGCTTATTTCGCAAAAAGACGATTGCGTAATGAATAAATCCCAACGGCAACAAAAACCACTTTAAGGTGTCTAAAATAATATGATTCAAATAGTGAATGTCCTGTTTTGTAAAAACCTGTCATCGGATGTCATAGAATTTTCCTAAACCACCGCGGTAAATTATATTGTAACGAGAATTAGACAAGAAAAATTATTAAGTTGCAAACTTCCGCCTATCTGTTGCGTAGCGATAGGTGTATGGGTATAGACGTGTTAGACTTCCAATTCTGAGGAGCAAGAGAAGTATGAAACGATTTCTGAGTTTGATGATGATTCTGGCTATGATGGGGTTTCTGGCCAGTTGTGGTTCTGAGGATGGTCGCGCCGAGGAAAAAGGCAACGACGATAACAAAACAGAAGTTGAAGAATCCAGCAATGATGGTAATACAGCCACGCGCAAAGGACGGATGCGGGATGACGAAGGCAATCCGATTTCCGGAGACGACTCTGGCGTAATCCCGGTCGAAGTCACCAAAGTTACGCGCGGCGCCATTTCCAGCTATCTATTATATAGCAGCACCCTGGAAACCGAGCAAATTGTTGATATCTATCCGCGCATCGGTGGATTGGTCGTTGCCATTTATAAAGATGAGAGCGATAAAATCGGCAAGAACGCGCCACTGCTGCAAATCGAAAAAGACACCTACGAGCTGGACGAAAAAAATGCCAAGCTCGAATATGACAAACAGACGGCAAATTTTGCCCGCCTGGAAAAACTTCAGGCTGAAGAACTGCTGAGCGAAGAAGAGTTTCAAAATGCCCGTTTGACGCTTGATCAGGCCAGGATCGCCTGGGAACGCGCAGCCTTGTTACTTCGTCAAACAACGGTTCGTTCCCCGATTTCCGGTGTTGTTGGTGAAAGAACCGTGCGCCTTGGTGATCGCGTTCAAACAACAACAAAGCTGTTTTCCGTTGCCAATCTCACGGAAAAAATCGTTCCGGTTTATATCCCGCAAAGCGAATTTTCCAAAACCTTTAAGGGACAGGCTGCTCTTATATCGTCCGATGTTATTCCCGGCGTCAAGCTTAACGGCTACGTGAAGCGCAAGAGCCCGATCATTGATCCACAAAGCGGTACCTTCAAAGTGACGATCGCTCTTAAGGATCCCAAGAACATCCTCAGTCCCGGTATGTTTGTTCGTGCAGAGCTCGTCGTTGATACCCATGAAGACACCCAACTGATTCCAAAGTCCGCACTGATTTACGAAAATGACCGCTCTTACTTCTATGTTGCACGCGGCGACAGCGCAGCGAAATTCGAATTGGTTAAGGGCTTTGAAGATTCTGAAAAGGTTGAAGTATTGAACGATCTACCCAGCGACACCAAAGTAGTTGTTCTTGGGCAAAATGGCTTAAAAGAAGGTACCAGAGTAAGGGTGTCGTCCGAAAAGACATATGCATGGCAGGGCAAAGTTCAGGCTTCCCTGGCTCGCTACTAGTACGTAACCAATCTTTTGAGATAATGGCTGTGCCGTTAGACAGTGCAGCCACATCCCACATTACTAGTTTTGGATCGCCAGGGCATCAGGCAATTTCATTCTAAGCGCCCTGGCGAAGAAAAAATCCGAATATTTCCGAAAAACAGGATACACCTCAATGGAATCCCAAAGCTCTTCGAACAACTTTTTCTCGTTTACAACGTCGCGGCCCGTTACCGTTACCATGATAACGATCGCTTTTTTGCTCTTCGGCTGGCTTTCCTATGATCAGCTAAGCTTGAACCTGATGCCGGACATTTCTTATCCCTCATTGACCGTCAGAACCGAATTCCCCGGTACTGCGCCGGAGGAAATTGAAACAGCGATCTCCCGCCCTGTCGAAGAAGCATTGGGCGTTGTTGCTGACCTTACCGCCATTAGCTCGATTTCAAAAGCAGGACAATCCGATGTCATCCTGGAATACAATTGGGATGTGGACATGATTGAAGCAATTGGCGAAGTACGCGAAAAACTTGATCGCGTTTTCCTACCGGAAGATGCAAACAAACCGATCATCCTGAAGTACGATCCCTCGCTCGACCCGATTTTAAGACTCGGTTTAACCGGTGGCCCCGATTTGTATGTCAGCCGCAACATCGCAGAGGAAAACATCAAACGCGCCCTGGAAACCGTTCCCGGCGTGGCCTCTGTTCGCGTAAAAGGTGGATATGAAGAAGAAATCCGCGTCGAGTTGAACGAGAAGCAAATCTCCCTAATGGGACTTGACATTCAGCAAATTCGTCAGCGCCTGTCCGAAGAGAACGTTAACCTGGCCGGCGGCGAACTCCAGGAAGGTCAAACCGAATATATCGTTCGTACACTCAATGAATTTCGGACTGTCGCCGAAATAGCAGAAATCAAACTCGGTTTTCAGAACAATCGCGAAGTACGTCTGGCAGATATCGGTCAAGTCTATCGAACTTATAAGGAACGGCAGATCCTTACGCGGTTGAACGAAGAGGAAAGCGTTGAGCTGGAAGTATATAAAGAAGGCGACGCCAATATTGTTGAAGTTGCAGAACGCGTACGCGACAAAGTATTCGGGACCGAAGAACAGCAGGCGTATGTCGCAGAAATGCGCGAAAAAGAAAAGAAGAAGGACGACGATAAAGAGGAATCGGCGCAGCAAGGCGGACAAGGCCGTGGCGGCCCCGGTGGCGGCGGATTTCAGGATGATATGATTAAGCGCGCCATGACCAACTACTTGGCTTACAGTTTACCCAGCGATATGAATCTGGCACTCCTCAGCGACCAATCTGTTTTTATCGAGAATTCAATTGATGACGTAAAAAGCACGGCAATTTGGGGCGGTGTTTTTGCCGTCATCGTCTTACTCCTCTTTCTCAACAAATTGTCCACCACCGTTATCGTCGGACTGGCCATTCCAATTTCAATCCTTGCCACCTTTACACCAATGAACCTGTTTGAGGTCTCCCTGAACATCATGTCGCTTGGTGGACTGGCATTGGGTATCGGTATGCTGGTAGATAACTCAATTGTAGTTATTGAGAGTATTTTCCGCTGCCGCGAAGAAGGCGATGACTTCGTCGAGTCGGTTATACGCGGCACCGGCGAGGTGGGTAGCGCTGTGACAGCTTCAACCCTGACGACCATAGCCGTTTTCTTCCCGATGATTTTTGTTGAAGGCATCGCCGGTCAAATCTTTGGTGATTTGGCCCTAACGGTAGTTTTCTCACTGCTGGCATCTTTGGCAGTCGCGCTCTTTTTTATTCCTATGCTTGCTTCCCGCCGCTTCATCAGCAACAGCGAAGACGCCAGCCAGGAAACCCTGGGCGGTTTTTACACCAAAGTAGATTTTCTCGGAGATTTTCGCGATGATGTAAAGCGCATCTTCAATCGCTATACAACGGCCGGACTACTTAAGCAGTTCCTTTTACTGGTGCCGACAATCGTTGGCTTCATCGTTGGCATTCTGGTGCTTATCCTGCGCTTCAGCTGGTATTGTTTCAGCCGCACGTTCAATGCCGTCTTAATGGTCATCACGACCCTGGTCGGATTGGTCAGCACTTTTTGGACAACTGTCGGCGCCAAAATACTTGCAGCAATTACCAACCGTTTCAATCGCCTGCTTCAATACATTGCCCAACGCTATACAACCATTATTGACTGGGCACTGACCAATCGCTCAACGGTTCTCGCCGGCGCACTGGTTCCTTTTATAATTACGGTATTTGTTCTGCTGCCGCAGTTAGGCAGCGAGTTAATTCCGGAAGTTCGCCAGGGTGAATTTACAGTGGAATTGACTCTGCCGATTGGCACCCCGGTCGAAATTACTGCGGATATCATCTCGCCAATTGAACAGATGATCCTTGAGCAGGATGAAGTATCTCAAATATCCACGGTTGTGGGTGTGGACCTGACGAAAATCAACGATAGCGAGGCGGGTGAACATACCGCCAGTATCACCGTTGGACTAAAGGCAAACGATGATATGCGGCTAACGGAAGATCGTGTGCTCAACAGCATTCGTTCAAGCATGGAAAACTACAGCGGTATCGCTTATAAAATTTCCCGCCCGGTGCTTTTCAGTTTCAAGACGCCGGTTGAGGTAGAAATTCGCGGCTATAATCTCACGGAATTGGCCCTCACCAGCCGTGATGCGGTTGCAGAGCTGTCAAGAGTAGATGGTTTGACCGATGTGAAATCCTCTCTGCAGCGCGGCAATCCCGAAGTTCAGATTGTTTACGATCGCAATCGCCTGGCGTATCATGATTTGAATATTATGACTGTGGCCAGCCTGGTTCGCAACAAGGTGCGCGGAGATGTGGCTACTGAATTCAAAAAAGAAGATCGCCGCATCGACGTTTTGGTCCGGGTGCGAGATGAAGACAAAGCAACCATCGATCGCTTGAAGCTCTTGAACGTCAACCCCGGCGGTGAAGTGCCGATTACGCTTGAGAGCGTCGCCAGAATTGAAATCAAAGAAGGTCCAAGCGAAATTCGCCGGATCGATCAGGAACGTACAGCCTTGATTACCGCCAACATCGCTGAGCGCAGTCTTTCGGATGTCAGTGAAGATGTGTTCGCGACCATGGCAAACATGGATTTGCCGGAAGGATTCTCTTTTGAAATCACCGGTCAAAACAAGGAAATGGAAGTATCGCTGAACAGCTTGCAATTGGCACTGCTTTTGGCCATTTTCATGGTATACATCGTCATGGCGTCCCAGTTTGAGTCGTTCATCCATCCGCTGGTCATCTTGTTTACCGTACCGTTTGGATTGATTGGGGTCGTGCTCATTCTTTGGGTGCTCGGCATTCCGATGAACATCATGGTATTTCTTGGACTGATCATGCTTGCCGGGATTGTGGTAAATAATGCCATCGTACTGGTTGACTACATCAATCAGTTGCGCAATAAAGGCATGAAGAAACGCGAGGCGATTATTGAAGCCGGCAAAGCGCGCCTGCGGCCGATTCTCATGACTACCATGACCACAGTGCTGGGCTTGTTGCCGATGGCAATTGGGTTTGGCGAAGGTGCTGAGATTCGCACCCCGATGGCAATTACGGTAATTGCCGGATTGATCAGCGCAACCGTATTAACACTCGTCGTGATACCGACGGTATATGCAATATTCACCGGTTCCGATGAGGTTGAAGCAACCGCTTCTGATGTCGCCCCGGCAGATGATCCGATTGATCCGCTGCCTGCGTAAGCCAGCGAAGCCGGCGTCAGGACCTTCGGCCCGTCAGGCTCGCAAGCTCGCCGTCACATCCCCCTGAATCCCCCTTCGAAGGGGAACGCAGGGGGATGTGACATGAACGAATTGAGTTAACATTTAACCATAGGTTCTATTATGCAAAAAGCATCCTTTTTGCCCAAATTAGCGGTCACCCGCCCGGTTACAATCCTGGTATCATTACTGGCTATTCTGGTCATCGGTACTGTCTCGTATACCAATATTCCGACAGAACTGCTGCCAACCGGATATACCGCCCCGTTCATGGGTGTCTGGGTTCCCTATCCGAATGCCAACCCCCAGGAAGTTGAAGAGCAAATTGCCCGGCCAATTGAAGAGCAGGTACGAACCATTTCCGGCGTCGATCAGGTCGAGAGCTACAGCCAATCCAGTGGCTGCTGGATCTGGTTGGAGCTGGCCGGCGGGGCAGATACCGACCTTGCCTACGACCAGTTACGGGACCGTATGGAACGCGCCCGCGCCCTCCTGCCCAGCGACATAGATCGCTACTACCTGCGCCGCTTTGGGCGAAATGACGAGCCTATCATATTCCTCTCAGTGAGCTTCCCGGAGGATGTGGAAGACCCCAACTATTTGTTGGAATATTACATCAAAAAACCAATTGAGCGACTGGACGGCGTTGGTAACATCAGCACCTGGGGTGTTCGGGAAAAAAGCGTGCAGATTCTGATCGATCAGGACAAAGTACGGGCACACAATCTGAACATGTTTGAAGTCACCCGGGAACTGCAAAACGATAATTTTGCAATGTCCTCCGGGTTTGTGTATGAAGGCGGAAAGAAATTCCTGGTCCGCTCTGTGGCGCGCTTCAATTCCGTTGAAGATATTGCCGAACTTCCCTTGAATGGCCTTGGGCTTAAGATCAAGGATATTGCTGAAGTAAAATATGCGCCAAAGAAACGAAACTGGGTCCAGCGTGTCAACGGTACCACTGGGGTACTCATAGATATTCAGAAAGAATCCCTGGCAAACACAGTTGAATTGAGCCGCACACTTCGCGCCACCCTCGAAAATGAAATTCTGGCACACCCGAAGCTGGCAGGATGTAAAGTAGATTTGCTCTTTGTTCAGGGCGAAATCATTGAAGAAGCAGTCGACAACCTGAAACAAACCGCATTCTGGGGCGGCCTCTTCTCCATCCTTATCCTGCTGGTCTTCCTGCGCAATGTCCGCATGACCGTCATTATGATGTTGGCTATTCCGCTGTCGATTCTCATTTCCCTGGTCGTCATTTACTTCATCGGCTGGACGATCAACGTGATTGTCATGATGGGTTTAATGATCAGTGTGGGTATGGTGGTCGACAACGGCATTGTGGTATTGGAGAATATTTATCGCCGGAAATCGGAAGGCGAATCGCCGAAAAATGCCTCTATATTCGGCGCCAGTGAAGTGAACCTGGCGATTATCATGGCAACATTAACCACCATCGCGGTATTCATCCCCTTGCTGATTATGGACGACGGCGGTGGCGGATTCAATTTTTATATGCAGCGCATCGGCCTGCCGGTGATTTTTTCACTGTTGGCTTCGCTATTTGTTGCCCTGGTATTGATACCATTGGCGACCTCCAAACTGCCCAATCAGGGCATGTCCGGCGAAAGCAAACTGATACGCCGCAGCAAAGAATACTACGGCAAAGTTCTTGAGAGATCGTTGAAAAAGCGCCCGAAGGTCATTTTGGCTGCTTTCGGCATCTTTGGCGCCACAATGATATTGATGGGGCTTACGCCCAGCACAGACAATATGCAGGGAAATATCAACGACATTCGCCTGATGTTCGATTTACCCCCGCATTTCACCTTCTCAGATTCGGAAGACTTTTTTAAAGAGGTTGAAGACACCATTTATGTGCATTCTGATCGCTATGGCATGAAGGCACTCGACACCGGTTTCCGGCGTGGCTTTGGGCGTATCCGCATGTATCTGGAAGATCAACCAAATGAGCAATGGTTCCATACCGTTTTCGGATGGATCAAAGACGGCCTCGGTCTAAGCGGGGACGAACCGATGACCCGGGAAGATGTGCTGGCGGATGTCAAAAAGCGTATCAATCTTCCCCCCGGCATCGAAATGCGCACCACCTGGCGGCGCAGCGGCAGCAATGACGGCGGCAGCGTCACCATCAACCTTTTCGGCGATGATACTGATAGACTGGTCAAGATGGCGGAAGAGGTAGAACGGCGTATGCGCAGTATTGAGGGCGTTCAAAGCGTCGAAACCGATAGCGAAACTGGTGCGGATGAAATCAAAATCACTATGGATCGCGATATCGTTACCCGCAACGGCATCAACCCGAACCAGGTTGCTTATACCTTGATGTATGCAGTTCGTGGTATGAATCTGCCGCGTTTTCAAACCGATGAAAAAGAAATTGAAATGCTGGTTCAGTATCGTCCGGAAGATCGGGAAAACCTGACCCAGCTGAAAAACATGACCTTTGTGAACAACCAGGGTCAAACCATCCCGCTGGCAGCGCTTGCCGAATTCAACGTGCAAAAAGGCTTCGGCCAGATTGCCCGGCAAAACGGCAAGACCTTCCTGGCAGTCAAGGCAAATACCACCAGCGACGAGCTTCCGGAAATCTCAAAGCAGATCGATCAACTGATGGCAGATTATCCGATGCCGTACGGGTATTCCTGGAGCAAGGGATCACGCTTCCGCCGCTTCGACGACCAGGGATCCGGCTTCATGCAGGCAATGATTTTGGCCATCGTTTTCGTTTACATTATCATGGCCATCCTCTTTGAATCCTTTATCACGCCGCTGGCGATTATCCTGGCCATTCCGCTCTCCTTTTTTGGGGCCTATGCCATGCTATTCCTGACCGGAACCACACAGGACCTGATGTCCGGAATTGGAATTACGATATTGGTGGGGGTCGTGGTAAATAATGGCATTGTTCTAATTGATATGGTCAATCGACGACGAAGTGAAGGCTACAGTCGCTTTGAAGCCATCGTTGATGCCGGAAAGCATCGCTTTCGTCCAATTATGATGACCAGTTTCACGACCATTTGCGGATTGATCCCAATGGCCGTAGGGGCTGGCGATTTGATCGGAATTCCCTATGCACCAATGGGCCGCGCCATCGTTGGTGGTATGCTTAGCAGCACCTTGCTAACCCTTTTGATTGTTCCGGTATTCTACACGATCTTTGATGATTTCGTCGTCTATATGCCGACAATGATCAACTGGACCAAGAAACATGTCTTCGGTATTTTCAGCAGACCGGTTGCCGGTGGTGCATTGGGAAAATCCATGAGTAATTTGATTAAGCCTGAATAGGCTTCACACGTACCGCCGCTCTGCAGCCGTACGTGATTGAGAACTGGTTGCGCGGCTCTGCCGCGCGACCCATTTCAGCCACTACCTCTCCCGCAAAATTCCCGTTTATTGTACATGTGGGCAATCCCACAAAATTGTTGGAATGCCCCCCTACCTTTTCTATTTTTACGCTATTCAATTTTCTGAATGATATCAATTTATATTTGACTTGTAGCGGACGATGATGCCAATAAAGCAAGGGCAATTCTTCCGATCTATCTGTGGAGCAGAATCATGAAACCATCTAAAGAGATCCGCCAGGAATTCATCGACTTTTTCAAAAAGTATGATCATACATTTGTCCCCAGTTCACCGGTAATCGCACACGATGATCCGACCCTGATGTTTACCAACGCCGGCATGAACCAGTTTAAGGATGTTTTCCTGGAAACCGGCACTCGTCCCTACAAGCGTGCAGCGAATTCACAGAAATGCATCCGCGTTAGCGGTAAGCATAATGACCTGGAAGAAGTTGGACACGACAACTATCACCATACCTATTTCGAGATGCTCGGAAACTGGTCTTTTGGTGATTATTTCAAAAAAGAAGCCATCGAATGGGCCTGGGAGTTGCTTACCGAAGTATGGGGTATTCCGAAAGAGCGCCTCTATGCCACCGTTTTTGGCGGTGACGAAGGCGATGGTCTCGAGGCAGATGTTGAAGCTGAGAATCTCTGGAAAGAAGTTACCGACATCGACCCCTCGCATATTATTCGCTGTGACAAGAAGGATAACTTCTGGGAAATGGGTGAAACCGGCCCCTGTGGTCCCTGCTCGGAAATCCACATCGACATGACCGACGACCTTTCCGGCGGTCCGTTGGTCAATGCAGATGACGAACGCGTGATCGAGATCTGGAACCTGGTATTCATTCAATATAATCGCGAGAAGGGCGGCGGTCTCAAGAAGCTGCCGGCACAGCACGTCGATACCGGTATGGGATTTGAGCGTATCGTGCGCATTCTGCAAAACGTCACCTCAAACTATGATACGGACATCTTCACCCCGATCCTCCATGCGATCGGCAAAGAAGTTGGCATCGATTACAAAAGTGCGGACAAGGAAATCAAGGCCGCCTTCCAGGTTGTTGCCGATCATGTGCGCATGCTGACATTCTCAATCACCGACGGTGAATTGCCATCGAATGAAACGCGTGGTTACGTCCTGCGACGCATTCTTCGTCGCGCTGCTCGCTACGGCCGCAAGCTGAACATGAGCGAACCCTTCATTTATAAAATTGTGGATGCGGTAGTCGATGTCAATGGTGACGCTTTCCCGGAAGTGGTACAGCGGGCCTCTTTTGTAAAAGATGTGATCAAGTCAGAAGAAGAAAGCTTCAACAAAACTCTGGATCGCGGTATCGATCTGTTTAATGATATTGTGAAGCAGGTGAAGGACAGCAATAAAGACATTATTCCCGGCGTTGAAGCGTTTAAGCTATACGATACTTTCGGTTTCCCGGTTGATCTGACCCGGGTAATGGCTGAAGAATTGCAGATGAGCGTTGACAAAGCAGGCTTTGAAACAGAGATGACGCAGCAGCGTGAACGCGCTCGTCAGGCCGGGAAATTTAAGCTGGAAGACGAAAGCGCTGACGATTGGATTGAGCTGACACCAGCTGCTGAGACATCTTTCAACGGGTATGAAGAAACCGATCTGGAAACCGAGATCAACAAATATGCGATTCGTGACGGACAGTATCATGTGGTACTGACAGTTACTCCTTTTTATGCGGAATCCGGTGGACAGGTTGGTGACATCGGTAAGATTGTCGGTGAAGGATTTGAGTTGGAGGTTGTCGATACGCGCAAGCAGAATGGCGAAAGCGTTTCGATTTGCAACGCCAAAGGCGATATCGAGCTTAAGAATGCCAATGTCCGGGCGATTGTTGATCTGGATTGGCGAACACCAACAACCTATAATCACACAGCGACCCATTTGCTGCAGGCAGCCTTGCAAGAGGTCCTGGGCAATCATGTTCGCCAGGCCGGTTCGCTGGTTGCGCCCGATTATTTGCGGTTCGATTTTACCCATTTCAAGAAAATTGAGCGGGATGAGCTCGAACAGATCGAATGGCTGGTCAATGAAAAGATCCAGGAAAATCTTGCTGTCACCTATGAATACACCAAACACGCTGAAGCCAAAGAGCGTGGTGCGATGGCCTTATTTGGTGAGAAGTATGGCGATATCGTTCGGGTGGTCTCAATTGAACCATTCAGCCTGGAACTTTGCGGGGGCTGCCATGTGAAGGCCACCGGCCAAATCGGCAGCTTTGTTATTACGCAGGAAAGCAGCATTGCCAGCGGCGTGCGACGGATCGAAGCACTGACCGGGCCAAAAGCCGTGCAATTTATGACCGGCAATCGCGACGTGGTCAGTCATCTGACGCAGTTACTCAACGTGCCCGGCGACAATCTCGCACAGCGCGTTCAAGAACTGCTGGATCAAAATCGCAGCCTGGAAAAAGAACTGCAAAAAATCCAGGCTCAGGAAGTCCTGCAGCGCAGCGACGACTTCCTCGGCAAAGCTGAAAGCGTTGGCGATGTTTCACTGGTCCTGGAAGAATTTAACGATATGGAAGTTGATTTGCTGAAGCAGCTCGGCGACAAATTGCGGCAAACGGCAAAATCAACCGTCGGCTTCTTTGTGAATCACAACGACGGTCGGGTGAACTTCGTCTGTGCTGTAACGGATGACCTCATCAAAGACAAGGGCATCAAAGCTGGTGACCTGGTCCGCGATGCAGCGAAACTTGCCGGTGGTGGCGGTGGCGGTCGTCCGCACCTGGCAACAGCCGGAGCAAAAAGCGCTGACAAGCTGCCGGACGTCTATGCCTTCCTTAGGGAGAAACTGGCAGGGTAATTGTCTTAAACGTTTCACATCCCCCTAAATCCCCCTGCGAAGGAGGACAAAGGGGGATGTGAAGAAACAAGCCTCGTCAGAATCTATTGGAACTCGCGCAGAGCCACACACCAGCGTTTTCGTTCGTTCCTAATCCTGCACCGCGGCAACATCCTTCTTATCACCACCCAACTCATAACAAACCATTTCGGCGCCGTTGCGCACAAAGAGATTGCCATTCGCAAATACCGGATGATTCCAGGTCTTGCCGCTTAGCGCCTGCACACTGCCTAGCTCTTCATAGCCATCCGGTGACACGCTGGAGAGGATAACTTCTCCCTTTTCCGTCAAAGAAATCATCTTTTCCAGATCTTTTAGCAAGAGCACCTGTCCCGGTCCGCGACGCTGCCCCTTCCAGATACGTTTGCCGTTTGACAAATCGAAACAGGTCATGAACTTGCGACTGTAGCCATAGCCATAGCCCTTGTGAGTAACAAAGTCCCAGAACTCTACCTTGATCGGACTGGCTTTCCAGATTTCTTCAACCTGCCAGTTATCGCCGCTCCCGGTAATCTGCAGCATCTTCAAACTGGCATCATTGCCGGCCGCAGCGATGAATTTACCATCTTCCAACAGTGCCGGTTGCAACATTCTTCCATAGGATGTTTTCCAGGGAAATGTCCAAAGCACTTTGCCATTGCTGGCGCTAACCCCACTGATACTGGCCTCACCAATACAAACAATTTGTGCTTCGCCATTCACCTCGAAGAGCTGCGGCGAACTATACCCGTCCGTACCAACAGATGCGCTCCATCGCAGGCGCCCGCTGTTTATGTCGTAAGCCAGCAGGGATTTATCATTCTTTCCCCATGAGAAGACCGATACCATATTTCCGACAACCAGCGGCGAACCGGCATATCCCCATTCCGGTGTTTTCGAATCACCATCTTTGACGATATCCGCTTGCCAAAGCAGTTGGCCACTTCCGGCATCCAGCTTGTTTAACTTTCCGCCGGCAGTCAACGCATAAACGGCGCTGTTGACAAACGTTGGTGTCGCCCGCGGGCCGGCGCCGGAGACTGTCTCTTCAAAACGCCCTGAGGTCAGGTGCGCCCAGATTTCCTCTCCGCTTTTGGTATCGTAGGCAACAACAGCTTCACTATCTCCACGCTGCTCCTGGGTAAACAGGAGACCGCCGGCAACCGACATAGACGACCAGCCTGGTCCAACCTTTCGTCGCCAAACCTCACGCGGTGGGAACGCCTGCCAATCTGTTGGAATAGCGGCATAGCGAACCAGGCTGTTACGCTCCGGTCCGCGGAACCCCGGCCAGTCACCGGGAGATATCTTCACGGTATCAACTACGGCATCGCTAATGCCGGAAGATATATTGGCCAGGAAATCATTTTCATTCGTTTCAGCCCAGCGCCAGGCAACTTCAAATACACCGTCAGAGCCGATGCCATCGAGCCGAAAAAGCAGTGTAAAAGCACAGCCGGCAAGCAAGGCAGCAATTGTTGCGTATCGGCGCACGCCCTCGCCGGCATTCCAGACAACAGCCAGGGCAACTGTGGCCAGTGAAAGCACGAAGGGCAGCCCGTAAAAAAATAAGGGCATCATCATTTCATGACCGCGTAACAGGTAGGCGATCAGGCCACCGGCAGCAAGCGTTCCCAGCCCAACCCACCTCAATGAGGAAACTGGTTCACCGGAACGAAACCACCAAACGCCCAATCCGACAACAAGCATAGCAACGGTTCCTAAAGCGATGCCAAAGCGCGGTCCCATGTCCATTTCCATTGTGGCATTGACCAGGAAGCCGATCCAATACAAGGCAACCAGGATTAATGGGATACGTAGGCTGGCCGGTTTTTTCTCACCTTTTTGCTTCGCCATAATTTGTCCTTTTATTGTTTTCAATAAATCCATATTTGCCTGATTATCCCCCCTCTATCTCCCCCCGGGGGGGAGATAGAGGGGGGATAATCAGGCAAAGAAGTCAAAATTCGAGAAACACTTGTCTACTTCCCAATCACCAACTGCGCTTCCGCCGCAATATGTCCAAATGACGCCCAAATTTTTCCGCTGACCAGATCGCGTAGCGCGGCGTCAGCTTTATCCAGTTGTCCATTGTATGCATACCAGTTTGCAATCCCATATTTCAAACCATCGCTACCCGAGGTTTCTTCTCCATTTTTGCCTGTCTGAATCTCCTCAAGTGTAAGCAAGCCTTTGTAGAAACGGCAGAGCTTGTAATAGTCAAAACTTTCAATGACATGCATATTGGAGTGAATCGGCGCCAATGCTGCGTCAGCGCTATCAGAATCCCCCATCATACGATGCGCCATGTGCTTCCAGTGAAGAAATGCAACCATCATATCATCATTGGTGACTGCCTTGAGTCCCGCTTCATATGCCTTAATCGCTCCGACCCAATCCTGCTTAAGGTAGCGAGCCAAACCCAGGTGATACCAGATATTGGTATGCAAACTGCTCACAGGGATGTTTTGCGCATTGGGTTGTCCATCAGGCTCAACCTGATCCGGACGACCTTCAATCAGCTTCACTGCTGCTTCAAAATCGGCAATTGCACGATCGAACTCGCGGATGGAAATATAGCGATGACCACGATGCCGATACAAGCGCGCATCTTTTGGGAACTGGCGAATACCGGTAGTATATATCTCAATCGCTTGTCGATAGTCGCCGGTATAGGCAGTCCAGCGGCCATACCATATCAGGCTGTCTGCATCATCGCGATTGCGCTCATATGCCTTCCGGGCCAATTCGAATTTTTCTGCCGTATTTTGATATGGGCTGGAGGCAAACAGCAATTCGCCGGTCAATGCACGGGCTTGCGCGCCATCCGGCAGTTCGCTAAACAGCGGTGTTTCCTTGTTGCTTTGACACGAATAAAGGAGCAGTACGCCGAGCATTATCCACTTCATGCATTTTTCCATATTTTAAGGCCGGTAGGTGATTTTCAATGACCAGGCAAAACGGCACGGGCGCTGGTTTTCATTTTGCAGGCTTTCGGGCAAATTAATGAGAAGACTATTGCCACGGATTTGCCATTTCAGCGGCGCCTGATGCCCCAACATATGTATGGATTCTATAGATTTTAAGGGTAGTGCATTGATTCGCAATTCCTGTCCCGGCCAGTTGATTAACATGGTATAGATAATCGAATTGCCCTTGTCTTGTGTGAAGCGGACATCGTCACCTTCGCTCCAGATCTGAAACTGTCGCGTATCGTATATCGCCTCACCGTTAACAGACAACCATTGGCCTATCTCGGCAAGCCGTTCATATGCAGCGTCTTCAAATGTTCCTTGCGGCGTAGGCCCGATGTTCAACAATAAATTGCCACCCTTGGCCACAACTTCGATCAGCGTATGTATCAACTGACGGCTGCTTTTGTACTGCGGATTGTTGTCATGACCCCAGCTTTGTGTCATCGTCAAGCAGGTTTCCCAGGGAAAAGGCAACGCTTCCTGCGGTACTTGTTGCTCCGGCGTGCGATAGTTCTCATAGGGGCCGTGAACAGTGCGATCAACCATCAGCAACCCGGGCTGATGCCTTCGGGCCATTTCGGCAATCCGCGGCATATTGATATCCTGTTCCCATTTCGCGATGTCAAATCCCCAGGAGCGGACCTCATCGTTGATCGTGTCACTTGGGCGAATCCATCCGCCATCCAGCCAAAGAATATCAACTTTTCCGTAGCGTCTCATCAATTCTTCAATTTGCTTATAAGAGTAGTCGCAAAAGCGCTGCCACTTCTGTGGATGTTTGCCGGTATCATAATTGGTGTTGCGATTTGGGGTGGCATAAAGTGGCCACCAGAAGTCCGGATGATGCCAATCAGGCTTCGAGAAGTAGACGCCAATCATAAAGTTCTGCTGGCGAAACGCATCAAAAACTTCCCGGGTAATATCGGCTTTGGGATGATTCTTAAATGGAGATTCCGGGCCGGTGATGCGAAACGCCGTTTGAGCAGTATCCCACATCGAGAACCCATCGTGATGTTTTGTGGTAAACACCAGGTATTTCATGCCTGCACCGGCGGCTGCTTCCGCCCAGAGATTTGCATCAAATGCTTGCGGATTAAACTGCCGGATCAAATCAAAATACATCTTTTTGAAATCCGTGTAGGGCATGCCATCTCGTTCTTGAAAATCCTGATGCTCGGATACCAGTGCCCAGGATTCAACAATGCCCAATTGGCTGTAAAGTCCCCAATGCATCATCAGGCCAAATTTGTAATCTTGCCAGCGTTCAAGCTGCGAGCGAACCAGCGGATCCTTCGGTGCCTGCCAGCCGTCTTTTTGAAATGGGTGAATGTGAGCCATAATGCTGTGAAGATACGGGAATTTGATTGAAGAATGAAGAATGAAAATACCGGTTGCATTGGCAGAATGGTAGGTCGGATCAGGCGAAGCAAGGAATTTGCATTGGCACTAAATGGCCAGAGGCGTCATCCGACGATTTTTGGGAAATGACAAATGACGAATGACAAATGACGAATGACGAATGACGAATGACGAATGACGAATGACGAATGAAAAATGACAATTGACAAGTGACGAATGCGTCATCCGACGATTTTGGGAAATGACAAATGACGAATGACAAATGACGAATGACGAATGACGAATGACGAATGACGAATGACAAATGACAATTGACAATTGACGAATGCGTCATTCCGACGATTTTGTGGAAATGGCGAATGAAAAATGACAATTGACGAATGCGTCATCCGACGATTTTGGAAATGACAAAGAAAAAAATAGCAATTGACAAATCCAAATTGACACATTATCTTTTTGTGAACAGTGTTTAGTAAATGAAAATTGTTTACAGGAACCGAACAATGCTTCTCTTCCTGCTTGAAAGTTTTGGATCATATACCGATATTTACCAGATGGGAATAGCCGAAAGAAAACAACGTGAAAAAGAGCGGATGCGGCGGGATATTCTCGATACCGCGATGGAGATGCTCGTTGAGGACGGATTTGAGAAGTTGTCAATTCGGCGCATCGCAACGGCAATTGAGTATAGCCCGGCCACAATCTACCTCTATTTTAAAGATAAGAATGAAATCTTTTTCCATTTACACGAAGAGGGCTTCGCAAAGTTTGTTGCGCACATGAAAACCGCGCAAACCATTGAAGATCCAATGCTTCGACTCCGTCGGCTCGGGCAGATATATCTCAAGTTCGCACTGGAACACCGTGAATACTACGAGTTGATGTTCATCATGAAAAGCCCCATTACCTACGTGGTTGATGAGTGGAGCTGTGGTATGCAATCCTATAATATTCTTCGGGAAACAGTACAGGCATGCCTGGAACAGAAACGCATTCCGGAAGGACACCTCGAAGCAGCAACCCTGGCAGTTTGGTCCTCCGTTCATGGGCTGGCTTCTTTGGTGATTCGTGATCGCCTCAAAACGATTCCGGAAGAATTTCGTACCCTGGTGGTCGATGGTGCCCTGGACTATATCAGCAAATTGAATGAAACCCTGGATCGGGAGAAAGGGTAGTTGTTCGTTGTGCGGTGTTAGTGATGATCCTAACAACTCTCAACCAAAACCGCCATTTTTTTTCGCCAACAACTAAACAGTGTTCACTAAATATGAAACGTTTACAAACACAATTGTAATATAAGGAGATCCCCATGAGACGCTATATCACTTTCTTGACCGTGAGCCTGGCGATCTTATTTAGTTCGATATATGCCCAGGAAAAAACAGACAGTGGGATGCTGCGAGGTAAAGTCATTGACGAGGTCACCAAGCAACCCCTGATAGGTGCAGATGTCTTTCTAATCGGCACTGAGTTGGGCGCCTCAACCAACCAGGAAGGTATCTTTATCATCCAGGACGCCCCGGAAGATATTTACAAGCTGCAAGTGCAATACATTGGATACCGTAGCTTTGTGCGAACAGACGTGCGAGTCATTCGCAACAAAACCACAGATCTGCGAGAGCTTGGCCTGCAACTTGCTCTCGTTGAAGGTGAACAGATCATTGTTGAAGGTGATGGCAATTTTGCAGACGATGACCAATCACCGGTCTCAAACTACTCCTATTCGAAAGAGGAAATCTGGCGCAGCCCCGGCGCGGCTGGTGACATTTTCAGAGCGATGGAGACCCTCCCCGGGGTTAGCAGCGGCGGCGGAGAATTCTCCTCGTTTTCCGTCCGCGGCGGCAGCCCCAAGGAAAACATCATATTGATCGACAATATCCCTTTTGATAAGGTCACACATTTTAATGGCGGTAATGAAGAACAGGAAAAACAGGGTGGCCGTTTCAGCATCTTTGCTCCAAACCTGATTGAATCAGCCAATTTCCAGGCTGGTGGTTTTGGTGCGCGCTACGGAGGCAAATTTGCTTCTTTCCTGGACCTGCGTATCAAGGACGGCAATATGGAAGATTTTACCATCGATGGCCGGGTTGATGTCATTGGTTGGGAAGCAAATTACGACGGGCCGGTCCAGCTCATTGAAAATACCAGCATGATCCTCAATCTCCGCCACCACGACTTCACGCGCATCCTGGAGCTCACCGGGCAGGAAGAATTTGGTTCGCCGCGCTTTACCGATGTCATTATGAAAACCACCACGAATATCAATGCCAATCATAAGCTTTCTTTCCTCGGGATCTATACCCCGGAATATTTCGATCGCACAACCGAAGATGTATTTGAAAGCGAGGACTTTGCAGTAACGGATGTTGGTGATGTCGACGAAACAAAGGCCCTGGCCGGCCTGAACTGGCGTTGGCTGACCGGCAAAAACAGTTTTCTGGAAACCAGCGCGTACTACCGCTATACCGACCGGGAGCTCAAGTTTGGCCGCGCTTTTCCAATCAGCGGCCGCGAGATTCTCTCAGAGAACGATATACGCGCTCGCTTCCCGATATCTGAAGATCTTTTTGAAAGCGAGATCGGCTCTCGCGGGGTATTCACAGCAATGCTTCGTCCGACCTTCACCATCAATGCCGGATGGGAAGTCAGCCAATCCGATTACGACTTAAGCCGTGTTCAAAACGGTCTCGATACACTCTACGTTTATGACCAGGATGATTCCCGTCCGGATCCCAGTCAACGTTTCCTGGTGACCACGCCGGAACAAATCGGCGCCGAGTACGACGATAACAGCTACCAGCTTGCCGGTTTCGCAGAATTCTCATCACGGCTGACCCAGCGCCTCACTTTAAATGCCGGCATTCGTCAGGAATACAATGGCCTGAATGAAGAGAGCTATTTTGCACCGCGCGCCAGCGCCAGCTTTCGCCTCGATGACCGCACGCGCCTCAGCTTTGCCAGTGGCATCTTCTATCAAACACCGGAGATTCAGGTTGTGACCAGCAATCCGGCCAATGTCGGTCTGAAGAACGAGCGGGCGATTCACTATATTGTCGGCCTGAGCCGCTACCTGACCAACGACTTAAAACTCACCGCGGAAGGTTACTATAAGCAGTTTAATGATCTGATTGTCCGCAATGACCGCGCATCGACTGTTCGCACGAATGATGGCGACGGTGAAGCATTTGGCATCGATCTGAGTATCATCAAACGCTTCGTCAACAAATTCTACGGACAAATAAACTACTCCTATGCATATAGCGTTCGCGATGACAACAATGGTGAAGGTGAGTATGATTCAGACTTCAACCAGCCTCATATTTTTAACATCCTCGCTGGTTACGAATTCAACAAGGAGTGGTCGATTGCCGGTAAATGGAAATATGCCACCGGGCGGCCAAAAGACAGCTTCATCATTCACAGCGACATCTTCAACGATCCGAACAATCTCCGCTACTCCCAGGAGTTGACGGCGAATAATGCCGACCGTCTGGATCCTTTCCACACTTTGAATGTGCGCGTGGATTATCGCAAGCAGTTTGGCCGCTTTGCAGTCGTCAGCTTTCTCGATGTAGTGAATGTGTATAACTATCTAAACGTTAACGAAGACCGCTTCCAGGAATTAACCGGTAAGGAAGAAAGCCGCGGTTTTCAGATTTTGCCAACGATTGGTGTGAAAGTGGAGTTGTAATTCTTGACTCACCCACAGACGTTGTGTATATATCAAATATAGAGCGTTTGATACCAGGGTGGGAGAGTCAAAAATGCGCAATATTCTTTATCTGTTGCTTGGCAGTCTTTTTCTAACAACCAATGCCCATTATGGACAAGTGCCGGACACGCTGTGGTCAAGTATTTTAGGGGGGACAAGCCGGCAAATTGTAAAATCCTTTGAACATCTGGATGAAGGTGGTTTTTTGATCGGCGGGGCAAGTGAACAAGGTGCCCTGCTGATCAGGACCGACTCCACGGGCAACCTCGATTGGGAATTGGCATATTCCGACAGTAACGACGCGACTTCTGGTGAATGGGCGATTGAAACCAGTGATTCGAACTACGCCCTGACAGGCTACATTGTGAGACAGGATGGGAGTGACGACGTCTTGCTCATGAAAGTGGATCGGCAAGGTGCAATTCTCTGGCAAAAAACCTATGCTTTTGGTGGAGTCAATGACGGCTGCTACCTGCTTGAAACAGCTGATAACGGCTTTATGATCATTGCATTAACAATGAATTTCTCGTTCGGATTACGGCTGATTCACGCTGATAGCAACGGGAATTTGTTATGGTCCAAGACGTATTTTGCCTCAGATGGCGATTATTGGCCGGAGGCTGCTGCGTTGACATCTGACGGCGGCGTCGGGATCATAATGGGTAAAGACAGCAACCAGTCTGACGGCCGCAGAATGTCCCTAATGAGAGTAGATGCGACCGGAGACAGTCTTTGGTCCAGGACTCTGGATTTTGCGTTGGGCAGTGTCAGGGATATTCCGCGAGACATTCTGGCCGCGCCTGATGACGGATTTATATTATTGGGAACAACCGTCATTGGCCAAGGCACCAATACGATGAACAACATGTTAATTTCCAAAACAAGTGCCGACGGCAATCCCGATTGGGTAAAAACTTACGACAATATATATTTCACTGAAGATATAAAAGTGACGCCCGATTCGGGGTTCATAGTGACTGGGCGAGGGAGTAATGATGTTCGCATTATGAAAACATTTGCTAACGGTGATTCAATATGGACCTCTTCATTTGATCGGGGTGGCATTGATGGCGGAGTAGGAGTAGACATTGTCGCCGACACGGGTTATGCCGTTGCCGCATTATCCGGCGCTCCCGTCGGCGATGCCAACATTTGGCTGCTTGGCCTGGAAAGGGACGGCTTAAATGCAAATTTCAGTGCTGATACGCTTTTCGGTTCTCTTCCTTTTGAAGTTCAATTCACAGATCAATCGGCCAGGATTGGTTCTCCGGAAATAACTACCTGGGAATGGGATTTTGATCAGGATGGCATATTTGACAGCTTCGACCAGAACCCACATTGGACATATTTTGAGGCAGATACATTTTCAGTGCGACTGGCCGTATCCAATGAAATTAATTCCGACACCCTGATTCGCGAAGGATATATTTCAACGTATTATTTACCGGAGCCGGTCATTCTCGCCATTGTCGACGTACCTAACGACCAGGGCGGGTTTCTGGAACTAACATTCCTAAGAAGCGCATTCGATCAAAAATCCGACAGCAGTAGCTATCAAATTGAAATTTTTGATGACAGTACCTGGACGCCCTTAGAAAACACTACAGCAATTGGTGACTTGACCTATACTGTCCTCGTCCCAACACCGGCAGATTCCAATGCCGTTGCCGCAAACACCTTTCAGTTTCGAGTAATGATAAGCACAACAGATGGGAACTTCTTCAGTGAACCGCTTGAAGGATACTCTGTAGATAACATGGCGCCTCAAGCACCAGCCGCAGTCGAAGCAGAACTACAAGCGGACAACGCAGTTTCAATCAGCTGGAGCGAATCTTCAGCTGCGGATTTCTCACATTTTGCTCTCTACCGCAGCCAAATTCCTGAGTTCACACCAACGCCGGAAAACAAGATTGCTGAAACAGCAGTAAATTCCTGGCTAGACAGGACTGTACTGATGGACTCAACCTATTATTATCGGATTTCTGCCCTGGATTCAAACTTTAACGAAAGCCCAAGTACCGATGCGATTGCCATTTCTATTGTAGAGCTTAACGTCCTGATACACAATACTTTGACATTTCAACTGGATCAAAACTTTCCTAATCCATTCAATCCAACGACCGTCATAGGTTTTGCTATCCCGAAGGCGGAACAAGCAGAATTAAAAGTATACAACAACCTCGGAGAAGTCGTTAGGACGCTTGTAGATAGGCACCTCGCAGCAGGCACCTATCAAATTACATGGAATGCAACCGATGATTCGGGTCAGCCAGTGGCAAGCGGGACTTATTTCTACCGGTTTACAGCCGGCTCATTTCATCACTCACGCAAAATGTTGTTGATTCGCTAAGCCGACTAACACTATAACCCATCAACTCTTCAACCTACGTCTCCATTGCCAATTTGCGGATTTCCTGGCTTGCAAATTTGTTGATTTTCAGATTTGCCAATTTGCGGATTTCTTGCATTGCAGATTTGCCGACTCGCAGATTTCCTTCAAAAATATCAAACCCCTTTGTAAATAAAAGCACCACATCACCCGTCTCACAATAAACATGGGGGACATTCGATGACGCTTGCTATCGGCTTCAGGGGTTGGTTATCATTCTTTATTTTCTTTTCCGTTTTCACTCTCGCTCAAATGCCTGATCACTTTGATCCAAACAAAGTTGGTCTATCTACCTATCGTCAGGATTGGCAAATTGTCGATTCTTTGATAAGTAAGAAACTTCCTCGCTCTGCCCTGACAATCGTGAAGGAAATAGCAGAGCAAGCGGACCAGGATAACAATACACAGCAAATGCTTAAGGCCATATTCTTTGAGTTGCACCTTATTCAAGGATTGGAAGGTACCGGCTGGTTTAGCAAAACCCTTGAAACAATCAGGCAGCTTGAAGCAAAACTGGTAAGGAGCAAGTTCCCGGTTCGGCCGGTATTGCAATCTATGCTTG
This sequence comes from Calditrichia bacterium, assembly GCA_028284445.1. Classification (GTDB taxonomy): domain Bacteria; phylum Calditrichota; class Calditrichia; order RBG-13-44-9; family J075; genus JANQRS01. The sequence goes on from JANQRS010000072.1 coordinate 107,659, forward strand.
CCGAATCTTATGCCGGTATTTATCGACCGAAAAAGAACAATGAACCGGCAACACCTGAGGACAGCAGCGATGTTACAACCTGGTCAAACACTCGGCTACTAAGGAAAGTTGAGTCCCTTTACCAATCCTCACTCACTCATAAAGAGGCACTGCAGCAACTTTCATTAAATGGTTTTGAATCCATTCTGATCCGGCGGAGCGATAAGCGCTATCTGCGTCCAACTCTTTTTGACCTACTGTCGCATCGAGCGCTCGATTTTTATGAAACAAAAAGCCTGGCCCCCTCCTATAACGCAGAATTCCCTGACACGCTGTATTTCGCGAGCGATTCTGTTTTTCTCGATTCAATCGAGGCGCGCCGGGGCGCCGGGTTGGCCTTACCAGCGCCAGCCCTGATTTTTGCTGACTTGATACGCTTCCATAAAAAATCGACGACAAAGGCGATACAAGTTGAATTACAGCTTGAACGCTACAAATTTGTGCACAAGCAACTATCGCCAGCAACGCGCGACTCGCTATATGCTGCCAAACTCCATCATCTCTATTATTCCACTTATCGCACTGAAGCATCTATTCGAGTGGCGCTGGATTTAGGCGAGTTACAGGAAAAATTGTTACAGGGATACTCCCGAGACTGGACCATCTATAACAAGCGGATTGATGATGTATTGAAGGATATTGTCTATTTTTTTCCGGAACAGCCGGAAGCCGACCGCTGCAAATATTTCCGTGAAAGAATTCGGGAATCCTATTTTGCATTTGAAATCGAAAGAGTGGTCATACCTGATCACCCCTTTCTTATATCGCTCACGTATAAGTCGGTCCCGGAAATCCATATCAGGCTTATTCGAAGCGATCCCGAACACCTGCAATCTGTTCGCTCTGCGATCATTGATTCAGCAGCGTCCCTTGTCGCACATAATAAATGGATCCGCTATTACAGCCTTCTCCGTCCAATCCACGAATGGCGCACTACCCTGCCGGGACACGAAGATTTACGCCGCCATGTCACCGAAATATCAATGCCCGCATTAGAGCCGGGACATTACATCGTACTTATCAGCTCATCACCTCAATTTAGTGCCAGCGACCAAACAATCCTGACCGGGAAACGCTTCTGGGTTTCCAATCTTGGCTACGTCATTCAAACAACTATGGATTCTACCTCGACGCTATTTGTCTTTGACCGAAAGAATGGGCTAAGACGTCCGGGAGTTCAGGTTCAAATTTCTGGAGAGAATATCGATGCCCCCTCATGGGAAGCACCCTTTGTTGCGGATACGCTCCTGGTAACGGATAAAGATGGGAAAATAGTTATCCCGAAGAAATATGGAATTGATTCCCGCTATGACTTTGAGATTGAACTTGCTGATTCGAGCGATCGCCTGGTCACCTGGGCAAAGGTGTATGCGCACGGTTTTCCCTACAATGCAGATCGAATCTATCGTAAAGTAGATTTCTTTCTAGATAGGTCTATCTATCGACCCGGACAAATGATGCACTTCAAGGGTGTGCTCAGTGACCGGTATTTTGATCGAGATAGTTTGATCACGCATCATACTGACACGGTTTTCATAACTGATGCTAATCGGGAGGTTGTTTACAAAGAAGCATTCGAAACCAATGAGTATGGCAGTTTTTCAGGATCTTTTGTGCTACCAGAAGATGTTCTGCCCGGTCAATTCACCATCCGAACCCGCAGGGCTATTGGAAATAAGCGCTTTCGCGTCGAGTTTTACAAGCGCCCGCAGTTTGATGTCGTATTCTATCCGGTTGATCGGGACTATCAACAAGGTGACAGCATTTTGGTGCGAGGAATTGCACGCGGTTATGCCGGGCAGCCCATTGCGGATGCCTCAGTGAGCATCAATATCAGCCAGAGGTTGGAATTCTCAAGTGGCCGGGACGCGGTGTACGGACACCCTGCTTATGGAGACTATTATTGGTTTCAACCGATTACAGAAGAAGACTTAAAAACCACCACAAATGAGACAGGCGAATTCAAAATAAGCTTCGCGGCAAGCCCCATTGCCGGTGTACCGGAAGATTCCTTAGCGATGTACGAATACGAAATAGCCGCTGAAGTAGTTGACAAGGGCGGTGAAACGCGATTCGCCGTCACAACGGCTATTGTCTCCACCATCAGCAGACGGCTCGCTCTGGATCTGCCATCTCTGGTATTCGCGAATGAAAATTTTCATCTCAAAGCATACGGTAACGATTTATACGGGAGGTTAGCGCCGGTGAAGGGCAGACTTGTCATTCGCCGGCTGCTGTCCCCAAATAGATCACTACGGTATCGCACTTGGGATACGCCGGACCAATTCACCATGCCTGAAGAAGTTTTCCGTGATCGTTTTCCGCATGATCCCTATAGGACAGAGAACAACATATCGCAATGGGAGCATGGCGAAATTGTCTACGATCAGAAAATTGATGCGGAACGAAAAGAGGATTTGGAAATCAAGGTCGATAAGGATTGGCAAGCCGGCATGTATGTGGCCGAGTGGCATAGCATCGACAAGCGCTTCCGGGCTGTATCCACCAGCAAGTATTTCCCTATGGTTGACCGCCGGGAACGATCATTACCGTATAAGTGCGAAAGCTGGATGGAGGTCTCGCAGACTGAAGCAGAACCGGGCGATACGCTTCGTATATTTTGGGGCTCCAGTCATACTCAAAATGAAGCGCAGCTGACCATTCACTTTGGCAACCGGCAGTGGAAACAACTGTGGGTGTCTGGCGATGAAGGCCTTCAGGAAATTAAGGTGCCGGTTCAGGAATCATATCGCAACAACTTTACCATCAGCATATTGATGATCAAAAATGGGCGCACATACTCATATATCCGCGAAATTTCAACGCCGGGAGCAAGACAGCCAATAAACATCTCCTGGGACACATTTCGGGACCGCCTCACTCCCGGGAAGCCCGAGGAATGGCGGCTGCGGGTATCAACCGCAGCCGGTAAGCCAGCGACCGTGGAAGCTGCTGCCACACTTTATGACGCGAGCCTCGATAAGTTGGATAAGCATGATTGGAAATATACTCTCGAATTTAACCGTCGAATGAATTATTCCGCTTACAATGCAGATTTAAATAGCTTCAAAACAATTCGTGATTACGGCACTCCTTCGCATCCTTTACGGTATCGACGCGCGCCGCTGTATGGATATGACATTCTAAATTGGAGTACAACTGACGGTGGTGGTTTGATCAGGCGAATAAACCTGCCCAGATATGATGGCAATAAAAGCGACAGCACTGATAATGATGATCAGATTATGGGCTATGTCTACGATGCCCATAGCGGTGAAGCGCTACCCGGCGTCAACGTCAATATTGAGGGTACAACACTGGGAGGGGCCACAGATTTCGACGGCTTTTTTCTGATCAAGACACCACCGGGATTGGGGCGGGTTAAAATAAGATGCTCCTTTATCGGATATCAGTCCCTGATACTGGAAGGTGCGCCCGGATACGCTATTGAAGCATATTTACAAGAATCAGTTATCGAAGGCGAGGGGGTCTTAATAACTGCGAGTAGACCATTTACAGAAAGTATGTTGGCCAACTCTGTCCAGGCAATTGAAGAAGATTCAGATCAGCCGGTCATTTCCAGGTCATCAGACCACTTGCGCAGTAACCATTTGAGCAGCGATTTCAAAATGCGCCGGGACTTTAATGAAACGGCATTCTTTTATCCGCACCTGCGCTCAGACAGCAGCGGCATCATTCGTATTCCCTTTACGCCAACAGATGGCCTGACTAGCTGGCAATTTATGGCAGCAATTCACGACAAGAATCTGGCAACTACGATAGCGAAAGCAGAAGCTATTTCCGAAAAACCATTGATGATTATCGCAAATCCACCGCGTTTCCTGTTGCAAGGAGATAGCCTGACGCTAACTGCCAAGCTCATCAATGCCAGCGCAGCCAAGCAGAGAGGATTTGTGAAGCTGGAATTACGGGATAGCTATGGCAACACAGTCGATTCAACGGTCACCTATTCTTCCCAAAGGCAGCAATTTGAGCTGGGACCGGGAGAAACGCGGACGTTTTCGTGGCCGTTGTTTATCGAATCAAACCTGGCGGGAGTCACCTATCGACTTCAGGCAGTTGGTAACCATTTCAGTGATGGCGAAGAAAATCATTTGCCGGTCCATCCCAGGGGCATTAAGATAACCGAGACGCTTCCCCTGACCGTACCGGGGGGCACGACAAGAACATTCGAATTAGCATCTCTGACTGATAGTTCTTCATCATCTCAGAAAAACCATCTAAAACTGACATTTAATTTCAACCCAAATCCCGTTTGGAATATTCTTCAAGCATTTCCATACCTGCTGGAATTCCCGTACGATTGCGCAGAACAAACAATGAGCCGATTGACAGCAAATATCCTGGCGTTGTCTCTGTTGGATCAATATCCTCAGATTAGCAAGACCCTGGCAGGTTGGAGATCCACCTCCGACAGTACAGCAAAAACAGCCACTGCAAGTCCCTGGATGAAGGCATTGCCTGGTAGAGAAGCGCAACGTCAAGAAATGGCTCGTCTCTTTGACCGGCAAAGACTTGTCGATGAAAGCATCAAGGCTCTCGAAAAGCTGGACAATCTACAAAATTATGAGGGGAGTTTTCCCTGGTTCTCCGGCCAGCGCCCATCCCTACGAATTACTCAGCAAGTGGTCGTTCAACTTGCGCATCTCAAACAAATCGGCATCAATCTCAAAACACTGCTCCCATCTCGCGCCGTGTCTATTCAAAGAATCACCGATCGAAGTTTGCGCTTCCTGGACGGGTGGGCTGCTGGAAAACACCAGCGAATACTATCAGCGGACAGAGATCCGGCATCTGATCACTTAACTACCGACATGATCCAGTATTTATATCTCCGCAGCATATTCCACGATTTGCCTGTAAAAAAATCGTCCCGCGAAGCCTACACTTATTGGCAAAAGCAACTGGGCCACTACTATTTGCGTTACAACAGTCAATCCAGCCGCAGCATACAAATGCAGGCCCTGACGGCTATTACTTTATACAATTTTGGCGAAAAAGAGAAAGCGCAGGAGATTGTCCGATCTTTGCAGGAACACGCAACATCATCAAGCACAGAGGGTATGTTCTGGCCCGGAAATTCCGGTGGATATGGGTGGTATGATTCATCTCTGGAAACCCAGGCTTACCTCATTGCCACCTACAGCACCGTTACGCCGCAATCAAAAGATATTGAATCGATGAAACACTGGCTGCTAAACCGGAAACGCGGTGTTAAATGGTCAACCACCAAATCTACAGCCACAGCCTGTTATGCGCTGCTGCTGGCCGGAGACAGGTGGCTGAAGGAAACCAGGCAACCAACTGTCATCGTAGGAAATCACAAATTGGTGCGGGATCAGATTACTGATAAAGTGGAAGCCGGTTCTGGCTATTTCGAAAAAGAATGGTCAAGCAATGTTATTGTGCCGGCAATGGGCAAACTAGCCATAACTCAGCACAACACGGCTCCCGGATGGGGTAGCCTCAATTGGGAATATCTTGAGGACATCGAGAATATTGAAGCATCATCAGATTCGACGATGGCCATCTCAAGACACTTCTTTCTACAGGCCAAAGACACCTTGCTGCCCCTGACCAGGGAAACGCGCCTAAAGCCTGGTGATCTTATCGTTGTCCAGCTGCTTGTCAAAACGAAACGAGACCTGGATTTTGTTCACCTCAGCAATTCCCGGCCAGCTGGACTGGAGCCGACAGAGATATATTCCACGACAAAGCGGCAAGGCAATACTTCGTATTATCGCGCCATTTCAGATAGTAAAGACGATTTCTTTATTGAACATCTTCCGAGCGGCAGACATACACTGCAGTACGATCTGCGTGTTGTCCATGCGGGCCAATTTTCAAGCGGCATCGCTACTGTTCAGTGTATGTACGCCCCGGAATATTCCGCGCATACGGGAAGCCAGTCAGTTAGGGTAATAGGGTTGGAGGAGAGTGAGTGAAGAGTGACGAATATTTTCTCTTCACCATAAAAAACCGCGGAGCGGCTACAGCTCTTAGCCCCGATTTTCTTTTCTACTCGGGGAATGAAAATTAAAGAATGAAGATTGAAAAATTCGGTTGGCGGTTGCGAAATGAAAAATGTCAATTGACAAATGACAAATGACAAATGGAAAGATATCTCTACGTTTTAACGCTTTAACGCTTTAACGCCTTGACCAATCAACTATTCAACCAAACCCCCATTTGCAGATCTCACACTTTCTCAAGCAGTTGCACGGCCGTTAACGCCATCGCATCGCGCGGTTCGATGTTGAGCTTTTCCAGGCGATAGCGCAGTTTGCCGCGACTGATTTTCACAAGTCTGGCCGCCTTGCTCAGATTTCCACTGGCCTTCCGCAAAGCCCCCAGCAGCAATTTCCGTTCAACATCTTCCAGCGAAACGCCCTCATCGGGAATATCAAAATAGCTGAGGGTATTCAGATCAAGCGTTGCCGGCGTGGTCGGTGAGGCAGATTTTTCCCTCTGAGGCCGGCGATCACGCGAGCGGTGTAAGGCAAGGTGCTCCGGGTCAATGAAACGACCGTCAGTGGTAAGGATAGCCCGGTGCACAGCATTCTTCAGCTGGCGCACATTCCCCGGCCAACGGTAAGTTAACACCTGCTCCTCGGCCTCTCTGGATAAGCCGACCACCTGACGATTGTATTGCTTGTTCGCCTGCAAAATGAAGTGCTCGCATAAGAGGACGATATCATCGCCGCGTTCCCGCAGAGGTGGTACGCGCAGCTCACACACATTCAAGCGATAATAGAGATCCTCGCGGAATTTTTCTTCCTGAACGGCTTTCAGGAGATCAACATTGGTGGCGGCAATAATGCGGGTAGAAACAACCACATCCTGGATACCGCCAATCCGGCGAAAACGCTTGTTTTCAACCGCCTTCAACAATTTCACCTGGAATGAGGGTGTCGTATCCCCAATTTCGTCCAGAAAAATGGTGCCACCGTCTGCCAGCTCAAACAAGCCTTTCTTCTGGTCTGTCGCGCCGGTAAATGCTCCCTTCATGTAGCCGAAGAGCTCACTTTCCAGAAGCGCCTCCGGGATTGCACCACAATTCACGTCGACAAATGGCTGGTGCGCCTGTTCTCCCTGGCCGTGCAACATACGCGCAACCAGCTCCTTACCGGTGCCGCTTTCGCCGGTAACCAGAACCGTTACGTTAGGATTACGAGCAATATTTCGAATTTCAGTCAACAGCTTCTCAATAGCCGGACTCTCGCCAATAATGACATTACCAATCATATTCATGCAGGCATTATCGGACACTTTGCATCAAATTTAAGGATTGTCTGCGCTCTTTTAATCCAGACGCCATTTCTTTTGTAAAGCCTCCCCAATGATGTTAAAACTCATGACCAGCAAGGCAATCAGGCAGCCCGGAATAGTAGAGATCCACCAGGCAAGCATTAAGGAATCTCGGCCATCATTGATAATATTTCCCCAGGTGGGCGTTGGTGGCTGCACACCGATACCGAGGAAGCTCAATGCAGATTCCATCAAGACAATTTCTCCAATTTTGAATGGAATCAAGACCAACAGCGGCTGAATGGCATTAGGGAGAACGTGGCGAAAAAGTACCTGAAAATGACTCAGTCCCATCCCGCGGGCAGCACGCACGTATTCCATTTCACGGATTGCCAATACCTCACCACGAAGCACCCGCGCAATTTCCATCCAGCTGGTGAGGCTCAGTAGTAATATCAGCGACCAGTTATTCACATTAAAGAGTGCAGCGGCTGCAATGACCAGGAAGACCAGCGGAAATGCCAAAACAAAATCCAAAAGACGCATCATCACTTTATCAACACGTCCACCCAGGTAGCCGGAAAAGCCGCCATAGAATATCCCAATGCTAAAGCTAAGACATACAACGCTGAACGCGATTGTCAGCGATACTCTCCCCCCGTAAATCACGCGGGCAAATATATCACGCCCAAATTTGTCGGTGCCGAAGAGATGCTGCAACGACGGGCTCAGGTAGCGGCTCTCCAGCAAATTTCCGTGGGCAATGGGATCATGCATGGTAATCCAGTCACCGAATATTGCAGCAACGGTTACCAGGGCCACAATAGCAGTCGCAGCCCATAGCCCCCAGGGACGCGCACCATGCTTCCGGCTCGATTCCGGTGCTAAATCCCGTGACGACAGCAATCGGCTCATGTTAAACGAATCCTTGGATCAATAAATGCGGCCAATATATCTGCAAGCATGTTGCCGAGGACAACAGCGAAGGCGCCGATGGTTGTTGCCCCGAGAATGGTCGGCGTATCGTGAGCAAACACAGCATTTATCAACAGCTGGCCCATTCCCGGCCAGCTAAAGATGTATTCGATGATCGCAGATCCGCCTATTAAGAAGGGAAAGTAAATGCCCCAGAGTGAAATCAACGGCAGAAGGGCATTCTTCATGGCATAGATGAGAACAATTCGTCGCCGGGAGAGGCCAAAGGCCGTGGCCGTGCGGATATAGTCACTGGCCAGAACGGTGCGCAGGCTACTTTCTATCAACCGCGCGGTTTGCGCTGAAAAGGGCAAAGCCAAAACCGAGGCGGGCAATACCAGGTGCCAGGCATAGTCAAGCAAAATGTCGATGCTATTATCAAAATTCTCGAATGATGCCATATGACTCGAAGGCAGCCATCCCAGCAACCCTGAAAAAACAAATATTGCCATAAGGGCCAGCCAGAATCCCGGGATTGAGTAAAAGAACAACAAAAGCAGGTCAATCGCCTTGGCAAACAGGCGCTTCCCGGCAAGGGCAGAATAGAGCCCAAATGTCATCCCAATAATCAACTGCAAAACAAAGACGCTCACCGTGAGCAGCAATGTATTGGGGATGGCCTCTAGCAGCACTTCCGCCACCGGCTGATTATGGCTAAAAGAAAAGCCAAAATGACCGCTGACCATTTCCTTTAGCCAAACAAAATATTGTTGCCACAGCGGCAAGTCTAATCCCATCTGCTGACGAATCAGGGCGACGGTCTCCGGATCAATTTCCGGCCGGATATAGATCGATGATGGATCTCCCGGCGCAAGATGCATTAACAGAAAAGTGAGGCTCATGGTTCCCCACAGGATCATAAGGGAATTGGCAACCCGGCTTCCCCAATAACGGGCCTGGCTCATTTCCCCTCCATATTGGCAAGCTTGACCGGCAGCGACGCACCCAGCAGTGATCGTGAATATGGATGATGCCAGCCCATTGTGAATTCATCCGACCGAATCGTCTCGATGACCTGACCGTGACGCATGACGGCAATCCGATCAGCCAGGTAGAGCGCGGCGGAAATATCATGGGTAATCATTATCAAGGTAAGTGAAAGGCTGCTCTGCAGACTCCTGAATAGATCAAGCACCTTGCGTTTGAGGCGTACATCCAGGTTTGCGGTTGGTTCATCCGCGATGATACATTGCGGGCGAACCGCCAAGGCCCGGGCAATGACAACGCGCTGCCGCTGGCCTCCGCTTAGCTGCTTCGGTCGGCGCAGGAGCAGTTCCTCCGGTAAATCGACAAGCGCTAACAGCCGATGCAGCTCCGCCGTGATGTCAGCCGGTTGCGGCTCCCGGGCAAGAAGCGGCTCTGCGAGAGCATCCGCTATCGACATTTTTGGATTCAGCGCTTCGTAGTGGTTCTGCGATATCAGCTGGATCTTCTTGCGATACGCAGCAAGTTCCCGCCCTGCCAAACTTGAGACGTCTACATCATTATAATATATAGTGCCCTGCTCCGCCTTCATCGCTCTCACCAGGCAGCGAGCCAGAGTTGTTTTGCCGCTGCCCGATTCACCAACAACCGCCAGGCATTCACCGCGATAAATTGCCATGGAAACATCGCGTACTGCCCAAACAGCGTCATGTCCGCGGCTGCGTTTCCCGCGCGTGCGGTGAAAACACTTTCCCAATTGATCTATCTTCAGGATGGGATCACTGATTGCCATTGCTCCCCTCCCTCCGTTTGCCGCGCTGCGTCGGCAAGCAGCGTCACCGGCAGATCAGACCAGAGATCATCTTCAATCAGGCGACGGGTATACGCATGTTTCGGCTTGTCAAAAATCATATCGACAGGGCCGGTTTCTACAACCTCACCTCGATACAGCACCACCAGTCGATCCGCCACCTGTCGCACCATCTGTAGATTGTGACTGATCAGCAACAACCCAAATCCGCGCTCCTTCTGCATGCGAGACAGCAGCTCCAGAATACGAACCTGGATGGTTGCATCGAGCGCAGATGTCGGCTCATCGGCAATGACAAGCGACGGGCGACAGCTAAGCGCCATGGCAATCATACAGCGCTGCGCCATACCACCGCTTAGTTGATGCGGATAGGCATTGAAGACCGCTTCCGGATTGTCCAGGGCAACATCTGCCAGCAATTGAAGTACATGCCGGGTCGCCGCTTTCTTATTGTATTGCAAATGGCGACGCACAACGTCGCGGATTTGTCTTCCAACCGAAAAAACCGGGTTGAAGGCAGAGTGCGCATTTTGAAAAATCATGGCAATCTCCTTCCCGCGTAGCGCTGCCAGTGAAGCGGCATTCGCGGGATCCAGAACCCCGCCGTCAAAATGCATCTTACCGGCTGAACAGTATGTGCCGGATGGCAGCATACCGAGCAAGGCCATACTCATCATGGTTTTCCCGGCCCCGGATTCACCAATCACGGCCAGCACTTCATGTCTTTCCAGGGAAAGCGAAATCCGCTTCAGTAGTGGTGTTTCAGACTGATCGTTCTTTGCAACAACACTTAGTTCCGAAACCTCGAGCAAGGCTGGCGCAGTCATATCATCAATTGCCGGTAGAATTCGCCAGCTTTTCCGTGGACGCGCTGTCATACCACTTCTCCAGCTCGTAAAGACTGCTAAGTGGTACCGGGTTCACATTTGCATAGCGGCTGTTTACTGCAACAACGCGATCCACCCAGAAGAGGAAGGAATAATGCTGATCCTGGTAGACTATTTCTTGCAGTGTTTTCCAGGTAGCGGCGGCTTTGTCGCGGTCCATTTCTGCGCGGCCTTTCTCGATGAGTTGATCCACCTGCGGGTTTGCGTAACTACCGTAATTGAATAGGTCGGTTGCGGAAGAGTGAAATACCGGCGTTGGATCGATAAATAGCGAGGTACTCCAGCCACTGAGGTGCGCTTCAAAATCCTTCGCCTTCAGCTGTCCCATCAACGCCGTCCATTCCTGCGGCTGTAGAGCTACTTTTATCCCGATTGCTTTCAGCTGCTGCTGAATAACTACAACAATATCACTTTTGATGGTATTGGCGCCATCGGTTTTCAAGCTGAACTCAAAAATTTTGCCGTTCTTGTCCAACCAGCCATCACCGTCACTATCCTTCCAACCTGCGCGTGCCATTAAATCCTTCGCGGCCTCGATATCGTACGGTAACGGTTTGATATTGTCGTTATATGCCCAATCTATCATCGGTGGGATGTGGCCAACGCATGGTTTTCCGAATCCATAGAGCAATGCATCTATCATTTCCTGACGATTCATTGCCATCGTTAACGCCTGACGCACACGCGGATCCTGGAACTTGGGCAGACTTTCATTGTAACCGACATAGTAATACAGACGGCCCGAAACCGGGTATATATTAATATTCGAGTTGGCTTTCTTGAGTTGGTCCACTTCTGCAGGAGGCACACCAATCATCATATCGATCTCGCCGCTACGAAGCTGGGTGAGAAGATTGGTCTCGTCCGGAACAATTTTGAAGACTATTTTTTCCAGATGCGGCTTGGGGCCAAAGTAGTTTTCATTGCGCTCCAGTTCGATATATTGCTGCTTCTTATGCTGTTTCAGCTTGTAAGGACCGGAAGCCAGTGGATTCCGTCCAAACGCATGTCCGCGCAGCTGATCCCGTGCAACACCCTCCAGCACGTGCTTCGGCAATATTTCTTCTGCAGTGTCAAACACCTGATAGGGATACGGCTCCTTAAAATGAAAACGGACCGTTAGCGAATCAACAATTTCCACTTTCTTGATCAGTTCAGCGGCGACTTTTTGCGGACTGGCAACCACTGGATCTGCAATGAGCTCATAGGTAAACTCGACATCTTCGGCGGAGATGGGATGTCCATCCGCCCAGCGCATATCGGGTCTTAAATGATAGGTGAGTGAAAGATTGTCTTCTGCAAATTCCCAACTTTGGGATAATTCCGGTTGAAAGTCTGATTTATCGTCAAGATCAGCCAGGCCCAACAACATCAGGTGATTGATCTCATGTGCAAATGCAGTTTCCGTATAAAGTGGATTAAAAGTGTCGACGTCCTTTGGAATGCCAATGATGATGGAGCTTCGGTAATCAGCCTTGTGCTGTGTTTTGTCGCCTGTTGATTCTCCCCCGCAACCAAGCAAGGTCCAAACAATTATTAGTGCAATGGTTCCTAAAGTCCCTTTTAGCATACCATTCTCCTAAATCTACTTCAATTCCCGCTACTGTTCCTCAAACCTTAGAATCGTAAAGCCAAGCTTAATGAGGTTGCCATTTAGCAGCTTACGCTGTCCATCGATGACCTGGCCATTTACCGTAACACCGTTGCGGCTGCCGAGGTCCTTGATCCAATAGGCATCCTCGTTCCACCATATTTCAGCATGACGTTTGGAAATGCGATCATCATCGAGAACAACATGATTATTTATGTGACGACCCAAATAGCAATGCCGTTGTTTCAGCTCGAACTCGCTTTGTGAGGAAGTATTGCTCAACATAATCAATCGAGCCTTCGCTTCACGTTCTTCAGCAAGCCGAACACCGCATTGGGTACAAAACCGCAGGCCCGGGCGCAACTCAGCTTTACATGCTAGACAGTTCATCATTTCTATTCCATTCCCGCCAAACTTCTTTACTATCTGTATCGTTAACCTTTAGTCAGTTCTGTTTCCTCCGCTTCCGCTGCTTTTTCCAACAGCTCTTGAGCAGATTTATTGCCGGGTTCCAACACCAGGATTTTCTCACATAGTCGTTTCGTTTCTTGATAGTCGGCGCGTTTAAAATAAACCGTAGCAAGATTCAGTTGAATGTCGCTCATCTTCATTTCAACCCGCGTTCCATCCGTCAGGACTTCTTCTTCATTCAAACGAAACCCGCATTCTCCACAAAAACGATCGGCATTCTTTTTTTCCGCCTGACATCTTGGGCAATGATCTTTCATTCAATGTCTCCTTTAAATCTCTGAATCCGCGGGCACTTCATGACCGCGATTCACATGGATCGAAATGGCCTTTTGCAAGTCGCTTTTTTTCACCGGCTTGGAAATGTAACCATCCATTCCGGCAGCCAGGCAGCGTTCCCGATCTCCCTTCATGGCGTTGGCTGTAAGGGCCAAAATCGGCGTGTAGCTATCGCGCTTCAATTCCAGCAGACGAATCATGCGGGTGGCAACCATACCGTCCAATTCCGGCATCATCAAATCCATCAGAATCAAATCGAATTTTTCCACATCCCACCTGGCGATCGCTTCCTTGCCATTTCCAGCAACCGTAACGCGGTGGCCCAGTTTTTCAAGCAGGCTTGAGCCAACCTTCTGATTTATCACATTATCATCGACCAACAAAATACGGCAGGACAAATGCTCGCCGGCAGCGGTGATCTCGCCGGCAGCGCTGCCTCGCGCTGCGCCATTCGCCCGAACAGCATGGGAAGCAGACGAACCGCTATGTTTCTGATTTAATATCCGGGCAAGGTACTGCTGGAGCTCTTCTTCAACAACCGGCGTTGTCAGATAGCCGCTAAGGCCCAATTCCCGGCAGCGACGCGCCACCATATGCTGATTGGCCAGTTTGCTGAGCATTAAAGTCTTCTGCACTGTATTGAACTCACTGTCGAGATCCGCTACCAAATCGTAGCCATCGACATCTGGCAACTCGTCACTCACCAACAACACATTATATGGCTCGCCGGCCACGGCTCCTTTCAGACAGGAAACTGCTTCACCGGCATTCGCTGCGATGTCATATACAACATCAAGTTGACTCAACAAATGTTCAAAAATGTATCTTTCAGTATCAGCCTCCCGAATCAGCAAGATGCGGATATCTTCAATTTTACGAAAAGACTGCTGTGTTTCGATAACCGCTTCCGAGGCCTGCTGCGGCACCTCGAAACACCCGGTAAAGGTGAAGGCACTCCCACAGCTTTTATGGGCAGTGGCAGATGGCGATGCTTCAACGCCGAGATGCGTCTGCATAAGATGCGGCCAATTGCATGGCGATTCCACCCAGATGTCTCCCTGCATCAGTTCGACCAATTCTGTGGAAATCGATAAGCCCAGACCGGTACCGCCAAATTTGCGGGTCATAGAATCATCTGCCTGGGTAAATTTTTCAAAAATACGTTTTTGTTTGTCTTCCGGAATACCAATACCGGTATCGCAAACCGTAAAGCGGATGATCGAATGTTCTGCCTGCATCTTATCCAGAGTTACCGCAAGTAGCACTTCGCCCTTGCTGGTGAACTTCACCGCATTGCCGAGGAGATTGATTAATATTTGCCGAAGCCTTCCAGGGTCGCCTAGTATTCGACGCGGAACATCACTGGCAATGAAGAAGTTCATACGCAAGTCTTTTTGCTGTGCAGTCAAGGCGAGAGAGCGCACACAGGCAGTACAGCATTCATTCAGATCAAATTCAATCACCTCCAGGGTGAGCTTACCAGCTTCCAACTTGGAGATATCGAGAATTTCATTGATCAGGCCTAAAAGATTTTGAGAAGAAATACTGATAAGGTTAGCGAATTCATGCTGTTCCCGGTTCAACACCGTATCAAACAACATTTCCGTTGTGGCAAGAATGCCGTTCAAGGGCGTGCGCATTTCGTGACTCATATTTGCAAGAAAAGCGCTTTTGATCTGGCTGGCCTCTTCGGCTTTTTCTTTGGCCCTCTCCAGATCATTTACCGCAAGAAGCAGTTGGGTCGTTTGTTCTTCGAGGGTCTGGCGCGCGGCAACTGATTCCAGCACGTGCTTTTCCAGCTCTTGCTGAACTTCCAACCGCTCTTGCTCTGACGCTTCCAGCTGCTTCACCTGCTGCTGTAACGCTTCAACGGCTGCTTCCAATTCCGCTTTGCTCGCTTTGCTCACATCCATGTTATGCATTTACCCCTGTTTATCCACGGGCGATCATAAATGACTATGCAAGATTTTCACTGAACATCGTGTTCGCCGCCATCTGCCTCATTTCTGATCACAAATGAATCATCGAACGATAGAGCACCAAAATGAGCAAAAATCCGTAAACCGTGAATTTCATGTTATAACTGTTGAAAATCTAGTTAGCAGGCCGTGACATTTTTGTGAACAATAGAAATTATCTTAAGCGCAGCAATTGCAAATGCGGGACTGGATGCCGCATTATTTCTGAGAGTACTCTCCGGGATCTAAATACCAAAGGTTCTACTAATCGTTCTACTAATCATAATCAGGAGTTTGTCATATGAAGCAGTTAAAAGTTGTACTCGCAGCACTAGCAATGGTTCTCTTATTCTGGGCCTGTAGCGAAGATTCTTCCACAATTAACAGCAGCACCGACGTACCGCAAGCAGATGTTTTTGAAACCGTAGATGAGCTCGATGCACCGAGTGAACTGGAACTGAGCCTGGAAAAAGGCGGCAACGTATATGGCACCTTTGAAGTCAAGTTCTATAATCTGACGCCGGCAACCGGCCCAGGCGCAAGCCAGGTTATGTCGCCTCCGGTATTGGTTACTCACAGCAAAAAAGTTCGTCTGTTCAAGCGTGGCAATTTTGCATCTGACGAAATTCGCCAGATCGCTGAAGATGCAGTAAATGGTCCGATGGTTGCTGCTTTGAATGCAAGCGACAAAGTACAAGAAGTTGTTGAAGGTCCTGGCGTTGTTTTCCCGGGTGAATCCGCAACCTACACCATTGGCGGCAGCAAAAAGTACAGCCGTCTGTCCCTGGTAACAATGCTCGTAAATACCAATGATGCTTTTGCAGCTGCTAACCGCGTCAAGCTGCCGAAGTCCGGTTATCGTGAGTATTATCTGTATTCCTACGATGCAGGTACTGAAGAGAACACCGAATTGCGCGCCCACATTCCTGGTCCTTGCTGTGGCAACCCGCTGGTTCGCGTTCCGGAACACAAGCGCATTAAATTCCATCCGGGTATCCAGGGACATGGCGATCTGGATCCGGCAGTATATGATTGGGATGAGCCGACCGCGAAAATCGTTATCACTCGCATCGACTAAGCCACTCACGTTCCGCGGCACGCCGCGTGATCGATCATGGACAACACCATGTAAAACAAGATTTGAAATACCCTCTGATATACCCTATATCACCCCAGCAGGCGGAAAAGCAGCACCTTTCCGCCTGTTGCTATTTGATTAAATCTTAACTATCCCCCCTGATGTCCCCCTGGGGGGACATCAGGGGGGATAGCATTTTCCGAATTCCAATAGATATCCAATCACAAATTTACGATATTGCGAAGTCCGCAAACAATTCCGCACTACAACTACATTGGGGGAAATCACCCATCTGTGTTACCAAACCGCAATTTTGCGGTCTATAACATTAGAATAGATATTGGATGAACTGAGGAAAATGCTAATGAACCGCAAAAGAACCTATATATTGATCGCAACACTACTGATCCTGTCTTTGGGTCTGCTGTTTTCACAACAGGAGAGAGGACCTATGCTCACATTTAAAAAGGGCGACACTTACGACGCCCAATGGAAAGAAGTAGAAAAATTCCAAAACGAAGGCTTGCCGAAATCGGCCCTGGAAGTCGTTGAGGAGATTTACAGAAAAGCCAAGTCAGCTGACAATCATCCGCAAATCGTCAAAGCGCTGATCTATCAAATGATCAACAAAGGCGCCTTTGAAGAAGAGCCGGTCATCAATAAGATTGAAACGCTGGAAAAAGAAATTACTGAAAGCAAATATCCGGTAACGCCGGTCTTGCAATCGATGCTGGCTGAAACCTACTGGTCCTATTATCAGCAAAATCGCTGGAATATCCTGGAACGCAGTGAAACCAGCGGTGCAGACTTAAAAGACATTCGCGTTTGGAGCGCCGCGCAATTTGTTGACAAAACAATTGAGCTGTATCGTCAGTCGCTCACTGAGCGTGACAAGCTGATGCGTACCCGCATCGATTTATATGATGACGTGATTAATCAAGTATCGGGATCAAGGACCTATCGACCAACACTCTATGACCTCCTCGGTCATCGCGCCGTCGATTTCTTCATGAATGATGAAACGGATTTAACGCGACCAGTGAATGAATTCCGCATTCGTGATGCCGCTGATTTTGCACCGGCAAAGAAATTTGCTGCCAAACAATATAAAACTGATGATCAACGTTCGCTGAAATTCCAGGCTCTAACCCTGCTTCAGGACCTGGTTGGCTCTCACCTAAATGATGACGATCCGGCTGCACTTGTCGATGTCGATTTAAAGCGTCTCTCCTTTATGAAAGCCAATTCCAGCAATGAAGAAAAAGATGACCTCTATCTGAAAGCGCTTAAGGCGCTTGAAAAAGCACATATCAAATCCCCGGTAGGCACCTCCGTTAGCTATGCCATTGCCCGGTACTATGCAGACGCTGCCGGCAATCTCGAGAGCGATGATGACCCAAAACGCTGGTATTACAAAACCGCATTTGATATTTGCGCGGAAGCCATCGAGCGTTTCCCGGAATCTCCCGGAGCCAAAAACTGTCAGGCCCTGCAAAATCAGATTACCCGCAAAAGCCTTGATATTCAGATTGAAAATGTAAACGAGCCAAACAAACCTATCCTGGCATCCGTTGGATATCGCAATCTGGAAAAAGTCTATTTTCGCCTGATTGCCGTCAGTCCGGAGCAGGACCGTTCCATTCGGGATAAGGGACCGCGCAATATGCGCATCGAAGACTGGCTGCAAGCCTACCTGGCAATGCCCGCTGCTAAAAGCTGGACGATTGACCTCCCGAAAGACACCGACTATCGCTCTCACCGCGTGGAGATTGAAATTCCGGCATTACCGAACGGCCGCTACGTGGTATTGGCTGCCACCAAAGCAGACTTTTCTTACACTGGTGAGGGCGTCGCCATCGGTAATTTCTGGACCTCCAACATCGGTTTTGTACAAAAACCCCATGATGAATCCAGTACTGATTTTTATGTATTCGACCAGCAAAGCGGCGAGCCGCTGGCGAACGTGCATGCACAGTTCTGGTTTCAGGAATTTGATCGAAGCACACGCAAACAGGTAGACAAAAAGAGCAAGGATTTTCGTACCGATGAGAATGGGCATTTCCGTGCCGACTTCCCGCCCAAGAAGCGTCACCAGCGCTTCCGCATGGAATTCACGCATAAGGACGATCGCCTGTTTATGGACGAATTCCGTTCATCAACCCGCTACCGCCAGCCACGAATGCGCGGTACTCGCCCGCAAACATTTTTCTTTACCGATCGCTCAATTTACCGGCCTGGGCAGACCTTGTATTTCAAAGGCATCATGCTGCAGGAAAACGATGACAAACATAGCATCATGACCGGTGAAAAGACCACCGTGACCCTATATGATGTGAACGGACAAAAGGTCAGCGATCAGCAATTTACCAGCAATGATTACGGAACAATCAGCGGCACGTTTACCTTACCGTCTGCCGGCTTAACCGGACAGATGCGCCTTCAAAACGCATATGGCTCGGTCTATTTTTCTGTGGAAGAATACAAGCGCCCGAAATTCGAAGTCAGCTTTGACCCGGTTGAAGGCAGCTATCGCCTGAATGATGAGATTTCCGTCAGCGGCAAAGCTGTTGCTTATAGCGGCGCCAACATTGACAACGCCGAAGTGCAGTATCGAGTGGTGCGCCAGGCCCGCTTTCCCTATTTCTGGAGAGGCTGGAAAAGCCCCTGGGTATCTTCGCCGGAAGTTGAAGTGCTGAACGGTGTTGCCAAAACCGACGCCAGCGGATCTTTCAAGATTGAATTCACGGCCGTAGCGGACCCCTCGATTCCGGCGGAGCAGAAGCCGATTTTCAATTACCAGGTATATGCTGATGTCACTGATATTAACGGTGAAACCCGCAGTGGCGGCACCCGCGTTAGCGTCGGTTATGTCGCCCTGGATATTGACATGACGGTGCCGGAAACCGTCAATCGCGACGAGCCGTTGGACATTCCGATCTCCAGCCGCAATTTGAATGGTCAGTTTGAAGCGGCCAAAGGCACCCTCACCCTGTTCAAGCTGGATGAGCCGAATCGTATTTTCCGCGATCGCCTCTGGCCGGCCCCCGATCGCTTCCTGATGGAACAGGTAGATTTCTACCAGAAATTTGATCACGCACCATATAAAGACGAGAACAATTTCCGCAACTGGGAATTGGGACCAAAGCTGGTCGAGCATCGCTTTGACACGGCAAAAGAAAAATCCTTCAAGCCGGCAGACCTCGCGAAGATGGATCAGGGCAAATACTGCCTTCAACTGATCAGCAGCGATAAATTCGGTAATGAGCTCAAGGTCATTAAATTTTTCTCCCTTTATTCGCTGAAGGAAAAATCATTGCCTGCAAATGATGCTTTTTGGTTCAGCACCGTTAAAGGCGCTGGTGAGCCGGGTGAAGAAGCTGAATTCATGTGGGGTTCCGCCGCAGGTAACGTGACAGCACTTTTGGAAGTGTATCACAAGAACGATGTGATCGAGAAACGCTGGATCAAGGCTGGCGATGACAAAAACACCCTGACTTTTCCGATCAAGGAAGCTTATCGCGGCAACTTTGGCTTCTCGCTTTTCTTCGTGAAGAATGGTCGCTTGCATCAGACTTCGCAAAACATTCGCGTTCCCTGGTCGAATAAAGACCTGAAAATCAGCTATGAGACCTTCCGTGACAAGTTGAAGCCCGGTCAGGAAGAAGAATGGCGCATTAAGATCAGCGGTGCAAAGAAGGATCTGGTAGCTGCAGAAATGCTCGCCGGCATGTATGATGCCTCGCTTGATGCCTTCCGCGGTCACAGCTGGAGTTTCAATATATTTCCGAATTATTCCCTGCCCTATCAATTAAGCAGAATAAGTGGCGCATCTGCATTTACCCACAAAAGCTGGTCGGCCAACGGCCGCAATTGGAACCCGCGCAGCCACTTCACCACTCAAGGCTATGATCGCCTGAACTGGAGCCCGGGCGCCATGGTCCGCCTTCGCGGTGGACGTGGTATGCCCATGCGCAAATCAGCCCGCGGCGATGCTGCTGTCCCTGCACCAATGGCCTTGGCGGAGACCGCAGATGAAGGTGCTGCAATGGAGACATTTGCAGCTGATACAGAGGTAGATGCAGTGCAAGTAGGCGCCATAGCAGGTGGCGCGGCGAATGAGCCGCCGGCAGAAGAAGCAGCCCCTGAAGCCAATTTCGACGACGTCCAAATACGCAGCAATCTCAACGAAACTGCCTTTTTCTTCCCGCATTTGCAAACCAACGACAAAGGCGAAGTTATTTTAAAGTTCACAATGCCGGAAGCGTTGACCCGCTGGAAGCTGCTTGGCTTCGCTCATACAAAAGATCTGGAATTCGGGCTGACACAAAATGAAGTCGTCACCCAGAAAGAACTGATGGCGGTACCAAACGCCCCGCGTTTCCTCCGCGAAGGTGATAAGCTTAACTTCACCGCTAAAATCAGCAACCTGAGCGAAAAAGCACTGAACGGTTCTGCCACACTGCAGCTCTTCGACGCGATCACCATGAAGCCGGTTGATGATCTGATGAGCAATAAAAACAACATCCTGAAATTCAACGCGCCGGAAGGACAAAGTGCTGCATTGAGTTGGTATCTACAAATTCCGGATGGCGGTTTGCAAGCCGTGACTTATCGCGTAATCGCCACTGCCGGTGAATATTCCGACGGTGAAGAAAATGTCTTGCCGGTACTGACCAATCGCATGCTGGTGACAGAATCCTTACCGCTGCCGATTCGCGGTAAACAGAGCAAGACATTTACTTTTGAGAAACTGGTCAATTCAGACGACAGCGGCACATTGCGCCATCACAACCTGGCCCTGGAATTTACGTCCAATCCAGCCTGGTATGCGGTGCAAGCACTGCCGTATATGATGGAATACCCATACGAATGTAGCGAGCAGATCTTCACTCGCTTTTATGCAAATAGCATTGCCACACACATCGTAAACAGCAATCCGAAAATCAAGCGCGTCTTCGAACAATGGAAAAACACCGATGCCCTGGAATCGAACCTGGAGAAGAATCAGGAGCTAAAGGCATTGCTGCTGGAGGAAACTCCCTGGGTTCGTGATGCGCAAGATGAATCGGAACGCAAGAAGCGTATTGCCTTGCTCTTCGATTTCAACAAGATGTCGCAGGAACTGTCCAATGCATTGCGCAAGCTGCAGCAGAATCAGGCAGCGAATGGCGCCTGGCCGTGGTTCCCCGGCATGCGGGAAAGCCGTTACATCACGCAGCATATCGTCACCGGTCTGGGCCATCTGCAAAATCTCGGTATTCGCGATATTTCAACCGCGGAAGGCACCCGTTCCATGTTATTCCAGGCGGTTGCCTATCTCGACCAGGAGATGGCCGATGACTATCGCAGACTTCTGGACCGCAAGGCGAATATGGAAGATGATCACCTCGGCCGTCTCATCATTCAGTACCTTTATGCCCGTAGCTACTTCCTCGACATTCCGTTGAATGAGCAATACAAGGCCGCTTTTGATTACTGGACCGGCCAGGCAGTGAAATATTGGGTAGACAAGAATAAGTATATGCAAGGCATGCTGGCCCTCGGCCTGCAGCGCATGAATGACGACAAGGATACCCCTCAGGCAATTGTCAAATCGCTGCGCGAACATGCGCTGCATTCCGAAGAGTTCGGCATGTATTGGCGCAACGAACGCGGCTATTACTGGTATCAGGCGCCGATTGAAATGCAGTCGCTGTTAATCGAAGTGTTTGATGAAGTAGCAAAAGACACAAAAGCCGTGGAAGACATGAAGGTCTGGCTGCTGAAGCAAAAGCAAACCCAGGATTGGAAAACCACCAAGGCAACTGCCGAAGCCTGCTATGCCCTGCTTCTGCGCGGCACCGACGCCCTGGCCAGCGACCAATTGGTGGAAATCACCCTGGGCAGTGAAAAGATTGATCCACTGCAGCGCCCTGACACCAAAGTCCAGGCAGGCACCGGCTACTTCAAGACCTCCTGGAAGGGCGGCGACATTAAGCCTGAAATGGGCAAGGTAACGGTTGAGAAAAAGGACGACGGCGTGGCCTGGGGAGCTGTCTATTGGCAGTATTTTGAGCAGCTGGACAAGATCACCTCACACGAAACACCGCTGAAGTTGAAAAAGGAACTCTTTCTTGAGAAGCCGTCAGCCACCGGCCCCGTAATTACGCCGGTCACGGAAAATACCCGCCTGAAGCCAGGCGATCTGATCAAGGTTCGCATCGAATTGCGGGTGGATCGTGCCATGGAATATGTGCACATGAAGGACATGCGCGCATCCGGTTTAGAACCGATCAACGTGCTGTCCGGCTACCGCTATCAGGGCGGGCTCGGCTACTACGAGAGCACCCGCGATGCATCAACCAACTTCTTCATTGGCTGGCTGCCGAAGGGTACATTTGTATTTGAATATCCACTCCGCGTCAGCCACGAAGGTGATTTCTCGAACGGCATCACAACTATTCAATGTATGTATGCCCCGGAATTCACTTCTCATTCCGAGGGCATTCGTTTGAGGATTGGTGGATAAACACCTCAGCCACAAAAGGCGCTAAGTTAAACTTGGGACATCCCCCTGTATCCCCTTCGAAGGGGGACGCAGGGGGATGTCCCATTTTACCATCTCAAATATTTCGCTTGCCAGCAGCAACTTTCTTTACTATTATAAAAGTAAAAATATACCGATAGTAAAATCATGGAAATTTTTAAAGTAAAAATATCAAGCAAAGGCCAAATCGCGATACCGAAAAAAATTCGCGAGCGGCTTGCAACTGATCTTCTTAGCTTAACGATGATCGATGACAAAGTCATCTTAACGCCAACAGAATCTGTTCTTTCAATCGGTGCAGCTCTCAAAAGCTATGCACAAAATGCCAGTCAATCTGATATAAGAAGCACCTCTGACGCTGCCTGGGAGTCTCATGTCAAAGAAAAATTCGGTTCTGATTGACACGAATGTCATTATTCGCTTTCTAGTGGGAGATCATCAAGAGCACTACAAAAAGGCGGCGGCATTTTTTCTTGACGTAGAACATAATCACATAAGCGGAATATTGCCAGAGGCAGTATTTGCTGAATCCGTCTTTGTGCTTGAAAAAGTCTACAAAGTCGGTCGTACCGAAATTGCAGACCTTTTGTCAAAATTGATCGATCTAAAGGGCTTAAAATCGAATCCGCTGCACATATACCAGCATGCCCTGTCAATCTACGGGAATAAAAAGATCGATATAGTAGATTGCCTGCTTCTGGCACATCATGAATTGCATCAACATGAAATCTTCAGCTTCGACAAAGATTTGGAATCCAATTAAACCATATTACTCCAATCTTTCCACCTCGGCCTTCTGTCGTTAAATTCCGTCATTCCGTCATTCCGTCATTCCGTCATTCCATCATTCCGATCTTTTCCTCGCTACCCTCTGCGGCAAGTATCAAGCATCCAGCATCCACACCCCTTTGGTACACCATTTGCCCCTTATCCCCGATAACCCAATAAAAATCCGGTTTATTGGGAAAAACTCATCCAATCGTAAGCCGGAATATGGCATTAGTGTATAAATTTACTACATTACATGGCCAAAATGGACAGATGACCTGAAGCGGAGGAGACGATGATGCGATGTACGGCTGTATGTTTACAGCTCCTGTTCCTGATGACAACCCTGACTTTTTCGCAAGACGAACTGGTTCCCAACGGGGTGGTTACCTTCCCATTCTTTGCAGAAATCCTCGACAGTGAGATTTATCCCGATGCAGACGACGTGGTCTACCAGGTTGGCGTTGGCGGATTCATGTTCCTGGATGTTTCAACGCCGGGCGCGCCGGTGCTAATGGGACGCTATGATCCCGGTAGTATCTGGATTCGCTTTTACAATGGAGAAGCCAAAGGCGACCTGGCACTGGGAGCAGCCCTGGAAGAAGGGCTTTACCTTCTTGATATCAGCAATTTGAGCAATCCAACATTACGCACCACCTATCAGTGGAATAACTGGAATTACGAAGCGGTGGTTTCACAAGGCGACTACGCTTATCTGGCGGCGCACGTCAATGGGGTTGAAGTTGTCAACATTTCTGACCCTGATAATCCCTTCCATGCTGATTCTTTCGGGGGCTTGGAAAATGCCTGGGACGTTTTCATCGATGGCGATCATCTATATGTCGCTGATGGCCCCGGTGGCATCAAGATTTACTCGCTGAACAATCCGGCAACACCATCGCTGGTTGGCTCAGTTCTCACCAACGGCTCCGCGCGAGAAGTAACGGTGGTGAATGGCACCGCCTATGTCGCCTCCGGCGCCGCCGGTTTTGACATCGTAGACGTCAGCAATCCTTCCAATCCGCAACTGCTCAGCAACTACAACAGCGGTTTCGGCATTATCAATCACCTGGCAGTTGACGGCGACGTGGTTTTCGCGGCCACCTGGGAAATGGTTGAGGCCGTGGACGTCAGCGATCTCAACAATCCGCTGCTGCTCGCGACAGAAGACACCCCTGATCGTGCAATGGGATTGGCCGCAGAAAACGGCCGGGTCTATGTATCCGACTGGCTGCGCTTCCGCGTTTTCGATTTTACCGATCACACCGAGCCGGATATCCACATCAAGCCGGCCATTCATGATTTTGGTTATCAGGGTGACAACGTGCCAATTGAGCAGGAATTTCAGATCTTCAATCTCGGTGAGTCAACTTTGAACCTCAGCGATGTGTCAGCAAACAATAGTAATTTCACACTGCAAAGTACCCAGGCGACCATTCCTCCCGGCGAAGAAACCGTGATAACAGCAACCTTCACACCTTCCACGGCCGGAACAATTTTTTCGCAATTGGTCTTTACCAGCGATGATCCGGACGAAGCGACCAAAGAAGTAACGGTTTATGGCGGCCAGTCACGGCTATCAATCGGTGACGTGGCGCCCGGGTTTACACTTGATGATCTCGACGGGAATACCCATACCCTGGATCAGTATAACGGAAAGGTGGTGTTGTTGGCGTTTTTCGCCTCGTGGTGACCTGTTTGTGGTCCGGAGTTGTCGGACATAGAATTTACGTTCCATGAAGCATATGCTAATACAGACCTGCAGGTACTCGGTATTAACGATTCAGAAAACCTGCAAACCGTTGAGCAGTTTGTGGAGAATTTTGGGATGACTTATCCGATTTTGCGGGATATTTCCGGCGATGTCTACAGCGCCTATAAAATCCAGGGGCTGACGCCTTTCCCCCTCGACGCTATCGTCGATCAAAACGGAATTGTCCAATATCTGCAAACCGAATACGATCCTCAGTTTATGCTCGAGGTGCTCTTACCTTTGCTAAACACCACCGGCATCGACGAGCGGCCGGATATCAGCAATACTGCCAAGGCCTTTGATTTAAAGATTGGCCCAAATCCGACCAATTCCAGCACGGTTGTCGAGTTTGTTGTGCCGGATCGCAGTGATAACATTATGACGGTTTACAATGTCACCGGACAGGTGGTATTTGAGCGCAATCTTGGGTATTACGCGATTGGCGAAAAAGTATCGGTTGCGCTGGATTTGAAAAATCAAGTAAGCGGTATTTATCTGCTAAGAATGCAGAATGGTAGTTATCAATCGGTGCAGCGTTTGATACTGGCGAAGTAGAATTCATCAACTCCTTACGCAGCAGTGCTGCGTAAGGAGTGAGTGTCTTAACCAACATCCCCCTGAATCCCCCTTCAAAAAGGACGCAGGGGGATGTAAATCCAACCTGTGAATGTACATCCGTGCGTATTTGTTTGCTCTAATTCACTCTAAAACGAAAATTACAGGAGATATTAGCAGACTCGCTACGCAAAAATTCAAAAACGAAGTCCGATTGTGTAACATATAGATAAAGTTATTTGTCTATCGGTGATCAAATTAAGTGGTGTAGCTATGGTTAGCTATCCAACAATCACCTTCTACTTGTTCAATTAAGTAAGGGCGATGATAAATGAATTCTACCACGCGGAATCTGTTTTTGTTCTATATTACTTTTCTCAATTATTGCGCTCTTACTATTGCATCAATAAACGATGCAAGGCTTTTCGTCGATCAAAGTATATCTTTGCCGTTACTAGGGATTCAGTTGGATTTAGATGGTTTCTTTTTCGTTGGGCCACTCATACTAATTCTTCTTTATATCTATTTCCATATTCATTTGTCCGACTTGCTGTACTACCAGTTCTGTTGCGAGAAAAAAGATGACAGCGAAATCGGCAAAAAACGTTGTGCTTGCTTAGATAAAACTTGGCCCTTGTTTGATTGGCTTGTCCCGACCCAATGCTCGTTGTTTAACCATCGCTTTAAACGATTTATTTCGAATTTTCTCGTTTGGTGGTCACTACCGGCAATTAACACCCTGTTCTTATTATTCTATCTCAAAAAACATGCTTGGTCTGGAACATTGTGGCTAACAACTTGTACTTTTGCATCATGGTATCTAATGCGTCGTTTCCAAAAAATACGAAATTCAGTATTTGGTTCCTCTCAAAAGTCCAAAAAGTTAACCCTTGTATGGGAATGGCTACCAATCTTTGCCATACTTGCACCAATATGGTGGGTCTTTTTGCTTTCCTTCTCGGGAAATCGAGACTTTGGATGGAACCACAGAATCAACTGGCCATTTGTTGATTTGAAAAATCTCAAACTTGTCTCTGTAAATAATGAAAAATTTCTCACGGTTTATTGGATCGATCTTTTTGGCGCGCAACTACAAGGTGCAAGTTTAAATGGTAGTGCATTGGAGAGAGCCGATTTGAAATGGGCACAACTAACGAATGCGGAACTCTGGGGGACCTATCTTGACGGTGCCCGCGTCGCACGTGCTAATCTTCGGCGTGCAAATCTAAGAAAAGCAAGGTTTTGCAATGCGGATCTAAACAGGTCAGACTTGAGATTTGCTGATATGGAAGGAACAGATCTTTCAAATGCCAATCTAAGGGGCGCAAAACTTACTAAAGTAAAGAATCTTACAGTGGAACAACTACTTGCCGCAAAGAATCCGCTTGAGGCAGCCCTAGATGACTCCCTCAGACAACTCGTGGAAGCTCATTTATTAAAGTCCAAGAAGCAAATACCCAAGTAAGACTTAAGGAATTTCCCCAGAAATGGGCTTTTTAAGCATTTCTCTGCTCTCATGATCAAAAACAGTGCTTTTTTAAATCATTAACATATAGACATTTATATACCAAAAAGGCTGGGGTCAACGCCGGATGTCCGCTAAAACGCCTTGAGGATTGCGAATAAATCATTCCACTGTTGAATCTCAATGACATCTGCAGGCGCTTCACCAAGCGGCTTCAGCAAGAGCCCATCTTGCTTGGCAACGTGACGAGCCAGGGTTGTCCAGATTGGCATCAATCCACTTTCCTTGGCTCCCTGAACATCATCGACCAGGTTATCGCCGATAAATACCGTTTCAGCAGCCGGAGTTTGTAATCCGTCCAGCAGGCAGGAAAACACTTGCGGATGCGGCTTGCGAAATCCAACATCGCCGGAAACGATGATCGTTTTAAAGAAGCCGGTCAGCTCAAATTTGCTCAGAATACCATAAGCCGCCGGTGCGTGCGTAAAATTCGAAAGCAGACCAAGCTGATACTCTTCTTGCAGTTCCAGCAGCATCTCGCGAGTGCCGGGAATTAAATCCGCATAACTGACAAATTCTTCGAAATACTCCGTCAAAATAATACCGATGCGCGGATCATCAGCTGTCACTTCATGTTCAAGGCGGCAAAGTGCGGTCGACAGCCAAATACTGTTATGGGTTTCCTGACCACTTTCCATCGCTGCCTGAAAAGCCTTTTTCGCTTCCTCGCGATACACCTCCATAAACTGGTTTGCATCTATCGCGAAACCAGCTCCGTCTACCAAATCACATAGATGCAACAGGGCTTCGCGAAAGGCAGATTTCCGAAGAACGATCAATGTATCAAACAAATCAAAGGCAATCGCCTGAATATTTTTCTTCATAAGAAAAAATACACTTCCCAAGTCGAAAATGCACCGCTAAATTGAGATAAACGGAGGAGAGCTTCATACATGATCAAGGAATATCGTAAGGACGATTATCTGATTACGACGGATCCGGAGAGAGTTGATATGGATGTGGTCGTCAATTTCCTGACGACTGCATATTGGGCAGAATTGCGTTCTCGCTCCAAAATTGAACGGGCGGTATCCAACTCCCTGCCTTTTAGCATTTATCACGGAGAGAAGCAAGTTGGCTTCGCTCGGGTCGTCAGCGATCACGCAATTTTTGCTTACCTGATGGACGTATTTGTCATCGAAGAATATCGGGGGCGTGGTCTCTCCAAGTGGTTAATGAACTGTATTTTCGAATACCCGAATTTCTATAACGTGAAGAAGTGGGCGTTGGCAACTGGCGATGCTCATGGCTTGTATCGCAAATTTGGTTTTGAATCGATCACAGATGAGAAGTTGGCGATCCTGATGGAACGCGAGGCACCGAATTATGACCCGGCAGGACCGTAAAGACATTGAAGCATTGAAGCATTGAAGCATTGAAGCATTGAAGCATTGAAGCATTGAAGCATTGAAGCATTGAAGCATTGAAGCATTGAAGCATTGAAGCA
>JANQRS010000080.1 GCA_028284445.1 Calditrichia bacterium
CTTGATGCTTGATGCTTGATGCTTGATGCTTGATGCTTGATGCTTGATGCTTGATGCTTGATGCTTGATGCTTGAATATAGTCTGCTATAGAGTTCTGGCAATAGTTTTTTCCAGTATCTAGCATCCATTATCCAATATCGTCAATATGCCAAAAGTGCTGCTACTTTTTGTGGCAGGCGGCTCACCGGCCAATAAATTTTCTTTTCCAATTGCGGATTGAATGGCACCGGCGTATCCAGCGAGGCAATTCGGCTTACCGGGGCATCGAGGAATTGAAATGCTTCTTCCGAAATTGTCGCGGCAATCTCGCCGCCGATACCGCCGGTTAGGTTTGCCTCATGCAACACCAATGCCCGATTGGTTTTGCGAACGGATGCCAGAACCGTTTCCTTGTCCCAGGGCAATATCGAACGCAAATCCACGACCTCAATCCCGACTCCTTCTTTCTCAAAATCAGCAGCGAGCTCCAATGCCCAATGAACGCCTTGACCGTAGCTGATAATCGACAGATCGCGCCCTTCGCGCTTTATCGCTGCTTTACCGATCTCAATTGCATACGGGGCATCCGGGATCATTTCCCGCAAGCTGCGATATAAGCCCTTATGCTCAAATATCAAGACCGGATTGGGATCGTCGAGTGCTGCTTTAATAGAACCTTTGGCATCGTAAGGCGTGGCTGGCGCCAATAGCTTTAAGCCCGGCACGTGAAAAAACCAGGCTTCCGGGTTCTGACTGTGAAAAGGACCGGCGCCTACACCGCCGCCGCTCGGCAAACGCAAGGTCACGTTGAGCGGGGTATTCCAGCGATAATGGGTTTTAGCCAGGTTGTTAACAATCTGATTAAAACCGCAGCTGACAAAATCTGCAAATTGCAGCTCGACTATTGGCTTGAAGCCTTCCAAGGCCAATCCCATTGCTGCACCAATCGCTCCCGATTCAATGATGGGCGTGTTGCGAACCCGCTCGGTACCAAACTTGTCCAGAAACCCTTCAGTAATTTTGAAGACACCACCATACTCTGCAATATCCTGCCCCATAATCACAACTCGTTCGTCGTTCTCCATTTCCTGCTCAAGGGCATCCTTAATGGCATCTACGTAGCGTTTTTCAGATTGAGCCCCTTGCGCCGGATGGACGGTTGTTTCCGCGGGATAAAAGACATCGGCTACCTCAGCGAGCAATTCACTTGATGGCAAGGGGGCGCTTAGTGCGTCGTCTACCGCTTCTTTAATACGCTCGGTAATTTCTGTCTCGATAGTCTCTCGCTGGCCGACGTCCAGGAACTTCTCCGTCTCCAGAAAGCCTTCAAATTGTTGAATGGGGTCCCGTTCCGCCCATTCTTCAAAAAGCGCTTTGGGAACATATTTGATGCCGGATGCTTCTTCATGGCCGCGCATTCGGAATGTCAATGCTTCGATCAGAGTTGGGCCATCGCCGTTACGTGCCTTTTTGGCAGCATAGCGAACCGTCTTGCGAACCTTCAGCACATCATTGCCGTCGATCTGCAAGCCCTCGATACCGTAGCCAAGCCCTCGATCTGCCAGGCGTTTGCAGGCATACTGCTCGTCTACCGGCGTCGACAACCCGTAGCCATTATTTTCAATCATGAATATCACCGGCAGCTTCCAGACAGCTGCCAGGTTCAGGGCTTCGTGAAAATCACCCTCACTTGTTGCGCCGTCTCCAGTGAACGCCACAGCTACGCGCTTTTCTCCTTTCAATTGATGGGCCAGGCCAACCCCATTGGCTACCGGCAACATCGCACCAAGATGGGAAATCATCCCTATAATATGATGTTCAGGGATGCCAAAATGGAATGAGCGATCCCGCCCGCGGGTAAATCCGCCGTCTTTGCCCATCAATTGGCGAAACAGTTGCTTTAGTTCGACACCGCGGGTGGTAAATACACCGAGATTGCGATGCATCGGAAAGAGATAGTCGTCATCATTGAGAGCCGACACCGTGCCGACGCTAATGGCCTCCTGTCCGATCCCTGAAAACCATTTGGATAATTTGCCCTGGCGAAGCAAGGAAAGCATCCGTTCTTCGATCATCCGCGGTAGTTTCAGGTGCTTGTAGAGAGTGATTAGTTCGTCTTTGGAGAGAGACTCAGCAGGAACAAACGGAAGTGTGGCCATGAAAACCTCTATCTACATAAAAAAGCTGCTTCGCAGGATTTGCGCTGCCACTTTTGAGGCCATTGACGCCCCTTTGCGTCAGCGGTTGTTAATAGAGAAAAACGACTATTATTGCGCGTGATCCTAATTATCGACCCGGCAGGACGAAAAGGTAAGCAATCAGAGAATGGGGTGCAAGGAAAAGAAGTACTCGCCAAGTTCGTGTTAGCTCACTGCGTTCGCGTCAGCTGGCTTTGCCGGCGTCAGGCGCTACGCGCCGTCAGAGGCTTCGCCTCGTCAGTTCGCTACGCTCGCGTCCTCCCTCTATCTCCCTCCGGGGGGAGATAGAGGGGGATAAGTTTGCCGATATGAATTGTATAATCTGCTAACTGGATCTTAGATCAACGATGGACTTTGCGCTATCAGTATCTGCCAGCGGCGTAAATGAAACAGCATCTGCCTTGAGGCGCAGAATGCTACGGGTCTTTTCTTGAATACGATCGCTTAGTTCTGTTTGACTTGTAAGACCAGCGGTTTGTACCAGGAGGGTCATATAGTCCCGTTCGTCACGGTGGCTGACTTCTACGACAATTCGTTCAACCTCAGTAAATGCATTGACCAGCTCATTAATTTGGCGGGGATGGACAAACATGCCCCGAACTTTTACACCTTCGCCGATGCGTCCCATAAATCCAGCAATGTAACCGCCTTTGCGGCCAGAAGGGCGTGGCTCTGTGATTCGCTTTGAGAGGTCACCGGTTCCAAAGCGAATAAGCGGGTAGGTTTTGTCAAATAAGGTCACAACAACTTCACCGATGGCGCCATCTTCGACCACTTTGCCGCTGGCGGGATCCACTATTTCCAGATAGATATCGTCGCAGATTCTTAAGCCTACGCGCATCTCAGATTCATAAGCCAGTGCACCCGCGTCCGCTGTCCCATATACCTGATAGGCATCAATACCAGCCTGGCGAAAACGTTCTCGTTGAGCGGGTAGAAAAGGCTCAGCCGTCAGCATTGCCTTTTTCAGGAAAAGCGGCACTTGCATTTCTGCGGCTTTCTTTAACAAGGCCACCAGATAGCTCGGTGTTCCCATGTAGGCGGTCACCGGCAGGTCATTCATGATGCGCACCTGCAATTCAGCATTACCGGTACCAGCCGGCACTACCACGGCGCCAACAGATCGCGCTCCGTCATCAAACATGAAGCCGGCCGGAGAAAGATGGTACGAAAAGGTATTGATAACGACATCGCCCTTGCCGAAGCCTGCTGTTTTTAATGCTTCACCGAAGCGCCAGTAGTCTTCTGTGGCACCATGCGGATCGTATATCGGCCCGGGTGATTGAAAGATATGCTGAAGCTGTTGTATGTCGATACCCAACAAGCCGCCAAATGGTGGCGCAGAGGCTTGAAGATCAATTAGACTATCCTTTCTCAGCACCGGTAACTTTTCCAGGTCATCGAATGAATCAAAATCATTTGTTGATAATCCGGCATCGGCCAGTCGTTTTTGGAATGCCGAACTGTGCTCCGCAGCGTAAGCGATTATTTCCTGAATTTTCGCGAATAACGCTAGCTCAGCCATCGCTTTCTCCGCTTATAATGTTTGATATTGCGAAATCCTTTCTGATCGCCAAACTCGGTTAAGCCCAGATAGAATTCCTTCACGTCCGGATTTTCCCGTAATTGCTCCGCCGGGCCGTCCATTACAATACGCCCGTTCTCCATAATGTAGCCAAATGTAGCGATGTTCAAGGCGGCCATGGCGTTTTGTTCAACCAGAAGAATGCTAACACCCTCCTCCTGGTTGATTTTGCGGATGATATTAAAGATTTCCTGAACCAGGAGCGGTGCCAGTCCGAGCGACGGTTCGTCAAGCAACATCACCCGCGGGCGGGCCATCAAGGCGCGTCCAATTGCCAACATCTGCTGCTCGCCACCGGAAAGATAGCCGGAAATGCGATGCTGTAAATCTTGTAATCGCGGAAAATAGCCATAGACCTTTTCGATATCGGAGCGGATGTTTCCTTTGTCCTTGCGGGTAAATGCGCCGGCGCGAAGGTTTTCTTCAACCGTCAGATGCACAAACACTCGCCGACCTTCCATGACCTGGAAGATACCGTTCGCAACAATTGCTTCCGCTGGCTGCTTGTGGATTTCCCGGCCTTCAAATTCGATGGTGCCATCCACAACTTCACCATTTTCTTCTTTCAGCAAACCGGAAATTGCCTTTAGTGTGGTGGTTTTGCCGGCGCCATTGGCGCCAAGCAGCGATATAATTTTGCCGGGTGGGACTTCCAGTGAGATACCCTTCAGAACAAGGATCACCTCATTGTAAATTACCTCAATGTTGTTCAGCTTCAGCATCGATTTATTCGTCGCCCTTCATTTCGCTTGCCGGAACTGGCGGCGCATCAATCCAATCCGAAACGGTCACCACTTCTCCGTCTTTAATGGAAACGATGCGGCCTTTGCGGGAACCACGTCTTTCGTCCGGACCGTAATCGATGGTTCCGGTAATCCCCATCGTCTCATAATTCTTCATACCTGAAAACGCCTTGTAAACTTCTGCCCCGGTTACCTTCGCCGGATCACCATCGACGTTTTCCAGGGCTAATTCTATTGCACGCACCATAATCATGGCGTTGGCCATACCGGCCATATACTGCGGTTCACGGTATTCGATATCAGGATGGTATTTTTTATTCAACTCCTTGGCGAAAGTAATCCCCGGAGATTCATCTGACCAGATAGCAAAAGGCATGATGCCGATAAAATTCTCAGTCGCATCTCCGGCAAGCTCAAAGACTTTGCGTCCGACCGACCAGTAGTTACCGGCGAAAACCACATCCTGCATGTCATGCTTCTTTGCTTCTTTCAAAACCGTTGCCGTTGCTGTGAACGTTTCCTGCATGAACACAACATCTGCCTTGGCTTCCTTAATACGTAACATCTGAGCAGTCGCCTCCAGGTCCTGTAAACCAACGATCTCTTCGGCAACCAGGTCAATACCAATTTCTTTTGCATAATCACGTGCCGGTACCAGCACGGAGCGGCCGTAGCCACTATCGTTATAAATAAGTGCCATGCGCGGCGCGCGATCTTTATCCCAGGTGTCGCGCACATACTTCATCACCATCCGTACCTGATCCGCATAGCTACCAACGGCCAGAAAGTTATACTTAGGCGGCCATACCAAATGTTGGGAAAAGGATGCTGAGATATAGGGAATTTGATCATTCACAATCTTGGTTTTTAAAGCTTCCGAATCGCCGGTGCCCCAACCAATGATGGCAACAACATTATCTTGCTTGACAAACTTGGCATATGCGGAAATCGCCTGGGGAATTTTGTACTGATAGTCCGTCCAGCTCATATTGATTTTGACGCCATTACCAATGCCGCCACTTTCATTAATATGCTGAACGTAGTTGCGGATGCCATCCGCATAATGCCATCCGACATCGCTGGTGGGGCCAGTCAGGTCGAATATTGCCCCCATGTTAATTTCGCGGGCTGACGGACTCTCTCCGCAGTTAGTAAAGAGAATCGCTGAAAACACCATAGCGGTCAGTAGTGTGCCAATACTGAACTTGACTTGCATGGTAGATCTCCTATTTAGTAAGAAAACGGCCAAAGTTTCCAATAAGCCTTGATCATCTGCCAGCGATGATTCAGACCGCGCGGCTCATAAATCAAGAACAGAATAATAATGAGGCCAAAAATCACATCCTTCATCGCCGAGAAAAACAGGCCAACGTTCGGGAAAATGCCGGAAAGGCTGTCCGAAAGCAGCCGCAATACTTCCGGGAGAAGGACCATAAAGACTGCTCCTAAAACCGCCCCTAACACGCTACCAATGCCGCCAATGATAATGGCCGCCAGGTAATTTATTGACTCGACAATGGTGAAATGTTCCGGGGTAATAAGGGTCACATAATGCGCCCATAATGATCCGGCAATTCCTGCATAAAATGAACTGATAAAGAACGCTGTTAGCTTATATCGAAAGAGGTTGATACCGATCAGCTCGGCTGCGAGATCATTGTCACGAATAGCGGTCATCGCCCGTCCAATCCGGGTGCGCTGCAGGTTACGGGCAAACAAGAGCGCTAGAATCGCGACTGCCAGCACCAGAAAATAGTATGAAAAATCATTATTGAATACGAAGCCAAGAATCTCCGGCGAATCAACCGGCAAACCCGATGTTCCCTTGGTCACGCTGGACCAATTGTTCATGATGTAATTTAAAATGACCTGAGCTGAGAGCGTTGCGATGGCCAAATAAAGGCCCTTGACTCGTAGAGAAGGTAAGCCAAATCCCAGCCCGACACAAGCAGTTACCAGTCCGGCCAGGGGCATGGCAATCAAGAAGGGCACACCGGCTTCAGCAACAAGAATGGCCGATACGTAGGCGCCGACCCCCACAAAGGCGCCGTGACCAATAGAAATCTGCCCAGCAAATCCGGTGAGAATATTCAGACCAACAGCGCCAATCACGTAAATTCCAACAATAATTGCCAGCGACACCACGTAGGCATTCCCTACAAAAGGAAATGCGATAAGCGCAACGAGGAAAGCTGCCAGGCTGATGCGCTGCACCGGGGTCCGGAAGAGCTGTGCATCCTGTTGATAGCTGGTATTAAATACGCCGGATGGAAGTCTATTCATATTAGACCCGCTCAATCCTTTCCTGGCCAAAAAGTCCATATGGCTTGATCATCAAAACAATCATCAGGATGACAAAAGGCATCACTTCTTTGATGCCGCTGCCGATGAGTGGGTCGAGGTAGCCACCTGAGTAGCTTTCCAGCAAACCGATCATCAAACCGGCGACAATAGCACCTGGGATTGAATCCAGTCCGCCGAGAATCACTACCGGAAACACTTTCAGACCAAACTGGGTCAGGGAGATATTAATGCCGTTGATGTTGCCAAGGAGAATCCCGCCGACCGATGCAACAATTGCGGCAATCGCCCAGGAAAGGGCAAAAATTCGCTTTACGGAAATCCCCATCGACAGCGCAGCGGTTTGATCATCGGCTGTCGCTCGCATTGCGATTCCCAGGCGGGTTTTCTTGAAAAAGAGGCTGAAGGCTACCAGGAAGATCATGGAGAGCAACAGCGACCAGAGATACACTTCAGGGATATTAATGCTGCCGATCTTTACCGGTTCGCTGGAAAAAACTTCCGGGAATGTGCGTGTATCGGTGCCCCAAATAATAATCGATATGCCGCGGAGCATGATGGATAAACCAATGGTCAACATGATAACCGACAGAATCGGCTCACCGATCATTGGACGAAGAAAGAGACGCTCTATAGCAAAGCCAAGGCCCAGGGCAAGCACCAGGGTGATAGCAAAAGACATCAAAAAGGGAATGCCCATATCTACCGTTAGCCAAAGGCAAAGGAACGCCCCGATCAGCAGCAATTCGCCCTGTGCAAAATTGATAACTGATGACGACTTGTAAATCAGCACGAAGCCGAGCGCAATCATGGCATAGACGCTGCCAATGACCAACCCGGCAACCGATAGTTGAATAAAGAAATCCACAGTGACTCCCTTTATAGATCCTCAATTCGTACAAAGGTTTTCAACTCTTCCTGACGTCCATCGCGATACTTGACGAGGGCAGTGACCGCCACCTGCGACTGATCGCCGTAAAGCGCGGTAACCAACTCACTGTATTTATCTGCGATAAAGCCGCGACGCACCTTTTTGGTGCGAGTAAGTTCCTGATCGTCGGCATCCAGCTCTTTATGCAAAATCACAAAACGCTTGATGCGAGCACTCTCCGGCAGTTGTTCATTGACTTCTGAAATTGCTTTAGTGATCAATTTATACACTTCCGGCTTTTGGGATAAATCCGTATACGTGGTGTAAGCAAGATGCCGGTTTTCTGCCCACTTCCCGGTATTCTGAAAATCGATGTTGATAAAGGCAGTAATTGCCGGACGGTCTTTGCCGAAAACCACCGCCTCACGAACATATTGACTGAACTTGAGCTTGTTCTCAATGAACTGTGGCGAGAAAATATTGCCATCTGCCAGTTGCATGACATCTTTTAGCCGGTCGATCACCACCAGATGCCCGTCGTCATCGAGATAACCGGCATCACCTGAATGCAGCCAGCCGTCCTGTAGTATTTGCGAAGAGGCATCGGGGTCTTTATAGTAGCCCTGGAAAACGCTTGGTGAGCGGGATAGAATCTCACCGTTTTCCGCGATCTTTAATTCGGTATTCGACAAGGGCTTACCGACGGTCTCGAATTTGATATCAGCATCATGATGCGCGACGGAAATGCCAGAGATCTCAGTTTGGCCGTAGAGCTGCTTCAGATTCACCCCTATCGCATGAAAAAACTTAAAGACGTCCGGGCCAAGCGCCGCACCACCGGAATAGGCATTGCGAATACCGGACATGCCCAGCCGATCCTGCAGGGCACGAAATAAGAGGATATGCGCCAGCCGATAACGCCACTTTTGTATACTGCCGAGTTCCTGATTGGCCAATGCAGCCTCTGCTTTTTGATAGCCAATTGGCATCAGGCGTTGATACAACCAGCGCTTCAGGCGGGAGGTATCTTCGATTTTTACCTGGATCGTAGAGAGCATGCCTTCCCAAACCGAAGGTGGTGAGAACATCACGCGTGGAGCAATTTCACGGAGATTTTCCCGGACTGTAGCCGGTTCTTCCGGGAAGTTGACAGTAAAACCGATTAGCAAAGCAGCAGCAATGCAGGTCATATGCTCACCCACCCAGGGCAAGGGAAGGAAGGAAACAAACTCATCGCCTTCGTTCATCGGATCGAGGTGCAGAAAGAGATCTTCCGCCATCGTCAGCATATTTAGGTAGCTCAGCATCGCCAGCTTCGGTAAGCTCGTGGTACCGGAGGTTGTAAGAATAACCCCAACATCTTCCGGATTTCCCTTGTTGATTTCCTTCATCAGAAAGTCCGGTTGCTTTTCCTGATGCTGACGACCAGCTTCCTGGAGGTCCTCAAAGAATATCAGCAGCTCGTCATCATAGTTTCGCAAGCCTTTGGAGTCCCAGTAAATGACTTTGCGAACTTCGGCGAGCTTATCCTTAACCGCCAGCAATTTGTCGGTCTGCTCCTGATCCTGAACAAAGACATATACGGCATCGGACTTTTCAACAATGTAGTGGACTTCTGCTTCGGTGGAATCGGGATAGATGCCAATTGCCACACCACCAAGCGCCTGAACCGCCAGTTCCGCAAACACCCATTCCCGCTCGTTCTGACCAAGGATACAAACATGCTCACCACGCTTAAATCCGAGTGAGGCGAGACCCATCGCCACCGCTTCCACGGCTTGATAATAGTCCGCCCAGGTTAGCGGATGCCAGACCCCGAATTCCTTGTGGCGCATGGCGATTCGCTCATCACCCCATTGACGGCTCTTTTCCAGAAGCAGTTGGGGAAATGTTTTCTGTGGGTTGGGCATGTGGTGTTATTCTTCTGTGTTTGGCTATTTTGCTGGCTGCAGTTTGGCCGTAAACCGTCCCCCCTCTATCTCCCCCCCGGGGGGAGATAGAGGGGGGACAATCATAACGACTCTGCCTTGTCTATTGCTGCCCGATGTAGGCTTCTATAACCTGCTGGTTTTTTCGAATCTCTGCCGGCGTGCCTTCGCCGATTAACCGGCCAAAATCGAGCACCGTTACGTAATCGCTGACGTCCATGACAACGCCCATGTCGTGCTCGATCAAGAGAATGGTTGTGTCGTGTTCTTCGTTCATGTCAATGATGAAGCGAACCATGTCTTGCTTTTCCTCGACGGTCATGCCGGCCATCGGTTCGTCCATCAAAATGATTTGAGGGCGTAGCGCCAGTGCTCGCCCCAGTTCAACCCGCTTCTGCAGGC
This sequence comes from Calditrichia bacterium, assembly GCA_028284445.1. Classification (GTDB taxonomy): domain Bacteria; phylum Calditrichota; class Calditrichia; order RBG-13-44-9; family J075; genus JANQRS01. The sequence continues at coordinate 10,009 of JANQRS010000080.1, forward strand.
CATAGGACAGCTGACCAATTGGTTGATAGCGAATGTTTTCGATTTCCAGGAAGTCGATAATGTCTTCGATTTCGCGTCGTGCCGCAAGCTCTTCCTTCTCCGCCCATTTCCAGTAAATCCCACTGCTGAAGACGCCGGCAGACAGTTGATTGTGTGCCCCGAGCATCAGGTTATCCAGGACGCTCATATGCTGAAAAAGCTCGATGTTCTGAAAGGTGCGAGCGATGCCAAGGCGGGCTCGTTTATGCGGCGGAATTTGATTAAGCTCTTGCCCGTCAAAAGAAATACTACCCTGTTGCGGATGATAAAATCCACTGACGCTGTTGAGGAGGGAGGTCTTACCTGCGCCGTTGGGGCCGATGAGGGAATAGATTTGCCCCTTTTGAACCTGGAAGCTGACATCTGTCAGAGCATTAACGCCACCAAAGCTGAGACTGACATGTTCAATTTGCAGAATGGGCGTCATGAAAATTCCGGTCAAGTTAGCTGCGATCCGCTGAGGGCTATGCCATAGCACAGCGCCCGTTTGCGAAAGCTTACCAATTATTGACGAAATTTCCCAATCGAATTAAGGCGAGCAGTTCATCCTAAATAGCGAATTCAATCCAAAGAGGGAGATGGTCTGAGAGCCGGTAGGAGATTTGACGGCGGGAAAGGTCTGTGTCGGTATAAATATATGGCATAAAGTCGAAATTGCCCCCTGCCCGAACGGAGAGGTCAATCAGCGCCCTTCTACCGCTATGAAACCAGGAGATCTGATCATAGAAATTCCAGACGTTGCTTTCCCCTGGTTTGTCGAAAATAGTGCGTGGCAGATTTATCAGTTCGGCAGGTACTGCAAGCCCGGTAGAAGTAAAAGCATCATAGCCGGGGCTGCCCAGGCGATCAATATTGAAATCACCGAGCGTTAAGAGATTATGGTGCCAGCGACTGGAACGCCGGGCCCAATCACGCATCCAATCAGCGATTTCCGTGAGCTCCGTGAGACGATGCTTTTCCGACTTGCCGTACAATACGTGCAATGTCACCAGAATAACGGTTGCATGATTCCGCTGGAAACTGACGGCATAGGGCGCACGAACAAACTGCCGATCAAGAGACGATTCATCGAGTACATTTAACCGCTCCGGCGGAATCACCAGCTCTGCTGCCAGTCCGGAAGGCCGCACCCGGCTTCGATCATAGAGGAATGCAAAGCGTTCATTGTTCCCGACTCTGCCAATATTCACATCGGTCATCAGAAATGCCCAGCGATCACCGAGGAACTTCAAGGTGTCTCGCAACGCGCGCAAATTGCCTTTCAGTTCCTGAATGGCGATAACGTCAAATCGCGATAGTATCTCAATAATTGCCCGTAGCCCTCGCAAATCGCGCTTGGGTGAGTCGCTTTGAGCAGCTGTCCACTTCCGGGTTAATGATGCATAAGAACGAATATTCCAGGTGGCAATAAGAAAGTTGTCGTCTTTTTTTGGGGGGATCTCTTCGTCTAGTGCGCTACCCAGCGAGTCCAAATCCTCTTGCACAGCTGCGGGCGGTATGTCGAATATTGTTGCAATAACAGCACCTCGTTACTAGGGTATAATTGACTTACTGAGATGTTTTCGCGGCTAGCGATATACCTACATAGATCGGATAAAATAAGCAATTACTTGATTTTTTGATTGATGTCGCGCACCTTCGGAGTCTTGAGAGATAGAATTCCAACAATTCAACTACAATCGGGAATGTTACACATTTATTCATATATCAACCTTCCATTAGACATTCACAGATAACAGGGGGAAGTCCATGTTTCGTATCAAGTCGTGTTTTACTGTTTTTATGCTCATCCTGGTAACCGGTCTTTATGCACAGGATTTTGATTATCCGCGCCCAAGTCCTTCATCCAGCGTGATGCAAGTCGTTGGTTTAACAGAAGTGACCATTGAGTATTCCAGTCCCGGCGTTAAGGGCCGCAAAATTTGGGATGGATTGGTGCCTTATGACAAGGTGTGGCGGACCGGCGCAAATGCCGCTACCAAAATCACATTTTCGACAGACGTGAAAATTGACGGCAAAGAACTGAAGGCGGGAAGCTACAGCCTGTTTACCGTTCCGGGAAATGAATCCTGGAAGATCATGTTCAATTCACGGACCAATATTGGCGGCACCGATTACAAAGCCGAAGCGGATGTGTTGACAACCAGCGCCAGACCAAGTGCTGGTCCCATGATGGAAAGAATGACTTTTCTGATTACAGACAACGACAACAAGAGTGCCAATATCGTGATGGCCTGGGAAAAACTGCGCATCGCCTTCAAGATGGAAACCAATACAGCTGAAATGGTTGTGAAGGGTGCAGAAGCTGAAGTCGGTCGCTCCTGGCGTGCGTCGTTTGATGCAGCCAGCTACTTCCTCAGTCAAGACATGGAATTGGAAAAAGCCCATGAATATGCCGTGCTGTCTACAAGCATCAATGAGATGTATTGGAACATGCGCACTCGTGCTCAGATTGAGGCGAAGCTTGGCAAGAAGAAAGAAGCGATGAAAACCATGAAAGCCGCCCTGGCACATGGCGAAAAAATGGAAAACAAGCCCTTCGACTTTGATCGCATGACGGCGATGCTCGATGAATGGAAAGGTGAGTAAAACGCCTTAGCTGCTTGTAAAATTTGCAAACCTTAACTACGTGCGCGGCTCTGCCGCGCACGTAGTTATCAATACCTGCCTAGAACTCCAGCTTAAACCCGCCATTACCCACAAAGCCGATTCCCAATCCCTTTTCTTTCCCGGTTAACTCCGAAAAACGGTCTTCATAAACGTTCTGGCGATTGTATAGATTGTCGAGATCGAAGAAAGTAATCAAGGCCAGGCGTCCGAACTGCTTGCGATAATCAACGCGCATGCTGAGGACGTGAAAATCAGGAATTCGTCCGCCGTTTCGTTCAAGAATTTCGCGAGTATAGCGAGTGTGGCCGGTTGCGGTGGTTATTTCATGCACCAGGAAATCATCCTTTGGACGTCCGACGGCATACTTCCAGCGACCAGAAAAGAACCACTGCTTATTTAATTGATACCCGGCAATAATAGCAAAATTATGGGGCTGGAAATACGAGGAATTGTATTCACCAAAGCCATCGTTGTCGTTGCGTTTGCTGGCAGCAAAGGAATAGCTCATTTGTCCATAGAATTTATTTGTGAAGCGCTTCAAAAGCATGGCGTCGAATCCGCTACTCCATCCTTCTCCCTCGTTGCTGAATTCCCGGCCGCTGGTATTCACCGGCACAATCAAGTCTTCGAGGCGCTTATAGTATCCTTCAAGCGACAGACGATAATCACTGCCAAATTCATGATGAATACCGAGAATCGTATGAATAGACCGCTCATCGCTGAGATCCTTATTCAGGGTCGACCGAACGAGGACCTGGTTCAGTGGTTTTTGGTAGTAGATGCCACCGGCAAGATTTAGCGTCGTTTTGGCTGAAATTTGATACCCAACTCTCAGACGCGGTGAGAGAAAATGCTTCTGGCTAAATCCGCTAAAAGAATAGCGTAAACCTGAAGAAAGCAGATAGCGCCCAAAGGAAAAATCATAGTTCGCATAAGTGGCAATATTTAGTGCCTCGTCGCTAAATTGATAATTGGTCTCTGCCGGATCGAGCACCTGAAACTGTTCACTTCCCGGGTCAGCATTAGCGCTAAACTCAAATAAGGTATCGAGGCCATTTTGAGTGTAATCATACTGGAGGTCGATACTATATGCTTCGACACCAATGTTGATGGTTTTGCCGTTGCCAACAGCGTAATGAAAATCAGACTTCAAACCGATTTCCCGCTCGTCCTGATTCTGTACGCCAATATCATTGCGAACACCCAATTGAGAAACGTCATCGGGTAACTGACCGCCAAGCCCATCTGCCCAGGCTCTGCCAAATGAGCGAAAACGATCGTTGCCGCGCACGTAAAAAGTATTGTGCAAAACACTCTTTTTGCCGGTTAGCAAACGCCAGTTTAACCCGACTAACCAGCGGGTTTCGTCGATATCCCAGAGATCGTTTTCTACAAGGTCGTCCCCCTTCATCACGTTCCGCGGTGCGCGCAATAGCCTGTCGGTAGAATGCAGACCAAGCAGACTGATATGATTGCTGGGGTTCAAATATGTGCTGGTTTTGATAACCAGATCAGCCATAGTCGGATCGCCAAAGTCTTCCTGATCGATGATCTCCAATGCGCTGCGCAGATCAAAATTACGATAGTTCAACATGAGCGAGGTATTTTTGAAGAGATAGGTCGGGCCATCATAATTAATTTCCGGACCGAGTAAATCATAGCTGCCGGTAATGGTCGGTGATTTCATGTTACCTTCCTTGACTTGCAAATCGAGAACCGCAGCGCCTTTTCTGCCGTATTCAGCACCGAACCCGCCACCGTAGAAGGTGGCCCGCTCAATCAAACCGGCGGTAAAAACACTGAATCTGCCGCCCTGGGTTTCCTGCTCGGCGCTGCCACCTTCAAAATGATTGATTTTTTCGAAGGGAATATTGTCAATGAGGATGAGGTTGTCGTAAACGCCGCCGCCACGAACGGACATCGCTGAAAATTCTCCCTCAGAGGTGCTGACACCCGGGAGTGATCCAACAGCACGCAATACGTCTCCGCTGGTGCCGGGATTTCGTCGTATTTCCTCGCGCTGAAACGACTGTCGCGAGGGCCGGGTCGTGGCTACCTCTTCGCTGATTGTCTCAGCTTGAATTTCAAGGGGGGATGCAGTCAGCAGTATTTCAGGCACTCGCGTGGTTTTTCCGCGGACAACCAGAACGTCTGTTTCAACGTAATCCTCATAGCCGATGTAGCTGATGCGTAATTTGTAGACGTCTTCCGGCAGGTTGTCGATTCGGAAAATGCCGTCGCTATTTGCAGCGGCACCCAATTCGGTGCCCAACACCACGATATCAGCACCAATCATTGGCTGTTTGGTGATATCGTCAACGATCCGCCCTTCGATATGGCCTTGATGTTGGGCGAGTGCCGGGAGGCTGAACAATAGGCATATGGCTAGCAGATTTGTATAAATCTTCATTGTTTTGCTCTCTTGTTTCTGGTTTACTCTCTCACATCCCTTTAAGTCCCCCTTCGAAGGGGTATTTAGGGGAATGTGGAATATTTTCTCTCTCATCTCACGGCAGAGCCACGCGATGAGCAAGTTTTGTTACACTGAGAAAAAGGTAGGTTGAGAGCAAGGGCTTGACAATCGGTCGAAGGGTGTATTTTGGGGGTGTAGTTAGAATGACAAGCAAAAAAATCTTTCGCGGTGGAACCGCAAACGAGCAGCTAGAGCAATTTCAATGTTTTGGCGCGGGCAATGGCCTCGGTGCGATGACCAGCATCCAGCTTGCCGTATGCGTTAGCAATATGGCGTTTGACGGTGGATAGACTGATGAAAAGGTGGTCGGCAATTTCCTGATTGCGCATGCCGGCGGCAATCAGGCGGAGAATCTCAATTTCACGCGCGGTCAGAGGATTAGCCAGTTCGTGATCTGCATCTGCAATACCTGCGGGCGAGCCATCTGTAAACGCTGCAAGCAAGCCGCGAGCATAATCGCCGCCTATGCCTGCGCCGACCGCGTGGCGCAGTAAGGTTTGCATGGCATGACTTTCGCTGACAAACATTCGCTGATAGCCTTGCGGTCCGGCCAATTCAAGCGCTCGCTCCAAGGGTGGTAGCGCCGCCTCAACATCATCCATCGTCCGATATGCCAGCGCCCGGGTAATGAGAATGTCGATGATACTCCGGATACGATCTTCTTTCTCTGCTGCCGGCAGCATTCTGTCCAAAATGGATAGTGCCTTTTGCGCAAATCCTTTTCGCGGATTGTGGCGATGGCGAAGCACAAACACTTTAGACAGAGTGACATAGTCGTATTCTTTCAGAAAGCTTATATCATCGTCCGGAGATAAGTTTTCGCTGCGCACCCATGCCAGCGCTTCCGGGAGATTATCCAGCGACAGCCAAATTCGCGTTCGTATCCCACCAAAGGAATAGATATTGGGCATTGGGTTGTGGAAATAGAGCCGCTCAGCTTCGTATAGAAGTTCTATAGCCTCGTCCGCCTGTCCGCTTGCTTCTTTCAAGAGAGATTTCGTAACCAGAAGTTTATAGGCGTTGCTGGGTAAGCGAGCGTTGTCCGGTAAAGCCTGACAGGTTTCTAACTCCTTCTTTGCAGCAAACAGTTCACCCTGTTCGCAATACACAGCGCATAATCCCATATGGAGGCTGGCGGTACCGGGAAGAACGATGTCCTCCAGGGCATAAATCTTTTCAAGGGATTGCCGGTATTGATTGGTTGCTTGAATCAAATAGCCCTGCGCTGCTTTAATATCCGACAGGACAAAGAGCGGGCCTATTGCCAGCAATACGTTGTCGGTTTTGGCGAACTTATCGAGGACATTTGAAAAAGTCTGGTAGGCAGCTGTCATTTCACCACTTGACCAGTATGCCAATCCGAGAAGGGCCGATGCGGAACCATATTCGACATGGTCATCCTCATTAAAGTGATCAAGCGCCTGACGCGTGTAGCGAATAGTGCTCTGCGAATCACCCATTGCCTGAGCGCGATAGGCGCGGGCGGTAGCAATGTGCGCCGGCAAATAATGGTAGTGCTTTTTGTCCGTCATTTCTATGCCGTGACGGCGCCGCTCTTGCGGATCGCCGGGATCTTTCATTTTTGCCAGCAGATCTTCTGTTTCGCGCAGGCGCGTCTCAATATTATCCAATTCACCGCTATCAAGCATGGCCCAGGCGATGCCTACATTAATGACCGGACGTCTGGTGACCTCTGTTTCCGGAAGCTGCAGGGCCCACTTCATCCAGGTAGCAGATTGCAGCCGCTTGTCCATAATTGCCCAGAGGGGTTCAATCAGTTCAGCGGCATGCTGCATGTCTTCAGCTGCCAGCGCATGTTCAATCGCCTTCTCGATCAGATCATTCCCTTCATACCAGCGACTGGCCTTTATGTGAAGATCCGCAAGCTCTTGCGGTTGCTCGTTCTGCAAGCGGCTTAGCAGCATATCGGCAAAAAGATGATGATAGCGATACCATTGCCGCTTCTCGTCGAGTGGGATAATGAAGAGGTTATTGCGTTCCAGCTGCTGAAGAAGCAAATGGGATTCCTTGAATCCGGTTACGGCATCGCAAAGCGGTCCGCTTAGGCGATCAAGAATTGCACTTTGCAGCAGGAAATTGCGCACATCGCTGCTTTGGCTTTGCAAGACTTCCTGCAAGAGATAATCGATGATGAAGCGATCATCTCCGGCAAAGGCATTCACAAATGCATCGACATCACTGCGCCCTTGCATCGATAATGCCGCCATCTGCAAACCGGCAATCCAGCCTTCGGTACGTGTTTCCAGAGACTTGATTTGATCTGCCGTTAGATTCAGGCTCATCGACTGCTGTAAAAATGCGTTGGTTTCCTCAGGGGTGAATCGTAGGTCCGCCGCCTTTAACTCTAACAGTTTGCCTCGAGCCCGTAGGCGGCTGAGCGGCAAGTCTGGATCAGATCTGGTCGCAATGTACAGGCGCATGTTTTCGGGCATATGGGTCAGGAGAAAGCCAAGCGCTTCTACTATTGTGGTATTTGTTACCAGATGTAAGTCATCCAAATGGACATTAACAGCTATTGAGCTTTGGCTGATATGATTAATCAGGGTTGTCAAAGTAGTTTCAATTGGCGCCGCTTGCGCTGAGTGGAGAAGGGAAAGAGCTTGATCACTGGCGTCCGGGAAGCTGTTTCTCAGGGAGGCGAAAAAATAGGTCCAAAAAAGAATGGGATCGTTGTCATTCTCATCAAGAGATACCCAGGCTACCTCTGTCTCAGCGCCGGACTGACTTGCCAAATGTTCTGCCAGCAGGGTAGATTTGCCAAAACCAGCCGGAGCGGAGATCAGAATTAGCTTCTGCTTTTTACCTTGCTCAAACCGCTGTATGAGTCTTGGTCGCGAAATCAGGTCCGCATGCCAGCGTGGTGCATATAATTTCGTTTCCAAAATAGGAATAGCGGAGGCGATATGTTGACTCGTTTCAGACATATGCCTCAATGTAAAGTGGAGATCGTCGTTTGCCAACATTGATATGGATTTTCATCTCTGGCTAAAACTTAACGAATGGTCAACAGTTTGAAACTTTGAAAGATGTAAAGTTGTCAACAATCAACAGAAGATCATTTGTTTTTAAGATTATGGGAACTATACATGCAGACACATGTAACAAGCACAACAAATGATCACAATGGAGTCAATAATGACAAACTACTATAAAATGCCCGGCATGTTGGCTATGCTGGCTTTGCTGTTTACGACATCGGTATTTGCGCAAAAGGATTGGGAGTTGCGAAAAGATGAGGATGGTATCCAGGTTTATACTCGCGATGCAGAGGGTTCATCCTTGAAGGAGTTCAAAGCACAAGCAACAGTACATGCCCCGATTGCCAGTCTGGTGGCGGTAATGAAGGATGTGGCGGATTTTGTTAACTGGTGGCCAAATGCCAAGGAATCTACGTTGCTGGAATCTTCTGAAACAGAGCAGCATCATTATGTCGTGACAAATGCTCCCTGGCCGGTTTCTGATCGGGACGGCGTTTATCACTTCAGTTTCCGTAAGGGCAGTGGCGAAGATAGCACTTCGACATTCATTTACATTGATGGTGTTGCTGATTACATGCCGGAGAATGACGGCAAGGTTCGTATCCCAATGTGCAAGGGATTTTGGAAATTTACACCGAATGAAAGTGGCGTCGAAGTAACATACCAGATGCATGCTGATCCAGGTGGGTCAATTCCCGGCTGGCTAGCCAATCGAGCCGTTGTTGATAGTCCGTTCAAAACACTTGCAAGTCTGCAGAAACAAGCGACCCTCGAAAAATATAGAAATGCCAGTTATTCATTTTTAGATAGAGAGAACTAGGGCTTTTTGGAATTTTTCTTGTTGGAATTTGGCGTTTTCAATTTTCACTGCTTAGGGTTTCGCTGTTCGTGACGGCGCAATACCAAACAGTCGCTTATACTCGCGGCTGAACTGGGTTGCGCTGTTGTATCCTACCGAAAACGCGGCTTCGTTTACATTCTTTCCTTCTTTGAGGAAGCGTTGAGCGGCGTGCAGTTTAATGGACTTCGCATACTGAAGCGGTGTCATTTGGGTCAGTGATTTAAACTCCTGAAAAAATATCGTTCTGCTCATACCGGCAAGTGCAGCCAATTCTTCAACGGAAACAAGCTTGTCGAGGTGTTGATGAATGTGGGCAACGGCTCGAGACAGCTGCTGAACGTTTCCATGTTGGCGCAATAGTTCTCGCAATGCGATTCCTGCCTCGCTGCATAAAATGCGATAGTAGATTTCATCAAGAATCCGCTTGCCCAGAACAGCAATATCTTTGGGATGAGCCAAGGCCTCCATAAAGCGAATAATCGGATTCAGGAGTTCGCTTGTCAATTGTCCGCTGGCCAGAGCCAAGGGGCGAGTCAAAGGTGATTGTTGGGCGACGTTCTCAAGATCCTCTATTTCCCGCAAGATTTCCGAGATCCGGGTGAGATCAACGCCAAAACCGGCCGCGAGAAAAGGCGCCTGCGGGCTGGCCTCTACGACCTGTACTTCCACCGGCATCGGGAAAAAAAGAATATGAAAGCGACCTGGTTCAAACTCGAAACGATCTTCCTCCAAGTAGCAGAACTTTTTCCCTTGACCGACAACCAGAATAAAAGCTTTGTCGACCGTGGGATATCGCTCTTCTGCATGGGAGCTACGGACAGCTCCAAAGTAATGTTCCTCGTAAAGGCTTGTCCCTTCATTGGGCGCATAAATTCCCAGAAGTTCAATAAATCTGGCAAACTCAGGTGACTGTGTGATCATTGGTTAGACCTCGATTACAGATCTCCGTTAAAGTTCATTCGCGCATCTTCTTCGAAGGGATATTGCTGAACGAAAATGTATAAAAAGCGACCCCTGATTGCAATAGTCGAGGCCTGAGATGGACGATTAGGCAGATTTTCGGAATTATTATGTATTCTCCCCCTTCAACTGATAGCATATCTTCTTTAATAGAAACAATAGTTTTCATAACTTGGACAAGAAATCACCTCGAAAATCCATCTCCTTACACGGGAAAACGTATGATGAAATATTTGTTCATACTCCTCTTTGCTTGTAGCGCAATTGTTGTCGCTTTTAATCTGCAGAATGATCCGGTTGTCGAAACGATTCCTGCTGTCACAGCATCGATCACAACAGCAGCGAGTGAAGACAACACAGCCTTTGACACGATGATGAAAGTGCTCATGCATAAACGCTGCGTAAATTGTCACCCGTCCGATGCTTACCCACGTCAGGGCGAAGACAGCCATATCCACAGATTTGGTATTGAGCGTGGAAAGGCCAATCATGGTGCCGAGGCGACAACTTGCAACACCTGTCATCAGGCTGACAACAATAATCAGTCCGGCGTGCCCGGTGCACCGGAGTGGTCATTGGCACCTCTCAGCATGGCCTGGCAGGGCTTGAGCCGTACCGAAATTGCCCGCTCAATGCTCGATCGAAAACGCAATGGTAACCGGTCTATCAAAGAAATTGAACACCATCTCACGGAGCATGAATTGGTACTCTGGGCCTGGGAGCCGGGTGTAGACAACGAAGGCAACCCCCGTGAAAAGCCGCCGGTTTCGAAAGAGGACTACATTGCTGCGGTGAAGAAGTGGGTTGAAGAAGGTGCGCATATTCCGGATGAGTAAACAATAAAATCCCCCCTATATGTCCCCCCGGGGGACATATAGGGGGGATTTACTAGGTAAAATTTCCGTTATCATATTCACTTAATGAGAAAGTACGTCATCTATGAAAATCTCATTTAGCATCAATGGACAAAAAAAGAGCGTTGAAACAGACGGCGATACGCCCTTGCTGTGGGTGATTCGTGATATGCTCGATTTGAAAGGCACCAAGTTTGGCTGCGGCAAAGCCGCCTGCGGAGCCTGCACCGTTCATGTTGACGGAGAGTCGATTCGCTCCTGCTCTTTTGCCGCAAAGTGGGCAGAGGGCCGGGAAATTACGACCATCGAAGGACTTGGCACGGCTGAAGATCCGCATCCGGTTCAGCAAGCCTGGATCGAGGAGATTGTTCCGCAATGTGGTTATTGTCAGCCGGGTTTCATGATGGCAACCGCAGCGCTATTGGATAAGGTGCCGTCGCCAACGGATGAAGATATCGACAATAATATTATCAACGTCTGCCGCTGCGGCACATACTACCGGATGCGCAAAGCGATTCATCGCGCAGCTGAAATCAAAAAGTCCAACACCAACACATAGGCGGCGGATATTATGAGCGAAGATAAGAAATCCAAAAAAATTTCCCGGCGGAAGTTCATTGCCGGTACCTTGTTGGGCGGCACCGGCCTGCTGTTTGGCGCCACCTATCTTGGGCGGCATAGTCTCCGCAGAACCATGTTCGAAGCCCTGGAAACCATGGCGCCGGCCTATATGGGCGACGTTAGCGATCCGCTAATGTGGTTTGAAATTTTCAAAGATAACCGCATTACCTTGCATTCCCCAAAAGTAGAAATGGGCCAGGGCACATTCACCAGCCTGGCGCAAATTGCAGCAGATGAATTGAATGTGGATATCGATCAAATCTCTGTCGTCCATGCCGCTTCCATTACCGGGAATGTTGATGGCTTGAGCACTGGTGGTAGTCTATCGGTAGCCGGACTTTGGCAACCACTTCGGGAATTGAGTGCCACCATGCGGCAAATGCTGGTTCTGGAAGCGAGCAAGAAGCTGGGCGTCGGCGCAAATACCCTTTCCGTTGAAAAAGGTGTTATCTCCGGCAGTGGCAAGTCCATTACATACGGCGAAGTGGTGCAAGGTGTAGAGGAGTGGGAAATTCCTGATACGCCGCCTTTAAAGGATGTGAAGGAATACCAATATGTGGGCAAGCCCATACCAAGGATTGATTTGGTCGATAAGGTCGTTGGTAGCCCAATATTTGGAATGGATGCTGAACTGCCGGGAATGCTCTATGGCGCCGTGGTAAGGCCGGATCAAATAGGAGCGACCTATGCCGGTGCGGATGTCAGCGAGGCAAAAGGAATGCCCGGCGTAGTGAAAATCGTTGAAGAAAAAGATTTCGTAGGCGTGGTTGCCAGGAGCATGACTGAGGCGGAAAATGCCAAGAATGCGATCAAGGCCAAGTGGACGGTTGAGAAAAAATGGCAAACCGAAGATATTGATGCGGCCATCAAGGTTGGGGCTGGAGAACCGAATGTCATTCAACTTCACGGTGATGAAGATGTGCTCTTGTCTGCTGAGGACGCTGCCGACGCTAGCTACGTGACCTCGGAATACACAACGCCGATCGGGGCACATGCGCAAATTGAACCGAATGGTGCCTTGGCGCATGTTGAAGACGGCAAGGCAACAGTCTATATATCAACTCAGGTAGTAAAGATCACCCGCGATGAAGTGGCCGCCACCCTCGGATTTGATGCCGAGAACGTGAACATCATTCCCACGTATTTAGGCGGTGGATTTGGCCGCCGATTGCATACACCAAATGCCATTCAGGCGGCGCTGATGTCGAAAGCGGTTGGCAAGCCGGTCAAATGCTTTTTTGATCGCAAAGCAGAATTTCAGAACGATACCTTTCGTTCGCCTACGCATCACATCATGAAGGCGAAGCTTAATCGCAATGGTATGATTGAAGCGATTTCACATGACTACTCAAGCGGTGACGTCATGTTTGGTTCTCCTATGTTTCCAGCCATTATGGAAACTATCCTTGGTGCGGACGCCGGCGCTCTGCGGGGTGCTTTGATTCAATATCGCGCTATTCCTAACTTTACGGTAACTTCCTGGAAGGTAAAGCTACCATTCTCAACGAGTTGGTGGCGTAGTCTAGGACTATTGGCAAATACCTTCGCAATTGAAACCTTCATGGACGAGCTGGCTGAAAAGGTTGGCAAAAATCCTGTCGATTTTCGCCTGGCGCATATCCAGAATGATTCTGCCGGCAACCGATTGAAGGCTGTTATCAGGGCCGCAGCGCAAAAGAGCGGCTACGTTGACGAAATACGTAGTGGGCGGGCGATGGGGTTTGCTGCTTCGACGGATGGTGGGACACCCTGCGCACATGCCGTTGAGGTATCTATCGAAGATGGGGAGATCAAAGTGCATAAGGTTGTTTGTGCAATGGACCCGGGGCTCTCGGTTAATCCGGACCAAGTGCGGGCACAATGTGAAGGTGCGATCATTATGGGCCTCAGTGCGTCGCTTTATGAAAAAATGTATGTCGATGACAATCAGCTGCGACCGGTGATATACGGCGCTTATCGCATGGCGTTAATGCGCAATTCCCCAAAAGAAATCGATGTCGTTTTGCTTCGGGGCCAGGAAACGCCGGGGCCGGTGGGTGAGCCACCGCTCGGACCGATTGGTGCGGCGATCGCCAATGCTGTATACCGTCTCACTGGTAAGCGCTCACGCAGCATGCCGATTGAAGTGTAGCAGCAATAACCGCTGTAATTCTCCGATCTTAATCAAACAGGCTGGCCGGGAATTTCCTGGTCAGCCTCTTTTCTTTCAAACCCTGATTTTTGCAAATTCATCAAGATTGTATCATTTTCAGATTCGTGGGCGTAGATTGCCTTATGCCTAACAGACTGAAAAACATCGGCAACATCATCCTGGCCTGGACGCTGGCAGGGGTTCTTTATTCCCTTCAATCGTTCTATTATCGAAGCGAGATCGGGCAGGATGTTGAGTTCTCAATCATGCTTTTGCTTGACGTGCCGTTTTTTCTGTTTTGGGCATTTTTCACTCCCTTGCTTTTGTATCTTTCCAGGAGATTTCCACTGACGGAAACCGCCTGGAGCCAACTCGTGGTGCTTCATCTGCCGGTCAGCGTGGGTGTTGCCTTCTTGCATTCCTTTCTATATATGATTTATCGGCATTTTATCATCGCCAATCCCGAAGTTGAGTTCAGTTGGAATCGCATTTACATCAACAGCGTGGCCAATTTTGACTATGGTATGCTGGTCTATTTTGTCACCTTGCTGGTTATCGGCGTTTTTGCTTATCAGAGACGTGTGCGGGACGAGCGCGCCCGGAATGCAGAACTGCAAAATGCCCTGGTTCAATCACAACTCAGCACCTTACGTTCGAAATTACAGCCGCATTTTTTGTTTAATACACTGAATTCGATTGCGGTGCTAATCAAGGATAATCCTGACGCGGCAAGTAAAACCGTTCATCAACTGAGCGATCTGCTGCGTTACGTGCTGAAGTCCGGTGACGAGCAATTCGCGATACTGGAAAAGGAAATCGAATTTCTGCGCCAATATCTGGCAATTGAAGAAACACGCTTTGGAGACCGCCTGACGGTCAATGTTTCTGTAGATGCTTCGCTGTCGCAAGTATTGATCCCTTCATTAATTTTACAACCAATTGTGGAAAATGCCGTGCAGCACGGTATTGCGCAAAAGCGCGGTGATGTTCGAATCGATATTGCAGTCAATGCGGATGGTAATCGAATTCGAATGCAGGTAGCCGATAATGGTAAAGGGTATAATCCCAATTCTAAAACTGGCGAAAATGGTTTGGGGCTATCCATTACCCGCCAGCGCTTAAAGTCGCTGTATCAATCTGATTTTAGCTTACAAATTGAATCAGCCAACGGCGAGGGAACAAATGTGGTGCTGGAAATTCCAGTCATTAAAGAGGCAAGGGCATGATCCGTACGATTATTATTGATGATGAGCCTCTGGCACGCAAAGGGATTCGCAAGCTGCTTAAGCAGGAAAATGATGTTGAAGTGATAGCTGAATGCGAAGATGGTGTCGTCGCGCTGGAAGCCATCGAAACCTTACGTCCCGACCTCGTCTTTCTGGATATTCAAATGCCGGAACTGGATGGATTTCAGGTTCTGGCGGAATTGAACCTGGATCCGCTCCCACTGGTTATTTTTGCTACTGCCTACGATGACTTTGCCCTGAAGGCCTTTCAGGTTCATGCCGTCGATTACCTTCTGAAGCCGGTTGCCGAAGATCATTTTCATAAAGCCCTGGCGCGCGCACGGCAATTGCTTCAGTCGTCAAATTCAGCTGCATATGTTTCCCAGCTGGAAAACCTGATTCGCGATGTGCAGAAGCGCCCGGAATTTGTTGAACGCTTCCTGATTCGCAAGAGAGGAAAGTTGATTGTCCTGCCACTGGAGCACGTGCAGGTATTTGAAGCGCAGGGCGATTATATCAACCTCGTCACGACATCCGGAGCGTATCTACATAGGGAATCCCTAACCCGACTTGCCCAACAGTTAGATCCGACACAATTCATCCGCATCAACCGTTCTACCATCGTTCGTATTTCTTTAATTCGGGAATTGGAACCGCTTTCAAAAGGCGACTATGTGATTACCCTCGGTACTAAGACCACCTATACGTTGAGTCGCGTTTACCGTGAAGCCGTGCTTAATGCTTTGAAGTAATCAGATTTATCCCCCCTCAATCTCCCCCCGGGGGGAGATTGAGGGGGGATTTCTGCCAATCTCTATTCGTGAAAATTCGCGTGTATTCGCGGTGTTCTTTCTAACTTCCTCCCAGTCGTCTCATTCCAGGGCCAGCCTATCGCAAATTGAATCCAGCCTGCCGCTTGCTGCTTGAATTCCTGAGAAATTGTGCCTTTTATTCGCTGAGGAGGCAACGTGTATTCAAAACCTTTCAGGAGAAAAATGGTGATACGCAAACTTGTTTTTCTTACATCCGTACTCATACCGGTGCTGTTGTTTGCCCAGCAGTTTACCCGGGTTGAAAGCGGGCCGGTCGTTTCAGATGGCGGCGATTCGCGGGCCGTCAATTGGGTTGACTATGACAATGACGGTGATTTAGATCTCTATATCACCAATGGGCCATCCGGCGGCCAGCATAATTTCTTGTACGAGAATGACGGTCTGGGCAATTTCACAAAAAATGATACCGCGGCCATTGCCCGGGATGATTCTCCATCCGACGGTAGCAGTTGGGCTGACATGAATAATGATGGCCACCTCGATCTGTTTATCGCTAACTGGTATGGCGCCAATAACTTGCTCTATCTGAATACCGGCGATGGTGCTTTCAGTGCCCTGAATGACACGTCGGCTTCGGACGGCGGCTTTTCGGAATCCGCAGCCTGGGCCGATGTTAATAGCGATGGGTACGCCGATCTATTCGTCGCCAACAGCGACGGCGGCTTAAAAAACTTCGTCTATATCAATACCGCTTCCGAAAACTTTAGCCGCGACTCCGAGTCCCCGATTGCCGGCGATCTGAGCGCCTCGCGCCATATGGACTTCGCAGATTATGATGGCGACGGCCACCTCGATCTATTCGTCGCCAATGAAAGCAATCAGAAGAATTTTCTTTACCATAACAATGGCGATGGCACTTTTACTCGTGTGCTCACTGGCGACATCGTAAACAACATTGCTTCGTCATTTGGCAGCAGCTGGGGCGACTATGATAACGACGGAGATTTGGATCTATTCGTCGCCAATTGGGGAAATCGCAATAACTACCTCTATAATAACAATGGCGATGGCACTTTTACCCGCATTCTAACCGGCGACATGGTAAACAATGGCGGGCATTCAATCGGGACGGCCTGGGCTGATGTTGATAATGACGGTGATCTCGATCTGTTTGTGGCAAATGGATTTAGCCCACAACGCACCGTTAATTTCCTTTACTTAAATAATGGCGGCGTTTTTACGCGCGACACGACCAGTGTGATGGCAGAAACTGGCTGGTCATACGGTGCGGCTCTAGGGGATGCAAATCGCGATGGTTATCTCGATTTGGCTATTGCCAAGTGCTTTGGGGCTACAGAAAATAATGCCTTATTCCTGAATACTGGTGGCAACAATAATTGGCTAACCGTTCAACTGGAAGGCACTGCATCGAACAAGGCTGCAATTGGCGCTGTGGTACGCCTGAAGGCAACGATTGATGGCACTTCCGTCTGGCAGATGCGCCAGGTTTCTTCGCAGGGCGGATACTGCGGGCAGAATCTCGAAAGTCATTTCGGATTGGGCGATGCCACCAGCATCGATTCGCTGATCGTGCAATGGCCGTCCGGGCGCGTTGACGAAGTCGTGCAACCGGGCATTAATCAGGTACTGAAGCTCAAAGAAACCTTGCCGGAAGGCTTCTTGCGGCCCAACCTGAAGGCCGATCGTCGCATGGGATTTGTCGATGAAGCCATTCAGTTCACTGATTTGAGTATTGCGGATGAAAATACGCCGATCATTTCCTGGCAGTGGGATTTTCAGAACGACGGGGTGGTTGATAGCGAAGAAGCAAATCCAAGTTGGCAATATGTTGCACCGGGCGCCTATAGCGTTAAATTGACCGTCAGCAATGGCACCACTGAATTGACTCAGCTTCATGAATCTTATTTAGCTATCGAACCGGCAGTCGGCATCTCTGAAAATGATAATATCGTTCCCGAACGTACCGGACTTAGCCAGAACTATCCCAATCCCTTCAACCCAAGCACCTTGATTCAGTATGAAGTTGCACGGTCTGGTCATGTTCAACTGGCGGTGTTTGATTTACTTGGCCAGCACATCACTACCTTGGTCGATGAACGCAAATTACCAGGACGTTACTCCGCACATTTTATTGCCGACAATCTGGCCAGTGGCGTTTACCTCTATCAGATGACTGCCGGCGATATCACCCATTCCCGCAAAATGATATTGATGCGGTAAATCAAACCCAGACATAGCGTGCACAGAGGTTGCTGGATCGCAGCACAAAAGGCCAATCGACTGAACGTTGATTGGCCTTTTGGTGTTTCAATAGATCAACTATTTCCGGGAGTATATTTCTTATGTCACTCTGGTAAATTATATTTATTCATTGTCGCGGTCTTAACCGCTCTTCTGCCATTTATCATTACTGCTTTTTCGCCTTGAGCCTCGTCTACGATCCCATTGCCGGAAATCGGCGAATATAGATAATTCATCTACCCGAACGAGGTCTTCTCATGCGGATGCAGCTTCTAATTGTATCGATTGTTCTTGCTACCTTTTGCCTTTACCCCAGCTTTGCGCAAAATCCAGGTTTGGAAAAACCAGGCCAGGAAAAAGCCCTCACCCACTACAGAGCGGGCACAGCCTATCTGCAGTCAGCGCGTTTTGATAGCGCAGCGCACTACCTGGATCTGGCCGCAAGGTTGTTTCGGG
>JANQRS010000006.1 GCA_028284445.1 Calditrichia bacterium
AATGACGAATGACGAATGACGAATGACGAATGACGAATGACGAATGACGAATGACGAATGACGAATGACGAATGACGAATGACGAATGACGAATTTAATCACACTTAACGGCCAACCGCATACTGTCTTTTTCAATCTTCATTCCTCACCTCATCCGGCCACGGCACCTGCTGACCGGTTCGTTTATCGATGGGCATTTGTGCATCGACAGAACGTAAATAGGCCGAAAGCATTGTTGCCAATTCCCGCTGCTTTTCCGGATTGATATCAGCCAAATTTGCTTGTTCTCCAATATCCGCTTCAATGTCGAACAGTTCAAACATCTGCTCACGATGATAATATATCAGTTTCCAGTTCTGGTAGCGAACGGTGCTGGATGGCCCAATGCCCGGTCCCCTCGGTCCCCAAATATTAGGCATATGCCAGTACAAAGCCCGATCAGTTGCGGTGCTGCCGCTTTGACGCAACATCGGGATGAAACTCTCGCCGTCAACCGACTGAACAATTTGTGGATCTTCGATACCGGCCATTTCGAGGATTGAAGGGAAAAAATCGTCGACAATCAAATAGTCATCGCAGACGGAAGCAGCCTTCACCACGCCGGGCCATTTTACCAACATTGGTTCGCGGATCCCCCCTTCGTGGGCGGAACCTTTTCCACTCGATAAAGGCCGGTTATGGGTATTGGCCTCACCGCCGCGACCATGTACGCTCAGTCCACCATTGTCGGACATGAACAGAATTGCTGTGTTATCGGCCAGATCGTTTGCATCCAGATAATCCATCAGATCACCGAGACTTTTGTCCATGCCTTCAACCATAGACGCATAGCGAGCCTCAATAGTATCTAACCCTGCGTCAAGATATTTCTGAAAGTAGCGGCGATCTGCCTCAATCGGTGTATGTACGGTATAATGGGACATATAAAGGAAAAAAGGCTTCCCGGATGCCCGGCTGGTATCGATGGCGGTTAACGCTTCGCGGGTCAATACCTCGGTCAGATTGATCTCTTGTCCGTGATACTTCGCCATTCCCGGAACGCCCCAGGGATCACGCCAGCTGCCGTCCGGATGATTACCAAAATTGCGCTCACCATGATAGCTCCCCGGCGCCCCGGCTGCATGTCCGGCAATATTCACATCAAATCCGCAGCCCAGTGGATCTGCGCAAGGGGTTTCCATGGCAGCAAGATGCGCCTTACCGACATGAATCGTGAAATAACCATGCTCGCGCAGAATAGCGGGCAAAGGGGTGGCATGAATGGATTTCTCAATGTTTGCAGTCGGGCTCAATCCGTTGACATTCCAATCCGGAGGCTGAATAATGTCGTCCGGACGATCTACGGTTTGGTTTTTTCTTAACGTCCAGTTCGTGACACGGTGCCGCGCGGCACTGATGCCGGTCATCAAGCTAATCCGGGTTGGGGAGCAAACACTATAGGCATATGCCTGAGTGAACTTCATGCCTTCTGCGGCGAGACGCTCCATATTGGGTGTATGATAGCGGCGATTAAATTCGGTTTTTTCCGTCCAGAATGGCACAGAGGTATCCTGCCAGCCCATATCGTCAACCAAAAATAGAATGATATTGGGCGATTGCAGCGTAGGCGAATCGCAGGCCAGAAACAGCAAAGCCGCAATCAATACAAGTTTCTTCATAGGATGATTGACGATTGAAAATTGAAAATTGAAAATTTAATCGTACTCACCGGGTCTGAACACAAAATTCCAGTATTCCAGCATCCCCAGTAAACTCTGTGCGTGTTTAGTCCCAATGCTGACCCAGAATCTCCTGCATGACTGCCGACCCCTGGTCGGTATCCCCCACCTGAGAGCGCAAGCGCTCTAATTCCAACTTCATCTCAGCTATGATATCGGCATAAGCCGGATCAGCATAGGCGTTGCGATTTTCTCCCGGATCTTTTTCCAAATCAAAAAATTCCCAGGCAGGATCGGTAATTTCCTGACTGGCGTGGGGCTTATCGAGCGGCTGTCCGTAAAAAAAAGCCAGCTTATAGCGATCATTGCGAATCCCGAAATGCGCCGGACGCTCCGGCCCATGCAGCCAATAGCGATAGTACATCGATTTGCGCCAGTCAGCAGGCGTTTCACCCTGCAGGTTTTTGCGAAAGCTGCGCCCTTGCATAAAATTGGGATTTTTAACACCGGCATAATCCAGGAAAAGCGAGGGAAAGTCGATATTAAGAATAATATTGTCGATGCGAGTGCCGCCTTTTATCTCTTTTGGATAGCGAATCACGAAAGGCATACGCAGAGATTCTTCATAAATCATGCGCTTGTCGAAGAAGCCGTGTTCACCAAGGAAATAACCCTGATCAGCGGTGTAAATCACCACGGTATTATCCGCCAAACCGCTTTCAGCGAGATAATCGAGTAGCTTTCCAATATTGTCATCGATAGCCGCGCCACAGCGCAGGAAATCCTTCACATACTTCTGATAAATTTGCTTACGCCGCTCCTCAGGTGTGGCATCGTCCTTGGGAAAATCCATTCCCGGATAGCTGGTCCACCACTTGTCCGGATTCTTCAGATATTGCTGCCAGCGAAAGCCCATCTGCTCGAGTTTTTGTCCGACAAATGTTCGCCCGGTTGTCTCCGGACCAAAATCATAAAGTGATGCAGGCTCCGGCAAATCCATACCCAGATAAAGGTCTTTGTGCCGCTCAGGATAATCAAAGGGCTCATGAGTGGCCTTGAAATGTGTCATCAGGAAAAAAGGTTTGTCACTATCGCGCTGCTGCAACCATTCAATTGAAAAATCCGTGATCACATCGGTCGAAAATCCCTTGTATTCCTTCCCACCTTGGTAGTGGTCCTGCCAATTGTCGACGGTTTTCAAAATCGGATCATGGTAGATGCCCTGTCCAGGTAGTACCATAAAATGATCGAAGCCGCTCGGCTGCTTCTTTAAATGCCACTTGCCGATCACCGCTGTTTGATAGCCGTTGACTCGTAGAATTTTGGCAATGTTCATGCTGTCCGGCTCCATCGCCTCGCTGAGCGTGTACACGCCATTGCGATGACTATATTGCCCGGTCAGAATGGATGCCCGACTCGGTACGCAAATTGAATTGGTGCAAAAGGCGTTGTTGAGCACAGCCCCTTCGGCGGCCATTCGTTTGATATTGTCGTTTTTGACGTAGTCCTGCAAAATGCCGCCATAAATTCCCCAGGCTTGGGAGGTGTGATCGTCGGACATGATAAAGAGAATGTTGGGACGAGTGACCTCGTTTGCGCCTTGATCGTGATTATCACAAGCGGTCATCAAGACGAAAATCATCAGGAACACAATGCCCCAACTTCTGCAAACAGGCTTGAGAGATCCCCCCTCTATCTCCCCCCGGAGGGAGATAGAGGGGGGATTCATTCGAATTCGAATACGCGATTCAACATCGTCGACTTTTCTCATTCTTCTTTCCTCGTTTTTTCTCTGTGCTCTTTGTAGCTCATGTTTCTCAACATACCAAAAACCAGTGAGATATCCGATTGGGGTTTGTCTCCTTCGACGCTTTATGGTAACCTCTTAAAAATTTCGGAGAATCTGCAATGTCAAACCTGTCCCTCATGCTGGTCGTGTCCGCCGGCATCTTCCTACTGCTCTTCCTGGTGATCCGTACCAAAATGCAGGCTTTTGCAGCCCTGTTGCTCACCAGCCTGATTGTTGGCGTTGCTGCCGGCATGCCGCTGGTCGATGTCATCAATTCGATCAAGAACGGTATGGGTGGTACGCTCGGATTTGTGGCAATTGTTGTGGGATTGGGTGCGATGTTCGGTGGGATTCTGGAAGCCTCCGGCGGCGTTCAGCAATTGGCACAGACCCTTCTGAAGAAATTTGGCGAAAGCAATGCCCAATGGGCAATGGGCCTTACCGGCTTCCTGGTAGCCATCCCGGTCTTCTTCGACGTGGGTTTAATTATCCTTATTCCCCTGGTATATGGCCTGGCTAATAAAACCGGACGCTCATTACTTTATTACGGTATTCCACTGGCCGCTGGTCTGGCAGTGACGCATAGTTTTATTCCACCCACGCCTGGACCCATCGCAGTGGCAGATCTTTTGGGCGCTGATTTAGGTTGGGTCATCTTATTCGGGGTGCTTGCCGGCATACCGGCGATGATCCTGGCCGGACCGGTCTTCGGAAAATATATCGCGGACAAAATTAAGGTATACCAAACCGAGCTTTTTTCAGCGCCGGCCTCCGATCAAAATCGCCAATTACCGGGTTTTGCAACCATCGCAGCGATTATCGCTACGCCGCTTCTACTGATCTTATTGAACACACTTTCATCAGTCATGCTTGCGGAAGATCATCAGCTTCGAGACATCCTCGCTTTTCTCGGTCATCCATTTGTAGCCTTGATGATTGCACTTCTCCTCGCCACATATTTACTCGGCTTCCGGCATGGATTTTCCCGCGAAGATATTCAACAAATTACAACCAGGGCATTGGAGCCGGCCGGTATCATAATATTGATTACCGGCGCCGGTGGCGTCTTTAAACAAGTGCTGATCGATTCAGGCGTCGGGCAAGTCCTGGCCGACATGATGGCCAGCTCAGCATTACCTCCTATCTTGCTGGCCTTTATCATCGCCGGCATCGTCCGCGTGGCTCAGGGCTCAGCAACCGTTTCGATGATTACCGCCGCCGGGATTATGTCTCCGATCATCTCGACCATGCAAATGGAGGGCGCGGTCCTCGGGCTGATGGTTATCGCCATTGCTTCCGGGGCAACCATTCTTTCACACGTCAACGATAGCGGCTTCTGGCTGATAAGCCGCTACCTCGGATTAACCGAAAAACAGACCTTGCAATCGTGGACGGTGATGGAAACGATTATCGGATTCACCGGATTGGCAGTAGCGTTGCTTTTGAGTTTGTTTATCTAAGTTCACATCCCCTGCTTCCATCTTCGAAGGGGGATATTCACATAGCAACTCTCCAGGAACTAAAAATGCCTGACTCAGTCTACATCATTATGGGCGTTTCCGGCGCCGGGAAAACCACCATCGGGGAATTGCTTTCCGAACAGAGCGGCTTTCCTTTTTATGATGGCGATGATTTTCATCCCGCGGAAAACGTCGAAAAAATGCAAAGCGGCGTTGCCCTTACCAATGAAGATCGCATCACCTGGATCAAGGCATTGGCTGATCACATTAATCAACAGCCCGTCGGCAGTCAGATCATCGCCTGCTCGGCCCTTAACAAAACCATTCGTGATCTTCTCCTGACATCGATTGAACGGGATTGTAACTTCATCTTCCTGAAAGGTGAGTTCAAATTGATAAAACAGCGGTTGGATAGCCGGCAGGGTCATTACATGAAGTCTGATCTTTTGCGAAGTCAATTTGAAGCGTTGGAAGAACCAGATGACGCCTTGGTTCTGGATATCTCACTGAATCCTGCAACCATCTGCACGAAGATCCGCCGCCACTTTAATATCGCGCAGGCCTGACATCCCGATATTTGCTCATCTTGCTGAAATATCAGCTTGCGGGCAATGCCGGCTCCTCAACAGCAGCCATACTTTCACCTCCGTTAACCCAATAAAAACAGAAGCTTGAAACTCACCGCTGACCACTCTCATCGAGTTGGCACAGTATTGGACTCTTACGAATTCAAATACTGATGAGTCACTTCCGAAGGACTCGTCTTCGTGAACAGAAATTGACACTATTTATGGAGATATATCATGAAACAATATTTGAATATATTACTGGTCTTAATCATTGGCTTGGCGCTTTTTAACTGCAGTAGCGATGATGACGGTTATGGGAACATCACCAATCCACCTGCAGATGCACCGGAAATCGATGTTCGCATCAATGAAATCCTGCTTGCCAATGCCGGCGATAAAATTGAATTGAAGAATTTTGGCGACGCCGAAGTAGATGTCACCGCATTCAAACTCTGCTCTCGTTTTGTTTATCCGACGCTTGGCGACATGACTGTCGAAACCGGCAGCCTGACGATTCCGGCGAAGGGTATTTTGGTAGTAAGTGGATTTGACCTGGATGCAGCCTCTGCCGATCTCGGCCTCTATCGCCCAATTGATGGAGACCTGGAATTCTCTGAGCCGGCATTCATGCTTGATTTTGTGCAATGGGGCGAGTCCGGCATCGGCCGTGAAAGTGTTGCGGTAGAGAAGGGTATTTGGACCGCAGGTGATTTTGTCCCGGCAATTGCCGACAACCATTCAATGGAATATGATGGCGACGGCAATGCATCCTCGGACTGGGTTGATCAGGCAGATTCCAGTCTCGGTTCTGAAAACAAGGCCGCAGGCAATTAACAAGATTTCGTCTCCCTGGGCCTGGTTCACGGGCTTCGGGAGCATTTTAAGTCAGCGTCCGCCAGGCCGCTATCCCCGCTGCCAGAAAGGCAACCACCTGAAAAACCCGCAGCACGACCGGCGTCTCCCCCCACTGCCCCAATGCAAACGAAGCAGGTATCCCAACAAGCCCAATAATGATTGCTATAATACCGGCAATCTGCGTGATAAGCTGCGACGGCGGCGTTTTGTTTGCATCCATCCAATCCGGATGCCACATCATCGTTAATGTAATGCCAAGCGTAGCAATCAACATAAACAGCGAAATAACCCCGGACCATTTTAGGAATAAGCTCATGTCTCACAACCATTTTAAGTGGAATTCGATTTATAAGCTATTGTAGTGAAATGTAGAAAGTTAGCCAATAGTTAGGAGAATTTAGACAGGATGAACAGGATCTACACGATAAAAACCAAAACCTATCTGACACAGATAAACACTGATTTTCACAGATGAACACAGATGGGAAAGAAGGGTTAAAAGAATAAAACATAAAGACAGATTACCACCTTTTCAGTTTTTTTAACTTATCATTCGTCCGTGTGGATCGGTGTTCATCTGTGGAAATCAGTGTGGAATGGTTTTAATCTTTTCCCACATCCTGTATATCCTGTTCATCCTGTCAAAAAACAAAAAAAGGTAAAGAAAACGGGTCTCGTGGAAGCTAAGCGTTTTGATGAATCCGATGTTCGGTGGGTGCAGATTTTTGCCTGGGGGCGCTGGTTAGCAGACAGGTAGTTGTGGGGTATTCAGCTGGGATCTTGAACTGTAGCACTGGCAATTTTATCCCGTAAGGCCAGATGGTATTCGATTTTTCGAACTATTTCCCGGTAATTATTCGATTTGACCATGTAATCACTCGCGCCGGCAAGCATCGACCTATGATAGTGTTTTTCATTGGTGGTAGATGACCAAATGATAATAGGAACCGTTGAGAGCGCCTTTAAATCACGCATTCGCATGATCAGCTCTATGCCATCTGAAGGCGGCGAAAAATTGTCAATTATGATTAAATCCGGAACCGACCGCTGTGCCTTGTTCATCCCGGCCTCTCCATTGTCCGCCTCCATCACCTGAAAGCCGTGGCTTTTGAGTACCCTCTTTAAGGTGTGCCGCAAGAGCAAATAGTCATCAACGATCAATATGCGGGTATTGGCATTATCGATTGGCGAATTTTGTGGCTGCGCATCAGCGTCATCATCTCCTGAACGCGGTTTACCATGCTTGTCAAGTTCAATATCTCCCCAGGCCACATCCGTTTCAAAAAATTGATTCACCAATCCGGATGGAAAGATGATTCCAAACGTTGAGGGCTGGTTGTCTTCCATCCGCAATTCAAAGGAGACTTTGACAACAAATTCTTCGTCGATATTAAATGCCTTCTGCTCCTCCTCACCCTTATGCCCAAAAAACATATCGCCCTGCAGGAAATGGATATTTTCGGAAAGCAGGTCCCGGCAGCTGCGATCAAAGCAGCCGATCATGTTATTACATATTTCTTTGAAGCCATCCTGACAATTATCATTGATTTCCAGGTTTTTCATCATTTGAAGAATGCGCTGCTCCTGGTATAGCGCAAGCGTGCCACCAACCAGGATCGCATCCTCAATTGGAAAAACCAGGTATGCTTCTCCCTGGTAGTCCTTTGAAATTTTGATCTTTGTGAGCACGAGCTTGTCGACACTTATGTCCCAAATTTTGTCCTGGGGACAAATTTGCCATTTCCCACCACCGACAGTAACGGGTTTATCAAGTAGCACGGCCATGATATTTTCAATCTCCTTGGCCGAGCCACTTTGGAATCGATCAAGCCACTCGTGATTTTCTTTTTGCATTTGATCCGGATAAGTTTACTTATTCAGAGGTCAAAGACAGCTGCAGATAGAACGAATTCTCCAATCCGCTGAATTCTACAATCTTATTGTTGTCAGTATCAGTTTGATTAATTGAAATATTTTGGCCTGACACAACCGCAGGAATCGATTGTTTAAATGGTTCTTTTCCGTCGGTTATGCGTTTCTTGAACGCGCCGACTATCATATTTGACAACTCACCAGCGGCATCCCGCACCTCATCATCAACTTCGGTCAAATCAGATTGAAACAGGCGATTGGTAAAATGAACAGCACAAGATTCCGGAAAAAAAGCGATGATCACGCCTTCGTTGTCCCCAACCAATCCGATTGTGCTGACCACAAGGGGTTCCAGGCCGTTCAGGCTCCCCACGTAATGGTCAGCTTTTTCAATATTCATTAGCTCAAAGCTGTCTACTATTTCGTTCACTGCTTCTACAAGCTTTGGTACATAATTGTCGACACGAGTATCCATAAGTGGTATTCCTACTGTTATTCAAGATTTTCGATTACTTTGGAAATTTCATCAGAAGTACTGGGCTTGGTCAGATAACCATTTGCGCCATTTTCACGAGCTTCCATTTTATATTCCATGGACGATTCAGTTGTCAACATGACAATCTTCGTATCATTGTATTCCGGGTTGCTCCGCATTTCCTTCAAAAATGTCAGACCATCCATTTCCGGCATATTCACGTCGCAGAAAATCAGGTCAAAAGTGTTGCTACTTAATTGCTCGAGTGCTTCACGACCATTGGAAGCTTCCAATAGATTGCCAATCTTGATTCCAGTCTGACGCAAGTTGCGAGTTATTATCTTGCGCATGACCGAGGAATCATCTACGAGTAAGATTGAGTAGTTCATAATATTTCCCTGTCCTTAATCTTGTTATTATTCCATCGTTAATTGAAATGTCGGCATGCCATTTTTAAAATCCAGTCAAAGCAATTCAGTTTCGTCCGGAAAAATGCTCCCCTATCTACTCCTGCCTAACATGCACAGCTAGAGATAAAGTTCGACTTGATTTAGCCTTACTTGAGTCAAAGATCCGTATTGTGTCAGTCAGGTTTTTGCCCTGCGGTAATGGATAGTGGGATGCATTCATGAATATAAATGAACGCCCTGATCGCCCTCGCTGCGCTTTCTAAAGTATCCGATATTGGTCCCGACAAATAGCTTATCGTGATTAGTCGAGAGACGTAATCGATACATGAACAACGCAAAGGGACTGAGGTTGTTATGCAAAAGAGCAATTCCGATTATCAAGGATTGAGAATATGGGTGCTGGTTGGAATACTTATCCTTTCATGCACGTGCCTGGCACATGGATCTGACGATTCAGAAGAGAAATCCAAAAACAGCGAAGAAGAAGCGACATCGACAACGCCAGCAACGGTGATGAAAGACTGGCGAATCATTGCGCCGAATTTGAAGATAGGTGGAAGCCTGCGCGGCCGGGTAGAGGTAAAGAATAACTTTAACTTTGCCGAAACCAAACAAGACTATGCGCTCTCTCAATTGCGACTGAACCTGTCGTGGCAACCCAAACAATTCCTGAAGATTTTCATTGAAGGGCAGGATGCACGGGTATTTGGTGAAACCCTCACCGACGCACCGGGGGTGAACGAAAATGCGGTTCCGAATATCTTTGCGGACCGGTTCGATTTGCATCAGGGCTATGTGGATGCCGCTTTCAAGTTACAATCCACCGACATCAAGATTCGCGCCGGGCGACAGAAATTCAACTTTGGCGCCATGCGACTGGTATCGTCGTTGGAATGGGTCAATACCGCCAGGGTTTGGGATGGTGTTCGCGCTACCATCGGTAACCCAAAACGGGAAATCGACATTTTTGCGTCGAGGCTCGTGCCGGTACGTCCCGGAACATTTAACGACCACGCCAACACCGGCAGTCGATATTTCAATAGCGGTTTGCACGGCGCATATTATAAAGACCAGAAACTTGTTCGCGATGTGAAGCTGGAAGCATACTGGCTGCTCCGGGAAGAATCAGCCGTCGACGATGCGGTTCACACCTTGGGCCTTCGCTTTGAAAGCAAGAAAGGTAATCTTGATTTTAGCGGCGAATTTGCCGGACAGACAGGAAGATACGGTGGCCTTGATCACCAGGCTTTCCTACTCCATCTCCAAAGCGGTATCAAACTTCCTGACCTTGCAAAAACCCGCGTATTGGCCGCATACAATTATGCAACCGGTGACAATGATCCAAATGACGACAAACATCAAACGGTAGATAATCTCTATCCGCTTAACCATGCCTACTATGGCTACATGGACTTCTTTGCCCTGCAAAACATCCACAATTTCGAACTCACTGCAATGACCAAACTCCTCAACAAAGTTGGGGTGCGGGTCTCATATCAAAACTTCTGGCTGGCCAATCCGGAGTCGGACGCTTGGTACAATGCCGGCTTACGACCGGTGCGCGCAGCTGCAGGCACATCTGTTGATTCGCATATAGCCAGCGAGATCGACATAACCGCAAATTACGCACTTCGGCAGGGGCGCTTTGTTTTGGTTGGGGGTTATAGCCGCTTATTTACCGGGAGTTATATCGAAAGCACCGGCAACAGCAACAATGCTGACTTCTGGTTCCTGATGAACAAGATTCAACTATAGAAGCAAATATATCTAAAAATATTTTAGTGGAGAAACGAATGTCAATCAACATGGACCAAGAAATACTGATGGAATTCATTGAAGAGTCCAATGAACATCTCGATGGTATCGAGTCCGATCTGCTTCTGATAGAAGAGACGGCTAAAGATCTGGATCTCAGCTTGGTGAACAAAGTATTTCGGTCAATCCACTCTATTAAAGGGGCTGCCGGTTTCCTGGGCCTGGAAACCATTAAAAACCTTACCCATCATATGGAAAACCTGCTAAACCTGATTCGAAATTCGAAACTGGAGCCCACATCCGCAGTCGTTAACGTTTTACTAACCTCCTCAGATGTCTTGCAAAATCTGATCAATGACCATGAAAATAGTAACAGTTTTGACATCACAACTTATGTCGATCAAATGACCAAGGTTGTCGAAGATCCTTCCGGCGATGCTGAAGCGGTCGAAGAAGAGGCAGCGGAAACCACAGCTCAGGAAAACGCGCCGCCCGAGCCTGAGAAGGCAGCCGCAAAACCAAAGACAACTGCGCGTTCTACAAAGAAGAAGACGCAGCCAAGCAAGCCCCGTGCGCAGAAAGCGAAATCCAGCAAGCCTGCGGCGCAGCAACCTGCGGCAACTTCAAGCAAACCGGCGCCAAAAAAATCAAAGGCACCGGCCAAAGACAAAAGATCTTCTACTACACTTCGTGTAAATGTAACCTTGCTGGACAATTTGATGACCTTGGCGGGTGAATTAGTACTCACCCGTAATCAATTGATTCAGGCACACTCCAGTAATGACGGCGCAGACTTGGGTAATGCTATTCAACGTGTGGACCTGGTCACTTCGGAGCTTCAGGAGGCAATCATGTCAACCCGAATGCAGCCGATCGGCAACGTATTCGGCAAGTTCCAGCGAGTTGTTCGAGATCTTTCACGTAGCCTCGGAAAGGATATCAATCTGGTTATTGAAGGGAAGGATGTCGAGCTCGACAAGACCATTGTTGAGGCGATTGGCGACCCACTAACGCATTTGGTTCGCAATTCATGCGACCATGGTATTGAGCTTCCGGATGTCCGCCGGGCAGCTGGCAAAAAGGTCCCGGCGACACTCACACTGCGCGCCTTTCACGAAGCCGGTCAGGTCCTTATTGAAATAGAAGATGATGGCGCCGGCATTGACGTGAAGAAAGTAAAGGCAAAAGCGCTCGATACAGGCAATTTTGATCCTGCGGAGCTGGATGCGATGCCTGAAAGTGAGCTGGTTAAACTGATTTTTCGCCCTGGTTTCTCTCTGGCAAAGAAGGTCACGGAAGTCTCCGGCCGCGGGGTTGGCATGGATGTGGTGCATAGCAATCTGACCAAGCTGGGCGGTTCCATCGATATTGACACCAAAGTTGGTGTCGGTACAACCATTCGCATCAAACTGCCACTGACCCTGGCAATTATCCCCAGCCTTATCCTGATGGTTCAGGAAGAAAGATATGCCATTCCTCAAGTCAACCTGGTTGAATTGGTGCGCATCCCTGCCTCGGAAGTCAAGAACAAGATCGTTCAAATTGACGACGCCCTGGTTATGCGTTTGCGCGGAGAACTATTGCCTTTAATTCAATTAACCAGCGCTTTGTCTATTAACAAAACCTATCGGAATCCGAAGGACAGCAGTGTCGTGCTGCCGGATCGAAGGACAAATATTGCCGACCGGCGCGGTGCCAAGTGGAGCTCAGGACAGCCTGTTGATCCCGAAGCGCCTGATAATGACGGACGGCAGAACAATAGTGATCGCCGCACCAGTCCCGATAGCGCCTATAACGTGGTTGTGGTGAATGCCGGCGAATTGAATTATGGATTGATCGTCGACAGTTTCCTGGACTCCCAGGAAATCGTGGTAAAACCATTGAGCAAGCATTTTAGCGGTTTAAACACTTATGCCGGCGCCACCATTCTTGGCGATGGACTTGCGGCCTTAATCCTGGATGTTATGGGCATTCGTAACACGATGAACTTGAGGATGATCAAGGAAAAAGCACGTGAAGTGGAACTCGCGCATTCTCTGAAACATGCCCAGGATGCACAATCGCTCTTGATTGTCAGAAACTCTCCGGATAGTCAGTTTGCCATCCCGCTGGGACTGGTTTCTCGGATCGAGAAGATTGACAAAAACGATATCGAAATTACCGGCGGCAGACAAGCGATCAAATACCGCGACACCAACCTGCTGTTATTCTCAATTGAAGACACTGCCGATGTTGGCAAGCGCGAAGAAGTAGACAATCCCTATATCATCATCTTCAATTTCAAGAAGCGCGAAGTAGGCATCATGGTTTCGCACATCATCGATGTTATTGACTCCAAGGTCGACATCGACAATCAGAGTTTCCGGCAGCCCGGCATTATGGGTTCGGCAATCATTTTCGAACAAATAACCTTGCTGGTGGACCTCTACGAGATTATTGCCGATCTGGTACCGGATTGGCTGGATGAAGACACGGAAGCTGTTCGCCAGGAGAAAGAAGAGACCACGATTCTGCTTGTGGACGATTCCCCCTTCTTTATGAATCAGGTTAAGAAATTCACAGAGAGTGAGGGATACAACGTACTAACTGCCGAGGATGGTCTGGAAGCATTGGAGACTTTACAAACCTCTGAAGTTGAGATCGACCTGGTATTGACCGATATAGAAATGCCAAACCTTGATGGCTATGGAATGGCGGAGCGGCTTCGCAATGAATTGCGCCTAGACAAACTACCGGTGATTGCAATTACGACGCTCGCCGGCACCTCTGCCGAACAGAAAGCAATGGAAGTTGGCATAGATGAATTTTTGGTCAAGCTTGATCGAGAGAAATTATTGGAACGCATTCAACATTATCTCAAAAATGGCCGTGCAATCAACAATTGATGAGGGAAAAGTATGACGCTTGTCAGCAGTAAAGATGATGCCCAGGAATTATCGATTTTCGAAGTTGGCGAAATAACCTGTGCAATCAATATCACCCAAATTCAGGAAATCAACAAGCATTTGGAGATCACTCGCGTTCACAATGCGCCCGAGTTTGTCAAAGGAATCCTGAATCTTCGCGGTCAAATCATAACCATCGTTGATCTTCGGGTAAAATTTGGTTTTAAATCGCTGCCTCTAAACGAGGATATGCGTATTATCGTCGTCAATTACCACGGTGAGAGAACCGGACTGTTAGTAGATAAAATAGTGGATGTTGCACCGGCACGGGAGCAGGACCTCGAGCCTCCACCATCAAATATCAATGGCGTTGCCGGAGATTTCTTTTCCAGCATTTATAAAATGGAACATACCCTGGCCGCGATATTAAATGTCGAATCGATTTTAAAGATGGATCAAGCCACAGTCTAGTGCTTTGACCACATCTAAACCTTAACCAATTGAAGGAATATAGTCTAATGAATATCAAGATTAAGCTTCTCTCGGCCACTCTTGGTCTTTGCACGCTGGTTGGAATTATTTCCTACATGACAATTACGCTGGTTTCCGAACGCAAGGAAGATGCAGCAATCGTTAACCTTGCCGGCCGTCAACGCATGCTGACTCAAAAAATGACCAAGGAACTGATGGTATTTCAACTAAACGCAGGACAGGATGAGCGTGATAGCCGACGGGCGGCAGATCAAGTTCATTCCACGATGAAAATTTTTGATATGACGCTTTCTGCGCTTAAAGAATCCGGAAAGGCGCCTTTGTCCCTGGATTTGCAAAACACAGATTTTCACCATTGTCCGAAAGCTGAGGGCGAAGTATATAACCAGCTTCAAGCTGTACAAAAGACCTGGGGTGATTTTTCGGCAAAAGTGAATCAGGTATTGGACAGTAAGGGAACAGATCAAGCTGCTCTGACATGGATCTTGACGAACAATGTTCCATTACTAAAAGAGATGAACGTCGCGGTTGGCCTGATGCAGAGGAATTCAGAAGCAAAAATCGATAGCCTCGTTTTTTGGTTAACGATCTTGTTTTTTGTTGGCCTGGCATTCGCCGCCATTGCGGTTACCACTATAATGAGCATTCTGAAGCGTTTGGATAGCGTTAAAGAGTTTGCCTCCCGAATCGGCTCCGGTGATCTGGTTGCAGAGATTAGTTCGCAAGGCGATGATGAACTTGGGGTTATCGTTCAAGAACTGCAAAACATGGCTGAAAACCTTCGCAACGTATTTAGCAATGTCAAGAAAAGCGCCGGTGAATTGGATGGGTCTTCTCAAAAGCTTTCCGCGGTTTCGCAACAGCTGCTGGATAACTCAGGTATGCTGAATGACAGATCTGGTACTGTCGCTTCTGCAACGGAAAAAATGACCCAAAATATGTCGACAGTGTCCGCGTCTGCCGAGCAGTCAACGGAGAATATGAAGATCATTTCTACTTCCACCAACGAATTGAATCTCACTGTTTCAGAAATTGCTCAAAATGCTGAGAAAGCGCGGGATATTACAACCCAGGCTGTGACCAAAGTGGGTCAAACATCTGAGAGCCTGGACTTGCTGGACGGTGCCGCTAAGCAAATTGACAAAGTAGTTGAGACAATTACCGAGATCTCCGAACAGACCAAGTTGTTGGCCTTGAATGCAACAATCGAAGCCGCCCGGGCCGGAGAGGCTGGTAAAGGCTTTGCCGTGGTAGCCAATGAGGTTAAGGAATTGGCAAGACAAACCAGTGCCGCGACTGAAGATATTCGCGAAAAAATTGCTGCCATGCAGCAGTCAGCCGTGACGACTGTCGATGACATCAAGGAAATTCGAAATGTTATTCAAAATGTTAATGACGCCGTCAATAACATCGCCACTGCGGTTGCCGAGCAGTCGATTACCACCAGTTCGATATCGGATAATATCCTGGAAGCCAGCAAGGCAATTGAGTTCATGAACGGCAATATTTTTGAAGTAGCGGATTCATCTCAAATGATTTCCAGCGACATATCCAATGTTCAATTATCCGGATCGGAAATAAAGAAGGTCAGCAGCGAAATAACCAGGGATGCCAATTCTTTATCAAGCATGAGCTCCCAACTCAATAAGCTCATTGATACTTTTAAACTCAACTAAATGACAGAGCATGAATACTGAAAAAATTAGAATATTTATAGTTGATGATACGGCGGTTTACCGTTCAATCTTGAAAAAGGTATTCGACGATATGCCCAATGTCGAAGTGGTGGGAACTGCACCGAACGGTAAAATCGCTTTAGAAAAAATGGCTGAGATACGTCCGGACATTGTAACGCTTGACCAGGAAATGCCGGAAATGAACGGTTTGGAAACCCTTCGCCGACTGAAGGGCGTATCACCGGACACTATCGCAGTGATGATCAGTGCACACACCACTGAAGGCGCCTATATCACCATTAAGGCCCTTCAGCTGGGTGCATTTGACTTCATCACCAAAACAAGTGGCGGAAGTTATCAGGAGAATATTGAGAAGCTCACCAGGCAGTTTCACCCTGTTTTGAGAGCCGTTCTCAATCGTAGAACGGCAGCGGCGCCTATCCCGGATCGCAGTCCCCAATTTGATCCCCCGGCAGCCGTGCCAAAATTCAACGCTTCCAATAATGGTATCTTCCCAAAAATTGTCGCCATCGGGATATCCACCGGAGGGCCCAATGCACTTTCGGAGGTGATTCCAAAACTGCCGGGAGACTTTCACATCCCGATTGTTATCGTTCAACATATGCCGCCGGTGTTTACCAAGGCGCTTGCTGAGTCGTTAAACCAGAAAAGCCATTTAAATGTTGTTGAAGGAAAAAGTGGAGACTCCCTTCAGGCAGGTTGGGTGTACATCGCCCCAGGCGGCAAACAATTGAAAATTGTCAAACATCAAGAGACCAAAAAACCGCGTCTCTTGTTGACCAACGATGCGCCGGAGAATCACTGCCGGCCATCAGCGGATTATTTGTTTCGCTCTGTAGCTGAAGTTTACAAGAATCAGGCTTTGGGGTTGATCATGACCGGGATGGGAACAGACGGCACAGCCGGACTAAAATTGATGAAACAGAATGGAGCAACAATCATGGCGCAAGACAA
Source organism: Calditrichia bacterium (assembly GCA_028284445.1). Classification (GTDB taxonomy): domain Bacteria; phylum Calditrichota; class Calditrichia; order RBG-13-44-9; family J075; genus JANQRS01. Next base: position 16,872 of record JANQRS010000006.1, read on the forward strand.
GGAAAGTTCTGTTGTATTCGGTATGCCTATGGAAGCAATAAAGGCAGGCATTGTTGATCAAATTGTACCGCTGGATAGAATTGCCGGGGAAGTTTTACGCAAAGTTAGTGTGGCTTGTTAATTATGGAAAAAATCAGACCAGAAGAATTCAGACAGCTTGCAGACTATGTTGCCGACATAACCGGAATTGCTTTTGATCAAAGCAAATCATTTTTGATCGAAAGCCGTCTTGGACCTCTGGCAGCGGAGCTGGGATGTGCCAACTACCAGGAGTTCTATTCCAAAATCAAAAGCAATAGACATCCGCGTCTTGTGAATCAGGTAATTGATGCAATTACGGTGAATGAGACCTATTTTTTCAGAGATCAAACGCCGTTTAATCTGCTACGGCACAAGATCATCCCGGATAAAATTGATCAAAAGAGTGCTGGCGCAAGCAAGCTAGGAAACGACCTGAATATTTGGAGTGCTGCTTGCTCCACCGGACAGGAAGTTTATAGTATTGCTATTCTACTTAGGGAGCTCCTGGGCGACGTTTTTAAGTGGCGAATTCGCATATTGGGAACAGATGTGTCCGAGGCTGCGGTGATGGCGGCAAGCCGTGGCCGATATAATCAAGCGGAAATCGAGAGAGGCCTAACCGCTATTCAACGCCAAAAGTATTTTAAGCAAACCGGCGAGTCCTGGCAGGTCACCGATGAAATTCGCGCAATGGTTTCCTTCCGGCAACTGAATCTACTGAAGCCGTTCAAGGGATTGAGCACCTTCGATATCATTCTATGTCGCAACGTCGCGGTATATTTTGACAAGGAGAACCGCAAACTAGTCTTTGACCGCATTGCAAACCAATTGTCCGCGAATGGTGCATTGCTCATTGGATCAACGGAATCGCTCTTCGGAATTAGCGATCGCTTCCAGCGTCGGGAATATTTGAATTCTGTCTTCTATGAAAAGCAGTATTGATCCGCGCTGGTCTGCTCCTTGCCCCTTCTTGATGGCTCAGGCAGGAGAAGTTTTAGACAGGATCTACATGATTGACAGGATAAACTGAAAAGATCAAAACCCTTTGACACAGATCCACACCGATTTTCACGGATGAACACAGATGGAAGAGAAGGGTTAAAAGATCAAAAACATAAAGAATGATTTCTCTAACATTCTGTAGCCCAAGTATCTTTCCTGCTCTGCCCTTTGAAATTTGATTCAATTACGAGCTTATCTACAAATTTCAAGTTATCTAATTCCAAAAGGGATCAGAGAATCTCGCTTTCGATAATCTGCTTCTTGCGCATTACGCATCTCCCGACCTTTAACACAATTGGTAATAAATCTATTTCTATCTTCTACTGGTTTCGGGGAAGCTAACCAATATATTGCTGTGTTACACCAACTTCATCGTTGCTATTTCAGTGTCATGCCATTTAGAACAATAGTTGCTAATAACAGAATAGAACAAATCTTTGCAATATGTGACTGGCTATCTATCAATGAAAGGAAATAGGGGCCGAATAGTGTTATTTAACTTCTTGAGGAGTCCCCAAGTCTGGCTATTTTGCTCTTACTTTTCAACACCACCATTATATTCGATGACATCTACTACCTACTGACACAGAGTTACGTTTTCATATTGAGCAAACCTTTGCCATGTTGTGGCTGGTCTTACAGTCGGAAAAATTTCAGCAAGAAGAGACATTTGCATCCAATAACATCTTACAATGCTTAAGTTGAAATTCTAGGATTCACTCGATAATTAACGGGTCTAGGTAGGTCTATCAAGGAAGCCCCCACAAGTGTTCTCACATAATTATTGATCTACCCTTATGGGATAATCAATGAGGTCAATCAGGAATTGTCAACAATATTCTGTTAAGCTCGGAAAGTTCGTAGTCCAACAATAATGCATTCCTACGGATATAGTTGTATCCTTCAGTATCGACCTCCCCATCATCTAGTCTATCCAAGAGATTATCCATCATCTTATTGCAATTAAGAATTGCTTCTTCGACCGTCTGATCTGTCGTATGCGCCATAAATGCACGCATAGAATTAGAAAAATCGTCAGCTTGCTCTTTGAATTTTCGAATACTCCTAATTGCAAATCCCGGATGACTTTCAACATCACTTAATCTAGCTATAATTATGCGGGTAGAATGTTGAAAAAGATTTAAAGACCTGACCATTTTAACAGATGCCTCAAGCCGCTCATTCCTCAGCTGAAGCGCTACGTCAGTGACAGCCTTGTTTTTCTCAATATCCCCCAGATATTTAACAAGATCATCTTTTAATATACTTGTAAAAATGATAATTATTATAGCGTACGAAATCAATTTAAAGACATCAACAGCGGCCTCGATAAGCCTTTCATAGATGAATTGCTTATTCATTTCCAACTCTTTCCGTAGTTGCTTTAAGAACATCTTCTATCTTCCACGAGATGAAAGCTTTGTCATTTTGCAATTGTCCAAGTCGAATTAGATTTAGCAGCGCAACGCTATCATCAGAACCTTTTAATTTAGATAAAAATAGAGATTTTGCAAACAACTCTTGACTATAGACATAGTTTTTCATTCTAATTTGCAAAATCTCCAAGATTTCCATATACTTTCCAAAATCATGGGAGCTAAAAATATTTCGGCTGACCAATTCAGCTAGTTCAACATACATGCCTATAGCTACAGCTTCATCGTGAGGTATTTTGAAGCCTGATGCAACTTCGAGTGGATGAGCTACAGCATGCCCAAAAAGCAAGACTCTCCCAGCCCCAATTTCTTTGGGGTCGTTCCGTAGGATTTCGATTTTTTGCAATGCAGAAGGATAGACAATTTCATCGAACAGATATTCGATATCTATGTTATTAGACATAATGATTTGATAAATGAGGTTAAACAAATTTTTATCGAGAACAAGGAATTGCTTAACGCTTTCAATCAGATTTCTTTTCAATTTTAATGAATCTATTGAATGTAAAACTGATTTGATCAGATATATACGCTTGGGATCATAGTAAGTACCTATGTAATGTTTCACTTCATTCGAATTGCAACCGTGTTTTGACCCAAATGCAACATCCGACATAGCCATTGGAGTGGTCGGAACCACTACTAAATCCAAACCTCTCCGAATAATCGCCGCTATGAATCCTCCGACGTTGAGAGTTATACCTCCCCCTATCGCAACTAGAACAGTATTTCTGCCTGCAGGAAGTTTCTTGCTAATTCTATCAATCAACTTAAAAACACTTGAAATTTGCTTGTTTGACTCTACCGCTGTAAACAACTCGATTTGGCAGTTTGGCATGTTTTTAAAAATTGCATCAAAAGCTTCTTGGTGAAGACTTCTAACACCTTTGTCGATCAAGACCAGAACATTCTTGTCTCTCAATTCGCTTTCGAGACTTTCCAAGATATTCCAGTCATTCCCCACAACTATTTCAATCTGCCTATTACAATAGGGAGATTTAATCAAGTCCATAAATACACCTTACTTCAGTTTACAATTTCTACATCTATTGAGTGGTTTTCCTTAATATCTTTATTCTCTAGAGCATCTAAGGCAATTCTAACTGCTCTTCGTCCCATTTCCCTCGGTTTTTGTCGAACGGTCGCAGAAAGTCTCCCCAAATTTATGGCCTCTAGCGCATCCGGCACAGCGTCAAAACCGACTACTATTTTATCGCCTAAATCTATGCCATTTTCTTCCATTGCTTCAATTGCTCCCAAAGCCATTTCATCATTACTTGCAAATATCGCATCAAATTGAAGTTCTTGTGCCAAGAAGTTATTCATTTTCTCATAGGCTTGGCGACGATCCCAATTAGCAACAATTGAAACAACCGGCTCCATGTTGTCTTTGCCTAATGTACTCATGAATCCGGACTTTCGTTGCTGAGCAGTTTCTTGATACGAAACACCTTCAAAGAAAACAATGCGAGGCTTCGCTTTTTCCGAATTATCTAGAATATATCTCGCTGCAATTTGCCCACCTGCATAGTTGTCTGAACCAACAAAGGAAGTTATTGAAGCATTGTATTCTTCTTGTAAATGCTTCTCATCAATTTTTGTATCAACAACGACAACCTTAAGTCCCTGCTTTAGAGCTTCCGCAAGCAAACCATTCAAAGCATCCGACGAGGAGGGGGTAATGCAAATTGCTTTATATCTTTGCGCCATTGCATATTCGATGAAAGTCCGTTGGGAGTGTATATCGTCATGACTATTGCCCGCTCTAAATTGAACAAGCTCTGTCTGAAGTTGCCCTTCCAAAATTTCTGTTTTGGCTCCTTCCTGGATTTGAACGAAGAACGGGTTATTTAATGTTTTGAGAACAAATAGAATAGTCGGCTTGTCGGAATTGTCCTGACAACTTAATACTATGAGAAGAATAGCTGATATGAATGATAAAAATACAAATTTGATATTGATTGCCTTCATCGTTATCTCCTCTGACTTGTTTTATAACGAACAAATAAATAGACAATTAAGAAACTCCCGAAAAAAGCCGAATAAGCGTCGGCATTGTTCCCGGGAATTAATACGTTTACTATATTTGTAAGTGATGAATACGTTACTACACCGGCAATTGTAAATATAATGGGCAATCTACCGCCGTTAATGTCCGCACCGGAAAGGACAGCGCACATAATAGGTATTACGATGTCCCCGGCCAAATACCCCGGATTAGTCGTATCAAAATCAGAAATATATAATATACCGCCAACACCATACATTAAGCCTGCTAATATGAAGCTCGTTAACTTGATTGCAGCAACGTTAATACTACAATAAGATGCCGATAAACTACTTTGGCCGACTGCCATCAACTTCAGGCCAAGTTTTGTTCGGTTTATGAAGACCGATACTAAGATCATTATTAAAGCAATTAAGAATACGTTAATTTCGATGCTCAAAAAATTGTATTCTAGTAATCGTTCTAGATCAGCCGGAATTTCATATGGCCTTATCATACCCGTATGCTCCGCATTCGGTCTAGAATGAAGGTATGTCATATTGTAAATAATTAGAGTTAAACCTGAAAACAACGATAGTGTAGCAATTGTTGCCAGAATAGAGTCCCAGTTTAGTCTGATAACAAGAAAAGCATTTAATAGGCTGAGTATAACCGAGAATGAGATAATTAAACCTATTAAAGTATACAGATTATCGTTAGAACCGAGTTCATAGTTTATATAGAGAGCGCCTAACACGCTAAGTGAGACAATCCCAAATGTAGAGATATCAATCTCCGAGACAGAAAGAATAAATACAGTTCCCAGTGTCAAGAAAATTAGATAAGAGTCGTTTAGAAGGAGGTGGGGGATATAGTCAAAACCTATCCCGCTTAGCCGTAGAAGAACAACACTCAAGACAGCCAACAGTACCGTTGTAATTTCTTCAGGTCTCAGCTTAGTGACTTTCATTACCAACCTTCTTGATCACCTTGTTGTCAATACGATAGCGCTTTGCATTTTTTGCTATCGAATTGTGCGACATGAGTCGTGAGTCGTGAGTCGATATTATACAATAAGAAGCATTTCGCTTTATATACTCTGTTGTTTTAGACACAATCACGGTCAATTTCTCTTCGTCTAGATGACTTGTTGGTTCATCAAGCAACAAGACATGATAGGCATCTAGCATTAAACTCGCGAATTTCAAAAGTGTTCTGTTTCCGGTCGACAATTCTCTAATTATAGTAAACGGGCTGGCTTCAATCCTAAATTCAGTGAGCAGACTTTCAACGACTCGTTGAAATTGATAATATTGTGAGCCGAATCGGATCGTCGTTTCTGTGTCTGTTAGCCAAAGATACTCTAGAACTGTAAAATCGGGGAATAACATATCTTCTGGAAAGTAGTAAAATTTGCGAGGATTGTTTTTTTGAAAATTCTCAATGCTTCCATTACCTGATTTATCTGGAATTAAGCCACCAAGAAGCTTTAGCAGTGATGTTTTGCCTACACCGTTGTCACCTTCCAATAAAGTGATATTTCCGTTTTCAACTTGCAAACTAGCGTTCGTTAATATTTCATTTCCCGGAACATATTCTAGTCTGATATCTTTGAACCTAAAAGTCGCCAAGATTGATTATCCTTATCTTACTTTCTCGAACTCTCAAGTTGAGCTATAACTCATTGCTATAAATCAATATTCCCAAAGCAGTCACATTCTATATATATAGTTACGCTATGCATCGAAAATCTTAAAAATTATCATTCACTAGATGTTTGGTTGTTCAAGAATTGGTAAGCTTAAACCTTTCTTTTAAGAAAGATCCCCATCTCCATTGATTTAAAAGTCATCTCCCAAATACCGTTCAAGTAAAATCTTGTTGCACCCAAGTTTTATCATAGCGAGCTAATTTTCGACTTCATGTTCATAACGAACAAGAATTCGTCTAAAATTCCGAAGCCAGGCAAAGAACGATTCGAGCGATATGGCGCGATCAACTCGAGGCCTTTATCCATCAGTTCTTTAGCCAGTGGATCACTATCACGGGCTTCATTGCCAATCAGTTTCTCAGGCTTGTCCTCAGTAAATGAACTCGCACGGGTGTAATTAACCAAAGTTACCTCATACGGGATAGCACTTTCAACACATATAGCGACAGGAAGACCAGGGCGATCTTGCCAATGCCATGACCTTCGAACCCTTGCCCCGCTTCGCCTCCCCAATCTTGGGCCCTTTTTTGCCGGAGCGAATGTGCCTTCAATGCAGCACTCGCTCAGGTCCAATTTACCGCGTTCCTTTAGATCGAATGCCAGGGCCCCGAGCACCTTTTCAATGACTCCATACTCTTGGCATTCCCAGAAACGATGATGGCCAGTTTGGTATTGCAGATATAGACCTGCAAATTCTGCCCATAGAGCGCCGGTTCGCATTATCCACAGAATCCCATTGAGGCTATCTCGGATTCAACGAGTGATCGGCCACAGCCATCTTCTCGCTTGGGCGGTTCCGGAATTGCCTCCCTTGGCAATTTCCATTGTTCGTCTATTAAATCCATGGCTCACCTCGACATTGGTTGGTGAACCTAATAAGGTAATACATTCAAATCTTATTTTTGAGATGACTTCCAGACAGATTCAGATTGTCTCTGCGGCACATTGCCCCTCGTGGTAAATGGTGTACGTGATTAGCAAAAGGCAATTGGGTTCAACAATCACCAATCCATAGACTAATTTAGTGTTAATCCTACCCGTAAGCATATATATGGCAACGCACTGCTGTTGTAAATCTCAGGTTTCGGTCCAATATATACAAGTTTTTAAATTTCAACCTAACAAGAGTGTTTCCTCTAAGTCAAGGTTGGACCCAACCAATCCTGTCGACGGTAGGCTGCGGACCGACAGCGCTTTAGCCATTTTTTATAGCAAAAAACATAAAAGACTTTCAATTTTATATAGTAAGCACGCAAATGCGATCGAAGCAAGACATGATTCGATCTCCCATTCAATGTAGGAGCCAGTCGGACAAAAAAGTTCCACGGCAATACTCTTAATGCGTATTCAAAACACTCACTTGTATTTGTATCAGCATTAACCATAAATACACAAACTACTCCAGACCGGTCTCTCATGGGGATTGAGGAACATCCGCCTTCTGAATGATAGATTATCAGCTACCTCATTTTGCAGATAAAGCAGCAGCGTCCGTGCCAGACCTTCAAATAAAAACTGTTCAGGACCGTGAATTGAAACTACAAATCTGTGTCATGTAATCGAAAAGCTGCAAGTCAAATAAAAGCAGATATTAGGAAAATCCATAACGGCGAAAAGGAATAAAGGGACTGTCAAGACCGAAAAAACGGTGCTTGGGAAAGGCGTGGATTCACTCAAGGCTCGCCAAGCAAATGTAGAATACCGCTACAAAATGGCTCGCAGGATGTTACTTAGCTACTACGCCGCCAAGGCGGACGAATTCAGCAACATCCCTGAATCCAACCGCCAAGAGTTTAATATCACTGAATACGACTACCAAAAAGCCCGTCGCAAATCAGTCTTTAATGGAATCGACGTCCCGAATTCGCAATAAATCAAGGATCAAGCCACAAAGGAGTGAACATGGAAAATTCAACTCAACAGAACGATTATTTGAACACCAAAGTATTTCTCAATATCCCGGAGGCAGCCCTATTTCTCGGTATTCCGGAAGGCAGTTTCAGGAAACTGGTTGCTCGCCGTTATCGCCATATCCCCTTTACGAAAATGGGCAAGCGGATCATTTTCAAGCGCGACCTTCTTGAGGCTTGGGCAGAGAACTTGATGTTGAAGGGAGTGGATATATAGGCGGCAAATTCAGCCGCCCTGCGCGCAATCAGATCGCAATTTGGTGTTTTATTTATTATATTGAAATGAGAGATAACAGAAAAAATGGTGATAAAATGGCCATCAAAATCGACATAGAACTGCCTGAACTGATTTCCAGGAATTACGAGAATCTTGCTGAAATCAAGCGAGCGATGGTCGAGAACATCGTAATTCGCGAATATCAAAAAGGCAACATTTCAATCCGCGAAAGCGCCAAAATCCTCGGGTTGACATATGAAGAGTTCATGACATTTCTGGGTGAACGCGGCATTTCATTCATTAACGCTTCTGTGGAAGAGCAACAAGAAGACTACGATAGGCTGAAAAGCTATTTCGAAGCTCAAGAACAATCATTTTGTCACTAGCTCCATCCCTCTCCTCATTCTGAGTAGTCTTGAAAAGTGCCATATCCACAATGATTTTTTTGGCAAAACACAGCTTTAAAATCCACCAAATCTATTTACGCCACTCCTCAGTAATCTTGGCGAAATCAACTGACCGCCATTGATCTTTCCAAATTTCAAAATAAGGGATATCACTTGACGAAGGCTTTGATTCGCATTTTTTGACACGAACCATACTTGGCATAACGGTAGCATCACCAATTAGTAGAGCTTCTCCAGCCTCTAGAGATGGTAATCCGGCCGTAAGATTACCAAGAGTATCTGGCAATAGCCTCCGCACGTAGGCCTGGTCATCTGGATTTGTAAGCCTCATAGCTAGAAAATTACTGCACTGCGAAAAAATTGTTTCAGAAATCTCAGATGGTCTTTGACTTGCAATCAGAAGACTTGTTCCATACTTTCGACCTTCTTTCGCAACTCTTTCTATAGCTGTCAAAGAAGCTCTGAATCGTGCCAAATTACTTTTTGGTGCATATTTGTGTGCCTCTTCATAGACAAGCAGTAGTGGTGTTTCGCATTTCCCTTGAGATCTTCTAAAGTAATAGCTGTGATCAAATAGAATTCGCGTTATCAATGAAACAGTAATACTCAGCACTTCAAATGGGATTCCACTTAAATCCAAAATGGTGACATTGGATTCGCTCTCTTCTTTAAAACCCATAAGTTGTTTTAGGACTTCTTCAAACCCAAGGCCGGCGCCCTCATCACCAAACAGAAATTGTAGGCGAGGATTATTAATTTTTGAAGCTAGACGCCGGACGAACTTATCAATACTGCCATCCGCATACGCTCCTTTATTGATCCCGATTTGACCGCCAGCAGCCCTTCTTCCAGCTGCAAATTGAAGAGGACCTTCAGAATACCACCGGAGCTTCTCGTCCTCTGTAGTAAATGTTCGATCATCTGAATCGGTTACGATATGAAGAGGATTTGCTGAATCTTTCGTTTCACGTGATAAATTCTCGAGACAATTAAGTAGCTCTTGGATATTGTATGACAATGGACTGTCGAAATATACTTTGCTTGCAGTCGGATTATCCTTTTCCTTGCAAAGCGTCACTGTCGTTCTGAGCAACGATTCTTGATTATAGTTGTTACGATCTCCTGATTCGAGAAAAATCTCCTCCATTTCTGCCTCGTTCAAGAGCCAGAAAGGTAATAATAGATCGTTGGCTCCAAGAACCAATGCTTCAGGAAAGGCAGTTTGGTATTCTGAATGAATATCAAATATTACAATATGGGAATTATTCAGCCCATCATAATCTCCCTCTTTGGCCGCAATTGCTTCTTGTACTATTTTTGCCGTACTATGCGACTTACCAGATCCAGTTGCTCCAACGATAGCAATATGTTTGTTGAAAAATTTATCTCCGTGAACTGGAACAGGTATATCATTCTGACGAGCTAATGACGAGAAACAAAATCTTTTTCCTTCAGGGAAAGCATTAGAATAGATAAGCCCAATCTCAGCAGTACTAGCTGGAACAACTTTCTTCGGCGGGATCGCTAACTCATCGCCTCCACGCCTGAATTCACCATCACTAAGTGATCCAAGGGGAAAAGCATCTATCATATACGTTCTCTCTACACCATCTCTGGTTTCACGCACTTCGATTGAAAAACTTTCAATAATGCAGATGAGGGCAACATTATCATTATCAGACACCTTAAGGTATGAACCAACGCGAAGGCTTTCTTCAGCATGCCGGAATGAGCTTAAATCGTCAACAGAAATCTTCACCTTGTCCGGATATACTGCAACAACCTCAGCATTGACAGTTTCTAAGTGATTGGACATAAAACAAATACTCCTAGATTATTTGACAAATCATATCAATTGAAGTCGCAAGTATTATTATGTGACTATTTTGAGAATCAATTGATATTGGTGAATTCATGAAGAACTCGTAGATATAATGGAAACCATTCAAGTCCCGAAGGGACACATTGAGGTCAGACTGCGTGCAGATAATCCTTAGTGAGAGCTTATTCTCATATGTCTGCGGAGAACTGATATGTTCGATGTTGAATTCTGCACCGTGAAACGGATATCCATCAACAAATACTATTCCTTGCTCCCACAACATTTTCTTAAGCTCAATTACGCGATGGTCTGGTAACGAGGGAAAATATATGAAAGGAACATATCGATCTTTTATAGGTTTTCTTCGAGCTTTATGGCTACTCCATTTCGATCGCAATATGTGAAGGAATTTGATCAGATCGACATTTGCAACATCTGGTGAAGTTTCTACGATAAAGAATCTATGACCAGGATCTATGTTCCTTTGGCTAAAATACTTTCGACGCATTCTCTTGCAAAACTCATTCTCACCGTTTTCCCTTAAAGCCCAAGCATTGAACAATGCGCGAGATGGGCGCAATTCCTGAACAAAGTGCCCTTTATTAATCCTGCGGTCAGAAATATCAGGTTGAACCGCCAATTTCGCCACGAGCGTTAACGCTGATGGGTATAAATATTCTTCAGACTCTAAACGAGTAACAGAAAAAGCATTTTCCAGAGATTCTATCACCTCACTTTTGTGCTCATCGTATTCTGGACAAATATGAATCTTCAATCTCTCTGCAAAAACACCTAGATCTTCATCATTAGCACCAATTTCAATTTTCCAATCAACAACACGTGGCTCCGTTGTAGATGATCGCTTGTGTTGAATCAAGATTTCTTTTAATTCATCGACAGTCAAAGATTTTTCGCCGACTTCTGAATCTCTAAAATATCCATAAAGGTGATAACATTGATTTATTCTTGAAGCAGAATCTAGAGTCATGAATTGTTTTAACATGGGAATAATTGCAGTACGAAGTTCAGCTTTTGTTAGGCGACTCGCCGCATAGTATTTACATTGAAAATGCTCATTCAAATCAGCATTCAAGACATCGAAATCTTCTATACCTTCAACTATCAATTCGCCGCTCTCATCTAAATTGAGTATAGACAAGATCGTGGCGTCAAATTGGTACATATATCCCTTGATTGCAGCGGTCGCCTGTCTAGATGTTGACTCCATCAAGACTGATTCCTTTCGAGAACAAATATCGAGCATGCGATGCAATGCTTTTTCACAGCATCTCAATTAGTCGCAAACAACTAAGTAAGTATAGATTTCTTTTAGGAAAGTTTCTTGTATATAATGTATGCTAAAAGGAGGGATAAATAGGTGATCGACACAACAAACAAAACGAATTAATTTGTTTTCTGACAACATTTTATAAAAGTAGTTCACAGTGCACCACGATTTCTAGGGCAAATCTTCATCCTCCATAAAATCATCGGAAAACATTTTTAAACTGTCAATCATGGTTTGCCAGTTAGGCTTATCCTTGTGACTAAGAAATTCCGCAGCTGCTTGCTCGATAAGTTGGTCGCGTGATTCAAACCCAAATTCCTTGATAACCTCGTCCATTTGTTCGATTGTGGAAACGCGCAGCTTGACATTGATTGTTCTTTGCTTTTGGTTGGTCATGATGCAATACCCCTCTTTGAAATCAAACAGCCTTTTTTTCCGAGTAAACCTGGACCTCGGTTTCCAGGCGACCAGCCAACTCGTCTTCTGCCACATCCAGATCGTAGTCCATCTGCAAGCCCAACCAGAATTGCGGAGACATTCCGAAAAACTTGGCCAGACGCAATGCGGTATCAGCTGTAAGACGCCTTTTACCGTGTACAATCTCGTTGATCCGACGTGCCGGTACTCGAATACTCAAAGCCAATCGATTCTGGCTTAGCTTCATTGGTTTCAGAAACTCTTCCAGAAGGATCTCGCCGCGATGGACCGATGCGACTTTTGTTGGTTGCATTTGTTCATAACTCCTAAATTGGAATCAAACCGAGACTAATCATGATTGCTTCATTCACCGGTTCCAGGGTTTGCCGTTTTAGAGCGCCCAGACGCTTGCCTAATCGCGATTTATCCACAACTCGAATTTGGCTAAGCAAGATCAAAGAGTCATTATTTAGGCCACCTTCAGGTGATTTGACCAAGACTTCTACCGGGTAAATAGCTTTACCACCGCTTCTAACAGGTGCAATAATAGTTGTCCGGCTATACTGATTACCAACATCATTTTGAAGAATGACTGCTGGTCGCGTCTTCTTTATTTCTGAACCCACGGTCGGATCGAGATTCACAAGATAAATATCGCCCCGTTTAGGAAAGCTCATTCAGATTACCATTCTTTAGTTGCCTACAATACTTCTTTACTAACATGGGACCATTCCTGCTCTACCTGAGCATCACGCTCGGCCCGTGCTTTATATCCGGACCGCAGCACCCGCTTGAGGTGAGCTCTCTTTAACCGGGAAGCATATTGCAGTGCTGCCTCATTCAAGAAGGCACTGCGAGACTTTATCCCAGCTTCAGCCAGGATTTCATCAATCATTTGCACTGTTGCATCCGGCAATGTCACCTGTAAACGCCGAGACTTATTTTCAATTGCCATAAGGGCACCTCACTTATGCTGATACACCGAAATATACACACAAATTGATGTATAACCAACTATATTGTGAGGATTCGCCCCAGCTTTCGAACCGCGCCTTGAAGGTCCCTATATCCACCTTGTGATAGTACCGTGTCAAGCAAATGTTGGAATATCCAGGCAGGTACTCGGCGAGCGAAGCATTTCTTGACCCGCGACAAGCTCTTTGGGACAATCTGCATCTCAAATCCCGTATTCGAAGAGACCGTTCTTAGAACAGTCCGCAAACCGCAAAAGCGAGCTACCACAGAATGATTGATAAGGGGTTCATCGAAGTTAGGAACGCATCACAGGCTCATCAATTGACGAGGAGGCTTAATCCAGCCGAAATTAGCGTTCTCAATCTGGGCTCGAAATCAACCCATTTAGCCCTTATGGATGATCGAGAAACTCGGAATGAAGCATCGGAGCTTGGATTTCAATCACATCTAATTTTGACTTCGACTGTGATCCAAATTCCCGCAATCAGAAATGGTTTCTTTCGCAATAAATAGTAGATAAACTGAAGGCCTTTTAAATATTTCTGCCTGAGGAAGAACAATTTTACAATTCCTAGTGAGACAAGTTAAAGATCGATATCCGAGTCGACAAGACAGCTTCGTCTTCTAATTTGGACCTCGCATAAAATTCAGTTCCCTCAACGATCTGTTCCCAATCGCAACACCAAGATATTGGAAGTTAACAAAATAATATTTTGAATAACCGGATTGATATTCTTCGCAAACATTTTCATCATTGCTCACTGCAATATTATCCGCTAAATAGACATACTTTTTCTATTGATCAATTTCATTAAGCGGATTTTCATAGCCGGTGATTCGATGTTTGTATTGGTGTGTGTTGTCTTCCGTTAGACTTACGTCTGTCCAGCTGAATTTGTGATCATTAAGGTAGCTGTTTAGACTCTCTTTTCGAAAATCTTCACCAACTTCCCAAGGAGAGTAATAGAGCTCAAAAGAAATAGAGTAGTGCATCGCCAATTTGGCTGCGTAATAGCCGTGCCACCCGCTTATGAATAAAGCAGCCGATTTGACCTCCTTCTTGTCCATTATATCTACCGTGTTTTCGAGTAGCGCTTTGCTTCTCAACGAACAGAAAACATAGAATTCCAATGCTTGTGCAACACGCGAATCAAGTTCATCAATGAACGCCTCATCCTCGGACATCATGTCAGACCGACCATCTAGTTCGCGTAATGCTCCAAGAAAGAAGGAAGATGAAAACTCCGCCCGATTCTCGACAAGATATTCATAAGCATGTGACTGAAGAGACATTCGGAACAAATTTCTTAAGAAAGTGATCCTTTCTTCAATAAGCTTTTTTAAGTTTCTTTTTGTCGGATCGCCGAAGTGAGTTTTTTTTTGAAAAATACTGAGTAAATTATTGAGAAACTGCGAATGATCTTCTTCATTGTTAAACAGCTCGGATGCAACTTTCGCAGCTTTGTCATATAAATATCTATTTTCAACACCTATGAGATATCCAGGGTAATTTTCATTGATATGATAAGCTACAACGCCATTTATCCGTTCTTCGTTAATGAAATCTATTGAGATTTTTCTTATGATGGCTGGCCTTTCTCGCGCGAGCGCCTTCAATTCCTCGAAATCCATTTCCTCGTTGCCACCATCCATGCAGATCATAGGTACTTTCCATTTTGGCATCTGTGTAACCAAAGCCGTCCAAACCCCCATGTGATTGTCAGGGCGGCCTTGAGCGGTAAGTATACACTTGATATTGAGATCACTACGATCAACTTTGCGTAAACTGCTAATAACTAGAGAATGTTTTGGCTTCCCGAGTCGGCCCGCAGAGTACTTTTCGATTGATTTCATATTTTTACCTGAAAATTGGGTAAAAGTTTTTTTACAAAATGTCTATATAGTTCTCGCCCTTGATTCCTCAAGGCACGCATATTGCTCAAACGCTCCTGTTCTGTTTTGATAAGATCCGGATCAGTACGAAACAGCTTATATTCTCGAGTATCCTTAATAGAACTTATCGCCGCACTAAGATCTTTTATTACAAAACTAAGTTTCGAACGCATCGCTAACAGCTTCTCGATATTCTCTTCTTTATCCATCTCAGGGACATCAGTTTTAATAGCCTCCACAAATTCAGCGTATTTTTTCTGGGCATTATAGTACTCGATTAACAAAGCAATATAATCTTCCTTGATTTCGACGAGGTTACTGAACTTCGTATTTAGCTCTTCTTCAGACAAATTAGCCTTATGCGATGAACTCGCATGATAGAGCTTGGCCAAGGTCCAATAGAGCACTTTTCTTTCGTTCTCAGCCTCAAAGACTTGCAAATACTCGTTTTCGATTTTGCCAATTATTTTCTCTACCCATTCATCTGTCGTGTGATCATCCATGTTTTCAGCAGAGGACAATTTCTTGGCTTCTCGAACAATCATCTTTAGACTTTGTTTCTTGTTCTTGGAGGTAATAGCTTTGTACATTAAAGAATTTCGTTTTTCGGCAAAAGTTACATAGTGATTCAACAAATCAATTCGGTCATCTATATGGTCGATTTTATCTGAATACAAGGCTGAGAATTCCCGAAGATCATTCACCAGTTTGATAAACTCATCAAAACTACTCGATCGCTTGATACTTAATTGAACCACATCTTTTTTTAATTCCAATGTTGACAACGCATGCGATGGTTCGTCGAGCCCTACTGCCAACTCTGCCAAATACCGTTCCAAATCAGTATATTTAGTACCATAACTTACCACTGATATCATATCATTAGGCTGGAACTGATCATTGCAAAATGCTTCCTCCTCTTTCAAACACAAATAGTAATGACGTTGGGAAGTACTTCCTTTAAAAACCGTGCGTGCCCAACTCAACAATCCATGAAAATTAGGGTCATCAACGGTAGCACCACATCCTACAAATATCATATTTCGCAAAGATTTCACGCCTTGTTGTAATGCTTGACTTGCTTTATCATCAATGAGGCTCTGATATGATCGAAGCCCAAGGACAATTGATTCTGGATCACGCCAGAAACCATGTAGGTGAACAACCCCTTGAGTTTCCCGACGCAGTATGCGGATAATTTGATCTGGCTGTTTCCAGCTTATTGACGGTAGTCCAGTCGCTTCTTCAATCAGCGTATCATAATTAGTCGTTAAAATGGGAATATTTAATTTATAGAGCAATTTTATGATTGTCGGAACAGTTAATTTCAACCCCCCGATTTTCTCGTTGAGCCACTTAAGGAATTCGCCATTGGGCATACGATCTGTTAGTTGACTTGCAACACCTAATAAATCTATTGTATCTCCCGAATCGAGTAGCTTAATCATCGATTCCCTCCAATTATCTCGCAGATTAGGCACCCACTGACTACACCACTCAACCCCGGAATAAACTAACCCTTTCCAAGAACCTTCTGAGGTATTGCCAGAGGCAGCTATTGACACACCAGCGCCGATGATTAGAACAGCATTTTTATTGGTAATAATGTCGACAAGGTGCTGTGGAGGAGGAAAAGAGTCAGTCATTAGTTCTCCAATATGTTGGTAGTGACTCCTCAAATTGAGCAATAATAACGCTAGAAAAAGCAGTTAAAACAACTTCTCGAGAATTATATTTCATGAGTAATTTCATTCATCAAGGGAAAGTGCAGGACTCGGCACTTTGAATACTCAGCAATGGAATTTCACCCTTATAGTAATATATTTAGAGCAAAAATAGCAATAAATATATCTAAGATTTCACGCCTCCTCACAAAAATCAAAGAAGTTGGCTTCGCTGGCCAGAAGCGGAACTAACCGTTAGCTTTTACTTACGGAGATATACGTTTCATCACAAAACAGCAATCAAGAAAACGTAAGCACAGGTAATACAATGAATTAACTGCATGACACTTTGTCAAGAAAATGTATCACAAATTCTTGCAGGTGACACTTTGCTTATCACAACCTTCCCACTGCTTCCTGTAGCGTTGCAAAATCCACCTTCTGATAGTGCCGTGTCATACGGATATCCGAGTGCCCCAATAGCTCCTGAACAACTTCAATTGTTACGCCCTTTTTCTGCAAGTGTGTTGCAAAAGAATGCCGGAATGAATGCAAGGTCTTGGTGGGATCGATACCGAGGGCATCACGCAACTCCGGGAATTTTCGCTGTAGGGTTGTGACCGGCCGAGAATTATTTTGCGGCGAAGGAAAAACATACTTGCTACCGATACTCTTTTTTCGCTCTTGAAGTGTGTGAATCAGCTCCGGATGCATCGGCACAATGCGGCTTTTGCGAGTCTTGGTTTGATATTCAGATTTGTTGCAGATATGGCAAACCCCATTCTCAAAGTCAAGGTCTTCCCATTCCAGATTCGCCACTTCTCCAAAACGGCTACCGGTGTAATAAAGTGTAGTATAAAAATCGCGATGCAGCCGATTCGTTGCATTTTCAATCAAGAGCTGCACCTCTTCTTCAGTAAACGGCTGAATCTCTCGTTTGTAGACTTTCAGACCTTTGAGAACATGCCGAAATGCATTGCTGACTATCGGATCTTCCTCTTTGGCCCGTTCAAAGATTTTGTTCTTGAGAAACATCAGTTCTTCCTTAACGGTTTTCGAAGAGTCCGGCCGGTCTTCTCTGAGGGCATCGACAAACGCCAATTGCGATAACGCGCTGCACTTTGCATGGTGACCTGTCCCAGGTAACGGATATTTTTCTTTTCCAGAAGTTCGCGGCTCGAGATTTAGCGTAAGCTTAATCTGCCAAATGGAACCGCGCTTATATATATAGAAGACATGACCAACTCCTTGGACCGCTTGACTAGGTAGGAAGGACTTTAGACAGGATCTACAGGATTGACAGGATAAACTGAACAGATCAAAACCTTCTGACACAGATCCACACCGATTTTCACAGATGAGAAAAAAGGTTGAAAGATCAAAAACTTAAAGAACGATTTCCGTCTTTTCATTTTCTAAGCCTATCCTGTAGATCCTGTTAATCCTGTCTAAGGAAATCACTTTGGAAATAATGGCGGAGGTGCGTGGGAGTCGAACCCACCTGTCCCGATCGATCGCGACACGCGCGGCTTTGAAGGCCGGGGGAGACACCGGTCCCCATCCACCTCCGGTTGAGGGAGGGCAATACAGATTCTAAATTCCAAATTCCAACAGGAAAAATTCCAAAAACAAACCAACTGATTAACCAATCAACCAATCACTTTTCAACCAGTCAACCCGCAGTCTCGCGGCAGAGCCACGAAACGAGAAGAAAAATTCCAGCAGGAAAAATTCCAAAAACAAACCAACTGGGTAACCAATCAACCAATCACTTTTCAACCAGTCAACCCGCAGTCTCGCGGCAGAGCCGCAAAACGAGAAGAAAAATTCCAAACATCTTACTACAACGCCGCATAACGAAAAAACGGGCGCATTTGCTGCCGGTTGGCAACAAAATACGCCCGTTTCAATCAAATGTCAAATGCCGTATCCCCGCAAGATCACGGTTAAGTCACATTAGGCAGTTACTTCTCCGCTCAAGCGGTTCTTCAACAGATCTATGCTGTCTATGTTGATCGGATCCTGCTCGTTGAGCATTGCCAGGTAGTAACTGGCCCAATCCCCCGTGTAGATCAGTGAGAACATACGCGCCAGGCGGCAATTGCCTTCAGCAAAGATCTCTCCAAAGAGGATATTGCGTCCGCGCAGGATCTCTTTGGTAATCGTCATACGCTTTTCTACCCGCGCGGATTCTTCCGGGTCACGCAGGAAAATCACCCGGAAATGCTGGGTCACACCCTGAAGCGCTTCCCAACCAACAATCTCGTTGTGGTTGAGCTCCGGGAAGGAATTGCTGAATGCAACCGTTTTCGAATTCTCGTTAAATTGATTCCGCCAGCGAACCGGTATCGCCTGCATAAACGGTGCTCCCGAATAGATTACCGGCACGGCGTGATAAATACTTTGGGCAATGTGATTCGCGAGGTTATTTCCAAACGAATGACCGGGATCATAGCGATGACATTGGTCATTCAGCACCTGTATGGTTTCGCCAATATCTTCTTCTGAAACCGAGATCAATTCAAGCTTCTGCATAATGAACATCAACGTAAAAAACATGTAGCCGAGTGCCTGCCGCGGGGGGAAGCCACCGGGCACTACTGCATGCGGAAAATCATTGGAGGCACATATCCGCTCCAGTTCGCCGCCGCCTGAAGAGATACCGATAATCTGGGCCTTGCGCTTCATTGCACTTTCAACGGCCGCCAGCGTCTCCTCGGTATTCCCCGAGTAACTCGAAGCAATAAACAGGGTATTTTCGTCGACAAAGGCGGGTAAGCCATAGTCGCGATGTATGTAAACCGGCTTTCTCAATTGATCTCTTGCATATCCCGTCAAAAGATCACCCGAAATAGCCGATCCACCCATACCTGCCAGGACAACATTCTGGACCCGGGCCATATCCAAATCCAACGTAAGTTCACCAACTGTATCGCGGCAGCAGGCCGGTTGATCTGGAAATTGCTTCAAATACTCGATGAAATTTGAACGATCGTGTTCAAGCATAGCACACCTTTCGTTAAAGATGAACGATTTATATCCATCACCTTGCTGACCGGCGCCTCCCGGCAGTAGTCAAATGACGGATTATTAATAGAGAACTATTCAATCCAAAGAACTGTCAAAATTGTAAAACCAGATCAAGTGCCAGGGTCGTGTTTGCAACACGCGTGTTCGAAAGAGGAGCAAACGATTCATATTGTTTGCCACGCGAATGAGTCAACCTTGCCAGGCTGCCAATTCGCCAGTAGGAGAAGTTCATTTCACCTCAACAACAACCTCAACGGGATGCCGAGGTTTCCAAACCCTTATCACCATGCACCAAACCAGGGAAGCGAGCTTCAAAAAACGTATCCACCTCTGCCACCACTTCACTGGTTGTACTGATTCCCTTAATTGTATCCAGCAGGTCCCGACATTCGGTCAGTGAAACGCCCCTGATGACCTTTTTTATTTCCGGGATAATTGCATGTGACGCACTAAGCTCCTGAAAACCAAGTGCCAAAAGCAGAGGCACTGCCCGTGGGTCACCTGCCATCTCGCCGCACATGCCAATCGGGATATTTGCTCCCCGGGCGGCATCAACGGCAATAGTTAACATGCGGATGATTGACGGATGAAAATGTGAATATAATGCAGCAACATTTTCATTTCCCCTATCCACCGCCAACGCATATTGAACCAAATCATTTGTGCCAACGCTAAAAAAGTCAACTTCTTGCGCCAAGGCATCGGCAATCATAATTACCGATGGAATCTCAATCATAATACCGATGTCAATAGACTCATTATGCGCAATTCCGTCGGCCTTCAACTCATTTGCTGCTTTTTTAACCAACGTCTTCAGGCGCCTTACTTCACCCAGGCCGCTCACCATCGGAAAAAGAACCTGCACATTTCCGCGCTCATTGGCTCGCAAAATCGCCTTCAATTGGGAAAGAAAACCGGCTTCATGATCGAGCCAAAAACGAATTGCCCGCCAGCCAAGAAATGGGTTCTCTTCCTTTACCCCGACGCTAATGCCTTGCACAATCTTATCGCCACCCACATCGAGGGTGCGCACAACCACTTTTTCCGGATACATCCTGTCCGCGACGGCTTTGTAAACTGCAGCTTGTTCATCTTCAGACAATAAGTCTCGCCGATTGAGAAAAAGTCCCTCGGTGCGGAAAAGTCCGATGCCATCGGCGTTCACAAGCTGAACACTTTCCAGCTCGCTTTCGAATTCGATATTGGCGCGAATCAGAATGCGCTTATTGTCGGCTGTTTCGGTCGGCAGAGCGCTATCTCGTAGCAGCACAGCCTCGGTTTCAGCCCATGCGCGATGCATTGCCTCGTATTTATGAACGGTTTCTTCAGCCGGATTGATAATCACTTTTCCGGAATTCCCGTCAAGAATCATCAAATCATCGGAGTGAATCAGGTTGCTAATACGCTTTAATCCGACAATTGCCGGTACGGACAGCGATCGCGCAACAATCGCAGTATGCGACATCTTTCCACCGGAATCGGTGGCCAGCCCCATCACCTTTTGCCGATGTAACTCAACTGTATCAGTCGGGCTCAGGTCCTGGGCGATAACAATTGCCGGCGATTCGAGCCGAATAGCATGCTCCTCACCGCGCAGCTTGGTAATGATCATTTTTTTGAGGCTGTGTATATCGAATGCGCGATCACGAAAATACTCGTTGCGCATTTGCAGAAAGTGCTCCTTCTTCTGACGAAAGACCACAAATGTAGAATAGACCGCGTCGAAACAATCGCGGGCAATCATTTCCTCAACTTCTTTAAGAAAAACTTCATCTTCCAGAAAAGCAATCTGAATCGCCAGAACCTCGGCCAGTTCCTCCCCATACTGCGTACGGGTAGTCTGGTGAATTCGGGAGATGTCGGCGTGAACCTCAGCAACGGACGCTCGAAATCGGGCTACGTGCGCTTCAACTTCCCTGGCAGGAATATCCTGGGGATCAAATTCCCAAACAGGCTGCTGAAACAGGAATGCAGGCCCAACGATAATACCGGGAGATGCAGGTATTCCCTGCAGAATAACCTCTCTTTTTACGATTGGTTCTCCCTGTTGTATTCTCATAAGCTATTAAAATAGTATAGTGAGCGTTTTAAGAATGTAAGTACGTACGCCTGCGATTTCAATCAGATTCTTCGTAGAACTTATTTTCGATCAAATCAGCAATCGCCTCAAGCGCCAATTCGGCATCCTCGCCATCAATTGTAAACTCGATTTCACTGCCGGTTTCGGCAGCCAGCGTCATCACCCCGATGATACTCTTTGCGTTGGCTACCAGTCCGTCCTTACTGATTTCGATCTTCGATTTAAACTTTGATGTCGTCTTGACAAGCATCGCAGCCGGCCTGGCATGTAAACCGTACTTGTTAAGAATTTTAAAGGTTTTCTTTATCATCAGCTCTTCGCCATAGTTATTGAAACAACAACCCGCTTGGGCATTTATCGACAAATCTTCATAAAAACAGACCAGCGACCAATGCCATAATCACACCAAGAGACAAGGTCAAATAGGAGTTTCCGGTAAAGTAGTCGGATAAAAATGCGGTCACGCCGACAATCAGAAAGGCAATTGCAATGTCCGCATCAACAGCGACATAGCGATATATTACCATTCCGCCAATGACCACAAAGCTTATCATACCAACATTTGTGTAGATATCTTTCATTAACTGGAAACGCTCGCGATAAAGGCATTTGTAAACATCGATCCCATGCTCATATCCTTCGCGAATACCGGAATATCTAATATAAAAATGAGGAATATTATAGACGAGAAAGGTCACAATCAACACTGTCATGGTTGGCACTAAACCGGAAACCAGCAATAGTACGCTGACGCCTGCGAGCAGGGAGAAGGGTTTCAAAATGCACCAGAATAACTGGTCCCCACGTGCCCCCAACAGGCTAATCATCAATTCTTTTACTTTTGGCAAACGATGGATGGCGTCTTCGTCGCCGTCGGCGATTGCTTCTTCAAGCTTTGCGGAAACGCCCAGCGCATACGAGGCCATATAAGGATGGGAGTTAAAAAACCGAAAGTGCCGTTGAAGAAAGGCATGCTGCGCTTCCGGCTCCTTATAGAGCCGCCGCATCAGCGGCAAGAGACAAATGCCAAATCCAATGGAGATCATGCTGCGGTAATTCCATACCGCCTGAATGAAAAAGCTCCGCCAAAAAATTCGGAAATAATCCATAAACCCCAATGATGTAGCCTTCATCATGTTTAGCTTCTCAGACGCCATCATTACCCTTTTTTGATGAAATTGCGATAGATCATTCGCCCCACAAGTGTTATACCAATGGCCCAGATACCCGGCTTTAAAAAGCGAGCGCTGCCCTCAATTTGCTCACTCAGTATCGGCATCATGTAATCGATTCCCAGCTTAATGCCGCCAAGCGACACAAAAGCGAGAAGGCTCATGGCCAAAAAATACGTGAGGATTGCCAGAGCGTTGAACGCTACAATTTTTCCGGGCTGCACGGCCTCAATTGCCGTCAACACTCGGCCAAAGACAACATCATTGCTACGGCGCTGCCAGATAGTGACGCGCATCCCGACATAACTGACGGCGATCCCCACCAGGACGATTAGCGCAAAAGACATATTCGGATATTGCGGCAACTCGAAGAGAATGGCTCCCGCACATATCACCATTGATGCAAGATTCCCTTCCGGGAAGCGCGTGGCCCCGGACGGCACAATATTTAGCCACAGCAATTGCATCATCAAGCCAATTTCAAGTCCGGCTGAAAAGTCACCCAGCGCAGCACCAATGATACTACATGAAAAAATCGGCTGCGCAATAAGAACCTGAAACGCTATTGTCGTATCCAGCGCCAGAACCCCAATTAGCAGTGATATGTAGAACATTGACATTAACGAATAACCATAATTTTGCCAGACTCTGTCTTCCCTGCCCAAACAATTGAAAAGATGTAGACACCGCTTCCCACCGGTTCCTGTTGGGAATTCAACAGATCCCAAACCGGATCCGCAGCACCGCTATTTTCGATGGTCCGAATGTGAATCCCGTTGCTGTTAAAAATTTCAATACGGGCATCATCCGGAATATTGTAGAATGTGATCTGCGATTGACCATCGCCGGGCCGGATAATATTAGGTCCGGCTGCAAAAGCAGATTCTGTCAGAAACATTTGGTAGAATGCCCCGGTTTCTGCGCGATTATCACCGCTTCCGGTACCGCGGGACACCAGGTAGAAAACGGTATTTTCGTTGCGTATTGAACGCTCTTGTCCGGGGCTAAATCCTGCTGCGCGACCGCCGTCAATATCCAGATAAGAAGCACGCCACTCTCCGTCCTGCCCGGAAGGCTCCAGAAGCAAGCTAAAATCACCCGAAGCGTTCAGCGGGGTTTCCCAATATTGAAAAGACAGCAGCTGCAATTCGCCACTAGTGATTTCTGTTCGACCAGCGGTTAAACCGCCAAAGGCGTCAGATAAACTAGCTGCCGGCGTTGGAAAAAAGGCAGCATCTTCGAAAAATTGCCCGCTTACTGTTCGATTACCACTGAAGAACAACCACTCTGCCATTTCGTGCCACTTTGCCGCTAAACTGCTGCCGCGTTGACGCAAATTGGCATCCACAGCTTCCAGCGGCGCCAGGTCCAGCACCTCTTCCCAAAACTCGCGGGCAATGGTGTTTCCATATTCTTCACTGAGCAACATATAAAAAATACTGCTGCCGTAAATACGCGACACATTTGATTGATCAGCCATATTCTGCGTGGAGCTTTGCAAGAGGCTTGGCAGATATTGCAGATAGTCGTTTACATCGCCGGCAACCACTTCTTCCATGAAGGTCGCAGTACTTTCCAGAAACCAGATATCAAGAAAAAAACTATTGGACTCATTAAGCCAGATCCGATAGCAGAGTTGCGAGGCATGATTGAACTCATGGGCGGCTGTCACTTCTATTGCCAGGCTATCGCGGACAACGGGATCACTGGTAATATCCGGATATTCAACGAAATCAAAATTCGTCGAGATCACAATTTCGCTGACGTAATTCAAACCGCTTAACGATGGAATTTCATCCAGCAGGTCAGTTCGCCCGTACAAACTACCGCCGAGGCGCTCACAAAACACCTGATAAGTGCTTCTCTCAGCACCATTTACATCTAGTGGCCGGCGATATCCCAGATCGAGAATTTCCCGATCAAATGCGCGATCAAAGGCATTACCGACAAACTCCAGGTAGTCCTGGATACCGTTATTGTCACGGTCGTACGATGGAATGGCATTGAATCCACTGGTGTCATAATTGATTTCGAAGTAGCCGGAAGGCGAGGTATAAATCAGCATTTGCTTTTGATGCCGACGGGTCTGCTCGGCGGTTAGGTACTGCAGCACCTCCTTGTTGTCATTGTGAATGGCATCGAGAATGAATGGCAGGCCACACTTCAGATGGCTATCGCCAACGTGATCAGCAAGTGTTGATGGCAAAACAACCTTCTCATACCATTCATCGTTGGCGAAGGCGCTTGTTGCCAGGCAAAAGCAAAGGCAGAATGTCAGTAGACCAAATGCAGCGGAATGTTGTTTCACAAAAATATCCAGTGGTTAAATCCTACCAAACTTCACAACAGGGACCGGATTGCAAAAACATTGAAAAGATTACCACGAATTTTCGCGAATTAGCACGACTGATACTTCTTAAAATAGAAAAGGTAAGTACATCAATTCGTGTTAATTCGTGCAAATTCGCGGTAGTTCTTTAAAACCGGCCTCCGACTAGCGCTCTCTAGCAGCCTGCTTGTTCTTGGCTTTAAAGGCGATCGTCACCGGAATACCACGAAATGGCCAGTTTAATCGTATTTGCTTTTCCAGGAACCGCTTATAATTATCGGGTATTAATTTCGGATGATTGGTAAAAAATCCAAAAACCGGCGGTGCGGCCTGCAATTGTGTCACGTAATTGATTTTGATTTCCTTGCCGCGAGTGGCCGGCGGACTATTATGCTTAACGATCGGGAGCATGATTTTGTTCAATACGCTGGTTGGCACCTGACGCTGGAATTCTTCATACACTTCGGTGGCCAGATCCAGCAGTTTGTAGAGCCGCTGCTTTTCCATAACGGAGGTAAAGATAATCGGGATAAAGGTATACATCCCCAGCTTATCCCGCAATTCTTCTTCCCAAAGCTTTGTCGTGCGATGATCTTTTTCAATCAAATCCCACTTATTTACCGCCATCACGATAGGCTTCCGTGAGGCAATGGCATCGGAAATAACCCGCTGATCTTGCCTGGTAAACCCTTCAGCGGCATCGACAAAATAGAGGACAATATCTGCACGTTGTATACTGCGGGCAGTGCGAATCTGGCTATAAAAGAGCACGTTTTCTTTTACTCGTGCCTTACGCTTGAGACCGGCGGTATCAATAATCAGGTAATCCCGCTTTTTATACCGCAAGGGGGAATCAATCGGATCACGAGTGGTCCCGGGAATTGGGGTGACAATCACCCGGTCCTTGCCGAGCAGGGTATTCACAAATGAAGATTTGCCAACATTCTCTTTCCCGATCACCGCCAGCTTAATAGCATCCGAAGCCTTCTCATCCCGGGTGTCATTATCGATATGGGAGGTCAGAACGTCGAGCAGGTCGCCGATACCACGACCCTGCATTGCCGATATCATGACCGGATCACCGAGGCCCAATGCATAAAATTGGTAACCTTCCGGTTCCAGCTTCTCGTGGTCAACCTTATTGACTGCCAGTACCACCGGCTTATCGGTACGCTGCAGCCGTTTGGCAATTTCATGATCGATATCGGTGATGCCACTAGACTGATCAACGAGGAAAAGAATCACGTCGGTTTCGTCTATAGCAATTTCCACCTGTTCGCGAATGGCCGCATCAATCATGTCATCCGAACGCGGCATAAATCCGCCGGTATCAACCAGCATGAACGGCTTGCCATCCCAGTCGGAAAGGGCATAATGCCGGTCCCGCGTCACGCCCGGCTGATCATGAACGATCGCCTCGCGACGCTGCAAAATGCGATTAAAAAAAGTCGATTTACCAACATTGGGTCTACCGACGATCGTAACTAAAGGCAGCCTCATATTCTTCTATCAATTCAAATAGGGTGACAAAGCTCTTCGGGAACAAGATGGTCTTCTTACCGAGTTTTTCTTCTAATTGCGGAATGGTCCAGTCGTCCAGGAACACACCGTCGTCATTGGTGCATTCCGGCGGCAAAATGATATAGTCGCCGGTGCGCTCATCTTTCAAGGCATTATAAATATCTTCGCCAACCAACAAACCAGACACAACGATGGACGGTCCGTAAAACTTGTTGACCACCGGATGCAGCTTGAAAAACAGATTCTCATCAATGCGATTCAGATCCCGCATGAAATAGGTTTTTAACACGTCCGCACCGAGCGTTCCGGTGACCAAACTGAGATTCAAGGACCGGCCGGCGGGATTTTTCAAAGACGGCAATTCTGTCTGAAAGCGATCAATCAAATCGCGGGTTAAACCAACCCCGTTTTCGATCTGATAAAAGCCTTCATAATAATCATCATCCGGTACGGTGGTGTCAGTTTTGATATAGAATTCGTCCGACAGATAAACAAATGAACTGCCGAGCTCCTGCTTCAACTGCTCCCGCCGTTTATCGGTTTCGGCAATGGTCTTCAGGCTGTATTCCGTTGTTACCGGCTTCAAATCGTAGAGATTCTTACGGAACTGGGTCAGTCCAACCGGCACAATGGCAATAGATTGCACCATTGGGAAATAAGGCTTCAAATCCTCGATGGTTTTATCGAGGTGTTCGCCATCGTTCAAGCCCGGACAGAGCACAATCTGGCAGTTCAGCTCGATACCGTTACTGGTCAGGTAGTCGATTTTATCAAATAGATGATCTTCAAACTTGATGCCAAGCATCAGCTTCCGCAGCTCAGGGTCTGTAACGTGAACCGATATATAGAGCGGGGTCAGGCGCTGCTCAACAATGCGTTCCAAATCTTCCTGCGACGTATTGGTCAAGGTCGTATAGTGCCCATAGAGAAAGGAGAAGCGATAATCCTCATCCTTAAAGTAAAGGCTTTTACGCATTCCCTTGGGATTTTGAAAGACGAAGCAGAATATGCATGCATTTCCGCAGGAGCGTAACTCCAAGTCCTCCAGGATCAGACCTAAATCATCATCGTAATCTTTTTCAATTTCGAATACAACGCGCTCGCCATTTTGCTCAACCACCAACTCAACTTCCTCGTTGGTGATATAAAATCGATAATCGAGCGCATCGGTAATATCTTTTTGATTCACCGACACGACAAAATCGCCATTTTCAAGTCCCAGATCTTCGGCAATACTTTCCGGTCGAACTTCTTGTATTTCTATCATAACTCAATCCAAATTTTTAACGGATCAAGTTACGAACAAAACCACGAAACCCAAAGTTTTATATGAATTCCATGGCACCTGCCTACTTCGGCCAAAACAGCCATTTAGCGGCCTCTTCTTGTCAAATTCTGTTGCTTTATCAGTGGTGATTCTCTATGTTTTGTTTAACGCAAATCGATGGAAGGAAGGTTATGAGCCTCAGCCCGGCCAGTCAGTTAAAAGAAAGCGCCACAACCATGAGCAGCTGGCTCAGATTTCTTGGTATCGCGCTGATATTCACCGGCGCCCTCTGTGCGTTTACGATCATTGGATTATTCGTGTTTTGGATTCCCATCTGGATGGGGGTTCTCTTATATCAGGCCGCCGAACGAGCCACAGCAGTCGGCCGCGGCACCTCCGCTGAAGCCCTGCTCGAATTGGTCGAGAAGTTGAAGTCATATTTCATCATCAGCGGCGTCGTTACCATGGCGCTTATTGCCTTCGTGGTGTGCTTCCTGATTTTCATGTACGCCGTTATGGATGGCCCGCCATCCGAGTTGGGTACGTTTCTTTTCAATTGATAGGAGGCAGCAGTGAAACGGATTTTCGCCTGCAAGGCTAGCAAGGTTCGCCGCCATCAACCAGCCTGTGTGACTTTGCCGGACGGCGATTCCGCCGTTATTTTCCAGGCAGAAAGCGGACTCTTTGCCGTGCAAAATCGCTGCCCCCATGTAGGCTCCACCCTGGTAGACGGCCTGGTGCGGAACGATACGCTGACCTGTATCTGGCACGGCTGGCAGTTTGATCTTCCCAGCGGAAAATGCTTGAGCAGCGAGAATTCCAGACTCCGCAAATATCCACTAGAGATTGAAGACGACAAAATTTTTCTAATATTGGAAAACGAAAACAGTATGCCGGCAGCAGAATGAGCAGCCCACACCCCAAAGACCTGGCTCCCCTTCAACTGGGACAGCGACCAGTCAAAATAGGCCTGGCATTCAGTGGCGGCGCCACCCGCGGTGTCGCGCACATTGGTGTTCTGCAGGCCTTCGAAGAATTCAACATTCGTCCTTCGTTCATCGCCGGCACCAGCATTGGCGCCATGCTCGGTTCCGTTTATGCATTCGGCGTGCCTATCGATGAAATTCGCCGCCAGGCAGAAGCCATGAGCTGGACCAGCGTATCGAGCTTTTCGATTTCCAGAAACGGTCTCTTATCCAATCGCGTGATTGGTGAAGTGGTTATCGAGATGGTGGGCGATGTTAACATTGAAGATTCCCCGGTGCCATTGGCAATTGTCGCAACAGATATTGCCACCGGCGACAAGGTGGTCTTGCGTGAAGGCAACCTCGCCCGCGCCATTCGCGCCAGCACCTGTATCCCTGGTGTGTTTACACCAATAAAACGCGAAGGCCGCTTGCTTGTCGATGGCTTTCTGACTGAAAACGTGCCGATTTCACCACTAACGGAAATGGGCGCAGATCTCATCATCGGCATCAATCTCGGCACCCAGCGGCTCTATCGCGAACCGAGCAGTATTATCAATATCATGCTCAATGCGTTCGATATCAGCATTGACTCCAATACCATGACCCGTCTGCAAGATGCTGACTTCATTATCAAGCCGGACTTGAAGGAGATCATTGAGTCTGATTCCGAGGAAGCATCGGCATTATACGAAGCGGGTTACAAGGCCGCGCGGGCCGCGATACCGTCCATCCAGACGGAGATCTATAATCGCAGCTTACCGAAAGGCGAACCAACTCTCTGGCAGCGCTTTCGGGATTGGTTCATGACGCCTTTGAATCCACCGCTGGCCAGTTAGTTTGTGGTAAAAAGTGTCAAAGCAGTGTCCCCCCTCCATCTCCCCCCGGGGGGAGATGGAGGGGGGACAACTTGCAATGAGCTCCGACCAGAATCACCACTCGAATGAAATCACAAAACATAAAAATCCACCCAGTCCAATCACGCCGTTCCCTCAGCACCTTCATCAATATTCCCTGGCAAATCAATGCGAAAAGTCCCCATTGGGTGCCCCCGCTGCGAATGGACCGGCGACGAATTCTGGATCAAAAGCGCCACCCCTTTTATAAAGAGAATCAAGCGGCATTTTTCATTGCATATCAAGCGGGCAAAGCGGTTGGCCGCATTGCGGCGATCTTTAGTCCTGAGCACTGCCGGCGCAGCGGAGAGCAATGCGGGATGTTCGGTTTTTTGGAAGCAATTGACGATACAGCTGTTTTCTCAGAGCTAATGGAGGCAGCGGAGGAATGGCTCAGCCAATTTCAATGCAAGCGTATCATCGGTCCGATCAATCCGAGCACCAATTACGAGCTGGGATTTCTGATTGATGGCTTTGATTCCCCCCCCTTCCTAATGCTCAGTTATAATCCGCCCTACTATGATGGACAGATGCAGAAACTCGGCCTGCAAAAAGTACGCGACTTCTATGCCTGGTATATCGACAAGCAACGCCTGCAAGTACCGGACAAACTGATCCGCATTCGCAAACGTGTTGTCAGCCGGCTGCCGGTCACAATTCGTAGCGGCAATATGAAACATTTTGATCAGGAGTTGAAAATCCTGCAAGACATCTATAATGATGCCTGGCAGGACCACTGGGGCTTCCTGCCAATGTCGGATGCGGAATTCGCCCATCTTGGCCAAGATTTACGACTGATAATCGATCCGGAATTGGTCCTGATTGCCGAATATGAGCAAGAACCCATTGGATTTTTGCTGGCATTACCTAACTTTAACGAAGTGCTGATTCACATCCGCAATGGGCGACTGCTACCCACCGGCCTTTGGCATATTCTGAAACGACGGAGAAAAATCCGTGGCGTCCGCGTTATCACATTAGGCGTCAAACGCCAATTCCAGCAATCAGGGCTTGGGAGTCTCTTCTATGAAGAAATCGCTCGGCGCATTATTACCCAGGAATACGATCATGCTGAAATGTCCTGGGTGATGGAAGACAATGGACCAATGAATAGCGCTGCCCGGCTGCTGGGCGGGAAGAAGTATAAGACGTATCGATTGTATGAGAGGGAAATATAGCAACCAAACATCCCCCCTATATGTCCCCCCGGGGGGACATATAGGGGGGATGCCTTGAAAATTTCAGATTTGATGTAAAGGAGCACGATTGAATCCTCCCACCAGGATATCGCGCCATTTTAAATTTCTTGTGAATCCACGCGCCCGAAACGGTCATACACTTGGGCGCTTAAAGCGCTTGCTGGATTCATCAAGCGCCGAACTATCTTACGAGATCGTTGAAACGGAAAACCCGGCTGAGTTGCGGAAAGAGGTTTCAAACTGCAAAGATGACCATATCCCGGTCGCTGTCGGTGGTGACGGAACGATCAATCTCGTTGTGCAGACCCTGCTGGAAACAAACAGCCTCGATAAGCCAATCGCTATCATGCCCTTCGGTACTGGTAACGCTGTGGCGCGTTCAATTGAGATCCATACATTGAAGAAGGCAATTCAAGTATTGGAAAGCGGCAAGGCTGTCCACCTGGACATTATGAAAACCACCCATCCCGAAGCGCCGGTAGCGCTCATTTCCATAAGCGTTGGCTTTGAGTCCCGCTTCCTGTTTCATTATGCCCGACAGCGCCGATATACCAATGCCATTGCTGGAATTATGGCCCTGATGCGCAGTTCTCCTTTCAAATCAGATCAGTTGGAGGTCCGTCTCGATGGCCGGGAACTGGTGACCGGTAGGGACCGCTACTACAACCTCGGGCTCTATAATTTACCTTGTTTTGCCTTTGGCTGGAAGGTGCCCCCTGCAAAAGATCCGGCAGATGGATTTTGCGAAGCAATTGTATCCGATTCCGCATTATCGTACTGGCCGCCGCTACTGGCTGCAGCCGGGCGATACAAGCACGAGGATCCGCCGGCGGAACGCTGGAGACGCTGGCAACGGGCGGAAATCGATACAACGTTGCCGGTTCAGATTGATGGGGAATCCATTTCCAGCGGGCGCTTTGAGGTAGAAGTACTGCCTCAGTCGCTTCACATCCTTGCCCCCGCTGACTTTAAAGGAAGCCACAACTGATGAACGGTATCAATACCGGTTCAGACACCTTCCGCAAAGTATTGGTCGCCCTGATCGGCATTCCCCTGGTGCTATTGATGATTCTAAGCCTTGAGCCAATCTGGCTCTATGGTTTCTTCCTCATAATATCCATCCTGGCGGTTTCCGAATTGGTGACAATGTTTCGCAGTGATACTATAAGCGGACAGAAAGCCTCTCCTCTACTGCTTTATCCAGCCGCGGTCTTTTATGGATTGGTTTTCCTGCTGGCAATGATCGCCATTCGCGAACTGCCGCAAGGCAGCGATTGGCTGCTGCTGACTATTGGGGCAACCTTCTTCAGTGATATCGGGGCATTTCTTGCCGGACGCTATTGGCCGGGCAAACGGCATACCTTGCCGGCTTGGCTTAACGAACGGAAATCATATGAAGGCATTATCGGTGGGATTATACTGGCTGTTTTTGCGGCTATTTTGCTGTTACAGGCACGGGCCTTACCGCTGTCCCTTGACGGACTCATCTTGCTTGGCGCCTGCATTGGTCTGACAGCACAGATGGGCGACTTGCTTGAATCGCGCTTAAAAAGAATTGCCGGCGTCAAAGATTCCGGACGAATCCTATCCGGACAGGGCGGTATTCTCGACACTATTGACGGGCTGGTATTGAGCGGCCCCACAGCCTGGTTGTTGATTCAGGCCCTGGCACGCTGACGCTTGTCTTTCTCGACAATCCGATCCATGATTCGGAAATAGAGCGTCGGCCAGACGATTTTGACCAGCCTGATAAAGCGGCTTTCGATATTGCAAAAAACTTCGAAGTGATTGCGGATTATGCCTTCCACAAAGCGAGTTGCCACGTGAGCGGGTTGAAGCACACTGGCGTTTTTGCTAAGCGCCCGGCTTTCCGGCAGCGTATTTTCATGTTCAAATGCCAGCATCGGGGTATCTGTATCCGGCGGGAAAACAATGGTGACGCCAAGTCCATACTCAGCAGCTTCCATCCGCAAACATTCGGCCAGACCGGTCACCGCAAACTTTGAAGGCGCATAGCCGCTGTAGCCAATCGCGCCAAGGTATCCGGCAACGCTGGAGACAAATCCAATATGGCCATCGCCGGAGTGAATCAGGTACGGCCAGGCAGCCTTGAGGGCATTCACCATGCCGCCGTAGTTCACATCCATCACCTTCGCCAGCTCTTCCGGCGAATTATCTTCAAAGCGTCCGCAAATCATGGTGCCGGCATTATTGATCAGCGTATGAATCCCGCCATGTTTCTCGCCAATCTCATTCATTGCCCCAGTAACGGCTGCTTCATCGGTCACGTCAACTGCGATACTAAAAACCGAAATCTGTCCGCCGTATTCAGTGCGAAGCGTCTGAACCGCTTGATTCAGTCGATCCGTGCTTCTTGCCAGTAGCCAGACTTGCGCGCCCAATCCAGCAAAACGCCCGGCGATCTCCAGACCAATTCCGGAAGACCCACCGGTGATGACGACGTTTTTGCGGCGAAAGCGTTCTGTTGTCATGGGCAGCTCGTTGAATCGTTGAATCGTTGAATCGTTGAATCGTTGAATCGTCAAACGTGCAATTTGGCAAAACCGTTCTAACGTTTCAACGCTTTTACGCTTTTACGCTTTTACGCTTTTACGCTTTTACGCTTTTACGCTTTTACAGTTTAACAAATCAACCAATTGACTTCTGTGAACTCGGCACACAAAGTCAATCACCAAGTATCAGGTATCCAGCATTCAGCATCAAGTATCCATTTCTTTAAACACCCTGGGCTCAGCCAGAATCACTTCCGGGAAGAGTAGTCCGCGCATTCCCTTTAATAAGCGATGCACGAGGCCGTTCTGTGCCCTCAGATAGAAATGCTCCGCAATGCAGTCTGCACCAAGGCGTTGCTTGAGCCAATATGACGTTTGCCCTAATTTCAGCATCTCAAATTCGTTTTCGATACCGTATTCGATGATTGCCTGGACCAGATTGAAGTAGGCATGCGATTCGTCGCGACGCGCATAGTCAATACCAACCAGCGCAAAATTGAGGATTGAGCCGCTTTCAATGAGCAGTGCCACGGCAAGCAAGTCTTCGTTGTCATGCAAGGTTATCAGGGTAATATCTTCAGCATGCTGCTCGAACAAAAACTGAAAAAAATCAGCGTTTAAGACTTCCAGCTTCACCTCCGCCCGGGCCATGACTTCCAGATAGAGATCGTAAAAGCGTTCCGACGAACAAAGCTCCGTTCCGCCAACACGAATTTGGAACCGATCGTCATCGCGACCGCTTTCATGGAAAGCCGAATGTGTTCGCCCAATTTTTCCGAATGCGCGACGCACCGCCCGCCGGTAGGGATAGCGCATTTCATCCATATAACTGCCGAAATCCGGCCAGCGCAGGCCAAGTTCGGCATAAGGGATACTGTTAGCGCGAAAATATCCAAGCGAGTTGAGAATGTCAAATCGAGGTCGAATTTCTTCGCGAATCTCTTTGACAACTGCATAGCGGATGCCCTCTGCCTTTTGGATATTTTGCATCACCCGACTCAGCCGTTCAAGCACAGCGGCCGTATCCGCGGCATCCGCAATCACGATATTTTGCTGACCGAGAGAAATTGGCAGACCACAAAACAAAATCCGGATTTGCAAAAATCCCGGGACATAGCGGCGAAATTTCTGAGCAACACTCTCGATTAGACCACCGGCAAACATATCCAGACGCACGCGAAAGGCACTGAGTGCCGCCGTCGCGACCAGTTTATTGTCGCGCTCAAAAATAAGATACCAAAAATCGGCAGATTCCACCCGGGCATCTTCAATCGCAGCAATAAACCGGTGTGCATGATAGACATCCGCTTCATCATTGATGCTATCCCACAGCTGTTCGTCTACATCATGGATAGATCGGAATAGGCGCAGCGTCAAATCATCCGCAGATCTCTTATTTTCAGGGGTTGAATAACCGCTTTCGGTTGGCGGATGTTGCACTACACTTTTCACAGGGCAACACCATTATTGACATGGGCTTGTTCTCGAAATGCGCTCAAAACCGTATCGAGCATCTCTTTGGATTGAGCGGCAGTCACACAAAGCCGCAGGCGGGCTTTGCCGCGCTGAACGGCAGGAAACACCACGGCCGATGTGATGATCCCTTTGTCAAACAATGCTCTCGACAAACGCCAGGCATCTTCGTCACGTCCGCAAATGACCGGCACGATGCAGCTTTCCGACTGACCGGTATCGTACCCGAGTTCACGCAGGCCGGTCTTCAAATAGATGGCATTTTCATTCACCCTGGAAATGCGCCAACTTTCCCGTTGGATGACTTCAATCGACGCTTTCGCAGCAGCGGTTGCAGCCGGACATAAAGCCGCAGAAAACATGAAAGGCGCACCGCCATGCTGCAAATAGATAATCAACGATTTTGAGCCGGCAAGATACCCGCCATTGGCTGGAATCGCTTTGGATAGTGAGCCCATCCAGATATCGACATCCTCAGCGGCTACACCCCAATGCTGGTGAACGCCTCTCCCCTCGCTTCCCAGCACCCCGATTGAATGCGCTTCATCAATCATCAGATAAGCATTGTGACGCTTTTTCAATTCTACGATGCCTGGCAGCGGACAAATATCGCCATCCATCGAATAGATACCTTCTGCGATGATCAGGCGGCGACGCGCAGATGTTTCCAGCAGCACTTTCTCCAGCGAAACAAGATCATTGTGCTCAAAAGTCATTACCGGCACCCGTGCCAAACGGCAGGCATCAACGATGCTCCGATGGGCCAGCGAGTCGATAATCACGCAATCGCGCGGTCCCATCAGCGCTGCAATTACAGTCATGTTGGCCATATAGCCGGAGGTGAAAGTCATTGCCGCTTCTACCTCTTTAAATCGGGCAATCTCTGTTTCCAAATCGCGATGCAGCTTATTGCTCCCGGTCAATAGCCGCACACCTCCGGTCCCGGTCCCAAATTGGGAAACCGCTGCCTGCGCCGCTGCCTCGATATCCGCATGACCAATCAATCCCAGGTAGTCATACGATGACATCATCCTCAAATGCTGATTATCTAAACATACTTCCGGACCGGCTTTGCCGTCGAAGCGCTGTTGGTAGGTATAGAGATCGCTGTCCATGCCCCAACCAATCGTCCGAAACCAGCGTCGCGCAATGGTGTTATCCAGCAGGCCGCCTTTTTCCGGGAGCCAGGCAGGATTTTGCGAGAAAAAGCCGTCAAAAGGATCATCCGCTTGTGGCGCATGGTCTTCAATCGCAGGTTGACTTCGGTGATGTCCATTGTTCGATTTCATATTGCCTCAGCTCTGTTGTTCACGGATTGCTCACCGGTCGGAATTTGCGGCGTCGTTAAACCATCCACTTCCGGCCCGCGATCTGTTGCCCGTTCCAGTTCGTGCGGCAAGTGATGTCGATGAGCGGTCAGGAATTGAAACATAATTTTGAATGCGCCGGACCAAAGTCGCAGATACTTAGGCGTCCAGACCGCAGGGCGAGTCCGCAAGGTCAGGCGATTAGCGCGACGAATATCGAGAATGGCCCGGGCGTAAACACCGAGCAATGCCCGATAATATTTCTTCAAGGGCATTTTGGTCGGCAAGAGCATATGCGACAAATCCCAGAGTCCATGTGCAGAACGGCTGACGGTTACCTTATCCTTGTATTCATCCCAAATCAAGGTGCCCGGCAGCGGGGTGAGGGGAGAGATATTGAGATAGTACAACCCGGTTTCGTCAATGAACTGACTGAGGCGCCGCCAATCCTCCGGTGTATAATCCGGTTGCGGAATCAACGAACCGTAGGTATCCACGCCATATTTGCGCAGCACCTCGATGGCCTTGCGATTATAATCAACTGTGCACTGTTTGTCCATCGAGTCGAGCTCCGGATCGGTGGATGCTTCCAGGCCGATCAATACTGCACTGAGTCCCATTTCCGCCCATAGCTCGATCATATCCTCGTTTTCGGCAATAAAGTCAGCCCGTCCGTATACCAGGTATTTCTTGCGAATATTGCGCTCCTTGAGCATATCCGCCAGTTTGATGAGGCGTGTGCGATTAATCAGAAAGATATCATCAACGATGTAGACATCTTCCGATTCGATTTGCTCAAGTTCGTCGGCAATCGACTCCGGACTACGCGAGTAGGGAACGCCATCGGTAATTCGCCAGGTAAAGCAAAAGTTGCATTTATACCAGCATCCCCAGGTGGTTTTCATGGTGGCTACCGGCTGGTGAAACAGATAATAGTAGCGATCGCGCAAATGGGCAACCAGATCACGTCGGGGGAAGGGCAATTCATCCGGCTTCGGCATGTACACGCGATCTGGTGTAAAATGCAGTTCCGAATCTGAAAGGGGGATTGCCAAACCAGGAATGTCGTGCAAGGGCTTATTATTTTCGAAGGCGCCAATCAGTTCCGGCATCATGGTGGTGCCATCACCGAGAACAATGCAGTCAATGGCCGGATCAGCGAAATCTTCCGGCGCCTTGGAGGCATGTACCCCGCCAACAACGGTTTTGCACTCGAGACTAAAGGACTTCGCCATCCGGCAGACCTTCTTCACCTCATTTACACCAGTAATATAGCAACTGGTGCCAACAACATCCGGCTTAAACTTGCGAATGCGACGCTTTAGCCCTTTCTCCAAGATGCCATCAAAAATTTCAATCTCATGTCCATCCAATCCGGCCGCAACATATTCCAACTCCAATGGTTCACAGATCATCACATTCTTCAGGCCGATGGTATGCCTGGGCACCGGCGGACGAACCAATAAAATTCTCATAAAACCCCCTTTTCATTGATTATTGAAATATTTCATTGGCCGTTAAATTATGAAAGAGATGTCGGATTACATTGGCCGCAAAATCATCAAAGAGGTGTCGGATTACATTGGCCGCAAAATCATCAAAGAGGTGTCGGATTACGCCTTTAGCCATTCCGCGCAATTTTCAATTACATGCCGCGGCTAATCCAACCTACAGTATTGCTGCCAACGTTCTTTCAATCCTTCAATCCTTCAATCCTTCAATCCTTCAATCCTTCAATGTTATACGATTCCCGGACAAATTCGCTGCTGCACATGATCGCGGTAATGGAAATTAACACCCCAGATAAAGGCCCGCATGTATAATCCCAGTGAAGCACGGTTGCGACCGACACGCTGTAATATTGACTGAAGCGTAAAGAGTTTGTCATAAATACGCCAATAGCCTTTTTGCAATTCGTCTGGCGAAAAATTCAGCGGTTTGTAAA
Organism: Calditrichia bacterium; assembly: GCA_028284445.1. Lineage (GTDB taxonomy): Bacteria > Calditrichota > Calditrichia > RBG-13-44-9 > J075 > JANQRS01. Next base: position 55,319 of record JANQRS010000006.1, read on the forward strand.
CCACCTGTCCGCCGCTGAAGCGGCCGAAATCGTCGGATACCATGCGGCCTTTTTCGATCAGTTCATCATAGAGCGGCGTTCCCGGAATCGGCGTCATGATGTGAATGCGCGGCACGGTAATTTGGTTATCCATGATAAAATCGTAGGTTTTCTGGAAGACGCTGTCATCGTCGCCATCGAGCCCAATGATCATTTCGGTGGACACATCAATGCCGTATTTACGAATCGCCTTAATTGCTTCTTCATATCGTTCCGGGCGATTCCATACTTTATCCACCGTTTCAAGACTGTTGGCATTAACCGTTTCTATGCCAAAGGAAAGCAGGCGACAGCCACTGCGATGCGCCAATTCCAGCATTTCCGGACGCTCCGCAATGTGCAGGCTACACTGGCTCATCCAAATAATCTTTTCCGGAATCAGCGCTTCCCAGAGTTCGGCGCAATAATCGAAGTCCACGCCTATATTGTCATCAATAAAGGCAATGTAGCGGCTGCCGGAGCGCTTGGCAGCGCGAACGTCACGGATCACCTGGTCGATGGGCCGTTTTCGATAGCTCTGGGTGAAGAAAGAGGTGATGGAACAATATGAGCAGGTAAAGGGACATCCGCGCGTGGCCTGAACCGGACGCCAAACGCCCAGCTTCGAGGCATTCATGAGATCATAACGCGGTAATGGCAGTGCGTCAATTGCCGGACGTTTTTCCATGCGATAGATCTTCTGCAGGCGATTGCCCATAAAATCTTCGAGGAGCTTCGGCCAAACATCTTCGGCCTCTCCAATCACCAGGGCATCCGCATGCTCAAGCGACCACTCTGATTTCGCCAGACTGGCGGCAATGCCACCTTGAACCACGGTTACACCACGCTTGCGAAATTCATCGGCAATTTGCCAGGCACGAACAATGCCGGAGCCCATGCCGGTCACACCAACCAGATCCCAATGTTCATCAAAGGGTATATCTTCAACGGTTTCCGAAAGCAGGCGTATGTCAACTTCCGGTGGCGTTACTGCAGCCAGCATTGGTAAGGTCAATCCCGGCAGGTGCAGCTTCCGTTGTTTAATGGGACGTCCGTTATAATCGAGTGCAGTAGGACCAATGAGCAAAGCCTTCATGAGATCATGCCTCATCGTCATGGATGATGGATCGAAATGCAATATGGAAACAACAGAGGTAAGCAGACCCTCGTATTCGAGACAGTCCGTAAAACAGGCACCCAAATTTCCTTGTGAGTTAAAAACTATCGTACCGGCATGACAAAATCAAGATCAAGTTTCACTATTGACTTAAGTTACGGCAGCCTTTACTTTAGAAAGACTTTTCTTGTCGCTGATCGATCACACTGTCGAAGGACCTTGCATGCACGGAAACAAGCTGGACGATACCGATATACGTATCCTAGAGATTCTTCAAAAGCGTGCGCGCACAAAACGCGGACAACTGGCAGAAGACGTTGGCTTGTCAATACCTACCATCAGCGAAAGACTCCACAAACTGGAGCGCTACGGGTTCATCAAGGGATACCATGCGGCCCTGGACCCCATGAAAATCGAACTTGGCATCACGGCATATATTCACCTCACTACTCATTCCGCAAAACACTATCAGGAAATTATCGATGCTGCCGAGGCGGATGAGCGAGTTATGGAGTGTCATACGATTACCGGTTCCGGCTCTCATTTACTTAAAGTGCGAACCATCGACACAAAACATCTTGAAGCCTTATTGACGGAAATACAGTCCTGGCCGGGAATTGTGAATACCCGCACGGATATCGTGCTCTCTACAGGTAAGGAAACAGCCAATTTGCCTTTACAGCATTTAAGAACAAAACAAGACTGATATGACCACACCATCAGCAGACATTCGCTGCATTGCCCTGGGCTCAGATCATGGTGGTTTTTCCATGAAGAATGAGCTGCATGGCTACCTCGAGCAGAAAGGATTTACGGTTGAAGACGTCGGTCCGTTTTCCGACATGTCTGTCGACTATCCGCTGTTTGCTTACAAGGTGGCGGCGATGGTGGCTTCAGGTAAGGCGCAGCGTGGTATTATGATTGATGGTGCCGGCATTGGCTCCTGTATGGCAGCCAATAAAGTGCCGGGCATCCGTGCAGCGATGTGTTATGATAAGAAAACCGCCATTAACAGCCGTGAGCACAATAATGCCAACGTACTGACGCTCGGCGCCGGTTTGTTGTCGATGGATGTCGTGAAGGAAATCATCAATGTCTGGCTAGTCACCGATTGTACGGCCGACAGACATCTGCGGCGCGCCAAACAAATAGTGGATTTGGAAGAGCATGTTGAGCCCGCCGGCCGGGAAAGAATCAACAATAGCGGAGATACCATGAAAGACATCGGACCTGCAGAACTGGATCAAATTGCGCAGGCGATAACGGCAATTTTTCGAAGCCAGGGCATCAGTGCCCCTGGCTGTGACTGTACCTGCTGCGGCGGCGATTGCGGTGGACACTGTGCGGACAAAGCAAGCGATGCGGTGCAGGAGATTATCAACCTTGGCGCCAGCCGCATCAGTTATCGCCTCGGGGGCAACGGGGTTCCCAGCGATGTTGCCGGATTTATCGACCACACACTTCTCAAGCCGGATGCCTCCGAAGAGCAAGTTCGCAAGCTATGCGAAGAGGCACGCGAGTTTAATTTTGCCTCAGTCTGTATCAGTCCAACCTACGTGAAGTATGCAGCCTCACTGCTGCGCGGTTCGAGCGTAAAAGTGTGTACAGTGATTGGCTTTCCCAGTGGCACCCATTTGCCGCAAATTAAAGGCCTGGAAACCCGTCAGGCAATCCGCGATGGTGCCAAGGAAATCGACATGGTCATTAATATCGGTGCCTTGAAAAATCGCGACCTCGATTTGCTTTATCGCGATATTCGTTCAGTTGTCGAATCTTGCGAAGACGGCCGTGCTATCTGCAAAGTAATTATCGAGACAGCGCTCCTTACGGATGAAGAAAAAGTGATCGCTTCACAAACTGCGCGCAGAGCGCGAGCCCATTTTGTGAAAACCTCAACCGGGTTTGCATCAGGTGGTGCAACCGCCCATGACGTTGCATTAATGGCAACAGCCGTCCAGGGCAGCGGAATGGGTGTCAAGGCGTCCGGCGGCATTCGCAGCCTGGAAGATGCCCTCGAGATGATTGAAGCCGGGGCTACACGCATCGGTGCCAGCGCCAGCGTGCAAATCGCACGCGGCGAAACCAAAGTCACAGAAAGCAATAATTATTGAAAATTGAAGAATGAAAATTGAAGATTGTTTTCGATGTTTCAATGCTTCAATCTTCAATAATTCAATGCAAAGGGAGTCGTTCATATGGTAGACCTGCGGTCTTTTGTCATCCTTGATAATTTACAACCTCAACATGCGGCATTTCTCGGAACCGTTGCCAAGGGTTTTCTACCGGTCGCCGGTATGGCATCTCTCTGGGTGGAAATTTCACCGGGCATCGAAATTAACCGGGTGACGGACATTGCTCTGAAGTCAACCGACGTCACACCGGGGATGCAGATTGTTGAGCGTCTCTATGGATTGCTGGAAGTCCATTCTCATTCCCAGGCAGACGTACGTCAGGCCGGACAAGCCATCCTGGACGCCCTGGACCTACAGGAAACCGATCGCCACAAGCCGAAGATACTGTCCAGTCAAACCATTCGCCGGGTGGACGATTATCAAACCCAGTTGATCAATCGGGTTCGTCACGGCAATATGATTATCCCCGGGGAGACACTCTACGTGCTGGAAGTTCAACCAGCCGCTTATGCAGCCCTGGCCGCCAACGAGGCGGAAAAGGCCGCGAACATCAACATTTTGGAAGTCCGCGCAACCGGCAGTTTTGGCCGCGTCTACCTCGGCGGCGAAGAACGCGACATTGATGTGGCTCGCCCGGCGGCGGAACAGGCAATCGAAGCCTTAACAGGGAAAGCGACGTAAAGACATTGAAGCATTGAAGCATTGAAGCATTGAAGCATTGAAGCAATTTAACGGCGGAGTCGTTGCATAACACAGCCTCATGTTCGTCCCTGGCGAACGTGTGGGAAAAGGGAAGGCATTGAAGCGTTTACATGCCCCTGCGTCCCCTTTTTCAGGGGGATGTAAAACGAGGTTTGTCATACGCGGCAGAGCCCCGCACGAGCTCGTTTAACAGAACAACGATTCAACGATTTACCAAGAAACGAACACCAAATCAGGAGACATGACAATGGCTGAAGCATTAGGAATGATTGAAACCCGCAGCTTTCCAGCAATGATCGAAGCCGCTGACGCAATGGTTAAGGCCGCGAAGGTAGAGCTGGTCAGTTACCAAAACACCGGCGGTGGTTACGTCACAGCAATTATTCGCGGTGATGTCGCTGCCGTACGCGCTGCCTGCGAAGCAGGGCAAACCAGTGCTGCGCGCGTTGGCGAAGTGGTTGCGGTTCATATTATCGCTCGTCCGCACGGCAATGTTGACGAAGTTATGCCGCTCGGACGTAGCGGTGCAACAACCGCCAAAAAGAAATAAGCGCAAACTCTTCAACTCTTGAGGTAGTGATATGGTATTGGCAAAAGTGGTTGGTACGGTTGTCGCCACCCGCAAAGAGGCCAGTATGGACGGCCTGAAATTCCTGCTGCTGCGTCAGATCGATACAGACGGTAAGGAAAGCGGCGGTTTTGTGGTTGCGGCAGACGCCGTCGGTGCCGGCGTCGACGAAATCGTGATGTATGCCAGCGGCAGCTCGGCCCGGCAAACGGTTGCTACAGAAAATCGCCCCTGTGATGCAGTGGTGATGGCAATTGTTGATAGCTGGGACATAAACGGCCAAGTGAAATATCGCAAATAAGGGGACATTTGATGCCACTTAGCGAAGAACAACTGCAGATCATTGCGCAAAAAGTTGCGGCAAATCTGGGCGCGCAATCGGCACAGCCGGTGAAAGCTGCAAAATCTGCCACACCGACGCATCTATTGGGTGACGGGGTATTTGCCAATATCGACGATGCCATAAACGCTGCCCAAGCGGCTTTCACCGCATTTTCTGCTCAGTCTCTGGAAATGCGCAACAAGATCATCGAAAGCATTCGCGCCGATATGCGCACCCATGCAGAGATGCTGGCGCGTGAAGCACATGCTGAAACCGGCCTCGGTCGCGTCGACAGCAAAATCGCCAAGAATCTGCTGGTCACCAACAAGACCCCGGGAACTGAAGATCTGCAATCCAAAGCCTGGAGTGGCGATGATGGATTAACCCTTGTCGAATATGCCCCCTACGGCGTTATCGCCGCCATTACCCCGACAACCAATCCAACCTCAACGATTATCTGCAACACCATTGGCATGCTGGCGGCCGGCAACACAGTAGTTTTTAATGTACACCCGAACGCCAGGAACATTTCCTGCAAGAACATTCAGTTGATCAATCAGGCAATTACAAGAGTTGGCGGACCACCCAACCTGGTTACCTGTATTGCCGACCCGACCATTGAGTCCGCACAGGCCTTAATGGCCCACAAAGGCATTCGCCTTCTGGTTGTTACTGGTGGACCCGGTGTTGTAAAGGCAGCAATGGCCAGTGGCAAGCGGGCCATATGTGCCGGCCCGGGCAATCCGCCCTGCGTGGTAGATGAAACTGCTGACATTCAAAAAGCCGGACGTGATATCGTTTTTGGCGCATCCTTCGACAACAACGTGATTTGCACTGATGAGAAAGAAGTCTTCGTCGTGGAATCAGTTGCCGATGATCTGCTTCGCGCTATGCAGGTCAACAAAGCATTTCTGCTCGATCGCGACCAGATCAAGCAAATTGAAAAAGTCATCTTCAAGGAACTGCGCGGACCGCGAAAGCCCGGTGTCATCAACCGAAATTGGATTGGCAAAGACGCCAGCGCGATTCTGGCAGGAATTGGCGTGAATGTCGATAAGTCCGTGCCTTTGGTCGTTGCTGAAGTCGACATCGATCATCCTCTGGTATGGACGGAGCAAATGATGCCGGTTTTACCGGTTAGTCGCATCAAGCATGTGGATGAAGGCATCGATCTGGCCGTGAAAGCGGAGCATGGTTTTCGTCATACTGCCAGCATGCATTCGAAGAATATCGAGAAACTCAGCAAGATGGCCCGCGCCATGAACTGCAGCATTTTTGTAAAGAACGGCCCCAATACCGCCGGCCTTGGCTATGGCGGTGAAGGCTATTGTTCGTTCTCAATTGCCAGCCCCACCGGTGAAGGCCTTACCGGTCCCCACAGTTTCAGCCGCCAACGGCGCTGCACACTGGTAGATTATTTCCGCATTGTGTGAAAAGATCGTTGTTTGATGATCGTTGACCGGTCAACGATCAACGGTTATCGATCACCGAACAACAGTCACAATTCTGTCCACAAAATCATACAGCTGTACAATTTAATAGACGATTCGTGGCAAACAACCACCCTTCATCGCTTATTTTATTGAATTCCAGCACTTGGCATCATAGTTGAATAATAAGCTTACAGAGGTTAGGCACCCTCTCGGAGACCGCCCATAACAAATTTCCATTCGTCGACGGTCTCCGGGAGAGCGCCCTGGATTACGGGAGACAACTATGCGATTTATTTCTGTCATCTGCATTCTGCTTTCGATGCAAATTACATCATGCACAATCATTGCCGCTGCGTCGAGTGGCAAAAAACCTGAGCTATATGAAGTTGACCACCAGGAGGTATTGACTCGGATCTCTCGTCAGCCGGTGGTTGTTGTGACGCAAGCGGATCAAGTCATTCGCGGGAGACTGACAGTGACAAACTCAGACAGCCAACACCTGGAGATTCTCGAAGACTTGACACAAACCAGGCATCAGATTCCGGCAGACAGCATAAAGCACACTTACCTATCACGACAGAAATCTGCAGGTGGCGCGGTGTTGGCGGGAATGGTCATCGACACAGCTATTATTTTGGCCATAAAGGAGAGCGATTCCCACTTAGGCATAATGATCGCCTGGCTTCTCGATTGAAGGTTGTTATTAGCATCATTTACTCTAGAAGAAGGAAGGACTTATGAGGGCAATACTTGCTATTTTGCTGGCTTTGATGGTTTTCAATTTGTCTTCCTGTACAGCTATGTTCAGCGGATATGCGCAGAGCAGCAAGAACAAATTTGAGCAACATACAGCTTATGACTTCGACCTGCTCGAAGATGGACAGCAAATAGTTGTGATCACTCAGGATGCACGCCAGCTGGGCGGCGCCTTCATCTCGGCCCGCAGTGACAGCACTTTACTTTGCCTGATGGAAACCCACGGCCAAATTGATTCATTTCACGAGATTCCGGAAGATCAAATCACCTCGTTATCTATTCAAAAAGAGCCGCTCCCCCTCGAGCCATATATCTTGATGGGCCTTGGACTTGATTCTTACTTGCTCGGCATTCTCCTTGTCAATCTAAATCCCGCCGAATAAGGGCAGCAAACTTGAATTTTTTCCAGAACACCGTTACCTTCGCACTGTATCGAAGGGCAGCGACATATTATGGGAAAAACCTGCAAAAATTGTAAAGGTAGTTTCGACGGCCTGTTTTGTCAGCATTGTGGACAAAAAGATAATAGCGGACGGATACAAATGGCGGATCTGGCGGCAAACTTCAGAAGCGACTTTATGTCCAGCGATTCTCGACTCTTTCGCACCTTTGGCCGCTTAACGACCAATCCCGGCAGGGTTGCCAGGGAGTTTATTGATGGAAAGCGCCGGAGCTACTATCGGCCAATTGCCTACTTTGTTTTTGCCGCTGCCATTTATCTCGGATTTCGCAATCTGCTCGGCTTTGATCCGATAGCCAATCAGGCGGCTGCGCTTGGGCAGGCACCGCCACCGGTTGATGTTGAAAATTTCCAGCTACGCACCAGCCGTTTTATGGCCCGCCATATCAACACTTTCGCCATAGGGTGGACGCTCATCTTCGCTTTCTTCAGTTATCTGTTTTACAAGAGGAGTGGCTTATATTACGCGGAGCACCTGACGTTTAGCCTCTATACTGTTGGACAATTTCTCTATTTTTCCACCATCTTCATTGCCGCTGCCGTGTGGATTGCGCCACAGTTCTTCTATCTTACCTATATTTTTCAATTGATATACCTGCCTTTTGCGCTGGTATCATTCCATAGCGGAAATCGCTGGTGGCTTACTTTAAAAGGGCTATTGGTGACCATTTTGTCCTATTTGATCTATGTTGTTATCACATTTGTCCTGATCAGGATTGGGCTGCATGTGTATGATTTCTTGATTGCTAATTAACAATAGATTTAAAACCAGAATTTGATAATCCGGAAGACTGAAGAATCCCCCCTCTATCTCCCCCAGGGGGAGATAGAGGGGGGATTTACATAAACAAGAACTAGCTAAAATATAGTCCCCAATTTGACCACTACCTTAGCTATGCTTCATGGATTTTGATTATTTCACGGCGGCTGTTACATTCGCAATGCAACCTGGGGATCCAGAAACAGCGGTAAAATAAACGGATGACGAACAGCTGCAAGAACTGCAACACAGCCCTGGAAGGCACCTATTGTCATCAATGCGGACAAAAGATGACAGATGGCCGCATTCGCTTCAGTGATCTTTGGGAGAACTTCGAAGCCTGGATCCTCTCCGGCGATTCCCGCCTTTACCGGACGCTCGGCCGCCTAACCGCCAACCCCGGCCGGGTTGCCCGGGAATATATTGAAGGTAAACGAGTCAGCTACTACAAACCGATCAGCTATTTCCTGATCCTTAGTGCATTGTATGTTGCCATTCGCAATCTCATTGGCTTCGATCCAATTGAGAACTGGAATTCGGTCTTCGGTACCACGCCGCAATCGTCGGACCCTGCCCAGGAAATGTCTATGCGAGCCGGCATCTGGTTGCGAGAACACATGGATAAAATGCTCATCTTTCTGGCATTAACTTTTGCCGGTGTTGCCAAACTTTTCTTCTGGCGCAGTCGCTATTTTTACGCCGAATACATCTCACTTGCTCTCTATGTTGTCGGACATTTTCTGCTCTTCTCTTTGGTAGCAATGCTCATGGCCGTTTGGATTGACCCACGGCTGTTTTTTCTGACATATGCTATTCAATTGCTATACTTCCCTTATGCCCTGGCAACTTTTCATGAGGGCAACGCCATCTGGCTTTTTGCAAAAGGTTTCCTGACAGCGCTCATCAGCTATTTCGTTTATGTCTTTCTGGCATTTACTGCGGTAATCTTCGTGATGAATATTTTTGATAATTTGGCCGGTTAAATCCGCCTGCATTTTCGCCCAACGCTTGCAGAAAGCGGCACAGCCGCCTATCTTGATAGAGACGACCTTAACAAGGGAGATTGTTTTGGCTCATTCTACCCGCTTTCTTCTCAACAACACCGAAATTGATTCTAGCGCTCCGCCCGGCCTCCTTGTTCTCGATTTCCTTCGTCAACATCAGCAATTAACCGGCACCAAGGAAGGCTGTAAAGAAGGTGATTGTGGCGCTTGTGTGGTTTTAATTGGTACTCTCGACGGCAAGAGGCTCAGCTACAAACCCATTACTGCCTGCCTGATGCCCCTCGCTGAACTGCAGGGCAAACACCTTGTCACGATTGAAGGACTCAACCTCGATCATCTGAATCCGGTGCAGCAATCAATCGTCAATAGCGGCGCCACCCAATGCGGCTTTTGTACGCCGGGCATCGTTGTATCACTTACCGGCCTCATCATGACAGAAAAAACCGTAATCGATCAACCGTCGGTAAAGAAAGCACTCAGCGGTCATCTCTGTCGCTGCACCGGCTATCGTTCCTTGAAGCAAACGGCTGAAGATCTGCAAGCAAGCCTGAGCGGTACCGGGATCAAAGCGCTGATAGAGCAGGAAATGTTGCCGGAATGGTTCTCAACGGTCAAAAGACGTCTGCGCAAGCTGAATAGATCGTTGCAGAGCAGTAACGGAAGTCTGCAAAACAACGGCAAACCGCAAGTTATGATCGCCGGGGGTACCGACCTTTATGTTCAACAGGGCGAATTGATCCCGGATCAGGCCATACACGTCCTCGACAATGATCCGGAATTACGCGGTATTGAGGAGGTTGACAACCACATTCGCGTTGGTGCCTTGACAACCTTCGAGGAATTTGCCAATGACCGCCTCATTCAAAAAATGATTCCGAACATCGAAGGCTATATGCAGCTAAACGCTTCATGGCAAATTCGTAATCGCGCCACGCTCGGCGGCAACCTGATTAATGCCTCACCAATTGCCGATATGACCATCCCATTGCTGGCCCTGAAGTCGGAATTGTTGCTAAGCGACGGCAAAAAAGAACGCCTGATCCCGCTTACCCGGTTTTACAAAAGCTATAAGACATTCGACAAGGGCGCTTCTGAAATACTGGTTGAAATTCGCCTGCCGCAATTTTCCGACACGACACAATTTCATTTCGAGAAAGCCTCCAAGCGTAAACATCTCGACATCGCCACCGTCAACAGTGCAATCTGCATTGATGTAGAAGAAGACCTGATAAAGCACATTGGATTGGCAACCGGTGGTGTCGCGCCAATACCGCTCTATTTGCATGAAACCTGTCATTTTCTTGTCGGGAAGCCCATCGAATTGAGCATCATCAAAGAAGCGCTTACGATTGTTCAACAGGAAATTGCCCCCATCAGCGATATTCGTGGTTCTGCAGATTACAAGCGACTGCTGGCACGGCAATTTTTTATTGCCCATTTTGCCACACTTTTTCCGGAAATCATCAAGCTGAGGGATTTATATGAAGCGTAAGTCCTCTTTGGAAGTCGCCCGGCGCTACACCGGCATGAAGCATATTGATGCTGCGCTACATACCCGTGGCGAATCGCAATATGTAGATGATGTCCCACCGCCGGCGGATATGCTCCAGGCGGCAATTTTCGGATCGCCCATTGCGCATGGCAAAATCAAAAAACTCGACACATTGGCAGCCCTTAAGGCCGATGGCGTGGTCGCTATTTTGACTGCGGAAGATATTCCCGGCAAGAATCAGATTGGCAGCCTGATCGAAGATGAAGAACTGCTTGCCAGCAAGATTGTGCATTTCCACGGGCAGTCAATTGCCATCATTGTGGCAGAAACGGCAGCGCAAGCACGCAAGGCACGCAAGTTGATCAAGATCGACCTCGACCCGCTTCCGGTCATCACCGATCCCAAAGTAGCTTACCAAAAGGGAGAAATCATCGGCACCGCGCGCACATTCGTGTTGGGAGATACCAGCGCTGTATGGCAAGATTGCGCTCACGTACTTGAGGGGAGTTGCGACATTGCCGGACAGGAACATGTCTACCTGGAAACGCAGCGAGCGCGTGCCGTTCCCATGGAAAACAACACCATGCGGATTTATTCCTCAACGCAAAGCCCCTATGCGGGGCAAAAGATTGCTGCGAGAGTACTCGGCGTTCCGCTTCACAAAGTTGAAGTTGATGTCAAGCGCCTCGGCGGAGGCTTCGGCGGCAAGGAAGATCAGGCCACACCCTACGCCTGTATTGCCGCCCTCGCAGCCTGGAAAACCGGGCAGCCGGTAGAGTTAGTACTGAACCGTGAAGAAGATCTGAAAATGACCGGTAAACGACATCCCTATCTCAGCGATTTCAGAATCGGTTTTTCACGCGACGGAAAAATCCTTGCTTATGATGTTCAACATTATCAAAACAGTGGAGCCACAGCGGATCTCTCCCCGCCAGTGCTGGAACGAACCCTCTTTCACAGCACCAATAGCTACTACATCCCCAACGTAAAGATTTTTGGCGTTTGCTGTCGAACAAACCTTCCGCCAAATACGGCATTTCGAGGATTTGGCGGACCGCAGGGTATGTTTGTCATTGAAAGCGCTTTGCAAATGGTTGCAGATCATCTCGGTAAACCACGCGAGGAAATTCAGCAAATCAACCTGCTGCAACCGGGCGACTTCTTTCCATATGGCCAGCAAGTAGAAGAAAACAACGTGCAGCGCACCTGGAATGAAACCCTCAATATTTTCAAGTTCAAAAAACGCCGCAAGAAGATTCAGCGTTTTAACGCATCTCATTTTGAACATAAAAAAGGTATCGCCATCATGCCGGTGACTTTTGGGATTTCTTTTACGGCAACCTTTATGAATCAGGCGAGTGCGCTGCTGCACGTCTACACCGACGGCAGCGTGAGCATTACAACCGGTGGTATTGAAATGGGACAAGGCCTAAGCACCAATATTGCCAGTATCGTTTCGCGTACCTTCGGCATCGATCCGAGTCGCATCAAGGTGGAGAGCACCAATACCACCCGGATTGCAAACATGTCGCCGAGCGCCGCCAGTGCCACAACACTCTTAAACGGCAATGCCGCACATATCGGGGCAACGCAAATCCTCGATCGCCTGAAACACTTGGCGGCTTCCGAATTAGGCATTCAGGGCATTGACAACCTTGAACTGGTTGACGAACAGTTGCTGCATAACGGTCACGATACCGGCTGGCGCTGGGCTGAATTGGTAAGTAAGGCATATTTCTCGCGCGTATCACTCTCCGCACACGCATTTTATGCAACGCCCGATATATTTTTTGACAAGCAGCGGGAAAAGGGACGGCCATTTGCGTACCACACCCACGGTACGGCAATGATTGAAGTGACCGTCGATTGCTTACGCGGCAGCTACGAGATCGATGCAGTACGTATCGTGCATGACCTTGGCCGGCCGATCAATGACCTGGTGGATCTTGGCCAGGTAGAAGGCGGACTTGCCCAAGGTCTCGGCTGGATGACTATGGAAGATTTACAATTTAATGAAGATGGTAAGCTGCTTTCCCATGCGCTCGCGACATATAAGGTGCCGGACGTCTATTTTATGCCGGACAAACTGGACGTGCAGTTCCTGGAAAATGCAGAAAGCAAGCTCGGTCCCTACGGCTCCAAAGCCGTGGGCGAGCCGCCGCTGATGTATGGCATTGGCGTGTGGTTTGCGATTCGCGAGGCGATGAAGGCGTTTCGCCCTCAGGCAAAAATTGCCTATGATACACCAATGACGCCGGAGCGGGTATTGGTGCAGCTGCATGAGAAAGAAATTAGTGAACTGCAAACCGAAGGCGAGCAAGCAAAGTAACCGGATGGCATCTCTCTAAAAGATGGCATCCCTTTACGAGCAGTTAGCTCGCTTTGGAATTTGGTCACAGTAGGTTAGCAAATTTTTTCTTAGGTTTTTCGAAGTAGCGTTAGATTAGCCCTTGTGACGAGACACAGCAGCTGTAAGCGCCAGAGGAGAACGACGGAGGAGAGAGGTATGTTACGCTTGTTGCTATTTGTTTGTCTGAACTGTTTTCTTTTTGCCCAGACTTATCAAACCCCAGATGTTTTTGAAAACCGCATCCCCCTGCCGGATGACAGTCAGAAAGTTCAAATTGGTAATGACAAATTACCAGCAATAAGCGAAGAGGATACACTCCGTTCATTTTTCTCCAGGTATGGTGTATCAGTTGGCTTTGGTGGCGGTAGCGGTGAAGAATCGTGGTCAGAATTCAACATACTTTTCGGGCCATTGGTTCGCACCGGTACGATTGCCTTCAGGGCGCGAATTCTTCTGGTTCGCTCCCGGGAACAATTTGATGAATTCGACCGCCCTGGTAGGCCTAGAAATCTAAACAGCTCTAATTCGCCCACCGCCATCTTTCAGGTGGGCAGAGATTTTCGGAATTTGGGCATTTGGATCGGTACATTTATAAACCCGCAGCAAATTAATACATCAATCTACGCAAACCGAATCGATACCAACGCAAAAACGAGCCGTTTCTGGCCGAGCGCCCGATTCAACCTTGGCAATCTGGACCGTTTCTATTTTTCGTTCCATTTATTCGAAGACAGCCTGGATCCGCTTTCAATCGGTATTAACTTTCGAAACAAAACCAAGATCCCTTTTCTGTGGATTGGGTATATACAAGATGAGTTTGGCCAGCAATTGGTTTCAGCCAAAATTGAGATCGAAAGCCGACAGACAAATCGTTTTTACCTGAAGCTCGCATACGCGGAAGGATCCCCGACTATCTTCGGTTTTCGAATTGGCTATACATTTGCAATTCATCCACGATGACCCTTTTAGCAGAGATGGCATCGCTTTAAGGGCATGTAGCTTGTTTGGGAATTTGGTCACAGTAGGTTGACAAATTTTATCCTAGATTCTTCGAATCAGCGGTAGATTTAGCCCTTGTGACGAGACACAGCAGCTGTAAGCGACAGAGGAGAACGACGGAGGAGAGAGATGATTCGTGTCTTGCTATTTTTATGCCTACCTATGTTTTTGCTTTCGCAAAGCATTCGCGTGGAAAAGATTCTTGAAAATCAGGTGATATTGCTCGAAGATAGTCAGCGAATCAAACCAGCTGATATTGAATTGCCGCAATTCGATGATCCGGATTATCGCGTCAAACAGCTGATAAAGAAGCTGGATAAGCGATACAAAAATCTGCTTTATCAACAAAAAGTCATCATCTTGAAAAGCTATCCGGAAGACCCACAATGTCAGTGCACACCGGCTCACTTTCAGATAAAATACGCCCTGCGCAAGAAAAACGTGACGGAGCTACTTCTTGAGGAAGGCTATGGTCACTATCGCCCCGGTTCAGACTCACTCTTTTATGACAAATACACTGCCGTATCACAAATTGCTCGTCAAAAACAACGCGGCGTTTGGTATTTGGATCGCTTCCTGGAGGGTCCGGCATTCAGCAACTACGGTTTTTCAATTGCTGCCGGGGGTGGCAAGATAGATGATGGTAGCTACGGACGAAGGTCGCATTCGGAAATCAACTTCCTGCTCGCACCACTTGAGCGACGAAGCGGCATCCGGGCGCGTTTTGTTATGACACGCCGAAATGGCCCGCAAGATCAGAACGCACCGCCGGGTTATCCCGGGGCTGAATTCGTCACTCACTATACCCCATATGGCATTGTTCAGGCTGGATTTGACGGGCGGGTTTTTGGTCTTTGGGCAGGTGCTCTGCTTAAACCGGCTTCTGTTGAAGGTGGCGAAAGATCGACAAGCTGGTTTCCATCCCTGGGCATCAATTTAGGCAATCTTGACAGGTTCTATGTTTCATTGCGTTTTATTGAAGATATACTCGATCCCATTACGATCGGTATAAATATTCGTAGCAATAGCCGGATACCCTATGCCTGGCTGGGCTTCACTGCTGACGGTGACGGCAATCCTGCCATTGCCGGAAAGTTTGATGTTAAAGTCAATCGCCAAAACCGCGTCTATTTAAAATTCCTCCTCGCTGCACAGGAGCAAATCGGTTTTGGCTTCCGTCTGGGCTACACCTTTGCAATTAATCCCGATGAACGCTTACGATAACATACGTTCTGCGCGTCCGCAGGAATTGCATGCCCTGCAGAGCATTGAAATTGCCGCCGGGGAGCGCTTTCGCGAGGTGGGTTTGCCGGAAGTTGCTGATGGCGACCCGCTTTCACTGGAAAGCCTGCAAGCGTGCCTCGACAACAATCTTCTCTGGACCGCGACTGACCAGACTGAACGTCCGCTTGGTTTCCTGGCCGCAGAAGCTTTAAGCGCGTCGCTACATATTGTCGAAGTCTCGGTCCATCCCGATTTTGGACGAAAAGGCATTGGCCGGTCCTTGATCAGCACGTCAATTGATGAAGCTCGTCATCGCGGCTTTGACCACGTTACACTCTCCACATTTCGAAAAATCCCCTGGAATGCACCCTTTTATGCAAAACTTGGCTTTCAGTCGCTTGACAAGCACGATCTCAATAGCGAACTTCAGGTAATACGTCATTCGGAAATAGATGCCGGGATGCCCGTCGAAGAGCGGGTATTCATGCAATATCAGATTGGATAAATCGCCGATGAGAGCTATTGAATTCTGGCAGGATGTAGAACACTCCCTCGCTGATGGCAAGTGCTGCTTTATTGCCATTGTCGCTAAAAGTACGCGCCATTCACCGGGTACGGCCGGGGCACGGATGATGATCGATGAAAGCGGACGGAAGAGTGGTACCATCGGTGGCGGCATCATGGAATTCAACCTGCTCAATCGCGCCGAAGAGATTCTGAAGAATGGGATTTTTAGCCCGGAGCTTCAAATTTTGCATCATCAGAAAAACGCAAAAGGCGAAAAATCCGGTCTCATCTGCGGTGGAAGGCAAAGCAATGTCTATGCCCTCTTGCAGCCACAAGAACATCTTGAAAGCATTCAGTCGCTGGTCAAATTACTGCAAACTGAAGGCGATGGTGTTCTTCGGATTGATAGCAGCGGTGTTACACTGAATACCACCCCGCTCGACGACCGCCAGCCGGTGTTACATCTGGTTCGCAAAGGGGATAAATGGCATTATGAAGAGCAGCTGCTCAATCCCTGGCGAATCGCCATCATTGGCGGCGGGCATTGCTCGTTGGCGCTCTCGCGAATTATGCATTCTTTGGACTATCATATCCAGGTTTTCGACACTCGCCCCGGCTACTTCGATGAGCACCCCAACCCCTACGCCACTTCCTGTCAGATCGTTGAAGGCTATCGCGATGCCGCCGAACTAATACCCTTCCCGTCACTCACATACATCATAGTAATGACATCCGATCTGTTATCGGATACAGATGGCTTAATCGGTGTTTTGCAACACCCCTTTCCTTTTATTGGCGCAATGGGCAGTAAGTCGAAACGACGAATCATCTTTCAGCAGCTTAAAGCGGCTGGCGTATCTGATGATGACATTGCACGCATAACAGCCCCGGTTGGCCTGCCGATGCGCAGCAATCGCCCGGCCGAAATTGCTGTCAGCATCGCCGCGCAGATTCTGCAGGACAATTAAGTATGCCTGACCTACTGATCAGAAGCAGGCGTATTCTGCTACCGAATCAAGTTTTCGATGGCTTCCTGCTTATCGAAGATGGCAGGATTAGCGAGGTGGTCGCTCAGCATGAAATCGATAGTAATATCCCACTTATTGATGTTGGTGATGATGTCGTCATGCCCGGTTTAATTGACAGCCATGTTCATATCAACGAGCCGGGACGGAGCGATTGGGAAGGATTTAGAACCGCAACCGATGCTGCTGCCGCAGGCGGAATTACAACGCTCATTGATATGCCCCTTAACAGTTCGCCGGTCACAACAACCATCGAGGCTCTTGAAGCAAAAAGAACGGCCGCAGAAGGCAAGCTGCGGGTCAACTGCGGGTTCCACGGTGGCATCGTTCCCGGTAGTCATTCTCACATCCCTGCCCTGGCAGACGCAGGCGTGCTGGGCTTCAAGGCTTTTCTGTGCCATTCCGGTATTGATGAATTTCCCAATGTAACAGCAAGCAACCTCGAATTGGCGATGCCGCTCATTGCTGAAACCGGCTTACCCCTTCTCGTCCATGCCGAGCTCCCCGGCAATGAAGCGAAATATAAGAAGCAACTTATTGAGGCGCCAGCCTCCTATGTCGCCTGGCTGGCCTCGCGACCGCAAAAGTGGGAGGTCGATGCCATTCAGCTTTGCATAGAAATCGCAGAACGGCATGGTTGCCCGCTGCATGTTGTGCATTTGGCGGCAGCAGATGCTTTGCCCCTAATAGAAGCAGCCAAACAACGCGAAATCGATTTGACTATCGAGACCTGCCCCCACTATATTTATTTTGCGGCTGAAGATATTCCCGATGGCGACGTGCGTTTCAAATGTGCGCCGCCGATTCGTGAATCCAGCAACAATGCCCGACTGCGGGATGCCTTGATATCGGGCCTTATCAACTTCGTTGCCAGCGATCATTCACCTGCGCCACCCGCGGTCAAACAAGCTGAAAGCGGGAATTTACTGCAAGCTTGGGGCGGGATTGCCTCACTGCAGTTTCTGCTGCCCGCAACCTGGCATGTGATGAAATCCAGCGGCATAAGTATCTACCATCTCAGTGAATGGCTGTCGGGCGCTCCGGCAAAGCGTTTTGGATTTGGACATCGCAAAGGAGAAATCGCACCTGGTTACGATGCCGATCTGACAATATGGGATCCAGCAGCCGAGTTCACTGTCACTGAAGACATGATCCATCATCGGCATAAAATGACGCCATATCTCGGCGAAATACTGACCGGCGTGGTAAAGAAGACCATTGTTGGGGGTGAAATTGCATATGATGATGGAAAGTTTTCGGATCAACGGGTTGGAAGAATGGTGCGGTGAACCCATCCCTTGGGCGGATGGCATCCCTCAACCAAAGCTGTTGAAAACGAACACACACACAAACGACAAAAAGCAGATGCCTACACTTTCGCAATTAAACACCTTGTCTGACGACCAATTCAAGGATGTCCTTAGCCGCTGCTGCGGCTCGTCAGCATGGGTGCAAAAAATGGCCCAGGAGCGACCATTTGAAAATGACAGTGCACTGCTAGATGCGGCAGATCTCACCTGGGAAGCACTTTCCGAGGTTGACTGGCGGGAAGCCTTTGCTCATCATCCGCAAATTGGTGACCGAGAAAGCCTGAAAAAGAAATTCACCGCGACTGCTAGCTGGGCCGGAAATGAACAAGCAGGCACCGCCACGGCAACAGATGAAGTTTTGGACGAATTAGGCGAATATAATCGCCAATACCTCAAAAAATTTGGTTATATTTTCATTGTTTGTGCCACCGGCAAAAGTGCTTCTGAAATGTTGTCGTTGCTGAAGCAGCGTATTGACAATGCACCGGAAAATGAAATCCGCATTGCCGCCGGTGAGCAGCAAAAAATAACCCGCTTACGGCTTCAAAAATTGTTGAATGGTGAATAAAATGAAAAGCCCTATTACGACGCATATTCTCGATACCACCCTTGGTAAGCCCGCAAGCGGCGTCCCGGTGCTGCTGGAATATCTGCAAGATGATGATTGGCAGCATCTCGCCAATAGCGAGACAGATGATGATGGACGAATTTCAAATCTACTGGATGCTGACAAAGCAATAGAAGCCGGCATTTACCGGATCACCTTCGACACTGCCAGTTATTTCCAGGCTGCTGCACGCAAAACCTTCTATCCTTACGTCAGCATCGTATTTGAAATAAATCAAACCGATCAGCATTATCATGTCCCCCTTCTATTGAACCCGTTCGGCTATAGCACTTACAGGGGGAGTTGATATGACCTTACAAACCAGCATAAGCTTGACCTTACCCGAATGGATAGAGGCGGAAATTGAAAGCACTGCAAGCTATCCTTCCGATCTTGAAAAAATAGAACTGGTTATTCGTCTCGCCCGGCTCAACGTGGAACGGCACACCGGTGGGCCATTCGGCGCTGCCATTTTTCGTGATCCCAGCGGAGAATTAATCGCTGTTGGCGTTAATCGGGTAGTACCGGAAACCTGTTCAGTCGCCCATGCAGAAATGATGGCCTATATGCTGGCAGAATCAAGACTCGGCACCCATCGCCTCAACGAAAAAGGCCCTGCCAAATTCACGCTCGCATCTTCCGCACAGCCCTGCGCCATGTGCTTCGGGGCACTGCCCTGGACCGGCGTGCAACACCTGATATTCGCAGCTCGCAGTGAAGATGTTGAACGTCTCACCGATTTTGATGAAGGCCCGGTCCCACGGGATTGGGAATCACAACTCGCCAAACGCGGCATCAGCGTCAAACAAGATATTTTACGTTCTGAAGCTTGTGACGTACTCAGCCTCTACCAGGCAACCCATGGCATATCTTATTGAATCAATTTCGTAACTAATATTCGACGTATTGTCAGGAATCAGCAAACAGCAGCTGATTCAGCTTTTTCTTCAGGCCCTAAACTGTTTCGGCATTGTTACGACGATATAGCAGGGTAAGAGATTGTCGAATTTCGGGATGATCAAAACGATATGAAATACACCCTTCTGATTATTGCCGCAATCGGGACGGTCTATTGGTGGGTCAACCGCCCTATAGAACATGAACCAGGCATCCTTATTGCCGAGAAACCGAAGCAGCGCCTCATTAGCAAACGCACCGCCTTTCAGCATGAAGGATATCGCATCACGCCAATGGCTACATTTGATATCAAGGCAAGAGTCCTGGGAATCGAAGGGTATTCCTTTGATCGTGCCGCCGATCTATCACCTGTTGACCTTGCCCTCGGCTGGGGTCCGATGTCCGACGAAGCAGTTCTCGATAAAATCTCCATCAGTCAGGCTGCCAGATTTTACTTCTGGCGCACGCGACGAGTCCCAATCCCACGTCGCGAAATAGAAACCAACAGCGCCAATATGCACATCATCCCTGCCAACGATATCGTCGATGACCAGCTCGATGATATTCGCGTTGGTAGCCTGATCCGCCTCAAAGGGAATCTGGTTGCAGTTAAAGGCACAGATGGCTGGCAGTGGAATTCCTCGATGAAACGCACAGATACCGGCAACGGTGCTTGTGAAATTATCTGGGTTGAGGAAGTCGAATTTCTCTGAAACAGCGCCGCGCATCAACCAAGCCCAAACCCCACTCAAGAAGCCACATTTTTCAAGCATAATCCCTGTCATTGCATTTTTATATGGGACTTAGTACATTGAGCCCGGTTTTTTTAGATGCAAGAACATACAAAAGACAGGAACACCACGTGTCCGACTGGGTAAACATTCGGAAAGACAAGCAGCATATTGCCCGCGAACGTCAAAAAGCCCGCAAGCTAAAACAATCCAATTGGTGGAAAAATTTGCTGGCGGAGGGCAAATGCCATTATTGTAATGGCGTCTTCGAACCCGCTGAACTGACGATGGATCACATCGTTCCGGTATCACGCGGAGGAAAAAGCAATAAGGGCAATATCGTGGTGTGCTGCAAAGACTGTAATAATGAAAAAAAATACCTGACACCGGCGGAAATGATTTTAAAAAAACTCCGTAATCAAGATCAGGAATAAAGAGGAAGTAAATGACCTATTGTCCACATTGCACCGAGCGGCTTACCAAACCAACCAAGGTTTGCCCGCACTGCAAAAAGCTCATTGACCTAAGCCTGCACGCGGCACTTTATCAGCCGGGTGAAACCAGCAAGCTAAACCGGCGGGCGTTACGCAAAATCTGGATGGCTGAACATTCGCATATCATTACCCCGATCCTGACCTTCATCTCAGGCTGTATCGTTGGGGGTATTGCGCTGTTCTTTTATTCACAGCAATCGTTTGTCGATGAGAGACAAAGCTATGCAACGCAGATAGACTCTCTGAAAACGGTTATTGAATCGCAAGAAGCGGCAGCAGGATCGTTAAATGATGGGTTTGCCCACCAGTTGGCAGGGAAGGACACAATAATTGTGGTTCTGGAAGAACAAAGAGAAACGCTTAGCAAGATGCTCTCGTTCACGGCCCGGCTGGCCCGCAACAGCACAATTTCTGCGGACTCATCTGAAGCCCAGTATTTTCGCCGAAATTTCCGCTACCTGGAAACACAAATGGAACAGCAGCAGGAAAAGCTTGACAAAACAGGTCATAAGGCCAAAGAGTTAAACAACCTGGCCTCGATCCCGCAGCTTCTCAAATAGCTGCGCCAATCAATCCCAGATACTGCTCGTATCCCGGCGACGTGGCCGGAGCGTTACCCGTACCCCGGCCGAGATAAAGGTGTTTTCTATAACTATATCCGACGCGTTGATTTCAGTCTCTTCAAAGCGCCACAGAACAAATAGTCGAACCAGATTTCCGGCAACTGACCCCGGATAATAATTCGCCTCCGCAGTAAAGCCAGTAAAATGCGGCTCCGGACTTTTCACTATCACCCTGTCAAAGTAGCTGCCTTTTAGAACCAACTTGCGCCCGTAGCGCAGCCCCACTCCCACGCTAAAACCGGTTTCCAACCCCGACAAGGTCGAGTCTACCACCCTGCCAAATTCTTGATAATACTCCCGCCCCATTTCGATCCGCGTCCTGCCAACCACACCATAAATTTGCCCGGAGATCGCCAGTTTGCGATGCCGTAGTGTTTTCCCCAATCCCAGACGTCCTTGTATCCAGCGAAAATCTTCAAAAAGTGGACCACTGCGATCAAAATCGAGCAGCGTTAGGCCAATGACCATCAGGCGGCGATTTAAATTGGCGTCCATGAGGCCTGCGCGCCAGCGAAACTCGGCAGAATCCAGGGTGCCACCAAAGCGAGCACCGGCAGCGAGCATCGCCGTTGAAACATATGAAAGTGGCGACGCACCAGGAACGCGTGCTAAGTCACGCAACTGCATGAACTCGCCGTTCACCTGTTGAATGCCGGACGGATCAACATAGGTATAATGAATGCCTAACGTCGAGGGCTGTCCACCAAACCCGCCGCGCCCAAAACCCCGCTGGGCAAAGCCGCTTTCTGCGAGCATGCAAAGGCATAAAACCAACATCCAGCAGTTCAATCGCTTGTATGTTTCAATCATAGTAGTCTCCAGTTTTCCTCAAGCCGCTTCCGGACGCTAAATATTTGACAATCAAATATTGGCGTTGATTTCGATCATTCCTCTTAAAATAAAACCTTCTGACAGGATTTACAGGATCAAATAGTTTTATCATGTTAATCATGTCGACCCGTTTTTTAAATCTGTGTTCATCTGCGAAGATCCGTCTGCATCGGTGCCGAAAGGGTTTTAAGGAAGCCTACATATATTAGACGACACAACCTGTCAAAAACGTACACATAAAATCACACAAAAAAACAATTCATCTAACACTTTTTATTGCTTACATTTTTTGGATATGAAGACATTTCCTGCTATTGCCCTCATTGAGCTCTCAAATATTGCCGATGGTATGCAAACCGCTGATCGAATGCTTAAGCAATCTCCCATATCCCTCTTGAAAGCCGGTACGCTGAGCGGCGGGAAATATCTTATTATGGTTGGCGGAAGCGTGGCAGCAACCGAGGAAGCCTATAAAGAAGGCATTGTCATTGCCGGAGATGCTGTTGTGGATCGACTGATCCTGCCGGATGTTCATACAGATTTATTCGCAGCAATTGCCGGCAAAACTGCTGCCCCGAAAGACGAATCATTGCTTACCATCGAAACACATTCCATTGCCAGTATTATTGCCGCCGCCGATGCAGCCCTCAAGAGCACGCAAATCAGCCTGGTCGATTTACGCATGGCTGACGCTTATGGTGGCAAAGCCTATGTGATCTACAATGGCAAGATTGAAGACATTGAAGATGCACGAGAGATTTCGCTGTCTTTATTATCAGCAAAGGACGTATCTGCCAAGTGCAGTTTGATCGCCAGAATCGCTGATGATTTGGCTACACAGCTCCACGGATCGCAGCGCTTCTCCGAATCCGATTTTATTCATCCTGAAGATGGAGAGACGGATGTTATTGGGTAAGGTTATTGGACGCGTGGTTGCCACTGTAAAATATGAAGGCCTCGAAGGCGTGCCATTTTTGATGGTTCAACCGCTGAACAAAAATCAACAGCCCGATGGCAAACCACTGGTTGCCTGCGACGGCACAGGTCAGGCAGGCGAAGGTGATATCATTTATTATGAGGGCGGGCGAGAAGCAGCCATCGCTTTGGAAGTAACCTTCGTGCCGGTTGACCACACGATTATCGGCATCGTGGATGGTGTTCATCTCAATAATGAAGGGGGCAAGGGATGATCATCGGCAAAGTCTGTGGCAGCATTTATTCAACCATCAACCATCCATTTTATGATGGTAAGCGACTGCTAATCATCGATCGCCTCTCCGGTGATGGCAAGCCAACCGGACAATATTTGATTGCCATCGATTCTGTTGGTGCTGGTGCAGATGAGACTGTGCTAGTCGTGGATGAGGGCAATTCGGCCCGCCAAATTGTTGGTAGCAAAACCGCACCGCTGCGCTCGATTGTAGTTGGGGTGATAGATGATTTCGGATAGGTGCACATCCCCCTGTATCCCCTTCGAAGGGGGATTTAGGGGGATGTGTAAGGGATCTCTTCTACGGTATCTCAATTTCAAACAGCTTCGGCCAGAGCTTGCCGGTGCAATAAAATGTGCCGGTGTCCGGGCGATAAGCAATACCATTAAGCACATCGATGGACTGTGATCCATCTCCCGCCAATGCCCACAACTGCGCGCAATCAATCACCTTTTTTACGGCACCGTTCTCCGGATCAATTTCATAAATCTTATCATCCCGCCAGACATTTGCATAAATACTGCCGTTGGCATATTCCAGTTCATTCAGTTGCGGCAATGATGCACCGTCAATCGTCACCCGAATTTCCCGGGTGACTCGAAAGTCTTCATCTCTGAATACAATTCTATCCGTCCCATTACTCATAATGTATTCGCTTCCATTCGTGGTCAATCCCCATCCTTCGCCGCTGTACGAGAAGGTGCCTTGCAAGGTCATGTCGGGGAATGAATAAATCAGCGCAGTATTTTCCAGCCAGGTTAATTGCACCAGCCGACTATCGAAGAGCGCCAATCCCTCAGCAAAATACTGATCATCCAGCGCCACAGAATTCAAGACAGTGCCGCTGGCAATTTCTACTTCTCGTAGCGTTGACTGGCGATATAGGCCGCCGCTTTCATATAGAAGGCCATTGGCCCAAAGTAATCCCTGGGTGAATGACGTCGAATCATGATCAAATGTATTCACAATTGTTGGTGTGACAAATTCGGGTGGACCGCTAAAGGGCGGATCAGAACTATTGTCGCTACAGGCAAACACCCATAATAAAACGGCCAGTAATAACGCCCACTTTTTTACGGCAAATGAAAGCTGTTTTTTCATATCAAATCCCCGTGGTGCTAGCTATTCTACCGGCAAAGAAACATTCCGTTCATTTTTTTTCGAAATAATGTCCCCGTTGCAAGAACCTGTTCGTCAGTATAGTAAAGAGTGAAATTGAATACAATGAAGGAGCAAGAAAACATGAATGATCAGTTGAAATTGACGATCGAGCTTTTCGAGGTACATACACGGGTCTTTAGTAATGCAATTGATGGACTGGAAGCATACAGCAGGAAGCGCCCGAATGAATTTACGAATCACGTCGCCTGGTTGGCGGGTCATCTCACCTCTACCCGCTACATGCTTGCGACCGTCATTGGGCAAGACGTTCAAGAGCCTCATCCGGATTTTTTTGCCCAAGGTAAAGGCATTGATACAGCGCTCAATTATCCATCACTCGAGGAAACCGCCGGTTATTGGAATGAAATAAGCCCCAAACTTATCGGAGCATTGAAAGAGCTGCCGGACGTCGTCCTTTCCGCGGACGCCCCATTTCCGGTTCCACTGGGAAATAAAATGGACGTATTTATTGGATTTTTCGTACACCACGAAGCATATCACATTGGACAACTCGGCTTGTTGCGGAAATTTTTTGGTGAACAGGCACTTACATATAAATAATCTCAATTCACGAAAGGAAGATATCATGACTAAATTCTTGTATTTGTTTCGCGGCGGCCACGGTGTAATGGACAAACTGTCGAATGAGGAAAAACAGGCCCATATGCAGCAATGGCAAACCTGGATGCAGGGTCTTGCCCAGGAAGGCAAGCTGGTAGATGGTTTGCCACTCGGCGGTGAAGGCAAAGTTGTGGAAAAGCGCGGCAGCGTCATTTCCGACGGACCGTACGCGGAGGGAAAGGAAATCGTCGGTGGCTATCTGATTGTTAACGCAGAGAATCTTGATGGCGCCGTTGACATTTCCAAGGGATGCCCCATATTTGAATATGGTGGCAATATAGAAGTACGGGAGATCTTATCCATGTAGCACCATTTGCAAGCCCGGCAGCACATCGCCGGGCTTTTTTTTGCGCCTTTCCATGCGTAGATTCACCCCAAGACAAAGGATTGTACTCATGCAGGTCAACTCATCCATCGATCACCTTTTTCGTCATGAATATGGTAAGATTGTTTCTTACCTGACTGCCCGCTATGGCAGCAAAATGCTCGATCGTATCGAAGATGCGGTCCAGGATGCGCTGCTGAAAGCGATGCAGGTGTGGGCATTCCAATCCGTGCCTCGCAATCCGTCTGCCTGGCTGTACCGTGTTGCCAACAATCGCCTGATTGATCAATTGCGGCGCGATAAGCGACTGACTGACTTCGATGCGCTTGGCGATATTTCCACGGTGCCGGAGGAACTGCTCAGTCCGCTTAGCGGCGACGATATTGCTGACGAGCAGCTGAAGATGATTTTCGCCTGCTGCCACCCGGCAATGACGGAAGGCGAACAGATCATGCTCAGCCTGAAGCTGCTCTGCGGTCTCAGCGTACGAGAAATTGCAGCTGCCTTGCTTAAGAAGGAAGAAGCGGTCAAGAAAGCAATTACCAGGGCTCGCAAAAAGTTCCAAAACGAGGTTGGTCAACTGTCGGTACCAAGCGGTCCGGCGCTCGGGGGGCGACATAAGGTTGTATTAAAGGTGATCTACCTTCTGTTTAACGAAGGCTATAAGGCAACATCCGGTGATGCGCTCATAAAAAAAGACATTTGCGAAGAGGCCATCCGACTCGCCGGTTTTCTCTATCGCAACCCGTATTGCCGAACCGCAGATCTTTGCGGATTGCTGGCCCTGATGTGTTTTCACTCCGCGAGGTTTGACGCACGTATCAGCAAAGACGGCCAGTTACTGACCTTAAAAAAGCAAGACCGATCGTTATGGGACAAGGAATATATGCAGTGGGGGACCGATTTTCTAAATCAGGCATCGATCGGCAATTCCGTGTCACGCTATCAGCTAGAGGCTGGGATCGCCGGCTATCATGCAGATGCAGTCAGTTTTGAGGAGACCAATTGGGAAGCGATTTTGTCGCTCTATGATCTGCTGGAGCGCATCAACCCGGGACCGATGGTTGCGCTAAATCGTCTGGTAGTGGTGGATATTATTCACGGTACGCAAAATGCCCTGGAAGAATTGCACTCTCTAAAGAGCAAGTATCAGCTGGAAAACAATTACATGTTTCATTCGATTCATGCGGAATTTCTGGAAAGCAACAGTCAAATACATGAGGCGGCAGCGGCTCTGGAAAGGGCTATTCATCTTTCGGACAACGCGATTGAAATGAAGTTCCTGGAGCAGCGCCTGAAGAGGCTGAAAGATTGTATGAAATAGACCTTAATTCTTTTCGTGTTAGACGAGATGTCCCCCCCTCTATCTCCCCCCGGAGGGAGATAGAGGGGCCTCAGGTACAACATCAAGCAATAAAGTAAAAGAACAGAATCAACATCACCATTGCAGCGCCGATTTTCACGGCACCGCCGGCAAGAAAGCCGAGAAAGGCGCCAAAGCCCGCTCGCCAGGCCTGCTGGCGCGACTTACCAGTAAGCAATTCACCGGCAACCGCCCCAAGGAACGGGCCGATTATCAGCCCCGGTAAATTCAATACAATTAAGCCCACCAGTGCACCAACGACAGCACCAACGATGCCACTTGTCGATGCCCCATATTTTTTTGCACCGGCCGCGCTGGCATAATAGTCAACCCCCAATACCAGCAGTGTCACAACGCCCAGCACAACGGCTGTTGTTACGCCGTAATCCTCCCAGCCTGAGGCAAATCCCCAAACCAAATAGCCACAATAGACAACCGGAATGCCGGGCAAAACCGGGATTAGCGTGCCGAGAAAGCCGGCCACCACCAGCAGGATCGCCAACCCCAACCAAAACAGTTCCATTTATCCTCCAGAGCGAAAATGACCAAAAGAACTTATCTCTTCTGTAACAAAAAGCAACCTTTATTTTGTAGCTGCGTATTTAGAGATGCGTCATGCGAGGAGGGTTGGTTTCACGGAAAGTTACTTTCCGTCAACGGCCCTCCTCTGTTTGTTTTAAACAAAATAAATGGTTCGCATTCGTCAATTCCATTCGAATTGCCGGATTTGGTTTGGATAAGCGTGGATTTTTATTTAAATTTCGCGCGACATGGGGGAAAAACAGGAGCATTATCGTGAAAGAGTTTCAGTTCACAGAAGATGATATCAAGACCATCAGTAAAGTGTTGGGTGTTGAGCCGGTAAAGCGGGTTGACAGCTACCGTTTCGTTGTCAATAATGAAGCCGAAAAGCGCAAATTATCGCTCGAAATTTATCCTGATATCACCATCGGCAGTGACGTTGGTAATCTCCTGTCCGTATATACCATGAATTCTCACATACAGCTGCACATGTGTACCGGCTACGTGCCCAGTGAATCGCTTGGCGAAGTGATTTTTGTCAGTGAAAATCAAGGTCGGGTTTCCGGACTGATTGTTGAGAAAGGTGCCGGTTGCTCACTCTATGCGAATCTCGAGTCGCGTATTCTTTCCGGGGACTTTACGCAAATGGCACCGGAAGTTATGTTATCCGGTATTGCCCTTTCCGTTGCGGAACACCTGATTCCCGACGGCGAATAACCCGCACTTGATTATTTCCGCTTTCCAGTCCCGACGCTCCGGGGCTGGCTATACCCCTCATTCCCTTGTCTAATTTGATGCATTCTTCTATATTTATGGTCAAATAGCTGCCATTCTTATTTCCTTGTTAACAGCCCACACCACAAAGGGGATCTTATGTCACGTCCGATTTACGTCGTCATATGGATACTTGCTGCCATGCTTTTCACAACCCACTTAATCGGTCAGGATCGGTCGGTTCAGGCAATTGTCGAACTTGCAGAAGAAGACCCGGTGATTCAACAGGCTGTCAAGGATCTTGCGCGCCAGAAGCAGTTACCGCTATCTATCACAGCTGCAGACGGCACGGTTATGCAGGCAACCAGCATCGAGTCAGATGAGATTCTCTATTGGGTGATGCCAAACCCGGCACATCCATATCAGAACAGCGAACTGCTGAGCATTCAGGAAATTTCTCGCAAATGGGATCTATCAACAGCACGCCTGCGTCATCCTATTTCAACAACAGAAGCGCAGCGCATCAACAACAAACCCCGTCCCTACCTTCAATCCTTCAATGACTTAATTCTGGTAGTAGAATCAACGAATGACGCAATCGTTGCGCTTGATGCTACGACCGGCGATCTGGTCGATTCATTGTTTTTGGTCATGGGCGGCGATACCACTCAAACTGTGATCATGGCCAATGCCCGCAGTAACGGAAATTTCTCAGTCAGTGATCAATTGGGCGATCTGGTCTTCGAATTCGCAGCAGATGGTTCTTTCCTGGGTGTCCTGGCCCCGGCCGGCGGCGAAAACCTTGATATCCTTGATAACATTCGTGGCCATACCTATGCTGCAGACGGTAATTTGTTGGTTACCGTTGCAAGCGGCCTGAATGCTGACGCCATCGCAGAGTTTGACAGCGTCGGAAATTACCTCGGTAATTTTATTGCCAATGCTGCTGGTGGAATGGATAGTCCCTGGGACCTAATCTTCCGCGATAGCGACATCTTGATTTCAGCGATCACTTCAGATAACGTCCTGCGCTTCGATCTCTCCGGCAATTTCCTGGATACCTTTGTGAGTGGTTTACCATTCCCGCAGCAGCTGCACGAGGCAGCCAACGGGGATGTCTCCGTCAGCAACTTTTCCGGCGTGAACGGCATTGGCGTATACGATACAAATGGCACATTCCTGCGCAATTTGACCGGAGTTACCGGCGTGCGCGGCAACTACAAACTGCCAAACGGTAATTACCTGGCAACCAATGGCGGCGGTATTTACGAAGTAAACGGCACTACCGGCAGCCTGGTACGCACAATTCGCGGTGGTGTCAGCGGCCGATTGATTACCTTATATTCGCCGCAAGCGGCACCTCCTCCAATGCCGGCTTTCCTGGCCAACCCGGACACGCTTAACTTTGGAGATGTAGAAATCGGCAATACCGCTTCCCGGACAGTAACGCTCTCCAACAGCGGCGACACCACACTGTCGATTACATCGATCTCTTCACTATTGGATATTTTTGTACCGTCAGACAATTCCCTGACGATCAGCTCCGACAGTGCCGTGAACATGACTGTCGATTTCACGCCTGTATCGGCAGGCACACAAATTGGTACTCTCACCTTTACGCATAATGCCGCCTCCTCCCCCGATACAGTGATCCTGACCGGAAATGCACTGGCAATACCGCAATTTACAACACTTCCCAATGCCGTCAGTTTCGGGCAAATTGACGGTGGCGATACTTTGGTGGAATTCCTGGCCATAGAGAACAACGGCAGCGGCGAATTGACCATCTCAGAAATCAGGTCAACCAATTCCCTTTTCTCGACGGCAGCCGGTCCGATAAGCATCGACACCGCTGCGACGACCAGCCTGGAAATCACCTTTATTGCTGACACTACCATTAGCAATCAAAACGCCGAGCTTATATTCACGCACAATGCCGCAAGCTCGCCCGATACGGTCTTACTCACAGCTGAAGTCATCACCGGGCTCGACATTGCCGCCAACACACTTCCACAGTCATTTAATTTGGCGCAAAACTTCCCAAATCCTTTTAATCCATCCACCAAAATTCGCTATGAGTTGCCTGTTCGAAGTGAGGTTGAGCTGACGATCTTCGATATTCGCGGCAGGGAAATAAGGAAGCTGGTAAATGGATCTCAGGCAGCAGGACACTATGAATTGAATTTTGAAGCAGGAAATTTAGCGGCGGGTATTTATTTCTATCGCCTTAAAGCAGGAAATCATTTTGTGAAGACAAAGAAACTGCTGTTGGTGAAGTAATTACTTTGGAATCTGGTTTGTTGGGATTTGGAATTTGTTCTTTTCAATAAGGATACTCTCTTCGAACCAGCAGCGTCCACCACTTATAGCGTCCGCCAACTTCATAAGCGGGCGCCAATGCAGAAGCCAGCTCGTTACGCCCTTCATCCTTTCCAAAAATCAGCAAGCGATCATGTTGCGCACAGAGCGGCCCCATATTGTCGCGGGCTAATTCCACGACCTCATTGCGTGTATCGACCGTGCTAAACAAGGCACGGAAATCGGCAGAGCGGCGTTTTATGTCCAACGGTCGATTTTCAACGATCCATCCCGGCGCAAGCTTAACGGGATGGGATATGCTGTCATTGATCCAGGCAAGGCTTTGACCAAACGTTTGAACAACGCCTCCAAAAATATTTTCCTGCTGTGCAAAAGTGTCCTCGTGATACAGGTAATTGAGAATAAGGGGAGAATCGCTTTCATGATATGCAAAAGCGACATCTGTTAGCGATGTGCTTATCTCGAGGTCGTATCCCCGCAAGGTTTGCCAATGCATAAATATGGACAGCAATAACAGCCCGGTAATGATCATTTCTTGCAGACGTCCCGATTGCAGGAAAAGCACCAGGCCTCCGGGGATCAGGAAAATAATCATTAGCATAGCCGGCGTAAATCCGATCAATGCACCAACTTTTTGATAAGGGAAGAAGAGCAAAAGCAAGGCGGCAAGGAAAGCAAATAATGCGTGCCCGCTACGCCAGCTGATCGCTGAATAATTATAGAGATAAAGACCGAGACATGTTAGCATCACGATAATATTGGTCAGGGTCAACGGCAAGGGCGGCTCCAATAAAGCAAGCCGCGAAAAAGGCGCCAGACCAGTACCGATGACCTGTAGCTTATCACCAAAAGCGCCATAAGGAATCGCCGCTTCAGCAAGCATAATTGAAAAATCGATCAGGTAAAACATCAATAAGGTCAAAGCAGGGAGAATTGCGCTAACATAGGCCAACAACGCCAAACTGCGCTCCGCTTCCCATTTCCGGCGAATCGCCCAGGCGAGAATCCCCAGAATCCCCAAGATAAAGCTAAAGCCGTCTATAGCAAATAACAGAAGCGTAAAAAGAAACAAGCCAACAGCCCGGGTTTGGATAGAGAGGCGTGGTCGATCCAGCCAAAGAAACAGAGCGAGTAACAAAGCCAATCCCAGTAAGATATTGATATGCCCAAGGTAGAAGGTATAGCCAAGGGCAAATACCGGCCCCATGAAGCGGAAGGGGTTACGAGAGCTGACCCGCGTGCAGAAGAAATAATACGTGAGAGAAAAGGCGATGGTATAAATAACCAGCAGTAAACGTCCGGCCGCTTCAGCGGGCAACAGGTACTGCAGACCAGCCAGGATCACCGTGGTCAAGCTTCCGGGCGGCGGAAATGCACCTGCCGTGACCGCATAGAAGGTCTTAGCCGGGGAACTGTCCTGCCATAATTCAAAAAGGATATTGCTGTAGAGAACGCCGCTATGAAATGCTTCAAACGGAAGGTATTCATTTGTCCAAATCAAGTAGCTAAACGCGACAATGGTCAATGCAAATACTGTTGGCGGCAGGAAGCGCCAGATCGGTAGTTGGACGATCGTTTTCATGACGGTTGTGTTCATGATCAGTATACGGTAATTGTAAGTTTGCCAGTTTGACCATCCCCCCTCTATCTCCACCCCGGGGGGAGATTGAGGGGGGAACACTGCAGCTCTTTTTTAGTTCAGATCACCTCGCAACAAGCGAATTATCATCTGCTATCGATTTTCCTCGCAGCACACTCCACAATGCCCGGGACATGGTAATTTCCTTGCCGTGAATATCGTACAGCCGGAAGAAACGCCTCAGGGTCTTTAACAATGTGTAATGTTTTTGAACAACGTACAACCTTCTTTTAATTTTTGCAGGCATTGTCTTTCCGGGAATTGTCAAGTAGAGGTTAAAGGGGTGGAGAGACAAAAACAAGATTGGCCTATGTCGGTCAAATACGCGCTCCAATGTCGGAACCAGATCATACTCCGCACCTTCGATATCCATTTTCATAAACACCGGCCCATCAATTCGATGATTATCCAGGAAATCTTCCAGACGAATGGACTTCACTTGCCAGGCGTTGTTATCGCCGCCACCGAAGAGAACGCTGCTTTGCGAGTCGCCGCCGTCAGCTCGACTGCCCATTGTGATCTCACCGGAGGAAGTACCAACAAAGAGATGCAGCGGTTCCACATTTTTCAGGGATGGATTTGCAGCAAGATTTTCCCGCAAACCGTTAAACGCTTTCGGATCGGGTTCGAAAGCGATCACCTTACCGGCGCTGCCGGCGGCATAAAGCGATAGCGGTCCAATCCAGGCGCCGATATCAAGAAAGGTCGTCGCTTCGGAAACATACTGATCAATTAGGGTCAGGGTTTCCGGCTCCCATTTATCGCGGTTCATCATTTCCCAAAACCAATCGAATTCGCTCCGCACCACAGCAAATTGCCGTTCGCGAAGCGTAACGGTCATCGTTTCTTTCACGGGTTCTTCCATACCCGCCTCCGCTGAGTTATCATTTCCTGATAGGCCGCCGCCGCTTGGCGGCCAATTGCCGGAAAGCTGAGTTGCTGCTCAAACCAGCTTCTGGCTTGAGCACGCAGTTTAGCTACCGGCTGCTTTATCACTTGCCGGATCGCGCGAGTCAGCTCTGATGATTGACCAACCTGCCAAAGGGCACCCATGTTTCCTTGATCCGTCATCATTCGAAAAGAAGGGATGTCGGTTACAATTGGCACCACCCCACAAGCGAGAGCTTCACAAAGTGCGTAGCCGGACCCTTCACGATGGCTGCCAAGCAGAAAATAGTCTGCACTATTATAATATGCTTCCAGCTGATGATGTTCACGATATCCCAACAAGGTCACGGCCTTACTCAAGGCCGGGCTTTGCTGAATGATTGCCACTACCTGCTCAATGAGATCGTCGGTGTGATAAATCATATACAGTTTGGCACCCGGCTCACCCTCCAAAGCTGCTTCAAAGCCTGTAAGTACTGTCAGCGGATCTTTATTCTGATTTAAGCGTCCCACCCACAAAAAAACCGGATCACCATCGCATCCGGTTGCTTTCCGGGCCGCTTCGCGATCGCGCATTGCAAAATGTGTTGAGCCTTCCATCACCGTATACATATGCGCCTCTGACGACACAATACCGGCATTTACCCAGGCTTGCCCCAGTTCATCTGCGGCAAAAAAGCAGCCGTCAATATGTTGCAGCGTCTGACGCTGAATACCGCGCCGCCAGCTTGGAGTAGGCTCCCCGCCGTGATCCTGGTACGCAATTGCGCAGGTTTTTTCCAGCTTTTTTCGCAGCAAATAGCCCTGTAAGCCATAATACAAGCTATGAAGGTGCACAACATCCGGCTTTTCTGAAAGAATCTCCCGATGCAAGCGAAACGGCACTTGCCAACGTTTCAAAAAGGGCGGCAGTTTATCTTTCAGGAAGCGAAAACGGACACCATTTTGCTCAATCTCATCATCGCGAGAAAAGCGCTGCAACACTGTCACTCGAAATCCGGCTGCAGCCACTGCTTCGGCCCAACCGGTGCTGGTATGATATTTCTGCAACAGTTCTGCCGGAGACAATCCGGCGTTATCATAATAGTGCCCGGCCATCACCAAATGCGGAAAAGTATGTAGCAGCGAAGGGTCAGTCATAAATCGGAATGGCAATCATGGTTCTGTGGCAACGGCATTTGACATTGGAACAATAATGCTATAAAATAGGCATCGAAGTGTATAGAATAAAGTGATAAAAGTGTGAAGCAGATCGCCATCATCCTTCCCGGCGGAATCGACAAACCCGGTTCAGCACATACAATCGATCATATCCTGGCATTGGTGAACGGTCTGGCCGAATACTATTCTCTGACTATCTACTCGTTGTCGGCGATTGTTGATAGCAAGGCAGATTTCCGCCACGAAAAATTTCCAGTGATTACCAGCGGACTCTCTCATCACAGCAGCTTGTTACCGCGCATGTTGAAATTATCGCGCCGTCTGCTGACCCAACATCGTCAGGACAACTACCAATTAATCCATGGACTGTGGGGCGGACCAAGCGGCTTTCTGGCGGTCAACCTCGGCCGGCTACTGCGACGTCCAACGATTGTCAGCTTGCAAGGCGGCGAGGCCGCGAGTGTACCGGAGATTCGCTATGGCAATATATTCCACAAGCGGCTGCGACGAATCACTCTCCATGCTTGTCGCAGCGCCACACGGCTTGTTGCGCTAACTCGCTTTCAGGTAAATGAAATACAACGACATGGATTGAATAGAAGCGATATCAACATCATTCCCTTTGGGGTCGACACCAGGCGGTTTGTATGGCGGGATAAAGCGTATTCGCCTCCATATCGTTTCCTGCACATTGCCAACCTCACGGAAGTGAAAGATCAGGCCACTTTACTGCGGGCATTTCGCCACATTCGCAATGCTGTAGATTGCCAATTGGACATTGTCGGTCCCGACCACCTGAACGGAGCGCTTCATGAGTTCGTCGCAACCCTCAATTTGGAAAATGATGTATATTTTCATGGACAATTACCGCGCGAACAGCTGCCTGCTTTTTATGAATCAGCAGATATCATGTTACACACTTCTTTATATGAGGGACAAGGCGTTGTGCTGGCGGAAGCCGCTAGCAGCGGCGTGGCGATATGCGGCACGGCAGTAGGTCTGCTGGCAGATTTGCAGCATCAGGGAATGTGTGCAGTTGCTCCGGGCGACGCAGAAGGTCTGGCGAAAACCGTTCTGGCGCTGTTACAATCACCGCAACGGCTTCAGGAAAATCGCCGACAGGCAAAAGAATGGGCGACAAAATATGATGTCAGCTGGACAATCCAACAGTACTGCGAATTGTACGAAGGCTTGTTGTCATGAAATATCCACGACTTTCATTAGTGCTTTTGGGACTACTGGCCGGATTTTTCATCGCAGAAGTGGGCCTGAGAATCTATCTGGCACCCCGGAATGTCTATTATGTTTGGCCATCAGGTCTGGAAAAGATTCTGCAACCCGACAGCACAATATTTCCCGGGATTAGAGGCAATGCGCGTTTCCGCGTCAATTCAAACGGTATTCGCGGGCCGGAGTTTACGGCCAAGGATCACGTTCGGATTCTGGCGCTCGGCGGCAGCACCACAGAATGTGTCTACCTGGATGAAGGGGAAACCTGGCCGGACATTCTTGCGAACCACTTGCAATCTGCGCGTCCTGATCTAACAATATGGGTCGGTAATCTGGGTGCCAGCGGAAAAAACATGCGTGACCATCTCTTTCATGTCCGTTATCTACTGCCGCAAATGAACAATATTGATCATATCATCATCCTAAGCGGTCTGAACGACTTCCTTCTGCGCCTCAATCGCGGCAACGCCTATCGCGAAGATTTTCTTGCCACAAGTGAAGGACAGCGCTATCAATATCAGCATGCATTTGTTTTTACCCCTATTCCATTGTGGCCCTTCGACGGCAAACGGATATTTTACAAGAATTCGGCGCTTTGGTATACCGCACGATTGGCCTGGATCGAGACCTTCCCTATGGGAACCCACGGTTTGTATCAAGACCCGGGCGGACAATACTTGCAGGTGGCCAGGGAAACCCGTTTTAGGTCTCCAAAGTTAGATATCTTGCCCGACCTGGAAAGCGCCCTGCGTGAATATCGAAGAAATCTGAACACCGTGATCGATCTGTTGCAAAAGCAAAATGTAAAGCCGCTTTTTCTCACGCACCCCGTGCTTTGGAAAACAGAAATGCCGGACGCAGAAGAACGGCTTTTGTGGATGGGCTGGCAAAAGAACATCAACGGAAACACAACGGATTATTATGATGCCGCAGCCCTGACAAAGGGTATGGTGGAATACAATCAGACCCTATTGGCAGTGTGCCGGGAGCGTAAAGTCCCGGTCATTGACCTTGCTGCGATCGTCCCCTCGGACCTCACGACCTTCTATGACGACGTCCATTTTAATGAAACCGGCGCCAAACAAATCGGCGAGATATTGTCAGAATATTTCTTGAATGAGGGACAGCTTTTACCTGCACTGGAAGGAAAACGGTAGGTGGGAAGCGTCAAGCAAACAGTTACCGTCGTTATCCCAACGCGAAATCGACCGGCAAGTCTTCATCGCCTCCTGAAAGCTCTCCACAAGCAAACCATGCCGGCCAATGAAATCATCGTTGCCGACGCCAGTGACGACCCGCTTAACAAATCAGACCTAAAAGCGGCCTTCCCACAGCTACCGCTGCAGGTTTTTCATACCGAACCATCGGTTTGCCGGCAGCGCAATCTTGCGATTCGAGAAGCAACCTCGAAATTCATATTCCTTTGCGATGATGATATTGAACCGCCCGTTCACTACATAGAAACATTGCTTGGCTATTTGGCAGAACACCCTGAAGCCGGGGCTGTTACCGGAGAAGTTGTCGAGGTTACCGGTGAAGAGCTGAAGCGCTTTCATCTGCCAGTAGTTTCCAGCGGCAGACTGCTGTACGGCTTCATCTTTCAGCAAACACAATGGGTAGATTTACCGGGCATCAAGCGCAAAACATCCCTTGGTTGGCTATTTTCGATGTTGGAACGTTTCTACCGGAGGCGTGGCAACACCATCACCCTTGCCGGCTGGCCGCTCATTTCTAAACCAGCCGTGGACGGCGTCTTACGGACAACGATTTATGGGATTGGCGCCAGCATTATTCGCCGCGACTGGCTGCTTGCTGCCCCCTACGATGAACTACTCGATCCGCACGGGATTGGCGACAACTACGGGGTGGCGATTAACTTCCCGCAAAAAGAAGCCATTCACGTGCTGGAAGGCATCGATGCCCTTCATTATAAAGAGCAAATCAATCGCCGCCCCTATCCGACTATATATTTC
Organism: Calditrichia bacterium; assembly: GCA_028284445.1. Taxonomy (GTDB): domain Bacteria; phylum Calditrichota; class Calditrichia; order RBG-13-44-9; family J075; genus JANQRS01. Next base: position 92,808 of record JANQRS010000006.1, read on the forward strand.
CGGCGCGTCCTGGCTCTGCACTATTTCATGCATCGCTATCCGCGATTTAGCTGGGTCAACCGTCTCTCGCTTGCCTGGTCGCTGATTGGCAATCTGCTCGGTAAGCAGCCTGACTCAGCAAGCAGCCTGCGTCGGGCAACGCTAAAAGCACTTGGACTCATCATCACAGGCAAAAACCCTTACCTGCTTGCCCATCGTTCCGGAATGACCGGCCCGATCTCTCCGGAGTTGTAGCACGAACAACGACGACCCGCCCAATAAATTTCTACCCCCTAAACATATTTACGACGATAGAAAAATCTGTCGCGATGCCTCATATTGAACCCAGATGATGTTTGAACAAAGAGAATTACAATCACAACGAGGTGAAAGATGAAGAAGCTTACAAGTTTGATAATTACTGGCCTGATGGCCATCCTGCTGTTCGGCTGCTACGACAGTGGCAGCGACAGTTTGCAAGAAGAAGAGGCGCCAACATTTGATATTCCCCGGACCAACACTGCCAGCGGCACAATTGTTCCGGCTCTGGAAGATATCGAAGCTGCGGACGACCTCCCGGCTCTGCCAACCAGCGCACTCTTTGAAAACAGTATTGAATTCGGCCAGAATTCACAAGAACGTGCGATCCTTATTGCAAACAACGACGTCGTTGACAATGCCTTCGAAGCCGTAAACGAGGTCCTCTTGGCATTGGATGGTGAATTTGAATTTCGTATTGAAGAAGGCGCTGCCTTGTTGACCGCAGAAAAAGCAGTCTATGGTCAAACCTTCTCCTTCTTCCAACGCTTTGACGGCGAAACGAACGAAGTTGAAATTCGCGACAATGGTGTTCTCATTTTTGAAGAAAACAGCGATTTTGAAAATCAGGTATTTGAAGCAACACTCATATCCGGCATTGACAATTCAACACCGGTTGTCGTAAACATTGACGTCGTGGAAGACAATGTTTTCCGTCGCCTGATTGAAACCGATTTTAATACGACGCTCACAAATGAATACGAATGTGAATGGCGTACCGATCCGCAAACATTTGACGATCTGGCTCTGATCCGGTTGGATCGCCAATAAATAACAATCTCCTCTCTCATGCATATCTCTACCAGCGGGCCGGCATTTGCCGGCCCGTTTTTTTCACATCCCCCTGTGTCCCCCTTCGAAGGGGATTCAGAGAGATATGAACGATTTAACGTCTCAGCGCTTCAACCATTCAACTAATCAACCATTTCCCCATCCTTCAGTTCAATCACCCGATCACAATGCGCCAGAATAGATGGCCGGTGAGCTATCACTAATACGGTTACACCACTGCCTGCTAATGCGCCAATCGCCTCAGCGATTTCCGCTTCGGTGTCTGCATCGAGATCGCTGGTGGCTTCGTCAAATACCAGTAGCTCCGCATCGCGATAGAGTGCACGGGCAATGGCGATGCGCTGCTGCTGTCCACCGGAGAGACGGGCTCCACCTTCCCCGATCTGACTGTTTAACCCAGCCGGCAAGTCGGCAATAAGCTTTGCCAATCCCGCTTGCTGGACTGCTCGCTGCAGCTTATCCTCGTTTTGCAACTCATGATCAACACCAAAGGCAACATTGTCGCGGATTGAAGCGTCCAGCAGGTAGGGTTGCTGCTGCACATAGCCGATTTTCTGCTGCCAGGCGCTGTCACGTTCAGGCGTTAATCCTTGACCGTCAATAACAATGCTGCCGCCGTTTTCCGGCAATAACCGCAGGAGCAAATGAATCAGGGTTGTTTTTCCGACACCGGATTCACCGATAATCCCCAGCGTCTCGCCTTTCTTCATCGTGAAACTGACGCCGCGCAGCACCGGCTCCGGCGTATCCGGATATTGATAGACCAGATCTGAGACGACAATATCTCTTTCAAAGGGAATTGTCTCCTCCCCGACACCTTCTTGCGAACTAATCTCATGGATTTTGTCAGCAAGAATATCAATGGTGTAGCGAAAAGTGCGGATGTTCATCAATGCTGTGAAGATGCGATTGAACGACGGCATCACGCGGTAGGCCGCAGCAGCAAAAAGCGTCAACAGCAAGATGGTTTCTTCGCGGGTATCAAGATTAAAAAGCCCATAGATAACGATGATGATCATTCCAAATACGGCAACCACCTCAATCAGACGCGGCGGTAATAAGGTAATGGCATAATATGAGGCTAACTGATCATTGAGCTCTCGACGCGCAAGCAAAAAGCGTTCGATGAACCATTCTTCCTTGTGGTAAAGGCGAATGTCCACATAACTGCGAATACTTTCCATCACCCGCTGGATGCTCTGCGGGCGTAGTTTTTCCGCCGCTGCACCAATTTCACGTAGCCGCCCCTTTTTCAGGAAGTAAATGGCACTCATTGCCGGGCCAAGCAGCAATATCAACCATAAGAAAATTTTTGCATCGAAGATAGCAATGCCGCCTAGAATCAGAACAGCTATTAGTCCCTCCGATAAAAGATTTAGCGTTCCCAGAATGATGTACACTGAAAATTCCACCGGCACGTGAATGGTATTTCGCAGCGTAATGCTGGAATTGGTCTGGGACAGAGTTTGAAACGGCTGGGCAAAAAATGATCGCATCATCTTCTCTGCCTGAGCCGTGGCAATAGCGTAGATATATTTTGCCTGCGTTTTGATGAGGCGATAAGCAACGAGATTCTTAATGACAAAAAGGGCAAATATCGCCAGCAAAATGACTACTATAAACGCTCGCTCACTATCGAGACCGAGCGACGCATAGATCGAATTCAGGATGGCATTTTCTGAAATCACCGCCGGATCAATCACCAGCAGAATCAGCGGTAGAATGGCTGCGAGGCTGAACACTTCCAGCACTGCCCCGACAAGGATGTAACCAACGTGCACAAAGAACAAGCGGCGGTGCGCTGCTGACAGTATCTGTAAAATCCGCTGCATCATGCCGTCAGTCAGCCGTTTTCTGTGTAAGGTGATAAAGAACATGGTCGCCGCCGAGGAGATCAGGCAGGTTTGAGGCAAGCGCCCGGTCCAGCGGTCTGAGCAAATTGTAAATTCCGCGCGCTACCGCCGAATTTGCATATTGATCGGGTGTTGGCAAAAGCGTAGCAAGATTCACGGAGTTCAGCATTTTAAAATAGCTGGTGAAATCAGGACTGCGATAATAGCGGAAGGTCATGCCACCAGCAGTAGTGGCTTCTTTGCGAATAATTCGACGTGCGGCGCTGCGTAGTCGTAATCGGGCCAAATCCCCTATTGCAGAAAAGGCATGAAATGGCGGCATGGAGATGATGAACAAATGCCCGTCGGGGCTCAATAATTCAGATAGGCGATGCATGTCACCTTCAAAATCCGTCAGTGCATTCACCACGCCAAAATTCAGAATGATCAGGGGAAAGGTTTGCTCAGCAGTAAAACCCGAGAGATTGCTCACATGAAGCTTTGCATCCAGTTCTAACTGCTTTGCCCGCTGCTCAGCCAGCTTTATCATTCCGGCTGAAATGTCAATGGCCTCGACCTGCAGCTTTTGCTGGTGGTAAAATTCAAAATCGGAGCCCGGACCGCAGCCGACGTCCAGAATTGTCATACCGGGTTTCAGAAATGGGGCAATTTCGCGCTGCACGCGCTGCCGCTGATAAATACCGAGTGCATTTTGATTAAACTTGTCTTCATACTCCTTCGCATAAACATCGAAGGTTTCACGGATCAACGGAGCATCTTGCTTGGGCACCTCACTCATGTTCTTGCATCGGCCAATTGCTTGATTTTATAATCGCAGTATACCGAACGCAGTGAGTGATAAATCTGCTTCAAATGTTGTTCACGCTGGGCGCGCAACTGTTTCCTGCGGTATTCACTGGCCAGTTTCTTGATAGCAAATTGATAGAGTGGTCTGGTAAAACGTTCCTTGATCTCCAATTCGCGCTGGAGATGATTGTCCCACTGCTTCGCATAAATGATTTTGTCCTGAATCTCATCGTAGAGGGTTGTGCCACGCAGGGGATAAGCAACGGTGGTCAAATAGATATCCGGCTGCTCATCTCGCACAAATTCGATAGTTTCATAGATATCGCGAATCTCTTCACCGGGATAACCAAACATGATAAAATAGCCGGACTGGATGCCATGCTTTTTGCACCATCCCGTCGCTTTGCTGACCTGCTCACGGGTAACGCCACGCGACATAGCATCAAGAATTCTTTGGCTGCCGGACTCCGCACCAAACCAAATGCGATAACAGCCAAGTTCTTTCAACACCTCAACTAATTCTTCATCCAGCCGATCCGCACGGGAAATACACTCGAATGGGAGGCGCAATCCAGCTTCATTCATTATATCCCGAAACTTCAGCAACCAGCGTTTATTTACTGTAAATACGTCGTCAGCAAACCAAAGGTGGGTTGGCCGGTAAGTCTCAACGATGTCCTGGATTTCACGTACAACGCTTTCCGGTTTGCGGCGGCGATGGGTCCAGCCGTAAACCGAGTGACTGCACCATTTGCAAGTAAAGGCACATCCGCGTGCGGTAATCAAGGATACCGACCGCTGACCATGATGGGTTTCCCAGGCATTCAGGTAAAGTTCCAAATCAATGGCGTCGCGAGCCGGCGCCGGATAGTGATCGAGATGACGTTTGCTAGCCTGACGCGGATTTTGAACAACTTCGCCATCGGCTGTTTTATAGCTCACGTTGGGGATATCCTGTAACGAATGTTTATCTGCTTCTTCCAGGCGCTGCAATACGCTAATTAAGGCGTCTTCCCCTTCCCCGGAAATAATGATGTCCGCACCATAGCGCAGGAATTCTTCAACCTGCGTAGAGGCATCCGGTCCACCTAATAACGCGATAATGTTATGCTGATTGCAGTAACGAATCAGCTTCATCACGTTGTATTTGGTCAGCAAATTACAATGGATGCCCAGTATCGGTGGAGGCTCTGCCTCCAGGCGAGAGATGAGTTTATCAAACGAAGAAAAAGTGCTGTCAAAAACTTCCACCTCAACGTCATTTTCTCGCAGCCAGGCAGTCAAATACAGCAAACCCAGCGGTGGATAGGGCTTCATCACTTTCTGTTCGTGTGCATCTTCTTCTATGAAATATGTATGGGTCAACAAAATCTTCATGGTGCTATCCTTGTTGCCCGTCTGAAACCGGTTTCAGGAAGCGCTGCATCTGCCATCGGTAGCGGAGCATGCCCGGCAAATGCCGGTATTGCGCTGCCAAACGCCGCAGGCGTTTCACGAAGGGTTGCGGGCGAAATAATGAGATAAATCCAAAATAGTGATGCGTATATTGATGCAAGGCGCGGTAAAAATCCGGATGATACTTGCCGGTAAACATCATCGCCAGGTCACCGCTGTCGCGCCAATTTTTCTTCTCCCCCATTGTAGAAACCACCTGCTCGTAAAAAGGGGTATCTTTCAGGGGATATGATACAGAAATACCAATATGATCCGGTTTGCATTCCTTCACCAACTGCAGGGTTTTGCGAATATCCTCGTAATCTTCACCGAGGTACCCATACTGCAGGAAGAAGCCGGTCTTCACGCCATACTTTCGCAGAGTGCGATTAGCGGTGCGGATTGTATCAACGGTTTCATCCTTATCCATCGCGTCAAGAATCTTTTGGGAACCGGATTCCACTCCCAGCCAAACTTCTTCACAGCCGGAGCGAGCCAGTCCGGCAGCCAATTCCTCAGTGATCAGATCAGCGCGATTTTGACACTTATAGGGAATGCGGCAGCCAAGCCGTTCCATCTCATCGGCGAATGCATCTATCCAACCGGGTTTGAGGGCAAATATGTCGTCAGCCACCCACAAATGCTCGGCCCCCATTTCTGTGGCCAGGAAGTGGAATTCGCGGGCGGCCCTCTCTGGCGGCAGAGCCTTATAAGATCGTCCATAAAGCGGTTTCGCGCACCAGTTGCAGCGAAATGGACAGCCATGCGAGGTAGCAACATTCAGCGAGAAATACCCATGCCGGCTACGCCACATCTCCTGATATGGTGTAACATCCACCTTCTCCCAGGCAGGCATCGGCGATTCTTCCATTGGCAAATTTTTGCGAGCCTGCGGGTTTTGCACATGCTCACCATCCTTTAGATAAGAAACGCCGTCCATAGCAAGAAAATGCTGGATGTCCTGATCTTGCGACCACTGCTGTAAAATATCCAAAACCACCTTCTCGGCATTTCGATGCACCACCAGATCAAAGCCGTTCTTGAGATAGTCGCCAGCTTGATCGGACGCATCTGAGCCATGGGCAATAAAGAGACCGGTCTTCTTGCTTCGTTGCAGCGTTTCGAATATCGTATCCCGCATATTTTCCAGGCACATCTTGGTAAGGAAGTTGAAATCATCATCATAGAGAATAAAAATGTCCGGCTGCACGCTGTTGATTTTCTGCGTCAACGCCTGCCAATCGGGGTCAAACATGACATCGTGAAATTCGACATCCCAGCCAAAACGCTCCTGGATCCACGCTGACAGTTGCAAAGGCGCAAGTGGCGGATAGGGTTTACCGTTATCCAATTCCTTGGCATCCAACTTTAGAAAATAGGAATGGCTGATAAGAATTTTGGGTTGAGCTGCAGTCATGCCGGCACATCCGATTTTATATCATTGTAGATCTTTTTGTAAACGTCCTGATGATTCACCCGGTTCAATTTGGCCGCACCTTCTGACAAACGAATACCACTACCAAACTCCGATGGGTATTTGCGGGATAGACGAACAACATAGCGCTGATAGATTTTTCGATTCAGGCGATCGAATAAACCACCGAGGCTTCGGCGAAGCGTGCTCTTTTGATTCTTTGACCTGGCGCTGCGCAGCAGATAAAAGTCATCGCGGATAACAGACGGTGCAGCATTGGGCAGGAAATCAAAAATCCACTGATTTTCAGCAATGATTTGTTCTGACAACGTTGAGTCGATCAGGGGAATCATTTGTAAAATCTGGATGGCGGTATAGTAATCGTGCTGAGGAATATGTAACCGGGTTTCATCGACGAGATAATTGATACAAAAGAGCCCGCGTTTTCCCATGACCTTGCTGAACACAACCAATAGTACATAGCTTAGCCACAAGCGCCGCTTGCTGGTAACAACAAAAATATCAATATCATCTTTTTCCCGACAGGACTCAAAAGCATTGGCGCCGGTGAGGCCACAAAATGCAACGCCGGGCATTCGTGTCAGCCAACGTAGCTGCCGGCGGTTATCATCGAATAACTGTCGGCTCCAGGCGATTTTCGATTGATAGAGGGATTCCAAATTACGTGCAAAGAGGACGTCATTCGCAAGTGAAACCGCCCCACTTTTGTGCAATTCACCAAGGGCCGCATCGAAATCTTCGCGCGACATCTTTATTTTCAGGAAGCGATATGTCTGTTCAACCGTAAATGCACTGTCGAAGTAATGGGCCATATTGACGGTGGCCAATATTTCATTATGATGCAAATCGAGGTCTCCACATAAGAGTGATGACAATATATGATGTATCCTCTGTCCCCATGGAAATCGCCGCTTGCTTCACAGATACTTCTGCATCGTTGATTTAGGCAAACAGCGACCCTCTTCCCAACTTCTTACACTAATCTGCTTGAAAAGTGCTTTTGTCATAGAAGCTGCTTTCAAGTTTGTCATTTCCGCATGTATTTAGCGGAAATCCATTTTTACAAAATCTGGATTCCCGATAAAAGCATTCGGGAATGACAAGGATAGGGCATATCGGCACACCCCTGAACACAACACTAAACAGCAATCCGCTTCGAGGCATCTGCTCGACTATAGAGCGCCTCCATTTTCTTCAATATCGCACGGGCGCAATTTTGCCAGCTGAGTGGTTGAATCAAAGTGCTGAGATCCGGCGCCACATGGCTTTTATTGATACAATTTGCAATATGGTCTCCCCACTGCCGAATCGAAAGATGTTCGAAGATGCCCGGTTGAGTTCCCATGATTTCTGCGACAACCGCATTGCGATACAAAAATACCCGGCATCCTTCGCGCACGGCCTCCATTGGCGTAAAACCAAACCCTTCAAAGGAGGACATGTTGATAAATGCACTGCAATCCAGGTAATAACGTTTCAGGGTATCCACCGGTATGGAGGTTGCTAGCACAATATCCTGATTGAATTCCGATTTTCGAATGGTTTTTTTTAATTTCCGATAGCCGTTTGCCGGATGCCCAACCAGAATCAATTGATGTGACAGTTGATATTCACTCTTGAGATAGTCAAACAGTTCGACAACCCGGGGCAAGTTTTTGCGCACCTCAAATGTATTCACAGCGAGAAAAAACGGACGATCCCGCGTCACATCCGCTGGCGTAACGCTGGAAAGATGATCTGTCCCGGGATAAATGACCGACGTTTTACCATCCATTTCCGGGAAGAACTTCAAAAAATCACGATTGGTTGCTTGCGAAACGGTAACAACGTGGTCAGACCGGCGTACGTATTGGCGAAGCTGGCGGCCAAAAAACAGTTGCTTAATGAGCGGATAATAGCGCGGGAAACGCAAGAAACCGAGATCGTGAAAAGTATTGACGATTGTATAGCTTTCGCGCCGCGGTGGACACATATAGTGGGTGGCATAAAAAAGACGAATATTTTCTTTTTGAAGAAGAGCCGGTAATCGACGCTCGTAATTCAGCAGCTGTTCAGCTCGATTCCGAACTGGAACGGTAACAATTTTATCTCCCGGCTGCAGCATGGGTTCAAACAGTTCGCGATGGCCCGGTTTACAAACAATTGCCAGAGGAAGATTCCTCGGCAAGCCAAGTAAATGATGTGTCAAATGATATATGTAGTAGGCTGCACCTGAGAAATGCGCAGGTAAGGGCAGACAGTCGATGGCGGCAAACTGTGACGGCGCAGTGGCAGAAGACATTACGATTTCCATAGTTATTCATTCGGTGGCTGGCGAGCTTTACCAGGTGGTATTTCTATGGAACTGGATTAGAACTTCCTATATCGGGCACCAAAAGTCAAGCCTTTTTCTTGGCTTAAGATCTGGAAAAGTATTATGTTAAGAGCACCTATTTTAAGGTTCTGTAACTTTTTTTACAAAACAGCAGGTATTGGGTTTGATGAATGGCAAAGAGCCGGCAATTGTTCTTGAGAACATAACCAAACGCTATGCGCGTGACAGTCGGGCTGCGCTGCAAAATGTTTCCATGCAAATAGCAGATGGAGACCGAGTTGGCATTATCGGTGCAAACGGTAGCGGCAAGACCACGCTGATGCGCATCATTATGAATTTTATCCGTCCGGATGAGGGCATTGTAAAGGTATGTGGCTCTGAGAACCTTGAACAAGGGCGGGCAGCAATCGGATTTATCCCCGAGCGCCAGCAGGGTATGGAAAATTTCACGCCGCGAGAACTATTGACCACCGCTGCGAGAATGCTGAATATGCCCCGCGCACAAATTGCAGATCGCGTCAACGAGTTGCTGCTCTATGCCGAGATTACCGATGCCGCAGACAATCTATTGGCCAGTTTTTCGAAAGGTATGTCGCAACGAGTTCAGATTTGTCTGGCAATCATTCATAACCCGTCTATTCTGCTTCTTGATGAAGCAATGTCGGGCCTGGACCCGGGCGGTCAGAAGACCGTTCGCGACCTGCTTCTGAAACTCAACAAGCAAACGCTGCTCTATGCTTCGCACAATCTTGAGGAAATAGAAACCTTTTGCGATAAGGTGGTTATTTTACACGAGGGAGAAATTGCGGAACGCCTGAGTCTCGCTGAACTGCAACAGGAAGTGAATCAATTTGATGTAGCGAATGCCGCGCTTCCTCTTATTTCGAAGGCGCTGCCGGAAGCGTTCGAAACGCTACGCCAGAGGGACGGGCAAAGCCGCGTGCGATTTATCGCCAGTTCCGCGACACTCCATTCCCTCTTGAATGCCTTGAGTGATGCAGGATTTACGGTATCCCGCTTGAGATCAAAAAGCGTCCTTGAGGACATTTATCACCGATCATCTGCGCGCAGTGGAGTAACTTAGTATTGTATTTCAGGTCTTTCTTTTTTAATCTTAAGAAACTCAGCCAAAAGTTTGTAATAAATAGTACGAACCGATTCGATATTTGCCCGTATAATTAGTAGAAGAACGAAGGAGAATTTCAAGAGAACTGAACACAACGAAAGTTTTAAAAGACCCAATTTGCTAAAAAAATCACAAGCCAATTTAATTCTCGAACTATTTTGACGATTAAATGGGTTAGCAAGATGAACGTGAACGGCGATGCGAGGTTTGAATCATGAAAGCGGTACTCTTCGATTTTGACGGTGTTATCATTCGCAGCATGGAAGACCAGCTTCTCGGTTGGCAGCTTGCCCTCGCGCAATACGGAATAGAGATGCCACCCGAAGAGCTTTACATCCTGGAAGGTGTAGGCTTCGAAGATATCGCCAGCCGCTTTACTCGCAAGTATAATTTACCTTACGATGAAGCCCCGCGGATTCTGGAACGCAAACAACTGCATTACGATCAGCCGAAGTCATATGAACATTATCCATACCTGATCGAACTGTTGGACTGGGTTCGTGACAGGGAAATCCGCACAGCTGTTGTTAGCGGCGGCACTTCGCACCGCGTCATCTCTGCACTCGAGGATTTTGGCTTGTCAGACTACTTTGATTCTATTGTGACTGCTGAAGAAACCTTCACCTGGAAGCCATCTCCGGAACCTTATCTGGCTGCTGCACATAAAATAAGTGTCAGTCCGGAAGATTGCGTCGTTATCGAGAATGCGCCACTGGGCGTTAGAAGCGCAAAAACGGCAGAAATGAAATGTATTGCCATTACCAGCACTTTGGCGCCAATGTTTTTAAAGCAGGCAGACATTGTTACCGATAGTTTGGTAGAAGCGTTGGATGCGTTGCAAAGAATGTATTGAGAAAGGAACGAAACGTGCAAAAAATTAATAATGCCGGCAACTCTCTCGGGTATCCGTATATGGAATGGACCCGGAAGGATTCTGAAGAGCTCGTTATGCTCTATGTTAAAGACTATTTTGAAACGCTGGACGATTACTATCTGAAAGAGGCGCTGCAAATCGCCAAGGACGACGGCATTAATTTTGACAAGATTATGCTGCAGGTACGCTTTCAGCAAGCTTAATATCGACACAAAATTTTTTCAGTTATAAACTGCAAAGAGGTGATCCACGTACGGGTCACCTCTTTTTTTTCAGCCACTTAAACGACACATCCCCCTGCATCCCCTTCGAGGGGACACAGAGGGATGTGTCATTATGCAATTAGGCTTTATGGGCCAGCGGGCGCATTTCTCCATTAATATCCGCATAAACAGGACCTTAATCGCGCAGTTCTGGCTAAAAGTGCATACCAATCTTGATCGAGACTTCGGGCGTTGCTCGGATCTTGAATGTTTCATTCGTAAATTCAATGTCTTTGTCACCATTGACCGGTATGTGTACAGCAGCCCAAGGATTGATATAGAAATGATCGTTGAAACGGAGCGTGTAGCCTCCACCTAAGGTAAGAATGCCCGTTCTATAGGACTTCTTTTCCCCGCTGTTCTTCTCCTTGACTTCCCCGTCCCAAGTCTCGTAACCTGGTCCTATCCACCAACCTCTAAAACCCTTCTTGAAGTAGTAATCGATAATATAGGCATGGACGTTGAGCTCATTGTCTTCAAAGTCGGATTGCGTTATAAACCCAGGTGTCGTTATATTCGTGCGTACGAAACGAGCTCGCCATTTGCCATAGCCAGCCACCGCTGAGATGTAGTACCCATCAAATATATAGGGAACCAAATCCATTTCTGTTCCAATCATCCATTTTTTTGGTACTTGGTCGCCGGCTATAACCATCGATGAAAACAACAAGCTCAGTAGGAGAATCACTGAAAACAAAAGTATCTTATTCATGTTAGCTCCTGTATAACATTGCTGATAAATGGAAAATTGTCCATCATATACCCTTATAAAAAGGACTACTTTCCATGGAATTAACGAATATTGAGCAAGTATAGAGTGTTTTCAGTATTTGAAATCTACAATAGATCTACCGTGATATCAATCGAATTGCATCTAAAAGGTCATGTTAGAGGCTAATTCAATTACACAATAACTGATTGTCAATTACAGGCCGTCTGAGCGGCTCCAATTTAAGCTTGTCGGAGAATAAAGTGGTGGTTTACGTACATTTGTAGGATTTGACCCAAAACTACCCAACTTTGTACTGGAAGTTAGGCAGTTTTTACTATTTGGACTGCAATGTGTGGTTCTTCAAAAATCTTCAAAACCGTACTTTCTGTAGAAATACACCCGCTGGTCCTATATCTTCTCACCTGAAAATCGTCTGGCTGCGTTTGGAACCGATTGATACAATCTTGACCGGTGCACCGGTAATAGACTCAAGATACTGCAGATAATCACGCGCGACTTTAGGCAGTTCCTCCCAGCTACGGGCACTGCTGGTATCCGATTGCCAACCCGGCAAATCTTCATAGACCGGTTCACAATTCTTGAGAATGTGGGCATCGGTTGGAAATTCCTTCAATAATTTTTCCTTATAGCGATAGCCGGTACAAACACGGATAGTTTCCAGTTTGTCAAGAACATCCATCTTGGTAATTGCCAGCGAATCGATGCCATTCACCCGTACAGCGTAGCGGGCAATAACCGCATCATACCAGCCACAACGCCTTGGGCGACCGGTGGTTGCACCAAATTCCTGACCTTCGCGGCGCAAGGTGTCACCCATATCATCATTAAGTTCAGTCGGAAATGGACCTTCCCCAACGCGGGTTGTGTATGCCTTGATAACGCCCATCACTTCAGTAATTTTGGTCGGGCCAATGCCAACCCCAAGGCAGGCGCCGCCACTGGTCGGGTTTGATGAAGTAACATAGGGATAAGTGCCGTGATCAACATCGAGCAGCGTTCCCTGCGCACCTTCGAGCAAAACGGACTTCTTTGCTTCAATTGTATTTTGCAAATAAACAGAAACGTCTTTGATATACGGATCGATGATTTCGTCGAATTTAAGATATTCCTCAACGATTGCATCCACATCCAGGGGCAGATGCCCATAAATTTTTTCCAGCACTTCATTGCTTGTCGCAATATTGCGACGTAGCTTTGCCTCGAAACTCGCACGATCGAGCAAATCGACAATACGAATTCCGCGACGGTTGGCTTTATCAACATATGCCGGTCCGATGCCGCGTTTGGTTGTGCCAATTTTCTTGTCGCCTTCCTGCTCCTCGCTAACAGAATCCAGGAGCTTGTGGTAAGGCATAATCAGGTGAGCCTTTTGACTAATCCAGAGACGCCCCTGAATCTTAACACCCATATCTTCCAGTAGACGAATCTCCTCAACAAGCGCAACCGGATCGATAACGACACCATTTCCGATAACACATTCTGTTTTCTCATGAAGAATGCCGCTGGGAATCAGGTGCAATACGTACTTTTTATCCTGGATTATGACAGTGTGGCCAGCATTTGCGCCGCCCTGATAGCGCGCAACCACATCAAAATCTCCACTCAGGAGATCAACTATTTTACCTTTGCCCTCGTCGCCCCATTGGGCGCCGACTACCACGACGACTGACATGTTTCGGCCTTCCGTTTATATGATGATGCATGTAGAATATTAGCTTCGACAATAAGAAAGCCCGACTTTTCCGATGCAGTCAAAAAACTCTCATCGAACAAATCAGGCTTTAAAATGTGGATTTTCAGTGCTCACAACCGCGCACAATTGCCCTGCTTCTGGCATATCAGGTGGCAAAGCTGCCAAGCGCTGCATCAGCTGTCTCATACGATTCAAAAATCGTATCCAACTTGGTGATCTTGAGAAGGTTAGCCACTACCGGCGAAGCGCCAGCCAACTTCAGGCTGCCGCCGTTTTGCTTGTATGTTGTCAGGGCATTAATCAAAATCCCCAGACCGCTGCTATTCATCCGTCCCACTTGGTCCAGATCAATCACAGCTTTTAACGCGCCTTCATCCAGCATCCGGTTAATTTCTTCATTTACCTTAACCGCTTCCGGTCCCCCCATGACGTCGCCGGTAAGTTTAAAGACGATCACATCATTATGGACTTCTTGCTGTATGGTCATACCCTTACCACCCACTATTTCTTGGATGCAACTGCTTTTTTCTCAGCCTGGCGTGCCTCCCACTCAATCAATACCGGCGAGGCCACAAAAACTGAGGAATACGTACCTACAATTACACCAATAATGAGTGCGAAAGCAAAGTCTTTAATTATTTCTCCCCCGAAAACATAGAGAATTAAAACAACAAACAGAGTGGTCAATGATGTTACAACCGTGCGGGACAGCGTCTCATTAATACTGCTGTTTACGAGGCTGACATAGTTCCCCAATTTGCGTTTGAAGGTCTTCAAATTTTCGCGAATACGGTCAAAAACCACGATCGTATCATTCAGTGAATAACCGATAATGGTCAGAATCGCTGCGATAACCGGGATGCTAATTTCTTTTTGCATCAGCGAGAAAACACCAAGGGTAATGGTAATATCATGGAAAAGCGCTACCACCGCGCCGATACCAAAACGAAGTTCGAATCGGAACATGATGTAGACAAGGATGAAGGCCATTGAAAACAGAATTGCGCCAATAGCATCCCAGACCAATTCCTTACCGATCTTCGGACCAACGGTTTCATTACGACGCTGGAGAATCTCGTAGTCTGCGAAGGATTCATTGAGACGTGATTTCAAATCATCAAATTCTTCCTGTTTGGAAATCACTCTGTCCACTTTTACAAAAATATCCTTTTCGCTGCCGAAATACTTGATTTCTGCATTGTCAAATCCCATAGCTGCAAATGCGCTACGGACTTCCTGAATCGGCACACCGGCAGTAGCATCGCCATTTTTTTCAAACTGATATTCGATCAGCGTACCACCGCGAAAATCAATGCCGAATTTGGGGCCACCCTGGACAACCAGGGAAACCAGAGAGATCAGCAGCAGCACACCGGAAACAGCAAAGGCAATTCTGCGCTTATCCATAAATTGAAAGTTTGGGTCTTTTAAAAGCCGCATTACTAGCAGTCTCCTTTCATCATGCCACAATCGTTATCAGATGCAAAATCCGGCACAAACCGGGCAGCAGATCCGTAGAAAATTGGTGGCCTGCAAAACTCCCTGCCGGCAGGGAGCACGATAATGGTTATATACTAATTTCTTTCATACTTGTCTTGGCAAACAGAACTTCAAAGATCGCCCGTGTCACAAAGATAGCGGTGAACATACTGGCCGCAATACCAATCATCAGCGTCGTTGCAAACCCTTTGATCGGTCCGGAACCGAAGTTATAGAGAACGACTGCAGCAATAAATGTTGTGACGTTGGCATCAAGAATGGTAATAAACGCACGGCCGTAACCAATGTCGATCGCGCTGCGGGTCGATTTGCCCTTATCCAATTCTTCTCGGATGCGCTCAAATATTAGCACGTTGGCGTCGACCGCCATCCCGATCGTAAGGATAATACCAGCTATGCCGGGTAAGGTTAGTGTGGCATGAAGCACAGCCATAAAGCCCATCAAAATGACGATATTCAGGACCAGGGCAATATCTGCAACAATACCGGAAAATTTGTAGTAGATGATCATAAAAATAGCGACAATCGCCAGACCAAAAAGCGTTGAATTGGTACCTGCGTTTACAGAATCTTCACCAAGAGAAGCACCCACGGTGCGCTCTTCGATAATTTCGATCGGTGCAGGTAGTGAGCCGGCGCGAAGAACAATCGCAAGGTCTTTGGCTTCTTCGCCGGTATCAATATTTGTAATAATCGCGCTACCGCCACGAATTCTCTCTCGAATATTCGGTGCGGAGTGAACAATATCGTCCAACACGATGGCCATCTGTTTCCCAACGTTTGCGCCGGTAATGCGGGCAAAGTCGTCGCCACCTTCGCTGCTGAAGTCCATATTCACAACCCAGCGTCCCTGGCCAAGATCGTTCGGGTCACCCGGCCGAGACTGGGCATCAACGATAGATTCACCCTTCATTTCAGCCTGATTCTTTAACAGATACACTTCACGAAGCGGGCGGCCGTCTACGTCGGTCAATCTGCCATCCGCTTTTGCCAGATGGAATGTCACTTGTCCGCCGTCGCGAGCAATAAGGTTCTGAACATCTTGACGTGCCATGATGGAGCGGAACCGCGCTTCAGAGTTTTCGGAAATCATAACGCTGGCGCCCCCAAAAACAAAGAGACGAGGATCGGTATCTTCTCCGAATGCATCTGCGCCGTCACCGGCGTCAGCAACCATGCCACTATCTTCATCGGTACCGGCAATCTGATCAGCAAAGCTGCCACCGCTGGAATCAGGAGCGAGTCCCTCTTCCGTCACGCCGGTGCCGCTGGTATCCGCATCTGTGTCGTCACCGGCATCTATGCCAGCCAGGTAATCATTGACGCGGGCAGCAATCTGCTGAGACGTGCCCGGATCAACCGGAAGCTTAAATTCCAGCAAGGCGGTCTTGCCGATGATATCTTTTGCACGTTTGGAATCACTGATGCCTGCAAGCTCGATAACAATACGGCTCGTTCCCTGTTTCTGAATGGTCGGCTCCGAAACACCAAATTGGTCAATACGGTTTCTCATCACTTCCAGAGCGCGATTGCTGGCCTCAGTCAGTTGTTCGTTCAGCCAATCAAGAATTTCCTGGCGATCCCGACGGGTACGATCTCCATAGTAGAGAGCTACGTCAGCACCAGCCTCGCGGATCTTCTCATCGAAGAGTGCAACTATATCACCATCATTATCCGCCGCTTCCTGGGCAGCAGCATCGAGGGCAGCCTTGAATCTGTCATCACGCGCAGATGTAAGGGCAAGTTCGGACAACAATTCCTTATTGTTGATTTCCATAACAAGGTACATGCCGCCCTGGAGATCCAGCCCCAACTTGATCGCTTTATTAGACAGCGCCTTGAATTCGTCGGGTTTTGAAATCTCCATTGCTTTGCGCTCTTCTCTGTCCATTTTGTAGTATTGATACGTCGGTATCAACTGCCAGGCAAAAATCCCCAGCAAAAAGACAATGAAGAGAAGTCTTCCGGTGTAATTACGAGACATTTGTGAATCGACCTCCAGATCGGTATAAAGTTATGTAAAACAAATTGATGTTTCTTCTGCAAACAGCAGGCAAGGCAATACCTGCCGGCCATCGTTCCCATACTTCTAATTTTAAAAGAGGGAATAGTGACAAAATCGGTCACAAGCTCTGAATTTACCTTGGTACTGCAATAAAGTCAATCAAAAACTCATGTTAGAAGGCCTTACAGGCAGCTACTCCTTAAGGTCTACAGCTTTCAATTCGTGCGTCCAAAGTACGTTTCCTTCTTTGTTTACAACCGAAATTTTCAATTCGCGTTCCCGCCGGGGACCACTAAACTCTAAAACACCGAAATTTCGTTCTCCGACAAAGGTATCTTTCTCCCGCAAATAGTTCGGTTCTGTTTCTGCACGGCGGCCGGTACCAGCAGTTAAGGGAGACACCGTTACCTCGTATAAGGGATAGCGGCCACGGCGATCCATCTTCGACAATTCACTGTGGTGGCGATCGCCGCTCAGGAAAATGACGCCATCAATATCATTTTCATCAATCGCCCGCAAAAGGCGCTCACGTTCTTCCACGTGATTAATATGGTTCTCGAAACCAAATACCGGATTCAGGAACTGGCCCCCCATCACCACAACCTTAAACGGCGCAAAGCTGGCGCAAAGTGCATCAATCAACCAATCGACTTGATGTTCACCCAGAATTTCGCGCTCGCCTGTACCGCGGCGATTTGGCGTCCGGTAATAACGATTGTCCATCATAAAGAAATCAATATCCGCCCATTGGAACATGGTTGTGACGCCGGGCTTGCCCATTACACCAAATCCGGGATTTCCCCAGAACAGCTCAAACGCCTCGAGCGCATCATCTTTATTGCGAAAACTGCGGTCGCTATTGTTGGGTCCAAAATCGTGATCATCCCAGGTGGCATAGTGGTGGGTTGAGGCAAGAAGCGGCTGCATTTCAGGCAGTGAACGGGTATGGGTATAGCGATAAAAGATACCGGTGCGGCTATACCAGTCTGCCTCACGCAAGTAAACGTTGTCACCCATCCAAATCATTAGATCGGGACTCTGTTTGTGAATGGTATCAAAGATCTCAAATCCGTCGCCATATCCTTTACCGGGTCGATCATAGGGCGGATCATTGACATAGGCGCAGCTGCCGATTACCAGTTTAAACGGGGGCGGATCCTCACGCCATTGCCAAAGTGTCTGGCTCTGAAAGGTCATCGGATAAGGCCGCTTGACCTTTTTGCCATTGATGAATAATTCATACACATATGATTTTCCCGGCTGCACTTCGTCTGCGATCAGCTTGGCGGTATAGGCCTGCGCCTTGGCCGTCATTACTTCATCTGTAGAATACTTTTTGCCAGGGGCGGCATCTTCGTAATAGACAAATTTTACCTTCGCAGGAGCATTGGTCTGCACCCACAGCATTACTTCCATCATCTCCGAATAACCAACCATCGGTCCGGATTGCAAATATTTGGCCTGGGGCATAACGCTAACACTAAAAAGCACGAGCAGTGCAAGGCAGCATGACAGGTATTTCGACATATTTAAACTCCTGGATTTAGGATGTACGATCGCATTATTGGCGTGGAAAGAGTTTAATGGATTTAATTTGGATACGGAAGGGGAAATACAGTAAAAACGGGTCCCCCCTGTATGTCCTCCCGGGGGGACATACAGGGGGGACCCTCTGTTCAATATCTGGCTTATTTAATCATCGATCTAGTTCTTTTCAGGATATGCCGGTGCATTCGGCAGATCCTTGGCGTTGGTGCGCAATTCATTAAGAATATGCTGAATAGCACGATCAAGCTGCTGATCTTCGCCGGCATACTCTTTTGCCGGATCGTTGTCCACCACGATATCAGGATCTACCCCGTGGCCTTCGATGATCCATTCGGAACCATCAGCTGCGTAAGATGCAAATTCCGGCTTATGCAAAGTACCGCCGTCAAGCAGTGGCAGGGAACCACGAATACCAACCACACCACCCCAACTGCGCTTGCCAATCAGCTTCCCGAGATTGTTCTTGCGGAAGCGATATGGGAAGAGGTCGCCGTCGGATGCAGAGAATTCATCCATCAAACAAACCATAGGACCAAGCATCATGGCGCTTGGATCCGGACGCTTGGAGGCGTTACGCGGCATGTCAACCATGGTCAGTTCGCGACGAAGACGTTCGATCAGCATTGGTGACACGTTGCCACCGCCGTTGCCGCGTACGTCGATGATCAGGGCCTTCTTGCGAAGCTGCGGATAAAAATGCTTCACAAATTCATTCAAACCATTCACGCCCATATCCGGCACGTGCAGATAGCCCACCTGTCCGTTGGTTGCCTTGGCGACCTTGTCAATATTGGTCTGCACCCAATTATAATAGTAGAGTGCAGCTTCGCTGGCAATCGGCACCACGGTAATATTACGGCTGCCGCTTGTATTCGGGTTGGAATTGACCGTCAATTCCACCTGCTTGCCAACGGTATTAATCAGTGCTTCATAGATATTGCTCATGTCGCGGGTTGGCACGCCATTGACAGCCAGGATGTAATCGCCTTCCTTCACGTTGAGGCCGAGTGCGGTCAGTGGTGAGCGGCGAGGATTGCCCCAGTTTTCACCCTTGAGAATCTTCTTGATGCGATAGGCTTTGGAAGCGCTGTGACGCTCCAGCTCTGCCCCCAGCAAGCCCATTTGAACGCGCTCAACAGACGGACGATCACCACCACCTACGTATGCGTGCCCCACGTTCAGCTCACTAATCATCTCACCGATAATGTAAGTAAGGTCGTTGCGGTGATTGACATACTTGACAAGCGGCTCATACTTGGTGCGGACCACATCCCAATCAACACCGTGCATATTCGGTGCATAGAAGAAGTCCCGCATCTGACGCCAGGTTTCATTGAAAATCTGTGTCCATTCCTGGTGGCGATCCAGGTGCATTTCCATTCCGGAGAGATCCAGCTTTTTGTCCATGCTGATCTTACCTTTCGGCAGGTCCACGATGGCGTAAGAACCACGCTGGCCAACCAGCATCTTCTTGCCGTCGGCAGAAATCTCATAGCCGCCGAATTCGCCCAATTCCGTTTCTTTTTGATCCTTGAGGTTATACATCATCAGCTTGGCGCGCTGATCGCCGCTGCCACTGCGATTATAGTACACCTGATCACCGACTGCAGCCAGTCCATAGTAGCCACTTGCGGAAATCGGCAGACCGATGACCCGATCTTCGATACCGTCAAAGTCTATCTTGACCGTTACACCGCTATCGCCAGACTTTTCATCCTTCTTCTTGTCTTTCTTATCGTCTTTCTTGTCTTTTGACTCTTCCTTTTTGATTGTGACCTCGTCACTCTTCGGCTTGAAAGGTGAGGGCGTATCCTTTGAAAGCGTCATGAGATATACGCGCTGCATATCCTGGTAAATATGATTCCATTCTGTCCAGCTGTAGGTAGGCCTAAAATCGCGACTGGAGGCAAACAACAGATATTTTCCGTCGCTGCTAAACGCACTACCACCGGAACTATACCACTCATCTGTTACCGGGCGGGTTTTCTTGTCAGCCAGGGAATAGATATATACTCTCGCAGGGCTGTCATCTTCCGGGCGGGTGTAAGTGACCCACTTGCTATCCGGTGACCAGCCATAGTTGCGAATTTCCCAATTCGTTGCCTGGTCAATCTCGGTGATTTTCTTGGTGTTGATATCTACGTAGCGAAGGCGCAGCTTTTTGTCACCCCAAAGCAACTTACGACTGTCCGGCGACCAATACATTTGGTAGTAGTAAGTATCTGCACCTTTGGTAATTTGCTGCTCCTGACCGCTGCCGTCCTGCGGACGAATATAGATTTCGTTCTCACCGGACTTGTCGGAGATATAAGCGATCCACTTGCCATCGGGTGACCACTTGGAATTGCGTTCGTGAACGCCGGAACTATTGGAAAGATTGCGGGTTGGGCCGTCTTTCATCGGCACGGTAAACAGCTCGCCGCGAGCGCCAAACAATGCCCGCTTGCCATCCGGGGAGATCTCGTAGTTTTGGACACTGCTTGAGAGCTTTTTCACGCCGCCGCGGCCGCTGGCCATATCTTCCATAATCTGAATCGGCACTTTTGCATGGGTTTCAGTGGCCAGGTCAAAGCGATGGATATATCCGGCCTGTTCGAAAACAATCGCTCCCTTACCAAGAGAGGGAAATTTGATATCGAAATCAGTAAACTTGGTATGCTGGGTCGTTTGCTTGCTGGTTAAATCGTAGGAATAGAGGTTCATCCGCTTGTCGCGATCGGAAATAAAGTAGATTTTATTGCCGGCCCACATCGGGATGATGTCTTGCGCACCATTATTTGTAATGTTTTCTATCTTTTTGGTCTTGAAATCATAAATCCAAATCTCGTCGGCCATCCCACCGCGATAGCGCTTCCAGGTACGAAATTCACGGAAAATACGATTATAAGCCATTTTGGAATCATCAGGAGAAAAGGAAAGGAAACCGCCGCGAGGCACCGGGATTTCGGAGGGAATTTCACCATCCGGCTTCACAAGGAAGAGCTGCCCGTTAAAACTGTTAAAGGATTTCTTGCGGGAGCGGAAAGCTATTTCCTGGGAAGTATTCTTCCAGGTCATAACGATGTTGTTCGGCCCCATTCGATCACTGATATCATCGCGCCCGAGTGTTGCTGTATACGTTAAACGCTTCGGAACGCCTCCTTGCGACTGGACAAGATAGACTTCCGTATTGCCGTCATATTGGCCTGTAAAAGCCAGCCATTTGCCATCAGCAGAAAAACGCGGAAACATTTCATAACCAACGTGCGTGGTGAGCTTTCGGGCCACGCCACCGGCCACCGGAACAGTATACAGATCACCGGCATAACTAAAGACCAGATCTGTGCCATTGGTTGTTGGAAAGCGAAGCAGGCGTGCTTCATCATCCGCAAAACCGTTTGTTAAAAATAGAACGATACCACATAACATCAACAATCGAACAATTCGCATGAAGTTCCTCCATATGCATGTTGAGGGGATAAAGATCGTGATGAATCACCAATCCAAAATATTAAGACATTATCAATAATACGCCTGAACGCAACTTCTCCCTCGCCTAATCATAATTCAGACGATAGCTGGCAGAAAAAAGTTGGCACTATTTTCAGATTCCCGGGGAATATGGGCTTTGGAACATGGAATGTCAATAGGGTTCGTTATCTTCATTGCCGCGAAAATACCAGGTCAGTTCGACGGCGGCAGTTAAACCACCCACATCAATTTCCAGCGGAATGTCAGTATTAAAGAAGGAATTACTTAGTAGATCGAGACCATCATAGGGGATGAAAGAATAGGCAAGCGAGCCAAGCAATGAAAAATTACCGGGCATCGGCAACTCCACACCGCTGCCGATAACCAAGCCGGCGGTTTCAGCGCTGCCGGAAGCACGTACAAAGGACACCGGTCCCACAACTGTCACATTATGATCAATTTCCGCTTCCATAAAGACCATCTCAAAGCCTGCGGTGAGGAAATAGCGGCGGTCCGTCAGATATAAACGACCCATTACCTGCAGCGACTGTTGTTGATAAATCATTTCAGCGGCTGTTTCGGGCGTTGCTGTAGATATCAGCCCCAGCTTGGTCCCGGTTTTTTCTCCAAAGAAGCTGTAGTTGACAGCAATAGCAAAGCGACTGTTGAAGCGATAACCTGCACCGGGATTCAGTGCATAAAGATAGCGATCGTCCCATCCCCATCCCTGAACCAATGTCACCGGAAAGGATGCGCCGCCGAAGGCGAGCTGGCCTTCAAAATAGATGTCGTTTGTCACCCCAAAATCCTGAGCGCGATAGGATGTGCCGCTGCCACGCATAAAGAGCGCTCTCCCCCCGGCAGAGACAAACAGGCCCAATCCCGGGGCTGCCTCATCATCATCCTGATAATCATAATAGGTGTCATCAAATTCATCCTGGGCTGCCAGATGTCCACTCAACACAAAAAAAAGAAAAGCCGACAGCAATGCACTGAAAATCTTCACCTGAAACTCCAACCGTTAATTCGCGATTACGCCTTACACCGGTCTAAAATACAACGATATCCGGCCTGACAAAATCACATGTTTGGGGGATTTTCAGTGTTTCAGTCAACCGGTTTACCGATAAAACGCACAACCAGAAATATGGTTGCGAGCCCCAGCGGCAAAATAATCCAGTTGCTGATACCAAATCCGGTTGGAATATATCCCAGGAGGCAAGCAACACCACCGGTTGTCAGGGCGTATGGCAACTGGGTGCGAACATGATCAATATGATCTGCGCTGGATGCCATCGACGACATGACGGTAGTATCGGAAATCGGTGAGCAATGATCACCAAATGTGGCCCCGGCGAGCACTGAGGCAGTGGTGCTGAGCAGGATCATCATCGCATGGCTTTCACTAATCCCGGCGGCACTCTGCGTGAAGGTATAGGCCAGCGGGATCGATATCGGCATCAGGATCGCCATTGTTCCCCAGGATGTGCCGGTAGCAAAGGCAATGACACCGGCCGCGAGAAACACAATTACCGGTATCCACTGGGCGGACAGGAAGCCCTCGGTAATCGAAACGATATATGAGGCGGTCAACAGTTCCTTGCAAATATCCCCAATCGTCCAGGCCAGAACCAGGATAATGCCACCAACTACCATAGAACGGATCCCGCTGATCCAGGCGGTTATGGAGGTGTTCAGCGTCAGCAGTTTCTGATACAGCGCCATACCAATTGCCACAATCCCACCTATAAACGATGCCCACATCAACACGGCAAAGGAATTGGCAGCACCGAAGATGGTGCCAAGCTGTTGCACCAGGCCCATCCCGGTCAGATCTGTATTGTCGCCACTGACACTATCCAGGCCGGTCCAGGCGAGCCCGGCCAGGGTAACAACAATGACCGTCAAGACCGGGATAACGGCATTATACCAACGGCGCGGGGTATTTTCGTCGGCAACCAGATCATCGGCGGTTAAATTGGCCAGCGGCGTGGCATTGGCGCGCTGCACCGCCCCGGTCGTACGGGCGCGATTCTCCGCCTGCCACATTGGGCCGTAGTCGCGGGCAAGAAAGGCAATCAAAAACCCGAAGAGGAGCGTATATAATGGATAGAAGTTGTAAGGGATGGTTTGAAGAAATACCGCATAGGCATTGCTGCTAATCCCCAGCGCTTTAAATTCGATATCAATCAGGCTGATCTCATAGCCGATCCAGGTTGAGATAATGGCAATATTCGCCACCGGCGCAGCAGTCGAATCCACCAGGTAGGCAAGCTTCTCGCGTGAAATCCGCAGCTTGTCAGTCAAGGGACGCATGGTGTTCCCGACAATCAGGGTATTGGCATAATCATCGAAGAAGATGAAGATCCCCATCAGCCAGGTAGATACCTGGCCGCCTTTGGCAGATTTTGCATATCGTGCCAGCTTATCCACAATTCCTTCAGTTCCGCCGGAACGGGTAATCACGCCGACCATGCCACCCAACAACAAGGTGAATAGCAAAATATTGACCCGGCTGCTATCCGCGAAGGCCTTGATAATGTAAGTATCGAGCGTATGCAAAAAACCGGTAATCGGATTGTAGCCGGATATAATGGTTACACCCAGCCAAATCCCGCAAAAGAGTGCAATGATGGCCTGACGGGTAATCAAGGCCATGGCAATTGCCAACAAGGGCGGCAAAATGCTAAGAAATCCCGGAATGGCGCGGGTTGAGGCTGCCTGATTGGCATCGCCAAGATTCACGCGCAGTTCCTGCACGCCGGAGTCGGTCAGTTTGATGTCGCCAATTTCCAGTGGCGACGGGTTCCCTGCAGAGAAGGTATATTCGCCACTCTTGAGTACAGTGCCGTTTGCCGTTTGCAACGACCAGGGCACCGTGGAATCGGCAAACGCCACAAAGCTGCCAACGTCCGGTGTTACCGTGATAGAAAAGGCGTTATCGGTGAGGACAATTGGTGGTGTGACGGCCTCGAAGGCCAATTTTTCCTGGGCAACCAGCCCGGCAGACAGGGAAAGCGCCATTATCAGAACGCAAAGAAAGGAGACGGATCGTCTCATACCAGTGGATTCGCTATAATAAGAGGCGTAAGGTTTTCTGGAATTCATATCCGATGGCAAGTTCATACAAAGCACCTTTTCTATTTGACAACTCGAAGAATATCAAAAAAACATACAAAAGGCGCGATAAAAGGGCAAATGGGGCCGGTGATCGGTGATGCAATAAACCAAAAACGCTTTGACGTTTCAACATTTTAACGATTCAACGCCTTGACCTATCAACCAACAACTCTCAACTTTCCCTTTCGTTGAAGATCTTCCGCAAAAAGCGTATCGCCAGCGCCTGATCAATGAAATAGGGACTGCTGGCAACGGTTATCAACTTAGCTTTCGGGAGGTATCCGCGAATTTTGTCCAGCTTGTACTGGTTGCCAATATAGTCCATTTCCGGTGCAAAGATATCGAGGTCGATGTCCAGCACGTATTGGTCGGGCAGAGGATCTTCGAAGCCACTGCTGCTATCAATAATCTGGACCTTCGAAAAAAGCCCCAGCTTCAGAGCCGGTTGAATGAAATTGCCGACGTTCAATCGGAAATTGGTGTAATCAAATGCGGCTTGCAGTGAAGGGGCAGCATTCAGTGAATACTCGAACCATGTGTCCGGTTCACGCATATCGGTATGCTGATCAACATGCACCAGTGGACGTGCTGCCGGAAAGATGCCCTGCTGCCAGGCAGCCATCCAGAATGCAAATGCGTGATTGTGATTATCGAAGACGAAGACCGGGCAATCTCCGTGCATGAAGCAAACGAAATGCGCCAGACCAACGGGATTGTATTCTACGCCTTCATCTATTTCGCTGAACACAATCTCTTTCCCAATTACAACATCCGCGAGTGCTCCTTCTATCAACGGCGGGACAAAAATATGTTTCTGCCGCCGCTTCTCGAAAGAAAAGGCGTTGTTTCCACGTGGTTCGCGGATATGGAAGCCGGAGTAGAGCGATTTTAAATCAGATAGGTCCATGGCCCTTATAATAATGTATCCTATCCAAGATTGAAATATTGAAATGCCAGCGGTGACATTCTTCCTCCCCGCACAAGTTCGCCTCGAGCGACATCTGCCTTCACTCTGGAACGGCTTCGCCGTTGACTGGCAGCAATCAACGTCCTGCACAAACTTTCTGTGCCACTGCCAGCTGCGACTGCTACTTTCTTTTCAATCTTCACTTTTCATTCTTCAATCGTCATTCCATTGACTCTCTTTCATTTTTTCTCTATATTGACCGCTCGGCAAAACAGGTTGCCGGATTAATATATCCAGGGTTGGATTAAACCGTTACCGCACTTGCATGAAATCACTTGACACACAAAGTCCCGTCGCCGAAATCGATCTCTATCCGTGGGGAACGAAGCGACCGTATTTTGCCTACAAGGATTACTTACAGCAGCGCTTCGGTGGTCGTATTCAGAAGGTCTCGGTTGATGCCGGATTTACCTGTCCAAACAGGGATGGCACCAAGGCATTTGGCGGCTGCACCTATTGCAACAATGTGAGTTTCGTGCCGCCATATTGCAAACCGGGAATGAGCATCGCACAGCAAGTGGGCAGCGGCGTTGAATATCTGAGCAAACGCTACTCGGTTGACCAATTCCTGGTGTATTTTCAGGCATATACCAATACCTACGCACCACTGGACCACCTCAAATCGCTCTATGAGCAGGCATTATCCCACCCCCAGGTCCTGGGATTGGCTATTGGCACTCGTCCGGATTGTGTGGACGAAAAAAAAATTGAGTATATTGACAGTCTTGCCCGGGCGCACTACATCAGCATAGAATATGGATTAGAATCCATTTATGATCGCAGCCTGATTGATATTAATCGCGCCCAAACATTTGCTGAATGGGAAGACGCCGTGGCTATGACAGCAGGACGAAACATTCGAATATGCAGTCATATCATATTGGGGCTTCCGGGAGAAACCCACGAGGATATGATTCGCACGGCAGATGTCATTTCCCGCTACCCGATTCATTCATTAAAGCTGCATCACTTGCACATTGTAAAAAAGACAGTTTTGGCGGCACGCTACAGGCGCGAACCTTTTCCGGTATTCGAATACCGGGAATACATCGATGTCGTTATCGAATTTCTACAAAGGCTACGGCCTGACATTGTTATCGAGCGCCTTGTTGGAGAAACCCATCCCCGGCATTTAATTGCGCCGATCTGGAATGTCCGCGCGGGTACTGTGCAGCAGGATATTGAGCGCGAAATGCAGCGCCGCAACGTTTGGCAGGGTAAGAAGTACAGAGAAGAGGCATTAACAGACTAGCGAAGAACTGCGTTATCCGGTTAACCAGTTCAAAGGGTAACAGTTATCCGATAATTCCAACAGGTAATTCTCTCTCTTACTGCAAACACTAATTCCTCTTACCCTGAATTATTTATGTGATTGGTTATTATGCGTAAACTCCTCTTCACTCTGACGATTAGCCTGCTAACATTTTCCCTGAACGCCCAGGAATCCATTCACCCTGGTCTAAGCGGGCAAGATCTGCTAGACGCCTTAATCCAGGACTATCTCCCGGCCACTGTTCTTGGCTATGCCGCGGCCCGCGATGAAATGTATGGCAATATTGACAACAGAAACGATTCTATCACCTGTGTGTATACCGGATATCAAATATACGTACCATTTAATGACCCCAATCCACGCAACTTTACCAACTCGGCATCACCGATAATGAATGCCGAACATACCTGGCCGCGCAGCAAGGGCGCCAATCAGGGCAGCAATGCCTTCAGCAATTTGCATCACATTTTCCCGACCAACGGCGATGCCAATGCCGGACGGGGCAGCTTTCCCTTCGCTGATATAAATGACAGTGATACTGATCGCTGGTATCTCGGCACCAACACTTCCAACACTATTCCTGCCGCAAATATCGACTCCTACAGCGAGTTGAGATTCAATACAAGCTTTGAAGTCCCTGAGGCGCACAAAGGCAACGTCGCCCGGGCAATGTTCTATTTCTACACAATGTATAAGGCGATGGCGGATGCCGCTGATCCAAATTTCTTCGACGTGCAAAAGGACGTTTTGCGCAATTGGAGCTATCAGGATCCGGTGGACCAGGTCGAAGTTGACCGCACCAACGCCATTGCCGCAATCCAGGACGGAAAAGTCAATCCCTTTGTAATGGATACCACCCTCATTGCCCGCGCCTACTTTGGCGCCGTTAGCAATATTTCCGAGGTCGATGGAGGCTCGATCCCGTCCGGCATACAATTGCACCAGAACTTTCCAAATCCGTTTAATCCGAACACGCAGATCAAGTTTGACCTGCCGCAGGCATCTCGCATCCAAATCAATATTTTTGACCTCAATGGTCGAGTGGTTCGCGAACTGGCAGATACTGTGTTTGCGGCCGGGAGTCATACGCTGCAATGGAATAGCCTGACCAGCACCGGCGCACCTGCCGCTTCAGGTGTATATGTCTACGTCATGCAGACGGACAGTCAGCGCTTCGCGCGCAAGATGCTCCTGGTGCGATAGCGGATAGCAAAGATTGAATTGATTTTCTGATGTCAGTACATTACATTTTTCCACCATTTCTTCGAGGGTTGAATGAATCTGGTCGAGTTGCTAGACAATGAATTGATCGAACTGAACCTGAAAGATGGCAACAAGTTCGAAATCATCGAGCAATTGTTGGATATCGCTGTTCAGGCGGATCGTGTGCGGGATAGTGAACGGGCGTTGAAGGACCTCATTGAGCGGGAGCAATACCTCTCAACCGGTTTTGAAAACGGTTTGGCGGTACCGCATGCAAAATCAGAGGCCGTAGATGAAATGGTGCTGGTTTTCGGGCTGCATCGGGATGGAATAGACTTTGATTCTCTCGACGGGGAAGCAACCCATTTTGTATTTTTGCTGCTTTCTCCGATGGATACAAGCGGGCCACACATTCAAACCCTGGCCCTGATTGCCCGCAATTTTCAAAATCCGGACGTTATCGATTCCTTGCGAGAAGTCCACGATCCGGCTGAATTAACGACGGTCTTAAGTGAATTCAAATAAGAAGACGCAATAGTGAGCCTCCCGACAGGATTTACCAGGTATCTGGATCTCATCAATCAAAGCTTAATGGATAGCATTCTTCCGGAACTGGCGAAAAGCCTCCGCGAACCGATGCATTATTTCCTGCAAATGCCGGGGAAAAAAATTCGTCCCTTAATGACGCTCTATGCTTGCGAAGCCGTCGGTGGCGACATCAAGGATGCCCTTCCAGCCGCCACTGCTATCGAGCTGTTTCACGACTTCACCCTCATCCATGATGACATTATGGATCGCGATGAACTTCGGCGCGGGTTGCCAACGCTTCATAAAAAGTACGGAGAAGATACGGCCATTCTTGTTGGCGATGCCCTGTTGGGGCTTTGTTATCAGCAGCTGATGAAGTCGCCGGCTCAGTATCTGCCGCAGGTCATGAAGATCTTCAGCGAAACCCTCATCAAGGTCTCCGATGGACAGGCGCTCGACAAGGAATTTGAGAGTCGTAGCGACGTAACGCTTGATGAATATATTGATATGATCATGAAAAAAACCGCCTGGCTGTTTATGGACGCCTGCACATTGGGCGCTATTTGCGGCGGTGGCAGTGAAGAGCAAGTATCCAATCTCAAGGAATTTGGTCGCAGTATCGGACTGGGGTTCCAGGTTCAGGATGACCTGCTGGATTTTGTGGCAGACGAAAGCAAACTGGGCAAAACCGTCGGCAGCGACTTCAGGCTGGATAAAAAAACCTACGTTGCATTAAAGTACCGGCAAATGCTGACGGAGAACGAAACACTCTGCTCGCAATACCCACGCAACTTATCTGATTTTGCATCACTGAATGACTTCCGGGAAGCACTGGATTCGCTGGGCGTGGTTAAGGAAGTCGAGGCCCTGGCAGAGCGCCATCTAACTGACGCTGTGAACGCGTTGGAAAAAGTAACCCCACTAAATGACGACAGCCCTCTCTACCAACTTACCCGCTTTTTGCAGAACCGTCAGTATTAATATCCACCAGATTTCTCATTAATTGCAGCACATTTTGCTGCACGCTTGCCGGCAATTGTTCCCATAACTCCATCATTACAGCAGTTTTTCCATATGGCGGCCGCGCTTCGCGCACAAGCGAATCTCCCCCGTCGGCCGCTCCTTCACCAGTTAAGAGCCACTCAACAGAGGTATTTCCAAGGCGGGCAATACCCAGGAGCACCCGTGGCGGCGGCAAACGGCCGGCAAGGTAGACCGAGATGGCGGGCTGACTGATACCCAATAAGCCGGCCATTTCCTTCTGAGTAATGCCGGACTTGCGCATGACTTCTCTGATCCGCGTAGAAACACTTCCTGCGTTTACTTTCACAACTTCCTGAGAAATAGCTTGACGTTTGAATTATATTTGTTATATTACGTTTGTAATATAACAAATATAAATTATGCCACAAGACAAAACAGAAAAAGGTCGTTTTCCGGAATACTGGCTTTATTGGACATATCAGCTCGCAGATTTGTTGCCGGAGCAGCTTTACACCACCGATGGACGCCGGGTGCAAATACTTGAACGTGGGGTTCAAAACCGGAATAACGGGCCGGATTTTCTTAATGCGGTCATTTATATAGATGGAGTTTGTCAGCGGGGCGACGTGGAATTCCACATTCACGCCACGGACTGGTATCGGCACGGGCATGACGAAGATGCCCGTTACCGAAATGTGATCCTGCATCTCATTTGGGATTCCCGCCGCCCCCTGTCGGCTCTTGAACAGCGTTTCCCGCACATCGAATTAAAGCATCAGTTAAGAATAGATGAGGCCGCATGGAGAGTACGCATGCGGTCATTGGAAGGTGAGGCCTCTCTGGCGTCGCCTTTACCAGCTTTGGCAAATATCGACAGCGGCCTTCTTGCTCGCCTTGCCGAGCAGCGGTTTCAGCGCAAGGCAGATCGCTTCGCAAACTGGTTGAGCTATCATTCAGCAGAAGACGTGTTGTTTATTTCATTTGCGGAGGTATTTGGCTATAAGCTGAACAAGGGGGCGTTTCGTCAGCTGCTGTGGTCATGCCCACCCTCGCAAATCCACCGCCAGGGCGGCGCCGGCCTTAACAGCCCGCTCCAGCTATGGTTATATCTCGTTCTGCGTTCCGGTTTGCTGCCGCGCTGGAGCGATCGGTTTTTGCCGAATAACGCTCAGCATACCTTTCTGATTCGAAAATCTCTGCAGGCTTTTCATGAATCGGGGCATACAGCACTATTAAAGCAGAGCGATTGGCACTTTTCGCGGCTGCGGCCGGCAAACGCGCCACTGTGGCGATTGGCGGCTTTTTCCCAACTGCTATTTGCATTTCGCGACCGCTCTTTGTTCAGCGAACTCCTGGAAATTGCCATGCAGCGGCTGCCGGCTGGAAACCTGTTACAGCTATGGCGCAAAAAGCTAAAGCTGCCAATGGACCGGACCTTAATCACTGTTTTTCCACTGCTTGCCCAACATCCCCCTGGTGCTGCTCATACAATAGGCGAAAGTCGTTTCCGTCACCTGGTTGTCAATGCGCTATTACCCTTATTATACATTTGGGCAGAGAAAACCGGGAACAAAGGCTTCAGGATATACTTACAATCTGTGTATGAAGAAATTCCGGGTGCGCAATCTTTTCAGCAAATAAACAGCACTATTGCAGCACTTAAAAATGAAGAATTGGCAAAACTATTGCGATCTCAAGCGTTTTATCAGCAAGGAATTTTAGAATTCTATGCGCTCCATCAACGCCAAACACCTTTTTTCTCGTAATTTGATTTCGTCTACCGTTTGAAGTCAAACCTGTGAGATTTTTCTGATTTGATGCACTCTAATCAGGTAATAAGGTAGCGGCCATTATTGCGCTAAAGTACGCAATTTTGGTGTTTATACAGAGGTGGTAAGCAGCCCTTCGGGGTTATGCAAAAATGGTTTGACTCGATATATGGTTTTTCCGTAACATCCGGTCTAAAAAAGTAGATGATGCAAGATATTTTTACACTGGCGCTCAGCCTCGTTAAGCTCATTGTGGCTGTTCTGGCCGGATGGTTAGTTGGCAGCTATCCCCTGCCGCGGAGCCAAATACAGGGTGCATCAATACATGTTTTAGCGACGACCGGTTCATGCATGCTGATGATCTTATCATCAACCGTCATGATCGGAAATGCCGGATTCATGGCAATCTTTGTTACTGTTGGCATCGGTTGCCTTTGTGGTCTTATGATACTTGTTGAGAGAGGGTCCACGCCTGGAACAGCAACCGCTGTTTCTATCTGGGTCGCTTCAATAATTGGACTAGGGATAGGCCTGGGCCTGTTTGTCGAGAGCGTGTTCGCCACGTTGCTCGTCTACCTGGTGTTAGAGAATTTGTCAGAATAACAACTCGTATGTTATCGGGTCGATCGCATACGGGCGTACCAGCTCATTGTCACGGAACACCGCAAATTTCGTGTCTGGGACATCTAGCTGATGAGGACAATATCTCCTGTCACAGAAAATTGTTCCCTGATAGAAGTAAAAAATAAATGTTCTCAATCAACCTCCGATAATCTTTACGGGAGAAAGGTGAACCCTATGTATGATGTCTGGTACGAGTCCCCTTTTTTTCTCAACACCGTGTACGCCATTGGTGGAGTCATATTAGGAATCTTTGCAGCACTTGTAACGTACAAGTTATTTAACCGATTTACCCATTTTCATATTGCTACTGAGCTTGAAAAGGGAAATCTAGCTGTAGGGGTTGTCGTATGTGGGATCTTCATAATGATCGGACTAATGGTAGGACTAATTATTGGATTGAGCTTCAACTAGGACGCTAATCTGTTCCTGCTCGTAAGCATACGATGGCATTGCCATTATTCGGAGCTGATTTGGCGAATAATATCATGAAAAGACATATATTGATACTCGTCTTCCTGGCTGCGGGTCTACTTATTTTCAGCGGGGGGTGTAAAGATACTTCCCCTCTGCCGGAAGAAGCATTCTCGTCCATTGCTGCGCCGGATTCCCTGATCCCGATGGTGGAGAAGGAAATCGAACGCAAGCGCAGTGATGTCGAAAAGGTAGAAGAGTTTAAAAGGCGCAAGCTGCCGCGGAACTTCGACGAAAAGCTCCGTGAATATTTACCGGTAATCAAGAAATACTCCAAGCGCTATGGCCTTGACTGGCGATTAATCGTTGCACTCATCCTCAAAGAATCACACTTTGAAGAAAATGCACGGAGCCACGTTGGCGCTCGCGGTTTAATGCAGATAATGCCGCGCACAGCGCGCGAGTTGCACCGGGAACTTGATTACGAAAATATCATCCGTGATCCTCGCGAAAACATAACCGCTGGGATTTACCATCTTTATAAGCAACAGCACTATTTCCGGGATGCAGATCCGGAAAACCGGCTGAAACTGGCAATGGCTGCCTACAATTGTGGGCCGGCACGTATCATCGATGCACAGGATATTGCCGAGTTCAAGGAACTGAACCCACTTAGTTGGGAAGGGGTTAGAGAATGCCTGCCCCTGCTGACGCCGGACAGCTGGGAATTACATCTGGAAGTATGGCCGAAGGGCGTACCGACATACGGATACTTTTATGGCTTCCCGGAAACCATCGATTATGTCGACGATATTGCTGTTAAGTATGACGTGCTGACAAAAATGTATTTCAATTAAGCAGTTTTTAGCCCCGCTTCGGCGGGGTTTTTATTTTGCCCCGCACTTTTCAAACTGAAATTCCCTATTCCACATTGAAACCATCCTGCACACTACTACCTAAAAACCAAACGGTAATTCCCTCGATTTAGGCTAGATTTGCGCTCAATACCCGATAAACACCTCATTTTGGCTGAAAATCGCCCATTTTTCATCATTTTCATAAACCGCCAATTTCTGGCACACAAATTGATACTTTACAGCCAGTTCAGCGAATAACAGGTGGGACAACAAACCGCTTTCGCTTCAACAACCGTATCAAACTGTATTCACTTGATTCACAAAGCAGGAGAAAATAATGCGCTTCAGAAAATTCCTTACCATCTTGTTGCTGGCAATGGCTGCAACATTTATTGCCTGTGAAAGCTCCACAGAACCGGAAGATGAACAACCTGACACCGGCACCGTTACCGGCACAATCAATTTTGACGGCACCTGGCCGGCGAATGGTGATGTTCAAATTTCTATTTATGGTGATCTAAACGCCCCGTATGTTCCGACCGGTCCGCCGGAGCAAGCCAGTGACCCGATTGCCAGCGGAAGCGGCACATACGATTTTACATTTGAAGGATTGGCAAAAAGTACTTATAGTGCTATCTACGTTAGCTGGCGGGATCCGGCGAACCCGGCAGGAACCAAGCTGCTCGGTATGTACTGGACAACCTCTGACAGTTCCGGCATTAATGGAATCACCGGACTTCCGGTTCAGCCGCCAACTGAAGTAACAATTGATGATAATACCCTCGAAGTAACCGGATTGACTATTACAGCAGACCTCGATTTGGCTCAGTAAGTGGTAGAAGCCTTGCGAGAACAATCAACCATCGGCCAATGAGTTGATTGCACGCTTATACATCTTTCCCCGGTTCGCCGGGGGAAGATGCTATTAAAAAACCGACAACTTGCTATTATGAAAATTTATCGACGCTTACCAGTAGCCTTGCTACTGGCTTTGTTCTTTCTGATTCCAGCAGTCGCCCAGGAAACGGATGCATTGATTGAATCGGGCGGCACCCTCACCGGCAAAATCACTGACGCTGCTACCGGCAATCCCCTTTCATTCGTAAATGTTTATCTCGACAGCTTGAAAATCGGCAGTAGCACCGATGGCAATGGCGAGTTTGTTATCCGCCTGATCCCACCGGGCCGTTACAGATTAATCGCCGAATACATTGGCTACGAAACCATTCGCGAAGAGGACGTTCAGATTATTTCCGGCCGCTTGACCTCTCGCTCGTTGAGCCTGGTGCCGTCAGAGGTAGAAGGTCAGGAAGTGCTGATTACCGCTACCCGCAAACCGCAAACCGCACAGATGGCGCCAGCCAGCATCGTGGTTTTGAAAGCCCGGGAATTGGAAAATCGGCCGGTAACCACATTTGACCAAGCCCTCGAATCTGTTCCGGGACTGTCTGTCCATAGGGCAGCCGGTATCTCCGTACAAAGCCTCTCCATACGCGGCAGTTCAGACGTCGCCGGGGGCGGCGTGGGCAATCGCATCCTGCTGATGGTCGACGGCCGTCCGGCATTGACCTCGGATGCCGGTGGTGCATTTTGGGCGCTGGTCCCAACCAACTTCATTGATCGTATCGAGGTCGTAAAAGGGGCTTTCTCCAGCTTGTATGGCTCTACAGCGATGGGCGGTGTTGTGAACGTGATTACCAGCCGCCCGACGTATCACTCACAGGGCAACCTGAAATTTCAATACGGATTTTTTGAGAACCCCGTTAGCAACCAGCAATACACAGAAGACCTTCGTTTACAAAGCCGCATGGAAGCCAACTATAGTGGTGCAAATGGCCGCTTTAGCTACCTGTTTAGCGCAAGCCGGCAAAGCTCCGATGGACATTCCGAGCAAGCGGCATACACATTTTACAATCTGTATGGAAAGTTTTTTTACAACCTCAACAATACCCGAAACCTGGAAGTAACGCTCGGCGGCGGCAGCGCAGAAAACGATTATCCACATGCCTGGCTGAACACAAATCAACCGCTGCGGGTGCGCTCTAAATATCGGGATGATCTCCAGGACAAGCAGCAGTTCAACCTGGATATTCATTACTGGGCCGTGCCGAATCATCGATCCAAATATTCTTCCCGCTTCTACTACTATCGCACCGACGCGACCAGCCAGTTTAATCCGGACGATCCCGATTTGCTAATTCCGGGAAATGAGCCTTTCGGGCTGGAAACGAATAGCATCGGAGATAAGTTCGGCAATATCACCCAATTTGATATGGCCATCGGCGACCGCAATTACCTGATCACCGGCATCGACATGCAAATCGATAAAGTAGCCTCCTCACCAGACAGTATTTTATATGGTAGGCAACAGGTCAATAACTTTGCAGTGTATGCCCAAAATGAACTGAAGCTGCATTCAAAATTTACAACCACACTTGGGCTGCGCTTCGACCACAACCACCTGATCGCAGGTAAGACCATCAGTGAGTTTAGCCCAAAAGTATCGTTTCTGTATACACCCACGCCGGAGGTTTCCTGGCGAGTTCTTTTTGGTCAGGCTTTTCGCGCCCCGACGATTGCTGAGCGATTCTTCAAAGTAGAACTGGGAGGCGGGATACTGTTCCTGCAAAACCCGGATCTGGACGCTGAACAGATGAACTTCTCGTTCGAAAGCGGCCTCCGCTGGCGCATTCATCGGAATATCGATTTTGATATCGCCTACTATCGCTACCAATACCGCGACCTGATTTATTGGGTTGACATTACCCAGGAATTCAACGTTAGCTTTCCCTATTTTCAGGTTCGTAATTTAAATGAGGCGCTAACACAGGGCATTGAAACAACAATAACCGCTCGCTGGTCAAATTGGTTTCGCGGATTCTTAAACTACACTTATTTGAACGCTAAAGACCTATCGGAAGATCGTCTGGATGATGTTCTCGCTTACCGCCCGGAGCACAGCTTCTATGCTTCCGGGGACTTTAACTGGAATCGCTTTACGCTTCATCTGAACGGCCGGTATCGCAGCGATATCGAGGAAGTATTCCTCTTTCCTCTGCAGGCCCCTGAGGCTTTCACTGTGTTCAACTCGAAGCTAAGAGTCTCTCTTGCAAATAGCGTAGACCTTTCATTGTCCATCAACAATCTCTTGAACAGCGAATATGAAGAGCTCGCCCGCTACCGCATGCCAATGCGCAACTGGATGCTCGGTGCAGCATATCGCTTTTAAGTTGAGACGCCTCGGCAACTGATCTTCTGCGCGGCGCGGCCGCGCAGGCTTACGCCTATTTCTGTCTCCCGGCCATCACATGCACGCTGCCAACCCGAAATCTCAAGTTTTTAATGAAAACGCGACTGAAATTTGATAAATTCGGTGCTAATCGGTCACCAAAAGCGGTGCCGCAGTCCCGAAGAATTGACAGCAGGATGCAGGCAGTGACAGCAACAGAATCTCAGGCAGCACCAACTCGCAAGCAGATTATTTTGGTCGCATCAGGTATCCTCTTTACCATGCTTCCGGTAACCATGCTTGTTCCGGTTCTCAAAGAACTGGTTAGCATCCGTTTTTCCGTCAGCAATTTTTGGGCACATGCCTTTATGTCCACCAGCCTCATTGGCGCCATTCTGTTTGCCCCAATTGCCGGACGTATCATCGACAGCTCCAACCACCGTCGCTGGGTCATCGGTATAGCACTTTTCCTGAACGGCATCTGCTTCCTGGCGATGGCAGCAGCGCCAACTTTTACATTCCTGATGATCGCTCGCTTTTTAGAAGGCGCCATGCATATTACTGCTCTGTCCGCCTGGATGGCCACCGGCGCTGACATGAGCCGTGGCGGCGATTCCGGCAAGGTGATGGGTGCTCTCGGGGGTATGATTATCTTCGGCATCACTGTTGGGGTGCCATTGGGTGGCGTGATCGCCGGCGACAACGCCAACATCGTCTTCGTTGCAGCAGCCATTGCCTCCATTTTTGCCATTATCTTCGTATTCGGCCTCTCGCAGGTTACAATTGGCGACAATGCGTATTCACAATTTTCCAGTCTTACCCGGGCGATACAGCAGAATCGCTGGTTGTTAATCCCGTACGCCTACACATTTATAGATCGCCTCAGCATTGGCGTCGTTGTTTCAACGCTATCGCTCTATATGAGCGACATCCTACAATTAACACCGGCACAGCGGGGAGCTGAATTGTCCTACTTCCTCTTTCCATTTGCCCTTCTTTGCTATCCAATCGGCAAATTATCGGATCGCTTTGGCCGAGTCTGGATGATGGCCTCCAGCAGTTTGTTATTCGGTTTTGTGTTCATGTCGTATGGATATGCGGAAGGATATCAGTTGACGATTGTAATGCTGATTAGCGGCATTTTAAGCGCGGGTATGTTTACCCCCACTATGGCAATCTCCAAAGATTTAGCCACGCCGGAGCAGCACGGCACTGTATTCGCCGGATATAATATTGCCGGTTCATTGGGGTTTGTTGTTGGTCCCTTGCTTGGCGGTACTTTGTTTACGTGGCTGGTGCAAAGTCAGCAAGAGCTACAGGCCTATCAATCGACTTTCTTGTTTACCGGCCTCTTTGAGATAGCTTGCGCGGTGATATCTTTGCCCTTTCTGCTCAAGGCGGTGCAAGCTGGAGTATTGCGTTAATCAT
The DNA here is from genome assembly GCA_028284445.1 of Calditrichia bacterium. Classification (GTDB taxonomy): domain Bacteria; phylum Calditrichota; class Calditrichia; order RBG-13-44-9; family J075; genus JANQRS01. The sequence continues at coordinate 131,304 of JANQRS010000006.1, forward strand.
TGCCGTAAAATTATTGGCGCACAAAAATAGACTCACTATCGCGACTCAAGGCCAACTGAGATGAGGAACCTGTGCCCAACAGCCCCTTCATCCGGATCAATGAGCGCATTCCACCATCCCGTTACCATATCCTGCGCTACCACGCGGAAATGCCACCTGCCCCGTAGCGGAATACTGCCTTCAATGCCAGGCAGCAGCAACTCTTCCCAATTCGCGCTACTGCGAAATCCGGGATCGGTTTCGGAAACATCATCAAAAACAAGGAAGCCAACCCCAAGACTAAAGCGGAGACTGATCTTTTCTGCCGGCAGGGCAAATCGCAATCCGAGTGCGGCAGTTCCCCAGTTGCGGTGTAATTCATCAACGCCAACCGGAAAATCTGTACGAGCGATGGTTAAGCCGAGGAAATAAGACCGGGCTTCCTGCGGCGAGAGAATCAATTCACCCGACAGAGCAGGCCCAACTTCTGTCCCATCCACAAATTCGGCATCAAAGAGAATAGCAGGTGCAGCTGCCCAACCGAATGATTGGGCATAAGCGGCATTCGGCGTCACCCATAGCCCAGAGACTGCACCGAAAAGCAAGACCAATAACAGGGCCCGAGCAGGCTGAAAAACCAGGATTCTACACAGCCAGTCACTCACTAAGTTTATCATAACATTTCCTCTTTTATACCCACATACGGCTTAGTCCGGCCGCCCGGCGTGCATCCGCCAACTGTCCGCGATGCATATACCAATGATCCGCAACATACTGCAAACAGAGCCGGTAGGTGCCAAAGATGTTTTCGAAGCCCTCAGGCACGGTCGCACTAGTTTGATCGAGATCGCTTTCGGAGAAACTATCCAGCAAGGTTGAGGTCGCCTCCCGCATCTCACGACATTTGGCAAGGACCGCATCGAAAGGCGGATACAAATTGACATCTCCACTGATATCCGCTCCGTCAAACAATTCTTCCCAATCGGCGAGGGGATTTGCTTTCCCTTGCATCAGGGTGTTGATGACCAGTCCCTCAATGTAGGCCAAATGCCCAAGCACCCACAAGGTATGGGCACCGCCATTCGGCGTTGGAAATACGAGGCAATATTCGCGCATGTCCTCCACGCCTATCAGCGTGAGCTGCCTGCTCCTGTCTAAATTAGCTCGTATGAGGTCGATGGATTCCATGGGATGTCACTTAAGGGTTTGTCTTAGAAAATATTTTTCTTTGCCGTTGTCCCCCCTCTATCCCCCAAGATGCTACAAAAAGGAAAAAGACTAACGCGAATCTACGCAAATGAACACGAATTGCCATAGAGACTGTCAGCGAAGAGAGCGGTTGCTTACAGCTTCTTGAAATTTCGTGGTAAATCTTTGAGCTTTAACAACCTGTCACCCAGGAGGAGATAGAGGGGACAATTATTTCGCAAGCGCAAACATGCTTATCACGCCTTTTCGGCGCCGGCCATTGCGACAAGCTTGACAACCGTTCGGTAATTTCGAGCTGTGGCTGCCACACCGAGAAGCTTTTCAACTTTTGTGGCCAACTTTGAGCGGCCAATGCCGTCGGGTGCATGAAGATAGAATACATGTTCCGTTAATTGATAACGTTCAGTTGGCGATTTCAACTCGTCCATCGTTGTCCTATCGGCATTAACTGCCGGTTCTGCCAGGAAAGAAAAGTGAAGCGTTTTTGGCTCATCAATTCCTTCCGGAAAGGGATTTGCCTCGACAGCGGCGAGCAGATCATCGAGCTCCAGAACAAGCACACGTGGGCGGAACCCATGGCTTTCTTCAATGCAGTTGCTCATCTTATCGGCGATCGATGATGCGCTTCCTGCGGACGACTCGAAAACGACATTACCACTTTGAATGTATGTTTTAACATTTGTAAACCCCAAAGCCGAGAGATTGGCCCTGAGCTCAACCATTGGTAAAATATTATTCCCGCCTACATTGATGCCGCGCAGCAGTGCAATCCAGGTTTTCATATGCGTCCTCCTTTTTAGCAAACGTCCCTCAATGCAACCATTTTATCATAATATGCAACCTGACTGTCATGTGGCTAGCCGCCTTTTCACTAACTTGCCTTCGAGATTCAAGACAAGCCTACCGGCAAACTACAGAGGCCATTTTAGATCAATTATTCAGCCAGTTCATTGGTGGGACGGCCACATGAACGACCCGCGCATAAACTAAGCCGAATAAAGGAGAGATCCGAATGGCACCACTCAGATTCATTTTTACTTCAATAACATTAATTGTTATTCTGTTTTCCACGTCGCTTAGCGCTCAGTCCGGCGCTTACCCGTCACCCGAGCAAGGGGTAAGAAAATCGGGTACATCTGCTATTCGCCAGGATATTGTCCAGCCATTTACTGCTCGCATCATGACTCGCGACGGACAAATTTCCGAGACCAATTTTTTGGAATCCCGGAGGGTCATCGTCGAGTTTGTTGAGACCCCCTGGTTGATGCAAAAGGCTCGTTTGGGAAAAGAAGCCGCCTCAGAAACTTTCTTTCAGGATCGATTTAGAGAATTTTCCCGGGACCTCAACAAGATTTATTCAAAGTTACCAACTCAAGCAACGGAAAAATTATCCGGCATCAAAGAAAATCGCCAACTATACAAACTATTTTTTGGTGTTAGCATTACCGTTCCGCGATTAATGCTGACATCTATTCACAATTTACCTTATGTAAAACGGCTTCATTTTGATAATGAAGTAAAGGTATCACTTGAGGAAAGTGTCCCCCTGGTCGGCGCTGATCAGGTATGGTCGACCTATGGCAGCCAGGGTGAAGACGTCGTTGTCGGAATCCTTGATACCGGGATCGATTATCAACATCCGGATCTGGGGCAAGGGTTCGGCCCAGCATATAAAGTTATCGGGGGCTATGACGTCATCAACGACGACCAGGATCCCTGGGATGACCATGGTCATGGTACCCATGTTGCCGGAATTGTCGCAGCTGACGGAGCGAATCTTAGCGGCGTAGCACCAAATGCAAAACTGATGGCTTTCAAAGTTTTGGACAGCTATGGTTTCGGATTTCAATCCCATATCATTGCCGGAATAGAACGGGCAGTTGATCCCAATGGGGACGGCAACTTCGATGATCGGGTCGACATTGCCAATCTCAGTTTAGGTGGCACGGGAGATGCCGACGATCCGCAGTCTCAAGCCGTGGACAACGCTGTCGAATTGGGCGTTACCATTTGTATTTCCGCTGGCAATAACTGGACATTCAAGAGTATAGACAGCCCTGGCACCGCACGCCTGCCAATAACGGTTGGCGCTACCGACAAAGAGGACAAGATCGCCTTCTTTTCCTCCAGGGGCCCGACAAAAAAGAACTATCTGATAAAACCGGAAATAGTCGCACCGGGTTTCAGAATCAACTCAACAGAACCCAACAACACCTATGGACAGCAATCCGGCACCTCGATGTCTACGCCTCATGTGGCCGGGGTCTGCGCCCTTCTCAAAAGCCTTCATCCCAACTGGTCGCCGGCACAGGTTAAGTCAGCCTTAATGTCTTCAGCCGTTGACCTGGACGAAGAAATCATGGTGCAGGGAGCGGGGAGACTGGATGCTCTGAATGCGGTCGATGCCGATCTTTTTGCAGAACCATCACAACTGAGTTTCGGGCTTGTCGAAATTAACCAGACCAGTTGGGTAATGCATGATACGCTGGTAATTTATGGATCTTTTAGTGGAGCGCGATCCTACGACATATCGGTTGAAGGTCTCCAGGCCGGTATTAGTTTGGACGTTGGCCCGGCAAGCTTTACAATTGACTCACTCGACACCAACCGCATTGCTGTCACTTTGACGGTTGACAACAACATCGTTCCTTATCCGGTGACTGGCTCTCTGGCATATGAAGGTCAAATTGTTATAAGTGGGACGAGCAACTCTATTCGCATCCCCTGGGCATTCATTAAGGCCTCTCAACTGTCGCTCACATTCGATCAGCCGTCACCTGTGGTCTTTTTGACCAATTCGTTCCAATCTGTGAATTCATTTGACGACTTCAACTGGCTGGATCCTTATACAGCGGAAGTCAACCTTGCAGCCGGTGAATATGAACTTGTGGCATCTTCAAGCAGTGGAGAGAACACCTTACTCATAATTCGGGAAAATGTGCAAATACAAGGTACAGAAACCCTGAATATAGAAGCTGCAGAAGCGGAATACCTGATTTCGCTGAAGGGGGTTGATATTAATGGAAGCTTACTATCGGAGCAAGGCGGATATTCCAGCTACGCATTACATCTGCCTGAATCCATGCAAATCCCCGGTATCGTAATGAGCTTTTGGCAAACACCGCTTTATATTTCCAGGATTTCTGACCGCTATAAAATGACCAATGCTGAACTCTATGTGGAAAGCCGCCAGCCGTACAAAGACCTGATCTATGTACTTCAGCACGACCTCATTTCCGGTGTTCAAAGCAATGTCGAACAAATCAATGATCCCTCGAACTATTTTGAAGCACCATTAAAGTTAAGCCCTGTTCCAGGTGCATCAGACGGAGAAATCTGGCTTGTTACAGGCATCAGGCAAATCCTGAATGATCTTTGGGTGTATTACGGATTGGTCACAATTTCAAACTCTTCCAACTCTCAATGGGAGGGTGTTCTTTATCATACATCCGACAAGTTGGAAAAGCTAAGTTATGTGGCCTGGATCGAGTCCAAGCTCCCGGGCAACGAAATGTTCGTTGAACCTATCGGACTTGTCGACGACAAAATTGCCAGCTACAGGGGGTCGCGGGCAACACCGAATATACATCGTTTTGATGAAGGGCAGGAGCTAGTCTTCGGCAAAAATCCAATCTTCGCAGCTATCGAACATTCTAATAACCGCAATAACGAAATTGGGCTTCGGGCGTTTCTCGATTTTCTTGGCCCGCTTGGAGAATATCGGAACTCTGATCTTAGCCAGACGACCTACACGCTCTTCGATGGCCAGGCCCCTATTATCTCAACCGACTCGGTCGGCCTTGTTGTGCAATACGATTTGCCTGCAGGGTGCTATCGCCTGGAAGTTGAAAATTTGGCGGCAAGGCTCAACAATGTTCAGGTAAAAGCCAGCATTTCAAATTCATTTGATCTGGCTTTATCTGATCCCAATCCACCGATTTTCACATCATTAAAACTGTTGAACTCGACCAATTACCCGACACAGCAATTGCAGCCTGACGAAGCCGGCACCCTCTATTTTTCCGCGGCTGATTTTGCTCATTTGATCGAAGAAATGAACTATCTACCAGTGGTAAATGATTCAACCCGCCTCTTTTATAAATATCATGGTGAAGAAAACTGGCAAGCGCTAACCACAGAAGTAGTAATTGAAGATTCTGCCATTGGCTTCCTCTACCGCGCCGACGTCTCGGATTTGACCCATCGAGACTCCGCTGCAGTAGATCTACGAATGACAATCAAAGATCCGGCAGGTAATCGTAGTGAATTCCGCTTGGAGCCGGCTTTTGCTATCGGTGATTTTGGCGTCACATCAATAGAAGATGAAAGGGAAGAGACGTCGCTATTCCCCCGCCGATTTCACCTGTACGACAACTATCCTAACCCATTTAATCCTGCCACCACCATCAAATATGATCTGGCAAAATCCGGAAAAGTACAGCTGGTAATCTACAATATCCTCGGCGAAAAAGTTCGCACCCTGGTAAATGAACTGCAGGTGGCAGGCGCCAACCAATCTATTTGGGACGGTCTCGATGAGTCCGGCCAGCCGGCAACCTCCGGTGTCTATGTGTACCGCCTCAAGGCACCAAACTTCACTGCCGCCAGGAAAATGCTGCTGATACGCTAAGTCGGAATACCAGGATTGTCACCGCCCAACGCGCTTTTGGCGATCGATCAGCTTGTCGATCGCTGCTTCCAATTCTTTCAGCGCCGCGGGGGCATCCTGGTAGTTCGTTACGGTTTTGCCTTTATCGCCAACTTTTATGGTAGTCATGGTGGTCGGTAAATCCGGCAATTTCTTTTTCATCATCATCGAGCTGCCGTTGTCTTGTTCAGTCACAACTGCCGCACCACCATCATAGCGATCTTCCATTTCCCAAAAGCCTTTTGCGTAAAACGAATCGACCAATTCTTCCACGGTCTCCCTGGACACTTGAAAACGGTCCACGCCTTTTTGTGCAGTATGTTGCCCGCCATTGTAAGCAACGCTGCCATCGCCATTGATATGCACTTCGTATTCCGGACATGGCCCCAAACAGGCCGTTCGCTTCATGCTTATCGTCACTGTTTCCAGATCATAATCCGTTTTCTTTTGCTGGCTATTGTTGCATGAGACTACCAACGCGGCACAGACACCAAGCAATATTAACTTCCTTAACATTCGTTCTCCTGATCAGGTCAAATACTTCACTACCGTTCTACCAATTGTCGATCACCTGCTCAATATAATCACAAATTTGTCGAAAAACAGGCGATAGGCAGCAAGCAAGAAAATGTGTGGTATTATCTTCACACCTGTATCACCCCGCCACTTCTATCAAAGGCCAGGACCGCGCAAAACAGGCACTCACAAACCCATTCAAAACAACACCTTAAAACAGAACATCATTTTATGGCATGGTTTATGACATTGATAAAGGCGATGACCTGAGGAGGCATTTAAACAAATGTGCAAGGCACAGCAATTTAAGGAGGTTGCAATGCAGACCCATTATATCCGATTACTCATAACAATTCTTTTTGCCAGCCTGGTATTTAGCGGATGTGACACGAATACCGCTACTGATCCCGGCCCGGTAGACGTCGAAACCAACATCAGCGAAGAAGCCAGAACGGTATCGCAACTGGGTTGGCAGACCGTTCATCAAATTAACACAGAAGATCAGTTCTCAAACATGGTCTCCGGCAGTGATGAGCTGTTCAAAGATGATCCGGATATGCTTAACACAATCGGCGATATCAAGGCACAGCATGACGTCTATAAGGTTACTCACAAAAGAATGCTGAAAGAAGCGGATCTCAGCATCCTGAAAAATGACAGCTTGATCTGGTTCGAAGAATGGAACGACTCCCTGTCAGGAACCGCTGGTACGCGGGCCTTCTACTATGATAGTGAAACCGAAATCGCCCGAGTGTATGAAGTGGTTCGGCAATTCCCGGCCAGTGTGAAGCTGGAATATGATTCCACAACCATACGTGCATTTGTCGGTCCCGATCTCAACGACGATAGCGATGATCGCTTGCTAAGCGTCTTCAAGGAAAGTCGCTTCGTTGCAGATTTTCCGGTCGCTACATCAGTTAGCAGCATCGAGGCAACTGATTGGGATGCGTCTAATGAAGTGATTGGGGCAACATTGACGAATACCCTGACATACAATGGACAGGGCGAGCTCGAGACGCTGAGCCAAAACGGTACCCTGCGACCTGATGGGTCGGTTTCCATCAGCGAACGCCTCGATTACGACGACGGCACCTTTCATTCCAATGCCGTCAATATCAACGCCGACCATACCGGCGATGTATCACAGGTATGGCGGGACGGCACCACCGTCAACGGCACATTTGATGGCCTCGAAGACGACAATCACGCACGCGTTACCCAGACAATCGACTTTGCCAGTCATCCGCTGGTTGACCGCCTGGAGCATGAGGCAGAATACAGCTTCAACCCTGATGATTCCAGCAGCAGCGGTCTACTGAGGGAGAAAGTGGTTTTTGTTGACGGTCAAACAGACAGCGCACGCATCGAAATTGATCATTATCTGCAAGATGGTTACTGGCGCAGTGATTTTGATATCCAAACAGCAAATGACGGCAGCAGCCAATTCTCCGTCACCTGCTTTGATACCTACAAGGAAGTCATTGGCACCTACACCGCTCCCGGCGGCGAATACGCCCGCTACAATGGCGTGGAATACGAAGGGGGCAATGGCGAGCTATGGATCAGCATCTGGGCAAATGAGCAAGCATATATCGATGGTGAAGATCCCATCCTGACCGCTCACTTCATTTACAATGGCGACGGTAGCGGCAGCGGCACCATCACCGAAGCCGGCAAAACCTATCAGGTTACCTTTACGCCTGATGGTGAAATCACCATGGTGGATGATGAAGGGAATAGTGAGACCAATAGCGCTTACTAAAAAGCACATTTCCAGAAAGCTGTTCGCCCAGCTAAAATCCCCCCTCTATCTCCGCCCGGGGGAGAGATAGAGGGGGAACCAACAGCAAAACATTCATTAATGCGTGGAAAGCTCGCCCCCGGCGGGCTTTCCATTTACCGGACGAGGGCATGATTTTCCTTGATATGCATATAGCGGCAATCTACATTGCGCTGACAGCCCTCACCGTATCGCCTGCCTACCGGTGATTCTGGAGGCAGACTTTTGAAAAACGGGATAGTAATGCACCAAGACTTCAAGAGAATTTTCAGCTTCAAACACCTTATTTTCAACTACCTGAAATTCAGGTTCATCGACCTATGGCTCCTGCTGCTTCTGGCGCCACTTGCCTTATCAGCGCAAGGTACACGCTCGCTGACAGTTGAATCGATTGCCCTCGAAGGCAACAATCGCACCCGCGCATATGTCATCAAAAATTATTTGGACCTGGCCGAGGGAGATCAAATTACCGAGGTAGATATAAAAGCTGCCCGCATGCGCCTCGAGAACACCGGTTTCTTCAAAAACGTCGAATTGCTGATCAAGCCAGGCACGGAACGCGGCAATGCAGCACTTACCGTTCAGGTTGAGGAAAATAGCCGGATTCTTTTCGATTTTCAAAGCGGTTACAATGAGCTCGATGGCTGGTACATTCACCCTCTTGGTGTCCGCTTCGACAATATTTTCGGACGTGGCAACTATCTCAGCTATCATCTTGTGATTGGCGACAGGATCGCCGGTGCGGAACTGGAGTACGTTCGTCCATATATTTTTGGCTCGGAATATGATTTTGAAGCGATGATTTATGGGTATCAAAGAGATTTTGTGCACTTTGTCAGCCGTACCCGCTTCAAGCAAAATGTAGAACAAAATGGCCTCATGCTGCGAGTCAGCGGCAACAGCGGTTTGGCACGTTATTTTTCGCTGGCCTACTTTGCGCGTAGCGCCGATGCCGACAGTTCCCTGACATTGGCATCCGACGATTCAACCCTGATCGATGCTCCGGTCTACCTTTCATCATTTTCCGGGATAAACAACATCCAGAGCCTGATCCTGACGTTTACGACCGACACCCGGGACAGCAAACTGTATCCAACAAGCGGTTGGTGGGGCAGCATTGCCCTCGAAGAGTCAGCACTACCGGAACGGGATGGCTTCGACTTCACCAAGTTAACGGTTGATGTTCGCCGCTATCAAACGATTTACAAGCAACTGGTTGCCGCGTTCCGCCTTAAATGGGGCAGAGTTAGCGAAGAGGCGCCATTCTATGAAAAGTTTTATCTGGGAGGGCCCAATTCTCTGCGGGGGTATCAGGATCGTAGATTGACACCAGCCGGATACGCCGCTAATAAGACTCTCGGTAGCGCAGAAATACGCTTCCCGCTCTCCGGCCGTATCAAGGATCCAACACGGTTTACCGGGGTTCTCTTTTATGACGCCGGCTATGCCTGGAATGAACCCGATAGCTGGGAGCTAAAGAACCTTGAGCTTGGATTGGGGTATGGAGTCCGCTTTCGCCTGCCGATCGTCGGCATTGTCCGCATGGACTTTGCTTATCCGGTGCCGGAATACGAATTTCGATTTCACCTGAGCCTTGGTCATACCTTTTAACAAAAGACGCTCGTTACTCATTTGAATAGACTAGACGCGCCATATACGCCTGGCTCCGCACATGCCAATAGCTTACGCTACCAGATTCGTCTGTTCGGCATCTGTTGCGCCATGCTCTGCTTTTTCGGAAGCGCTGCTTTCGCGCAAGATTCCTTGCAGATAAAGCAGCTAAGGCCCAGTCTGCAAAATGACACGCTGCGATGCAGCTTCCAGGTGAACAATTTATTTAGCGGCGAGATTCGTGAGGCACTGCTATCCGGACTGCCGATACTTCTCGAGTTGAAACCACAGCTCTACAATCGCGAGCGGCAGCGAATCAGGACGGCCACCTTCAAATTAAGGGTTACTTACGATATCTGGGAAGATCGCTATTTGCAGGAAAGCAATCAATTGCCTGTAGCATTCACTTCACTGGAAATGCTAACGACCTGGTGGAATGATGTTCAGCCTTATCCAATATTTTCAGTTGATGGGATGGATACCGAAGAGCAGCTTTGGATTGTAATGGATTTACGAGTCATCGTGCTTACGCGGTCTCAGAATGAAAAATTAAAGAACTGGATAATCAGTTCTGCTGAAAGTGAAGAAGATGTGTCCGTCTTTCGCAAGGACAGCGGGTTCCGACTTAACCTGAACAGGATCATCGCCCTCTTTATTGGCGACGATGACGAAGTCGAGGGCTTTATTGCCCGGGCTGCATCTACCCCATTTACCCTTAGTGCAATTTCCGAGCGCTGATGTCAACAGTTCGAAATAAAATTATTCTCATTTTCCTGGGAACGGTACTGTTACCAGTGATCCCAATTAGCATCCTGGTTAATAACCTGGTGCATCACAGCTATAGTGTCGGTGTAAATCCCAGCGTGGAAACTGCTTTGGCAACCAGCATCGGTCACTCGCGGGAGTTATACCAGCACCGCAAGGAGCAACTGGGAAACATTGCAAATGAGCTGCTGGATCAACTTCCGGCCGACGCTGAGGCAAAGCACCTGACGCTTCCGGAGGCAACCAAAGAATGGCGATTCCTGGCCTTGCGCATGTATCAGCAGAATGGTCGGTTGCTTGGCGAACGTCAGACTGACGGCCTGGATGTCCCACGCGTTAAACAGGGACATTTACGCCATAGCGATCAGCTTCCCAGCGGCCAACTGATAGTATCGGATCGTGACCATAACCGCTTCGCCGCCGTCACAAGAACCGACAGGAGCGGCAGTCGCCAATATCTGGTGTTAACAGCCGCCGTAAACGATGATTTTCTGCAAGAAACCGATCAGACGCTGGAAGTTCATCAGATGTATCAGCGCCTGTCTTTGCAGGAAGTATCTATTCCGCAGAATCTATTGACGGCCTTTCTGGTTCTGGGATTCTTAGTGGTAGCTGTTGCTACGGCGATTGCCATCTGGATATCACGGCGCATTACAGAACCGATTGCCGCGCTGGTTACCGGAACGGAAGAATTGGGGAAAGGAAATCTTGATTATCGCATTGAAAAGACCAGCAGTGATGAGATTGGAGAACTCGTGGAGCGCTTTAACAGCATGGCCCGTGACCTAAAAACCTCTCAGGAAAAAGCCATATACCTGGAAAAAATGGCCGCCTGGCAGGAAATCGCCCGGCGACTGGCGCATGAAATCAAGAACCCATTAACGCCAATTCAATTGACCGTACAGGAAATGGTCGATCAATACAGCGAGAGTGATGAAAGCTACCGGCAGTTGCTAACAGAGTGCCATCAAATTGTGAATGAAGAGATTGAGAACCTTCGCAAGCTGGTCAATGAATTTTCGGCATTCGGGCGCCTGCCGGAACTGCAAAAAGAGCGTGGCAATCTGAATACGTTGATCAATGATATCATCAAACTCTATCCGCATCTGGCGTTTCAGCAGGACCTGGCGGAGGACATGCCTGTATTTTCATTCGATGACGATCGAATTCGCCGGGTATTGATCAATTTAATTGAAAATGCCGCGCAGGCCGGCGGCGATAAGACGCCCATCGAGCTGTCATCGCGTCGAATTGAACGCTTCGCCGAAGTAAGTGTCAAAGACAGTGGGAGCGGCATACCTCCGGCGGTACAGCGTCAGATTTTTCAGCCTTATTTTTCAACAAAACCCGACGGCGTTGGACTGGGTTTGGCAATTACCCGCAAAATGATCGAGGAACATGGCGGGGAAATTCGCGTAAACTCTGTTTCGGGGCAAGGGAGCATATTCACTTTCAAACTGCCGATAGAAGAATAAAGAGCCGACTTTTGAAGAAGGATATTTTCAAAAAATACGCAGTTTGAGGAAACATTAAAATAGATTACAATGTCCCCCCTCCATCTCCCCCCAGGGGGAGATGGAGGGGGGACGATAGATCAACGCTAATAAGAGAATTACAAAGGAAGTTGAATGGATATTGGTAGACGAGCATTTTTTCTGGCAAGCCTGGGAATTAGTATTGGAACAGCGCTATACGCGCGCATTTTTGAACCGGAGTGGCTGGAGGTAAGCAGGGAGAGTATTTCTCTGCGCGATAAGCCGCTTCCAAAGACCTTGCGTCTTTTACATCTTTCAGACCTCCACGCCGGCCAGGATGTACCTTATGAATTTATTGAGCAGGCAATAGATGCCGGACTGGCAGAAAATCCGGACCTGGTCTGTTTAACCGGAGATTTTATCACGCACGACATTCCCGATCCGGAGCGCTATAAACGCATCCTTCGCAAACTTAGTGATCATTGCCCGACCTATGCCAGCTTTGGTAATCATGATGGCGGCTCATGGGCAGCACGACGCGGTGGCTATCCCACCATTCTTCAGATGGATAAGGTGCTTACGGATAGCGGCATCAAGACCCTGCTAAACAAGGACGCGGTATTCAAACAAGACAAAGCCAAACTACGCATCGTTGGTCTTGGTGACTTATGGGCGAAGAGCCTTATACCTGAGGAAGTCTTGACGACAGATCCCCAAAAGGCAAAAGAGAAACTCCCGACAGTTGTGCTGTCGCATAATCCGGACAGCAAGGACGCCCTGAAGAACTTTCACTGGGATTTGATGCTTTGCGGACATACGCATGGTGGCCAATTCCGCCTGCCGGTCATTGGCGCCCCCTTTGCACCGGTGCGTGACTTGCGCTATGTCGAAGGACTGCATCGCTGGAATGAGCGCTGGATGTATATCAGCCGTGGCGTCGGTAATATTTGGGGCGTACGAGTCAATTGCCGCCCGCAGGTTACGGTATTAAATCTGTTCTAAAGTATTCCAGATCTCTACTTTCATTTTTTTAGAAGCATCCCCCCTATATGTCCCCCCGGGGGTGACATATAGGGGGGATGCCCGTTTTTCATATATGCCGCGTAGCATTAGACTTTTATTTGGAATCTACTCATGACATCTCTTTCTATCGCCATCGTTGACGACGAAAAGAATATTCGCCGCTCATTTGAGATTATTCTAAAGGCACAGAAATTCAATGTGATGCCGTTCGAAAGCGGCGAAGCATTTCTCAAGTCTGTTAAGACATCAGCATTTGACATCGTTTTTCTCGATGTCAACCTGCCGGGCGCTGACGGGATTGATATACTGAAACAATACCGTCAACAATATCCACAAGCTGATGTGGTCATGATTTCCGGGCAAGGCACTTTGAGTGTTGCCGTCGAAGCAACGCGAGCCGGCGCCTACGACTTCCTCGAAAAACCTCTCCAAAAGGAAAAAATCCTGCTGAGCATTCGTAACCTGCAGGAACGCAAGAGCCTGACCAGCAGATATGCAAAACTACAGGCAAGCGTCGAAAAAGGCTATCAAATGGTTGGTGAGTCGCCCGCCATTGAGAAAATTTACCGCCAGATCGGAAAGGTTGCGCCAACGGACAGCAAGGTGTTGATAACAGGAGAAAGCGGTGTCGGTAAGGAACTGGTCGCTTACGCCATTCATAGCAATAGCGCACGCCACAGTGGCCCATTTGTCAAAATGAATTGCGCCGCAATTCCGGAAGATCTGACTGAAAGCGAGCTCTTCGGCAACGAAAAGGGCGCCTTCACCGGCGCTTCGGAACGCCGGGACGGCAAATTCCTGCAGGCCGATGGCGGTACATTTTTCCTCGATGAAATTGGGGATATGAGTCTGCGCGTGCAGACCAAGGTTCTTCGGGTTTTACAAGATGGTGAATTCCAGCGGGTCGGCGGGAAAGACAGCATTAAAGTTGACGTGCGGATTGTCGCTGCAACCAACAAGAACCTGCAAGCTATGGTGGAAGAAGGCAGCTTCAGGGAAGATCTATATTTCCGGCTCAATGTTCTGCCGATACATCTCCCCCCTTTGCGGGAACGTGCTTCGGATGTGCCGCTATTGGCACAACATTTCATCGAAACATATTGCCAACGCAACCACTCGCCAATGCCTCGCGTTGACGATACGGTTTATGGTATCCTCAAGAAATATCACTGGCCTGGTAATATTCGGGAATTGCAAAATCTGGTTGAACGCCTTATCATTATGGCCGACCATAATCATATTAAAGTTGAAGACTTACCGCCCTACCTTTTTCAGTCTTCTTTTAAAGCCCAAAACATTGCGGCCGGTAGCAAAACGCTGAGTGAGGTTCGCGAAGAAGCGGAACGGACTTATATCAAGGCCTGTCTGGACACCGCAAACGGCAACGTGTCACAGGCGGCGCGCCTGCTCGGTATGGAGCGCACCAATCTACACAAGAAGATGAAATCCCTGGGAATTGTAAAAAAGCAATCCTAGCGAGGTGAAGAGATGCAACGAATAATCCCCCCTTTATCTCCCCCAGGGGGAAATAGAGGGGGGATTACCACCAAATCGTGATACTAAATACTAGATCTCCCCAGGGAGTCATCACCCCGCACGCAAGAAAACAATTCGAATTGGCAGAAATTTAGTTGATCACTTGCAGCAAGTTTTGACGGCAACCGCCCCTTCCCTGGAAAAGGCGGTTATTCCTTAAAAACCAATGCCGACGCTCAGTGTGAATACATTATTTTTAATTTCCGGGCCTGACGGATCGGGATTCACCAGAACGGCATCGGTACCAATGGTGTAGCGGGCATCAATGAAGAACATCGCCAGATTCGCCGGAGAAATAGACAACCCGGCGCCAATGACAATACCGGAATCACGGTCAGCGAAAATATCGCTATCGCTCAAACCGGAAGGGACTTCCACGCCATTTTCTTCCAGCTCGAAACCTTCGCTCATTTTTATCGAGAACGCAGGTCCACCGTAAACGCTTAGCGACATCATCGGTAATAACGACATTTCAAAACGACCGAGAATCGGTAATTCCAGGTAACTGACATTCAAACGGCCTTCAACATTCCGGCTGGCAATGCCGGCGTCAAGGACGCCATCGTAGGCAACGCCTTTTTGTGAATAGAGCAGTTCCGGTTGAATCGCAAAAGTGCCAAGTAGCGTGACTTTCATAAATGCGCCGGCAACAATGCCGGACTTGCTCTTGAGGTTAATGCTGTTGAGACCAATCTGGGCAGGTAATAGATCCCCGCGAAAGGTTGCGAAATTCTGTCCGCCCTTTATTCCCATCTTTACCGAAAGCTGGGAAAAAGAAGGACTACTCAATACAAGTATCAACAGCAAAAACCAGGAAAGCCGCAATGAATGTTGTCTCTTCATGAATACACCTCACAAATCGTGACTATTAGAGCGCGACTCCAAAGGTGGCCATGATGGCACTATTCTTAACGCTCGTTACTCCGGAGCCGCCATTATCTTCCAATTCAACGATGTCTGTTAAGCCAAGAACGAAACGAATATCAGCGACGACCTTGGGGCCATTGCTCGGAGCCATGGTGCCACCAACGCCCAATACCAGTCCGATGTCATTTTTCTCAAAGAAGTCATCCGTATCGAGATCTTCGCCATCGATTTCAATTTTTTCGCTTAACTTAATACCAAACGCCGGTCCGGCCATAATGTTCACCAAAAAGAGATCACCTACCGGCAAATTCAACTTTCCAATCAACGGAATTTCTACATAATTGATGGAATAATCAGCAGTGGACGTCAAAACGGTGCCACCAATATCAACCGACGCTGTTTCTTTAGCACCTTTCTGGGTAAACAGCGCTTCCGCCTGGAAAGACAGCAGCGGGACCGGTGTAATCATTACAAAAAGACCGCCATGAAGGCCGAGTTTGGATTCAATATTGTCTTCATCCGCATCGGTAACGATGGTCACATAGTTCAAACCACCCTTCACTCCTGGATTAATTGCCAGCTGCGCCAGCGCACTACCAGAAAAAGATATAAGCATAAAGACCACAAACAAATGAATAAAATTACGTTTCATGAACATTCCTCACTGTGGTTTGGGTAAAGCAGGACGCTAAATAGCGCTGCTTGAGAAAATTTGCCAATTCGGTTTTTTCTGATATCTTAAGGAACATCATTTCGAAAATGACCGTTCCAAGGATATCCAATACGGCAAGTAACCCATTAATATTGAGGAGTTTGTGACATGAAGCAGCGATTCCCAATTCTGTTTGCTGCTGCTTTCGGCGGTATCTCGCCAAATCTCTTACGTTTAGCTGTGACCCTGATGGGGGAAAATCCGCGCTTACCGGAACTGACCTACCTGCTTGGGCTCAGTATTTTTGCGATGATGGGTGCGGTTGTTGCCTGGATTTGGGAAGAAACTGATTTCAAGAAAGCCTTTTACCTGGGTATTGGCCTCCCGGCCCTGATTCAGATGAGCGCTGTCGAAATTCGTCAGGCGAGCCCAACCGGTTTCCTGGAACCACCACAAGTTATCAGCGACCACGGCGATCTTGCATCTCTGAATAGCAATGATTTCTTTATCACTACAGCATCACTCCAGGAATCCGGAGACAAGAAAATGGAAGTAAAGCTTCGCCGCTTCTGGCGTCGCTGCTCGGTTGTATACACCTCCAGCGATAGCACCGCTATTGAAACTTTGGTATTCAAGCCCGGCGATCATTTAAGTAAAACCCTGGAGATCCCTGACTTTGCAACTTCCTTTTATATCAAGTTCCGCCAACAATCCAGTGAACCGGTTACTCTTCCCAGTGATGGCAATATGGCCTATTATGAGGTTTGGGGCGAAAACCGGCTATGGAGTGGCCTAATGGTCGCTATCGGTCTAAAGTCCAACGAAGATCTCGACGTTATTCTTGTTGAGAGAATGAAATAAGGGGCCTGCGGCCACATCCCCCTGAATCCCCCTTCGAAGGGGGATTCAGGGGGATGTGGCGTTTAGCGCAGTAGCTCTTGCCGAGTGAGTAAACCTGGAGTTATCATGCGTATTGTTCATGCATTTCTTTTCGTCGTTCTACTAACTGGCTTCACCCTCCCTCAATCATCGTCCACTAAAAAAGCGTCTGAAACCATTGCCGGCAAAACAAGCGGCATGCAGGCGTTTCCCGGGTTTTTCAATTTCTACTGGGATGAAAGCACCGGTAAAATTTGGCTGGAAATTGACAAATGGGACGAAGAATTCCTTTACATGACCGGACTTCAGGCAGGTGTTGGCTCCAACGATATTGGCCTCGATCGCGGTGACATAAGCGATAACCGCGTGGTCAAATTCCAGAAAATCGGACCAAAGATCCTCCTTGTGCAACCCAACTATAGCTATCGCGCTGTCAGCGATAATGCTGCAGAACGCAAGTCCGTCAAAGAAGCATTTGCCCAGTCCGTTTTATGGGGTTTTGAGCAAACTATCGAGGAAAACGGGCGCGTCCTGGTGGACGCCACAAGCTTCTTCCTGCGAGATGCGATTGGCGTCTCCACCACACTGCAGCGCATGAAAGAGGGAAATTACAGTGTTGATGCGGGCCGCTCCGCGATATATATGGACCGCACTCGCAATTTTCCGGACAACAGCGAATTTGAAGCCCTATTGACCTTCAAAGGCAAACCCAGCGGCCAATATCTTCCCAGCGTAACGCCGACCTCAACAGCAGTCACCGTGAGACAGCACCATTCATTTATTCGCTTGCCGGATGATAGATTCAGACCACGGAAATCTGATCCACGAGCCGGCTATTTCGGACCGTCTTATCTCGATTATGCCGTGCCAATCCACCAGGAGATTCGACAGCAGTTGATTGCCAGACATCGCCTGATCAAAAAAACGCCCGGCGCAGCGCCAAGCGAGGTGATCGAACCAATTGTTTATTACGTGGACAATGGTGCACCGGAGCCGATTCTTTCCGCCTTGTTGGATGGGGCTCGCTGGTGGGAAGAAGCATTCGAAGCAGCTGGCTTCATTAATGGTTTTCGGGTGGAAGTGCTACCGGAAGGCATCGACCCAATGGATGTTCGCTACAATGTGATTCAATGGGTGCACCGCAGCACCCGCGGATGGTCATACGGCAATGCTGTAATGGATCCGCGCACCGGCGAAATTATCAAGGGGCACGTCAGCCTCGGCTCCTTGCGCGTGCGCCAGGATTTCCTGATCGCCGAGGGGCTGCTCTCGCCGCATGCCAGCAAGGATGAAATGTCGAATAAAATGGAAGAAATGGCGCTGGCACGCCTGAGGCAGCTATCGGCTCATGAAGTAGGCCATACGCTTGGCATTACCCACAATTTTGCGGCTAGTGTGAACAATCGTGCTTCCGTCATGGACTATCCGCACCCGCTGGTTAAACTCGACAGCGAGAGTAAGATCGACCTCAGCGAGGCTTATGCAACCGGCATCGGAGAATGGGATAAACGAGCGGTTATTTACGGCTATGCTGAATTTGACGCCGGTACAGATGAAGACGCTGCGCTCAACAACATCCTGCTCGAATCGGACAAAGCCGGCCTTCACTTTGTTGCCGACGCTGATGCCCGCCCGCTTGGCGGCGCCCACCCGTTGGCCCACCTTTGGGACAATGGTGCGGACGCAGCTGACGAACTCACTCGGGTTGTGAAGATACGCGATACAGCTCTGAAAAACTTCTCGGAAGCAGCGATTCCACACGGCGATCCGATGTCGACACTCGAAGAAGTGTTGGTACCAATATATTTTTTCCATCGTTACCAACTGGAAGGCGCCGGCAAGCTGCTTGGTGGTTTGCAATACACCTATGCCATGCGTGGCGACGGTCAACCACCCACCCAAATCGTACCGGCAGATCAACAGATGAAAGCGCTACAAGCACTCCTGGGAACAGTGAATCCGGAAGTGCTGGCGCTCCCCGAGAAGCTATTGCGGCAAATCCCGCCGCGGGCCTTTCGCACCTATCGCAATCGCGAGGTCATTCGAATTCGCACCGGCGTGACGTTCGACGCCCTGGCGGCGGCAGAGTCGGCAGCCCATTTAACCATGCGCATGATCTTTAATCCTCAACGAATGGCGCGACTTGTGGAATATCATGCCCGCGATAAGCAGTCACCGTCTCCACAGGATGTGATTGATGAAGTTGTGGACGCCACCATTCGCAAAAAGCTGAAGGACGGCTATCATGGCGAAATCCAGCAAGCGGTCAATTATGTGACCGTCTACAACATGATTCATTTGGCAGCTAACGATAATGCCTCATCAAGCACGCGCGCCATTGCGAATCTAAATCTGGCTGGTTTAAGAACATGGCTGCAAGAGCGTGGCAATCGCAGCAGCGGGCAAAAGAGGGCGCATTATCGCTATCTCGTATCGTTGATCCGTAACTATTTTGCCGGGGAACATCATATCGAGTCATTACCCTCGCCGCCGGCGCCGCCAGCGGGTTCGCCGATTGGCAGCGGCAGCAGCGAAAAACATCAGTTTTGTAGTTTTCATTAGTCAGTATGGTCGATAGACATCACATTGTACCCCCTTCGAAGGGATGCTGGGGGATCTTATTTAGCAAGGAGAGCAAAACCCATGCGCAACGCCTATAAGCGAATGAACATTTTCAAATGTGTTCATGAAGCCCATGCCGGATTTGAAAGCCAAATGTCCGTTCATCATATCATGAATGAGAAGGGCTGCTTTCCGCACGGCTGTTTCTACTTTCGCTGGGAATGCAAGCTGATGAAACAGGGCAAACCCTGTTATCGCGGCTATAATTTCATGGGCAAAAACTGCCACGGCTGCCGGCACTTCTACGAAGAAAAAGTTCACAATCGTTCCGAACTGCAAATTTCCGAGGAAGAATACCAGGATTTCCAGCAAGAACTCACTGAGTTTGAAGACTGGCTTGAAGAACATCGCGGACGCGAATGGGAAATTTTTGGGCAAATCGACGGCGTCAAACCGCTCTTCAACAAGAGGGTTTACAAGAAAGGTGAAAGCATTGTCTTTCGTGGCTTCCTGCTGATATTCAAAGAGCTATATATCGAGCGCATGCTGATAGAAGACCATGTATACATCCGCCTCTCACCGAAAACCTATGCCGGACTAAAATTTGGCGCCGGTGACAAACTCACTGCCCGTGCGACACTCGATCTGGATCGCGGGCGCCTGGTCATGCACCGCCTGCGCCGCATTGATATCGAATCACGGGGTGAAGCACCGCTCTGGAACCAATCAAAAGCACTCGTGGCAAGAGAAACGGCGACCGAGATCCCCCTGCAGCCGGAAGGCTGTATCCAATGTCCCTTTGGCAGTCTCATCGATGTGGAAGATCACTCCGCACGTCACCCGCAAAAATACCGTGAACTTTATTGCCTGAAAGGTATGAAAGATCACCGGAAATGTCATGATTATGTACAGTATTGCGGTTTCGATGAAGAAGGGCGTGATGCAAGGGGAAAACGCAACGCCGCCTGCAGTACGCAGAAGGTAATTAATGTTAATTTCAAATTTTGACGATATCTCCTCTCTTCCCCTCACGACATCAAGGACCAGCGGGCACATTTCTGCAGAAAGGTACGGTTTCAAGGCTGAATTTGGAGTCAGAACCGTACCTTTCTGCACGAATGCACTTACAGACTTCGATGAAATAGGTGCCGCCGCTCACTAAAAAACCTGGTTCAATTGGTGAATGACATTTAAAGCAAGGATGCCTACAATTATCTCCGGTATCGGGGGGTGAGGATTGGGGCTGATAACACAAAGTGAAAACACCGGAATATCATCTTATTCGATCTCATAAACCAGTATTTTTTACCCTTGCATCTAAAAATTTAGTTCCAGAACTTTTTCTAAACATCCCACTGAATTCTTAAGACAAGAAGTAAAGCTTTGTTGTTTCGAACTAAACCCGGACAAGTTGAATCTGGTTTAGTTCGAGTATCGCCTTGGAGTATCGAAGAGGAGGACTCGGCGTGAAACTTCTAATATCTTCTACTATTCGCATGCACCATTTCATCTTTCTTTTTCTCATTAATCTGCTCTTCTTTTTCATCAGCTGTAAATCTACTACCATGACAAGTGAAACGCCCATTGAGCCGGATACGACCAGCCATAGGTTTGTGTGGGAATTGGATACTATTCTTAGTAGTAGCTCTTCTTTTCTAACAAATGTAACAATTGTAAACAAAGACAATATTTGGGCTGTAGGCGAAATACATACTGATGACACAGATCAGTTCGATTCAACAGGAAACTGGATTCCGCCTTACAATGCAATTCACTGGGATGGAGAGCGTTGGTCTCCAACCAGGTTCCTAGAAAGAGGTTCAATAATCGTTCCAATAAGAGATATTCTGATTTTTTCAGAAGATGACATCTGGCTAGCAGCAGGTAGCATTTACCACTGGAACGGTAATACCGCCACCCTCTCTTACTTGAGAGATATTAGCACGACAAACATAGTTGGGAGACTGTGGGGAAACTCACCTGATAATATATATGGCGTTGGAACCAATGGACTAATTATTCACTTTGATGGGAACAGGTGGGAAGAATTAGCAGTGCCAGTCGAGCTACCGATACAAGACATTTGGGGTACAGATAATGCTGAATCGGGCAGTTTTGAAATCTTGGCTGTTGCGTCATACGGCCCAGACAATCCTACAGAGACCAAGATTCTTAAAATAGACGGCACAAGCGTTACAACCGTTTCAAGCGAAGGATTGCCACCTGCCATTAGCAGCATCTGGTTTGTGCCGGGTGAAAGATATTATGCTGTTGGTGATGGTGTATTCTATACAGACCGTCTTGGCGATCCCTGGCAACATGATGAGGATCATCCATTGCTATACAAATCCGAAGTTCGCGGCAATAGTTTGAAGGATGTAATAGTTGCCGGCGGCTTTGGATTGCTTTCGCATTATAATGGCAGCAATTGGCATCAATAT
Source organism: Calditrichia bacterium (assembly GCA_028284445.1). Classification (GTDB taxonomy): domain Bacteria; phylum Calditrichota; class Calditrichia; order RBG-13-44-9; family J075; genus JANQRS01. The sequence goes on from JANQRS010000006.1 coordinate 153,247, forward strand.
CGTGAAAATGAATTACCAGCCATTTTTGGCAATTATAGCGCGGTGGATTTTCAACAGAACTTGATGGTCGCCGTTGGTTGGATCAACAATAACGCCTTAATCCTGAAAGGAGTTAGATACTAGAATTCTAAATCAAGACACTTAGGAGCCAAAAAGGAGGGTTTATGAAGCGAAGAATGTCTTTTTTAGTTCTGCCGGCATTGATATTTCTATTAATCAATGAGGGCTTTACGCAAACGGCGGGTACACCGGCCGTTGTGAAATTATCAACTCTTGCCCAAGCTGAGCCACACATTGCCGTTAATCCCACCGATGATCAAAACCTAATCGCTACTGCAATCACTCAAACCTCATCAGCCAGTCAGATCGGCTATTATTCTAGTAACGATGGTGGTACTTCTTGGAGTGGATCTGATGATATTAATGGTGCCGGGCTTGGAGATCCAGTCGTGGCTTTTGATAACGATGGAATTGCCTACCTTATCTATCAAAATCGTTCTGTTGGCAAATTATTCTTACATACGTCTACTGATGGTGGCACTACATGGAGTGTGGCCAACACTGCTATTGATCTTGATGAGATTAATGAAGATTTAGACCGACCTTGGATAGCTATTAGCCCCGTTAGAAACTCAACGCATAACAAATTCAATATCTATATATCGCTCACTCGATTCGACTTAACGACTACTCCAAGCCATACACAATTACGAGTCTACCGCTCAATTGATGGTGGCACAAATTTCACCCAGTGGAAAACTCTCGACTATGATGCAGCCAATCAGGAAGAGTTGCATGGGTCTTCAATTGCAGTTTCCGAGAACGAAGATATCTTCCTTGCTTATGCTATTTGGAAACGCTTGGCAACCGATCAACCGGTTGTCAAAATCGCCGTAAACGGTTGGGATAGTAACGGAATAGCTATTACAGCTAATGATTTCAACATTGATCAAATAGGTCAATATGTGTCATCCGGTTCAGGGGGAGGAAATTGGTTTATTAAGGATAACAAGGTTCGGGTGGATAATTATCCAAGAATTGCAATTGACAACAGTAATGGTGCGTATGGAGATAACGTATATGTGGCTTGCGCAAATCAAGGCAGCATGACCAGTAATATAGCATTGATTCGCGGCGAAAAAATTGGCTCGAATTATCAATGGACTTCTGTATCGACAGTCGCCGGAGGCAGTGGCCATCAATGGATGCCGGCAATTAGCGTGCGCGCAGATGGGATTGTTGGCTTACTTTATTCTTCCAGCGAAGAGGCCGTTAACCAGCCGGTGTATACTTATTTCAGGTATAGCACTGATGGTGGTGCATCTTTTTCCAGCCAAATTGAAGTAGGTAGCAGCTTTCTCATAGAACCTACCGGCGGTACTTTTATTGGTGACTATGACGGTTTAACCAGCGGACACGGTGATTTTTATGGCGTTTGGACAGAAAACAGAGATCATGGCGGCACGAATAACAAGCGCCTGATGTATTTTAATTCAGTTGATGTTCCCGTCCAAAGTGGTTTTGTAAAGACAGCGGTCGATCAAGTCGATGCTTCACAACAATCATTTGGTCAGTTCGAACGATGGGAACAAGAAGAGTTTAGAAAGCACAATGCTCCACATGATTTCTTGTTTCACGTGGGTTCGACTGAAGTTCTACGCGCCGAACAGGACTTTAAGCAAGGAACAACACAAAAATTCGATCGATGGTTGCTTGATGGTCTATACAATAGCAGTCTGAATCATCGATCATTCACCACAATAGCAAGTCAACCCCCAATTACTGCAAACTTTCAACCAGTTGCTGAAGCTACTATACAAACTGAATTGATTACGTCAGGTCAGACAAATTTGGGAACCATCGAATTCAAAGATCCATGGTTAATTGATTTTGATGAACAGCCATATGGGCTACGAAATCGAGGAGATTCAGCAGCTTTTGTTCCATTTGCTACGCTACCAGGTCAACTGATAACAAGCTCGAATAACAAAGGCGTTTTTCTAAACCAAGATCCCGCGACTGCGCCTGTATTTTACTCAGTCGCAGCTCCAACCACACCTATCGGTGGAATTGACTACTTTTTGTCTCGCTGGACCGGAACAAATGTTGATTTTACAGATGAATTTAGTGCGACTACCAGCCTGGAGTTTCTAGCCAATAATGCTACAATAACGGCACAACTCAAAGGCCACAAGGCATCCGGTATATCGACGGCTACCGTATCAAACAACAGTCGTAAAATGGTTCGGGATCAATCTAATAAATGGCATATGGTTTATATTGACAATAACAGTATCTATTACTCGAAATCGGCAAGCGGCAGTGATGGTGATTGGGATAATGAAACGTTATTGGAGGAAGGCACCGCATCATATCCTTGTCGCAACCCTTCAATCGATTTTGTTGCGAGTACGCCTACCAATGATATATATGTTGTGTATGAGAAATTGATCAATTATCAGGGAACTAATATACATGAAGTCAGATTTCGCAAATATGACAGTCAGACAAGCCAATGGCTAGCATCGGAAGCCGTTAGTGGTTTTGGCTTTCAGCCGATTTCACAAGGTAAACCGACCCTTCATTCAAATACATCAGCAACGAACGCCTGGGTTGTTTGGAAATCTTCAGCTAATCTGGTCCTAAGAATGCGAGGCAGCAGTGGACAGTGGGGCAATATCTTTGTAATACCGGGTAATACCAGCTCTGCGGCCAACCCCTCAATTTCCCGAACCTCTTCGGGAATTGATAAGACAAAGCTTGTATGGGCTCAAGATGGAGATATATGGTTTATCGAAGGCGATGCGTCTGGTAGCAGCTGGAATTGGGCAACGACCGCTGGGCAAAATTTAACAAGCGGATTTACAGGTGTTAATAGTGCTAATTATCCGTCAATTTCAATAGACAATGCTCAAATTCATATCGCTTTTGAGGGAAAAAGTAATTACTTCAATCCGGTCTACTATTATGATAAGAATGCCGGAGTATTAACACAGCTTTCGGCCAATTTTACTTCGTTAGAACGGCCTTCGATTGCTCACCGAAGCACTACTGGTGATCTGGCAATGGCCTATTATGAATCTTTTCAGAACAAGATTTATTATAGTACCAATACCAGCGGCAGTTGGACAAATCCTCTGGCAAATGGCGGTTATACCGGACGGTATCCTTCATTAAATGATGACAATGATCGTATTAATATGGTCAGTACGCGCAACACGTCCGTTCCTTACTTAATAACAGCATCACAGGTCCTGGGATATATTCCGAAACAAGAAGCAGGAATTAAACAAAGCAAGCAGGACAAGATCTCATCAGAAGAAGATGTTTCTTATTTCCGCCGGGCTGATATTGATTTGGCTGGTATATCAATTGACGGGACTTCAGAGTTATTAAACGGTACGTTGGTGCTCGATTTTCATCCGGATAGCAGTCAGATGGAATTTGTTAAAGGAAACGATCGAATAAGATCCTTTCTCAACTCGAGCCCGTTTACAGCAGGAACGCGCCCACTAGATATTCACTTTGATATCTCCGTGCATGATTTTCAAAAGACTGGCGTGGTTCCTATAGCCTGGAATAGTGAAAACATATTTGAAATCAATCTGGTTGATATCAATGATCCAGCAAACCTGGTGGCCATTAAGGCGCTAAGCATCGCCGAAATCATTGATTTGGGTGAAAGCGGAGATACATTGGCAATCGACTTATCGACATCAATTTCCCGATTCGCGGGCAAGGAAGTTGAGATAAGAACGCGGTTTAAATCTGTCAATCGAACAACCCATGTTCGTTGGACAGACGTCTATCATTCATCTGATGAAAAGATTGAGGAGAAGTCTTTCGCCAAAGGTGAGGAAGGAGAGGCCACGGAAACGCTACCGACCGAATACTGGCTAGCACAGAACTTTCCGAATCCCTTTAATCCGATTACCACCATTGAGTTTGGCTTGCCTGAATCACAATTGGTTGAATTGACCATCTATAATATTGATGGCCAAAGGGTTATTACCTTGCTTTCGGAGGTTCGCGAGGCCGGCAAGCATTCAATCAGATGGAATGGAAGAAATGCGGCCGGTAACAAGGTTGGCTCAGGGGTATATCTGTATTCATTGAAAGCGGGCGCCGTGCAGATTAACAAGAAGATGTTGCTGGCAAAATAGACTGCAACTCAAACCACTTTTTGTGAATTCTATAGCACCCAAATCGCTCTCGGTTTGGGTGCCTCTTTTTTCAAAACTTTGATAGCGATATCTTCGAAACCGTAACTTTCTGCAGAAATGCGCCCGCTGGTCCATCAAGCTTTTTTGAACAGCACCCGATTGATAAAAATCAGCGCCCGGCTGCTTTCGTCCGGCCGTGTGTCGGCGGTCAACAGCGTAGCGCCCTCGATCACTTTAATTGAGATTGACGGGTTTACAAGTTTATCAAATAGTATTCGGATAAAAACATGTTACAAAAGAAGATATGCATGCTGGGTGCTTTCGCAGTTGGAAAAACCAGCCTGGTTAGCCGCTTCGTTAAAGAAACATTTTCAGAAAAATATCTGACCACCATTGGTGTCAAAATTGACAAAAAGCTGGTAACAGTTGTCGATAACGAGATTAACCTGATTCTTTGGGACCTGGCAGGTGAAGACGCCTTTCAAAAGATCCAGACCTCTTATTTGCAAGGATGCAGCGGCTACATCCTGGTTGCTGATCTGACCCGTAGGGCATCCTTTGAAAAGGTCATTGAGCTACAGCGACGTGTCGAAGGCCTTATTGGTGATATTCCCTTTGTCGTCGCTGTCAACAAATCGGACCTGGAGAACGAAAAAGACATAGATGATGCCTACCTGGAAGAATTGGCTGAGGAAGGCTGGGACCTTACCCATACCAGTGCGAAAACCGGGGAAGGTGTCGAAAATATTTTTGTTCAACTGACCAGAAAAATTATTGGAGTCTAGCACCGTGTTTCCACCCATCGTATCCGACTACATTCTCGATCGCACACTGAACCAGCGGGCTGTCGCTTATCTCAAACTTTCAAGGGAAGGCGCCCTGCTGGAATCCGGTGGCCTGCTTCTGGCCTATGGCCTGGACAACCTGAAAATCGGTAGCCCGGTAAGCAAGGTGGCTGTTTTCCTGGAAGGCTTATTGCCGCTGCAGCGCGATACGCTTCTTCTACCGAATGTTCAAACCAACAGTGGTGTGGTTGCTGACCTACACCTCTTTCGGCAGGAAAACAGCGACTGGGTAATTCTCATGGAAGCCACGCGACACGTGCTGGAAAAGGCGCCAATACAGCAGCAAAGCAACGAGTATGCCCTCGTTCGGGAACAGCAAGCACGATATTTTGAGCAACAGTTGGGACGTGATACCGGCGAAGATCTGCAAAACAGGTTTGGCGAGAACAGCGATCTCGTGCTGATGATAATTCGCATCAACAACCTCAGTAGCTATGCCGCTTCGAAAGGCACATCCGCTGCCTTTGCCGGCTACAGCCAGCTGCTGGAAGAAACGCTGCCGGAAATTCGCAGTCGCAATGGGAGCATTGAAAAAATATCCGAGCATACCATGCGGATTCTTTTCGACGCCGGTGAGGCAAAACATGGCACCATCGCTGACCACGTCATTGATACAGCTCAACATCTTCATGGCTTTATCGCAGATCGCTGCTTTGGGGGCAGCACATTAACCAGAGACAGATTTGAGGTAAGCATTTCAGTGGTTGCCGGTCCAATCGAAACCGGCGTCATCAATATTTGCCAGCGTAAAATGTTCGGTATCATGGGAGAGAAGGTCGACGAAGCAACCGCATTGTCGCAACAAGCAGACAGCGGTGAAATTGTCATTGATGAGACTATTTTTGCGGGGTTAAAGCGCTTCGCTTCGAAATTCCAAAAACAAGATGGTCATTTCTGCTGGGTAGTTCAGAAGAAACATCAGTGACAGTAGTTGCTGGCTGTTTCCGCCAGCACTTCTGCAAGCGCCTGAAGCGAGTCCAGCTCCACCCATTCTTCGCGGGCATGTGCCCCGCCACCGGTCGCGCCAAACACCACAGTTTCCACCCCGGCTGCGGCCAGTAAAGCGGCATCCATCCAGGGCGTATCACCAACAAAAGCAGGTTCGATTTGCAGTCTGGACTGATAGCTTTGCGCCAGACAGCGAACGATCTCTGCATTGCGATCAACCTCAAAGGGATCACGGATACATAAGGTTTTCAATTCAGCTTTGGCATCCGGATCGGCCGTAGCCAAATGTGTCAAAAGCTGCTGAAGGTCTGCTGTCGCGGCTGAAGCGGTTTCGCCGGGAATAGTGCGGCGCTCGATATGCAATTGACACTGATCAGCATAGGTGCTTATTCCGCTGCCGCCCTTGATCATCGCGGCATGCAAGGACGGCGGCCCCAGCAGCGGATGCTGGTGCTTCGCTTGCAACTCTTGCTGATACTCATGAACGGCAGCCAGGTAGCGACCGGCGTTCATATTGGCATCGATTCCCAAATCAAAGCGGCTGCCATGCGCTGCACGCCCCTGGAAATCAATTTCATACCAGATAAAGCCTTTATGCGCCAGGCATATCTGTAACTGCGTCGGTTCTGTAACAATCGCAGCATCCGTTCGCACCGTCTTCAGCACATCCTGCATCCCAATGCTCTCATATTCCTCATCTGCAACCAGGGTAACGACAATGTCGCCGTTCAGTTTGCGATCTGCATCAGCAAGTGCGCATATCGCTGCGATGCAGCTTGCGGCACTGCCCTTCATGTCAAATGTGCCACGTCCCCAAAGCTTGCCATCACGCATCTCTCCGCTAAAGGGATCGTTCATCTCAGAGACACCTACGGTATCAATATGCGCGTTGAACATCAGGGATTTTCCGTTTCCGGATCCCGAAAGAGTGCCAATAACACTAACCCGGCCCGGCTCTGGCTCACTAAAATCGACCGCAATGCCATGAGATTCGAGAACGCCGGCACAATACTGAGCAATCTCACGTTCTCCGCCGCCATCCGCAGCAAGGGAGGGATTGACGGAGTCAATTTGCACAAGCCGTTGGGCTACTTCCTGAACAAAAGCGCGATCAATTTTGAAAGACATAGTGACCCTCGACGTTAGCTAGTTGAATAGTTGAATAGTAGACTGGTTGAAAATGCAAATTACATGCTAAAATACAAGTTGAGGTCGCATACTCTGACCCGATTCAGGGTAGTCTGTGAGATATCTCGAACCATTTAAAATGATATTCTGTCCCTACAGGACAGGGTTTACTTTTGAGATACCCTTTTTAGAATTATGTCGTCGCTACGCGACTAAAAACCAGAATTAAGCACCTTCCCAAATTGGCAGACGCTCCGTAGGAGCGAAATATTAGTAGCTTTGTAAGGCCAAAAAATTCGATGCCCCGCAGGGACATAATATTCTATGCGAATTGCGGTGCGGTAGTTCATTTTCCATGAGGTTTAACATGTAATTCGCATTGATAGTTGATGGGTCAACTTAAAAAATCCACCAATCAACGATTCAACGAATCTACAATCCAACCAAATGCTATTTCCTCGCAGAAACCCAATCTCCAATCATCTTCAAGACGTCCGGAGATATCGTTTCTTTAATTGTAGCATATTCTTCTGGAAGACCGGTCTCGGCAGTCTGGAATAAATGATTGAGTCCCCGTAATTCATGTAATTCTACGTCACGATTACCACTGCGGTTCAGCGCTGCTTCAATGCCTGCAAGATTTGGTGCCGCCGGCACCTGTAAATCTTTGCTGCCATTCAAAGCCAGTACCGGACAAATCACCTGTGCCAAATAATGCATGGGATCGCTCATCAGTAGTTCCCGAAACCAGGGCGCATTCAGCATCGTCAATTGCTGCTTTAAGGCATCCCGAAAGTAAGTGCGATTGGAAGCGCTGACAATCCCACCAGATTGATTCAAAATCGCTTCTAAATCGGTCTGCGTCAAGGGCTGATCAAACAACTCGCGGATGCGTAAAAACACTTGTTCTTGAACAGCGCGATTTTCACGAATCAAGTTGGCATCTGCGTTGGTTGCTGTGAGCATTTTCTCGGCTTGCAAGAGCAAAAGCTCTTCGCCGGGAATCCCGGGAGCGGCCAGCATTATCAGCATGGCGATATCGCGACGCTGCGCTGCGACCCGTGCAGCAATCAACCCGCCCTCGCTATGTCCGAGCAGACCTATCTTCGCAGGATCAACGTCAGACCTGCTGTTGAGATAATTCAAACCGGCGATGGCGTCCTCCACAAAATCGCTTTCGGAAGAGCTGTTGAAATCACCGCCTGATTTACCAACACCGCGATCATCCACTCGCATAATAGCGATGCCGCGTCGAGTAAGGTAATCAGCAATCACAGCGAAAGGACGATGGCCAAGTATGTTTTGGTCGCGATCCTGGGGTCCGGATCCACTAAGCAAAAGCAGGGCAGCGACCGGCTGGTCACTTTCCGGCATCGTCAAAGTCCCGGCCAGTTCGATATCGGATTTCTCATTGCGGTAGGTAACTTCGATTGCTGAGTAGGGAATAGGAAGCACGCTCTCTTCTTCAACAACTGCAGCTGCGGCATCACTACCAGGGCGATACAATTTTAGAGGGAACTCCCGCCCGCTTTGCTGCCAGACGCCGTCGATTTCCTGCGCAACAACTTTCCCGCGATATTGCCCGCCAACCGCTGCAACCGTTAGGATCAATTCACCGTTATGCAAACGCGCATCAGAAACCGGTAGCCCTGTGGCACCCTGATCAGGACTATCCATTGTTGCTGTTAAGCCATCCTCTGTTACGGTAATATGAAAAGCAACCCGCAAAGAGGTAGCGCCTACTTTCAAGCGGCCTTCCCAGTCTCCAGCCAGATCTTGCTGTGCCGGCAGCGGCTGACTGAGTATCAGCAAACAGCATAAGCCGGCAAGAACGCAGATAGCGTTTCGTCGAGGTAGTATCATCTCTCTCTCCACATAAGCCAATGGTTATCTATATCACTTTTACCCGAAATGCGGTGGTTTTTGAAACGGGAAAAAGTAAAATCATAGAAAGAATCGTCGCAGCATTATAAAAAACAGCGATGCACGACACTTGACGAATCCAGCCAAAAATCGCTTTTTTTTAGTAATAGTGACATTGAGAGTGTATTTTAGCTGCTATGAAACGTGTCCTGCTGGTCTTGCCCTCATCCACATATCGCACACATGCATTTGTCAGTGCCGCTTTAAAGCTGGGAGTTGAATTAATTATTGCCACGGATCAACGACAGGCGATGTCTGACCTGGTGCCCAACAATACAATGCGCATCAATTTTCATGATAGCGACAACATTAAATCTGTGGTTCGTGGGTTTGACAGTGGCCGGCCATTTGATGCCGTTCTCGGTGTTGACGATATTTCTGCCTGGGTAGCTGCGATTGCCGCCACAACTCAGCCGATTGCTCACAATGCGCCGGAAGCGCTTCAGGCAGCTCGCAACAAAGGCCTCATGCGCGCAAGAATTCGCGAGAGTGGCCTGAACAGTCCGCGCGTTACTGCCATTCCGGTGGAGCAAAATCCAACCGGCTTTCTATCATCCATCGATTTCCCCTGCGTTCTGAAGCCATCTTTTCTATCAGCAAGCCGTGGTGTAACACGGGCAAACAATCGCAATGAATTTGAAGCAGCATTTGAGCGGATTGTACAGCTGCTTGCCTTACCGGATGTTGCCGGCAAACGCATGCCCGGAGACGCTATCGAAATTCTGGTGGAAGATTATATTCCCGGCATTGAAGTAGCGCTGGAAGGTATTCTTTCTAACGGCGAATTGAAAACGCTGGCTATTTTTGATAAGCCGGATCCGCTGGAGGGACCCCATTTTATTGAAACCATCTACGCCACGCCATCGCGACTTCCGGCGTATGTGCAACGTGAAATCACACACACAGCACATCAAGCAGCATTGGCAATCGGACTGAAGCACGGTCCGATTCATGCAGAAATTCGTGTAAATGACCAGGGAGCATGGGTTGTTGAAATTGCAGGCAGATCAATAGGTGGGCTTTGTTCACAAGTGCTTCGCTTCGACGATGGCAGCAGCCTGGAAGAACTTATCATTCGCCAGGCACTCGGGCAAGACATGTCAGCCGTGCAAAGAGAACGTCAAGCAGCAGCAGTCATGATGATACCGGTACTACAAAGTGGCATCTTAACCGGCGTCAAGGGAGTTGAGCAAGCAAAGGTCATAGACGCTATAGAAGACGTATTAATAACCATCCCGAGAAACCAGGAAATCCTCGCCATGCCCGAGGGCGGGCGCTACCTGGGCTTCATCTTCGCCCGGGCAGACCTACCGGAACAGGCAGAGTCCGCCATCCGTGAAGCACACGACTTGCTGCAAGTTGAGGTAATGCGATAATCAAAAGAAAGTTGCAGTTGCCAGTTACTTGCCGTTTTGAGCAGATTCTACCAGATAATGCACTTCGGCATTACGCACTTGCTGTTCGCCCCAATAATGAACGATATCCTGGGCCTGGCGCGGATTGATTTCCGGGAACTGCGTCAAAAGCTTTGGCACCACTACAAATATATTTTCACTGACAAGCGGATCGATGCGATCCATAAACTGCAAATGCTTGTCTAATACGAATTCAGGTTTATTCATGATCCAACTCCTTTTCAATTGCTCTCCACTATGGTCCTGCGTTACTGCAAATTGGCTAAACATTGTACACCATCTCTAATTTTTGAATGATTGAAGCAATACTTATAACACTTAAGTATTGTCAACAAACGTACGTTTTTGGAAGACGGTTTTTGACCGTGATTTGTCGAAGGTACACAAATATTGTCGGTAGTACAATGATTTTCTTTAATTTAGCCAGATTGTAACCGATCTGTACGGATATTTATTCCCTCGATAAATACCCGTACAGGAGAGCGTTCTGACGAGCAAATCAGCTCTCTTCAAGTTCATGCTCGCTAATTTCTTCTTCCAGGTACGGATTTTTTTCTTCGACTTTTACCCAAATTCGACAGAAGCGCACGCCGGTTTCATCTTCAATCTGGACATTGCGTGCATCTTCCGGGATTTGATCTCCCACTACCAGTTGACGCTTATATCCATTGCAGCACTTAAGAGCATCCTCTTTCTGCAGCCAAACGTGACGCTTCGTTTTACAAAAATGCATATCGAAATCCCTTTCGGTTACGAATTATTCCTCCTGAATAATTGGCCGGGTTATCCCGGACTGAAGCTGTCATCACTATCTACTACTGATTGTCCTCCTCGTGAAAGCATATCAGCTAATTTGCTTAAATGATGTACGCTCCCGTCCCAAAACCGGCATACAGAAGCTTGATTAGAGTATCGTCGCCGCCAGGCAACAACTTAGAAATTGATTAGCAGGAATTTTCGACAGCGAGCCGTCGATTTTTGCGACAGGCGCGGGTTAGATCCGCGCCTGGTAGGTATACAGCTGATAATAACGGCCTTTACTGGCAATCAGCTCATCATGCGTTCCGCGCTCAGCAATTCTGCCGTTTTCGATAACCAAAATCTGATCCGCTTTACGAATCGTACTCAGGCGGTGGGCTATGACAAAAGTGGTGCGTCCTTCCATCAGGCGCGTGAGGCTCTTCTGGATCAGCAACTCACTTTCAGTATCGAGGTTCGACGTTGCCTCATCGAGGATGAGGATTTGTGGCTCTGCAAGCAGCGCTCGCGCTATAGCAATCCGCTGGCGCTGTCCACCCGACAACTTCACGCCTCGTTCGCCAATCAACGTGTTCAACCCATCCTCAAATCGATCGGTAAACTCCTTCACGTGAGCAGCGGCAACAGCCTCGAGCAGTTGCTCCTCCGTTGCATCAGGTCGCGGGAAGAGAATATTTTCCCGAATGGTGCCCTCAAACAAAAAATCATCCTGCAGAACAACTCCGAGACGCGAACGGTAGCTGTCAAGTGTCACAGTGGACATATCGACGCCGTCAATGGTGATGGTGCCACTGGCCGGAGACATAAAGGAAGCGGCCAGTCCGGCAATGGTTGTTTTTCCGGAGCCGGAGCTGCCAACAAGGGCAGTTACCGAACCAGCCGGTGCATCGAAGGTGACACCATGTAATACTTCCTTATTTTCTTCGTAGGCAAAACGGACATCGCGAAATTTGATATCGCCAATAATTTTGTCCAATTCCCGAACCCGGCGCGGATTTTGATCTTCCTGCTCAAGGCTGAGAATATCTTCCATCCGATCCAGGCCGGCAAAGGCCTCGGTAATCTGGCTGCCAATATTACCCATTTGGACAATCGGCGCCACCAGAAATCCCAGATAAAGCGTAAACGCGAAAAAATCACCCACGGTCATTTGGTCATCCATAATCAGGTTGCCGCCGGCGGCCATAATTGCCACGCTGGTCAATCCCAATAGCAAGGTGGCAGCACTGGTTACAAGACTGGTGGAGGTCAGCGACTGCTTCACATTCTGAAAAATGCGATCCACTCCGTCCTCAAACACTTTGATTTCCTGGGCCTCTGCATTAAAGCCCTTAATAACCCGGATCCCACCCAGCGATTCTGTCAAACGACCGGTAACGTCGGCATTGATCTCACCGCGCTTGCGGAAAATCGGGCGGATGTAGCCAAAGGCCTTCACTGAAATAAAGCCAAAAAACACCATCGGCAGAATTGCATAAAGCGTCATTTTTGCATTGATATTCAAGAGAAGAATGAATGACGCTACCGAGGTCAATACCCCGCCAAAAAGTTGCACCAAACCGGTACCGACGAGATTTCTCACACCTTCAACATCGCTCATAATGCGCGATACCAACTCCCCGGATTTATGATTGTCGAAAAATCCAACCGGAAAGCGAATAATCTGCTTTTGCACCTGGGAGCGCAATTCTGAAATCAGGTGCTGCGCTTCCACACTCAGCAGCTTCGTTAGAAAAAATGACGTCACTGCCTGCACAAGCACTGCTGCGCCGACAACCAGCAAGAGCAAATACAGCAAATCATAATCTTTGGCGGTGATGACATCATCCATCAGCACTTTACTTGAACCCGGTAAAACCAGTCCAGCGCCACGGTTTAGTACGATTAAGATCAATCCAAAGGCGAGCAGCTTGCGTCGCGGCCAGATAATCTGCTTAAAGGCATATCGTACAGTGTTCAGCGATTGCCGTTTCTTTTTGGGTTTATCTTCCGCTTTGTCTGCAGATTCCTGCTGCTCTTCTTCCAATTCTACTTCAACGGTGTGTTCCTGACTCATGTTATTCCCGATGCTTATTCGTCTGTCATTTCGTTGCCGTCTTCATCGATAAATTTCAGGGCAAGTGAATTCATGCAATAGCGCTGTCCGGTCGGTTGCGGCCCATCCGGAAAGACATGTCCCAGGTGCGCATCGCACTTTTTACAAAGCACTTCCACCCGAACCATGCCATAGCTCATGTCTTCTTTGGTATCAACGCTTTCGTCATTCGCCGGCTGATAAAAACTCGGCCATCCGGAACCGGAATTGTATTTGGTATCTGACTCAAACAGTTCATTGCCACAACATACGCAAACAAACTTGCCGCTGCCTTTAAAATCATTAAACTTGCCGGTAAATGCCCGCTCGGTGCCGTGCTCGCGGGTCACCTTGTATTGAGACGGCGTTAATTGATCGCGCCACTCTTCTTTACTTTTTTTGATTTTATCAGACATAAGGTCCTCCTTTGACTTGAATTTTAGTCAGTCAAATAAAGTGTCTTTGTCCCCCCTCTATCTCTCCCTCGGGGGGAGATAGAGGGGGGACATTGTTATCATATAATTACTGTCAATCCTGCTTTAGCAGATTCAACTCCTGCAGTTCATTCCGCAAGGCCTCAGCACTCTGGAAATGTATCCCGTGGATACCAACATCCTTTGCTGCTTTTACATTGGGCAAGGAATCATCAATAAAAACCGATCCATTTGCTTCTACTCCGAATTTCTCCAGGAAGCGATGATAAATTTCAGCATCCGGTTTTTTCATGTTTTCCTCACCGGACACCAGAATGTCCTTGAATTCCTGCAAAAAATCAAATCTTTGCCGGGCAATCGGGAAGGTCTCCGCTGACCAATTCGTCAACGCATACACCGGCAGACCGCTTGCTTTAATCTGACGCATCATTGCCAGCACATCCTGGTGGACGTCACCAAGCATCTCTTCCCATCGTAAATGAAAAGCCGCTATCAGGTCATGAAATTCCGGGTGCTGCGACTGAAGCAGCGCGACGGCCTCAGCAAAAGGACGTCCACCATCTTGTTGCGCATTCCAATCACCGGTACAAACATTAGCCAGGAAATGCTCCATGCCCTCTTCATCACCATCGAACAATTTACGATAGAGATGGCGCGGATTCCAATCGATCAAGACACCGCCAAGATCAAAAATCACTGTATGAATACTCATCATTGTCCTTTCATTTTACCTGCCGCGCGGCGCATCAACAATTATTAGATCCGCGAGTTGCACTGACGTTACAAATTACAGGATAGTAACACCAGGTGAAAATTTCACATTTAATTTGATTTTCGAACAAAAAGACCTTTATGTTTGAACGCTCACGCAAAAATAGTTCATTGGTGTATTGATGGCCAACAATAGGAGAATATGATGACCCCCTTTAAAGCCATTGCTAAAGTTGCGCTTGTTTTTATGCTGCTGATCGGTATTTCAACCTTTACGCAGGCGCAGAGCAAAAAAGTTCGTCCAAGCCTTCCGGCATCCGTTGCCCAGGGGATCGGCGTGGATGGGAAAATTGTAATTGAGTATAGCCGTCCTGGTGTAAAAGGCCGCCCTATTTGGGGTGTACTGGTGCCCTATGGTCTGGCTGAAGGCAACAAATATTCAGACAACAAGCCATATCCATGGCGTGCCGGTGCAAACGAAAACACCACTTTCGAAACCAAGACAGCACTTACTGTCGAAGGTAAAAGCTTACCGGCTGGCAAGTATGGTCTGCATATGATTCCCGGGAAAGACGAATGGGTGATCATTTTCAGCAAGCAGAATGATATTTGGGGCAGCTACAAGTACGACGAAGCCAATGACGCCCTGCGCGTCACTGTCAAGCCGAGCGAAGCCGGACATCAGGAATGGTTGACCTACGGTGTAGATAATCTCGACGGTAGCAAAGCCAGCGTTTATCTGCATTGGGAAAAAGTTAAGGTAGCTTTTAACGTGGCTGTAGCAGAAGATTCAGTCTCAGAAAGCGACTAAGCCCAGCAACATCTGATTTTGAAAAAGCCCGCGAAGGATGCATCCTTGCGGGCTTTTTTCTTAGCTTTTCTCCATCTCGACCAGCCAGTTATTCTGACTATTCTTTTCTACGTGAATATCAACCGGCAGAAAATTTCGAATAATATCGATATTGGTGCGGCAATGGGCGGTCATTCGTGACGCCACAAATGCCCCCTGTCCAACAACGGCCATCGGCAACAGCAGTTGATCGGCCAAATGCGGCCCTACCGCCGCCAGGCTGGCATGATAAGATCGGGCATCCTTCGCCACTCGCGTTGCCACTGTCTCCGCACGCACATTCAGCTCACCGAATCCGGTGAAAAATTCACTGACATGTTCAAAGTTCATTTGAACAGCAACAGTATTACCCGGGCCGTGCGCTCCCTTGATTTCCTGTGGCAACAGGTCATCGTCTGCCAGCCCCAGGAATCCCTGGATGGTTTCTAACTCACGCATCATAATGTTCGGCGGAAGATTGGCAATTAAGGCGATGGCCTGACGAGACATAAGCTTGCCACGCTCCAGTAATTCCAGCGGTCTAAATACTTTCCATGGCAAGATACGAGCAACAATCCGCCCGCCGCCGGCAGGATAGAATCCGTATTTCTCCAGTGTTACCTTTACATCTGCCCCCATACGCTGCAGCAATGGCAGGAATGCGACATTGAGAAAATCGAAGGGCGGTGCAGCGATATTATGCGTTCCTCCCTCAAGAACAACCTCGCTGGGACCATCTGCGAGAAGTAAAGGCAGCATAACTGTTTGCAATACCAGCATGGTGCTGCCGGCGGTACCAATTGAGAATTTGTACTCGCCGGGTTTGATTACGCCGGGACGAAAGATCAGCTCCATTGATCCGATATCAGCACCTTCAACAACCCCGCCAGAGATCTCGGCAACCGCACGAACTGCGGTCAAATGCTGACGCATCAGTCCGGGCTTATTGCGGCCGGCACGGATGTTATGAATGTGAAAGGCTTTTCCGGTAATGAGAGAGAGGGAAAGCGACGAGCGCAAAATTTGCCCGCCGCCTTCTCCCTGCTGTCCATCAATTGTAATCATTTTATGCTGCTCCTCCCAGAGATGCATCGTTATCCTTAATGACGAAGCGTGCCTTGAGACGCGCTACTGTGCTGGCCAAACCGGCCAGTTCCACAGACCGTAAGACTTCTGAGAAATCTTTATAAGCCGCCGGCGCTTCATCGCGCGGATACTTGCGGCAGTTGGTAAGAATATCACGTGTCTCAAAAGATTGGTCGATCTCACCCTGATCCAGGGAGCGAATCGCGGCTTTACGCCCCAGCATCCGGCCGGCGCCATGATTGACACTGTAACAGCTCAATTCTGCTCCCGGATCTGCCACCATCACCGCGGAGCCGCGCTGTGGATCGCCCGGCAAGAGAATCGGATGCCCGGTTTCGAAGAAAGGGGTATCCCGCAGAGCAAAATGATGCGCCGGATAAGACCGGGTTGCCCCCTTGCGATGTACCCACACCTTCTGGTTGCGAATGATTTCCTGCCGCGCAATGTTGTGGCTGATGAAATAGACCAATTGTCCGCTGGTGCCAGGCAAAACTTCCTGGAATGCTTCCAGCACCAGAGAGTTAATCAACATGTGGTTGACGGTCGCAAAGTTTGCGCCCAGGGCCATATCATCAAGATAGTCATTTGCCTGCGGCGTTCCTAGCGGTGCATAGACCAATTTGCGGTCATCTGCCGGATAAGGAATATTCCAGGCTGTGAACATATCTTCGAGAATCTTAAACTGCTGCTGCGCCAGATGATACCCAAATCCTCGCGATCCACAATGGGACAGAAATGCCACGCATCCGTCTTTCAGTCCAAAATGCTCGGCCACCCGGCGTGCGCGAACAGAATCAACGATCTCAACTGCTTCGCACTCACCAAAATGGTTACCGCTTCCATAGGACCCTAACTGAGTAATCTTCTTCATAAAGTTCGGAAAAAGATTGTTGTCAATCAGATAATTCAGACGGGCAGCCAGTGCTTCGCGGGTATTATCATGTCCTAAATGAAAGGCATCTTCGCAGCGTGACATCCATTCCACAGGAATCCCCAGGGCTCGACAGACTGCCTCCGAAGCGCCTTCTGTTGCGGCCGCCCAGCCAAGCTCGTAAGATACCCGGCGCGCCTTCGGCACTGAGCGTTGTCCCTTGCCTGCGCCGGTTGGAGTACGCTCGAGAATTGCATTGATCAATGCCCGGCGCACACTCTTGTCCTGAATCGCCTCAACGGGCACATCAAGCTGCAGCAGGCTCATAGAACATTTGATGTCTACGCCGACCGGACCTGGATAAATATGCGTGGGAGATACCATCACACAACCGATCGGGGCACCATAGCCCACGTGCGCATCCGGATTTAAGACCACTTGACTCACACCAGGGGACTTCCGCGCATTTATTGCTTGCTGCAAGCATTGCTGATCAAAAGTTTGCCGAATCGCTTCCGTGCCGACAACCGTTACAGGCGTCAATTTCGGCACCGGCAAAATTGCGGTTGCTTCACCTTTGGGGATTAGCATTGGGGGATGTGCTTTGTCCTTGTTAACCACTTTCGTTCTCCTTTTGTTTCTATCCGTAATGTCTGGTAATAAGACAAGCCGCATGCCAAAAGCAACAGAAAGAACTTAAATTCAATATTTACAATATCTTTAAAAATTCACCACAAACAATCACCATGCACACCAGCTAGAAACGCGGATAATTCTTAGATTTTTATCTAGTTTTAACATAGGGATTGATTTAAATTTCGCGCACATTCTCCTTTAGCCCCTTCGAAGAAATTCAGGAGGATGTAGCGAGTGAAACAAGAACCCATGAGTGACTCCACATGCAAAAAAAGAACGTTGTCATTGGCCTTCTCGGCCCGACATTAGACCGCGGTGTCAAGGAAGATCGTTGGGGACGCTGGCGGCCAACTGTCTCAATTTGTCAACACGAAGACTTCCTCGTCGACAGATTTGAGCTGTTAGCCGAGCCAAAATTCGAAACGCTTTCCGGCCAGGTAATGGAAGATATCAATCTTGTATCGCCAGAAACAGACATCCGCCTGCACCATATTAACATCAAGAATGCCTGGGACTTTGAAGAAGTGTACGCTGCGCTTCATGACTTTTGCCTATCCTATCCCTTTAGCCCGGAAAATGAATCTTACTTTGTACACATAACTACCGGTTCACACGTAGAGCAGATTTGTATGTTTCTCTTGACCGAGGCGCGCTACTTTCCGGCACGCCTGCTGCAGTCATCGCCCCCACGCCGCCGCAACCATCCGACATATGGTAAGATCCACATGATCAACCTGGATTTGTCTCAATACGACCGGTTGGCTTCACGTTTTCGGAGAGAACAAAAAGAAGGTCTTTCATTTCTGAAGTCCGGAATTGATACCCGAAACACAGCATTTAATAATCTGATCGCTCAAATCGAACGGGTTGCCATTCATTCGCAGGCGCCAATTCTGCTGCTAGGCCCCACAGGAGCGGGAAAATCTCAGCTGGCAAAACGCATCTTTGAGCTCAAGCGTAATCGGCGCGAAATCTCCGGAGATTTCATCAACGTGAATTGCGCCACTATCCGCGGCGATGCTGCAATGTCGGCCTTGTTCGGACACGTCAAAGGGGCTTTTACAGGCGCCGGAGCTGATCGCGCAGGCCATTTAAGAATGGCCGACAAAGGCATTCTCTTTCTTGATGAAATCGGAGAACTGGGCCTTGATGAACAAGCAATGCTTCTGGCCGCCATCGAGGAAAAACGTTTCAAACCACTGGGATCGGATTCTGAGGTTAAGAGCAACTTCCAATTGATCGCCGGCACCAATCGCGATCTCTGGGAAGCAGTAAGTGCCGGCACGTTCCGCGAAGACTTACTGGCGCGCATCAATCTCTGGACATTTGAACTACCGGGACTAATGCAGCGGCGAGAAGATATTGCCCCTAACCTTGATTATGAATTGCAGCAATTTGCGGAGAACAACGGCACGCGGGTCACTTTCAGTCAAGAGGCGAAAAATCATTTCATTGATTTTGCTACTTCCCCACGTGGTAAATGGAAGGCCAATTTTCGGGACCTAAATGCCGCAATGACCCGCATGGGCACCTTATCGGCAGGAGGACGGATTACCCTCGATGTCGTACGTGAGGAAATCGAGCGGCTGGAGTATGCCTGGAGGGATATGCAAACGGCCGGAGACAATAATACAGATATTCTTTCTTCATTGTTGAATAAGGAACAGCTGGCTGCTATGGATCTCTTTGATCGCTATGCGTTGGCTGGCGTCGTGCGTGTCTGCCGGGAAAGCGCCAACCTTTCGGAAGCCGGTAGAAAGCTCTTTGCAGTCTCCAGAAGCCGCAAGAAAAACACCAACGATGCTGATCGCCTGCGCAAATACCTGGCAAAATTCGATTTAAACTGGAAGAAGGTACAATAATGCTGAAACGGCTGAAGGCACTGATCGACGAACGTTTCAACACCGATGCAATCGTCCCGGAAAAGCTCCCCAATGCCGGCTATTTTGAAACCATGCTGGCCCATCGTTCACATCGGTCCTTTCGTGATGAACAGATCCCGGAAGAGCTGATGCAATTTCTCTTTTATTGTGCCCTGAGCGCACCATCCAAAAGCGACTTGCAACAAGGCGATATTATCTGGCTCAAGAATCCGGACATACGTGAACAGATCGAAGCGCTCACCCCATCAATGCACTGGATGCCCGATGCTCCGGAACTGTTGGTTTTCTGCGGTAATAACCGCCGGATTCGTGAAATGAGCAAAAAACACAAAATCCCCTTTGCTAACGATCATGTGGATAGCTTTATGAACGCGGCGGTTGACGCCGGGATTCTCATGATGAATTTCATTCGCGCTGCTGAGGCCGCGGGATTGGGTTGTTGCCCAATCAGCGTTATTCGAAATGAAGCAGAAGCGGTGGGCAGCATCCTGGACCTACCGGACCTGGTATTTCCACTTGCCGGACTGGCAGTGGGCTATCCGGCAAGTGATGGCAAGATCAGCGCGCGACTGCCGGTGGACATAACGATCCATGTCGATCAATTTCGCAGCGAAGGCAACGCCGAAGCAATTCAGGCGTATGATAATTACCGCCGCGAGCGGCGCGACTTCCCGCAGCAGCGGTATAATGAAGACTACGCAGATTCGCCATCCTATAGCTGGAGTGAAGACAAGGCCCGGCAGTACGGGCGATCGGAACGCGCTGATTTCGGCAGCTATCTAAAGAAACACGGATTCCGCTTGATCTAAAAAAGAGCCTGAGTGGGTTAAAAAAATCGGCGGAAAGTACTGATATTATTCAACGTATGCAGCCCAGGTAAATAAAAATTGCAAACAGCAAATTATGACCTTACCTTCCAAGCGGAGTATCCTGACAGACTTTTGTAGTAACTGCACCAACATTTGGTCGCGAAAAAGGTATGTTAGACAGAACGCTTTTCCAAGACATCAGCTGCTAATCACCGTGTCTATTAAGCCCAGTGTTTATAAATATGAGCTACGATCTATATTTCAAGAGTCGTGATGGCGCCAGGAATATTCTATACGATAACTTCCGCGCCTATTTTAGTGATCGCATGAATTACGAACTCAGCGGTTATCAAGCCTGGTATCGCAATGACGATACCGGTGTCTATTTTTGCTTTGATTATGGCGCATTCGATTCGGATGAACTCGATCTGGATCCGGCATTGCTTCCCATGCGCTTCACCCTCAACTATTTCCGCCCACATATCTTTGCCCTTGAAGCCGGGCCGGAACTGGAAGCTTTTATCAAACATTTTGATTTAATGGTGAGCGATCCGCAAGCGGAAGGCATGGGAGACGGTGATTATTCATCAACCGGATTTCTGGCAGGATGGAACAACGGAAATGAAGCAGCAGTGAATTCGATTCTCCAGTCGGACGACAATGAATCGCCACCTGAAACACTGGAAACAGATAAAATAGATCAGGCATGGCATTGGAACAAACAACGCCGTGAGCTGCAAAAAACTGTGGGGCCAAGCGTCCAGGTGCCGCGAATTATTTTCATAAAAACGCCCGATGGCCTGGAGACCGGCATTCAGTGGCTGGACGGACTCCCGATTGCACTACCACGAGTCGATGTCGTTCTGGCGTACCGGGATCGCTTGGCGCAGCGAAGCTACCTCATCAAGAAATCCAACCTCGCCATACTCAACTACGAAGAAGTTGTGAATCATCTTGCAGATTTTGAGGAACATGACCGCGACGGGGTAGTGCCCTATCATTTGCTGGACTATAAACGAACACCTTCGGCGCTTGCAAATTTTATTCGCAAGCACGAGGCCATTGAAGGTCAACCCCGGGACCACATCGTCCCTCCGGACCAGGTCCTGAATCTCGAACTGGTTAGTAAGTTGGCTTAGTTGCCTGCGAACGAGACCCAACCAAAATACGCGGCCAAGGCCAGGCCAATTACAAGCAATACAATCCAGGTCCACTTGTTCTTATGGCGAACACCTTCAGAACCCGCGGGATACGCCGGAGTTTTCGTGAAGGTATATGCCTGAAATCGGGTCAGGCGCATTCTGGCATTGATTCCCCAGCCAGCTCCTTCCAAAATGGAGCTCAAATCTCTTTTGCGGAGCTTCAAATAAGCAACCACGGTTGCCGGAATAATTGCCGCAAGAATGGCTGCCACAATCCCGCCCATAAGTTCCAAGAAGCTCAAACTCGCCAGCGTCTTGGTAATAAAGGCCGCGGACGATCCCAGCGCTGCAATAGCAATACCGCCACCGGCCAGCATTCCACCGGAAACATTCTGAGGATTCTGCTGGGGATTGCTACCGGCAGTAGTCAGAGAATTATTCATTTGACCAACTGCCTGCACCCCGCGGGCGCTTAAGGTTTCTTCGGCCTTGTAGTTAATCTCTTCCAGCTTCGACGTAACAGCCTTGCCCAAGCGTTTAAACGGCGCGAGCACCGCCTCGCTCAGACTAATCGGATTTTCCACAATTTTGATAACTCGCGCCTGCCTTTCGACGCCATGAATATCGCGAAAAATCCCCCATTTATTCACCTGCAGATTGCCACGATTGCCGGATGTCACCGGCACTGCCGCTTCAAACAGCTTGCTGCCGTCCTTAACGCTCACCTCGACATACAGAACAAACATATTACTGGCATTGCTGAATTTCGCATGCTGCTCAATATCCGGCACTTTCACGCTAAGCGTAAAATGCCGTCCATCCATAATCAGAGTGCCCATCTCAAACAAAGCGCGAGAGTCTGCATCATAAAGATCAGGAAAACTTACAAAGCTGTTTACAAAAGGAATCATGTAAGCCTGGAAAAGCACCAATTTTTCAACCAATCGAATGCCATCCAGCTCTAGTGATGTTTGATAGCTGTCATCAATCAAACGCTGCGCAGCCATATGGAAGCGCGCATCTTCGCGATATTTAATCAACTTGCCAAGGGGGATATCACCAACGCGGGTTTCCGGTTCAGAAGCCACCCAGGCTTCATGCGCCTCGAAACTTTTCTTGATCTTGCCCCAATGGTCCCGGGACATGGCGGAGGGGTTCGTACCAAGCAAGGGGCGCACCACCTGAATCCGAAAATCACGCAGCGGTTGTTCGTATAGGGCATTTAACACATCGGCAAATCGCAGCTTCCCGTCTTCACGCGGACGGGCAATCGGGGAGCGCTCCAGGAATTCACTGACCACTTCGGTATCGAGGATATCACTCTCCGAAAGTTTGCCATTATTGGCCATCAGGCGCTCTTCCAGGCGCGGATCAAGGCGCTCCATATCCGAAAGTGCAAAATATTGATCAATCTTGGGGCGTAGATCGCTGTACAAGCGAAACGCCGCAGACGTTTCCTTGCCAAGCGGCATGATGTTAGAGCTTGGGCGATCACCGAGCCGTGCCCGCAGTCGCCAGCCAAGATAGGTTTTGATTTCTTCGATGAAGGTTTCAAGACATTCTTCATCTACGCCGGTTTGACCGCTTGGGTGCTCGCGGCCACCGACAGTATCGATGATATCCTGTAGAAACACTTTAATTGTATTTCCGGGTGCCGCATCGGGCAAAACAACTCCGGCTTCATCGAGGCCGCCTTCCTGCTCCATACTTTTCACTTCGCGGATTTGATTCAGGGAGATTTGCGGTGACTCGGGCAATTGCAGGCGGGCAAGAATCTTTTTTGCGGTCTGGAATATCCGTTCGCCATCCGGAGAACTGCGATCGATATCATTGATGATCAGCGTGCGATTCCAGGGTTCAATGCTCTCCGCACTCTTGAGATTTTTCAGCAGCCAGCGGATTGCCTGACGCACTTCTTCAACGCGTATGCGTCCGTCGGCATCGGTGTCTACGCGGCGAAGAAACACATCGTCGGCGTTAATGGTTACGATGGGAGCGTTGGTCGCTACCCAATGCGCGCCGTCCAATTCACCGACCCGCGCAAGGTCATCACCGTTTTGGATTTGCAGGTGATAGCTACTGCCAAAACGCTTAAACTTGAATTTCCCAAATTTAAGCGCGTCCGGCAGTGCCGTTTTCTTGTTGGATGTCATAGAGTCCTCTTCCGAAATATACCGGTTGACAAGCATCGTCGCTGACATCAGGCGGTGAACTGGCATCCAATATCATTTGGACACGGCTTAATAAAAATCAGCCCTGTTGTCTACGACCTTATAAAACATCACATGCACCGTAATATACGGTATTCCTGGATGATATTGCATGGATATCAACGACTCTACTTGTCGTATTACAATATAGAAACGCTCTGCTCCGTGGCCATGTTATGCTTTCGGCCCGGGGCGGGCCAAATAAACGGCCCTGATTGAAACGCCATCAAAACGGCGCTTATTTCATAAAAAACATTGTCTTGCTTTCAACAAACTTTCCGGCTTGAATCCGATAAATATAGATACCGGAAGATACCGTTTGACCATGCACGTCGGTTCCATTCCACTGGACTGTGTATTCGCCGGCAGCTTGATTCGAACTGACCAGAGTGACTACTTCCTGGCCGGTAATACTATACACCTTCAGGCTAACGGTGGACGCCTGCGCTAGTTGATATGCGATGGTAGTCGACGGGTTAAATGGGTTAGGGTAATTCTGGGACAACGTAAAACCGTCGATAGCAGCCGATACATCTTCGTCGTCAATTGATGTGACAACGTCCCAACCCATATCCTGCAAAATCGCCAGAGCGACCGGCCCGGGATCATGAATGGCTTCGGAAAAACCAATTTGCGGGGTCATCAATGAGTTGGCATTACCAGCCGGATAAGTAGCCTCATCCAGATGAGAATAGCTTGATCCATCTGCCCATGTAGCCGGTAGATATAAACGCGCGGGTCCCCCGTTACTTGCCCGGGTCTGGGTGCCGTCGAAGAAGACATTTCCGCTAACGAGTTGATTCCCCAGGAGCGTCGAGGGATTTGGAAAAATTTCCGTATCAATGAGGCTTTCCCCCTGCCCGTTCTCAGCATAAGAATCGTATATGAAGGGAAAACCGGAATTGAATCCCCAACTCCCCTGACTATTGGAACGTTCCATTGAACCGGCAAAGCCGAGTCCATGCCCTAATTCATGCAGGACAACGGAGACAAAATCAAACTGGCCCTGCGGTGTATTCCCATCCGTTCCAAAGTACCAATTGGAAAAATCGCTGTTAAAAGTCGCTACAATATCCGCACTATCTGCCGGATTCAAACTTTGCCCGGAAAGCTTTTCTGCAAGAGCAACTGGATACCAGGTGCCGGACTGGGAACCGGATCCAAAATCACGCCAGAAGCCATTGGCGCCGGCAGCGCCAAGCACATTGGGATCCAGACTTACCCAATTCGCCCGCACTTTTATGGTTACGTTTGAAGTTAACAATCCAGACCAAATATCAACCGCGTGCTGAAATGCCGCCTGTGCGTTGCTCGAAAAACCGTTATAAGTGACATCGAAGGTTGCAGTGGCCGTTTTGGACAGGCTGTTTGCGGGTGGTAGCACCCGGGTATTCATATCGATAAAAATCGGTTCGAGGTCGGGGGTAGATTGCCCGGACATATCCTTGCGGGGTGCGGCTTCTTCCGTCGAATACCAATTTGCAAAACCAACCACCGCAATAAGAGCAGCAAGTAATATTATATATGAAGGGCGATTCATAGCAACCTCATGATTTTGAGAATTCCAGGATTCATAGACATTACAATTGACCTATACATTGGACTATCTCGAAATTCAACATATTCCCGCTTTGCTTCTGCAACGAATATTACACAGCCAACATTTTCAAAGAGAACACGGCGAGGCGTTATTTTGTGCCCACCATCGCCTTGTTCATTGTGTTTATCGGTCAATTATCGAATTTAATAATTGAATTCCCTAATGCCAGCCAAATTAAGACGGAACTGAAATCCGGAATTGACACAGGCACAAAAATAATTTTTTGATAATTTTGCGACTATTTGTTGCGATAACGTAAAGCGAGGCAATATGGCTCGTCAATTACGCCGAAGCCGGGCATCAGTCTTCAGCATAGGGAAGCGGAGAAGGCGCGTGGAACAACAAAAATCGCATAAACTCGGATTTGCACTGCTTGGCTATATGGCAGTGGTCACCCTCATATTGACCTGGGCGCCTTTCCGGTTTGCCATACCCAATGAAGTTAACCTTGATTTTAAAATCCACCTATATGACGTCGTAAGCAACATATTTTTGTTTGTGCCCCTGGGTTTTTTATTGCAATTATCGCTTAAAGATCCGCAGCGATCTCCTGCAAAAACGGCATTGGTTGCCGGCGCCCTGCTCAGCACAATCATAGAAATCGGCCAATTTTTTCTGGAAGGCCGATATTCATCGCCCATTGATATCATGACCAATTCGACCGGCGCCTGGCTGGGCGGCCTTGTTTATACGCGCATTCGACTGCAAATGACCGAGCGACGAGTCGGCATTCTGGCCCTCAACCTCCCGTTGACGAGTTTATTCTATTTGCTGACACCGCTATTCTGGCTGACAGGATTCACCGGCGGTGATGAGTCTGCCCGCATCATAACCATTCCAATTTTGGCTCTTATAGGCTCGATCATTCTGGCTGCCGTATACAATTACAGGCTGCGTCACTCGACCACTATCACGCCAATTATGGTAGCAAGAGCAGCCGTCATCTGGTTCTACATTGCCACCGTAACGGTATTTATGGAGGCCCCATTTCTGATTATTTTGACCGGTATTTTTGTCGGCATCCTAGTACTGGCTCAAACAGATAATCGCTTTGCCCGACGCGCTGAGGAAAGGCGATTTGAAGCCTTAACCCTTCGCCGCGTACTGCCTCTTTTTACTCTCTATATGTTCCTGCAGGTATTTTGGCCGTTTCAGGCGCCGGACCCGATTTGGGACATGACCTGGGATCTTGATGGTCTTTCGGACAATCCACCACTTTCGGAGATTTTCCGTTTTTTGGAATACCTTGCAGCATTCACCCTTTTTGGCTACATGATATCGGAATTTGCCGGTCGCCTGGTAGACATTTCCATGAAAGGGATGCTGTGGATTTTTGCCTTCGTATTCAGTTTTGCCGCGGAGTTGGAATTCATACGCGGATTACATCCGGATTACCCATTGAGTGTTGTTCACTTTATCATGGGCGGCGCAGCGGGTACATTTGGCGCTATTATTTATTTTCTACAGCTTAAGGCGATTCGCGTTGTTTTAGTATCGCGGCGGAAAGCAGCGGCTAAAAGTCATATTGTTAACCAGCCGGTACGCTCCTGAAAAGCCGACAAACCAATCCCCGTTCCTCACTCCAGAAAGTCTTGCAGCCAGTCCGGGGTGTCAAAATGAAGCATAATACCGGTGGACCAGAAAGTCAGTTCAATACGCTGACGGGTAAAGATGGCCATATATTCGACGCCGCCATACCAGCTGATCCGGTCGTGCGGTTTGAAATGGAGCATCAGATTAGCGCCGGCAAGCAATTCGCTTTCCGCTACCGTTCCTTCTCCTGGATAGATATCATTTTCCTCAAATTGCATGCGCGCATTGCCGGTACGCACTGCCGCGGAGAGTAAAAATCGCAGTGGTAATGATACGCTTTTGCCGAACTGCAGATAATGATACCAGGTAAGATAATCAGGGAAGTCCTCCGAGCGCCCGCGAAACCCCTGCCAGCGCCAACCGGCCTGAATGTCTCCCCAGTAAAAGGGCATTTGCACCAGCACTTCACCCGCCTGGCGTGATTGCCAGTAGCGATGGAGACGATTTTCATTGCTATTGGCGGCAATTCCGCCGCCGATGGCAATTTTGCTGAAGGGAGCAGGCGTATCTTGCGCTGCCAGCGGAAAAGCCGCTAGCAGCAAAAAAAACAGTGATGCAAATGACTTCATCCTTTAAACTAACCATGAAACCGGCAGCAATTAAACAGAAAAATCATATCAGAGCTCTGCACCTGAAAATCCCATTGCATTCAAGCAATGATTATTCTATCATCAGGCATTGCAAAGCAAAAATCAGATGGTAGCAATTATGAAGCGTATGCGCCCTCGCAAGCGATGGGGACAAAATTTCTTGAAGGATCGCGGATTCATTCAGCGAATCATCGAAGCACCTCAAACCGGGCAACCCAGATTGGTGATAGAGATTGGCCCCGGCAAAGGCGCCATTACCGATGGCCTCATCAAACAGAGTGATCACTATATTGGCATCGAAATTGACCCGATGCTGGCAGAGAAGCTTTTGGAACGCTATGGTGATCGCAACGACTTTCAGCTGCTTCAAGACGATATCCTGGACGTGAACATTGCCGATCTGATTTTGCAATATCCGAACCTGAAGCCGGTGGTTATTGGCAATATTCCTTATAATATTACTTCGCCGATTCTATTTAAACTCTTCGATAATGCTGACATTATTGAAGAAGCCATCATCATGATGCAAAAAGAAGTTGGGCAGCGCCTGCACGCTAAGCCGGCGACCAAGGACTATGGTTTGCTGGCAATTAATGGACAGCTTTTTTCAGACGTAGAGTATCTCTTCACTGTACCGGCCGGGTGTTTCTATCCGAAACCGAAAGTGGATTCAGCCGTGCTCCGTTTCATCTTCAAAAAGGGCATCCGCGACACATTCAGCGATTTTGGGCTATTTCGCAAGCTGATTCGCCATTGTTTTCAGCAGCGGAGAAAAATGCTGCGAAAATCGCTGTCGGGGTTGTTAGCGCCTGATCTGATCGGTAAATTGGATATTGATCTAACCCTGAGGCCAGAACGCCTCTCGATTGATGATTGGCGTGAGTTATCGGAATCAGTATATCGTCTGCAGCAGGAGCAAGGCGCATGAGCACCACAAAATCCGACATCAATTTCGATGATATCCTGGATGATATCATCTACCTGCTGGAAAGTAATCAGCTCGACTTCGTTCGCAATATCGTTGCCGATTTGCACGCTGCGGACATTTCCGATCTCATGGAACACCTGAACTCCGAAAATCGCAGTAAGCTTTTCAATATTCTGCCTCAGGATGTAGCCAGTGACGTACTTCCGGAAGTAGAGGACGTGCTTCGGGAAGACATTCTCGAAGAATTGGACACCAGTAAGATTGCCAAGCTTGTTGAAGAAATGGAATCGGATGACGCCACTGACGTCATTAATGAACTTCCGGCAGAAAAAGCCTCTGAAGTTCTTGACCAGGTAGAAGACGAATATTCCGAGGAAATCCAGGAGCTGCTACATTACCCGGAAGATTCCGCCGGTGGCCTGATGGCCAAGGAATATGTGGCGGTAAACGCAGATTGCACCGTAGAGCAAGCCATTGAAGAGCTGCGCCGCAATCACGAAGAAGATGAAGTAGAAGACATCTACACCTGTTACGTCATTGACGACTTCGACACATTGGTCGGCCTGGTTTCTCTGGTTAACCTGGTTCTTGCCAAGCCGAAAGCCTTGCTCCGCGATATAATGGATGAAGAAGTCTTCGCCATTGACAGCAATGTTGACCAGGAAGAAGTGGCTCAAATTTTTGAAAAATACAACCTGGTGTCCGCGCCGGTTGTCAATTCCCGGCACAAATTGATCGGCCGCATTACGATTGATGATGTTGTTGATGTTATCAACGAAGAGACCGATGAAGATCTCGCCAAAATTGCCGGTATTGGCGAAGAAGAGATTCTTGAAGAAAGCGTCTTTAAGGTTGCGCGCGCACGACTACCCTGGCTGATCATCTCCTTTTTCGGAGAAATCGTTTCTGCGCTGATCATGGATTTTTACTCGATGACCATTACCCGAATGGTTACCTCGGCGCTCTTCATCCCGGTCGTGATGGCTATGGGCGGTAGCACCGGGCAGCAATCCGGCATTATCGTGGTCCGTGGTTTGGCCACCGGGGAAATCAGTCCCCGGGACTTGCGCAGACGTCTCTCACGCGAGATGCGCACAGCCTTGATCACCGGCTCGGTCATCGCGGTGTTGATATTCCTGATCATTGCCCTGCGCTGGAACGACCTGCGTTTTGCCATGGTATTGGCAACAACCTTGATCATCGTCATTTTCAACGCTTCAGTCTTCGGCGCCTTAATACCTTTCGGACTAAAAAAGCTAAACATTGATCCGGCCCTGGCCAGCGGCCCGTTTGTCGCAACCTTTAATGATGTGATTGGGCTGCTCATTTACTTTACGCTGCTGACCACGGCGTTGCAGTATGGGCTTATTTGATGCTGGAGTGATGGAATGATGGAATGATGGAATGATGGAATGATGGAATGATGGAATGATGGAATGATGGAATGATGGAATGATGGAAGCTGTTGCGCAAAAATCTACGTAGCAAGTTCTTTTCCAATATTCCAATACTCCAACATTCCGTTTGCCCGGAGCTTCAATCTAAGCGATTTAGAAGATTCCCTATCTTTAGACTAAAAACGAGAACATACCCTCATGGCAGTCATCGTAAAAACAAATGCCCTGGTGCTTTCTACAAGCAAATGGCGGGAATCGAGCAAGATTGTGCATATGTACTCCGCCGACTATGGCTATCTAAAAACGGTGGCAAAGGGCGCATATCGTCCGAAGAGTCCGTTTCGGGGCGTCTTGGAATCGATGAACTACATTGAGGCGGTAGTTAACTATAAAGAGAATCGCGGACTGCAAAATCTTAACAGTGCAACTTTGCTTGATGCTTTCCAGACGATTCGCGAAGATCTGCCGAAGACCGCTATTGCCCTGAGCATCCTGGAAGTCATCCAAAAACTGCTCGCGGTGCACGAACCGCTTCCCGAATTCTTTAACTACACCTCGCGATTAATGCGCGCCCTGAATGATGCAGATGTTCCGGAACCGCGTATTTTTCTGGCCCACTTCCTGATTCGCATCAGCCAGGAATTAGGCTTCGCCTGGAGCGTCGCTTTTTGCAACGATTGTCAAGCGCCGGGACAGCAATTTCCGGTGCGCCTACAGGTGCAACATGGCGCACTACGCTGCAGGAGCTGTCCGTACGGCGCCTCCGATCAGGCCTTGATCCTCAACCAGCAAGAATTGGATGAATTACAGCGCTTACTGGTGGTCGATCCAGCCAGTTTGCAATCCATTCAACTCAACTTTCAGGAAAGCCTAACGACTCTATTGTTAAAGCGATTGGCCCATCATACTGAGACGATTCTGGAATTAAAATCTTTGAAATGGTACGTGTGATTTGCCGAAATCTTTTATTAGATTTACAGCTTACTTTTGGGGTTTTAAGATTGATACAACCTGATTGAAAAACATGAAATTTCAGTAACTATTTAACCACCTGAGGTGATACAGTGGCAAAGCCAAGTGACACAATGAAAGACCTCGTCGGCCTGTGTAAACGGCGCGGTTTTATTTTCCAGAGCAGCGAAATTTACGGCGGTATCAATAGCTGCTATGATTACGGCCCAATGGGCATCGAATTGAAGAAAAACATTAAGGACGCTTGGTGGAAATCCATGGTCTATGAGCGGGATGATATTGAAGGTATCGACGCCAGCATCCTCATGCACCCGCGGGTTTGGGAAGCATCCGGCCACGTGGCCGGTTTTACCGATCCGATGATCGACTGCCGGGAAAGCAAAAATCGCTATCGCGAAGACCAACTGGAAGTGTATGTGCCGACATCCGGCGAAGGCCTGATGTATGCCTTTCCGGAAGGTAAACCGGAAGCAATTGCCAAGAAAATAAAGCGCGCCCGCGTAGAGCTTGATGCGTACGAAGTGAAGCCGCTGCCGGATATCGACGTTAGCCAATATTCGCGCATCGTTGGCCCCGACACGAAAGAAGCCGGCACTCTCACCGAGCCGCGTCTCTTCAACCTGATGTTCAAGACCTTCATGGGTCCAGTGGAAAGTGATGCCAATATCGTCTATCTTCGCCCGGAAACGGCCCAGGGCATTTTCGTAAACTTTCACAATGTTCGCGAAGCTTCCCGTCAGAAGCTGCCCTTTGGTATTGCTCAGATTGGTAAAGCGTTCCGCAACGAAATTACGCCTGGTAACTTCATTTTCCGCATGCGCGAATTTGAGCAGATGGAAATGCAATTTTTTGTGAAGCCCGGTACCGATGACGATTGGTTTGACCAATGGAAGCAAATGCGTCTTGACTGGTATGAGCGTGTTGGTATCACCAAAGAGAAACTGCGTTTTCACAAGCATGCAGATGACGCCCTTGCTCATTACGCAAAAGCTGCTTTCGATATCGAATATGAATTCCCCTTTGGCTGGGGTGAGTTGGAAGGAATCCATAATCGTACCGACTTCGATCTTGCCAGCCATGCAGAGTATTCCAAAAAGAATCTGCAATATTATGATCAGGAAGCCCAGGAAAAATACGTGCCTTACGTGGTTGAAACTTCAACGGGTGTTGACCGCCAGATCCTGACATCACTCTGTGATGCTTACACGGTAGACGAAGAAAATGATCGCACCGTCATGAGCTTCCATCCGCGCGTTGCCCCGATGAAAGCAGCGGTATTTCCGCTGGTGAAGAAAGACGGCATGCCGGAAGTCGCTCATAAGATCGTTGCTGATTTGCGCAAAGACTTCCGGGTCTTCTACGACGAGTCCGGCGCTGTTGGCCGCCGCTATCGTCGTCAGGACGAAATCGGAACGCCCTACTGCTTCACGGTAGATACCGAGACCCTGGAAAATGGTACTGTGACCGTGCGTGAACGCGACAGCATGGCGCAGGAGCGCATCTCCCAGGATAAGGTGTTGGATTACCTGCAAGATCGGGTTGTTTAGACGAGGCTGATTTCTCCACATCCCCCTTTATCTCCCTTCGAAGGGGGATAAAGGGGGATGTGGAACAGCATTTTTTTGTTGGTTCTGTTGCACAAGAACCATAATTTTCATATATGAAATCCCGCTTAAAATTTCTTGATTTTGAAACCGGCAAGGCATCTGATTGTGGCGAAGTGCTGGCCATCGAAATATCCAGTGGAAAGCTGGGATGGCAAGGCGTTATTCTCGAAAAAGGCTCTTCACCGCATTTTTATCCGACCAATGTGTACACCCCATATTTCTATTTCGCGCTGGCGCTTGAGGCAGATCTCGAGTGGCAGGCCAAAATTGATGGCGCAATTCAACCATTAAAAACCATTCCCGGTGATATTTGGATCAATCCCCCCGGAACGCCGTTCACCCATGAGATTTCAGAACCTTGCTTCTTTACCATTCTCGCTGTTGAAGAAGATGTGTTTTTGAAGGCCGCAAATCTGGCGATTAACAAAGACGAACTAAAATTTCTGAACAATTACAACATTCGCGACGGCGGCCTGAAAAACATTGTTGAGCTTTTCTTTTTCGAGGTTGAAAGTGGCGGTAAAAATGGGCTCAGTTATCTGCAGAACATATTGTCGCTGCTTGCCAATTATTACATCAACAATTACTCCAATGCCGCAGATTTACAAAACAACTCTCTTGCCAGCTCCAAAATCAACAGCAGCGCCATCGAAAAGATAGACCAATTTATCCATGACAATTTCGACCAGCATATTACAATTGAGCAATTGGCCCAGCTTCTAAATTACAGCAAATATTACTTCCTTCGAGAATTCAAAAAGTTCACCGGTATTACGCCTTATCAGTATATCCTGGACAAGAAAATGCGTAAGGCAAAGGAGCTACTTGCCAATAAAAGCAATACTATTGCTGCGGTGACCTATGATCTCGGCTTCAATGATCAAAGCTATTTTACCAACGTTTTCAAGAGTCACTTTGGGCTCACCCCCGGGCAGTTTCAGAAGCAATTGTAGACCAATCCTCCTATCTTATTGACCTCCGCAATATTCCACAATTCATTCAGCAAGATCACACAATATTAATCATTGCTCCCGCTCTATATTTGTCTAAAAGCAAGACCGAAATATGAAAGGAGCACAGCATGAAAAGTAAACTGATCATCATTTGTCTCATTTTTATATCACTCAACAAAATAGGAGCTCAAACAATGGACAATGCTCTTGAATCCACTATCACAAAGCTCTTCGTTTATACAGACCAACAAAATTGGGACGAACTGAAGGGCGTCTTTGCAGAAAAAGTGCTGCTCGATTATTCCTCGTTTACCGGGGTTGCCGCGGCAGAACTGGCTGCAGAAGATATCGTAGCAGCCTGGAGCGGCTTTTTGCCGGGATTTGAATCAACCCATCATCAAATCGGCAATTTCCTGATTGACAGCGATGGAAAAACGGCAAAGGTATTCTGCTATGGCACAGCGAGTCACTATCTGTCGAACGACTCCGGCAATAATGTCTGGATCGTTGTCGGCAGCTACGATTTCGAACTGACCAAAACAGAAGGCGATTGGCGAGTACAGGCTATGAAGTTCAACTTTAAATATCAGGATGGCAATACCGGCTTACCACAATTGGTGCAAGAAAACGCCAAGAAGGAGAAATAATGATGAGGGCATTTTATTTAGCGAGCGCTTTGGTGCTTATCGCATTCGCCTGCGCATCACCGGAACTAAAAGAGATGGAAGAGAAAACGATGACCAGAAATAATAACATCGCAACAGTTAAGCAGTTCTTCAAGCTGCTGGAAGAAGAGAATATCAAGGCGTTTGCCGAACTCTATGCAGAAGACGGGAAGCAGATCAATCCATATCATTCGGATTTGTTTCCTGCAGAAATTGCCGGTAAAGCGAATCTATACGAATTCTGGAAAAATGTCCCGGGGAACTTTGATGGTATGCAATTTCCAATTGATGAAATTATGCCTTTTGAAGATCCGAGTAGAGTCGCAGTAAAACTAACTGGCAAAATCAAACTCAAAGACAACGCCGGCACCTATGAAAATGATTACCTGTGCATTTTTCATTTTGATGATGCAGGTAAAATTCTTGAATACCACGAATATTTCAACCCGCTGACGGCTGCACGCGGGTTCGGATTATTGGACAAAATAAAGTGAGGTTAACAACATGAAAACCAGACTCATTGTATTGGCAATTTTGATTGCAGGCATCATCAACTTAAAGGCTGAGGCTAAAATGAAAAAAGTATCGTTTGAGAGTGACGGACTAAAGCTGGCAGGACATCTCTATTACCCGGAAAATCATGAAACAGGCAAGCAATATCCGGCGCTGGTGATATCCGGAAGCTGGACAACAGTAAAAGAACAAATGGCGGGGCTTTATGCAAAGCGTCTGGCCGAGCAAGGCTATATCACTCTAGCATTCGATTTCCGCAACTTCGGTGAAAGTGAAGGTGAACCGAGATTTTTCGAAGATCCGGCAATCAAGACTGAAGATATCAAGAATGCCGTTACCTTCCTGACAACAGTGCCAGAAGTATCCAAGCAACAAATTGGCGTATTCGGTGTCTGTGCAGGAGCGATGTATACGCTCGTGGCGGCTTCACAGGATGATCGCATCAAGGCTGTGGTGACTGCTGCTTCCTGGCTGCATGATGCTGAGGCAGTCAAACTATTTTATGGTGGCGAAGAAGGGGTAAACGCAAAAATTGCTGCCGCACAGGCCGCCAGTAAAAAATATAAAGAGAGCGGCGTTGTTGATTATATCCCAACAATATCAACAACAGATCAATCCGCCGCCATGTATGGTCCCTACGACTATTATCTAAACAAAGAGCGTGGTGCTATCCCACAGTGGAGCTCGGATAAATTCGCCGTCATGAGTTGGGAAACCTGGTTAACGACCGATCCTATGCCAAGCGCGGAAAAGTTAACAGTTCCGACCTTGATGATCCATTCAGACGGGGCTGTACTGCCACAATACACGAAGAACTATTTCGAAAAAATTGCCAGCAAGGACAAGAAACTGCACTGGATGGAAACCGAGCTGGAATCTCCCTTTCATCAGTTCAACTATTATGATCAGGACGCTGAGGTAGCTGAAACCGTAGACGAAGCAAGTAAGTGGTTTGCGGCCAAGCTTTAAAATTGAGATTAGGGATTGGAGATTGGGAAGCGGTCGGTAATCAGCGACAAAAATGACAAATGTCGAATAAAGAATATCTTCTTTTCACCTTGAGAATCCCACTTGCGGGATGATAGATCTCAACCCCAGGTTTCTTTTCTACCTGGGGTTGAGGTTTTCAGGAGTTTCCAAGTTCCTACAAATTTTGTTCCCTCTCGAAAACGGTAGATCGTGCCGATAATCTCTGCTCCAATTGTTGTATAGTGGGGAAGTCATATTTCTCCCATGAACAAAAAACTGGAATAGCGGGGTAAAGATGGCAAAAAAGAAAAATAGACTGATTGATAGTGCGGTAGCTGTTGCAACTGCGCCGGAGAAAAAACGCAACAAGATTAGCAATGAATTCTACGAGGCGGAGCTGGCCAAACTCCAGGTTGAACTGGTGAAATTGCAGGAGTGGATCAAGCATCGCGGATTGAAAGTTGTGGTGCTTTTCGAAGGCCGGGATGCAGCTGGCAAAGGCGGCGTCATAAAACGAATATCCATGCGCCTCAATCCAAGAATCTGCCGGGTTGTGGCCCTGGGAAAACCGACCGAGAAAGAAAGAGGCCAGTGGTATTTCCAACGCTATGTATCGCATCTGCCTGCTGCAGGCGAAATGGTGTTGTTTGACCGCAGCTGGTACAACCGTGCCGGCGTAGAGAAAGTCATGGGATTCTGCACGGAAGATCAATACACCGAGTTTCTACGTTCCTGCCCGTATTTTGAACGGATGTTGGTTCGTTCCGGAATCATTCTCGTCAAATACTGGTTTTCTGTAAGCGATAAGGAGCAGGAACGGCGCTTTCAAAAGCGACTAAGTGACCCGGTACGGCGCTGGAAGTTCAGTCCCGTGGATCTTGAATCACGGGAGAAATGGGATGAATATTCCAAGGCCAAAGACGAAATGTTTGCATACACTGACATCAAACAAGCCCCCTGGTATGTGGTCGACGCTGATGTCAAGAAAACGGCTCGTCTGAACTGCATCCATCATCTTCTCAGCCTCATTCACTACGAAGAATTGACGCCGGCTGAAATTGAATTACCGCCGCGTGCCGAGAAGAATGGCTATATTCGCCCGCCGATTACTGATCAGACTTATATTCCGAAAGTATACTAATTGTCAAGCTGGCTTCGGGCACCTTTTAGAGATGGCATCTTTGCAACTTATTGCCGAGAGGCATTGCAACTGCTGTAAAGATGCCATCTCTTCTCGCTGACATCCCCCTATTTCCCCCCTTCAAAGGGAGATCAAGGGGATGTTGAGCGAGGCTACTTCATTAAAGTCATCTTTCTTGTTTGTACAAAGCCCGGTGCTTCCAGGCGATATAGATAGATGCCGGATGGCAAATTTGCAGCGTCGAATGAAACGCTAAATTCACCGGAAGCATGTTGAGTCTCATTTATCAGGGTAGTTACGAATTGGCCGGCAACATTGTAGACTGATAGCTGGACGGCGCCACTCTCTTTGATTGCATATTTGATGGTTGTCGATGGATTAAAGGGATTTGGATAGTTGCTGGACAAATCAAATTTAGTTGGCGCTGCAACAGGACTAGCTTGCTCTAATTCACCTTCATCCGCCAATCCTTTCGTCATAAAAGGCGGTTCGACCACATAGGGAAACCAGTAAAATTCGCCAAGGCGGGTGACATACATCAGCAAGCCGCTGTTGGAGAAATTGCTGCCGAAGAAATCAAAACCTTCACGACTTCCGGGAATTCTTCGGGCATCCTGGTTAATATTAAAAGAGCGAAGGCTGGTTAATAAATGATCCGTTGTGCGCGGATGAGCAAACAAGAAGCGGACTTCACCACTATTTTCAGTTGCATCCGTATTGGCAAACGGGGACCCGATGACAAGATCGGCAAATCCATCGCCGTTAAAGTCATCGCTATAAACTGCACTGCCCATTCCATAGCGATCGGAACGCGGGGTCGCCGTAAAATCAGCAGCTGACCAATTCTGGCTATGTGTAGCCATTGCTTGACTACGCGGATAACCATAAACGACCGTTACCGAACCTTCTTCGAGGGTTGATGTGGCTTTGTCCCACGGCGCCCCAATAGAGAGATCATCTATACCATCGCCATTAATATCTGCTGCAGCAAGTACATACCCAAATAGCTCAAATTGCTGTGCACCACCATCCACCCAAAAGAGGGCCTGATGCAGGTAGCGGCGTTCATCGACGTCCAGGCCGACACCGGTTTCACCAAAAAATTGATGTACTGAGCCAGCCCCCGGCAATCCAGCAGGATCGTCGCCCGGCGTGCCGACGGCAAGATCATCAACACCATCTCCATCAAAATCACCGGTAGCCAACCCGGTACCAAAAGCCTCATTCACCTGCGGGTATTCGCTGCCAGTCCAATAGAATTGCTGTCGCAATATTTGATTGCCGGCAACCTGCAGTCCGCTGCCGATTTGACCATAAAAAACATGTACTATCCCAATACCGGGAATAATCGAACAGCAATCTTCATAGTCTTCTCCGGGTGCACTGACCGCCAAATCATCAGCGCCATCATTATTAAAATCGCCCACCGCCATACTGGCGCCAAAACCATCATCATCTTCACGGACTTCCAGCGTCAGGCCAGGCATCTTTTGGTGAAACCACTGAGTGCGGGTCAAATCAAGTCCGCTAGCGGAACCATATATAATGTGTGCCGCACCACCATCCAGATTATACCAGCCGCCAATACCAGACGGCTCTTCCCCGATGATTTCATTCGTCATCGAGTCAACAACTACCTCATCGTTATCTGCCCCAATGGCTAGGTCATCAAAGCCGTCGCCATCAAAATCGCCGGCTGCCATCGAATGCCCAAAGCGATCATTATCATTTGTCCACGACAGTGGCTCCAAATCTTCCTGGGTCCATGCAGGACTGCCACTCTCCAATAAAGATCTCAGCCCTCGATTTGACCCGTAAAGAACCGTTACCTGCCCGATATCTTGATTATACCCTGACAGGCCAATCGCCAAATCATCAAAGCCATCGCCATTAAAGTCGCCGTGGGTCATTGAATAGCCCATCGTATAACTTAAGAACATCCCATAATCCAGGTCAAACAGGGGGTCCTCCGGCGTAAGCAATTGTATTCGGCTTCGATTTGGCCCTCTGCGGCTACCGTAAATCACAGTAATGCTACCATCGGAATTGTTTTCTCCGGCAGACCCAATTGCCAAATCTGCGAAGCCGTCACCGTTAAAGTCACAATCCACCTGGGCATGTAAACCCCCGATTGCCATTAGTACTAATATCGCTATATATATGATGTGCTTTGTCATTCTACTACCCTCGTTTTGTATCAATCCAAAAAAGTAAGTTTGCGAACTTTATTTCATCAGTGTCATCTTCCGGGTTTTGACAAATCCCGGTGCTTCCATTCGGTAGAGGTAGATACCAGATGGCAAATTCGAAGCGTCGAAAGTTGCCGAAAATTCACCGGAAGCATGATTTGATTCGTTAAGCAAAGTAGCCACCAATTGTCCGGCAATATTGTATACCGAAAGCTTTACAGAACCACTTTCTTTGACGGCATACTGAATCGAAGTTGATGGATTAAAGGGGTTGGGATAATTCGCTGAAAGGCGGTAGGACAACGCTCCGTCTTCTTGTATTGTAGAGGCCGGGCCAGTCACACCAGCTTGTTTTTTGGCTGGAAAAGACTTGCTTTCCTTTTTGAATGTAGCAATACGTAAATCTTCGATGCCGCCGCTCGTCCAATGCAACTCGACCATATAGTCCCCGGCCGGTGCTTTTTCATCGAGGGTAACATTGACTATTTCAACTCTACTGGTCTTGATGGTTGCTGGCCCCAGAAGTTGCGTCCTGCTGCCATCCGGATAAACCAGATCAACCCAACGCTTCATTACAGATGAAAAGACCGAGCGAGACGACCAGTCAACTTCAAGGTCCAATTCAAACTGCAAGGTGCCGCCTGCTTGGGCAATAACCGGCGACTTCTTTGTTAGCGCTTTGATTTTGCCTAAATTGGCAGCCGGTAAATGTTGATAGAGAACCACATAGTCATCGCCGATGGCTCGCTTCCCAACAATGACCTTGCCGTCATACATATCTACCAAATGACCAAATTGAGCATAAAGTGTCGGTAAATCTTCGGCAAATGGTAATAAGGTTGTTTCTTCCCAGGTACTATTGCGCTTACGAAAGATCGAAACCCGGCCGTCATCCAGTCCGTTTTCGGGCTGTCCGGCTGCCACAGCTAATCCAAAGTGGCCAATCGAACGGCCAAGCTCTTCCTTCTGACCATTTTCAAGAATGGCAACCTCTTCCCACTGTTGCCCCACAAGTTCGTAGGTGAATACCGCTCCAGGAATACTGCCAACGTCAAAAAAATTGTAATTATTGGCGCTGACAGAGATATAACTATGATAATTGGCAACATCCTTACCAAAGGTTGGGAAGCTGGATTCCCCGGGATCGATTTCCAGCGTTTGTTTCAATATCCAATTTGCCGCGTCGCTTTGGCGTTGATAAATGTAGGCCCTGCCCTGATAGTCATCATAGCGACTATCCCCGACAACAGCAAAGCGCCCGGATACTGAAACAGCGGAACCATAATCACTCACGCGCAACGTACTTGGATCTTTCAGTTGATCAACCTCAATCCAATTGCCGGCCTTATCTTTCTCAAAAATGTATGCTTTGTTTTTGGCACCAACGATCAGGGTCTCATCTTCCCAAATTGAAACGTCTGTACCAAAATGTAGCCCGCTGCTGACGTCGCTGGCAAACAAGGTGGCCTCTTCCACCCAATCACCGTGAGATATGCGCCGGTAAATCGTAACAGATCCGGCATTTGCTGCAAGATTTCCGCGAGCCGGTAAATAATTGGTCCAGCGATTACCAACAACCGCATATTGTGGTGAAGCATCCAGAGCAATCGTAGAAAAGGCGCTTGGGTGGTCGGTGCTGTAATTATAAAGTTCCCCATAAAGCGTCCAGCTACCGTTTTGCAAATGGTGTAAGTAGACTTTTTTCTCTCCTGTTGCCAAAGTCAGAAAATGAGAGTCTGCGATGGCGACAGCCGCCCCAAAATCACTGTCTTCCGGATGTCCGGGAGATGAAATGACCGTCTCCGTTTGTCCGAATAGCAGTATTGAATTTAAGCACAGGAATATCATGCAAACGACGATTCCTGTACGTTCGAAAATATATTTCATCGGAACTCCTTCCCAATCTCGTTTATGGCATCTATTTCATGCTGCATTTGCAGATTTGCAGATTTGCTAATTTCCAGATTTGTAGATTTCAAGATTTACTCCGCGCGGCTATACATCTATCGAATCGGTGAAAGGAAAAATCGCTGCGAAAGTTTTTGAGGCAGGAAATTGGATAAAATGGTGATGCGCTTGTGGAATTTTGAAGAAATGGCATCTATGTAGAAAAAGGGAAGGTTTGGGGATTGAAGATTGAAGATTGAAAAATATTTTTTTTCACCTTGAGAATCCCGCTTGCGGGATGATTTAGGCCAGCCTCAGGTTTCTTTTCTACCTGGGGCTAAGGATTGGAAATTGAAGAATCGTTGAGCGTTGAGCGAATCAACCATAGACGATTTAACGATTCAACATCTTAACGATTCAACAATCGCCAGGCATCAAGTACATCAATTCTATTTGAATCTGAACTTAATCTTCTTACATTTCATTAATCATAAAAAATTGGAGATATAAATGGCAAAAGGCACTGTCAACAAAGTTATTCTAATCGGCCGGCTGGGATCGGATCCGGAGGTTCGCTACACCCCGAGCGGCTCAGCTGTGGCAAACGTTAGCGTGGCAACCAATCGGGTTTGGAAAGACCGCGATGGCAATCAGAATGAAGAAACCCAATGGCATAAGATCGTTGCCTGGGCCCGCCTGGCAGAAATCCTTAAGGAATACTCTCGCAAAGGCAGCCGGGTATATATTGAAGGTCGCCTGCAGACACGTGATTGGGATGACCAAAACGGCCAAAAGCGCTATGTGACAGAAGTTGTCGCTGAAAACATTCAGCTGCTCGACTCCCGTGGAGAAGGCGGCGGCATGGGCGGAGGCGGTGGCCAAAGCTACAGCGACAATGCACCACCAATGCAACCCCCGGAAGATCAAAATATCCCACAAGACGACGTTCCCTTTTAAGATTCAGTATGCTGAAAAAGCTCTCCGTCACATATTTTTATTTCGGGGAGCTTTTTATTCATTTGTATCGTGTAATAAAGATTAAAGCCGATAATGCAAACACTACACAAAAGAGGAACGGTTGTGATGGTCAAGTATCTGCCTGTTGTCGCCTTGCTGGTGGTGACCCTATGCATGGGTCCTGTCTTTGGACAGATAGAGTATGAAGAGTTCGATACACCAGTTATTCATAAAAACGAACGTGCATTTACCTTTTCACTCGCCACTAACGGACTCGCAATTGGTGGACTATATCGTAAGGCACTGCCTGGCTACTTTCAGGCCGGTCTTAGTCTCGAGTTTCTTATTCTTCGTGATGACAAGGAATTCGAAACCTTCGATCCCTTCTTTGGCACGCCGATAAAAATAAACGATGTTAATCAGCTATATATGATTCCATTGAACCTGGAGTTGAAAAAGCGGCTCTTTGCACAGGATATTGAGAATAATTTCCGCCCACATGCCATGCTGCAAGTTGGAGCCATTTATGGCATGAATTTCCCGCGTGAATTTACGCTCAACGGTGTCCAACAAAAACGTGACAACCAGTTCTCTTTCACTACCAATATTGTCATTGGATTTGGCGCAGACATTTCAACAAAAGAAAACTTCTTCTTTACCATACGTCCTCAATACCGGATAACGGCTTTTACATCTCCGATTGCCGGTTCGGCAAATCACAATGCCTTCGAGATCAAATTTGAGGTTGGCGGTTTAAGATAGCAGTATTAAGGCAACACGAATGGCCAACAGCAAATCAGCACGTTCAAAGCCAGAGGGCTACCTCATCGATATTGATGGGGTAATTCTGAACAATGATCAGACGATCAAAGGTGCAATTGATACGATTCAGTTCCTCAATCAGCGCCAGATCCCCTATCTATTTGTCACCAACACCACCCGCAGAAGTCGTCTGACGCTGCACACCAATTTGCGGCGGATGGGCTACCATATCGAAATTGATCAGATCTTTTCTGCTCCCTTTGCGGCAGCCCGCTGGCTGGAAAGCCGGGGCGTTGAGACAATCAAGCTATACCTCAAAGGCGATGCATATCGCGAGTTTGCCAACTTCAGAAAAAGCAATGACAGCCCGGAATACCTGGTGATAGGGGATTTGGGTGATGATCTGACGTTCAACAATTTAAACCAGGCCTTCCGCTTGCTAATGAATGGCAGTAAATTGCTGGCACTGCAAAAGAATCGCTATTGGAATCGTCCGGACGGTATTACGATCGACGCAGGCGCACTTGTTGCAGCCCTGGAATATGCTGCACGTATTAAAGCGCGCATTATTGGTAAGCCCAGTGCCGCTTTCTTTGATCAGGCGTTGAGCATTCTTGGGTTAAAAGCTGAATCCGTCGCTATGATCGGCGATGACCTTGACGCAGATATCGAAGGCGGCGCCAAGGCCGGTCTGTTTACCATTGCAGTCGAGACAGGCAAAATGCTCGAGTCCGATCTGAAGACTCGCCGCAAGAAGCCGGATTTGATCCTGCCTTCAATTGCAGCTTTGCCAAAGTGGATTGAAAAAAAATAGCTGACAAAATGATCAAACCTTTCTTCATGCTATCCGCAATAGCCGTGCAGCGGTCAGCCTTGCTATTCATACTTCTCTTCTCAATACTCGCGTGTGATCGCGCTGAAATAGCCAGCAATGTTAGCATTCGCCAAGTGGAAAAAGAACGAATGGAAAAAGACTTTTTCTTCAAGAACGGCAGACAATCACCGTTAAATCAGATTCAAAAAGCCGCATTTCACGGCCTGCATTACTTTCCGGTCAATAAGAAGCTGGTATTCAGCGGCCCTATTGAACGACTGAGCGAGGTACGGATTGATACCGTATTAACAACCAAGACCAACGATCTTCGCCCGGCACTGCGATACGGATACTTTAATTTTGAATACAACGGACAAATACACCGTTTGTTGATTTATAAATTTATCCAAAGAAATCCAGCCCTGTCCCGCAACTTGTTCCTGGGATTTACGGATGAAACGACTGAAAAAGAAACCTACAGCGCCGGCCGTTATATTGATCTGATGGAAAACGCTGAGAATCATTACACCATCAATTTTAATGAGGCATACAATCCCTTTTGCGCAT
Organism: Calditrichia bacterium; assembly: GCA_028284445.1. Lineage (GTDB taxonomy): Bacteria > Calditrichota > Calditrichia > RBG-13-44-9 > J075 > JANQRS01. Next base: position 197,217 of record JANQRS010000006.1, read on the forward strand.
ATAACGAAAACTATGCCTGTCCAATACCGCCAATAGAGAATCACCTGCCTTTTGCGGTCACTGCCGGGGAAAAAGACTTCAAATAAAAAAGGGCAATGTCCGAAGACACTGCCCTAAGGAGATAAGTATGAGTATAGAGACATCTTGTATATGAACAAATACGGTACCAACTTTTATCAGGAATTACTAAAGCTCGCCCAAAGCTCCTAAAAACAAGCACTTACAAAAAACACACCGCATACCCCTTCCATAATCGCTGCCCTAAAACTCAACAATAATGTCGAATAGCTGTCGAAAAAGCGTTAATCAAGTAAACAATTTGCGACATTTGCTCTATAGTACTACTCCGGGGCTAGATTGGAATAGTAAAATAGCAGCCATGCCGACAGCAACATCAATATCAAAATAAAGAACTGCGCACCACAGCCGCTTTTTTCCTTCTTGGGCTGATTAGCGGACTTATTACGCGCACGTAATAACCCATAAAATATCCCTGTTCTCTTGGCTTCATCAGACACCGGTGAACCCCACAGTTTTACATGGTTTAGTCGAAATTATGTACCGATTTTTGCCGGTTAATCCAAATCAAAACTTCATGTTTTACTTGAATAGCGGACGGTTCTTGTCTAATTTTGCAGGTTTAACAGGAATGATGAAATGAGCAGTAATATCAAAATTGTCACAACCAACAAGAAAGCCCGCTTCGACTATCACATTAGTGATACCATCGAAGCTGGATTGGTCCTGCGCGGCACCGAAGTGAAATCGCTGCGTGCCGGCAAATGTAATTTGCAAGACAGTTATGCGCGCATTCGAAACGGCGAAGTTTGGGTGATCGGTATGCACATTGGCCTGTATGACAACCAGGGCTATGTCACCCACGATCCAACCGCGCAACGCAAGTTGCTTTTGAAGCGTGCTGAAATCGCTAAATTGCAGCGCAAAGTACTCGAGAAGGGAATGACTCTCATTCCGCTGAAAATCTACTTCAAGAACGGCTGGGCCAAAATCGAAATTGGGCTGGCCGACAGCAAACGCAAGTACGACAAGCGCCAGGACATTGCCCGCCGGGACCAGGAGCGTGAAATGAAGCGGCTTGAAAAGAAATACCGAGTGCGATAATTACCGGGGAATAGGATGAAAACATCTACTAGAGAAAGCAACGTAACACCCAATAGTCTGTTCGACGAATTCAAATGGCGTGGCGTACTGTATGATGCAACCGAAGGATGCGAACAAGTGCTGGCGAATGACAAGATAACTGGTTACATCGGCTTCGATCCGACAGCGGCAACGCTCCACGTTGGTTCATTAATGCCCATTATGGGCCTGGCGCGAATGCAACGCGAGGGACATACCCCCATCGCCCTCGTAGGTGGCGGCACTGGCTTGATCGGTGATCCCAGCGGCAAGACGGAAGAGCGACAACTGTTGACGAAAGAAAAAGTCGAAGAAAACCTGGAAGGGATTCGCAATCAGCTTAGCCGTTTCCTGGATTTCGAAGTGAAGAGCAATCCGGCTAAAATGGTCAACAATTACGATTGGCTGGGTTCAATTAGCTTTGTCGATTTCCTCCGCGATGTGGGGAAATACTTCACTGTTAATCATATGCTCAGTAAAGAATCTGTGAAACGACGCATCGAATCGCAGGACGGTATTACTTACACCGAATTCAGCTATATGCTGCTTCAGGCATACGACTTCCTTGTGTTAAATGATCGCCATAATTGCACCCTGCAAATGGGTGGCAGCGACCAATGGGGTAATATTCTTGCCGGTAGCGATTTGGTGCGGCGCTTACGCGCCAAAAAGGCGCATGGCCTGGTCTTTCCGCTGGTGGTTTCATCAAGCGGGGTTAAGTTCGGTAAAACGGAGGGCAATCCGATTTGGCTGGATGCGGAACAGACCTCACCATACCGTTTCTACCAATTCTTCCTGAATACGGATGATGCTGACACCATTCGATACCTGAAATACTTTACCTGGCTGGACGAACCGACAATCAACGAACTCGCTGCGGAGATGGAAGCCAATCCGCATCAACGGGCCGCACAAAAGCGCCTGGCGGAGGAAGTCACCAAAATGGTGCATGGAGAGACGGAGCTGGAGCGTGCGGAGCGTGCTTCAAAGGTACTTTTTGGCGGCGATATTGAGGGATTGGGCGCCAACGATATTCTCGACATTTTCCAGGATGTGCCGAGCAGCGATGTGCAACGCGCCAACCTGGACGGGGAAGGCATTAAGCTGATTGACTTAATGGCAGATAGCGGCATCGTTAAGTCAAAAGGAGAGGCGCGGCGTTTGCTGCAGGGTGGCGGTGTGTACTTGAACAACCGGCAGATCTCCGAGGACAGCCGGGCAATCACAATGGGCGATAGCGTTGAAGGTCAATTTATGATTCTGCGGAAGGGACGCAAGAATTACCACTTGATCAAAATAACCTAGAAGCGAACTTTGGCCAGCACCGGGTAGTGGTCCGAGGGAAGTTTTCCCGAAAACGTCTGATCGATAAATGCATGCGTTTGGACCTGGACATTTGGAGAGACGAAAATATAGTCAATTGGTTTAGAGGGCTCTGCTTTAGGATTAAAACCGGTGAATGTGCCGGCCGGGCCTTGGTGATCGGTAACGCTGATCAAGCGGGCATCCTGTAAAACAGCGTCTGTGAGAATTTTGTAGGGTGGAGATCCGGGTGGACAATTAAAGTCGCCGGTCACTAGAACCGTTGTATCATCTCCAAGATTTTTGATTCGCTCTATTAACAGTCGCGCACTTTTCTCTCTGGCTACTTTTCCAACATGGTCATAATGGGTATTGAAGAGGAAAAATTCCCGGCCGTTATTCTTGTCTTTAAACTTTCCCCAGGTGGCGGTACGATTACAGACGGCGTCCCATCCAAACCCTGGCTTATCGGGCGTTTGCGAACACCAAAAAGTACCTTCGTCAAGCAGATCAAAACGATCTTTGCGGTAGAAAATGGCTGTAAACTCTCCGGCTTTCTCTCCATCATCGCGGCCGATCCCAAACCATGCATAGTCATCGAGGGCTGATTCAAGATATTCGATTTGCCCAATCAGGGCCTCTTGTAATCCGACAATATCGACGCCTCGATTTTTGATAATCCCGGCAACATGCTGCTTGCGGTGCGGCCAGGCATTCTCGCCATCATCAGGGTTATTCCAGCGAATATTAAAGCTCATCACCTGCAATTCCGTCGCTTGCGGCGTTATGCCACAGGTAGTCAGTAGGATGGCCATTATTAACCAGAATTGCTTTTTGGAGAAGATGTGCATTTGATTGTATTGTTAATTGGTTGATTCGTTAAATCGGTGATCGTAATAATAGCCAAAGAACCAACACCGGTCAACTGAGAACGATTGCGCGCTCTACTTCCGCACGCTGCCATCGTCACTTTCGTCGCGCTCCAGATTGGCAAGGCGCTTCAAGGTATCCATAATATCTTTAAAGCCGCCGATACCAAACCAGATGATAACCATTATTGAGAATACAATGTGCATCACCATGAAGAAAAACCAGAATTCAACCCATTCCGAATTGGCAATACCATCGGTAAAATGCATCACGGTACCGGAAATAAAGATCAGCAGCCACATGGTAATCCAGATATACGAGCCAATGTAGATGATCTTATCACGACTGGTAAATTCTTTGCCAATACCGAAGACCTTCCAGCCGGTCGCCACTTCTTCATGGACGATATTATGCTCTTCCTTGATGGCATATTCACCGCGATGAAGCATCTTATCGAGATTAAACGGGGTTTTTTCCGTTAGCTTGGACGCGACGATATAGGCCAAACATGCAGCGAGCATCGCCAGAGCGCCAAAATAAACTTCGTGAATCGGAAAATCATCGTAGATTTGATTCAGCACCAGCCCCAGGACCGAAACGGAGGCGCCGGATATCATCGCGCTCCAGGCACCGGCGGTAGTGCCACCTTTCCAATATAAACCAAACACGATGGTCGCACCAGCACCGCTGATAAAAATCGACCCGGTAATGGCGAAGAAAAAGAGGATATATGAATTCTGCGGATATACCAGGCTGAAGATGAAAATGAAAATAGCGATGGCAACAATCGTATAGCGAATAATCTGGATATGCTTTTCCGGTTCAATGGGGCGATTGCGAATCGGCATCACCACATCCTGCACAAAAATACTGGCCCAGGAATGCAAATACGTGTCGTGCGTGCTGATAAATGCCGCGAGCATCACTGCCGCAAAACAGCCCTTTAATCCGATCGGCAAGAGCTCTGTGAGCACCAAGGGGACAGTCAACTGTGAGCGTTCTGTGCCGCTGGCAAGGCCGGCCAATACTCCGTCAACATTGCTGGCGATCGATGCAAAATCAGCATGGTTCAACACCACGTATGCGCATACCGGAATCATTACCAGGAAAATGATCTGTGGCAAGAGCCGCCAATAGCTGAGAACCTGGCCCATTTTTGCTTCATGCGCATCTTTGGCCGAACTGTTAATTCCCTGGGTGCCCTGCCAGGTAAGGGGGCCGTACCACAATCCGAGAATGCTAATCGCAAAGTACCAGAAATTAAACTCCTCCGCCCGGCTGGTATCGTACGGATTAATCAAGGAAGCACCTTCCGGAGCAGTCTGGAGCGCCGTCACCATTTGGTCAAAAGTAAACATATTGAAGAAATAAATACTGATCACAATAAAGACAATGCTAACAAAGAGCCCCTGCACAAAATCCGTTATCAAAACTGTAATCTGTCCACCGGAGAGTACAAAATAAAGCGAGGCGCCCAGGAGAAAGATCATCAATGTAGCAAAGGTTGATATCTCGAGGCCGAAAAGCATGTAGGTTTCCGGAAATCCACAAAAGTAGAGAAAAAACCGTGCACCCACTGCCGGGAAAATGCCAAAATTAATGATGCCGGCAACAAAGGCGACGATCCCGGAAAAGATGCGAAATTTGCGGCTATAGCGAATTTCAAAAAACTGAGCAAGAGTTAAAGCGCGGGTTTCACGGAAGCGATAGATCACCCAACCGGATAGCGCCATCAGAACCAGGAAAAAGTGATAAGTAAAATTCCACCACTGCATGGTGAAGCCGGCTGCAAAATTCATCTCGAACTGGCCAATCACGGTAATCGCCCCAAGAGAAGCAATACCACCCGACAAACTCACCAGATAGCGACCAGCGCTACGACCGGCGGAGAGAAAATCGGCGACACTCTTCATATAGCGCTGAGTAAGATACGCCCCAAATGTGATCAGGCTGAAAAATACGAGGACAATCGTCCAATCTAGAAATGTCATGTAATTCCCACCATTTACTTAGTCGGTATAAAGCAATGTCTGCAGGGGCCGCTTTTCCAGACCCGGACCACTGATATGCATTTCGAAAAGTTCGCCACCACCCAGTTCAAAATAACCGGCTGTCAGCGGATGATAGCCTTTTGCCAACGCAATATCACCATAGCTCTCGCGCGGGCCATGCAAGCCATCGTTGTTCACCACGACTCTATCACCGATGCGCAGCACGCTGCCATCGTCTGAGGTGGTGTAGAAGCGATAAATGCCATCCTGCGGGATGCGAACATATCCGTTGACGGCGATACCAAAATCATCCTCGCCTTTCAGCATCGTCGCATCCAGTGTCTTGGCGCGCCCGGTCTTAACCGGCTCAAGCGTGTCAAACGGAGGCACCACCGACCATGTACCGCGATATTGGCCATAGCTGAAACCTCGCCTCAAGCCAGATACAGCAGCTGGTTTCTGGATGACAGCCAGTTCGAGCTGACGATACACCACGGCACTTGGTAATAATCCATCTTTGAAGGCGCGCGCCTGTATTTTCATAGTGGCATCAATATTAAGCGAACCTGAATAAAGTGGTGAATTCTTGGTGGGAATACTTCCATCCATCGTGTAACGAATTTCCGCGCCGGGGGTCAGGCATTCCATTTCCAGTTGTATACGCTCAAGAAAATAGGCAGCATCGCTTTTTAAGATGGGAATAGACACACCATCACCTTCTGTAAGCGATGGCGGAAAGCTCGCTGCTGATGTTCCGCGTTCTCGATTCGGCGTCGCGCTCATGACAAAGTCGAGAGTAGCGCCATTTACAAGCGTTCTGTGATCAATCCAGTTGGCATCATGATTTGCGCCATTTACCGAGAGAGAGGCGACATAGGGATGATTCAACTGCTGATTCTCCGCATTGATGGTAAGGGTTTTCCCGCTCGGCAAATAAACCACAGCCCTGTCAAAAAGCGGCGCGCCCAACATGTACTGCGGATATCCCGGTGAGACCGAATAGAACCCCAGCGCACTCAGCAAATACCAGGCTGACATCTGCCCATTGTCTTCATCTCCTGCTAAGCCATCAGGACCCGGCCCGTAGAGCTTGGTCATAATTTCCCGCGCACGTTGCTGGGTTTTCCAGGGCTCTCCGGCATAGAGATAGAGATAGATGAGATGATGAACCGGTTGATTGCCATGGGCATATTGTCCCATGTTGGCAGCCACCATCTCCGTCATTTCATGAATTTCATAACCATAGCTACCCATATCAAAATCAGGCGGTGTATCAAAAACGGCATCCAGCTTGGCAACAAAGTTGTCGCGACCGCCATAGAGATTGATCAACCCTTGCGGATCGTGCATTACTGACCATGTGTAGTGCCAGGCACTCCCTTCTGTAAACGGTCCTCCCCATTCAATGGGGCTAAAATCCGGACGCCAGTCGCCATTGGCAAAACGTCCGCGCATAAAGCCATTTTTCGCATCAAACACATTGGCATAGTTCATAGATCGCTGCTTGAAGTATTCAGCATCTTCCGCCTTGCCAAGAGCAGCCGCCATTTGCGCCACACAGAAATCGCCATATGCAAATTCAAGCGTACGTGCCGTCGCTTCGGAGATGATGTCTGACGGCACGTATCCAAGTGAATCATACCAGGCAACGCCTTCGCGTCCGGTGCCAGGCTTATGGCTGACGGTCATCGCATCTTTTCGAATCGCCTCGTAGGCCTGTTCAACATCATAATCCCGAATCCCCTTGGCATAGGCATCGGCAATCACCGAGGCAGTATGGGTGCCAATCATAACGTTTCGATAACCGGGGCTCATCCATTTGGGCATCCAGCCGCCTTCGCGATAGGCATTCAATAGACCTTCAATAATTTCGTTGCTGCGATCCGGGTAGAGGATGGAGAAAAACGGAAATACTGCGCGGAAGGTATCCCAGAAACCATTATCAGTGTATAAGGGACCATCAAGCACTTCACCATTATAGGGGCTGTAGTGCCGCTGCTTTCCATCAGCGGTCATTTCATGAAAAATTCGTGGAAAGAGCAGCGCCCGATAAAATGCCGTGTAAAATGTGGTTTTCTGATCTTCACTGGCGCTCTCAATAGCAATCTTATTCAATTCGCTATTCCAAATCCCGGCGCTTTCACGGCGCACCTCGTCAAAAGTACGCTCACCTATTTCCTGTTGTAGATTGAGGAGCGCCTGCTCGTGGCTGATAAATGAAGTCCCGATCTTCAGCGTAATTTGATCATTCTGCTTCGTCGGGAAATTGACATATGCGCAAACATCCTGACTCTTGAGCTCGGTTCGCATAGGAAAGGGGCGTGGACCGGAGCTCACACCATAGTCGTTAAAGGGTTTATTGAACTCAATAACAAAGTAGCTTCCGAAATTCTCCGGCACGCCGCTGGAATTGGTTCGCGAGATCCCATAAATTCGCTGATTCTTCACATCAAGGCGCATCTCGCCGTCCTGCTTTCCGGCATCAACGATTATATATGCCCCATAATGCTCCGGCATGGTAAAGCGCATAAAGCCACAGCGGGTGGTTGCGGTCATCTCACCACGAATACTGTCACGCGCAAGAATCACCGAATAGTAATCGGGGCCGGATTCTTCGCTGCCATGATCAAATTCTGATGCCCGCTCGCGATCATCCAAAAGAAGTCGGCCAAGCGCCGGCATGATGGAGAACTGCCCATAATCTCCCATCCAGGGGCTGGGCTGATGTGTTGCTCGAAAGCCCTGGATCTCTTTAGATTCGTAGGTATAGATCCAGCGCTCTTCCCCGGTTTGCGGTGTCCAGGCCGTCATGCCAAAGGGGCGCGCTACAGCGGGATAGGTATTACCATTGGAGAATGCCGGGACGGACTCTGTTCCGATCAAAGGATTTACGTAGGGAACCAGGTCTTGTATTGTGGGAGATTGTTGGCAAGAAGTAAGCAAAAATGGGAAAGAAAGTATGAGACAGTAGATCACCGAAAGAGTTGAACGTTTCGCTTTCTGTGGCGAAACGTTCGACAGTAATGACAACTCCATTAAACCTTCCAGATTATGGGTGATATTCCAAAGAGAATACAATGACGAACTATTTTGCGTACAGGAACTGGCCGGTATGCGAAACCGCCTCATGAATCAAGCGATAAAAATACAGGCCGCTGCCTACCTGCGTGCCTGCGAGATCCGTTCCATCCCAGCGAAAATAGCCGCGCCCGGCTTCAAAATCCCGCTCTGCAACATATATGCTCTTGCCAAGCAAATCGAAAATCTGCAGAGTTACCCTGCCGCCCACCTGCAGATCAAATTCAATATTTGTGGCGCCGTTAAACGGATTGGGATATTGGCTGACAAAGCGAAAATTGTCGATCAATGCAGCCGGATCAACGCCTGGTGAATCTTCAATACCCACAACACCCATATCTTCGATGATGTGTATGGTCTGATTCACGCCGATTTGCTGATAGCTTTCGCTTTCACCGGTAGGCCAGGTAATAGTGATATCATCCACCACATCAATATCAGCCAATCCGAAATGAACCGGCTGCGAGCTCTGGCCGTAAAAATCCACGCCGTCATTGATACGATGTAAGACGTGACCGCCGGCAGTCAATTTTACGGTAGCGCCGTAAGCATCGCGATTGGAAACTGTACCTTCCAGCTTGATCTTCAGCCAATTGCCATCAGCGATGTTGTTTTCGTAAAGGTAGGGTGGGTTAAACCAGTTCGTCACCAGCATGTCCAAATCGCCGTCATCGTCATAATCGACTGTAACCAGGGCACGCGCCTCATTCGCGCCATTTACGACCCAATTGGCAGAGACATCGGTAAAGCCAACGGTACCGGTTTCCAGGGTATTCTCAAACATCACGTTCTTGCTGGGATCCTGCCAAAAGCCATTGACAACATATATATCCAGATCCAAATCATGATCGACGTCGAAGAATTCCGTTCCCCAGGCCCATTCCGCGCGATCAACGCCAAGCTCGATGGACCGGTTGGTAAAGGTGCCGTCACCATTGTTTTGAAACAGCGGATTGGGCGTCGGGATAAAGAGATCTGCAATATTTGTGGCATAAAGATCGAAATAGCCGTTGTTGTCGTAGTCCCCGATGGCGATTCCCATGCCGTTACCAGAGTCGGCCAATCCAAAAAGGTCTGTTGCTTCCTGGAACACCTTATTCCCAACATTCCGGTAAAACGTGTTCCAGCCATAATCGTTAATGACATATAAGTCTATCAGTTCATCATTATCGGCATCAAAAGCAACGGCGCTCCAGGTAGAACCAATATCATCAAGCCCACTTGCCTCAGAGACATCAGTAAAAGTACCATCGCCGTTGTTTTCGAACATATCATTACGGCCAATCCAGGCTCCGACGTAGATATCCAAATCGCCGTCTGTATCGTAATCCCACCAGATTGCGCTGGAATGATAATCCTCTTCCCGACCAGCAACACCAGCGCTGGCAGTGACGTCAGTAAAAGTGCCGTCACCATTGTTCAGATACAGTTCATTCGGCCCAATACAGGTCAGGAAAAGATCGGGATAACCATCGTTGTTGTAGTCGCCCCAGGAAGCACCTTGTTTATCTCCCATTAGCCCGGAACGGTTGGGACTCATGCGGGTACGGACCCCAGCCGCTTCGGCAACATCCAGATAGGTACCATCACCATTGTTGCGGTATAAGCGGTTGTAGGTGCGGGTATTGCCATTTTCATAAAAATCGCAGGCAACGATATAGATGTCCAGATCACCATCCTGGTCATAGTCGGCAACAGCAGCACCGTTACTATGATGGGAGGGACTGATTCCGACAGCCGTTGCTTTTTCCGGGAAGAGTTGCGCCTGCAGCGTCGTAAAACCAAGCAACATCGAGAGACAAACGAAACGAATCACTGGCTTCATATATTCACCTTGAGATCGAATGAGCTATTTGATATAGAGCATTTTTCCGCTTTGCTGCTCACCTTCAAAAAGAAGGGAGAAGATATAGTAACCACTGCCAACATTTTGACGATGTTGATCGCGGCCGTTCCAACTGATTTCATTGATTCCGGCAACGAGTGACTTCTGCTGGCGAAGCACTTCCCGGCCGTTGATATCAACGATTTGTAAAACCACCTGACCAGAGCGAGGCAAACTAAACTGAATTGTTGTGCTCCCGTTAAACGGGTTTGGATAGTTACTGATAAGTTGAAAGTTGGTAATCTCAGGTCCGGCCGGTGTTGTATGGATCGCTGTTGCCACACCTTCACCCTCTTTAAGGTGAACAAGCTGATTCACCGGCAGATCAAGAAAGTCTTCGCTTTGCCCGCCAGCCCATTTGACAGTTACCTTATCGATCGTATCCCAATCACCCAAACCAAAGTGAACAGGGAGAATGCTTTGACCAAAAAAATCAACACCGTCGTTGATACGATAGAGACTTGTACCGTCAACCGTCAATTTAACAACAGCGCCATAGCCGTTGCGATTGGTTGAAGTGCCTTCCAACTGCAGTTTTACCCAATTGCTGCTATTTCCCTGGTTCTGGTAGAGGTAGGGCTGCTTGGTCACATTGGCAACCAGCATATCCAGATCGCCATCGTTGTCATAGTCGAAGACGACCAGACCGCGGGCCTCGAAGGGACCATTGGCGCCGCACTCGGCAGAAATGTCGGTGTAATTCAGCGAGCCGGTTTCTACGATATTTTTAAAGAAGAAGTTATTTCCAGGTTGTGTACCCCACCCATTCACAACGTAAAGGTCCAAGTCGCGATCATGATCATAATCGAAGAACTCAGTTCCCCAGGCCCATCCGGCGTCATCGACACCGACCAAGGCAGAAATATTCGAAAAAGTGCCCTGACCGCTGTTTTCAAAAAGCGGATTCGGGACAATACTGGCGATATTCGTGACATAGACGTCAAACAGGCCGTCCGCATTGTAGTCGGCCAGCGCGGCGCCCATGCCATTTCCGATATCGTTCAATTGGAACTGATCGGTTCGTTCACTGAAGGTTTTATCGCCATTGTTCAAATAAAATCTATTGGGGCCAAAATCGTTCGCCAGGTAGAGATCGGGCAAGCCGTCGTTGTTGGCGTCAAAAGGAAGAGGGGTAAATGTTTGGCCAATGTCGTCAAGGCCTGAGGCTGCGGATACATCCGTAAAATTACCGCTGCCATCATTTTCAAAAAGGAGGTTGCTGCGGGTATAAGAACCGACATAAAGATCGAGGTCACCATCCAGATCATAATCCCACCAGGCGGCGGTCGTATGCATGCCTTCAGGATTTCCAATGATACCAACACTTTGCGATACTTCTGCAAAAGTGCCATCACCATTGTTGTGGTACAATTCCAGGGCGCCGTGGACACAGTGCAGTAAATCCGCGTAGCCATCATCATTATAGTCGCCCCAGGCAGCACCGAGTTTTTTGCCCATTATGCCTAAAACACCGCCGCTGGCCCGGCTCAGCACGCCGGCAGCTTCTGTCACATCTGTAAAAGTGCCGTCTCCCTGGTTACGAAACAAGCGGTTCCAGGTGGTCAGATCACCGGCGGTGTAAGGACGCTGGGCAACAAGATAGACATCCAAATACCCGTCATTATCATAGTCAGCGACAGCAGCACCATTGCTATGACTGGCCTGTGACAAGCCGGATTCATCTGCTTTCAATGAAAAATCCTGCGCGATGATCATCCCGTACATCGCAAAGAGCAAAAACACTGAGACGTAACGTTTTGGCATCATTGGGCACCTTATTAAAAAAGCGGGACTGGCAAATGCCAGTCCCTGCTTAAAAACACAACGAGATAGACCTGCTTACTTGAGCAGCATCATCTTGATCGTCGAAGTTTGGGTCTTGCTTTGCAGCACGGAGATATACATACCGCTGGCCAGGCTGGAGAAATCTACCTGACGATAGTGGGTTCCTGCGGAAAGGTTTTCATTGTCAAATACGGTGAAAACCAACTGACCGAGGATGTTGTATACCTTCAAGCTTGCATCGGTTCTTTGGTCAAGCGTGAAGCTCATGGTTGTTGACGGGTTGAACGGATTCGGGTAGTTCTGATGCAGATCGAATCCACCGGCAATAACCGGAGTGTCTTCTTCAATACCTACCGGTACGTCGATGGTCAGGCTGCCGGTACGAACCAGGTCAATTGCTTCAACGAGGCTATAGCTCTTGATATCGGAATATTGGAATCCAGGTCCAACACCCATCCAGGCAGCAAAGCCCTTCGGAGTATATGCCATACCCTTCCAGGATTCGTTAACTGTGGTGGTATCGAGGTCATACAGACTCCAGGTGATCGCAACGCGTTCGCCAACAGTCCACTCCATCAAGTTGCCGGTGCTCGGAGATTCAATATCAAAGATATCGATCTGACCTTCAATGTCATATCCATCTTCATTCGGCCAGACACTGTAATCGAGAAATGTGGTCGGAGTAGCAATGTTGGTATTGAATTCGTTGAACGCCAGTATTTTGGTCGAGTCGCGCAATGCGTCAAAACCAGCGTTGAACTGCACTGAGTAGTTACCCAATGAGTCATTCAGGTTTCCAACGTTTTCCGGCAGCAATACATCGCCGATATCCCAGTTGTTGAGATACAATTCAACAACATCACCTTGCCAGTTAACCACGTCTGACAGCCAGCCCGGGAAGTTATCCTGGACGGATGCAGCAAAATAGATGAAACCATTGTCGTTGTCATGCTGCATGTAGATAGTACCTTTAAGATCTTCGTCGAATGTCGGGTAGTTATTACCGAGTTCATTCGGGAAGCGACCGCTATCCGGAATAGCTTCCAGGAAGTGATCGGTCGGGAAAGCAAAGTTCCAGTCAGTCAGGTCGCCATCAACCGTAACCGGACGGTTTGCAGCAACTTTCTTGATATAAGGGGTAACGAAATCAAAGACAGCATCGTCTTCCCAGGGTGTGCCACGCGGGGTATCCAGAACGTCGATCGCCTGGAAACCTTCAGAGGGGCCCATCCAGCCGGCGAATCCCAGCGGCGTATATGCCCAACCGTCAAAGTTGGTGCCACCGTCTACTTCATCACCGGGATCAATGTCATACATGGACCAGGTGATACCAATACGGCTACCAGCTTGCGGCATCAGGGAGTTTCCGGTATTCGGAGATTCTACGTCCAGCCAGTCAATTTGACCTTCAAGGGTATATCCATCTTCATCCGGCCAAATTGTATATGCCATATTGGTGTTTTCCGTTTCGATGGTGGTACCGAAAGGACCATAGGCATAGATAGCTGTTGAGTCAAGCAATGCATTGAAAGCAATATTGAACTGGAGATAATACTGACCAGTTGTGTCATTGTCCTGAGAAACCGGTGCTTCCGGAGACAATGCATTACCAATATCCCAGTTACAGAAATAGATTTCAATAGCATCGGATGCCCACTGGGTATCCGAGGTATAACCCGGATTGTCATCACGAACATGCGCTGCGAAATAGAGTGCAAATTCGTCCCACATCATATAGATGTCACCGCTCATGTCATCGTCGGACTCAGGCAGGTTACTGCCAAGTTCAACGCGAAAACGGCTGGTGTCCGGAATACTTGCACTGTTATGGCGAATCGGATAGGCAAAAGCCCACTCGTCCAGAACACCATCAACAGTAATCGGCGCCGGCGCCTTCATCATATAAGGCACAGAAATGTCCTTACTGCTGACCATTTCCTGGCCCATCAGCAATCCGGACATCAAGATACAACACAGGATACTTATCGCTTTTTTCATCGATTTACTTCCTCCTGATGATTAGTGATTTAGTGAATTGGGGTTTTTTTACTAAATAGTCTCGTCACAATGCGTTTGCTCAGGTCCTCCTTCAGGTTTAAGAAACTGTCGATTTTAACTTCAACGGCAAGATGCCTGGTGGAGCATCGATATGGATGAGAACTCGCGATGTTATATGCGTGGCCTTGATCCGAAAGATACCGCTGAAGCGAGACAATGCCAAAATGTTTTCTATTCGCCTGGCCGATTGCCAGGCTGAGTCATTTCAATATCACCTTGAGATTACTTAAGGATTGCGAATTTGCCGACTTTCGTATCGCCGGTGGCGAGCGCCGTTACATGATAGATGTAGTAGCCGGCACTGACATCCAGTCCCTCACGGGTTTGCAAATCCCAGAAGGCCGAGCCGTTCGCTGAAGAGTTTTCATCCCAGTCATTTTGCAAATTATCAGATGAATTATTGACTTCAATGACATCTACCAGCACACCGCTAACGGTAAAAATCTTGATCGTGCATTGAGCTGGTAAATGGGTAAACGCCAGTTTCCTGCGCTGACTAAGCTGTGGATTTGTGACCGCTTCCTCCATCGTATTTGTTGCGATGTAAGGGTTAGGCACGACCCTGATATTATCCATTGCCGCTTTTATAGATGAAGTATTCAGTGCAGCCACAGACTTCACCCGAAATTGAATCGAATCTGTTTCGAAGAACGGGCGACGGAAGCTGGCACGATACACATCGTTGCCTGCGGGGCGATTTCCGGCATTCGGAAAAGTAACCGCAAACATGGTTGCCGCCCAACGGGAGCCACCACGACGCTGCGCAGTTGTATATCCTATTAATAGCGTATCAAGAGCGGGCTCATATACGCCATTACTATCGGCATCATACACAACAATATCCAGCAATTCCTGCTGACCTTCTTCGTTGATTAACTGGGTATTGAAGACGGAGAAATCGAATGTCTGATCGGCTAATACTTTACTCTGATCAATCGGGCGGTTATTGACATTGGTAATTTCACCGAGGTTATCGCTGCGAGTTGTGTAAGATTCGCCAAAAACAAATTCATGTTCCCAGGGGAAGAAAACCGCAGCATCGTCATTCACATCAAAGCTCATGACGCCATTGCCAGTCACCCAGCCGCTATTCGATTCATCAAACTGCGCGAGAACCAAAGGGTTTTCGATGTTGAACTGGATACCATCAAAAGTGCCGGAGGCAACGCCTGTATTTGGATTCAGGAACCAATATTCAAACTCACGGGCTCGGGCCGGGATGAAAACGCGCTCGGCAATAAAATTCTGACCAAAATAGCGGTTCGGCGATTCACTGTGCACCAATTCCCGCTCACCATCGGTCACGTCATAAACCTGGAATCCGGTGGTAGTGTAAAGCTGATCAAATTCGTGGCGCTGGCTACCAATGGTTAATAAACGCGTTACCAGATCAGAATCAAATTCAACCTGGTAGGTGTGATTTTCCTGTAATAATTCCGGTGCGATCACATTAATATCGATTGCTTGTACGCCAGGCGGCGCCGTATTCTCGAGTAATTCCAGCTCCGGTGCGATGTATCCAGCGGCTGGGGCTGCCGGCGTAACCACCGCGACATTTTTGGAAACATCGACAATTTCATCGGCTTCATCAATTTCAAGCGTAAAACTACTTTCGGAAGGCGGAATGCCGTCGCCTACGGCCGGAATACCGTAATCGTAGGACACCAGCACATAATAATAGGTGCGTCCATTTTGAACAGTTCGGTCGACAAACGAGTTGCGGATACCGCCATCGTTCCCAAGGTAGAATTCAACCCCATCCACTTCGCCATAGTCGGCAAAACCAAAAATATTATCGATCAGGTCACCCTGATAAATCGGAGAACGCAGGCGCGGGTTACCAAATCCGTCGGTAATTACTTCCGGATCGGCAATTTTCTTATCGGTAGCGCGATACAGCTTATAGCCTTCAAAGTCATTGGAATTGCCTACAAAAGGATCGCGCGTACTCGTTTCCGCGAGATTGTCCCATGTCAGGGTTACAACGCCATCACCGGGTACTGCTGTCAAGGTCGGTGTTAGCGGCGGCTGCGCGAAGCGATAATCAGATTCATAAATCAGCTGCACCACTTCTTTCAGACGGAAGAGCGAGGGGGCAACGCGATCGCTGGTTAAGCCGGCCAAGGGATCATAGGAGTGTAATTCCGACATGGAAATACGCTCTGTGCGGCCCTTAGGCAAGGGGAAAATACCGGATGCAAATAGCTCCAGGAAGTTCCGGGGATCACCCTGAAATTCATCGAAAAGCCCGCTGGTGATGTATTCGAAGCAGGTCTGGTCGGAGCAGGGCACGAAGTCAGCACAGGTTCCCCACGACAGGAGGTAGCGGAACGTGGTCAGCCCGAGCATATCGGACTCATTAATATCCGTAATAGCAAAGTTTGGTTCAGCGCCGATGCCTTCCAGGAAATCCGGTTTATGATTTCCTTCGGTACCATCCTGATCCGGGCCGTTATAGTTCAGATCGAGCGGCCCGACGCCGTCAAGCCCAACATCATCCAGCGCTTCTTCGCCGGGCTCTGCCCGCCATTCATCGCCGTCAAAAAACGCATAGGTGCCGTTGCCATTCAGGTCAATACCATCCTGCCAATCCTGATCTTCATCCGCATCCCAGTGCGCGCGCAAATCGGCGCTGGTCAGATTGTAAAATTCAAGGAAGCGATTCACATCATCAATTCCATCTGTCGGGCCAACAAAATTAACGGCATTGTTGTCGCGCTGCTCATCCAAGAGACCGTCTTCATCGTTGTCAATACCATCAAAGGGCAGACCGGGGCTTTCCAGAAAGGCAAACCCAAGTATGCCGGGTTCACGGCCACCACCGACCGGGACAAAATCGAAATCCCAGGAAAAAGTCATGTTGAGGTCTGCATTATAAAAAGCAATGTCGTCACCAACGCCTTCTTCACCACCAACAGCATTATCCAGCAAGAAGCCAAAAACCATTTCCGGGAGGTCGTAATCGGACGTATTAGAGATATTGTATTCAAAGAATATCGCGTCATTCGCAGCTGGATTACTCCACTGGAAGCCACGAACTTCTACGCGAATCCCGATGCCACCCCATGGCTGTCCCGCCTGAACGCTAACGTCCGGCTTGAGATCCCCAATCCGTACATTAGGGCGCGGTTTATATTGAAGGCGCAGGCCCTCCTGCAAATACTCCTGGTCCTGGGCATCATTCGCAACAAAATAAGTTTCCAGGTCCGCTTTAAATACCCCTCGACCGAAACGACCATTCCATTCTCCGGGCCACTTGGTTTCAAAGCCGCGCGACGGCCACCCTGCCGGGGGCCACGATTCAGGTTTATTGCTCATGGCGGGTGTTTCACTCAATTCATTAAAGTAGCCAAATACCGGATATAATGCCCATTCGACCGTCCGTTCCTCATTGGCATCCATAAATTCACGATAGCTGGCTTGCATATAATAAAGGGTATCCAGATCCGTGCGGCTGGCAATTTCAGCCGGGTCCGTTACCGGGATGGTATCGTTTTCCAGGAATACCCGAGCACCGAGCAGGACGGTGATGCCATCATGCATTTTGGTGCCGTCAAAATTGTTTGGCCAAAGCGATACCGCATAGCCCAAGCCACAGCAGTCGCCCAGTTCGGTGGAATTTCTAAAGAACAGGAGAACCCGGTTCCCGGTCATAAAACCGCTTCGTTCAGCAGCAATATCGGCAGCAGGATCTATCGGTCCGTCATAAGGACGTCCCTGAGCAAATACAGCGGCGCACATCCCCATAAGGAAAAGGCTGACTAATATAATTCGCATAGATGAAACACCTGTCATCTTGTTTGTCCTTTCAAGACCAATAAACATCAGAATCCCAACGAAATTGAATACGATTGCACATAGCCCAATAATCCGATATCGCGATAGGCATAGTCGATACCAAGACTGCGCTGCCCTACAAAGTTGAGCTTCAAACCGGCGCCAAAGGAATAGCCATATTCCGAGTCAACCAGGAACAGGCCTTTATATCCGCCGCGGAGCGTAAATACACCAATTGAAGGCATAATAAACTGGTATTCACCGCCAAGATTAACTGACTCACTATTATTGTTGGGATGAAGCGCATTCACGCTCATGGTAAAACGGTTCCTGCCGGTGTAAATCGGATTAAAGGAAATACCGAGGCGAAAAATCAGCGGTAGTTCCCAGGATTCCAGATCAAACACAGCCGGTACCGTACTAAAATTACCGTCTTCATTTGGCGCAATGTCTATTGGACGTTGTAGATCCAAACCGGTATAACGGATTCTGCTACCGTAGTTGGAGATACTCATCCCGATGGTCAAACCGGTTGCCGGATCACCATTATGGGCCAGAAAACCGGTTTTGATAATCGTACCGAGATCCAGCGCAAAGGCGCTGCCAGATTCATTAATAATGCGGGAATTGATATATTTACCGGTTAACCCAACGGAAAACCAGTTTACCAGACGACGGCTATATGACAAACTGACACTGAGATCCTGCCCGTCAAAAGTTTCGCCGGTACCTTCCGGGCTATCAACGGTTGTCACTTCTTCATCACCATACGTAGCGGCGATAACGCCAACGGCAAAACTCCCGACACGCTCATTCGTGACACCAAATCCGAGGAAAGTCATATCAATATCTGCGAACCAGGGCTGAATTGCAGCCTGAAACTCATTGGATTTCATATAACCCAGTCCTGCCGGATTCCAATAAATCGAGGATATATCATTCGCCATGCTCACGTAGGCATCACCCACTGCCTGTCCGGCAGGCCCATAGCCGATTTCCAGAAAATTCACGGCAGTTGTCCCGCTTCTGTACGGTTCCTGAGCAATGACGCTGCCTGCAAAAAACAGCAGACAGCAAAATGGCAGCAACTTAAGATGTCGCAAATACTTCATATGGACCTCACTTTGGTCTGATAACCTTAACCGTTTGCACCACATTTAAAAGGCCAGGCCGACAACGAGCTTGACCTGTCGAGGCGCACTAAACATTCCCGGGTTGCGGGCGTCATCAAGGATATCATTAAAATTACTGCGAAATGTTGTAATTTCCGTTGGCCGGACAATTGCCGTGTAGGCACGGCCGGTCGTTTGGTTTACCTGTAGTTCGTTCAAGCGGTCGAGCAGGTTAAAGACCAATAACGACAGCCGCAGCTTCTGCTCTCCGAATAGTCTTAAATCATAATGTGCTCTTAAATCAAGCGTGTAATTTGCAGGCCGCACCGCATTATTGGGAAGAAGTGGCTGCTCGGCCAACGGACTTTCCGAGATAGGAACGAAGCTATAAGGCAGACCGGAGTTATAGAACATGGTCAGATTTACACCATAGTCCTTCTTGGTGTATCCGGCGGTAAAATTGAAGGTATGTCGCTGATCCCAGGACAGCGGAATCAGTTGGGTAATCGGGTCACGGCTCTGACCGATGCGACTAAAGGAGGATGTCGGATTGTCTGCATTTCCGCGCGTAAACTGAAGCGTATAATTCATCCAGAAATTGAAATTCTGCACAGCGACATCATATTTGAGTTCGAGTCCCTTGACGTTGCCGTAGTCCTTATTACTGAACAAGCCGTATCGAATCTGGTTGTAAGTCGTGACAACAATTGCGCTCTGGAGATCGTAGATGTCGCGATTATACATGGCCACTTCCAGACCCATACCGGGACGCAGTTCCATCCACACACCAAATTCATACTGAATGGTTCTTTCCGGCTTGATTTGCGGATTGCCATGCACAATATCGAAATCGCCGGGCGGCACCAGGAAGCTGCTATTTTGATAGAGGGCCGTGAATGGCGGGATTTGGAAGAAGTGTCCGTAGCTAAAACGCACAACAGAAATATCGCCAAGGCGATAGGCAAGACCGACACGCGGGCTTAATTGCTCTTTCGGATCGGCATCCAAATATTCGGAGATCCGTTCGGGATTATTGGGAAAGCTTAGCTGATTTCCGGGATTACGAAGCTGGGAAGGATAAACAGTATTGGGATTGAAATAGTCGTAGCGCAAGCCGATATTGAGCACCATTTCATCAAATTCCATCTTATCCTGAATATAGGCGGAAAATTCATAGGGCTCGTGTTCGTAAATATCAACGCCGACGGTGTTTTCGGTAAGCACCTCGGGGAGATAAGGCACGAAGGTAATTCGATCTTCAACCGGATCGTAAAAACGCTGGTTCTGACCGGCTTGTCCAAATTGACTGTTGCGAATAACCTGGGGATTATTACTGGTTTCATGTTGAGTATACAACACCCCGGTTTGCAAGCTATGTCGCTTGTTCAACTGCCAATTAATATCGAATTTGGTGTTCAGACTCGTTTGTGACCGATCAGCGTGGATGCGATCCTGCCCGCCCAATCGAAATCCAGCCCCACCGACATCGTAATTATCGGAAACATATCTGGAATCCAGTGGATCTTCATAAAGGAAACGAGTCTGCTGAAAATCATTCAGAGACACCTTAAGATCATAAAACAGGTTGTTGTTGATCAGGTGATTGAGCTGAAATAGGTAAAGATTTGAAAGTTCACGTGTCGTCGGAACAATGGTTGGAATATATTTGAATCCGTGGTTATAGTCGCCATTAAACTCATCTTCATCCCGGGTATAAAGGAAAGACAGTTTTACTGCCGTAAACGGTTTGTAGGTTAGCTTTCCGAAAAAGGATTTGTTGAGCGACGTCGACATCGGCACAAATGAATTGTCCCCGCGATGTTCGGAATAATAAAGCTGCCCGTCGTCCTCAAAGAGCCACTGGCTCTGCATGATCTCCTCAACCGGCACACCGAGGTCCTGAACCGGAATCGCCAATTCAGAATAGTCATTCGGCAAGAAGCGGTTAATACCATTATGATGCCCCTGCAAATCCTGATAGCGATAATTGGCAAGGAAGAACAGCTTGTCACGAACCAATGGTCCGCTTAGGTTGAGTTTATAATCAAGGTTGCGATCAACTTCGCTACCCTTGAGGCCAATGAAGATGTCATCGTTGGCGGTATAATAATTGGCCAGAGATGAACTGAAGCTGCCGCTATATTCATTGGAACCATCTTTCGTAATCACGTTCACAATACCACTAAGTGCGCGGCCATACTCTGCATTGAAGGTCCCGGTAATTACTTCCAGATCCTGAACCACCTCGGTTTCCGGCTCCAGGGTACCACTTGTTCCGGAGAAGCCGTCGTCAACCTGCATCCCGTCCACCAGATAAGATACTTCTGTCAAGCGTCCACCGCGAAAGTGCCCGCCAACGACGCCGGCCTGCTGTTCAATAACGGCCTGAAGATCATCAACCGGCAGGTCGGCAATTTGTTCAGCGGAGATATTTTTTACCGAAGCAGTTTGATCTTTCTTTATGGCGACACGCTTGGCGGTGACAATCACCTCATCACCGGCAACCACAGCTTCTTTCAATTCAATACTGATATTGGCCGTTCTATTAACCGACACCTGGACATTCTCAACGAGAACCGATTCATATCCGAGCATGGAGATACGAAGGGAGTAGCTTGCCGGTGGGACGTTCACAATAAAGTAATAGCCGTCTACATCCGTAGATGCCCCACGGGAACTGCCTTCCAGGCTAATGTTCACGCCCGGTAGCGCTTCACCGGTTTTGGCGTCGATTATTCGCCCGGCAACCTTGCCCGTGGTCTGTCCAAACGAGACATCCGTTGCCAGTAAGAGCAGGAGCGCCATGATCACCGTTAACAGGGGATTTCTTTTGCCAGCCATAGGGAATAACCTCACGCGCTACAAATTCGCCTTGTATTTCTGATCGGTTGGATTGGCAATGCACCTAGAATACATCGTGCACTAACCTTTTGATATGAAATCGTATTTCTCACTTATTGCAATAAGCTGTGCTTGGGCCGGGGTATGACATGCGGCCACTCAGTTTAATCAATATCGATAAGATTCGGAACAACAAACGTTTGTATCCAGCGAAAATCCATTCCCGGAACTCGATTTCGAATCGCTTTTTCGCATATATCTTATATTACCTGATCGACAGGTTATTTACACGCTTTAATGAAGGACTAGTAACGCCTGATACTACTTGCAATGAACTGACTTTTGCAGGATGATTTCGATAAAATGAAGTGTTGGTTTCGTGTAGCAATAGTGTCTCGCCAAATTTGTTAACAAAATTAACAAATAACGTTTCTAAACATACGGGTTTTACGAAATTATGTCAAGTGGTTTTTTCAGATATAATATGGTCTGTGCCGGGTTAAGGCGGGTTTATTTATGCTTTCCAAGCTTCTAATAAACAGAGAGATAAGCTCAAGCTAGAAAAAATCAAGTGATCGTATAAAAAACATATAGTTGATTTTATCTGAATGCTTCTTTATTTTTAGCGGGGTGTGATTTTGCTTACCAGAAAAACAATTGGGCATTTTGGGCCCCTCTTTGAATGACAATCCAATTCTCCGTGCGGCCTGCTTGAGCGTGCAGGTCATTACAATATATCATATTGGCACCTTCTCTAGTCCGACTTTCGCGATACGAAATTAGATACAAGATCTTCTCCGATTATTTTTTGATGATTAAGGACGGGCATGCTAAACCTCGAAAAGCTTCTCAGCCAAAATGAGTTAAGGATTTTTAAAGCTGTCTATGAAGCCGGCCCGGTTTCCCGCGTCAAGGTGGCCAGAGGGTTGCATCTAACCCGAGCCGCTGTTTCAATCAACATTAAGCGCCTGAAGGAACTAAACCTGATTATGGAAGTCGGAAAAGGCCATTCAGGTGATCGTCGCGGGCGGCGTGAGGTACTGCTTGGTGTCAATGCAGAAGCAGGTATAATGATCGCCATTCACCTGGCGCGCGGGCAGGCGACATACGGCATTCTCAATTTTGGCGGAAAAGTACTCACCAAGCGCAGCATTACCCTGCAGCCGGATTCAACACCGGATTTGGTAATGCCGGTCGTCGTTGCAGGCTTGCAAGATCTAATTGAAGAGCTCAATATTGACCACAGCACGCTTCTGGGCATCGGCGTTGCAGTCCCCGGCATTATCAATTACAATGAAGGGCACGTCATTGAATGCACCATTCCCGGCTGGGAAAAATATCCGCTGAAGCGTTTCCTGGAGTCGCATTTTGATACGCGTGTGTTGCTCGAAAACGACGTCAAAACCTTAACTCTCGGTGAATTTCAGTTCGGCACCAATCGCCACATCAGCAACCTTGTTTGTCTGCTAATGGCCGATGGTATTGGTGTTGGCATCACTATCGAGGGACGTTTAATGCGCGGGGTAACTGCCAGTGCCGGCGAAATCGGTTTTCAGGAATTTATTCTGGATTTACCGACCAAGAAGTCGATCCTGATCAACGACAAGCCGCAATGCCTGGGCGACATCGTTTCATTTACCAACATTAAAGCAAGCATTAAGCGCGGCCTAAAAGAAGACTGGCAAACGTCGCTAACAGCAACGGCGACCGTTAAAGACTTTATCGAAGCGGTTGAACAGAACGACCCGCTTGCGCTTCACATTTTCAAGACGCTCAATCGGATACTCGGCGCTGTATGCCGAAATTTAATTTACACATTTAACCCGCAAGCACTGGTGTTGAGTGGCCCGATGTTCTATCACACACCAATTCTTGCGGATGAAGTAAGAAATCAGCTGAAGAAAGCCCTGCTGCATAGCCCCGTTCAGGCGGTGGAATTGAAGACAAGCATGCTGGGCGACAATGGGGTGATCATTGGATGTGGAGCATTGCTGCTCGAGCATCTTTTCAAAGCTTCGGAGCTAAAATCCATGCATTCGCTTACCGAAGTTCGACATGAACTGGTAGATTAAAAGGCATCAATTTCAGCACAGAAGGGCCAATGGAATCATTGCAAAGACCTCTGGATGATGGGTGGACGTTTGCATTCGCTAAGCACCTGGCGATTCAATCTCCCGATGATATAGATCAACTCAAGTTTTATCTGGCAGAGGTGCCCGGCACAAATCTGACAGACCTGCAAGCTGCCGGACTTGTATCCCCGGACACCGCTGCAGATTATGAAGCCTCATTTGCCCCCTACGCCCAGCGGGATTTCATTTATCAAGTAAGATTTTCAGCGTCCGACTTTATCAACCGGCAACATATTGAACTACACTTTGATGGCATCGATACCGTCTGTGAATTATGGCTGAATGGACAACGCATTAACCAGACAGAGAACTGTTTTCGCCGGTATCATTCCGATGTCAAAGATTTGCTAAAGGAAGAAAACAACCACCTGGTCGGCATCTTCCGCTCACCGCTAAAAGAATCCCAAAAACGCCAGCAAGCCTACGGCAAGAAATTCCCAACACATCTTGATCTCGACTTCATGTTCCTGCGCAAGCCCGCCTATTCGTTTTTTTGGGACTGGGGCCCTTGCATGGCAGTGAGCGGATTTTACCGCAGTGTCTATATCCGGGCTTTCGACGCCGCCACTATTCGCGAATTCAATTTCGATTATACGATCAGCGATCGATCCATTGATGCCAAGCTTCAGTTGGAAACCACACCAGGCGTTGATTGTGAAGCAAAGCTGGAAATTGCCGGTCAGGAATTGATAGGAAACGTGAAGAATGGGCGCTGCGAAATCCCCTTCCGGATCCGGAACGCGATATTGTGGTATCCCAATGGTTACGGCGAAGCCCACCTCTACGAGGCAAAGATAAGCCTGCTGGACAAGACAGTCCTCGATGAACGTTCACACAAGATTGGCTTTCGAAGCATTGAAATAGCTGAAGCGCCGCGAAAAGACCGGGACGGAACCCGTTTTCAGTTCGTGGTAAATGGACAGGAAATATTCACACGCGGCTACAACTGGATTCCGCTGGATAATTCGATCCCGCGCGGTTACGAGTCGGCCTATCGCGAACAACTGGCGTTGGCAAAAAACGGCAACGTGAACATGCTGCGCATTTGGGGCGGCGGGATATACGAGGATGATCAGTTTTATGAGCATTGCGATGAATTGGGCATCATGGTCTGGCAAGACGCAATGTTTGTTTGCACCCTTTATCCGGATGATGATGCAGATTTCCTGGAAGAGGTAAAGCAGGAATTAATCGATAATATTTTGCGGCTTCGTAAATATACTTCGCTTGCTCTTTGGTGTGGCGAAAACGAATGCCATGAAGCCTATTATGAATGGTGGGCGGATCGCCACGATGAGTTCCCGCGTTTTTTCGGTGAAAAGGTCTATCACGAAGTTTTTCCGAAACTCCTGGCCGAACTTGATCCCAAGCGCCCATACCGCCCTGGTTCGCCCTGGTGCAAGATGGACGCCGGCACACCCAACGACCTGTTTCATGGCGACAGTCACCCCTGGAACCTTTTCAAATACACACAGGATTTTTCCAGCTACGCCGATAACGTCCCGAGCTTCGTCAGCGAAACCGGCATCCAGTCAATGCCTGATTTGCGCACGGCATTATCGATGGGCACACCAGCAGACCATCACATGCAGTCGTATCTCTTCGAAAAACGCAATCACTTCGAAAGCCCCAGCAAGAATGAACGTCTGATCAAATTTAGCGGGGCATTATTCCGCATCTCAACGGAATTTGACAAGGCAATTATTCTGTCAAACCTGGCGCAGGGAGAGTATCTACGCTTTGCGGCTGAACACTGGCGGGCAAATGCGCCTGAATGTGGTGGCATTCTCATCTGGCAGTTCAATGACTGCTGGCCGGCCATTTCCTGGTCCGCCCTCGATTACAACCACATCCCCAAAGCTTCCTATTACTACCTGCAGCGGGCATATGCCTCAAATCTGGTAGGATTTCAGCAGCAATACAGCATCGATTTGGAAGGAGAAGAGGACGGTATCGGACAGATATTTGTCTGTTCCGACCTACCCGGTGCGCGTAGTGGCAAAATTACGGTAAGAGAAGAAACAGTGACCGGCGAATTAATTTCCGAGAAGACCATACCGGTCAGCCTGGCAGGCCCGGGCAGCCAAATTGTGCAAAAATTCACCCTGACAGATTATGCCAGCCAGCGTTTTACAGCGATCCTACACCTGAAATTAAAGTGGGAAGACGGCAGCGAAGCCAAGAATTCTTATACCTTTACGCGCCCCAAATACATGCAGCTTACTGCTCCTAACTTCGAGATTGGCCAAACAGGCGACAGCTCACTCCGAATCACAAGCGACCGATTTGCAAAGGGCATTTACTTATTCCACCCGGATAAGAAAATAGTCTTCAGAAATAACTATTTTGACCTGCCGGCCGGGCGCTCAGTAGATATCCAGGCCAATCATGCCTTTGATGCCAATGATTTGAAGGTGTATTCGTATCATCATGATGCTTGATGCTTGATGCTTGATGCTTGATGCTTGATGCTTGTAGGAAAAATTTACGGAATTTAAATGTCTTGAAGCAAACATCCCCCTGCTTCCCCCTTCGAAGGGGACACAGGGGGATGTCTGTTTATCAATATGTCGAAATATCAGAAAGTAAATCTTACGGAGAAGCGCTGCACGTTATCGAAGAGGCCAAATGGCGTATAGGCGTAGTCGACGGTGATACCAGCGGCAGCCACACCCAGACCAAAAGTCACGTCGTTTTCATCCGCTTCCGTCACATAACCACCCCGCAGTGAAATCAAATCGCGGTAAATGTATTCCAGGGCAAAGCTGACCTGTTCGCTACGGGAGCGGGCATTGTTTGCCTGCACGGCAAACATAACCGACTGCTGCTCGCTGTCCCAAGCGGTCAAATCGAATAGATTCATCGATACACCGATATTGAATGTCAGCGGTAGCTGGAATCCCTGCCTGACAAAAGATACTTCCTGGGAAAAATTTCTCACGGCAAACCCAATCGCAAGGCTGCGAAATCCAGTCTGGTAATAGGTACCAAAATCGAAGGCCATCACGCCAAGATCATTTTCTGCGGTGGTTTTGGTGCTATCCGAAGCCGGAATAACGCTACGGCCCAGATCCTGCATCACGTATTTTACCTGCCCACCAACCGAGAAGCGATCATTCAGGCGTTTTGCGTAGCCCAAGCCAGTGGCAAATGCCCCGGCATCTAATTCACCAATATCGAGATATCCCTGCTCTACTGTATTGGTTGCCACAGTTCCAAGAATTTCGCCATAATCAACCACCTGCATACTCAAGCCAAAAACGCCATATTGACCGCCATTAGGGGCAATCGACAGGCTGACATTATTGTGGCGGATATCGGCGATCCACTCGTTGAGGCTGAAAGATGCATCGAAGGCTTTCTCAGAAGTCGCCATCGTCGCCGGATTAAAGAAGAGAGCGCTGGAGTGCATCTCAGTGGTTGCCATTGTGCTGGCAAGGGCTGCGCCGCGGGCATCGGACACCACACTCAGGAACTGGAAGCCGGTTTGGGCCAGCTTGTCCTGGGCAAACATGCCACCGGCGCTAAGAAGCAGGAAGGTAAGTAGAAGTTGCCTGGTCATTGATTTCATATCTATCTCCATGGTTTCCAGCCGGCATTTTATCACCAGCCGGAGACATTTATCGAATCACAATGAACTTGCGGGTAATCGAATCCCCGGCCCTGAATTGAACATTCCCATCCACATCGGTCAGATCACGCGGCACTTCGAAATGGGCGATATAGACACCGCTGACAATCGTCTGATCACTTGAGGTGAGTGATTGCCAACGCTCAGTACCACTTCCATTGTCATGAATAATCGTATCAATCAGGTCGCCGCGTTCGGTATATATTTTGATAGTGCATTCTGGCGGCAATCCAAAAAAAGAAATCTGGTCACGCTGTGCCGGCTCGGTCCCAAATTGTAGACTCCGCGATCGAATATCGTAAGGATTTGGCACCACACGCACAGCCGACAGAACCTCGGCAGCGGGCGTCAAAAGCTCGGCCGGCTTATTGGTCATTGTATAAAATTTGCTGCTTGCCAGCGGCTCCCCAGGCTTTACATCATTCGTTGACCCATCATCCACGCTTTGAACATAATAGTAAACATCCTTGGAGGGCTGTAACGCCGAGCCCGGGACTGACCTATCCCTATATTCATGGACCAGATTCGAGAGATCACATTCAAATATCTTCTCATAAGTAGTATCCGGTCGACCAATCGCTCGATAAACTCGATACCCATTAAAGTTCGGCCAACTAGTGGCGTTGTCTGCCCAGGACAGAATAATCTGGTCACCGCCTGACTGTACTTCAAATATCCGCGGTGGGGGTGGCGCCTGGGGAATATTATAGTTGCTATTATAATTGTCGATGGCCAGACGAAATGTCTGCTTGATAGAATCTTCACCGGTCCAGAACCAGGCATCCTTGAAGGCATTTGCGTCAGTCCCAATCGTGCCATCAGGCATTTCAAATTCTGTTTGCGTGCCTGCCAAACCACGAATCCACTGCGCGCCGACATCGAAATTTCTTGTCCGATTTATCCCCTTCACGCCCTCTGCCAGGACAATGTGAATGCTATCACCCGGTGCCAGCGTATACGGTCCAAATCCCTGACCCTGGGCATAACCACCGAACTCACTGGCCGAAAAACGATCCGCAAATCCGTCACCAACCAGCTCAGCATGGCTTGGCTCCGAATGCCCGGCAGTCATTGCATTGTATTTGCGGGTCATCAGGTTGGCGTCAAATTGGTTGTTGGCCTGTGGGCCGCGATCCGAACCGATATGAAAGGTAGTCGTTGGCTGATTCAGATCATCGGCGGTGTTTCCGGGAGCGGTATCGGCATGAATGGTTGCAACACCGGCAAATTGCGGCGCGGCCATATGCCCGTCGCCGTTGCGCCAGGGCGCTCCCAACGAAGCAAAGGGGCTGGCAGAATGTTTTCCGTACCAGGAATACTGAGCGCGCATTTCAAAATCGGATGCGCTGGGGTCCTGCCCTATCACCTGGTTCACGGTATTATATCCCCAAGTGATACTGTTATTCGGCGCCCAGCCGCAGCCCACACAGCGAAATGCTTCCAAACCAAAACCATAGCGATACTGAAAGAAGAACATCACATCGGTTAAGGTTCGCTCAACCACCGTGCCGTCTAAATCGACGATGCCGGTATTCTTGAAAACATAGTCATAGATAAAGTAGTCATCATGATTTTGCTGACTGAAGGCCATCATTTTACGGGTGACCGACACCCCCATCGAAGTATGCAGCTTGTTGACGATCATGCGATCCGGCACCAGGTTGGGATCGACCTCATCAACCACGTCATTAAGGCGATTCTCGGTTGCGGCTTCGCCGTCGACGATGACCAGCGGTGCATTAAAGCGACCAATCATCTTGAATTCGTATGGCAGGAATTGATCGGTCGGCGCTGAACGTGGCCCGACACCTATCACCTTATTGGTGTAGATATTGGTATTTAAGTGCTCCTCGTAATTTGTCGAGCCGATCCAAAGACCTTTGGCAACTTCCGTATCCTGATAGCGATATAGCGCTTCCCAGCGCAGCCCGTCCAGCTGCTCATTGGCGGAGCTGGTGCGGCCGATTTCGATCTCAGCTCCGAGATTCATATACCAGCTGTGCAAGTCGCCAACACGAAGCCAGCGGATTGTTCGCGCCTGGGCAAACAATCCATCTGTGGCAAAAAAGAGCGTCACCAGCACAATGACATATTTTTGAAAACGAGATAATTGCATTGCAAATCTCTCCGGCTTAGAAATTGAATGAGGTTTTTATTCCAAAATAGACGTCTCGCGGATTCAGGAAATTAAAGGACGTCTGATTGGGCATATCGATATATGCCTTATCATCCAGAACCCGCTGCAAGGTAGCATCATCAACCTGACGCCATTCTCCTTCATTGAACTGCATGTATTGACCGCTATCTGTTTCATAATAAAAAGGCAGTGTTTCCGGATCTGTGAGGCCTTCGATGCTGGCAATCTGAATAATAGGCTGATAGGCCACATCGAGATCGCGGTAAGAACCATAGCGATCGTCGCCAACGATGTTGTCGTAGGCTTCGCTCTCAGGCAGATGCAGGGAATTCCAATAATCTTCCACATCCTGGTTGTCGTAGAAGCCGACAAGCGACAAGGCGCGCCGATTGAAGAGGTTGTTTGCATCTACCAGGAATGTGGTGGTCATATTGCCGAAGCTAAAATCCTTGCTCAGGCGCAAGGACACATTCGAGAAGTCCGGCACCTGAACGTTTTGAGCAAGATCGGGAACCTGATTCGGATTTCGGGTTGCCCACCAGCCTTCTTGCCAGTCAGCCAGCATACTTACCATCCAACCGCCAAGCGGATTAAAGCCAACACCACCGGGACCAAAATCCTTCGGCGTAAGGAACGAGAGCACCAGATTGGCCCGGGGTTGGGGGATCGGGCGGTCCTGCGCAAAGTTGCCGGAGTTATTGTCAAAATCCGCTTGCTGAGAGGGGTCTTCAAAGATCTCATCGCGTCCAAAGCGGCCGGCAGTACTGACCTGATATGTATAAGTGCCAAAGCCGTTAAACCAGCGCCCCTGGCCCTTGCGCAATGTCAGCTCAAATCCGCGAATATCTTCATAAGAATTGTTATTCAGCCCGGTATATTGCACCGCACCATTTGCACTGCGAAAGAGAGTGGTAGCAACCTGATCGGTAATATCGTGATAAAACCCGGCCACCTGCAGTAAAATCGCATCATCAAAGAGAGATTGATCGTATCCCAGTTCATATGAGATAGTTTTGGCAACTTCAAGAGCAGCATCTCCGAAAAAGCGCGCCTGATTGCCTGACCCCCGAGAGAGCTGAAACAGTTCTTCATAAGTCGGCAGTTGCTTGAAGTGCCCGTAGTTGAAAAACAATTTGGAATTCTCCGTTACCGGATGAGAAATACCTACCCGCGGACTAAAACTCAACTTAGAATTACTGGAACGTGTATCGAACTGAACAGATTCATCGAAGGCCGCGCTAAAGAAACTTTGGTTAAAGGGATCTACATCGGGCCACTCGGTATTGCTATTGCTGTAGTCAAGACGGAGTCCAACCTCGGCAATAATTCCGCTAAACTCCATTTTATCACGCACGTATGCAGAAAAACGAAGTGGATTGTAAGTTTCGTCAACCCAGGCATTGCTTTCCGGGAAGGTGAGATTCACCACGCCGTAGCTTAGATCGAGATTGCTGCGAACAATTTCGAAGCCGAGCTTAAACTGATGGTGAAAGTTGAATTGATTGGTCAAATTAACGCGCGCGCGTAAGGTCGAAGTTTCCGTGGAATCACGAGCGGTGCTGGTATGTCCGCCAAAAAGAATACCGTCGCCAATTCCGGTTTCCGGCACCGGACTCCAGCCAAACGGGGCTTCATCTGCGGTTACGCCCGGTGCGACCTGGGTTTGAGCTGCAGAACGCAATGCCACCGGGCCGGTTTCATATTGCCTGCTAAAGAAATCAATCGATGCATCATAAAAAGTTTTTGCATTGATGACGTGGGTAAAATTCAACGCCAAACCCCGATGATCGACACGTGCTTCGCTATAGTAGCTATTGGAAAATACACGACTGGAAGAAAACAGAGGGGTCAGAGAATTCTGTGCGGCAATTTGAGCGGGAGAACGCATATAGTCAACACTATTTACCAGCCCCAAACTGCCTGTGGCGTTCGTACCGGGAAGCCGTGCCTGATCGGTACCATTCACAGCTACATTGTAGCTGCGACCACCTAGCGTGGATAAAGACAGCTTCATATTGTCGGCGATATCGGAAGTCAGCTTCACGTTCCAGTCAAACTGCATGTAATCATCACGCGTCAGCGGTATCAGCAGCAGCTCGCGTTCCTGGCGGTAAGAAGCAAAGAAGCGCAAGTCACCCAATTGCTTGCCAATAAAGGGCACCGGCCCACCAAATCCGGCATCAATATTATAATCCGGCGCTTCAACTTCTTCTTTCCGATGCTGCCACAGGAAGAGCTGTTGTGCCTGCTCCGGCGTCAAATCATCTGCAGGATCTTCATTCGCCAGCAGCGCCTCGGACACGGCATTCCACCCGGAAAAGAGCGGATATTGGCTTTGCGTAAACCTGTCCCAGGGACCGTTCTCAGTACCAACAAAAGCAACATCTGGATCAAGATAAGGCCGCAACCACATGGAATTTTGGTCAAAAGGAGATTCATCAAAATATTTCGGGCTGTAATTGCTGCGGCGGACTATCACACTTCCGGAATATGAATCCCGACCGCCGTCTTTGGTGACGACGTTGATTAAACCGGAGCGCACTTCGCCATATTCTGCGCTA
The DNA here is from genome assembly GCA_028284445.1 of Calditrichia bacterium. Taxonomy (GTDB): domain Bacteria; phylum Calditrichota; class Calditrichia; order RBG-13-44-9; family J075; genus JANQRS01. Next base: position 229,517 of record JANQRS010000006.1, read on the forward strand.
AACCCGCCGCGGGTGAGGGATACTTCCTGAATAGAACTCAAGGCAACCCCGGACACCGGTTGATTGTTTCGGGCATCACGGAGGGTAAATCCATCAATCATAAAGAGGGCTTGATTGGCCTCTCCGCCGCGAATAACCAGGCCATCTTCTACACCGGCTTGCAGTTCCAGCACTTCACTTACGCTGGTTATCGGTAAGGCATCAACTTGCTCAGCGGTTACCGAAGCCACACTAGCGGCTACGTCTTTAACAACCAGCTTTCGCTCCGCAACCACCGTGACCTCATCACCGGCTACAGCCTCGGACTCGAGCTCAAAATCGAGACGGGCCGTTTGATCCACAACTACCACAACATCGTTAATGGTCAGCCGAGCATATCCCAACATTTCGACTTTAAGGGTGTAACTGCCGGGTGGCACATTGAGGATGATGTAAGTACCATCTTCATCAGTTGACGCACCGTACGGCGCGCCATCGATGTAGACATTTGCCCCAGGTAGCGGTTCACCGCTGGACTTTTCAATGATCTGTCCCGCTATCTTACCAGTAACGCCTGCGTATACAGACCCGCAAGTCAGTAATGCGATAACAGCGACCCCGAGGAGATTTTTGCTCCAGGCACGCATGCTCATAAAGATCCTCCTGAAAACCGTTATAATTGGATCTCTGAAACTCAAAGTAGTTAATTCGACTTCCGAACAAACGTCTTAAACTACAAAAAATTAAACTTTATTGCAACAGATAGGCGCATAAAAAAAACGCGGAGCAGATGCTCCGCGTTTTTGGGACATTACCTGATATGGGTCAGGTTAATATTACTGCAGCATCACCATTTTTCTGGCATGCACAAAGCTACCCGCTTCGATTTGATAAATGTAGATACCGCTGGGAACGGTATTGCCCTTGTTATCCAATCCATCCCATAAAGCCTGCTGACTACCGGCACCCTGGAATTCATTAACCAGCGTCCGCACTTCCTGTCCCAGGAGGTTGTAGATCCGCAGCGATACCTGAACGTTATCGCGCAAGTCATAGCGTATTAACGTGGTTGGGTTAAAGGGGTTCGGATAGTTTTGATGCAAAGCAAATTCATCTGGCAAGGTATTACCAACGTCAATGCTCACTACCAACGGCGTCATGAAGCTAAAGCTGGTGGTGCTTGAGGTGCTGCTCGTACCATCACTGGCGATAACTTCCCAGTCATAGCTGCTATCCAGAGCCAGATCACTACCGGAATAGCTGTAGGTAGTTCCGCCAATTCCCGCTTCGCTAAATACAACGGTTGTACCATCCAGAATATTTAAGGTATAAGTTACCGGATCACTGTCTGTGGCGGCTTCCCATTCAAAGGTAATATTAACATTGCTGCCCACGGTATCTCCGTCAGCAGGACTCAACAATGCAAAAGCCGCTGGCGGGGTATTGCTGCCGTCTTCGGGCGTCAAGAGATACTCAACAGTGTTCTCGAGCATATTGGCCATTGCTACACCGTCGTCAATATCGTCATAGTTAAATGCAAAGTAGACAATTTGAGCGCTGGCAGGATCTGAATTATCATCATAAACCGATACGCCAGCAGTATTTGGATTGCTGGAATTCTCGAAGATCAGGTATGCACCGTTAATGGCATTCATGGCATCCTGTGTTGCCCAGTTATTGCCGGTATAGTTAACTACCAGCGGGCTGGGAATTGCATGAGGCGCGGTCACAATCGGATGACTTGCCTGCGCGGCAATCACATTGAGATCACCGGCATTATCCGTTTCCCAATCATCTGTATGCAGCACCTGGGCAGCGAAGTCCGGATACCCCGGCGCGTCTACGGCATCGTAGCCAACTTCTCCACCTTCAACGATCAGCTTGTTGGACGGGTCTGCAACCCAATCTTGCAGGGCTGTCCGGTAAGCAGCATCAGCAACCGGATCTTGATTAAACCCACTGGAGGAAATAATCAGATCGTAATTGCCCCAGGTCGTCGGGTCGCTTGTTGCAGCATCTTCCACTGGCGCCAGAAAACCGATATCGGTTAGCGCTGTAGAAATGGTAGTTGCAGTTTTGCCGAAAGGATGCTTGGTCAAATCGCGAACGAAGCTACCTTTTTCAGTAGTGCCTTCGGTTTTCCCTGCCGAATCGTCATCCAGGATCAGGACAACGCCGCGTACATCGATAACTGTAAATGAGTAAGAACCGCTGGCAGGACTAACAGTCTGATTGGCACTGCCGGACGCATCTGTTGCGATAATTTGATAGGTCACGACATCACCAATCGCAACAACGGTTGTATCAACATCGAAATCGCCGGACCAGTTGTCACCGCTGGTATTGCTCAAGGCAAATGAGCCGGTAACTGCACCGCTATTGATATCGTAGTCGACCGTTACGCTGCTCAGACCAATGTTATCAGTAACAGTGGCTGAGATGCTCGCCGGCCAGGTAACAAATGCCTGATCATTGAGCTCAGTATGTGTGATAACCGGTGCTTCGGTATCCGCTCCGGTAGTAAAGGAGTGGAAATTCGCCGGCGCGCCGGAGGGCGAAGTGGTAGCGAGATCGAGATCATCGATCGCCAGAATATAGTAGCTGTAAGTCGCAGCTGCGCCGGTTCCGGGAATATCCGCAGAATATTCGCCATTGGTCAGAACCATATTAATGGTATCCGCCAGAGCATCACCATGAATGAGCTGCACACTGGTCAGCGTGCTGCCACTGGAAATGGCTGCTGATACGGTATAAGGCCCATTCAGGTCTTCTGTATCAACAAGCGGTGTGTGAGTAATTGCCGGACCAGGAACGGTAACGTTGTAGCCACGTGCCTGAAAATGCCCAACGATTGCGTCCAGGTTCGCGCCACCGTAATTGTCAATATCGGCCTGAATAAATGCCTGGGCAGCATCTTCCTGACTTGTAGCGGAGTTGGTCATCGACAGGGCTTCCAGGAAGTTCAGGTCTGTCGCTTCACGGCCGATGTCATCATAAATCAACATCAGGGTTGTAGCCCACATCTGACCGTCCGTATGAATCTGGCCAACGAGTCCACCGGGATAAGTAGCGGTCACATCGGTGACGCGCCCACCCCAGAATTCGTTATGACCGTCCCAGTGAAATACCCAATTGTATTCCGGGTCGCTGGCGTCCCAAAGACCGAGACTGCGAACATAGGACTGCGCCCAGTAGTCGCCGCAGCCTTCGCTGAGTCCGTCCACCTGAGAGAGGCTGCCATTGGTCAGCCAATCATGCAATCCATGTCCCAGCTCGTGGAGAATCACGTCCGGATCTTCGGCATCATCAACCCCGCCTTCGCCGAAGGAGAGCTCACCGGTCGCCGGAGAGTATGAAGAGTTGTCTGCACCGTTCCAACCACTGGGATCGGCTTCAACACCGGTTGTATATTGAAATGGCATCAGGCTGAATCCGAGCGTCTCGTTAATGTAGCGCATGGACTTATCAAGGTGATAGTAGACATTGGCTGCTTCGAAGTCATCGGCGCTACGGGTAAACAACCAATTGTTGTCTGCACGGCTAAATTCGCCGTTCAATGGTGCTTCTACGTCTTCAATGTTCGCATAGGGACCTTCGAGGTGATACAGCGAGCCGTCAAAGGTAATGTCCAGCAAGGTCACTTGAACTGCATAGGCGGTCAGTGAATCACTGTCAGCATCATCATTATCACCGAATTGACCACCGGCCTGATATTGCGCGCCAGCCCGGGTCAATGGATCCGGATCGAACACATTGGCCGTACCTTCTTCGACGCTGTAATGGCCTTTGCGGTGACTGCCGTAGAGGTTCTTGTCTTCCAGACGGAAGAGCTCACCGGTATGCGCATCCACCAATACTTCCCAGGTGCCAAAGGTGTCTTCCGACGGCACAACGGTAATCTTGTGGGCCAGTCGAGTGGTATTGGCGTTGTGATAAACAACTGTTTCCTTTGCCTGATAGCGGATGGCGCCTTTCACATCCAGATACTGCAGGGCGATCGACTCAGCGGCATCAATTGAGATTTTCGGCGTGGCATCTTTCAGGGTCGCCAGCGGCTTATAACTATTCATGACGAATACTACCTGCTGTGAGTGATTGAGGCTCACAGCAATGTCCCCACCATAAACCGGATAACCGGCAATGTGCTGGAGGAAACGAACCCGTAAACCAGCTGGTGTTTTGCGGGTATTGGTATGAACCAATTCGTTCACACCGTCGGCGATTTTCAGAAAGGCGGCATTTTCAGTCAAATATTGCCTTGCCATCTCTTCCGGCGAAGCCGCCTTCACCTGATATTTAACATCATAGAGCGCAACAGGTGCGCCGGTTGTCTTACTGACCCGCATTTTGTCCATACGGTATGTCTGCTCAACCGCATCAGGGATGATTTCGACATGCCGCTTTTCCACTGCTTTTTGAGCGAATACACCGCCACACAGCGTCAAGACAAGCAAGATCATTAGCATGTTGCCAGCTTTAGAATTCAGCATAGGTTTACAATTCCTCCTTCTTAAGTAAAGCACTTTAAGATGCCCAGATTATTATCGGTACCAAATCCGCTAGTTTCAGTATTTATGCGGTATTTTATCAAACTACAAAGCTATTAGCCTTCCGGCAAACTGAATCGACACCTTTTGCCGAAAAGTTCGCAAATTTTGTCGAGCGACAGCAAGTCGATTCCCGGACTTTTTCCTACGTAGTGTACATACATGCTATAAAAACAACACCCTACGAAATAACGGAAAATATGGCGCGGTTTTCGCATTCTTTACTGTCAGTCACATAAAACTGTCGGGGAGAACTGTTTTGAAGAAAATGTTGGCGCTTTTCTTATTTCATCTGGTTGGGATCATTACGCTTATCTTTGCACTCTTACATTCCTGTGACATCGAATCATTCGCAGCAAATTAAGTAATGCGTATTCAGCGTTGCTACACAGGCAAATTACCATTGCGGCGCTGAAAAAGCACCTGGTAGAGGCGCATCTTTTGTTGACGCCCCTTGATTTGGTGTGTACCAAGACTATTGGTTACAAACTTGTCCTGTACTTCCTGGAAAGTGGTTTCACTGATAATGACGTCGGTATCGAGCGGCTTTGTGAGGCTTTCCATTCGGGAAGCAATATTGACGGCATCGCCAATAGCAGTAAATTGTGAGTCTTCGTCTACACCAACGCTACCAACCATCACCTCGCCGGTATTGATGCCAATGCCGAGCTTCAGCGGAGGACGATGCTGCATACCAATCAAGGCGTTGAAATTCTTGATGACCGCCTGCATTTCCAGGGCAGCCATAACTGCACGCGCAGCATCATCTTCGCGCGGAATCGGCAGTCCGAATACGGCCATAATTCCGTCGCCGCTATAGCGGTCGATTGTGCCGTCATATTTGGATAGAACCTGGGTCATCAAATCAAAATATTTATTGAGTAGCTGAACCACCTGATCCGGCTCCAACTGCGATGAGATCTCTGAAAATCCGCGGATATCGGAGAAAAGCATCGTCGCCTTGGTCTTCTTGGCGTCTACTGCTTTTATTTCCGGCGCCTTGATGAGATCGTCAACAGTCTCGGATTCCGTATAGCGGCTAAACATGCCCTTGATCTTCCTCTTCTCCATATCGGTGTTCACCTTGCGGTAGACGAAGATACCGGCAAGGATTATCGGTACGGAGACAGCTATGGTTGCCAACGGTAAAATCACATTGGCAACCATAAATAGCGTCAAGGCAAGCATGAAGTACCCGACAAGAATCTCCGCTGCAATCAACATCCCCAACCAGGATCGCACAAAAACGAAACTCATTGCGCCGAAAACCGAAATGACCATCAAGAAAATAAAATGGGTAAACGGGCTCATTTTGTAGAGGTAATTTTGCTCCAGCATGGTCGCGGCAATATTGGCATGAATTTCCAAATCCGACATAGCGCGGCTTCCGTCCGCGCCGGCATAAGGCGTATCGTACCTCAAGCCGACATCCGAGGCTGTCACGCCAACCATGACCAGCTTATCACGGATAGCCGAAGGCTTAACCGCCCCGCTGAGCACATCATGGGCTGAAATGGTTGTAAATGAACCCGCTGGCCCGCGAAAGTTCACGTAGGTTTCATCCGGCTCGTAACCACCGAGCCCGAGACGAGCCAGTAGTTGTTGATTATGATCGATGGGGTGGATGTTAAGCCACCTGCCAACAGCTGCCAGAGCAAATGGCGGTAAGATTTCACCACGAAATTTTATTTGGAACGGAAACTGGCGAATAACGCCGTCGGAGTACGGTACCTGATTGGCGACGCCGACTGCGTAAACAGCATCATCGAAAAGGTCAACCGGGCTGGTAAACACGGTTTCAATGTTACGGGCCTTCTTCACCCCGTTACGTTGTTTTTCAATTTGCTGAAATCGCGCCGGCGCCACGGCATTTCCGGCAAAACGCATACTTTCAGCGAATTCCTCATCCTGCCCCGGGAACAGGAATTGACGCGATTGTGAGAAATCGTAATCATAGGCGATGACATGAGCGCCGCGCCTGGCCAGTTTTTTGAAAAGTTGATTATGAATTGCCGGTGACCAGGGCCAACGCTGGTCTACCCTGGAGAGAGAGGAATCATCTATGGCGATAAGTACAATGTCGGGATGCACGGTTTTGGCACCGCGCTTATCGAAGAGTTGATCAACAAGAGCGACATCCAGATGATCTGTCCAACCGAATAGATAGCCAAAAATATACACAAACAGTGCAACACCAAGGCCAACTATCATGCTGGCGAATAATTTTCTTTTAACTGTTAACATAGCCGGTTTAACTTGCTTTGTTTCTCACTTTTTTTGATTGAGCCCCTAGTCTCCTCAATCCAACCGGTAGTTCGCAGCCTCTGTGCTATGGTATGACAGCCAAATTTGCTATCTTACGGACCATGCCGTCGGGCAGCTGTTGCGATTGCCCGGCACGCCTTGCTGCTTGCTGCAGCCAGTGAGCCGGCCCATTCACTTATCCCCAAAAGAATGTCAATTATACACCACGCCGGAAAATCCGGCTTATGCTTACCCCACACAGAACAGACAATTTATTTTTCCTGGTACCAACTTCGGTAAAAATAAAGTCTTACGGATAGTAAAGTTAGTTTGGGATTAAAGAAAAAATCGTGACAGATGACCATTTCAGAAAAATGTTCTTCTGAAAGCCGACCTATTTCCAGACCTGCCACCACTTCCTGGGAAGGGATTTTTTGTAGCGTTTGTAGTTTTCGAAGATCTCCTGCTCCGCCGCAAAGTAGGGGTGGTTGAAGCTTTTTCGTCCGGTGGCTATCTTCTCGATAAAGATGTAGTGTAGCTTTATCCAGATATCGAATGAGTCGGCCAAATGGGCATATCCGAAGGGGTCGTGGCTGCACTTATACACAGCATATTCCGTCCGGCCGGCCTTGGGATTAAAGGCGAAAAAATTGCCGAGACTATCTGCCGCGAAGGGGACCAGGCCATGCATTTCCCAGTTGGTTTCATCCAGCACAAACAGAGAATGTGGTGGCAAGAAGCGAGCACCAAAATAATCGGCAGCGCCGGCATAAGATAGAAACTCAATATACGACTCTGGTAAAGTGAGGTCATAACGTGACATAACCTGCTGCAGAACGCTGCGCTTCACAGGTGTCTGCCGGACAAGCCTGCACTCACCCATGTCCTTGTCGTAGAACTGATTCTTCTCAATCGCTTTTATAAAATCAAGAACTGTCAACTGCATGTCGTACTAATACTCCCAGGATATTTGTCCGATCTGCAAGTCAGTGATCAGGAATTTGACTGATCCCCGCTTGCCGTCGATACCCCTTGACTCCGATCCCCGGTTTCGGATTCTTTTACCATGTAAAGATGCTTTTCTCCGCACCACGGACAATACCATTCTTTCCGGCTGCTGTCGGCGTCTCCAATTGTCCACCATTTTCGACATGATGGACAATTGAAGTGTGCTAATTTCTCAATAAAGATATAATTCTGTTCGCTCATAGCTATCTTTAGAAAATATTCCCTTATTTGAGCAACACCATCTGCCTTGTTTGCACATGGCTATTTGATGTTAATCGATAAAAATATATACCGCTGTGATATCCCGCTGCATCCCATCGCAGCGTGTGGCTGCCTGCCTGCCAAACCCCATCGGCCAGCGTCGTTACTTTTTGGCCACTTATATCAAAGATTTCCAGCGTGATATCACTCTCGGCGCTCAGCGAAAATTCGATCCGGGTTGAAGGATTGAACGGGTTAGGAAAATTCTGCGCTAGCTCGAAATCTGCAGGCACCGGCTCCTCTGTTTCTATCCCGGTAATATTATCAAAAGAGAAAATATAAAGCCCGGTTTCACAATTCACATAGATATTTCCTGACGGCGCAAATACGTAAACCCCAAAAGCGCCTTTCAAATCCTCACCTTCGCCGGGAAATGTATCGTAATGTCCAACCTCGGTCATATTGGTCGGATCGGTCAAATCGAAGACCTTTATACCGGCGGTGTAGTAGGACGCGTAGGCGTAGTTGCCGCGAACCTGAACATTGTGAACGGTGGCCGTAGAATCTGAATAGTCATCCACTAGGGTCGGATTTGACAAATCAGTGATATCATATACGGAAATATCAACCGTTGTTCCTTCGGCGCGCTCGTCGGTAATCAACAAATGCGTGCCATCCTCAGTCGGCCAACCGTTATGATTATAGATGATGATCGGCGAATCGATCTGCCCGAGAATGACCGGGTTGGAGCGATCCGAGACATCATAAATATTCGTGCGGCCCGTGCCGTGAAAATCGTATAAAATATCACCGATCACCGTTGCGTCGTGACCACCGGTTGAACCACCGCTCCATACAAACGCCGGATTGGCTGGGTCAGTGTTCAAGTCCTGTATTTCCAGCATGATATCCGACCCTTCCAGGTAGAGATATCCGAGATCATCGATGAAAATATTGTGTGCCGCCGGAAACCGCCCGGCAACCTGCGGATTGGTCACATCCGTGATGTCGATAATGTATCCATCCGGCGATCCGGGACCGGTTACCCGATCAACCATATAGGCATAATTCAACCAGACCTTGACGTCAAATCCCAGCGTTCCGGGCATAGACGTTCCGACTTCAGTCGGCAGTGACGGCTCTGTTACATCGAAGATTCGCAAACCCATTTCGGTTCCTACCAACGCATACTCTTTCCCGGTAGCTGCATCAACATATCCCCAAACATCCAGACCTGCTGTTTCGTCCACCGCCGTATGCCCCAGCAATTCGAGCGTCGGTTGCGCCGAGGTCACTGTCAATATTCCCCACAAAACCATAATCGCAATAGCATGAATAGTGCAACGAATAGTCGCCCCCTTTCCGTATAATAACATTTCTTGTGGCAGCAATATAAGAGAAGGTAGGAAATTCCAGCAAACAGTCAAGCCGCTGCACCGGAAAGAGTGTACTATTTTTCAAAAATAGTGTCGTGATGTGGGTAACTTTCTGGTGAGACACGGGTTTTGCAACTTCATGTACAAAAATACATATTCTTGCAGCCGGGAAGCCCGAAAACCGGGCGGGGCAAGGCAAATTGAAAGCAACGATGGACAAGCGAAGGATTTTTGCTATCAGTTGTCCAGCAAATTCCGAATGCTACCGAGAAATTCATTGATCATATAGGGCTTTTTAACAAACCCCTTAGCGCCGCATTGCAAAATTTCCTGCACTTCGCTATTTTGCGAAAATCCGGTGGCTACCACCACCTTCAGCGCGGGATTAATTTCTTTCAGTTTGATAAAGGCCTGTTTGCCACCCATACGCGGCATAACCATATCCAAAACAATCAAATCCACATCCTGGTAACAGCTGCTATACAGCTCAACTCCCTTTTCGCCATCTTCAGCCATAATCACATTATATCCGAAGCTTTCCAGAAGATCCTGCAAGAACATCCGCACAGATTCTTCGTCGTCAACTACCAAAATGGTTTCATTGCCGCCACGTGGCGCCGAGATGCCAATACCGCCCATTTCTTCTTCCGGTTTTTCGTCTTTGTATGGAAACAGCAATGTAAAGGTCGTTCCTCTACCGGGTTTGCTCTTCAACTTAATATAGCCTCCCTGGTTTTTGACCACGCCGTAAACCATTGACAATCCCAAACCATGCCCTTTGGTACCAACTTTGGTCGTAAAAAAGGGTTCGAATATCTTTTCCTGAAGCTCGACCGGCACTCCAACGCCGGTATCTTCTACCGTCAGGGTTACATAGGGACGAAGGTCTTCAGGATTTTCGCCTTTCACAGGCCGGTAGACCATGCCTGTTGACACAATAAATGTACCCTTATTCGACATAGCATCATTAGCGTTAGCGCACAAATTCATTAAAACTTGTTGCAATTGCATTGGATCCGCATTTATTACCAACGGATGATTGTATAGTTGAAAGTCGATATTGATCCCTGAATGCAGCGCACTGCGCAGCATCTTGCGACTTTCGATGATCATACGGTTAATATCGATCGGTTGCATATTGTAGTCACCGCCTCTTGCAAAACCGAGAAGCTTGTCGGTAAGCTCTGCCGCCCGCTGACTGCTTTTCTCGATACGTTCGATATATTCAAAGAATTCATGCCGCTCCTCGATGCCGGCTTTCATCATCGAGGCATAGCCCAAAATCCCTGTAAGTATGTTGTTGAAATCGTGCGCGATGCCACCCGCAAGCCTGCCAAGTCCTTCCATTTTCTTATTTTCAAAGATTTGCTTCTGTAATTGCCGCCGCGCGGTAATATCGTGAATGATGCCATGATGTTTCACCAAATTACCAGCCTTATCGGTAACCGCACGAGCGGTTATCACCACGTAGAGCTTCTTACCCTGGCGATGACGTAAAATAGTCTCAAAGTCCTTAACTCCGTTTCCGTTCAACAGTCTTTTCGTATATTTTTCCCAATCTTCCCGGTTGGCAAATAGACGTTCCGCAAAACTGTTCGCAAGGAGCTCTTCGCGATTATCATAGCCAAACAGTTCAACCCCGGCTTTGTTGATATCTGTAAAATAACCGTTGGCATCCCCGATGAATGCGGCCTCGCGAAATTCCTCAAACAAATGATTATATTTCCGTTCAAATTCCGAAAGCAGTTGCCGTGTCGAGCGTTCTTCGGTTGTATCCCTGAGCACCAGGACCGAGCCGTTGATCACATCACCTTCTCCGAGAATCGGCCGCCCAATCACTTTCACCGGAAAGCGCCGGCCCTCATTGTTAATCAGTATATGATGTTTATCGCGATCAATCTGAACCCCCTCGTGAAGTGCCAACAGGGCGGGATTGACCAGCTCTTCTTCAGTGCGTTCATCGACAAACTTTATGAGTTTATCGACATGCTGAAAAAGGGCATCTGAATACGCGCAGCCAATCAGCGCCTCGGCAGCCGGATTGATGAACATAACTTCGCCTTCCTGCCCCAATGTTAAAACGGCATCACCAATGGAGTTGAGAGTAATTGACAACAGGCTCTGGCTTTCGCGGAGGTTCTGCTCCATTTCATGTTTATGAATGGCCATTTCTATCGCTGTATACAATTCCTGCGGCTGGTAAGGCTTCATCACGTAGCCATATGGCTGACTCATTTTAATACGTTCAGCGGTTTTCTGGTTGGCATAAGCAGTCAAATAGACAACCGGTACGTCGACCATCTCCTTTATCTCTTCAGCAGCTTCTACACCATCTATGCTACCCTGCAAAACGATATCCATCAAAATGAGATCCGGCTTCAAATCCAGGCTTTTCTGAATCGCCTGCTCACCGGACATCGCCACATCGGGCACTTCGTATCCGAACATTTCAAGATCATTCTTGATCCCCTCTGCTATGATAATCTCATCCTCAACGATGAGAATTCGCTCGTTTGCCATCCTGACGCCCTACACTCTTTGCTTGTATTCTTGTTTTGCCAGCTTAATCTTGAACATTGTACCTTCACCGCTACTTACAACTTGCTCACCATCCAATTGTCGTATTAGCATGCTCACAAGCTTCAAACCGAACGAACGGCTATCAAAGACATCCACATCCGCCGGTAAACCTACCCCGTTATCACTAACAAGCAGGCGATAATTCTCTGCTTGCTCTACAAAATCTATTGAAATCACGTTTTCTCTGTCCGCATTGGCCGGAAAAGCATATTTCAGGGAGTTTGATATCAACTCATTGATAATAAGCCCACAGGGAATTGCCGTTTCGATATCGAGCAATGTTTTCCCGAAATGAATATTCAGATCGACTTTGCCAACATTGAGGTGCTGATACGTTTTAAGAAGATGCGTTGACAGTTTACGCACGTATTCATAGAAATCAACCTGGGAAAGATCCTCTTGTCCGTAGAGATTCGCATGGATCAAGGCCATTGAATTCAGACGATTCCGGCTATCCTCGAGAATGCGAATGGTTTCCTGATGCTCCGCCTGTTGAGACTGCAATTTCAGCAAACTTGAGATGACCTGCAGGTTATTCTTGACGCGATGGAAAATCTCCTGCATCAGCAAATCCTTCTCACGGAGGGCGTGCTTCAGACTTGCTTCAGCCCGTTTGCGCTCGCCATTTTCAACTTCCAGCGCTCGATTTGTGCGCTTCAGGGCCGCAGTGCGTTGATCAACCCGCTGCTCAAGCCGCAGATGCGTGCGACGCAGGGTTTTCTCAAATGATATGCGCTGGGTAATGTCTCGCGTCACCCCAACCGTTTCATATGGCTGTCCATCCTCATTAAAAACGGCCTGCACGTTGGTCTCTACCCAGGTATAGCCCCCGTCTTTACGTCGCGCTCTATAACGAACACGCTCCACCAGGGGCTTCTCCGCTACCCGATCCCCGGCCTCTAACACCGCCTGAGTATCATCCGGATGAACCAGATCGCAAAGGCGCTGCCCAACCAATTCAACCGGCTCATATCCCAACACATGCAGAATAGCCGGCGTAACGTACGTAATTTTTCCGGTAATCGAGGTTTTGGAAATGATGTCGGTTGCGTTCTCAGCCAATAATCGATAACGCTCTTCGCTTTGACGGCTGGCATTCTCTGCCCGTTTGCGAGCGGTAATGTTCTCGACAATAAGCAGGGTATATTCCGGCTGAGCAGCCTCATCAAACATTACCGTGGCGGAAATGGAAGCCCAAACCTCGCGATGGAATTTGGTCAAAAAACGCTGCTCAAAATTACAGGACGGTTGCTGTAACCCCTCTACCTCCAGCAGGCATTCTTCCTGCTGGGCCCGATCATCGGCAAAAGTAATGTCTTCCAGGCAAATCTGCTTGAGCTCTTCCGCCCCGTATCCGACCAATCCGCAAAACGCCGGATTTGCTTCAATAATGCGATGCTCCGCCAACTCAATAAGCGCAATGCCAACCTGCGCTTCGGTAAACATTTTTTCGAAGCGGAACTCGCTCTTTTGCAAAGCCTTTTCAATGACCGCTTTCTCTTCCCGATTCTGATAGAATAGGTGATATTCATAGCCGGTAACCAGGGTGAGAAAACAGGCCCCAAAAATGAATACCGAGGCGAACTTCCAGACATCTTTCATCTTACCGGAAGTCGACTGCTGCGCCCCGGATACCTGATCAATGGCGGCGGACACTCCGCTCATGGCCAATTGGTGCTGCTGTTGAAATGCGCTATCCTTTTGCAGCAATTTCTCACCCGAAGCAGCGGCAAGAATCAAATGGCTGTACAGGCTATCCATTGCCACAACCGCAGAATCCGCAAGCTTCAATTGCTGTTGCATGATGTGCGCCTGTTGACTCTGCCAGGAGATGTTTCTGACTCCGGTGACGTATCGTTCGAAGAGCTTATCCCAATTTGCCTTCAGCATCATAATGCCTTGAAGGGTTTCGAGATCGTCGAGACTCTTTTTCATAGCCAGCACCGTGCTGCGCGCGTCTTTCAGGCGAACAACAACTTCGTCATGGCTTTCGATATGTTCCTGCACATCCATAATAGTCAAATGGGCCCATACGGCAATGGCAGCAAAAACACTGGCCAGGCCGAAGATATACCAAGACCCCTTGGACATATTTAAAAAAGTATTCATGACATGCCCTTTCAGACAGGTCCGATCAGTCAACAGATTACCTTGCAAAACAAAATCCCCCAATCCAGAACATGGGCATCCGATGTAGCTTTTCCGAAATAGAAGCTATAGTGCCCAAAGCAGGGTTGAGGGAGAACTTTATTCGCAAAGTTCTGTCATCAAAAAATGTCAATGTTGTATCGTAGAATTTGAAGCAGCCAGATTCAAGCGGGGCACTGATATAGTGCGCTACGGTGCCATAAAAGCATCTGACTTGACTCTCACAATAGTATCGTCACGATCCCCGGTACGATTAGATTTTTTTTGCAAATATTAACGGTAATGAATACCTGTATTTCATTTGGCGCCTTTGCGTTTTTGAAGACGGCCGCGATGAATGTCCACATCTTCCCGAAATCGAAGACCGTCACGATCCAATTTTAGCCAAATAGCGCCATGATTGGCGGTTTGATAATAGTGAATTTCAAGAGCGCTTAGCCTCGCCAGGACCAGCGGCGACGGATGCCCAAATCGATTGTTGCGAGCACATGAAATTGTGGCAATTCTAGGGCTGACTGCCTCCAGAAATGACTCGCTGCTGGACGTACGACTACCGTGATGGGCGATTTTCAGGAAGTCGCTTTTTAAATTGGCACCCCAGGCCAGCAAGGATGATTCCGCTTCATATTCAATGTCGCCGGTAAACAAGAGGCGACGTCCACGGTATAATATCTGAAAAACCAGGGAATGGTTGTTAAGATCACCACCTGCCGGAATCTTTTCAGGCGGGCCAAAAACGTAGGCGCGGGTTTCCTGATCCAAAGAAACCACATCCCCCATTTTCAGAAAATGCAAGGCCACGTTTTGCCGGCGACAGAGGTTTACCAAACTATCCGCCAGGACATCGCGTTTCTCAGATTCAGGTAAGTAGGCATTGCCAACCAGGCCTTGGTCAAGCAGATAAAAGGCGCCACCGATGTGATCAAGATGAGCATGGGAAATGAAGAGATGATCAATATAGGTATTTCCCAGGTGCCGCATCACCGGTTCAACGACTCTCTCGCCAGCATCCCAAAATTCACCGGCTGGTCCGGCATCTATGAGAACATTGACATCGCCGGGCGTCATCAACAAGGCGGCGTCCCCTTGCCGGACATCCAGCATCAAGATTTGCAACTCGTCAAAACGTTGCCCATTGTTTAGCGCAGATAACGCCAACGCAAGCAGGATCACAAGTGCGCATAGCTTCCTCAGCCAGCGACGACCACCACTAAAAGCCAACACGACAATTGCCAGATACAGAAGCAGGTCCATTGCATCCGGCTGGCTCATTGCCACTCGGGAAAGGGGAAGGTCCGCCGCAAACGCTACTCCATTGTTCAGCATCTTTGCGATCAGTACCACGATATCTGCGAGGTCCGCCGCAACCGGCAATTGGCAGGCGGTAAGCAGCATCAGGATACTTCCCAGGACAACCAGCAACCCCGCCAGCGGAATCACCGCGATGCTGAACAGGAAAGACAGGGGAGATACCTGCTGAAAATAGAAAGCGGTTAAGGGCATCGTGCCGATTTGCGCAGCAATGGACAAACAGCCGGGCAGCAGAATACCGTTCATAATCGGTGAACGCCAGGGCTCCACCGGTATCCAACTTGCAAGACGATGAGCGATCGGCATCAATCGCGGAAGGAAAAGGAGAATAGAGAAAACAGCAATACATGAGAACTGGAAATCAACCCGGAATAGCTGTGCCGGTTCCCAAATCAAAATGCCGCTTATCGCCACCAGGATAAACTGGAAAGGATGACAGCGCCGTTCCAGGTTTTTCGCCAGAAGCAAAAGGCTCGCCATCAAGGTCGCTCGTACAACAGGGGGATTTGCCGTCGCCAAGAGCATATATCCGCAAAGTCCGGCAATAACCAGCAGATGTTGCCTCGTCCTCGGCAGCGGCACAAAAGAGAATATCAGCAATAAGAGCCAGGCGATAAATCCAACGTGCAGGCCGCTAATCGCCAGTACATGCAGCACACCGGCACCGGCGAAGTCATCCTTGATATGCTTCTCTAAATCGCTACGCACACCCAAAAGCAACGCCTTCAGCAAACCGGCTACGTCTGTGGGCAGGTAGGCATCCAGCCCAGCCATCAACCGGCGCCGCAGGGGGTACATCATAGCGCTTTCCAGGGTCAACTCGAAACGATCCGCAACTATCGCGACCTGGGCCTCTTCGTTCAGACGGCAAACAGCGGAAATACCGCGACGCATAAGAAATTGTCTAAAATCGAATTGCCCGGGATTGCGCGGGCCGTCAGCGATCTGTAGTTCCGCATCACTCAGCCGCACAATTTGCCCCGGAAGCAATTCAAACCGGCTTTGCCACGGCAATTGCAGAAGGATGCTTCCCGTTAAGGCGATCTTCGTGGTATCCAATTGCCCGTAGCGCAATTCAGCAATGAGCGATCGACCGCTGCCCGTACCGTGTTGCAAAACACTTGCTTCCAGATGCTCAAATCGCAAGGGCAAGACTTCGATAAGCTGCTGATCAAATTGACCGTTCTGCCAATTGTCATATCGGAGTATCCCCACCAATAAACAAGCAATTATCAGCAGGCCCATGCGCCAAAGCGGTTCCCGAACGCGTGACCGCACAATCAACACAACAACAATCAGAATCGCCACCGGCAAAGAAAAAACCGGACGAAAATCTAACCAATCAGCCAGCAAGATACCCAGAACCAGCCCAAGACAGATAGGCAATAAAGGCAAGAGCAAAAAGTGCGAAGAGCGCTCGGTCATCGTTACATAGATGCCAAACCGATAGCAAATTCCATAAAAAAGGGACGCCCGATGACGTTACAACTTTGGCTCATCAAGCGTCCCTGGGGACCGGAAATCAATTATCACGCCATCTAGAAGCGGAAACGGGATGTGGCTGATAGCGTAAATCCTTTTGCCGCAGACGAGGATATGCCACCATGATTGACCAAACCGACATCAACGTACCAAAATTTCAAATCGAGACCGGTACCAAATGCGAAGGAAGTGCCATATCGCCCACCGAATGAAACGCCGGCGCGCAGGGGAATCAGCGGTATGTAACGCAGTTCCGTGCCGAAAGCAAAACGGGTGTAGGGGCGCGCACCCATACTTTCACCGAAGTTCTGCTCGTATTGAGCAGTGAGGAGCAGACGCTGGCGGGCCTGATATGCTACACCAACATCAAACACAACCGGCAAACGCGTGGAAAATCCTTCGATGGCAAATGTGCTGTCTTCATCAACAAACAGACTATCAACGTCGGAGTCGCCAAGGGCAATACTGTCGCCGCTGAATGAAAAGAGAACGGCCTCGGTTTCATCGAACCACTCAACAGAACCAAGCACATTGGAAAGCGAGGCACCAATGGTGAAGCTGCGATCTTTGGACTGGGTGACAACGCCAAGATCAGCTGCCCATCCCTTACCACCGCGCGCTGAACGTGCTTCAATCTGTGCATCGAGGCTCATTTCGGCACCGGTAATATCGGTATTTCGAAAACTGCCATCAGAATCAATCACTTCGAAGTAGCCAAGACCGGCAATGTATTTCCCAGATACCCCGACTGCGAGATAATCCAGCCAGCTTTCTACGCTAAAGCTAAAAGGGAAGGCAATACCGGAAGCCACCTGAAAGCCACCCCAGGCGCTGCCTTCTACATTGGAAAGGTCGTATTCGCGGCCCAGTTCACTGTTACCATTTAAAGCAATTTCGAATATTTCTCGTGGCACTGTTGCATACCCATCTCCAACTGCCGAAAGCGCCAGGCTAAACTTTGGCATGTACAGCGCCAGGGTATTCATACGCGCGCTAAAGCGGCTTTCGAGGCCGGTTTCCGGGATAGCGCCGAGGAGCAGTGACTTGTCGTCATCTGTGAGGCGCTCTCCGGTCGTGAAATATGTGTCGTAGAGATTTCTTTCGAAGCTGTTATTGAAGACGCCGGCATTTGCCGACATGATATTGAATTCAAAATTGAACCGGTGCGGAATTGCCAGGGTAGCAGGGTTCATTCCGACCTGTTCGAGGCCCCGGGTATCAGCAGAGTTACTGAAGGCCATTCCCACACCGCGGGCATCGACGCCCTGCTGAGCGAACAACGCCTGCCCACAAAACAACACCAGGGCGAGACTGAAGCATATTCGTTTTTTCATGATACACATCCCTTTGCTTTCATTTCCATCCGTGGAAACATTCAACATCCTGCGCAATAGCCGCTTTTGATCGGCTATTGCTTTCTATGCTTGCGAATTTACTCCTTAATCAACACTGTTATCGTTGCAACACCACCGATTCGCACATAATCGTTCGAGCGAATCGCAACAACATCGTCGCTGCCCTCAATGATCAACTCATAGCCAAATTGCAGGGGTGGATTCTGAAAGAGGCTGATCTCATCCTTTGTCAGCGTAAGATCGATCGTGTTTTGCAGGCCTTGCGTGACAAAACCTGTTACGGCGTCGGTCGGTGCTGCCTGGACAATAATATCCTTATAAAATCCCTGTGCCGGGTCAATGCTGCTGACGTCATAAATATCCCCATTTGCGGGATCAGAACTCACAACCAGCCGAAGCGTACCGCCAATCGGCACATGATTGTCCAGATACAGGCGCAATTGACCCTCTTCAAGATTTTCTTCGGCAGCCTCCTGAAGATCTTCGTCGATGTCTTCTTCCGTCAACAATTCGACATCTCCGCGAATGGACGCATCACCGTCAATACGGAATTTTAATGGCGTAGAAAACAAATAGCTGCTGGCGATCCGGTTGCTACCGGACAAGGTAACGTCGCCACCGGCGCGTAAATCTCCCCAGGTGCGAATAGCATTCGGCAGTATGTTCAGAAAGTTTGCCACATTGTCGCCGGAAAGAGAGATAACCGTGGTTCCCGGTGAAGTTGCAGACCCGGGGGTAATTTGTTCATTGACCACACTTAAGGTTGAGGAATCTGTAACAACCCCATTGTCATCATAGTGATACCCGGTGATGTAAAAATTGACAAATAGATCTTCAATCTGAACCTCATTAGCAATTGTCAGCTCCAGCGTAACGTCGCTGAGTTTAATATTGTCCGGAAGATCTTCATAGTCGATGAGATCGTCTTCCAGAACCGGATCAATGCTAAAAATCTCTTCCGCCATTACACCGGAAAAAGACTCGAGGGTTAGCGAATCAATTTCGATATCCACAACAATACTGTCATCGGCGCTCAAGCGGACCATCTCGGCACCAGTCAAAGTGCGGGCCACGTATTCAACTTTGACGCTATCCACATAGGGATCAGCGCCAACCGGGCGAATACCCATATCGGCCAGATCAAACACCACTTCCTTTGAGCTTTGACTGGGAACGCTTACCGTGCTATTGAAGGCGTTATTCTGCTCATCCTGAAATTCCGGCACCGTAAAATCGACTTCTGCATCCAGATTGGTTGTGTTGGTAAAGGCCATCCGAACGCTGCCCTGCGCAATAACCACATCGCTGAGCTGATCTTCACCGTTGAGGACAAACGACAAATCCCTCTCTACTTCCTGGGGATCGATGAAGGCAATCGCATCATCAACTTCCAGTGAATTCAAGGTAACGCTGAGGCCAAGACCGGTGGAATCGAGCATTTCCTCAGTTAGCGCAACGGTCGTTTCTTCGGCGATCGGCAAAACATACTCAATTCTCAGCGGCGTATAAATCCAGGTATTATCGTCGCCGAAGCTGCTGGTTCGGGTATCACTGCTACCGGGATTAATGACGTCGCTAAATGAGAAAACGGCAATACGGGTATTCAGACTGTCATACAATGCGATTTCCATGCCGCCGGGCTGACTGGGATTTGGCCCCACCGGCACCGGTAAGTCGTTGTCAAATCGAATGGAAAGCTCTCCATTTACAACATGCAGCGCCTTAAACTGATTTGAGCGAAGCTGTTGTGGTTGCGGACGAAGAGTGGTGTCTGAAAAAGTCGCCGGCACAGTATCTGCCACGGCGACAACTTCTTCCAGTGTTGGCAAGAGTTCGCCGAGCGTTACAACCGGACTGCGCAAGGCATCAAGGTTTTGCAGCTCAATTGCACCGATGACAAAGGATTGGGTGATATTCGTGGACGGTAAATTGAAATCGCTGATATCAATCTCCATCGTATCAAGCTCACCATCGATTGAAATATAGATTGAGGAATCTCCCCCCTGAACAATGATTGTCGAATCGTTAACAATCTCTTCGCCAAGGATGAAGGTTTCGTTTTCCAGCGGCACATTTACAGCAATGGTCCATTCGGGTAACACCGGTTCATCAAACGAACACCCGGAGATGAATACCATCATGGCTATGCAGATGGCCAGCAATACTACCTTCAAGTAGTATATCGGACTGCGTTTTTGATTATGGGGATAAGATTCCGGTAATCGGATTTGCATTTGAATTCCTCCCTGAATTTGATCAACATCTGCAATTTCCCTTCGCAGACAAAGAGGTCATCGGCAGGAGGATTCAGTAACTGAAGAAAAGAAACTCGTTTCGCTAACGCGACATCCCCCTGTACCCCTTCGAAGGGGGATACAGGGGGATGTCGAGTAAATTGACCGGGCTCTATGTTTAGTATCTAAATTCCGAGCCTTTATTGACAGAAATATCTTTCGGGAAGTAACGGTTGTAAATGAGGTCACTGAATTCCAGGGCTTCTTTCGAATAGGGATTCAGGCCTTGCTGGTAGAAAAAGTTGTCGATTATATTTGAGGCGTTTTTCCAATCCGGCGTACTGTTCAGGTTAGTAAGAAAATCAACATACTGCTGTTCATTCTTCTTGAAAACCTTCTTGATGAACTTCTTCCGCTGGCGGTTGGTAATCAGCTTATTCAGATCTTCCAGTTCCTGGCCTTTCATTTGATCGCCAACGGCCCGGGCAAGCTGATCTGCAGCGCTATCACCGCCAACAACAGCTTCAACTGGTGCTGCAGGGACCGGATCAGGTGTGCTGACCGGCGGTGGCGGCGTTTGGACAACCGGCGGTGTGGGCATTGGCGGCTGCACCTGGGCTTCAACTTCCTCTTCTTCCGGCTCCATGTAATCATCTTCGATTTCCGGTTCCAGTTCCGGAATCTCAACTTCACGGGCTTCCGGCACTTCGATTGTATCCACCTTCACTTCCGGACGCGCTTCTTCAATATCCGGAATGGCATCGAAGGAAACAGCTTCTTTCTCGACGGCGCCGCCAATATCGATCAGCGACTTACCGGTGCGCAGGATCTGCTCCAACTGAGCCATGCTCAATTCGCCGGTATTGTTCCGTGCTTCCGCCTCAACCTGCTCGGCATATTCCAGTAAGTTACGGTCGCGGAAAATCATCGAGAGCATCCGGGTACTCATGCGATCGGAGGGATTGTCGCGGCCTTCGTTGATGAAATTATTGATAATCTTGATGGCCTGCAGAGAGGTGTCAATCGGGTTCTTTGAAAACACCTGCATGTCAATTCCCTTGATCAGTTCTTCGAACTGGGTTTGGGAAATTTCACGCAGATATTTTTGGTTGAAATAGTCGGTCAATGCATCCTTATAATACTGAAACTTATCGAAGTACTTCAGCATGTCATAGACTTCGATCGTCGTAATCACAAAATTGTCTTTAAAGAGGAATTGTGTGAGGGTTTGATGCGGCCGGATCAGGTAATTGGCCTGCAGTTTGATCGCCCGTTCCAACAGGCGGTTAAACTGATTAATATGAAATGTGGCGGTTTGCTTGAGAATATCAAAAATTTTATCGATCAACATCTGGACTTCAGGTGTTTCATAATCGAAGCGTTCACTGGAACCGAACTTCTCTGATTCCTCACGAATCCAGATCTCGACCTCCTGATCAAAGAAGTGCTTAATCGAATCAGGAATATCGCGGGTGAACATGTAGGTCAACGGGATTTGATTCATTCCCGGTTTCACAACCTCTGTCCGGATTTTTTGGATTATGTTATCAATGATCTGGTCAAGCATAGAATATTACTCCGTTCTAAGTACGAATAAGTGGTGACGCAAGAGAACAAAGCTGACCCCAGACAGCATCCCAAGCGCGTCAAGTGCCACATCAGCCGGGTATATCTGATCTATTTTTTTACACTAAGTCCATTTTTCAATTTTCCTGGATACGCCAAAACCGCAAAAAAAGTGCGTGATTCGGGCATATTTAACAAAATATCGCGCTTCGGTACTCTACCGGTAGCACAAATTCCTTATTTCAAAGTTTTAAACCACAAAAACTATTCCACTAGCTGCTATAGGCTAAAATCCGCTGTAAGGCTTCTTTTACCGACTGATCAACGCCGACAAAGAAGGATCTTTTCAACACACTCAGCCCCATACAGATATCTTCCAGCCGTGGAATGCGCGACAATTCCGCAAGATGTGAATAATCAATACCGCCAAAACAATTGACACCGATACCGAGCTTGGCGGCTGCCAGGCAGGCTGTGTTCAGTTCATCCAGGGCAACTATTTCATCGTTAGAGTCATTGGCCATAGTAATACTGGTACAATCGAACTCTACGTAGTCAACCTTTACCCGCGTCAGCTGTTTTAATGTATTAATCTCGGGATAGCAGAAGACGGCAACTGAAATATTATTGGCGTGAAAGTCCGGCAAAACTTCCGGGATGATTTCCATCAGACCGCCGGCAGTGAGAGGCGAAATTTTTACATCCATACCGCGAGTCACGTTCACAAAAGTGACCATGTCCGGATTGATACTCAGCGCCAGCTTCACAAACTGTGGCTCCGGCGGGATATGGAGATTCAAAAATGTCTTATGCACCTGCTTCAGAATTTGGGCATCACGCTCTTGAATCCCTTTTTGGGTATCAGCCATTGTCAGGGAGATTCCCTGTACGCCAGCCATTTCACACAACACCGCAAATCGAACCGGATCAAAATCCGTATCGTTCAGCACGTATCGAAAGGTAGCGACATCATCTACCGATATTGTGAGTCGCTTCATATGTTCTTCTCCTGGTCTTTACCATGATCATTGTCGTTTTTTATCTGCCTTGCACATGCAAGCATGAAAGTCCCGGTCCAACATCTCTAAATTCGTAAATCTTCCCAGCGGATAATCACCCAACGGTCATCTTCTTCCCTGCGCACAAAGACAAATGTGACTTCGCCTATCAGAGTTGGGATGGTCGTTCCACCATCGAGCGTGAGCGTAAACGTCAGTTTTTCCTCCACCCGCACCGGCTCATTGTCCAGTGAATCCGTGGCAATCGGGGTTCGGGAATCCCAGGTCAAATCGATCGTATCAAAAAATCGGAACATCCGCCCGGCGACCCTCAATTCCCTGTCACGCCCCCAGTTGATCGGTTCCGGTGGCGTGACGCCAAAATCCCAGCTCACAAAGGTAAAAGACGAGTCAAACAATTCACTATATACCAGCGAATCGCGAAACGTATAGGCATACAAAAAATTCGCCAGAACCTCATCCGGTGACAGCTGATCCGTCAGCAATCCGGTCTCGCCGCTGTTTTCCAATTGCGCCGGTGCAAAAGGATTGGTGCAGGTTAAAAGCAACAGGAGTATAGCACCTGCCAGCGGCACCGTTATGAAGCAGCGCATATTTTTCCAATTTATGTTCTTTAAATTCATTTAGAGCTGAAATTCGGCTCGCAGGGTTGACCATGTATCTTCGACCTGATTTGCATCAGCTTTAAAGTCTTCCCAACGTCGGATAAACCACAATTCAGTATCGCTTGATTTTACAATCGACATAATACTTCGACCTTGATAGCGCCTGGTACTTTGATTAAATTCCGCCTCTATCAGGTAATTGAATTCGGCTTTGAATATATTCGGCGATACCGGATCGGGCGTCAGGATCAAGCCCACATCGGTATATTCGAGAGTTGCCTCCTGAAGGTTGTCCGCATTTATAAAAGAGCGAAAATATTGTTCCTCGCTGCTTCGCGACCATAGTCGTATGCGATCAAGTGCATCCTGTTCAGGAACATACTCGAACGAATCGTCAATACATTCTATATATGAAGTCACGCCGTCGGGACGGAAGGATCGTCTCAATTTGGACATCAGTGAATCCGGGCTGGTTTGCACCCCAAAGTTCACGGCTTGAGTGCCCACATCCGGCGGCTCGGGCGTCCGGGCGTTAAATGGGTTGGTACACTGAAATGCGAGCAGAATAAAAATACAGACCACTGTATGAACCAGCCACTTCATATCGCCTCAAGGTACACAGCGAAGGCGCACTTTTCCAACACAAAATTACGGTTTCCCCCAATTCTCAAGGAGTCCTCAAGCCATGGATAAAAAGCAAGCAAGGCAGGAAATTGAGCAACTGACAAAAGAGATCAATCAGCACGATTACGACTACTATGTTCGCTCTCAACCGACGATATCGGACTATGATTATGACATGAAAATGAAGCGTCTGGAAGCCTTGGAAGAACAATTCAAAGACTTGGTGCTGCCCGATACACCGACCAAGCGAGTCAGCGGTGAACCAACCCGCAATTTCCCGGTGACGCGCCATCGCAAGCCAATGCTCAGCCTTTCCAACACATATAACGAGGAAGAGATTCGCGACTTTGACCGGCGGGTAAAATCCCTTTTGGAAGAGAATGAAGACTTTCAATATGTCTGCGAGTTAAAAATTGACGGCGTGGCGATGAGCCTGATTTATGAAGGCGGACTGTTACAGCGTGCTGTAACACGCGGCGACGGCGAGCAGGGCGACGAGGTTACGCAGAATGTGAAGACCATTCGCAGCATTCCACTACGAATTGCGCCCGAGAATATCTTGTTGAATGATATTGAAGTGCGAGGCGAAGTCTACTATCCGAATAGCCAGTTCCAGGCCTTGAATGAAGAGCGAATTGCCAATGGCGAAAACCCATTTGCCAATCCCCGCAATTCGGCATCCGGCACTCTGAAGATGCAAGACTCAACAATCGTTGCCAGCCGTCCGCTGCGCATGTTTTGTTATTATCTGGACGTATTTGCCCCCAACAGCGGCGTTGAGGGCCACTTCGAAGCACTGGAAGCACTAAAGGCCATGAAATATCCCACCAACCCCCACTACTGGCTCTGTGAAGATATTGAGGAAGTGATAAAGTACTGGCAGTACTGGCAGGAAGAGCGACCCACGCTGGACTACGAAATTGACGGCATTGTCGTCAAAGTAAATCGCTTTGAGCAGCAGCAGCGTCTGGGCGCAACCGCCAAAAGCCCACGCTGGGCCATCGCCTTCAAGTTTGCCACCGAAGAAGTAATTACCCGCCTCAATAAAATCACCTGGCAGGTAGGCCGCACCGGCACAGTGACGCCGGTTGCCAATCTTGAACCGGTGCTCCTGTTGGGCACCACGGTTAGCCGTGCCACCCTCCATAACATCGACGAAATCGAACGGCTCGACGTCCGCGAAGGCGATACAGTTGCCATTCAGAAAGGCGGAGAAATCATTCCGAAGATCATTCGCGTTCTCAAGGAGAAACGCGATGTTAGCAGTCAGCCGACGAAACCACCGGCAACCTGCCCGGTTTGCGATACCCCGCTGGTGCGCCCGGAAGGTGAAGTGGCGCTGGTATGCGAGAACTTTTACTGCGACGCCCAAATCGCCGGTCGCATCATCCACTTTTCGGCGCGCAAGGCATTGGATATCGACGGGCTCGGCGAGAAGGTCGTCGAGCTGTTGATTGAAGAGAAACTGATTCGCGATTACGGTGATCTTTACTATCTGAAAGCAGAGGACGTTGCCGGTCTGGAACGGATGGGTGAAAAGAGCGCAGCGAATCTGATCGCCGGGCTGGAAAAAAGCAAGGAACGGCCGCTTTGGCGTTTCGTATTTGGACTCGGCGTTCGCTTTGTCGGTGAGGGGGCAGCAAAGTTGCTGGCAAACCACTTCCGCTCCATCGACGCCATTCACACTGCCAGCGAAGAAGAAATTGCCGCCATCGACGGCATCGGCGAAAAAACCGCCACCAGCGTCCGCCAATTTTTTGACGATGAAAGCAATCGAACCATCCTTGAAAAACTGCGCGCAGCCGGTCTGCCGTTCGAAATGGCAGGAGTTGCAGCCGCACAAAGCAGCGATGAGCGCTTTGCCGGAAAATCCTTTGTATTCACCGGCACTCTCACCCAAATGAAGCGCAACGATGCGATCGCTGCTGTTGAGGAGCGCGGCGGTAAAAAAAGCAGCTCAGTGAGCAAGAAAACCGACTATGTGGTTGTGGGGGAAGATCCCGGATCTAAATTCACCAAGGCACAGCAGTTGGGGGTGACGATTCTCACGGAAGCAGAGTTTGTGGAGATGTTGGAGCAGAGTTAAAACAAAAAAGGTAAAGCAAGCACTCATAGAAACTCCAAATTCCAACAGAAAAAATTCCAAAAAGTTGCTATAAACAGCGAATTTACTTATAGCAACGCCAACAAAAGGGGCAATGAATTTGAGTATTTTTGCGTTTTGAAGGCCAATATTGAAACGGCCTGGCTGCTCAGCCTTGACATGTATCCTGGCCAAATAGACAAACGTTTGTCATTAACAATTTATTGTCTGGAGTTTGCTCGCTAGCTACACCTGTTCTTATATATCGCGGAAAGCTGGGGAGGTCTATTGTGCAATATCGTATCCTATTACTACTGCTCTGCTCATTTGTATCATTTCAGATCACTGCTCAAACAGATGATTGGCCGGGATGGCGGGGTCTCGACCGTCAGGGACAGGGCCATACAATACATGCCCCCGTTGAATGGTCTGATTCCACTTACATCATCTGGAAAACGACGCTTCATGGTGAAGGGCATAGTTCACCGATCGTCTCCGGCGATCACATCTTTGTTACGTCGGCATGGCAATCCGAAACGCAGACTACCGGCAAGACTGTGCTTCAGATATTAATCAGCATTCTGGCCCTGGCCTGTCTGGCCGGTTTTCTTCGCCAGCTTCATCATTCCACCAACAATTCCGATAAACACCTGATTGAGCGGCCCACTTTTTGGATACTTCTTGGACTGATCTTTCATGGACTGATCTTTACGCACTGGCATCCCCAAGGTTTTGACGCCTCCGGTCCGGTTATGCAGTTTGGGCGCTGGTTCTTATCGGGCACATTAATCATTCTTTCCGTGCTCTTGTTGCTGACCACAATTGGAAAAGCTTCGCGGGCTCGGTTTATCGGAGGTCTGGCAATTATCGCTGCCGCACTCATGCTTTTTGCTGTGCGTCCACATCCGGAATATTTCGAGCTCCGGCAAACAGACGTTGTTTTCTTGACGCGCATGCATTTGCCAATGCTGTTCATGCTTGGCAGCGGCTTCATTCTAATAGCTCATTTCTTTTTCGTAAATCGAAAAGCGGGGCAACAACAAAGCAGTCTAACACCTCAGCGCAAACGAATAAGCAAAATGCCTTACCTGGCATTCATTCTTGGCTTAGGCGGTTTTTTCGTTTTTGTGGCCACCAATATCATGAAGCCGCTCTATCTGTCAATTTTCTACGAAGGTAACTTTTTTCCGGGACATGTAGCCACACTGAGAGACAAATTGTGGTTCCTGGTCAATCCTGTGTCTTCATATCCCTGGTATTTATTCATCGTGAACAGCGGATTCCTGTTGTGGCTGTATCTCTTCACTCGCAAAGATACATCAGTTGATCGAGCGAGCGTCAAATTTGCTTCACTGTTAATCTTCCTGGTCTGTATAAGCTTTTATGGCGCCAATTATTTGAAATCAAAGCCCGCGGTTGATTACGGTATTATCGCAATTGATCGCTCTTCCGGAGAGATCCTTTGGCAAAAGAGCGGATTGACAGCTGAGCCTCCTAATACGACGCGCTTTAACTCGCAGGCAAGTCCAACCCCGATAGCTGATGGAGAACGGGTATACGGCTATTTTGGAACACCGGGTCTGATTTGTTATGACTATGAAGGCAATCGCTTATGGGCAAGGGCCGAACTCCCATTTGAGGGCATTCACGGCATCGGTGCTTCTCCGGTCATCGCCGGCGACAACATAATTATTCTGAGCGCCATGTCCAAAGCGCCCTTCATGGCAGCAATTAATCGCTATTCAGGGGAAACCAGTTGGCGAGTTGATCTAAAGAGCTGGGAAGGCTTGCACGGTGAGCATCGCACTCCGACCATTGCCAGGCATGACGGACGTCTGTTAATCATCGATTGGCGCAGCGGCGCCAATAAAACGTTGAACATCTTTGACGCTAGTGACGGAGTAAGACTCACGAGCTATCCAACACCTTGGCCGCTCACCGGCGAGGCTATGACTTCGGTTATTGTTAATGAAGAACGGCTATTCCTGACCAATCGAATTGGCGTATTTGCCCTCGACCTTAACAAACTGATGGCTGGAGATGAGGACTGCTTGCTCTGGCAAGCGAACCTCGGCAGCCGCGGGCCGAATACAGCTTCTCCGGTTCACCTGAACGGCATGCTATTTATGGTTTCAGATAAAGGATGGGCTACCAGCATCGACACCGATAATGGTGAAATATTGTGGCGGGCGCGACTGGCGCAGGGAAATTATTTTTCTTCACCGATTGCCGCGAACGCCATGATTTATTTCTCCAGCACCGGTGGGGTTACCTCGGTTGTTCGTGCTGGCAAAGAATTTGAGCTGTTAAAAGCAAACAAATTAGATGGGCAGCTATACGCTTCACCGGCACTTGTAGATCGCCAATTAATTATCCGCTCTACAGAACATCTGCTTTCGATTGGATCGTTGGCACATCTCACTGCTCAGTAGTTCCGAGTGAATTAATTGCTCATGGCACAATAGATTGATTGCATTCTTTTAGAGCAGTATCGATAATTGATTTTTTAATAAACAATGACATTTAACAGAGGCAATGAGGCTCATGAACAAAACGCAAATCTTGAGATTGATCGGACAAGGCCGAACGGATTTAGTCTTCGATTTACTCAAGCTGTCGGACTGGCGAGAAGCATTAATTAGCGGCACAGTTAAGACGCTGCAGTGGTTCGTCTATTATAACGACGTCACGGCACTAAAAGCAGTCTTGAATGCCGGCGGCGACCTGTCAAGCATAGATCTTGATGCAGAACTTGGTAACGCCGCGTTCTTCGGCCACTGGAAAGTTTGCGATTTTCTGATTCAACATGGCGCTGATGTTCATGCGGCAAATGCGGAGACAGGAGAAACCGCTTTGCACAACGCTTTGGCCAAAGCCGGGCGCCCCTACTATCTCTACGTAATTCGACTGCTGATAGAGCATGGTGC
Source organism: Calditrichia bacterium (assembly GCA_028284445.1). Taxonomy (GTDB): domain Bacteria; phylum Calditrichota; class Calditrichia; order RBG-13-44-9; family J075; genus JANQRS01. The sequence goes on from JANQRS010000006.1 coordinate 258,806, forward strand.
CGATGTGAACGCCTGCACCAAACCCGGTAAATCAACAGGGGCTTTCATGCGCGATGTGCGCACGAAAGGCGAGACACCATTACATCGGGCAGCAGCCTATGCCAACATTGAAATTATCGATTATTTATTGAAAAGCGGCGCTGATCGCGAAGCCAGGGATGCAAACGGCGATTCTCCCGTGACCTGGGCCAGCGAGCATCTTCGTCCGGGGCAAATCTTGGCGATACTCGGATTTGGAAAACACCAAGTTGGGCCGAACGCAAAGAGTAGAATTATCAGCGATCACGGCGCCGGTTGGGGAAATGGTATGGAATGGAATCTGATGGGAGATTATTTGCCGGAAAGCTTGAAGGCGAAATAGGCAATTGATCGTCGCTAGCCGACCAGCGTTAGGACCGGGACGAGTTAATGGCCATAAGCGCCAATATCTCCCGGGCAATTTGCACGTCTTCGCGGGCTTTGACCACAAATACTTTTACGGTCGCATGCGGTTCAGACAGATCTTCATTGGTAACCCCGCGAAGATTTTTATCGCTGTCCAGATGGCAGGAAAAGTAAGAGAGCCTTTTGCAAACTCGTTTACGAATCAGCGGCGAATTCTCGCCTATGCCACCGGTAAAAATAAGCGCTTCTACCCCGCCAAGCGTTGCAATGAACGCTCCAATTGTGGCAACGATTCTCTCAACAAACATATCAATCGCCAGTTGCGCCTGAGAATTGCCCGCATTGGCAGCGTCTATAATCTCCCGCAAATCCGATGATACCCCTGAAATACCAGCCAGTCCGGATTCCCGATTCAACACATTGCTTAAATCATTCGCATCGAACCCTTTGTGAACCAGCAAGTGCAAAATCAAACCTGGGTCAATTGATCCGGAACGCGTGCCCATCATTAACCCTTCCAGCGGCGTAAACCCCATTGTTGTTGCAACAGGTTGGCCACTATCAATGGCCGAAGCAGAACAACCGCTTCCCAAATGACACACGATGATTCGTTGCTTTGCAGGAGTATCTTGCAGTAGCGCCTGCGCCTGGTGAGCACAATAGGCATGACTCAGACCATGAAAGCCAAAACGGCGAATTCCCCATTCCTTATACCAGGCGTAGGGCAGTGGATAGATATGGGACGTTTCAGGTAGTTCAGCAAAAAAAGCAGTATCAAATGCGGCAAAATGGGAGCAATCCGCTACCAGGCGACTGGCAGCTTTCAAAGCCGCCAGCGCTCCGGGATTATGTAAAGGTGCAAGATCGCTAAGACTTTCAATTTCGCGAACCACCGCTGGAGTGATCTCTACAGCACTGCGAAATGTCGAGCCGCCATGGACAACCCGGTGTCCGACAGCCGTCAACGCCGATAAGCCATTCGGCAATTTGTTTTCTATTTTATCAATCGCCTCGCCAACCGCTTCCTGGAAATCGCCCGTATGCGGGTCGATTTCCAGATTGACAGAAGTGTGTTCAGCGAGACTTTCACTATCCAAAACAACGGCCTTCAGAGAGCTTGATCCAGCGTTGATGACAAGGATACTCATGACCGTTCGCCGGACCACTTCCAGTTGCGAATTTCCGGCATATCCTGACCGTATTGCTGAATGTATTGCTTATGCTCAACCAGCTGTTCACGAACAAATTGCTTGAGATAAGCAGCCTTGGCGCCCAGCTTGTCAACGCGATCGATAACATCATCAACCAGGTGAAAGCGGTCGATCTCATTTAATACCGCCATGTCGAAGGGAGTCGTGGTGGTTCCTTCTTCCTTATAGCCGCGAACATGCAAGTTAGAATGATTTGTCCGTCTGTATGTCAAGCGATGAATCAGCCAGGGATAACCATGATAGGCAAAGATGATTGGCTTATTGGTCGTAAAAAGCGTATCGAAATCCTTGTCCGACAAACCATGAGGGTGCTCATCGGGTGACTGCAATGTCATCAGATTTACGACGTTAATTACCCGCACCTTCAGATCAGGCACGTGCTTGCGCAGTATCTCAACAGCAGCCAAAGTTTCGATGGTTGGTACATCACCGCAGCAGGCCAGCACAACATCCGGCTCACTGCCGCGATCATTACTTGCCCACTCCCAAATACCGAGGCCCGTCGTGCAATGCTTGACTGCAGCATCCATATTCAGCCACTGCGGTTGCGGCTGCTTTCCGGCCACAATCACATTGACGTAGTTGCGGCTTCGCAAGCAGTGATCGGTAACCGACAGGAGCGTATTGGCGTCCGGTGGAAAGTACACCCTAACGATATCGGCCTTCTTATTAACCACATGGTCAATAAATCCGGGATCCTGGTGGCTAAACCCATTGTGATCCTGGCGCCAGACGTGTGAGGTCAGTAAATAATTGAGGGAGGCAATCGGGCGACGCCAGGGAATTTCTTCACGGGTCACCTTCAACCACTTCGCATGCTGATTGAACATGGAATCAACGATGTGAATGAAAGCCTCATAGCAAGAAAACAGACCGTGCCGGCCGGTCAACAAATATCCTTCCAGCCATCCCTGACAGGTATGTTCGCTAAGGATTTCCATCACGCGCCCATCAACCGCCAAATGACTATCGGGGTCATTGTCTTCTTCCAGGCGCTCAGCATTCCAGGTGCGTCCACTGACCTCGAAAATTGCAGCAAGGCGATTTGAGGCGGTCTCGTCCGGTCCAAACACCCGAAAATTCTGACTGGCCATATTCTTCTTCATAACCGCCGCCAGCAAATTCCCCATAACCCTGGTGGCCTCGGCATCAACCTGACCCGGCTTGTCTACAGCTACCGCAAATTCACGGAAATCCGGCATGCGCAGGTCTTTCAAAAGCAGACCGCCATTGGCGTGAGGATTGGCGCCCATTCGCCTTTCTCCCTTCGGCGCAAGTTCCGCGAGTTCTTCCCGAAAAGCGCCATTCTCATCAAACAATTCTTCCGGCCGATAGCTCTTCATCCAGGTTTCCAGCAAGGCAACTTTTTCAGGATTCCCGGCAACTTTTGAAAAGGGCACCTGGTGTGAGCGCCAGTAGTTTTCAGTACGTTTTCCGTCAACTTCGGAGGGACCGGTCCAGCCTTTTGGGGTTCTCAGGATAATGAGCGGCCACTGAACACGCTGGCTAATGCCGTCTATCCGTGCACGATTCTGAATCGCCTGAATTTCTGAGATCACCACGTCCATGGTTCTTGCCATATCCCGGTGCATTTTTTCCGGATCGGAGCCTTCTACGTAGTACGGTTTGTAGCCGTAGCCGATAAACAAGCTCTCCAATTCTTCTTTCGGTAAACGAGCCAACAGGCTGGGATTTGCGATCTTGTATCCGTTCAGATGGAGAATGGGCAGCACAGCGCCGTCGGTCACCGGATTCAAAAATTTATTGGAATGCCAGGATGTCGCCAAAGGACCGGTTTCTGCTTCACCGTCACCAACAACACAAGCAGCAATCAGATCCGGATTATCAAATACTGCGCCGAAGGCATGTGAAAGCGCATACCCCAATTCACCGCCCTCATGAATAGAGCCGGGTGTCTCGGGCGCAACATGGCTTGGGATGCCGCCCGGGAAGGAAAATTGCTTGAAGAGCTTTTTCATCCCTGCTGTATCCATGGAGACATCCGGATAGAATTCACTATAGGTGCCTTCCAGATAGGTATTGGCAACAAGGGCAGGCCCGCCATGTCCCGGTCCGGCGAGATAGATAACACTGAGATCACGCTGCTTAATCAGTCTATTTAAATGAACATAAATAAAATTCAGTCCGGGTGTGGTACCCCAGTGCCCAAGCAATCGCGGCTTGATATGTGTGTCTTGCAAAGGCTCTGTGAGTAATGGGTTATCGTACAGATATATTTGACCAACAGACAGATAATTGGCCGCCCGCCAGTAGGCATCCATTTTCGCCAATTCGTCCGCGGAAAGCACAGATTCGACTTCTTGATACAACAGTTCCAAAGCGCGTAACTCCTCGATGATTGAGATGAGAATTAATTTGAGTTGGATATCGTGTGTTCGGGAAAAGCAAACGGGAAATAGCCTTGCCAAGCCTGGTTTACTTTCTTATGGGATACGGTCGGCTTGCACAGGAAAAACTCAATTGTTTTTTTCACAAACTTTCTCTGGCAAAACAGGGTTGAACGTCGATTAGTTTGTCGCCAAATTCGTTAGGCTTTCTAACCTTTCGGCACCATGCTCCTTTCTCTATGCAGCCGCATCGTTCGATAATAGAAGAACATCCCGAATGCAACCAGGAAAAGAATCGCCGGCAACTCACCAAAATAGATCAGCATCGTAAACAGAAAGCAGGTAATAAAAGCCATCAGCGCAGTCAGGAACCATCCGCCGATAACCGTCAATACACCGGTCACTCGATTTACGGCACTTTCTTTCCCCCAGGCCTTATCCGCAAGCGAAGTGGCCATCGCCACCATAAATGTGACGAAGGTGGTCGATAAAGGCAGCTTGAGTGATGTACCAAGCGAAATGAGAGAACTGGCCACGATCAAGTTCACAGCTGCCCGAAGCATATCAAAAGCCGGTGGGTCGTCGACTCCGGCGGTTAAGCGCTCGAATTTCCGTGGATCTATTTGCTCGTCGATTTTGCGCAGCAACCACTGCGGGGCCATTTTTTTCAAAAGCCCGGCAAATGCCTGGCCAATTCTTACAATTCCTACAGCAAAACCATTTTCATCAAATCGCTCATGGCCTTCGCCCTGACGCCCAAGGTTGATCTCGGTTTCGGTTACCGATCGCGCCTTGCGAGATGTCCATAAGGTGATAACCATGATGATACCCGCTAGAATTAAAATCCATATATCAGCCGTGACCGGCTCTGCAAGCGCTCCCATTTTCAGCGTATATGGATCAAATTCGATGCCCGCTGCACCAATCTGATACACATTAAGTGCCCCCAGGGGTGCTCCGACAAAATTGACCAAATCATTGGCGGCAAATGACAAAGCGAGGGAAAATGTGCCGATCAGAACAATTGCCCTTAGCACATTCACTTTGGTAAACGAGAGGATAATTTGCCAAAAGACCGTCCAGCCAACAAAACTGGCAAGAAGGAATTCCATTGTGTTCGCAGATAGACACTGAGCAAAATCAGGACTCAAAAGCGTAGAGCCTTTGGCGCCCTTAATCATGATGAAGTATGTGCTTCCGGTTAAGGCAAGCCCGGCATACCAGCTTCCGATTCGGCGAAAGATACGTTCATAATCGAAACCGAAAATCAGGCGGGTGAGGAATTGAATGATTAAACCGCAAAAAAATGCAAACACAATAGACAGGCCAATACCGGAGATAATTACCAGAATGTTCTTGGTATTTACATACTCCAGCACTTGATAAAGAGGCTGACCGGCTCCCAGGACATTCAAGAGCGCGATAGCAACGGCACCGCCGAAAATTTCGAAGACAATTGATACCGTGGTTGAAGTCGGCAGGGCAAAAGTGTTGTATAAATCCAGCAGGATAATATCGGTCAGCATGACCGCCAGGAAGATGATCATCACCTCGTGATAGGTGAAGAAATCGGGATTGAAGATGCCTTTGCGTGCCACCTCCATAATTCCGCTGGAAAAGGTGGTTCCAAGAATCACGCCGACGCTGGCAATAATCATAATGGTTGTGCGTGAAGCGACCTTCGACCCGATAGCCGAGTTGAGAAAATTTACCGCATCATTCGATACGCCTACAATCAGATCAGCCGTAGCTGTTAAGAACAGGATGAACAGGATCAGTAAGTAAAAATCCACTTAGTTTTCTCACCAACCGTTTATAATGGAGCCATTGCAAAGTGAACAACGCGCTCCGTTAAGTTTTCTCACCAACTGTTAATACCGGCACTGTTGCAAAACGAACAACCCGTTCGGTTGTGCTGCCGAGCAGAAGATGTTCAATTCCGGTAAGACCGCGAGTCGCCATCATGATCAAATCGGCTGAATGTTCACTGACCTGCTCAATAATTTGATGATAGGCCGCCCCCCTGACAACCACACAAGTCGCTTCCGGTGATGACGCCGGCAGCAATTCTTCCAACTTCTGGAGCGCTAATTGCTCTACCCGGAAATTGGGATCAGACGCAGAATCCATCTTTTCCTCGTAAAATGCCGGATAGATATGCTGTTCAACAATGTGGAGCACAAGCAGGGATGCGTCAAAGGTGTGCGCCAAATTGGATGCTGCTTCAAGCGTGTGTTTTGAAGTCTCCGAGAAATCAATCGGCACCAAGATCTTTTTGATTGCCATTTTCTCAAGAGGCTGGCGGATGGTCATCACTGGTATCGGACAGCGTCGCAGTACTTTTTCCGCCACGCTACCAAACATCCATCGCTGCAACCCGGACTTACCCTGGCTCCCCATCATTACCAGATCAAATTCATTTTGCTCAACATAGGACAGAATGGTATCTGCAGGATCAATACCGCGTTCCATAAACTTGCGAATTTTGACACCTCTCTTCGTACCGTCAGCATCTTTCTGGCCCAACTGGCTAAAAACACTTTCTTCTCGAGCTTTCACCTGTTCAGTAAAGCGATTCAGCGCTGATTCGTCGGTCAAATCCCCAATTTGCAAGGTCATGGCATGAAAGAGGGTTACTTCCGCCTGAAAAATCTCTGCCCAATACAAGGCGTGATCAACAGCGTAATTGGAAAACTCGCTAAAGTCCGTTGGTACCAAAATTCTTTTGATGTCCATAATTCTTTCCCCAAAATAGAGTTTGGTTACGCTTATGATACTCCTGCGAACACAAAAGTATCTGACAAATTGATAGCAAAATGAATAAAAGACGATGACAATTCAATGTCAAAATCACGTCATTGATTGCCTCGGACGGCAGAAAGCCAGGAAAAAGAAAGGAAGATTGAGAATTGAGAAAAAGGCGTCTATTCCAGCGTCTTACGCTTCAGAGAAAAACGTCCGGCAATTGTCGTGTATTCCGGACCGGCAAGGCGGGCAACCGGTTTCAATAAAGCGGTATCAATTTTGCCGTTCCTTAGGAGATCTTCCCTGACATTAAAGGTCAGCACTTCACCGATAACAAGTGAACCACCACCGGCTTCACGATGACCGTAGTGCTCAACTTTCAGCAACTTGCATTCCAGGTTCACCGGCGATTCCTGCACCCGCGGTGAACGCACATTGAGGGACGCCTCAGGAGTTAGTCCGGCTTTTTCGAATTCGTTTACCTCTTCGGGGAACTCCGGTGCCGCTTCATTCATGGCTTCAATGATATCTTCGGTCACCACATTTACCACAAATTCGCCGGTCGCCTGGATGTTGACCAGGGTATCTTTGGGCTTTGCGTCGCCAAAGCGCAACATCGGAGCAAAACAAATGATCGGCGGATTGGCGCTGATGGCCGTAAAAAAAGAAAACGGCGCCAGGTTCAAGACGCCGCTTTCTGAAATCGTGGACACAAATGCAATCGGGCGCGGTAAAACGCTCCCGATTAGCAGCTTATAATTGCTGAGAAAATCGTTGAACTCCGGGTGGATGATATTTTTTTTGCTCACGAGAATTTTTTCGTTTAATGCGTGGTTTTAGAGAGCATGTCCCCCCTCCATCTCCCCCCGGGGGGAGATGGAGGGGGGATAAATGCGACGGCGATCAACTTTCCCTTCCCCAGGTAGAAAAGAAACCCGGGGCTAACATCTCAACGCCTTCGGCGTAAACGAACATCGGTCTCTTTCTGCCGCTGCCACTGCCAACTGTCACTATCTCTTACAGATTCCCCCGGCGTTCCTGCTCCAATTCAATGCTTTCGAAAAGTGCCTTGAAATTGCCGACGCCGAATCCCTGCGATCCGCGGCGCTGAATGATTTCCAGGAAGAGGGTCGGACGATCCTGAATTGGCTGAGAAAAAATCTGCAGCAAATAACCTTCGTCATCACGATCAGCCAAGATGCCCAATTCGGCAATATCATCATAACTTTCCTTGATTTCGCCTATGCGATCAGGCAATGCTTCATAATAAGTGTCTGGCACCCGGAGGAATTCCATACCACGATCGCGAAGCGCGCGAGTTGTGGCAATAATATCTCCTGTGATCAGCGCCAAATGCTGCACGCCGGGACCGACGTTATAGTTCAGATATTCTTCAATCTGGCTTTTCTTGCGCCCTTCGGCCGGCTCGTTGATCGGGAATTTGATGCGACCGGAGCTATTTGACATCACCTTGCTCATCAACGCGGAATATTCAGTGGAAATTGCTTCGTCATCAAAATGCAAAATCTGGCGAAATCCCAACACTTCATGGAACCAACTCACCCAATGATTCATCTTCCCAAGCTCGACGTTCCCGACAATATGATCAACAGCGGCCAATCCCACCGGACCCACTTCCACAGTTTGCGGTAATTCAATATATCCCGGCAAAAACGGACCATCATATTCGCCACGTTCAACAAAGCGTATCAAAGTCTCGCCGTAACATTTAATTGAAGATGTTTGTACGCGGCCGTTTTTGTCCTCATCATATTGCGGGGCATCGACCGTTTCGCCGCCGCGGCTGCTGGTAATTTCCCAGGCATCGCGGGCATTATCCACATTCATACAAATCGCCTTGACGCCATCACCGTGAATCATGATGTGCGCGGCCATCGGATCATGCGGAGAATAAGGGGTCTTCAGGAGGAAACGAATATTTCGCTGCTGCATCAAATATCCGGCAAAACGGCGATTGCCGGTTTCCAGACCGGTATAGGCAACCGGTGTGAAACCAAAATTGCGCCAATAGACAGATGCCTGACGGGCATTGCCAACCCAGAATTCAACGTGATCAATATCATTCAGTTTTAAAAAATCACCTTCCTGGTCAATCGTGCGGGCAGCTTCATTTACATCAACCGCGTTGCTCATTGGTTTTTCCTCCGTTCGGTTTGATCGTCATTTTGTTATTGCTTTTTACTGTCGACAGTACCATCGATGTCGTTACCTTACTTACACCGGCAATCTGGCTGAGCTTATGAAGCACAAAATCTTCGTATTCGTTCATATCCGCCACCGCAACTTTTAGCAAGAAGTCATCCTGCCCGGTAATGTGATAACATTCCATTACTTCATCCATTTCCTGGATGCTTGTTGTAAAATCAGCAACAGAATCCAGTTGGTGCACAGCCAGCGAAACAGAGACAAAGGCAAACAATCCCCGCCCAACCATCTTCGGATTGAGCAAAGCAACGTATTTCTCGATAACGCCGGACTTTTCCAGCTTGCGAACACGTTCAAGCATTCCCGGTGGAGAAATATTCGCTTCTTCAGCCAATCGGGCATTGGTAATCCGGCCATTTGACTGTAACAAATCGAGAATTGTCAGATCTATTTTGTCGAATTTCACAGCGATGCTCCTTTCTGACCAAAATTAAAAAAGATGAGCAGTTTTGTCAAGATAGTTAGGCAATTTCACACAAAACCAAAACAAAGTTCTAAAAACAGGCATTTTGCCTTATATTGTTCGCGACCACTCTCATTCTAATAATTTATACTTACTGATCTTCAGGCTAATGCGAAGTAAAGAACAGCCGAAACTTGCAATCATTGATATCATTGATTACATTGAATGCAAGAAAAGGAGGACCTATGGCTTCTATAACGATTCGCGACTTACCCCCGGCTGTTAAAGAAAGCTTGCGGGTAAAGGCAGCCAAATCCGGTGTATCTCTTGAAGCGTATGTGCGTCAGATATTACAAGTCGCCTCGAATTCTGACTCGTTCGAGACTTTGAATATTCTTGCAATTGCCCAAGAATATTTTGGCCCGGAGAATGGTATCGAGTTGCCTCTGCCCCGCCGCCATTCAAATCGTAATGATGTCGAGTTTGATTCATGATTATTCTCGACACCAATGTTATTTCGGAATTAATGAAAGACTACCCTGATCAATCTGTACGCAACTGGATTAGCAGTCAAAAGCAGTCTCAGTTGGCGATAACCACTATTACCATTGCCGAAATCCAAAGAGGTATTTCCCGGCTACCGGCTGGCAAACGTCAAGACAAACTGGAAACAAACTTCCTTGCCTTCATAGGTCAGGCATTTAGCGGTAGAGTATTTTCATTTGATGAGCCAGCAGCATATCTTTATGGAGAGTTGGCTTCAGAACGTGAAAAAATAGGATTACAGGCAGACGCGGTCGATTTAATGATCGCCGCTATCGTGAACACTAATAACGCAATGCTTGCAACCCGTAACGTAAAGGATTTTACACACTGCGGCTTTACGATTATTAACCCCTGGTCTGAGAACTAAGTGAATTAAGCCAACTTCACGTCCAACTCCCCCACTATCCGTGCCTCAGCCCCAAACAGTGTCATATCCCCCAACTACCCGATATTCCAGCGTTAAAACACCCAGCCGGATTCCTCCTTTTTTATTTTGATTTTTTAGAAAAACACAGTATTATTTGGGGTAATTTCAAACAAGACAAATACTTACATTTCTTTTTTCAATCCCAAGCGAAGAGGCGAGGTACGCCTGGCGGCAATTGGCACGAGGATTGGAGCCAATAAAAGTGTTGAGTCGAAATGGATTTGGCTGAGGATCGAAAATAGGGGTTGCCTGGCGGGGCAACGGCTGATTGAATTTTGACCTGACAGGACGTCTCTCTACCCAACAAGTGCAGCCGGAGAAGAAAGGACATCCATACCCCACCTTTCGGCAATTTAGCATGTTTCCCGATTTACAGTCACCCAATGAACTTTTGTGAAAACATTTCGAAATATGAAGAAAAATGGTATCTTTTCTAATCTGTACATCTTTTCACGAATAACAGCTGGTTTAAATAAATCTATAATTCACATTAACTTAATCCTGTCTATCTAAATAAGTAGGGGTAGTTTTATGACTAAGCGTTATGGTATTTCAATCTGCGTGGCACTCATACTGATGCTGTCTTTCTCGACATTCGCACAGTTCCGCGCAAACGGACTCGGTGGCGGCGCTGGTTTTGGTGTTACCTACGGTGCAGCTGACCTTGAACGCAATGACACTCCCGGTTTGCATTTTCGGGCATTCTTGCGTCACAGTCTGTCACAAATGTTTGAAGTAGAAGTTGGCGCCGGTATTGCTGGTGAAATTCTTGGTAGCGATGCGGAAGATTTTGAAACCGACCTGCATCCGCTTGATGTACGTCTGTTGCTGCGTCCCTTCGAAAGCAGAACTTTCAGCCCGCACATCTATGCCGGTATGGGTGGTTTGTATTATAATGTTCGTGAACTCCCGAACAATGCCAATGCCACACTGGAAGACAGAACTGGCTGGTTGCCGGTTATTCCGCTTGGCGTCGGTCTGCAATTCCGCCTCAGCGACTATACGTCTTTTGAAATCAATGGCGGTTACAATCTGGTATTCGGTGACGAATTGGATGCTTTCATCGAAGATTCCGATGACGCCTATTTCAATGGACATGCTGGCCTGACAATGACCGGATTCGATTGGGATGGTGATCCGGATGGTGACGGCCTGACGAATCGTGAAGAAAAAGAACTTGGCACCGATCCGCAGCTGGCTGACAGTGATGGCGACGGCCTGAACGACGGCGACGAATTCAATACCTACAAAACCAACCCGTTGGCTGCTGACAGCGACGGTGACGGCCTTGGTGATCGTGATGAAGTTAAGACCTACAAAACCAATCCGAACAGCGCTGATACAGATGGTGACAGCCTGAGCGATGGTGATGAAGTCAATACTCATAACACCAATCCGACAAAAGCTGACAGCGACGGCGATGATCTGACCGATGCTGAAGAAATCAACACCCACAAGACCGATCCGATGGACAAAGATATGGACAAAGACGGTCTTACCGACGGTGCTGAAATCAAGACCCATCAAACCAAGGCTACTGACGCTGATACAGATGGCGATGGCCTCAATGATGGCGACGAAGTGAATACGCACAAGACCAACCCGCGCAATCAAGACTCTGATAATGGTTCAGTTGCAGACGGCGTTGAAGTAAATCGCGGCACCAACCCGATGAACGCTGATGACGACGTGGTTCTGGAAGTGGCTGAAGTTGGCGCCAAGGTTGTTCTTGACGGTATCGTTTTCGCTACCGGTAGCGCAAAGATCTCTGACGAGTCTGCTGCAATCCTGGAAAAAGCATACAACACCTTGATTGCTTATCCGGACATGGCAGTTGAGATTCATGGATACACAGATAGCACCGGTAGCCGCCGTGGAAACATGAGACTTTCCCAGCGTCGTGCTGACTCCGTCCGTGCATATCTGGTCGACAAAGGTATCGACGGCACCCGGATGACCGCCAAAGGTTTTGGCCCGGACAATCCGATTGCAACCAACGATACGGCTGAGGGACGTGAGCGAAACCGTCGTATCGAGTTCGTAAGAACCAGATAAGTTTTAAAACCCCTCACAACCAAATCTGTGTCTTCGTATTTTGCGAGGGCACAGATTTTTTTTTGGAAAAAGGATGTTGCAGAACCCATTGATCTTGCTATCTTTAAATTAGAAATGATGAAACCTGGGGTTGACTATGGCCTTTATCAGACATGTGCCACTCTTTGCTATTCTTCTGATCATCTACAACATTTTCATTGTCTATTTCGCGAGGCTGGATCCCGGCGGGGACATTTTGGGATTTATTCCCATTAAATTCCGGCTCCCCTCCGGCCGAATCTGGGGACCTTCAATCAGCGATATGCTGGTCCTCTCCGGCTTATTTGTCCTCTACATCGAAATTGTGAAAGCCACTCGCACCGCAGACTCCACCATTGTCGAACACACGTTCTCAATGTTTGTTTTCCTCGTCTATTTGATTGAGTTTCTGCTGGTAGATGCAGTGGGCGACTCGGCCTTCCTGATCCTGGCCTGTATGTCGTTTCTGGATGTGGTGGCTGGTTTTACGATTACGTTTAGTACCGCGAAACGCGATTTTTCTGTGGGGGGTTGACTCTTGGGTTCGCCAGTCGGCGAACCCCCATCAGCTACTTTCGGACCAGCGATACCTCTTGCCAACCGCGGACTGCATTACAAATAAAAATGCCCTCCGCGGTTTCGATGTCTGCCGGATACAAAACGCTTTCGACTATATCCTCCTTCTCCGCCAGAACATAACTTCGAAATACACCGGCCAGAACGCCACTATCAATCGGCGGCGTATGCAGCTTGCCATCGCGTTGAACAAAAACATTGCTGATCGCACCTTCCGTCACCTCACCCCGCTCATTTAAGAAAAGGTAATCTGCCAGGCCGGCCTCTTTGGCCTCTTTTGCCGCCCGATTGTATAATTCGCGGCGGGTTGTTTTGTGGTAAAGGAAAGGATCTTCGGAATGAACCGTTTCGGTGAAAAAAGCAACAGCCCGCTTACCGGAATCCATTTTAGGAAGTAGTGCGGTCTCAATCTGGAAATGACCATTGCGATCCAGCAACAGGCGAACTTTATAGGCCTGCCCGTTTTTCAGATTTTCCAGGGTCTTTCGCAATGCACCTTCTATATCAGCAAGCTGCAGCGGGATCATGAAATAGGCCGCAGAGCGAGACAGCCGCTCAAGATGATACTTCAACAGTGGAAATTGACCCGCCTCAGCAAGCATCGTTTCGATCAATTGGATGGTATGGAATGGCTGGGTTAAGAAATTCGCTTTAAGCTGACATTCACGAAATTCGGATACAGCATCCGAGTCCCACACAATGCCGCTGCCGCTGCCCATTTTGCCTTTTCCATCTTCCAATGCGACGGTACGAATCGGTACACTAAAAACCGCCTGCCGTTGCGGACTGATAAAACCGATTGCCCCGGTATAGATGCCACGCTCGCGCGCTTCAAGCTCACGAATAATTTCCATTGAGCGAATTTTCGGCGCCCCGGTTACCGATCCACAGGGAAACAGCGCTCGGAACATGTCGCTGTAAGAGATATCAGAACGCAGCCGCGCGCGCACGGTAGTAATCATCTGGAACAGCGAGGCATATTTTTCTACCTTGAACAAATCGCTCACCTCGACAGAACCGATTTCCGAAATTCGCCCAACATCGTTCCGTAATAAATCAACAATCATCAGGTTCTCTGCCTGACTCTTTTCGTCACTGCGCAGCCATTCGGCGATGGCCTTATCCTCTGCATTGTGACGGCCTCGCCGGGCCGTGCCTTTCATCGGGCGAGTCATCATCTCACGACCGTCGACACGGAAAAACAACTCCGGTGACAAGCTCAAATATACTTGTTTGTCATGCTTCAGAAATGCGCTGTAAGAAACCTGCTGCTTCTGACGAAGCGCCAGGTAGAAGCTCAGTGGATCGCCGGCAAAATCAAAGCGGTATTCGCCGGTAAAGTTGATCTGGTAAGTATCTCCGGCAGCAATGTGGGATTTGATTCGTCCTATCTTCTCCACATAGGTATCTTGCGGATAGCTGAAAGAAGGATCGCTGATATGATACGCCCCTTCTTCTGATGCGGATATTACCGGCAGGCTTCCTGCGATATCGCCGCTGCGATGGTTGAATATAAGCGGCGATTTGAATACGCCGAAAGTGGCAATGGGCCCGGAGAAGTTTTGAGGGATATCAAAATCTTCGAAAAAGTAGCCACATTCATAAGCCATATAACCGGCGACGTAATAGCCGTTGGCCACTACAGACTCAATTCTATCCAAGAGCAAGCCGACATCATTAATATCATCTATCCGGAGGATATCAGATGGCTTGTGAAACAGGTAGCTGCGGTAATTCTCTTTGTCGAAACGTGCTGTTTCAAGCAAGACGACATGCGTCTCGTTTCGAGCGATGTCGTAAAATTCCTGGGGTAATTTATGATACATATTCACTTCTTTAGTCCATTCTTGGGCCAATCAGGTCACACAGGTGGAAATCTATTGCATTAGTGGGTATTTTCGTCTTAGTTTTTGAAAAAGGCACAAATCTCAAAAAGCGCTTTAGTTATCGGGTTTTTACTCGGAGGGAATCGAATGTCGTCCAAGAATTCACAACTTGAAAGAATCGAACAGATCCGTGACCTCATCTTTGGCCCGAAGATGGAGGAATACAGCGATCGCTTTGGCGAAATTGAAAAGGAAATCGGCGAACTTCGCAAAGAACTGCGTGCGCTTGGCAAGAATCTGGAAAAATCGATTGCCTCTTTGAAAGAGAAAGGCGATGCGGAAATCAGCGGCCTGCATGAACAGCTGGCCTCAGCAGAAAAATCCCTGAGTGGTGCACTCGAGACTTCTGAAAAGAGTATGAAAAAAGCCATTCAATCGCTAAACAGCAGCAGCATTCAGCGAGAACAGTTTGCCGAACAACTGATCAAGCTTGGTAATCAGTTGAATAGTAAGGTCAGCGAAGAAGAGTTAGCATCTCAAGTATCGCCGAATGGGACAACGGAGTAGTTTGGCGGCTAAAAACGGCAATTATCAACATCCCCCTGTATCCCCCGTCGAAGGGGCATACAGGGGGATGTTTAAGACCAATAATCACCTCATTTCGACCCAATCATCGTGCAACATGGAGAGACCTTGCCAATGACCCGCCCGACGCCTGCCGCACAGCGGCAAACCCAATTGCTATGTCAGACACACCGCAGCACGTTTTATCAAGTTTGGCTGCTATTCGCCATATTTGCTACTTGCCTTTTGCTTCCCGAAGAGCAGGTATTTGCACAGACTCCGGAAAAACCGCCGGCAGCTGCAGACTCAACGGCCAAGAAAGGTGAAACGGCCAAGGCAGCCGACAAGGATAAGAAGAAAAAGAAGCCGAAAGGCAAAGCGTTCGACGAGGTCATAGAGGACTATGAAGTCATCGAAGGCCTATTCACGCTTTATCGCAAGGCCGACGAAGGCAAAGTGTACATGGAAATCAAACCGGCGCAACTTGAGCAGACCTACCTGATGAACATTACCCGTGACGGCGGCGATGGCTCGTTTTTTGATGGTGGGGCGATGCTGGGCGAATTTCCGTTTAAACTTCAGCGGATCGGCGAGCGCATCCAGGTCGTGGAAATCAATCTACGCTTCCGGGCAGATAATGATGCAGCGATCGCCAGAGCGATTGAGCGCGATATTCCCAACTCCATTCGCGGCAGCGCGAAAATTGCCAGCCGTCCTCATGAAGAACGCGGTAGTCTGCTGGTCAATGCATCTGATCTGTTTCTCAAAGATATTGGCAACGTCGGATCAATTACCGGCCGCCTGAAACTGCCTTATTCACTTGATAAAACCAACAGCTATTTCAGCCTCCTGAAGTCCTTCCCAAAGAATACTGAAGTCGGCATCACCCTGCACTTTACCAGTAGCGCCGCCCGGCCGCTTTTTTCTCTGGCCAATTCTCGCAGCATGCTGCATCGCTATCGCTATAGTATTGCCGAGGTCCCGGAGAGCAATTACAAGCCTCGCAAAAGCGACGACCGTATTGGCCACTTCGAAACGCTCTTCCAGGACTACAATTCCTTCCTGAGTGATTCGCCTTACGAGCGCTACGTACAGCGCTGGCACCTGGAGAAAGCGGAGCCTCGCTTCAAACTCTCGGCACCGAAGAAGCCGATTGTTTTCTGGATGGAAAATACCATTCCGGTAGAATATCGCGATGCCGTTCGTCGCGGAGCCCTGATGTGGAACAGCGCATTTGAAAAGATTGGCTTCAAGGACGCGATCGTTGTCAAGCAGATGCCAGATGATGCAGATTGGGACCCGGCCGACATCCGCTTCAGCACCATTCGCTGGATCTTGACACCTGGTTCCGCCTATGCTGTTGGTCCATCCCGGGCAAATCCATTCACCGGTGAATTATATGATGCTGATATCCGATTCAGCGCCGATTTCGTTCGCTTCGTTTATGGCGAACATACGGATTTGGTCAAACCGGCCAGTTGGACCAAAGCCAGCTTCAGCGACCTCTTGCCGGATATGGAACCCGACAGCCTGCTGACGCCGGAACAGATGGAGCACAATTGCCAATTTGCCAGTGGTTTTGCGCACCAGGTCGGCTACGGCATGGCAATGCTGCAGGCACGCAACCAGCTCGATGCTGCAGGCCTGGAGAAATATATCAATGATGCCATCGCCCACGTGGTTGCGCACGAGGTGGGTCATACACTGGGACTGCGCCATAATTTCAAAGCCAGTTCCATCCACACCCTAAGCGAAGTAAACAATACCAGCCACACGTCAAAAAATGGCTTAACCGGCTCGGTCATGGACTATACTCCGGTCAATATTGCCCCTCTGGGCAGCCCCCAGGGCGACTATTACCAGACAAATCTTGGTCCGTACGATTACTGGGCGATTGAATATGCCTACACACCTTATGATCCCGACTCAAAAGACAGCGAGAAGGAGATGCTGGAAAAGATCGCTCGAAAAGTATCAAAGGCGGAGCTAGCCTATGGCAGCGATATGGATGCCTTTGGCTTCTCATCCCGCTCGATCGACCCTTCCTGTAATCTCTGGGATATTGGCGACAACCCAATTGCCTTTGGCAAGTCCCGTCTTGATATCACCCAGGATCTTTGGAAAAACCTCAGCAAGAACTTCGAAAAAGACGGCGACATGTATCCACGCATGCGCTCGGTTTTCGACCAGGGCATTCGCGAATATGCCATCGCTGCCTTGGTGGCCACCAAGCATATCGGTGGAATTTACCACTATCGCGACCATATTGGCGACCCCGGTAATCGCAGCCCGATGAAAGTCGTGCCAGCTGCCAAACAACGCGAGGCCTTGAAGCTCATCAACGAATACTTCTTTTCGGAAAATGCATTCGAATTTTCCGGTGAATTACTCAACAAGCTGGCGCCTGAACGGCGACTCGACTTCCAGAGCACCGTATATCGCATGTTTCGTCTCGACTATCCAATTCACGGCATTGTGCAACTACTGCAAATTTCGGCACTAAACCGCCTCTACGATCCACTCATTCTGATGCGCATGCAGGACAATGAACTGCGCTTTGAGGACGATGACAAATTCACGATGCCGGAATTGTTTAGCGGGGTTCGCGAAAGCATTTGGTCGGAAGTTTCCGACGGACGCAATGTCAACTCCTTTCGGCGCGAACTTCAGCGCATGCATCTTTTCATGCTCGATATTCTGCTGATTCGCTTTCCCCCGGCATTTCCTCATGATGCCGTCACTCTGGCGCGGGCTGACATGGTAAAAATTCGCACTTACATCAAGGCGGCACTTGAAAAAGGCGGATTGGATACCTATACTGAAGCGCACTTGCAGGAAAGCCTGGCTCGTATCGATGCCGATCTTGAGGCCTGGAAAGCACGGAGATTCTAAAAGGGGAAACATCCGGGCAGCAATGTGCATTAGAAGAAGCAAGCGAATGGCTGAAAAGGAGTCTTGATGAATAAAACACGAATCTTGTGGGTTGATGACGAAATAGAATTCCTGCGCCCTCATATTCTTTTCCTGGAAGGGAAAGGGTATGAAGTGGAAACGGCGACGAATGCGGATGACGGGCTTGAAATGATCAAGCAGTCCGGCTTTGACCTTGTTTTACTTGATGAATCGATGCCCGGTAAGGACGGCTTAACGGCACTTAGTGAAATCAAAGAGCTTGATCGCGGTCTGCCGGTCATCATGATAACCAAGAATGAAGAAGAAAGCCTGATGGAAGATGCCATCGGCGCACATATTGATGACTACCTCACCAAGCCGGTCAACCCCAGCCAGATTCTTTTGGCAGCCAAGAAAATCCTCGATTCACGCAATATTTCCCAGAAAAAAATAACGCGCGACTATCCTCAAGAGCTCAACAAGATCACTATGCAGCTCATGTCGCATATGTCCCCGGATGATTGGGTGGATATCTTTCGCCGAATTTGCAGTTGGGACGTTGAGCTGGATTCGGTGCCGGACCAGGAACTCCGCGAAATCATCTACAATCAGCGTCGCGAATGTAATGTTGAATTTGGAAAGTATATCGAGCGGAATTACCTGAAGTGGGTCAACGCACCGGAAGATGAACGCCCAATGCTTTCTAATGACATCGTGAAGCGTTATGTCTATCCGGAACTTGAACAAGGCAATAAGGTGGTCTTCATTGTGATTGACTGCCTGCGTCTCGACCAGTGGATGGCCCTGGAAAAGTATTTTTACGAATTCTATACCATCAAAACAGACTACTACTTCAGTATCTTGCCAACCGCTACCCCCTTTTCGCGCAATGCGATATTCAGCGGTCTCTTCCCCAGTGAGCTGGAGGCGCGCTATCCGGAAATGTGGGCACAGGGCGAAGACGATGATCATAGCCGTAACCGGCACGAAAGCGAGTTGATTTACGATCAACTACGCTTACTGGGCCTGAAATTGCGACAGGAACCGCGCTACACCAAGATTGTCAATGTCAATGAAGGGCGCAACCTGGACAAGAACCTCGACTCTTTTCTGGACAGCCCGCTCCTGAGCATCGTTGTAAACTTCGTCGATATTCTGGCGCATAGCCGCTCGGACTTGCCAATTCTGAAAGAAATTGCACCCAACGAATCGTCTTATCGCTCACTGACTTGCTCATGGTTTGAACATTCCGCGATCTATAATATTTTTCGCAAGCTGGCGGAAAAGGACGTTACTGTTTACGTCACCAGCGATCATGGCAGCATTCGCTGCATGCGCGGCACCAAGGTGTTGGGTGATCGTGAAACATCGACCAATTTGCGCTACAAGTACGGACGGAATTTGAAAGTGGATAAGAAGCATGCCTTCTATATCGCCAATCCCAACGAAGCCCGTTTGCCGCAGCGCAACTTCAACATCAATTATATTGTCTCCAAAGAAGACTATTACTTTGTATATCCGACGAATTATCACAAGTATTTATCATACTACCGCGATAGTTTTCAGCATGGCGGCATCTCCCTGGAAGAGATGGTGCTTCCGATCATTCGCCTGGACCCGAAATAGAACAATATCTTATGAGCAGCAAAACACCTTCGCCCAACACGTTCACCAGCCACTCTCCGACTGAGACGCAGGAATTCATTGCTGAGTTTGCGAAGTCCCTCGAGACCGGCGATTTACTGGCTTTTTATGGGGATCTCGGCAGCGGCAAGACCTTTTTCGTGCAACAGCTCTGCGGGATTTTCGAAACCATTGAAGCGCCAACCAGCCCGACGTTTACCATCGTCAATGAATATCTTACTCCGGAGCATGGTATCATTTACCACTTCGACTTTTATCGTCTTGAGCATGATGCGGAGTTGACCAATCTGGGACTGGATGACTATTTTTATAGTGGGAATTTCTGCTTTATCGAGTGGGCAGACAAAATCGAAAAATTTCTGCCTGCCCCGCGATATGACATTCGCATTCGGGCAATCGATGGAGAGCCCGAAGGGCGAGTGATTGATATTAGCCATGTGGCGTAGTAGTCACATCCCCCTGTGTTCCCCTTCGAAGGGGGATTCAGGGGGATGTGACCTGCAACGGCTCCACCGTTAACGAACAACAAACAACTGACAACTCCCTCCCCGGGTAGAAAAGAAACCCGGGGCTAGGAACATGTAACCCCTTCGGGGTATTTCTTTTGTGAAAAGAAATTGTTTCGAATCTCTAATCTCAAATCTCGGTTTCCCCTGCCGAGTGCCACTGCTACTGTTCTTACCTCGTTACATTCACCATGATCGTATCAGCAACTGCAGATCCAAAAACCCCGATACCATCACCTTCAATATTAAACACCGGTGGGTGATAGTTACCGTCAATTTCCTGGACTTCCTCATATGTGCGATAAAAATCGATGTAGTTTTTGTCCACAGCAAAGAGCACAACCTGGTATTCTGAATAAAACCAGAAATCAAACCAGAAGAGCTCAATCGACGAAACACCAGCCTCTGCGGGCAGGTCCTGAATCCATTCCGACTCATAGCGCCAGTCTTCCAAATCATCCACAACGTCTTCAGCCTCCACTTCTTCAAAAGGATTGTCGTAGATAAAACTGCTTTCGCCGGCCTCAGTAGCCACGGCGGTCATGATGTAAGCAGTCGTCCCCGGTGAGCGTTGAAAATCAAATTTAAAATTGAGGATATTATTATTGGTGTCCCGCTCGCGATACTGCAGGCTGGGATAGTTCACCGAGACTATGTCCAGACCGCTACTCGGCACGGTGGTTTCGGCGTGCGCACTCAGCGACTGCCCATCTATGGTTGCTGACACATCCAGCCTATAACTCCCCTGAGGCTGAACAGCCAGGCTATTGGCGGCATCATAGAATGTGTAGCGATCGGGATCGTAGGTCATCACGTGCTCACTATTGTCCTGCAAATCCGTAATCACTACCGAAGCCGTCGGCAAGGTTAAATCCAGGCGATTCAGGTTGGCGTCCACCGGAAAATTCCGCAGAATCTTGATGTTGTCAACCGGCTGTCCGGGAATGAGAAATCCCTCGATCGATATCTTTGGCTGATACTCAATATCATCAACATTAATGACGCCCTCACCGCACGCCTGCAGCAGAATGGCCAATGTTGCAAAAAGAAGGTATATGCGTTTCATTGTTGCTCCTGTTTTCAATTTTTCTTCGGATGGCATCCCTTAGAAGGATGGCATCCCTTAGAGCTAATTTGCCTAGAATGTAAAGTTCACGCCAACTGTCGGCAGAATTGGAAACATATTCACTGTGCTGATGTCACTATTGCCATTATCAAAATCATAGTCAACAAACCAGACATTCTTGCGATTACCAATATTGAACACCTGCAAATACGGCTCCATTGTCCAGGTGGTAAACTGTCTGCGATAATTAAGGCTTAAGTCCAGGCGCGAATAATAGGGCAAGCGATACGCATTGGTTTCGCCCGGAAAGTATTCCAATTCCACGTCCGGCGCACCAGGGCCATCACTAATCAGGTAACCGGAACCGGGTGTGGTAATCGGCTGCCCGGAAGCATAGACGAAATTGAGGCCCAGCGTCCAGCGACCACGATCTTGATGCTGAAGGTCGCCGCGCATGGCACGCATGGCATTTTTGATATCAATATTCGCAACCATATTAACGGTCGAGCGACGGTCATGACGCGGGGCAAAGTTTTCGCCATTGTTGATGTCCTCGAACTGGTATTCCGTATCAGAATATGAATAGCCCAACCACCCGGTAACCGAGCCGACATCTTTTCGGATCATCATTTCAACGCCACGCGATTCGCCATCACCGGAATGAAACAAGCCAAGCGTATTTGTGTAGACCGGATCACCATTGGGCATGCGACGTCCCGGCTGCAGCTCGGTGATAAAATTCTGATTGAAGCGGTAAATATTCATGTATTCCTTGTAGAAACCTTCAACTTCGAATTGATAGTCGTTCGCAACTTCTTTCTGGAAGCCGAGAATAAAGTGAGTGGCTTTGGATTGATCCTGGTACTGATTGGAAGTCGTCCAAATGTCGGAGGCAAACGTCTGCGGAATGCGGTGTAGATACTGATAAAATACGCCGCTCGCCGCCTTCAGATTAATGGTTTCTGTCAGGCGATACTTCGCAGAAAAGCGCGGGGCGATATCATTAAAATCTTTCTCCGATGAAAAATAGCTGTAGCGAATGCCGCCCTCAATATCCCAATTCGGTGTCGGCCGCCAATTGTTCTGCAGATACCCGATCACGCTGGTTTGGCGCTGATCAACGTCAACACTACCGCCGGGAAAAGTCTGCTCATAAGTCATATGCAGGTTTTTCTGTTCGAAGCCGAACTTCATCAACCATTTCGGAGAATAATGATATTCCAGATTCCCCTTAACGGTAATGTCTGACACAAAATTGCGCTCGGTAACCGGGATGGTTTCTCCAAGATCAAAATTGGATGAAAAACGGCTGCCGGTTACCCAAAAGTTGGCAAACAGCTGCGGATTGAATACCCGTGTCCAGCGCACGCTTCCGGTGCGATTTCCCCAATCGAGGGTAAAGCCTGCCTGATCGGTTGCTTCGTTATTGAAAACCAGGTCAAGCACGTCGCGGCCACCGTAAAAGCTGGCGGTAATTTTGTTTTTTGGGTTTACTTCCCAGAATGCCTTAACGTTGCCATCGTAGAAATAATAATCGGGAATCTCATCGATGGCACGTGCGACGGTCTGATCAAAATAGGTGCGGCGAAGAGAACCGGAAATAGCGCCGGATTCACCGAGCGGCATTTGCAATGTCGTCTTGGCGGAGAGCAGGCTAATCGACGCCTTACCTTCAAATTGCTCTCGATTGCCGTCGAGATTGATGACATCCAGGATAGATGACAGGCGACCACCGTAGCTGGCGTTAAAGCCGCCTTTCGACAGCTCGATATGTTTAATCGCATCGGTATTGAAGGTTGAAAAAAGTCCAAATGCATGTTCCGGATTGTAGACGTCGGTTCCGTCGAGCAGATAGAGGTTTTGATCCGGGGTACCACCGCGCACGTAAAGCGCCGTGCTATAATCAGACACCGGTAAAATCCCCGGCAGGGTTTGCAGCGAACGCAGCAGATCTGCTTCCGCCACTTGCGGAATGCGGCTAATTTGCGCTGCAGAAAGTTCGATCTTCGATATTTCTTTTTCGTATAGCTTACGACTGACGCGAACCGAATCCGCGACGACTTCAACTGTTTCACCTTGCACCAAGTCCACCGACAGGCGTACTGCTACCGCCGTATTTTCACCCGGCAAAATGGTTATTTTGGCGGTATAGGTCCGGTAGCCGAGATAGTCGCAAATCAGCGTATAGTCCCCGGCAGGGACCTTTGGGATGATATAGTATCCGCTCACATTGGTACTGCTGCCACGCTCCAATTCAGGTATGTAAACATTGACACCGATGAGTGCCTCACCATTGCTGTCGTCATAAACAAAACCGCTCAACGAGCCGTTATTTTGGGCAAAAAGTGCCACGCATTGCCAGCATATCAGCAGGCAAAGTATCCTGAGGTATTTCACTTTGATCTCCTTAATTTTGCTAATGACCTGTCACGGTGCCTGCCCGTCCCGCCTGATCAGGACGGGACCTGGCGGACAACCGCAGGGTGCCTTTGGGGGATAATGCGTTTAGAAACCGGACACGACGATATTGCCATTCACGGTTTGCAAATCAATTAGTCCGTTGCCGCTGCCTATTTGACCACTTACGCTGCGCGAAGTAGTGTTTGATTGCGACAACGCAATGTTGTTTAGTTCAATGAGACCGTTGGTGACATTTGCCTGGAAATCAGCCGAGGTGATCTGCGGAATAGAGAGATCGACCCGACCGTTAACAGTCGTCAAACGGCAAAGGCCATCGACCGGCAGGTAAACAGTGCTTACAACTTCACCATTCACCAGGTCGACATCCAAGTCTCCTTCAATTTCATCCGTATAAACATTGCCGTTCACTGCGCTTACAACGGTATTTCCGGAAATAGAATCTGCCCAAACGTTGCCATTTACGTGCTCGGCAAACACGTCCCAATGCATTGGTACGTGGACCTGATAAAATACGGCAAAGTCACGGCCGTAGCTTTCATCCGGCTGATCGGTTTCGACCAGGATCTCGTCGGAAAAATTGCTGACCAGCACGTTGATCTTGCTCAAATAGGCTTCAGCATCGCGAACACTTTCCGAAGCGACGCGCTTTTCGCCGTAAATCAACACGCGATTCAAGCCCTGGACACCAACAATATCGATAGATCCGTTTATGCCAATCACGCTGAACTGGTTTTGATTTCCGGTAGATATTTCAAAATAGAAATCTTCTGTTGCACTATAATTGGTATTGGCTACCACTCGATCGTCATCGTCATAAGGGTCGGTATGAATCACACAACCACTGATAATAACGAAGGTCAATATCGCCATAAGCAGGCGGTAACTAATATTGGTAATACTCATTTTCTGATTTCTTTTCGCAAGTTTCATGATGACTCCTTTGTCAAATTTTGCACAAAGATACCCTGTCTGTAAACGCCCATCGTTTACAGCTTTACCGGGCCGGTCCTCACAACCAGCCGGCATCATGTCTCTATATCTCTACTTAAGTGGGGTCTTCGCTATTCCTTCTCACTTACCCTGGCCAGACCTTCTTTCGCCTCATCAAGCCAGTTGTTCCCATCACAGCTATTGCCCTCGGCACTGCTGAGCACATTCTCATATGCATCTGCAGCCTGACCGTCTTTACCGAGTTTCTCCAGGGAACTACCCAGTAAGTAATGCATCTCTCCACAGACATCCGCATTTTCCGATTTCTCCAGCACACCATATAATTTCATCACTGTGTTAGGAAAATACGAATGGTCATATAATGCCCGGATACCATTTTTCAGCGGCTCCGGCAAGTCTTCGCTGACAGTTACGGTTTTCTTCTGCATTTTGTTACCAACCATATCAGTTCCGTGAATGACGCTGGTATTTGGCGTCGAATGGAGTCGAACCCGCTTGCCGCGATCACCAATCTTCTTCATTTTCTTTCTCATGAGGAAGAGGAATAATTCCCGTTCGGTCACCAGCCGCAGGTCGGCAATGTCGATCATGGTATTGCGACCGAGCTTAAAGGTCAGTCCGTCGTGAATGCTGAGCACTACCTCAC
This sequence comes from Calditrichia bacterium, assembly GCA_028284445.1. GTDB lineage: Bacteria > Calditrichota > Calditrichia > RBG-13-44-9 > J075 > JANQRS01. Next base: position 284,261 of record JANQRS010000006.1, read on the forward strand.
CGTCTTCACCGGTCAGGATAGTGTCGATATCACGCAAGACCATGCCACTCGCTGCCGAATTCCAGCCTTCATCCATACCATAGCGCACCTTAACATCACCTGACATTTTCTGGATGCGCACCTCCTGCGCCAACAGTATGGAACTGCAGAAAAATATTACTGTCATCAAAAATAATTGTCTCTTTTTCACTTTATCGCCTCTTTTGTTTTCTTTCACCTCAAAATCCTCCCTGTCTGAGGGTTAGTACACATCGATCACTTGCATCCAGCCGCTGTCCAAGCCACTGCGGATAATGCCTTGTTCAAGATATGCCAGGGCGCCACTTTGCCAGGCTTCGGCAAACCCGTTGGCAATCATGGTTGTCTCAACCGGAATCCAGGCCGTTAAGTCACCGTCAAAGCTCTTGCGAATGACGTAGCGTTTTTCATTGCTCGATACAACGGCAGCATCATTTGCGTCGACGCCGGTATCAAACAGCAGGTAAAGATGCGCAATAGATTCTTCCGGATCGCGAACTTGAACAAATGCCGTGCGAATACCAAGGCTCTCCAGCAATGATGCATAGAGAATGACCAAGTCATCGCAATCGCCACCGCCCAGGCGAATGGTTTCTTCCGGGAACTGCACACGATCATCCTGATAGAAAGGCACATTTGGGTCGCTCTGATAGCGCAAGTCCATGCTGCCAAGCGAATTAAAAACCGCTTCGGCAGCGCGCAGATTAGAAAGCCCTTCCAACGAATCATTTGGCAGATCGCGCGTCATTTCCCGGCTCATGGTCACGATTTGCGGATCACCGGACGCAATAAAAAAACTCAGCTTGTCAACTTCGCCATTCCAGGAATTGCGGGTATGAACTGTTACCTGCTCAGATATCGCTTTGCGCAAGGTGGTGTTGGCGCGACCTTCAACTTCTATTTCAAGAACTGCCGGCTCACGGGATTCCACATTGCTGATGCCAGGATCAAAAATCGCCGTCACCGGAATTTCTTTGGTTTCACCGCGCTTCAAGCGCCGGAAGCCGCTTTCATGCATGCGACTGGAATAGGGGCGAACCCTGCTACGGACATTGACTTCAATCGGAAATCCGGCTGTATTCTGAACTGAAACCATCGCCAGCGGATAGGTACTGTAAAATTGATGAAAGGCCGGATAGATATCGCTGACGATGACCTGGGTTTTCTTCACCCGGAACAATTCCTTCCGGGAACCCCACATAAACGACAGTCCGAAACCAAAATCGAATACGCCATCTTCATCAAACATCTTGGGACGGTGATATTTCAGGTCCATTTTCAGCGCCAGACGGCTATTGAATACGAAATGTAGACCGGTGCCGACATATCCGCCCAAGTCCACACGAGATGACGTGCGGGTCGTAGAAGTGGTATCAAATGGCACAGGTCCGGGAATCGGGTTTTGCTGCGTAACTACATTCACATCCGTCGACCAATACGGCCCGACGCCAGCTGTCAAATATGGCTGTACTTTGCCCGGCAAGCGATTGGAAAGCAGATCGTAGCGCAACCCAACAAGGATCGGCAGCACTGCTTCCACATCAACATATTCTCTATTATCGATGCTATCCAACACCACGACATCACCAATAAAGCCCATGTTAAATTCCCAGAACCAATTGTCGTGGACCCGGGAGGTATAATCAAGCCAGAAAGCGGCTCCACCAATGTTTACAAAATCATTGCCGACTTCGTCGCTCACAAAAATATCAAAGGAATTCTCTTCGATATCCCAAAAGCCGAGACGAAAACCAAGACTGCTGCTTCGCGTAATGCCGGTTTGCGCTGCAAGCATCATCGATAGTAAGAGCACCCAGTAGAGAACAGGCATGGCCCAGCCAATGGCTTGTTGAGAATCAGACTCTTGATATTTTCGTCGCAGCAACTTCATCATTATTCCAGGTTCGGTTTTACAGGCAACACACATTGACTAATTTGATTTATTCTTAACTTAATACATCATCTTAAAGAATGGAATATGGCAAACAATTGGTAGAACAGAGGCGGAGCCTCACAATCTGGAACGGGTCTCAGCGAATAACAGTTGCAATTCGCATGAGTTTTCTTGCCTAGCGTCCACATCGCCCCCAGGCAAAATTTAGCCCGAGGCCAAACTGATAGCCATTGTCAAGGCCTTCACGCTCAAAATCAACCCAGTGGTACTTCATATCCCAATTGATACCAAAGTGGCGATTGAACATAAAATCCAGACCAAAACCGGCATATGCGCCGGGACGCGCTTCAGAATCGACCGACACTTCTTCGTGATCGAAAAAACGGTCGCGTACGCGAATATCGCTCACGACGTACGCCCCGCCACCAAATTGCGCATAAGGCTGCAATGCAGAACGGCTGTTTGGTCCCAGGAAACTGGTACGCACGCCAAACAAGATTGGGACAACAGCAACTGCATCTACGTTTTCGCCATTGAAAAACTCTTCTTTTACTTCGACAGCACCAATACCGCCAACTGAGAATTCGTAAGTAATGGTTTCATTTGCTCGCGAGAAGAAATAAAAGGACCCGCCATAGCCACTCACATCTATTTCAGAGAAGCCATTATAATTGCGGACCAATATTTCTCCACTTCCCTGCACAACATCCCAGTAATTCCCGCGAAAGCCAATGCCACGCGCTGCTAGCTGTTGGGCTTGCACAGAAGAGCTCAGTGTCAGGCCAACAAGAAAACACGCTATTAGCAAAGTCTTCAATGTCTTACTGTTTAGGTTCAACATGTCTATCTCCTTTACGGTTGATGATTCATTCTTCGATGCTTGGCTATATCTCAATTCTGATGCCAACTTTTCGCAGAGGGGAAAACAACAACACAAACAATTGTTTTTAATGTGTTTAATAACTTGTTCATCAGGCATCAATTTTACCCATGGAATGCGGAATTCCGCAGAAACGCGGAAAATTTCCGCGTTTCAGACTGGACATTGCTACCTCATGACTGTATCTTTTTAAGAACACTTGGTCGCTACACGGCCAAAAAGGAATCCGGTGCGTTTTAATCCGGTTTTGCCCGTAATTCGCATTAGCAGGAAATAGTTATGAAAGCATTTATCGTGTTGGGATTGGCTTTGCTGGCCAGCCTTATTTTGGTCGGAAGCTTATACAGCCCAATGGAATCTCAGAAGAAACCGAAAAAAGAAAGTGTCGAAACCATTCGCGCGAAATCAGCTGCCGAAATTGACTTCACCTTAAAGGATATGGCTGGCAATGACCTCACCTTATCCGATCTGACCGCCGCAAACAAAACTGTACTGATTAATTTCTGGGCACACTGGTGTCCACCATGTATCGCTGAACTGCCCGAATTGATCGAGCTGCGCGAAAAGTACAAGGATCAGGGCTTCGAAATTCTTGGCATTGTATCACCGGCCAGGATGAACAAAGATGCAATTCGCAAGATTAGCGCAGAAGCAGGTATTCCCTATCCGGTTTTATGGGGAGACTTCCGAACCATCGCGAAGTTCGGTAATTTTGGAGTACTGCCGACATCATTTGTTATCGATCGCAACGGAAAAATCGTGGACAAAAAAGGCGGTAAAGGAACTTTGGAAGAATTTGAGGCCATGATTAAACCGCATTTACCGTAAATCCCAAATTCCAACAGGAAAAATTCCAAATTTAGAATTTGGTTTTTGGGGATTTGGAATTTAATAATTATGAGCCTCCCCATCGTCTATCACCCGGATTACGTTACGCCCTTACCTGAAGGCCATCGCTTCCCGATGCCGAAATTCAAGACAGTTTACGATATCTTACTCGCCGACGGCGTAGTAGATTCTTCGTCTGTTTTTCAGCCGGAGATTGCCGCCATGGCATTATTACAAAGCGTGCATTCCCCTGAATACAGCAACGCCTTCTGCAACGGGCAACTCGATCGTTCTGCGCAGCGCAGGATCGGATTCCCCTGGAGCGAAGGACTGGTAAAAAGAACTCGCACCGCGGTCGGAGGCACACTCTTGACTGCCCGGCTGGCGCTGAAATATGGTATCGCTTGCAATACTGCCGGCGGTACTCACCATGCGTTTCCCGATTTCGGCTCCGGCTTTTGTATTTTTAATGATCTGGCAGTTGCAGCACGCATTTTGGTGGATGAGGGAATTGTCGGCAAAATTCTGATTGTAGATTTGGACGTGCACCAGGGAGATGGATCGGCTTACATTTTTCGCGATGACGAGCGCGTATTTACCTTTTCTATGCACTGCGGAGAAAATTTCCCCTTCAAGAAGCAAGAAAGTGATTTGGATGTGGCACTACCTTCCGGCATGACCGATGCCGAATATCTCACCTCCCTCGAAGCCCACTTCCCGGACTTACTGTCGTCCGTCAACCCGGATTTGGTTCTATACGATGCCGGGGTAGATCCACATAAGGATGATCAATTGGGCAAATTGGCGCTGAGCGACGAGGGACTGTGGCAGCGTGATGAGATCGTGCTGGGGCGCTGCATTGCGAACGGCTTTCCGATAGCAACGGTCATTGGCGGGGGTTACAGCAAGAACATCGAGGAACTCGCGCGACGGCATACGATTACCCATCGGGTGGGAGCAGAGCTATATCGAAGGTTGTAGGTATTTGAAGTATTGTGAAGTAGCGAAAAGAGTCCCCCCTCTATCTCCCCCCGGGGGGAGATAGAGGGGGGACTTTCGCATAACAAAACTACGCTAGACCAATTGTCACTTCAGCACCCGCCCATGACGAATCACCTTTCGCACATGATTGATGCCATAATGATAGGGCAAATACTTGTAATTGGGAATATCGAACAAAGTAATGTCAGCCTTCTTACCAACTTCAATTGAACCGTATTCCCCATCAACGCCAATGGCTTTTGCGCTATGCAGGGTCGATGCGTAAATCACTTCGGCTGGAGACATCTTCATCTGAACCGCAGCGATGGTCTGAATCAGGTGCATGTTTTGAGTCATGCAGCTGCCGGGATTAAAATCTGTGGCCAGGGCAACCGGCAATCCTGCCGCAATCATTTTCCGGGCAGGGGCGTAAGAGGGCTTACCAAGATAGAAGGCTGTGCCAGGTAAAAGCACCGGCGATACGGCAGCGTCTTTCATAGCCGAAATCCCCTCATCGGAAATCTGCAAAAGGTGATCTGCAGAAATAGCCCCCACTTTTGCGGCCAGTTCCGCACCGCCGGTATAGTTTAGCTCATCAGCGTGTAATTTTGGACGAAGACCGTGATCCAGTCCGGCACGCAGAATGCGCTCACTTTCCTCAACCGTAAATACATTCTTCTCACAGAAAACGTCGCAAAAGACAGCCAGCTTCTCTTCAGCGATTTGTGGAATCATCTCCTTTATCAACAACTCGATATAAACTTCGCGGCGATCGCGGTATTCATCCGGCACCTCATGTGCACCAAGAAAGGTCGGCACAATGGTAATGGGGAGAAGTTTGGCAACTTTCTTCAGGATGCGCAGGCTACGTAATTCGCCTTCGAGGGTGAGGGCATAGCCGCTCTTTGCTTCAATGGTTGTGGTACCATATTCGAGAAAGGTCGAAATGCGCCTGTAGGCAAGTTCCGCCAGTTCTTCGTAAGAAGCCTCGCCAAAACTGCGGGCGCTATTGCGGATGCCACCACCGGCAGCAGCAATTTCCTCGTAGGACTTGCCGGCCGAGCGCATCTCAAATTCCAGTTCGCGGGTTTTGTAGAACACCGGATGAGTATGCGGATCAACATATCCGGGAAATGCCCAGCAATTTTCTCCGTCAATCCTGACAGCATCGGGATATCGCCGCTTGAGCGCATCCGGCGGGCCTATTTCCTTTATAATATGGCCTTCGAAGGCCAGTGCTACACTTTCCTGTATCAGTAGTTCCCACATAGGAAGGTTTGCCGCGGGTGTTACAATTCCGCGAATGTTATCCAGGATTTTGATCATTTTCGCCTACCTTGTTTGATGTCGCTCGAATATAAAAAAAATCGCAGGAGAAGCCTAGTGGGAAGATGTTCAGATCCGCCCTCCAACAAAAAAGGCCGCCCAATGGACAGCCTCTTTTGAAATACAAAATTTGACGCAAAGCGAAACAGCTTATTCTTCTTCAGCGTGCTCAGTCGCATCAATCACCTTCTGTGCAGCATCCGAGGGCATTTCTTCATAATGGGAAAATTCCAGCGTGAATAGCCCTTGCCCCTGGGTCATCGAGCGCAGCGAGGTGGTATATTTGTGAAGTTCCGCAAGCGGTACCTTCGCGTTAATCACCTGGAAGCGGCCGTCGGAATCCATACCGGCAATCTTACCGCGACGACTGGAAATATCACCCATAACATCACCCATGTAATCTTCCGGCACCTTCACCTGGATCTGATAAATCGGCTCCAGCAATACCGGGCTGGCTTCCAGGAAGGCCTTCTTCAGGCCCATTTTCGCAGCCATCTTAAAGGAATTTTCTGAAGAATCCACATTATGGTAAGATCCATAAAATACAGTGATGCGAATATCAACGACCTGGCAGTTTGCCAGAAATCCCTGATCACAGGCTTCGCGAGCACCTTTTTCAACGGCCGGGATAAACTTCCCGGGAATCACACCACCGGTAATGGCGTCGACAAATTCGATGCCTTCGCCGCGCGGCAGCGGTTCGATCCGCAAGTGAGCATCCCCGTACTGGCCACGACCACCGGTTTGTTTCTTGTATTTGCCCTGGGCTTCGGCCTTCTTCCGAATCGTTTCGCGATAAGGAATGCGTGGTTCACCGACTTCCACCTCTACACCGAAACGTTCTTTCAATTGCTTGAAGATGATGTCCAGGTGAAGCTCTCCCTGACCGGAGGCAATTGTCTGCTTCAATTCACCGTCGAAGCGGACTACGAAGGTCGGATCTTCTTCGTGCAAGGTATTCATGCCAGCACCCAGCTTATCTTCATCACCCTTGGTCTTTGGCTCAACCGCCAGGTTAATCAGCGGTAAGGGGAAGTCGATCGGATCACACTTGAATTCATTGCCCTTGGTGGTAAGTGTATCACCGGTATGCGTTGATTTCAGCTTCACGAGAGCACCAATGTCGCCGGCATGGAGGGCATCAACCGACTTGCGCTCTTTGCCATTCAAGGCATACATTTGACCAATCCGCTCTGACTTACCCTGGGTAACATTAATTGCTTCTGCGCCACCGCTGAGCTTTCCGGAAAACACCCGCACATAACTCATCTCGCCAACATGTGCTTCGGAGACGGTTTTGAAAACCAGGGCCGCCAGGTTATCGCTGTCACTCGGCTTGCGCTCTTCACCAGCTTCATTGGTAATCGCAGGCATCTCACTGGGAGCAGGCAGATAGTCGACGATAAAATCAGCAATGCTTCGCGCCCCAATATTGGAGGTAGCTGCAGCACAGCAAATCGGCACAATCGTCTGTTCCCGAATCGCCTTCTTGAACCCGCTGAGAATTTCTTCTTCGCTCAATTCGCCGGCATCGAAGAATTTCTCCAGTAAATCATCATCACTCTCGGCAACGGCTTCCATCAGGTTATTGCGGAGTTCGTCGACTTTTGCGACAGCTTCGCCGGGGATGTCTTCTTCCGTCACTTTGCCGCTACCATCCTGGGCGTAGGTATACATTTTCTTTTGGAGGATGTCTACAACGCTTTTAAAACCGGGCCCGGATTGCAAAGGAATCTGGGCTACGATAAGCTTCTTGCCAAAACGCTCTCGCAGTTCATTATAGATATTTTCAAAACTGACATTTTCCCGATCAAGCAGGTTGACGACGTAAAAGCGGGGCATATTGTATTTGTCGGCGAGTTGTCGAACCCGCTCGGTTCCAACTTCAACGCCGGCAGCAGCGGATACCACGATCATCATGGTATCGGCCGCACGCATACCACTCACTACATCACCATAAAAATCACTGAAACCGGGTGTGTCAATCATATTGATTTTCGCGCCATTCCATTCACCATGGGTCAGAGATGCGCTGATTGACACCTGTCTTTCAATTTCATATTCGGTATAATCCGACACGGTATTTCCCTGATCAACTTTACCGAGTCGGCTAATTTCACCCATGGTGAAAAGTAACGATTCGATAAGCGAGGTTTTGCCGGACCCACTATGTCCGCCAAGGGCAATGTTGCGAATATGCTCACCGGTGTATGTTTTCAAAGTGTACCTCCTGAAAAATTAGGTCAGATATGATAAAGACGAGTCAGCGCCGGGGTGGCGTGCACATCATCAATTAGTTTCCAGGTCAGCCCCACCGCGTTGCAAGGTAGGAAATGAAACGAACCGCCATGAAAGTTCGTGCCTTTCGGCATGTACAAATGGTGTAGAAGGTATTGCGAATAGATTGCAAATATAAGGACAGGCAGCTTGATCTGTCAAGGAGTTTGTACCCATCTAACGGCTCAACTGCGCCAGTGCCTCCAAGACCTCTTCCCGTGGGAGATTTCCCGCCCTCAAGGCCGCATCATCTTTTTCCAGCAGCCTGCGACAAAAGGCAATCCCGGCTTCCCGAATCCCGTCAACACCTGCTTCAACCAGAAAGAACAAGTGATTTTCAGCCTGGGCATAGTGTTCCATGCTTTCCAGGAATTGGAAGAGTTGCAGATGTCGCGCTTCGGTGAAATCCTCACCCTTTAACTTGCCAGTCAGGAAGTTCACTTTATCCAGGTAGACATCCGCATCATTCTTCGGCAATAGCAGCAATGCTTCAAGGAAATAGCTCAGGGAGCGGTCATATGAATTCCAGGCAATATCCTTATCACCGAGCGCTTCTGACATTTCGCCATCTTCCTTGAGAATTTCAGCCAGAATCAGGCATTTGCCAATATCAAGCCGGCCCGCTGTTTCCAGCAGGGCGATGCCGTTGGCCGCCGGTATTCTCCGCAGCATATCGAGATCAAATCCCGTTAGACGACGCGATGATTGCCGTAGATATTGTATGGCAGCATCGTATTGTTTGAGTTTTTTCAGGCCGGCAACATGGAGCAGCACAGCAACCATCTGCTCAATTTGGCGCATCATATAATCCTGGCGAAGCATCAATATTCCCTTTTTTCTGCAACAAAACCGCTCATTTCCCGGTAGAATTAAATGTAAGCAATTTCACAAATTGGCATTGCGGAATCAACTGATTCAACAATTTGCAAAAAGTTTGTAAACCTTTCCCCTTGTGAGGGGGTCTTATTTACAGGATAGCGACTCAAGATTTTCGACCTGGCGATGTGAGCTTACCGGATACTCATCATTGAAACACCTATCGCTTTCTCGAATTTCTTTCCGAAAACAACGACAATTCATCAATGTAAGGTAGCGGCGGATAACCGCTTCCCCTAAATCAGATCAAGGGGACTAAAATGCAAAAGCTTAATGGAATTCTGATGGTCATCTTTTCCGGGATCATCGGCTTGTCAATCCTATCAAATCTACCGCAGATCGTCGACAAGATAACCACTTCATCAGCCTCAATGGAAAGCAATATGGGGTACCTGTTTGTTCAGGGTGGCTTGGCGCTGGCAGTTTTCGTACTTTTTAAATTTGGTATGAAATTCGCAAAAAAGAGCTAAATTGCCTTGGGCGTAAAACAGGGGGGAGAGTATGGACAAAACGAAGTTGCTTTGGGGCGCCGGATTGATGTTTCTGGCGCTTTTTGTTTGGTTTTTTTCCGGTTCATCTGACAATGAAAATCGTGACATCATCGTTTCGCCAGAACGGGGAGAATTCAACGTAACGGTTACCTCTACCGGTGAATTACGTGCAAAAAACTCGACCAAAATACAGGGACCGCTCAGCGCCCGCCGCGCCGGAATCTGGCAGCTGAAAATTTCCAAACTGGTTCCGGAAGGCACGCTTGTCAAAACCGGTGAGTTTGTTGCAGAACTGGATAAGGCGGAAATTAGTGACAAGATCAATGTTGCCGATGCTGAGCTCCAAAAATCCCAATCTGAATACACCCGCACAAAATTAGACACAGCACTCACTCTCTCCGAAGCCCGCGATCAACTGATCAATCTTCGCTATGGCATGGAAGAGATGAAGCTGAAGATGGAAGAATCCAGTTTCGAAGCGCCGTCGGTAAGGCGCCAGGCGGAAATCGACTACGAACGTTCGATCAGAACCTACGAACAGGCCAAGAAAAATTACGTCACCAAGGAGCAGCAAAGCATCGCGGAAATGCAGGGAGTAGCTGCCGATCTACGGCAGAAGCAGCAACGTCTGGAAGTACTAAAGGAAACTATGCAGCAATTCACTGTGCTTGCACCATCTGACGGCATGGTCATTTATGCCAAGGAATGGGGCGGGCAGAAAAAGATTGTTGGGTCTTCCGTTAGTAGCTGGAACCCGGTGGTCGCCACATTGCCGGATCTGTCCCGCATGGAATCGATTACTTATATCAACGAGGTTGATATCCAAAAGATTTCGGTCGGGCAGAGTGTGCAAATTGGCCTGGATGCCGATCCTGATCGAAAACTCACCGGCGAAATCACCGAAGTGGCCAACATCGGTGAACAACGCCCCAACTCCGATTCAAAAGTATTTGAAGTATTAATCGTTGTGAACGAGACCGATTCAACGCTGCGTCCGGCAATGACGACCAGCAACGAAATTCTCACCGCCACAATCGATAACGCCTTATATATTCCCCTGGAATGCCTGCATACCAAAGATGAAATTACTTTCGTCTATAAGAAGAACGGATTTAGCGCGGTTCGTCAGGAAGTGAATATCGGCATGCTAAATGAAAATGAAGCAACGATCCTGGCTGGCCTGAATGAGGGTGACAAAGTGTACTTATCTACGCCAAAAGATGGTGAATCGTTGAGCCTGGAAAGACTGGAAAAAACAGAATCGGAAGAACAGACAATATCTGCTCGCTGACACTGCGGAGTGATCTTGACAGACCTGGCAAAAATCAAATACAATCTACGCATCGCGATTGAAGCGATTTTTCAAAATCGCATTCGCGCCCTTCTCACCTCCCTGGGCATTGTTTTCGGGGTGGCATCGGTGATATCCATGCTGGCAGTCGGCAGTGGCGCCCAGCAGGAAATTCTGGAGCAGATGAAGCTCCTCGGCACAAACAACATCATTATTAAGCCGATTATCGAGCAGGAAGAAGGAAAAGTTGACGAAGACGGTGAGGCTGAAGAGAAGCAGCGCTTCTCACCGGGCTTAACCATGGCAGACGCCAAAAGCATTCGTGAAATTATACCGGCGATAGAGTATACCAGCCCGGAAATTGTCCAGGAAACCATCGCGATTCAATCGGGTCTGCGGCGGAGTATCAAACTTGTCGGGGTCACACCTGCCTATTTTACGGCATCTGAATTTGACGTCGCTGCCGGAAATTTCATCGCTCAACAACACATCGACAATTCTGCACCGGTTTGCGTGATTGGCGCCGGAGTGAAAACAAAATTCTTCCCGCAGAGCGATCCCATCGGCAACAAAATCAAATGTGGAAAGCTTTGGCTGACCGTCATAGGCGTTCTGGAAGAACGGCGCATCTCTGAGCAAAGCATCGAACATCTGGGGATCCGCGATTATAACCTGGACGTGTACACACCGCTGACCACCATGCTACTGCGTTATAAAAATCGCGCACTGGTCACCGGAGAAGATATCAAGGCGGCGAACCGCAGGAACAATGATGATGACGACGATCTAATCGTGGCGGCACATAACTACCACCAGTTGGATCGTTTGGTTGTACGGGTTAAGGATTCCAATCAAATCAACCAGGTAGCGGAAGTGCTCGGCCGCATGATGGAACGGCGTCACCACAATGTTGTAGATTTCGAAATCGTTGTCCCGGAATTGCTACTTGCCCAGGAGCAGCGCACCCGCACCATCTTTAACATCGTCCTTGGTGCCATCGCATCCATTTCCTTGATCGTTGGGGGCATTGGAATCATGAATATCATGCTGGCATCGGTTATGGAACGCATACGGGAAATCGGCATTCGCCTGGCTGTTGGCGCCACCCCGACAGATATCGTATTGCAATTCATCAGTGAAGCCGTATCGATCAGCCTGACTGGCGGTATTGCCGGCATTCTTCTGGGCATTCTCATCAGCTATATCATTGAAACCAGTACCGGCATTCTAACCATTGTGTCACCACTATCTGTCTTCATTTCATTCCTGGTGGCTGTGTCGGTTGGATTGATTTTCGGCATTGTTCCGGCGCGGCGTGCCGCCGCACAGGATCCGGTAGTATCCTTGCGATATGAGTAACAATGCGAAGTCCATGCTACAAACGTATAACTAAAACCCTTTAACACAGATCTTCACGGATAAATGGCGAGCAAAAAGACCCAAAATAGGCGATTGGATTATCTTTTTAATTCTTACAACCTGTTTTCCATCTGCTTTATCGGTGAAAATCCGTGTGCATCCGTGTCGAAAGGTTTTGGGCGTTTAATTGTAATTTTTGCACTTAATTGGCATTAACACCTGCGAGTTTTGACATCAACGCAGATTATCGGAGCGAGTTTGAGACACATGATAGCGGCTTTCTGTTGTGCCGCCCTCTTCTTTGGCAGCGCTATGCAGGCGCAAGATCACCTCTTCCTGACACTCGAGCAGGCATTAAAAATGGCGCAGGACCAAAGTCCGGCTGCCAGCATTGCCAAGGACGAATTTGATCAGGCCGGATGGCAATTTCGTGCATTTCAGCGCAGCTTGTTGCCCCAGCTCTCCCTCAGCCTTCGCGTACCCAATTTTAACCGCTCCATCAGCCGTTTTGATCAGGATGACGGCACGAGCATCTTCCTGACCCAAAGCCAGGCTTTTTCCAATGCAGATCTCTCATTATCCCAAATTATTCCCTGGACCGGTGGTAACCTGACTATCACCTCCGGTCTGCAGCGTATCGATCAATTTGGCGATGCTGACACCCTTTTCTGGCAATCAACCCCGCTCTTTTTCAGCTATTCGCAATCCATTTTCCAGTTCAATCCCATAAAGTGGAATCGCCGCCAACAAGCACTAAATTACCAGATTGCAGAAAGAGAATTTGCCGAGTCCCGCGAAGCGCTGGCTGTCGACATTGCCGGCAAATTTTTTGATCTCTACATCGCGGAAATCACTTTGCAGAATGCAGCAAGCAATGTCGCCTTCAATGACACAATATTCCAGGTGCTGCAAGGGCGGTTTAACGTTGGTAAAATCGCGGAAAATGATTTGTTACAAGGCGAATTGGCGCTGCTCAACGATAGAGCACAGCTCGCATCTATTGAGCTGGATGTCGATCGCCACCAAAAAGCGTTGCGCCTCGCCCTGAATATTTCAGAGGACACCAAAATCAGTATCATTCCACCGGCATCAACACCGGAGATCAGCGTCAATCCGGAGAAGGCGGTTCAGCAGGCATTGGAAAACCGTAGTGATATTCTGCAGCGGGAAAGCCAGTTGTTGTCCGCTGAACGCATCCTGGCCCAGGCACGCTCCAACGCTCGTTTAAATGCCTTGCTCACAGCCAGTTATGGCCTCAACCAGAGTGCGGACAATGTGCCGGATCTTTATCGAGATCCGCTCGACGCCCAGGGATTTAACGTCAATTTGCAAATACCACTATTTCAATGGGGACAGGGGCGGGCGCAAGTCCGTAGTGCCGAGGCAGCAAAACGTGAGGTTGAAACCAGCAATCAGGTTCAGGCAAAGGAATTTGAGCAGAGCGTTTATTTTAGCGCGCTCGATTACCTGCAATTGCAAAACCAGGTTCGCCTCGCGGCCAAAGCAGACACCATCGCCAGACGGCGTTTTGATGTCACCAAACAGCGTTATCTGATTGGGAAAGTCGATATTACCAATATGCAGCTGGCGCAGAACCAGAAAGACGGCGCACGCCAGAATTACATGCAGGTCTTGAAGCGTTTCTGGATTGCGTTTTTTGATCTGAGACGTTTAACGCTCTACGATTTTCAGAGTGACCGTTCCTTATTCCAGGAGCGGCCTTAGCCTTCAGCCGATTCATCGACCTGAGCAAACCCGAAAATACTACCGCAAATCCCTCCAATAATGTGAGCAAACTGCGAGATATTGTCATTTTGGCTGGACTTTATCATCTCCTGCCCAAAATAAAGCAGCACGATTAGAATCAACGACAGCGGCAATTCACCCGCCCGGTAATTGGTAAAGGCTACCAGAACAATCATCATAAAACCGATCCCGCTGGCGCCAAGCAGTGCATTGGTCATCAGGAAATTGTTTAACAGGCCAGTCACAACCGCTGTTGTCAAGGCCATCATGAACAGGTTGAAAGATCCGTATTTCTCCTCAAGCACCGGCCCCAATAACAGAATGAGCATTAGATTTCCGAGTAAATGGATGGCATGTTGATGCCCGAGGACGTGTGAAAATACGCGAAGATAGGACAAAGGTTGGCTGAAATCCATCTGGATCCCAACCATAAAATACTTTTGAACAAGGGGATATGGCTGCAAATCCGTGTTATAGCCAAAAGGCGATAGCGCCCAGGCGCATACAAAGATTCCCAGGCAAAAGAAGGCAAAGGTTAGCGTAAACGGCGCATCATAAGAAATCCGCATGAAGGCGTATCCAATCTGTGATTGATTTTGAAGGCCATAATATAATAAAAGAAGCTCAGGAATGGAACAGTTGAGTCGCGGAGTCTAAAATATGAAAAGAGAATTGGGAAGTTCACTGCTGATGGAATATATTGGGCAAAAATTCCGGATGGCATCCCTCTAAAGGATGCCATCCGGTTTAAACCGCAGGGATTTGATCTATGAAACGGATCATCTTGATCAGCCTGGCTGCAATTTTCATTGCACTGCTTTCGATCACGGCCTGGAACTGGCGCTTCATCAATCGTGCAGCAACATATCCGGCCGATAAACCGATCACAAGTGTGGAATGGTATGACGCCATGGACGTTGTCGAAGGCAACTTACAACGGCCGCTTCCGTCATTGGCTGTCCAGAATTCGCAATTGGATCGTTCTCAAATTGCAAAAGCGGTCCGATTTGCCCGCGAACAAAACAGCTCTGCGCTGGTTGCGGCATGGGGTGATTCGATTATGATCGAAGAATATTGGCAAGGAAGTGATCCGTCTTCGTATACGAATTCCATGTCGATGGCCAAATCTATCCTGGTCACTCTGCTTGGGATCGCTGTGCAAAACGGCTATATCAAATCTATCAAAGAGCCGGTTTCTGCTTACATACCGGAATGGCAGAACGATGAACGAAGCCTGATCACCATTGAGCATCTGCTAAGAATGACCTCCGGCTTACGAATCTATGATGATCAGGGAGATCCCTTTTCCGACCTGGTACAGCTTTATTTGGGACTCGACGCCGCGGAAACCGCCGTCGCTGTGACCGCAGCTAAATCGCCCGGCCAAATATTCGAATATAATAACGCCAACAGCCAGGTTCTCGGCGTCATTCTGGAGCGGGCTACCGGAATGGACTATGCCGACTTTATGTCCGAGCACCTTTGGAAACCATTGGGCGCAGGCAATGCAAAGCAATGGCTGGACGTCCCTGATGGAACGGCAAAGACATTCTGCTGCATGTTTGCGAGAGCCCGCGATTGGGTTCGCCTGGGCCAAATGCTTGCCCGAGGTGGCAGCTATAATGGTCAACAAATTCTGTCGGAAGAGTGGATTGCGGAAATGATTTCCCCAGGGATTGAAACTGATTACGGACTACATATCTGGCTGGGTTTTACTGCCATCGGGCGCCGCAAAGACCATCGCTCTGAACCCTTTGTTGCCAAAGATATGTACTGGATGGACGGCGCCGACATGCAACGCGTCTACATCATCCCGTCTTATCAATTGGTTATCGTCCGCGTTGGCGAGCGTGCATCAGCATGGGATGATGCGATTATTCCCAATGCCCTGGTGCGAGCAGTAAAAAAGGCTGAAAAGAAGTAAAAGACCAAATTCCAACAAGAAAAATTCCAAAAAACTCAAATCGCCATTCACCTATCTTTTTGGAATTTTTTCTGTTGGGATTTGGCGTTAGTCTTGCTCAGCCAGCATGTCATACTGATAGACGAAATCGATTCATTTTATTCACTAAGCAAACACAGGTAATCTCTTTATGTCTCTTCCCGGCTATGCCACCCCCGAAGGAACGGAGCAATACTCGCAAACATTTCGTGACGGCCTTGCTACCGATGCGTATCGCACGCTTGGAAAAACCGGCCTGGTAAGTTCCACCCTCGGGTTCGGCACCTATCGCTGTGTGCAAGAATCGGAAGCACATGCAAGCGCCTTGCAATTTGCTTTGAAGAACGGCTGCAATTTGATCGACACGTCTGCAAACTACGGCGACGGCAGCGCAGAGGCCCTGATTGGCGAAGTCTTGAATCAGGAAATTGTCTGGGATGGTCAGCCGAGGGAAGCATTTATTGTTGTCAGCAAGGCCGGTTATATCCAGGGTGAGAATTTTCAGATTGCACTCAAGAGAGAAGAAAGTGGAGATCCCTTTCCGGATGTGGTAAAGTATCAGCATGGGCTCTGGCACTGTATCCACCCGGAATTTCTCGAAGACCAAATCACCCGCAGCCTGGCCCGCATGCATCTGGACACGCTGGATATCTACCTCTTGCATAACCCGGAGTATTTCCTGCTCGATGCAGCACGACGCCAACTTAATCGCGCTGATGCAGAGCGTATGTTTTACGATCGCATTCGACAAGCATTTCTGGAATTGGAGAAGCTTGCCGACGAGGGCTTGATCCGCTACTATGGGATATCATCGAATGGCTTTCCATCTAATAGACAATCTGCAGATTATGTCAGTCTTGCAAAAATTTGCCGGATCTATGAAGACGTTTGTCTACAGCGTGGCATACTGCCGGATCAAGGTCGGTTTGCGGCAATTCAGCTGCCGCTCAACTGGATTGAATACGATGGTGCACGCCTCAAAAACAACGATTTTCGTCAACAGAAAGCGACAGTGTTGGAAGTAGCGAAAGCCCATGGTCTGGCTGTGCTGCTGAATCGCCCGCTGAATGCAATCCACGAGAATCACCTGGTGCGACTGGCTACCTATCCGCATATCCCGGCGATTGATCCGGAATTTCAGGCGCGCCTGGAAGCATTCGATGCCGCTTTCCCAACCATGGCGGACAAATTGACTGCTTCACAAAAGGCATTTAAGATTTTGCAGCAAACCGATGGCACCGATGTTATTTTATGTGGAATGCGTCAGGTCGATTATGTGAAAGATGCACTCGGTATTTTGACAGACAATGAAACACTGGATGTAGACCTGTTGTTTAAGGAAAAGTGAAAACAGAAGCTATTACGACACTAGAAAAGCCGGATCACGTTATGAAATCAATCGCATACACATTGCTCACAATTCTACTCACTCTGGGCACCGCACTTCATGCCGTAGACGGAGACGATATTATCAAGATTGATGTCCTCTCAGAAACAGCCGTGCTTACGCCGGGCAATAGTACCAGACTGGCAGTACAACTCACCATTGCCAAGCCCTGGCATATCAATTCGAATCCTCCGTCAGGAGAATTTCAAATCCCTACGATTGTCAGCCTCTCCGACAGCAGCGGCATTGAATTTGGCGAAATTATCTACCCGGCCGGCGAGATGCGCACATTTGCCTTCAGCGAAGAGGCGATTTCGGTGTATGAAAAGACTGTCTACGCTTTCGCCAGCGTAACGCTGCCCAAGGACTTTACAGATTCGTCCGTTACTTTGAAGGGCAGCTTACAATATCAGGCATGCGACGATGAAGTGTGTTTACCACCGAAGACCATTTCATTTAAGAAGGAAATGAAGGTAGGGAAAGCAGGAAAGGTGAATGCAAAGCAGCATGAAGACGTTTTTAGAAAATCAAAAAAGCGGTAAGTCGACAAGCTAATTTCAAGTTTTTTCCTGCAAATGACGGATCACCGCGCAAAGCGCGGAGTGAAACTTGCGTGGTAATCCCTTAAACTGGGCAGTTTTCGCCGGTGAAAAATCTTCGGCATCGACATCCGGCAGGGGCTCGAGGTTTTTCAAATAACCTTCCACCTTTTTGCGCACCTTCTCCACAACCGCCTCATCGTTTGAATCAGCAATTGCTGCAACGGCCTTATCGATATCATAGTCGGATGCGACAAGCGTCTGAAAGCAGATACCGCGCAGGTATTCCGTAATTGTGCCTCGATCTTTGTTGCCGAGCATGCGGGCCGTTTCTGAAATCGATGACCGGCCAAATTTATGCAGGCGCAGCGCAGAAAGCACCTGCTCCTCTGTCGAGCTAAACGCCTGCAGCTTCTCGATAGACGCACTGGTAATTTCTTCCGGCAAATCACTGGCCTGAAGCAATCTACGACCTTCAGTTTGGGCGAGGAGGGCCGCTCTTCGAACCACATTTTCCAATTCCCGGACATTGCCCGGCCAGGCGTAGCGCTCAAGACTTTCCAGCGCCGCTTCCGATACGCCGGAAACTTTCTCGTTGCCATATTTTCCCAGAAAATGATTAATCAGCAAGGGCAGATCTTCGCGGCGCTCACGCAAGGGCGGAAGCTGGATCGGAAATCCGTTTAATCGATAGAACAAATCTGCCCGAAAGCGGCCGGCGTCGATTTCAGTCTGTAAATCAACATTACAGGCAGCAATAATCCGCACATCAACTTTAATCGACTTCTCGCTACCAAGCCTTTCAAAAACACCTTCCTGCAAAACACGAAGCAAACGCGCCTGGAAGGCCGGGGTGGTCTCACTGATCTCGTCGAGGAACAATGTTCCGCTGTCGGCCAGCTCAAAGCGCCCGCGACGCTGATTGACCGCCCCGGTAAAGCTGCCCTTTTCGTGGCCAAACAGTTCACTTTCCAAAAGGGTTTCCGAGAGCGCACCGCAGTTAATGGCGATAAAGGGGTTTTCTGAGCGCTGACCGCTGCTGTGGATCATTCGGGCGATCAATTCTTTTCCGGTGCCGGTTTCACCAACGATGAGCACCGGGATATCATCCTGCTTAACCCGCGATACCAGATTGAGCACCGACGCCAGCTTCCCGGACGGTGCATGGACAATCGCCTGCATCTCCGGCGCGGCTTCAGTGAAGGGCGGCAGCTCGGTTTCTTTCAGATCACGTAACTGCTTTTCCAAGTCGCGAACTTGCTGCTGGTATTCCGATTTGCTGTCAGCAAGCGTTTGAGAGGAAGCAGATTGCGCTTCCAGTTGACTTTCCAGGTCCGAGAGATTTTCGCGGGCAGAGCTCAATTGCGTCTCTTTTTGAGCCAGATGGGATTTTAGAAGACCCTGGGATGACTCGCTGCGCAACTGTTCCTCGCGATAGGCGCATATTATCATGTACATATTCACAACAAGGAAAGCGATAAATGGGTAGAAGAGCGGCAGAAAAAAGTTTGCCTGGCCGAAGCTTCCCAGGCTGACACCGATCAATATCAGCGGTATGAGTAAGACAAGCGGGAAAATCCAACGCCTTGGTGCAAACATCCAAACCATTGCGCTACCTAAACCGGCGAAAAGAATCACCATCGCCAGGGTTCCGAATGTAGCCTGGCGAATGTAGTTGTTTTCTAGAAGATTTTCGGCTGCTGTTGCGTGGATCAGCGATGCGGGCAAGCGTTCCGCCAAGGGCGTCGATTGCATCACCGGCAAACCGGCCGCTGTTGCCGCAACCATGACGATTTTGTCATTCAGGTTAATTTCTACGGAATCTTTTTCGTAGACCTGCAGCAGATCGACAAAGCTAATGCTCTGAATGCGATCAAATCCTCCAAAATGATTGAGCAGCAGTCGCGAGTGGGCATCCAGGCCATCAACCAGGCGCGCATCTCCCGGTTTCACCTGCTCGCCCGCATCCTGAAAATGATTGGCAATGGCAGCGCCAAGTGACGGGACAATCTTCGATGGATCCTCGTCCATTTGAATAAATAGCGGTATTCGCCGAATCACCGCTTCGTTTTCAAGATTGCTATATCCAACAGTGCTGGCATTGTTTTCCAACACGTCGATCGGCCATTGAGGATTGCTCCCTTTCGGCAGATTATCTTGGGCTGTGGCAGCCGTATCAAGCGGGTAGTTCACCGCACCAAAGGTCATCGGCAAAACGACTGCTTCCATGGGAATAATCAAATCCGCAAACACCCGGTCGTACTCCGGATACTCGGTATTTTCCCGCGAAAAAAGCACATCAAAGGCAATCACCCTGGCGCCCAGTTCCTGAAGAACAACAGACATGTAGCCATAATAATCGCGAGTAATTGGCCAACCGCCAAGATCTTCCAGATCGTCATCTCCCAGGAATACCAGCACAAAATCATCACTCAAATCGCGTTCACCGCGCAGGGTAAAGTAGGTATCCAACTCCTGATTTTCAAGAGCCCGATCCCAGGGGAGGGGGAGCCAGGCAGCGAGTATCACCGCGGCAAGAAGCGCCAGAAGGATGCCATAATGGGAGGCATCCGGAGATGTCTTATCCGAAAGCATATTCTTTTTTCACCCCACTCACCAAGCAGAAATATCACCGAGAGTGCGTTTAAAGACCGGTTAAAGCGTTGGTGCTTTTCGGCAACCGGTCTGATTCGTCCCTAAAACGATTGACAAAGAATAATCGATAATAGGTAGCTTCGTTAAAAGATCAAATATCAATTTTATTTGATAGTTAGCAACGCTAAAACGCAGAGTAAGAATGCACCGGTACTCGCAACCGTTTGAAATAGCCGGTCGACGAATTTTTTTTTGATCGCTCAATCCGTGATTTTGCACATCGGCCCAGATACGAAATGCGCTAACATCATATTGAGCAATCGTCATTTTTATCTACCACAATCAAACTAATACATCAGATCTTTTTCCCAAATTCAACCTCAGAGTAAAGAGATGCTTATGAGATCCATACTGATTTTGCTGACCCTATTCACCTCGCTTTCAATTTTCGGGCAACAGACGTACAGTGGCCGCATCAGTAGTGATATGAGATGGTCCGGCGTTGTGACTGTCGACGGTGATCTCACAATTCCACCCAATATTACCCTGACTGTTGATCCGGGAACGCGTGTGAATATTACCGCAACTGCCGATAAAACGAAATCCGGCGAAGATCCCAATCGCGTTGAGATTGTAGTGCTTGGAAATATCCTCGTCAATGGTAGTGAAGGTCCGGGCAAAGTTACCTTTACCTCAACGGCGGCAGATCCAAAGATGAACGATTGGTATGGGATTATCATTAAAAATCCCAACAAACGCTCCCTCGTGAACAATGCCATAATTGAATATGCCTACAAGGGAATCACCTGTTATGGTAGCTCACCCAATATTATTGATTGTGAACTAAGATATAATCAACATTGCGGAATCTCTGCTGAAGTCCGGGCTGTTCCTTTGATTCGCCGTACGACCCTGCTGGGCAACGATTTCGCTGGTCTTATCTGCGAATTGGCTTCCACACCCATTATCGAAGAGAGCATCATTACTCAAAATGGCAATGGCCTCATCGTTTTTGATCGCTCGCAACCGGACCTTGGCCAGGTTAATCCGAGCGGCACACAGTCTTCTGGCGGCAACCTGATTTTCAACAATTTCGATTATAGTATTTACAATCAGTCGTCGGAGCCAATTCTTGCGCAGAACAATCTCTGGAACACCCGCGATGAGGAGCAAATCAAGGCTACTATTTTTGATCGCACCATCAGTCCCTCAAAGGGCGAAGTGATGGTGCAGCCTATTCTAGGTGAACAAATTGCCTCAAATGAGGCTGCCGAGGCACAAATCACACCGGCCTCCAATACCGTTCGCAACCGCAGCAATGCCGGATATCAACGCTCCAAACCGGCGGAAACAAAGAAGCCGGTTGCAGAAAGCGCCAGTGCCAGGGCAAGAGCGCGGGCACAGCAAAACAATTCGCGCAATCAGGCCAGTGCACGTAAAACCAGCGTTCAGCGCAAAAACAATGCTAAATCCGACACGCAAGCTCGCAAGACAACGCCACCTGCGCAAAAACCAGCAAACGACACTGATACCCGCCTGGCAGCGGCTTCGGGAACCAACAATGCCGTCACCCCGGCAGCATCAGAGCAACCAACAGGACCCGCGACTCAGCCGGCAGCAGCCAATCGGAATAGCGGCAACGTAAATCGCGTGACAACACGGCAAAACAACAATACCGTTCAGCGGCTGAACGAACCGAAAGTGGTTGAACCGGTGATGGAAACCCTCATCGATGGTGGAGGCCGCCAATACATCAAAAAGGTCATACCGAAGTACCCGGACATTTACCGGCGCACCAGCTTTGAAGGCAAGGTATTAATGGAAGTGATTGTTGGACGTGATGGCAAGGTGGAGAAGCATCGTATTTTGCGAAGCGACGGTGAACATTTTGCCGCCGCGGCAGAATCCGCCATTCAGCAGTTTCGCTATAAGCCGGCGACCTTTCGCGGCAAGCCAATCAAATTCAAGATTGTTGAGCCGTTTATCTTCCGACTGAAATAAGACTTTGTTATGAAGAGCTAACCTGGCCCTTGATGAAGGAAAAGAGGCTGGGGTAGCTTTTCAATAGCGGCTTCAATTTCGTATACCCCAAAAAGCGGACCATTGACAGGAAATGATTATTGTAGATCACGAAGTCCATTGAGAAGTGTCCGCGTCGCGTAAAGAAGTGCATCCAGCTCCGCTCCACTCCCGAAAAACTATATACTTTCAACTGATTGTCAAATGCGTATTGTATTTCGTAAAGCCGCAAATGAAGTCCCGGCGATGCCACGGAATACGTTTCACTATAGGTGATTTTATCAATGTAGATGGCATGCGATGTTTTGGTGCATATCGAGCTAGCGATCGGCTCATCGTTCAGATACATATTGAACGTCAGCAATTCCACGTTATCCCGGCAGTCTTCAATCAGCTGTTTTTGCAGGCGTAGCAAGCCCTTACGGCGCTTTAGGGATGATCCATTGCGCCCTTTCCATCCGGCATCTTCCAATTCGAGAAAGGTGTTCATGGCATCAGGGTTTTCTTTCAGGGAGCTGAACTCATAGCGCACTTCTCCCACTTCCTTAAGCTTGCGATTCTTGCGGCGCATTTCCTTGCGAAATTTCTTATTCAAGCCGGAATAATAGTCTTCAAAGGTGCCGGCCAAACGAATTTCCGGTACCCTGAAAAATGACTCTGTATTAAAGCGGCTATGTTGATAGCGCAGCACCTGCTCAAGATGCACGGCGGAAGCCCGCCAGTTGTTCAAGCGGCGAATGGTAACGATATCCCAGCTTTTCTTATCTTCATTGATAATGTGGAGGGTACTGCGGATGATATAGAGCAAGTGTTCCATCGGGGCAATAAAATCAACAAGGTAGCGGTCTTTACCGCCCAGGAAATCCATCACCCGGATTCGAATGGAAAATTTTCGGCGTTCATAGATATAGAGGGGGACGATGCCAACCAGCTTTCCGGCGGCATCACGAAAAAGTATAACATACAATTCCCTGATACATCCCTTGTTGGCAAGTACCCAGGCGTGTATCCAATCGAATGCCATACTGGGAAAGAAAAACGTCATTTCATTTAAAAGCGCATTCCACTCATCTCGCAGAGCGAAAAAACTTTCAAAATCACGTACGATTTCTACTTCAAAATTAAGACTGATGGTTTTATTGTTTGCCAACTGCATAATCCTCTAAGGACACATGTCCGAAGAATTAGTCGTAACTCACATTGGTATATTGGGATAAACTCGAGATCACGTCTGTCACGTATTGCCAATGGACGATTTTCAAGGGACGCTAATTTGGTATTGTTAGCTCAGCTTTTGGTAGCTATCTCCACATCTCCATTTGAACAATAACGGATAAATTGCTTTCTGTCAATAGTAAACCCCACAAAACCGACAGTCTAAAATTAAACGTCAGCGAAAAATGGCATATTTTTCCACATTAATTTGTGATGCCGTGCAATTTTGTTCCGTACTCCATTTCCGAAACACAGCTATTATCGACGCATTCCCTCACAAATGAAGACGGCATTGGGTCCTATTCAGACACAACATAATATAAATATAAAGATAAGAGGAGTAAATTTTGCCCGGAATTTAAACCCGCAAATTTTTTGCGGCATTTTCAAATTCGAACTTCACAAATAGAAATGGGATAATTGCGGAGAGTAAAAAATAGCCACCAATCAAAAAGCTGGCGAAGGGCAGTAATTCATCGACGCCAAACCAGCTTCCGGTTGCCATGATAATTGCGAAGCCGGCAGTACCGCGTAACAGCTCTATCCAGGCGCCGGAGGAGTTGCGATCCATCACCGTGGTATAGCCGTAAACACCAAAAAAGAGCACTGCTGCATAGAGAAATAGCTGCGGAAATCCGATATCTGTAAATCGGTAAAACATATACATCTGCAGGGCAATGGTCATCAGCAACTGAAACCAGGACCAGCCAATCAGCCAGAGGGATGCCGGCGTAGCATACTTTTTATAAGCATAAACATCTTCGATGATGTTAATGGGATACTTTTCTGCAACATCGGCTGGTCGCCATCCGGTCGGCATAAACCAGATGCGCAATTTGTCTCTCCAACTGCGGGTTCGCCAGGCATCTTTCATCAGTCGCCAGATATGCTGGAAGTTGATGCGAATCGGGTTCCAGGTATTGGCCGGCTTCAGTACCCCATAAACCGGCGGCACATCATCCAGCTCTTCCTGAAATGTCCCGAACATGCGATCCCAAACGGAGAAAATTTGCCCAAGGTTCTTATCAATATACTCCGGGTTAATGGCATGATGCACGCGATGCTGGGAAGGGGTGATAATCAGGTATTCGAGAAATCCCAGCTTCGGCACGTGGCGGGTATGATACCAAAACTGCAGGAAGAGGTGAATGGGCGCAATAATATTGATCACCTTGGCCGGGATACCAATAATGGCAGCCGGAATTAAAAAAAGCGAGTAAATGCCAACAATGTTTGAAATGGACTGGCGCAGCGCACAGGCAAGATTAAACTCTTCGCTGCTATGATGAATCACATGTTGATTCCAGAAGATGTTAACGCGGTGATTGAGACGGTGACTCCAATATCCGGCAAAATCAATGGCGATAAATCCCAGCAGGTAAATCAGCCAGGTTGCCTGGATTTCCATCACAGCTAAATAGGTCAACAGGAATGGATAGGAAATGATGATGAAGACAAGTCCAAGAGAGTCCTTAACGGCATTTGTAATACCGGAACTCAGACTGGAAACGGTATCAAGGCTGCGCAAGGTTTGAAAGCCTTTGACCTGACCGTAAATGACCTCGGCAATGATTAGCAGGGAGAATATTGGAATTGCTACCAATAACGCATTTGCATAGGTTTGCATCGCACTGTCCTCATACTAACTTTTGACAACCGATTGACCTTCTTCTGCCTCCGATAAGCGGAAGCGCCAGCCTTCCCCTTCGGCCTTATGCGGTATCTTACTCATTGCCAATTCACTGATTGCAGTGATTGTCAAAGACGGGTTCACGCCGGGATTTGCGCTAATCATCGATCCGTCACATACCAGCATATTCTGATAGCCGAATACATGATTATCCTTGTCAATGACACCTTCGTCGGCATTGGCCCCCATTACCGCGCCCCCTAAAATATGCGCAGTTGTCGGGATTCCTGCAAGTGTTTCATTGGCCAAAACCATTGGTTTACCATCAACGATTTGGGCATAGCGATCTGCCAGATCTTTTGCTTCCGGAATAAACGCCGTTGGCGGCTTGCCGACATCCAACCGGCTCTTCATGCCAAACATCCCCTTTGAAAAGCGCAGGGTTGAGTTCAGGGTTTGCATAAAAAGCAAAATTTGGCTGCGACGGGCCAGATCATCAACCGTAAAGGCCTTGAAATTCTTTACCGGATGCCGCACTAAATCCAAGACCAGCTTTCCGGCACGCACAAACACGTTGCGTCCATGAGCCATCGGCATCATCATCAGGCGCCAAAAACCGGATCCGGCCGGGTACCGCACCGGTTCCAGGTGGCTATTCTCGTCGGTATGCAAGATGGAGCCGATCGCTACCCCCTTCGAGAAATCTTTCTCCTTCCCGAAAGTAGTGATACCAACAAGGCTTTCGCAATTGGTGCGGACGCCGCTGCCAAGCTTTTTTGAAATGCGAGGCAAGGAAGATTCGCGCAGCTTAAGAAGCAGTTTGACGGTACCCAAAACGCCACCGGAAAAAATCACCCCACGGGCCGTTACCTCGCCGCGCTTCTTGAATAGCCGGGTCGATTGCTTCCAGTGAACCCGATAGCCGCCCGAGCCATCCTCAGCCCCGATGGGCGCAACATCGTATACTTCCGATTCTGCCTGAATCGTTACGCCGAGCTGCTGGGCAAGATGCAGGTAATTTTTATCGAGGGTGTTCTTTGAATTATAGCGACAGCCCAACATGCAGCCACCACAATATATGCAGCCGGTGCGATCCGGCCCCTTGCCGTCAAAATAGGGATCTTCTACGGTTTGGCCGGGTTTGCCGAAGTACACAGCAACATTCGTTGGTCCAAAATGCTCTTCTTTGCCAAGCTGTTTTGCCAACGTTTGCAGGGCTTTGTCACCGGTCTGCATGCGCGGATTCTTTTCCGCGCCCAGCATGCGGAGCGCGGTTTGATAGTGAGGCGCCAGTTCATTTTCCCAATCTCCCAGATGCGCCCAGCTTTCCGCCTCGAAGAATTTTTTCTTGGGTACCGGGAGGGTATTGGCGTAAACGAGGGAACCACCGCCGACACCAACACCGGATAAAACGGCCACATGACGAAAAAATGTCATCTTAAAAAGGCCGTAAAAGCGCAGCGCGGGCATCCACATCCAACGCTTCAGATTCCAGTTGGTTTTCGGAAAGTCTTTGGCCGTTAGCCATTTTCCTTTTTCCAGAACCAATACTTTGTAGCCTTTTTCGGCCAATCGCAACGCAGAAACAGATCCGCCAAAACCGGAACCGATTATTATATAGTCATAATCCAGACGATCTTTTTCCATCGGAAACCTCTCTTTGCCTGGTATTTACCTGCTTTACTCTATAACGCCATATTTTGAACATCGTTCAAAATATATTTAAGCATACACATTTTTAGGAAAACAATAAAGCAGAAATCTGCGATTGTTGCTGACCTAAGGATATGCTGCCACAAACGAAAGATGCGCGACAGAGCCGCGCATCTAGTTCGAAAGATTGTGATTCTCATGCGCAGCAGAGCTGTGCATGAGGTGAGTACAGTCTGAGCAGTTATTTGAGAAAGGTCATCTTGCGGGTGAACCGCTCCACGCTGCCGTTTTGATGGCGGGACTCCAGGCGATAGAGATAGATGCCACTGGCAACCGGATTGCCTCTGCGATCAAGACCATTCCAGGTGACCTGGTATTGACCAGCCACCTGACGGCCGCTGACCAGGGTGGTTACCTGACGGCCAGAGATATCGTAAATCGCCAGTTCAACTTCAGCGCTGCGATTCAGCTCGTAGCGAATGGTGGTTTCCGGATTAAATGGATTCGGGAAGTTCTGCGCCAGGGTGAAAGACTTCGGCGAAATGCCGTCTTCTTCGATGCCTACCGGGCGCTGCCCAATGGCGAACCAGGACGGACGTTGGCCTGCTGTCACGTAAGGCTGTGAAACGCCACTGGCGTTGATCTTGTCACTGGCGACAGCAATTTGCCGAACTGTCGGGGTCCCATAGTCGTCCCGTTCGAAGGCAATCGTATTGTCATCAACCGAGTATTTCGGGAAGCCAACGGAGCCGAAATTGTCTTCAATGACCCCGGTTGTGCCTTCGAATAAATCAACTGCCAATACGGATGATGACCCGGTTTTTGAATCGAGAAAATCAAATACCAGGTAGCGATCATTGTTTTGCGCCAGCGATGGATTGCCGATGCTGATACCTTCAGCCTGCGGCGCAAATATCGGAATAATCACTTCCGTTGCCACTTCCAGGATATTCATGTCCCAGTATTCAATGTTAATGCCGCTGGCTTGCGGAATGCGGTTAAATGCATCATATACCACATAACTGCCGGTGAAATCCCAGTCAATCGCATCTGCAAATAGGGTAACATCCGAATTGGTGCCACTGCCTGTGGTTGGCGTATAAAGACGAACTGCTTTGGTGTTCGTTGCATCCACAAAATCAAAAATATAAATGGTTGTATCTGCCAGGGTGGTGGTCGCAGCCAATTTATTGCCATCGGGTGAAAGGGCAATCGACGACCACACACCGTCGGTAGAAATAACGACCTCATTGCTGCCGTCCGGGGAAATGGTGCGAATGAAATTGCTCTCATCGACAAACATAATGACGGATCCGTCATCCGATACCGAAATCGGATTGGCGGTCAAATCATAGACCTGAGTAGTGGTCAAAAGAACGATATCAGTATAAGAATCGTCGATGACCGGGCGAACCACATACAAACTCTGGTCATATCCATCACCATTGACCATCGCAATCCATTCTTCGCCTTCAACCGGCGGATCATCATCCGGCGGCAAGGTGCCGGTATCGCCGACAATACCCACAGCATCAAACGCATCAACCACGGCGGTCAGCTCTGTCGACGGATCACCATAGAGGTCGGTTGCGGATTGAATCGCTGCCAGGCGCATATCGACAAAATTAGACTGCTGATTCAGATACATGGCGTTCAGAATGCGATAGTAAATCTGTTCGGTTTTTGCTCGTCCAATTGCATCGCCTACCAGGAAACATACCCGGTTGGGAATGCCGCTGTTAACGTGTACGCCACCATTGTCCTGGGAGAGCGGCCAATCGAGAAATTCATCCATGTGAGATGGCTGCCAACCGGGATCATTAATGCTGCTGCCGCCATTATGCGGATCTTGCATGTCGCGCAAGGCGCCGGATGTAAAAACAGCCGGATTCACGACTTCTTCGCCCAAACGCCAATCGTCGTTATCAACCATTGCTCCGAAGACATCCGCAAAGGACTCGTTCAGCGCACCGGATTCAAACTGATATTCAAGGTTCACTGTGTTTTGAATAACCCCATGACTCATCTCGTGGGCAGCAACATCCAGGGCGCCGGCAAGCGGCGTAAAGGCATTGTTTCCGTCGCCATATGCCATCAGCACGCCATTCCAGAATGCGTTGTCCATTGGCTGCCCTTCGGAGGTCACGTGAATAACGGAAATGACTGTGCTGCCATTGCCGTCGATCGCAGAACGCCCGTGGGTGTCTTCGAAATACTCAAATACTTCGCCAATATTGTAATGGGCAGAAACGGAAGACTGATCTGCCCAGGAGTTATTTGTTGAAGTTACGTGATAGAGAGAGGTTTGAGAGGTCAAATCATTGCCGCGTGCGTCAATTGTCCACAAAGCGCCTTTCGGATCATTGAGCAGGTTTGGCTGAGTTGCTTGCCAGATTGAACGAGAGGCATCTATCATATAATACGTTCCGCCTTGTTCGTATAAATTCAGCGTGCGCGTTTGTCCGTTCAGGTCGGTACCGCTGCCGGTTACCGGACCATCAAACATCGTGGCATTATATTTCTGCAAAACCGCACCACTATTCACGTCAACAAAATAGTACCAATTATCGCGCAGATTCGGACGAATTTGCACATGCCAAACCAAATGCGGCGTACCGGTTTCGCGATCAACCCAAATATACCGCGTCGCAATTGGCGCCGGATATTGCAGCAGTTCACGGGTCTCGCTATCGAAATCAACTATCTCAACATCGACCGCAAGATCGCTTTCGGCAATCTGAACGGCTGTGGCAGAAGCAATACCTGCCCGCGAGACGTCGACAGCTGTTGGTGTGGCCACATAGCGGGCATTCATTGAATAGATGCTGGTTTCACCATCCATATGCACGGTCATCTCCTGCGCCCAAACCGGAATGCCCTGGTAGTATTGCTGGAAGCGCAAATGCTTCTTGCCAAGGTCATCTATTTTGTCAGCGGTGAGGGTCAGTTCTGATTCC
Organism: Calditrichia bacterium; assembly: GCA_028284445.1. Lineage (GTDB taxonomy): Bacteria > Calditrichota > Calditrichia > RBG-13-44-9 > J075 > JANQRS01. Next base: position 314,165 of record JANQRS010000006.1, read on the forward strand.
GGATTTTCCAGACGGAAAACCTCTTTGTTCACCAGCAGGAAATTGGTCACTACCTCGGCGCTGGATTTGGCAGCAGCAAGTCTATACACCGGCTTGCTACGATCTTTTGATCGAACAAACGCCGGCACATCGTCACGCTCATTCCAGAGAACTTCCCAATCAGCTGTGCGGCGATGTCGCTCGACCTGGCGATCCAGGCCTTTATCGATGGCAGTATACGACTCAGCGAGTTGGCCGATGGTTCCGACACCCTTGGGGGTAGCGGCCTGACCAGTTCTTTGCTGCAAAATGCCCTTCATCTTATTGGCAATCCGCGTTAATTCATCCTGGGATACAGCACTACCGGATCGCTCCAGCTTCGTATTTTTTTTGCCGGCCCAATCATAGCTCTGTTTCTTTTCCTGACCGAAAACAGCTGTTATAAAGAGCAACAGACAGGCCAGGTTTATCATGAAAAATCTAAATCGATAGAATCGTAGATTTTGCATATAGGGTCCTTTATTTTGAGTCTGAGTGATTTCCGTCCCCGATATTAATTCTCCGGCACCAGCCATGTATGCTGCTCCAGAGTTCCCTTAATCGTCCGTGAAATTCTTTTGCTTCTGCATGTCCGCCCCACATCCATGACCGAACAACATCGTCGGCATGATACTGGATGGCGGTGGTCACGTTGCCCGGACTCTCCAGTTTTTCTTCCATAGCGCCGGAGGCCAGCAATTCTTTTTGAAAGATGTGAATGCTGTCTCTTTCCACGGTGGTTTCCCAGACTATTTCTTCTTCGCCGCCCGGCATTTTCTGCCAATGGCGAACTTCGCCGGTAGAAGAGAGGCTAAAGCCTTTTACCTGACCGGTGAAACCGCCACCGCGCGTGATCACAATTTGGAAAGTATCCGTCATTGCAACGGCCGGTGCAATTTGCTGTGCATCTTCTTCCATCATCTGGTCCGCCTTGGCTGCGGTATCCTTTTGACAAGAGGTATATGAGAACAACGAAAATGCCAGCATTAAGTAGAAGCTGAAAAAGCTGATTTTACCGGAAAAGTAGTTCATGTACATGAATGTGCTCCAATATTTGAAGAATGAGTGTGCGTCAGTTGCGAAACAATCTCCGAACAATAGTCTTACCTGTCAAGCAGCAATTCATGGCATCATTGTCACTTATCGGGTTATCCAAACATAGCATGAAATGGCTCCGATGAGTGTGACAATATTCCATTGGCCAACTTCGTTGGCGTCAGAGGCTTCGCCTCATCAGGCTCGCAAGCTCGCCGTCAGCTCACTTCGTTCGCGTGCGGCGCTTCGCGGTATCAGGTGGTATGGCCTGTTTGTAAAGCAAGGTTTTGAATCATGATGAGGAATGTGATCACAGTCAAATTGCTCCTCAATCTTAAAGGCAGGAAAAAGAGAGGAAAATGCTAAGGCTCGCTGTTACATCCCCCTGAATCCCCCTTCGAAGGATTCAGGGGGATGTAACGCGAACGAAGTGAGCTGACGGCGCGAAGCGCCTGATGAGCCGCAGGCTCTGACCTCATTTGCCTAACATTGCCGCTTTCCGTAATTTAGCTAAGGAGTTATTTAACAAAGGCAGCCTGCTTCTACCCACGCATTTTGAACCAAGCCCCGGAGAATATCATGCGACAAAGCTTTATTTGTACGGTCGTGCTGTTCGCAGTTTTCGTTTTCAGCTTTGTGACTGCCCAGGAAGGCCTCGCACCAGTCAGATATTCCCAAAAAATTGTTGGCGACAAACCGCGGATGATCTTCGAGAAAATTTCCCACCCGGGACTCTCTCTTGCCGGTGTTTTTAGTATTATGCAGGACAAACAAGGTCATATTTGGTTTGGTACAGAGCAAGGATTGCATCGCTACGACGGCTATGACGTTAAGATCTACCCGCACGTTGCCTACGACTCAACATCGCTCTCGGATCATTGGGTCTGGGATATGATTGAAGATCAACATGGTAATATATGGGTAGGCACCAACGAAGGTGGTTTGAACCGTATGGACCATACCACCGGAAAATTCACTCATTTTAAACATGACCGGCACAATTCAGCGACCATCAGTAATAATACTGTCAGATGGCTTCTTGCAGATGGCAAAGGGGACATTTGGGCATCGACACTGCATGGTCTAAATCGCCTGGATAGGCATACCGGGGAGTTCATGCGATATTATCAAGACCCGCTAGATTCAAGCAGCCTCAGTCATAATACGACAAACATGCTCTTTGAAGATCGCTCCGGAACCATTTGGGTGTCAACTCGACATGGCCTAAACCGCTATAACCGCCAAAGTGACAATTTTACGCGTTTCTTATATGGCAACGAGAGTTTATTCTCAAGCAATCCCAGAATATACGATATATATGAAGACCCGCAGAAACCAGGCGTTCTCTGGCTTGGCTCTGCACATGGATTGATCCGCCTGAATACAGAGAACAAAAATAGTCAACGATTTATGCCGTTGGGAGAAGATTTCAGTCAGCATGTGCTTCCGTCGCAACATCTTTTGCAAATCGCCCACAATCCTAAAGCACCAAATATATTGTGGCTAACTGTTCCGAACTTTGGTGTAGCAAAATTCGATATCGACAATCAGACCTTCTCTCTGTATGAACCCGATCCACGGGATCCAACCAGCTTAAGTAGTGCGCTGCCCTGGAGTATCCTTTGCGACAGGACCGGACTCGTTTGGGTTAGCACGCGCGATGCAACCGGGCTCAGCAAATTCGATCCACAAAACGCCGGACTTACCCATTTTCGTGGTGACAGGGAATCTAAAATCGGATTGGCGGGGCGGTCGGTCTGGGGCATCTATGAAGACCGCAGCGGTGCGCTGTGGGTGGGAACCGAGGGAGACGATGGCAATCATCTCAATCGCATTGACCGGTCGACCGGAGACATTGAGCATTGGCAACACGACCCCAATGATCCAACTACGCTTGGTGGAAGCGGCAGGATTTTTGCTGTTTATGAAGATTATGCAGGTGAGATATGGGTCGGGGGCGATTATGTTGGTTTAAACCGTTTGAACCGCTCCACAGGCAAATTTGTCCGCTTTCAGCACGATCCGGATGATACAACCAGCTTATCTCATTCCTGGGTAAGCATTATTCGTGAAGGGCGTGACAGCACGCTTTGGATCGGTACCATGCGCGGCCTTAATCTTTTCGATCGTGACACCGGCGGCTTTCGTGTTTATGAATATGATCCGGATGATTCCAGTAGCTTGAGCCATAATGAAGTCATCGCAATTTATGAAGACATCTCTGGTAAGCTCTGGGTAGGAACGCGCGACGGCCTTAATCTTTTCGATCGAGAGCAAGAACAATTTCGCCGTTTTAAAGTGGACCTGAAAAATGATAATTCCCTTTCCGGCAACTATATTACGTGCCTTCACGAGCGAGCTCGCGAACCAGGTGTTTTGTGGATTGGGTTTATCGGTGGCGGCTTGTGCCGCCTGGACTCCAGGAGCGAAACTGTTACTCGATTCACTAGTATTGGTGACCACAGCCCAACTATAATTAGCGGTATTCTGGAAGATAAGCAAGGTCAGTTGTGGATTAGCTCTTCTCAAGGCCTTTTCTGTTTCGATCCGGAAACCGGTACGTCCAAGGAATATGGTCTGGAATCCGGTTTACAATCAATTGAATTTAACGGTTGGGCATATTTCCAAAGCCGTAGTGGGGAAATGTTTTTTGGCGGTGTGAATGGTCTTAATGCATTTTTTCCGGAGCAACTGGTCGATAATCCCCAGCCTCCAGCAATTGCCATTCAAGATGTAAAACTATTTAACGAAAGTCTGCAACCCGGTCCTGATTCGCCCTTAAGAACCAGTCTAGCTCAAGCAAATGAAATTCAACTGGAACACTGGCAGAAAGATCTTACCTTTGATTACGTGGGACTGCATTTCAAAAACCCGGGCAAAAACACCTACCGCTACCAATTAACTCCTTATGAAAACGAATGGGTCGATGCCGGCACTCGCCGCTCGGCGGCCTATACTAATTTGGAACCTGGAAATTATACATTTCAAGTCACCGCTGCCAATAGCGATGGTGTTTGGAACGAAGATGGCAAGTCCCTGAAAATCTCCATTGCCTCTCCCTGGTGGAAGACCTGGTGGGCATACCTGCTCTATCTGCTGATGGCTGGCGGGATGATATTCGCATATATCCGTTACAAAACCGCGGCCCAGGCCAAAGAACTGGCCCGTGAACGGGAAGCTTCGGAGCGGCTGCGCAGGATTGACAAACTTAAAGACGAGTTCCTGGCCAATACCTCGCATGAATTACGCACGCCATTAAACGGGATTATTGGCATTACCGAGTCGGTGCTTGATGGTACTACTGGTAAAATCAGCGCCAGAGCCAAGTCAAATCTGGCCCTGGTGGTATCATCCGGCAAACGACTGGCCAGCCTGGTCAATGACATTCTCGATTTTTCGAAATTGAAGACCCGCGATCTGGAGCTGCAGAAAAAGGCAGTTGATCTGCTTGTACTAACCGACCTTGTGCTGCGCTTCAGTGAATCACTGCTAGCTGGAAAGCAGCTGCAGTTGAAAAACGAAATTCCAGCTGACCTGCCGGCGGTGGAGGCGGACGAAAATCGCTTGCAGCAAATTTTGCATAATCTGATTGGCAACGCTATCAAGTTCACGGAAAAGGGGCAGGTGATCATTTCTGCCACAGAGGGCACAAAAGATGAAAATGACACAAAAATGATCGTTGTTTCGGTGTCGGATAGGGGAATCGGGATTCCGCCCGAAAAACATGAGGCGATCTTTCAGTCATTTGAGCAGGTTGATGCCTCAACGGCACGGGAATATGGCGGTACCGGTTTGGGTCTCTCAATTACCAAACAGCTTGTGGAACTCCACGGAGGAAAGATATGGCTGGCATCGGAAGTTGGGAAGGGCACCACCGTCAGCTTTACACTGCCAATTTCCAATCAAGAAGCGCTGCCGCTTGAATCAACAACACCCGCGTTGGCCAAAATTCAGGACTTACAGCCGGCTTTCGAGCCGGAAGTAGAAATGCCTGCCAGCATAACCAATGGGCATATCAGCATTTTAGTGGTTGATGATGAACCGGTCAATCAGCAGGTGCTTGCCAATCATCTTGGCAGTGTTGACTATCGGATTGAGCAGGCTTTTAACGGCGAACAGGCGCTTAAGGCAATTGCAAATGGGCATACATTTGATCTGGTATTGCTCGATATCATGATGCCGCGCATGTCCGGTTACGAAGTCTGTCAAAAAATCCGCGAAACATATCTCCCCAGTGAACTGCCGGTGATCATGGTGACTGCTAAAAACCAGATCACCGACTTGCTGGAGGGCTTCTCATCCGGGGCCAACGACTACCTGGCGAAGCCATTTTCCAAAAGCGAACTGTTAGCGCGTATCAAAACCCATCTCAATCTGCACCATATTAACACAGCTTACGGCCGTTTTGTACCGCAGGAATTCCTGCGTTCTCTCGGTCGCGAATCAATTATCGACGTAAAGCTCGGGGATCACGTGCATGATGAAATGACCATCCTGTTTTCCGACATTCGCGGCTATAGCACGCTGTCCGAACAAATGACGCCGGAAGAGAATTTCAAGTTTCTTAACGGATATCTGAAGCGGATTGGACCAGTCATCACCAAGCACAATGGCTTTGTCAACCAATATTATGGTGACGGCATCATGGCCCTATATCTTGGCGAGGCGAGCGATGCTGTAAACGCCGCAGTTGAGATGCACCGGGCACTGGCGGAATACAATGAACATCGCAGGCAGAAAGGCCGTCAGGCGATTGAAATCGGCGTAGGTCTGCATACTGGCCCATTAATGATCGGCATCATTGGTGACAAGAAACGTTTGAACGCCAGTGTGGTTTCCGATGCCGTCAATACTGCCTCAAGAATGGAAGGGTTGACCAAATTCTATGGAGCGCCGATTATCATCAGTGAAGATACCCTGTCGCGGATGAATGATATAACGGCTTATAATCCCCGGTACCTGGGCAAAGCTCAGGTGAAGGGTAAAAAGCAGCCGGTAAAGGTATATGAAGTAATTGCCGGCAACAAATCGGAAACCGTTGCTTTAAAGACTGCAACACAGGAGAATTTTGAGCAAGGTTTATCATATTATCATGCTAAACAGTTTACCAGAGCCTCAGTTTACTTTAAAAAGGTTCTGAAAACGAATCCCCTTGACAAAACCGCTCAGCTCTATCTGGAGCGATCTGCGCAATTTATGGTTGAAGGGGTTCCCGACAATTGGGAAGGGGTGGAGATGATGGATAGCAAGTAGTGGCTCAAAGCATCATATCGCGAATCAGTTTGGCGCCGGACTTACTGGTTTCCAGCTCGGTTTTGTCGCTGAGGATAAGCAGGAAGCGGCCGCTGCTCCAGGGATGAACTTCTTTTACGGCATCGAGGTTAACGATAATAGAGCGATGAATTCGCACAAAGCGACCGCTATCGAGGCGATTGGCCATTTCTCCCATGCGCTGGGATATCAGGTAGCCACCCTCAGCAGTATGGATTTTCACATAATCTTCCAGGGCCTCAAACCAAAGCACATCCTCCGTGCGAATCAGGCGCAGATGATCATCTTTTCGCACCGCAATGCGATGCAGTGGTGCAGTGGTTTTTTGTTCGAGATAATTGAGCAGCTGGTCCATGCGTGGATCGGATTGGGCTTCCGTTGCTGCCTGCCGGGCCTTCTCCAGCGCTTTGTCGAAGCGTTCCTGGTCAAACGGTTTTAGCAGATAGTCAACGGCGTTTTCGTCAAAAGCCTGAATTGCGTAATGATCATAAGCAGTGGAGAATATCGTTACCGGCCGATGCTGCAATGACTTTAGCAAATCAAAACCGGTCAGTTCAGGCATCTGGATATCGAGAAAAAGGAGGTCGGGTTTTTCCTCATCGATCGACTGCAAGGCAATCGTCGGGTCACCCAGGGAGGCAATAATCTCCACATCATTATGATGTCCCAGGTATTCTTCAATCACCTGCCGCCCGAGCGGTTCATCGTCTACGATAATGCAGCGCAATGTCATCCCTGCACCTCGTTATTTACCGGAAACTGAAAACGGACTCGAAAGATCTTCTCATGGGTTACCGGTTGGGCAGTGAACTGCACGTCTTTGCCATAAATTAATACCAACCGCTGCTGCAAATTCCGTAAGCCGGTGGATTCATGGGCATCACCTTTCTTACCGGAAATGGATTCCGCCAGGCTGTTTTCGACCAGACCTTGAATCGTGCCATTTTCCCGTTCGAGACTCAGGCGTATCCAACCGCCCCTGGGGGATTGACTGATGCCGTGCTTGATGGCATTTTCTACCAGCGGTTGCAGCATCATTGCCGGCATTTCCTGAGAAAGAAGTGAGGGATCGATATTCTCCTGATATGACAGGCGATCCTGCAAACGGATTTTTTCAAGCTCCAGATAATGGTGCAGCAATTCCAGCTCACGGGAAAGGGAAATGGTATGAGTTGGGTTTTCCTTCAGCACATGCCGCAATAGGTCGGATAAGGCCACCAGCATTCGCCGGGCGCTACCGGGATTCGAAGTAATGAGAGCGTTTACGGAATTCAAAGCATTGAACAGGAAATGCGGATTGATCTGCGCCTTTAAGGCCTTCCACTCCGATTCGCGTAACGACAAACGCAATTCTGCCTCGTGCAACTCCTTTTCCTTTACCTCAAAATAATAGATGATGGCATAGTAAAGACCGGCGATCATAATGTATTTGAGGATGCCCTGTGGGTATTGCCAACCGGACGTTGCGCGGACATCCAGCATCACGAAGAGCATATTATCCAAAATCAAATATGCCACGCCATAAGTCCAGGCCAGCCAGGCAATTGTAAAGAGATTCATCAACAGCAGGTGACTGGCGATGAAGGTCAGCGGCGACATCTTTCGCCAATCAAGCGTGCGAACGATTGGCCACACGCCGAGACTAAGAAAGAATAGAGGGATGGTAATATTGATCGAACTGAACAATGCGATGCCGTAAGTTTCAAGATCCCGTACCACGTAGCGCAATACCAGGGCATAGAAAAACAACCAGGCGGTCCACAGGAGCAGGTTGATTTTCAGAATCAATCTGAACGGGGTCTTATGCATCAGCAGTCATTCTCTCAGTTAGTTGCCAGCAGCGATGGAATCTCCCGCGCTACCGGTTTACCCATCAAATATACTTCATGAATGCCGCGAAAGGCGCGAATATTTTCCAGGGGATTGTCTTTCAAAATGACCAGATCAGCCTTGGCGCCGGGAGCAATGCGTCCCAAGTCCGCTTTGCCGAGCCGGTCAGCAGCACGGCTGGTAGCAGAAATAATCACTTCAGAGGGTGCCATTCCCGCCTTTTCGACCAGCAACTCCATTTCGCGAATCAGTCCAGGTCCGTGGAAGGTGGCGGCATTGCCGGCATCGCTACCAGCGATGATCAGCACATTGGCCTTTGCAGCACGCGCAATCATGTCGGCAGAGGCATCCAGCCGTCCACCCATTAGCTTCCCGGTTTGCTCCTTATAGGGAATAGTGGCAATCCAGGACTGCGGTGAGGATAATGATTCCAGGATCATTGGTTGGGTCCACTCCTTCATCCAGGGGTCGGTAACGCCATCAGCGCTAAAAGCAGTCGCCATGCCTTCAACAACCGCCAGACTGGGCGTGATGGTAATCCCTTTTTCCGCCATCAAGGCCAGGGTTTCATCGCTGAGATCGGCCGGTGCATGCTCCAGGCCATCAGCGCCGGCATCAATCGCCAGGCGCACATGCGGATCCGCATCAACATGAACAGTGGTTTTAATGCCTAGTTCCCGGGCAGTAGCAACAGCGGCACGAAAGGCAGCTTCATCGAGAATTGGCAGTCCGCCACTATAACTTCCGGCTTCTAATACCAGCTTGATAATATCAACGCGATGCTCGCTGACCAAATTTTTGACAGCTTCACGCGCTTCCTCAGCGTTTGTTACCTGGCGTGTCGCCCTTTCCGCCAGTCCCGGCACCGAGCTGAATCGCGCGGCGGGATGTCCACCCGGGGCAGTGATGGATGCGCCGGCCATAAAGATGCGCGGTCCACTGAGCTGCCCGGCCGCAATGCGATCACGAATATCATTTAAGAGATCCGGTTCATCCGTTAATGAAATCACATTGGTAACCCCCAGCGCAAGATAGATCTCCAGATCACGCTCCATGCGCGGTTGCATATGTTCTTCGATCGTCGCTGCCCCACCGGCAGAGCCGCCAAGATGCACATGCGAGTCAAATAAACCCGGGGTGATATACATGCCCTTGCGATCCAGCACTTCTGCGCCTTCCGGCACAGCAATATCAGATTTGCTACCAGACGCTTCAATTTCATCGCCGCGAACAAGAATACGCCCATCATCGATTACGTTACCAAGACCGTCAATGATTGTCGCGCCGTCGATGACCAGCAATTTATCGTCCGTTGTCGATTTGGCTGCCTGAGCCGGCTTCGGTTTCGTGGCCATGCCCAACATCGGTCCGAACAAAAAGGCCAGCAGATAAACGCCAAGCACAACGCCGGCAGCGGTAATTAGCCCGCTGGTGTTAATGGGCTCATCACTCTCCCAGCGAAATGTAAGCGCATTTACCACAAATCCAACGATCCCGGTAATCACCAAAATGATAAGCGGAAAGAGCAATTGCCCAATATCGTCACCGCGAAAGATGGTCCCCTGGAACATTTCAACAACATAGGTTGCCGGAATAAACGAACCAATCTTCTGTAACCACTGCGGCAAGAGAAAAAACGGCAGAGCGGCCCCGGAAAGAAACATCATGGGGAAGAAAAGAAGGTTGGTAATTGCAGGCGCGGTCTTGGTATCGCGGGAAATGCTGCCGACAATTAGTCCCATTGGAATGAAGGCAAAAGCGGCGGCAGCAACGCAAACGAATACGCCTATCAGGCTGCCCTTGGGCGCCACATCGAACAGCAGTCGGGCAGCCACAAGCTGCAGGATCATCGAGAGGATCAGGCTGAAGAGGGCGGTTGCGGCAAAGGCAATGACGACAGAAAGCGAGCTTACCGGCGTCACGCGATAACGGCGAAACACACCTTTCTCCCGCTGTCCGACCATGTTCATTGCAACTCCGAAGAAGGAGGCGGAAATAATCGTGATGGTCAGGATACCGGGCAATAGATAGCTGATTTGCCGTGCCTCACCGCGGCCAAAGATATAGGCAAAGCCGACCAGGAAAAAGAGTGGAAAAGCAATGCTCCAAAAAAGCGCGGTCTTGGATCGTAAGGTTTCCAGGAGGTAAGCCCAGCTCAGACTGCCGGCACCACGAAGTGACATATTCATTTTTAGTCCCCAAACAAATTTCGTTATTCGTTGTTTACATCCCCCTTAAATCCCCTTCGAAGGGGGACACAGGGGGATGTAAATCTTTCAATGCTTCAATCTTCATTCCTAATTGTCCTTCTCCGGCTTGCCCACCACGTCGAGATAGACATCCTCCAGGGTCGGGCGTTTCATGCGTAGATCTTTCAGCGTGATCTTCTGTGCTTTCAGAATCTCTCCGAGGGCCAGTACCGAGTTTGTCGGATCTTTAGTAAGAAAGCGGTAATACTCACCTTGGCGGCCCTGATCAACTGCGCCGGTACGCAACAACGGTTCCGGATCGAAGCGGTCTCCTTCAACAGCAATCCACACGGTAGAGGCACCTTCCGCCTGACCAATCAAGTCGAACGGCGAACCATCAGCGACCAGCTCGCCGCTCTTGATCATAATGACCCGATCGCACAGCTTTTCCGCCTCTTCGATATAGTGGGTGGTGAGAATAACCGTTCTCCCCATGCCCTTCAAATTCTCGATGATCGCATGCACCTGGCGACGTGCTACCGGATCCAACCCGGTCGTCGGCTCGTCGAGAATGATCAATTCCGGATCATTAATCAGAGCCAGGCCAATCGCCAGGCGCTGCTTCTGCCCTCCTGAAAGGGTCGTATTGCGGCTTTTGGCTTTTTCCTGGAGCTCTACCTGGCCTAACACCTCATTGACCGGACGAGACTTTTCGAAAAAGGCAGCAAACATTTGTAGGGTTTCCAGTGGGGTCAAATCATCCGGAAGCGGCGTTGCCTGTAGTTGCACCCCAATTTTCTCCTTGAGCTCGCGTGGCGTCTTCATCGGATCCATATCCAATACAGATAACTTCCCACTGCTTCGGGAGCGAAGGCCTTCAATGATCTCAACAAGGGTCGTTTTGCCGGCGCCGTTTGGCCCAAGCAGGCCGACCACGCCGCCAGCCTCAATTTCCAGATCAATACCACGCAGTGCATGCACATCATTATAGGATTTCTTCAACTGTTCAGCTTGAATAATCATTGTCTTTTTTCTTTCTTTGGTCGCAATCGTTACTCATGCTTTCTCTTGAATACCAGTTTCAGATTTTTCCTGGTATCAAAATCTCGCAAGATCGAATCGCTATTGTACCGGCTATTTGTTTTCCGCTAACTGCATTTCCTTGACCTTGGGGAGCAATACGTAAGAGACCCAGCGATTTTCAGGGTGCATCGACAGGACTGTGTTAAAGTGTGCCTCCGCAACATCAAGCTCTCCACGTTCCATCGCCAGCCGTCCCAACCAAATACACGGCGTTGCTTTACCCCAGTCCGGCGCCAGGCTCGACGCTGGTTGAAAGGTTTTGAAATACTTCACGGCTTTCTCGAAAGACACCTTGGCCTTGTCTTTTCCGCCGCCAAACATACCGGGCGTGTGAAAACTGGAAATACCTTCGATGAGGTGAATGCGCGGGTTTTCCGGGGAAATTTCTTTGGCTTTGCTGATGGCTATGCCGCTACGTGGGCCATATACCATGCCCTTAATTGGAGACACAGAAATCTTAAGCCCGTAGCAACTGGACAGCAAACCATATGCCTCGGCAAAATTCTCATCCATTTCAATGGCCTTGTTGAGGTGCTCGATGGCATCGTCTACCAACTTATCTGCCTGCTCATTTTCCTTTCTGGAAATATGATCCTGGACCATGTAATAGCCAGACAGGGCAATATAGTAGTGCGCTAATTTCTTGTGTTCCGTCACCCGCAAAAGGCGTTCAAATTTAGCACGGACATTGCTCATCTCGCTCATATTCCACAAGCGCACCACTTCCCGCTGCTCGTCAAGCACCTGTTGAAAAAGGGAGTCAGTCTCATTCATGGCCAAAACAGGCAGGCTCACGATAAACAGCAATGCGATTGTCAGTAATTTTTTCATGTCATACCTCAAAAGTTTAACAGGTTATTGCAAAATCAATTCGATTATCCGCCGGCGCCAATCACCAGGCGCAGGAAGGGACCGGTAAGCGGAAAATCAGGCCCACCGCTCACAGTTAATTCTTCGGTTCCCCAATCACCGGGCGCCGGAACAAAGTTATACCCTGCTCGCAGACCAAGGATGAAGCCACCCTTGCGGCTGGTTAGATTTTTGCCAAAATTGAACACATAGTCGATGCCGAGCGCGGCATTGAGCAGGAGGCTTTCCTGCTTGAGTGACACAGCACGTCCCGGTTCAGCGAGAATATCATCAAAGGAAGCCGTTCCCAGCTCCTCAATCCGTAATTCCATTGAAATACCACCGATGCCGAGTACGGGATAAATATTCCAGGTGCGATTGGTAAACAGGGTAAACCCGATATTAAAGGCACCCATGCCACCGGTCAGCGTGGATTTATATTGATTGTTCGCATCGGTACCGGTTTGCTCAATGAATCCATGTCCTTCTCCGCCGAGAATCAGGCGATTGAAGACCACATGTCCGCCGCCGCCCATGCTAAAGAGCGCCTCCGAGAAGTCTTCAAATCCACCGGCTGATAGCAGATTGGCATTGAGATCATCGATATCCGCCATATTGCCACTGACCATGAAATAGCCGTAACCGCCGTCGGTGCTGCTTCGCCAGCTATCATTCTGCGCAAACATTGAGATGCTGAATACAATTAGCAGGATGCTTATCACGCGAAAATATGTTGGCAGTCCATTCTTCATTTCGTTCTCCATTGTATAGATTTTTGGAAGACCCCGGATGGCATCCTTTAGAGGGATGCCACCCCTCTAAAGGATGCCATCCGGCTTTGGGAAGCGCAGGGAATACCTTACATCGTTACAGATACGCCAAAATACACGTTCCTCAACATCGAGGATGTCACTGCAGTCCGGCGTTGATAATCGTTCGAATAAAGGTAGTCGAAAATATTTTCACGCCCTAATACATTGGCAACGGCCAGGTAGAAGATGGTAAGATTACCGCTAAAGAACTGGCGCAGATGCGAAATATTGAGGTCCATTTTCTGGTAGCTTGGCACCCGGCTATCGTGGTAAAGATCAGCTACACTGGAATAGGGCTTACCGGTTGCATAGCGATAGCTCACGCCAGCGGACCAGCGTTGTGCAAGGTCAATTTCCAGCACGCTGGTCATTGTATGAGTAATATCAAATTCCGGAGATGCCGCCGCCGGCGCGTCCAGCCAAAAGCGTTCCGCATCCAGATAGCTGTAGGACACCCAGCCGTTGAAGCGCTGCCATTTGCGCTTCAGAAAGAGGTCAATGCCGCGTGCAAAACCGGAGCCTTCATTGTCAATATTGATTTCAGCATTGTAGAGCCACAGATCCTGATAATCTTTATAATAGCCTTCAAGGCGAAAGTTGGATGTCTCCGTCTGACGCGATATGCCGGCGATATAATGTGTTGCACGACTGGCCTGAAGGCGGGGATTGCCAACAAATGGGTCGTAGAAATCCGGTCGTGGGAACTGATGATAGTCGCCGGTTGAAAAAAGCAGATTCCAGTTATCTGTCACTTGCAGGGTCATCGACAAACGCGGATCCAGGAAGGACTGCTCAGCAACCGAATCATTTTCGTACCGTAAACCTGCGGTGATCCCCAGCGAATTAAATGGCCGCCAGTACAGTTGGGAGAAAATCACGCCACGATTTGAAGCATAATTGGTGTCAATTCGCCGGGTTTCGGCATTCTCGCGAATGTCGAGATCGCTCAGAGGAACCAGGCCGAAAATGCCGACGGTATTTCTGAAAAACGCCACACCGCTTCGCCAATTCAGGAATGAGTTAAGCTGGTGTTCCGCCTGAAATCGCGCCTGGTATAAGGCATCTTTGGTCTCCAAATCGAGCACAGCAAGCTGTTGCTCCTGTGCAAAGTCCGAATAGGCAAGGTTGCCGGTAAACAACCAATTGGATGCGCTTAAGTGCCGCCAGCGCAGATTGTAAAGATTATTGGTGCCACCGCCTTCAAAGAAAGCCTGGTCGTCCGGGCGGGTTATTTCTATACCAACATTATCGTCTTCGCGAAACACAAACAGCTTCAGCGAACCCCGCGGGGCATATTGGTACATCAAGTTCATATTGATGTCGTAGGCATTGGGATATTGCGAGAAGCGCCGACTGTGGCCATTCAGCTTAAAAAGTGGCTTGGTATTGCTGTAATTGCCTGAAAGTGAGAGTCCCACCTTGCCATCTGCCAGCGGTAAATTCAGCATGGTAGAGGAGGCCGCTAAACCGAGGCCAAGGGTGAGCGCGCGGCGTACCGGAATGTCAACGCTTTCTATAATCAGGGTGCCGGAAAGTGCGTTGCCGTATTCCGCAGAAAAGCCTCCGCTGGAAAAGAAAGTCTCGCGGGCAAGGAAGGGATTGATGGTTCCAAAGAAACCGCCGTTTGGCGATTCGTAGCGATAAGGATGGTTTAAATAAGCGCCATCGAGAATCACCACGGTTTCAGAGACATCGCCACCGCGTACAAAAAGGCCGGCGCCATCATCCACTTGCTGCAAACCCGGGAAGGTCTTAATTGCCCGGAAGATATCGGCCGCGGCGCCCGGTGTGCGAACCACTTCCAGCGGGGTAAGGGTGACGCCTTCCTGCTCGCCACTGCTAAAGCTGCTGGCAGTTACCAACACCTGCTCGCCAAGCACGGCCTCCTGAACCAGGACAATCTCCAGGGTCTGATCCCGACCGGGCACATAATCCAATTCCTGACGCCATTCCCGATATCCGACATAGACACAAACTACCGTAAACGCCGATTTGGCATCTATCTGAAACGAGAAGTTGCCCTCATCATCACTGATGCTACCATCGATCGTACCTTCCACAAAAACATTGGCCGCCGGTAAAGGATTGCGCCATTCGTCAGTGACAGTACCGCTGATGTGAATAGACTGCGCCTGCAGCAAGTTAGCGAATATGATCAAGATTGTGAAAAATACGGAGCGTTTCATGTTGAATTCCCACTTCAATTTTTTGGGCATTGGTATCAAAAAATTTGACAGGATCTACAAGGTTTACAGGATAAGAAGCAAGCTGCCAACTAACATCCTGTTGATCCTGTTAATCCTGTCAGAAAATTAGTTTCTGCCTGTCTGGTTAAAACTTACGGCGTTTTCGGTGGATGGCCGGCGCAATTCGATGAAGGGGCAGTATTCGTCGATAAACGGCGCATATTTCCCATGAATGGTGCAGATATCTGTAACAATTGGCGCGCTGAACCATCCAATGCTATACAAAATCTTATTGCAGTCATATCGCTGTCTTTGTAATATGAGGCAGGCTTTGAGGAGCCCGATACAGAGACATTCATCCACATCAACAGGGGAATTGCCATGGCGGCATGGTTCAGCAAGAAAAAAGACGAAGACAAGAAAGATGATAATCAGCAAAACGCAGCTGATAAGCAGTCCACAAATAGCGACGAAAATACAGATCAGGCATCTGAAATGATTATCGTTACGGATGCTGCCCGCGACAAACTGCTCGAATTGATCGGCAATGCGGTTTCCCCGGTCCTTGGGGTGCGAATTATCGCCGAAGCAACCTCACCGGTCAATCCCGAATACAGCCTCGGCTTTGTCCAGGAAGGCGAAAATTATCACGACGATACCGTGGTCGAGTTCGGTGATTTCAATGTATATGTCGATCCGGAAAGCCTGGAATACGTGGATGGGGTTCAACTGGACTTTATCACCACCGGCATGGGCGGCGGATTTCGCATTGAGAAGCCAAAGGCACAGATGAAACTCGATGGCCCGTTGGCAGAAAAGATCCAGAAGGTCATCGATGATCAGATTAATCCAGCCCTGGCAATGCACGGCGGCAACGTTAGCCTGATTGATGTCAAGGAATCAACCGCTTATATCGAACTCGGCGGCGGTTGCCGTGGTTGCGGTATGGTTGACGTCACCCTGAAGCAAGGCATCGAGAAAATGATCATGGGCGCCGTCCCGGAAATCACCAAAATTCTCGATACCACCGACCACGCAAGCGGCAGCAACCCCTATTATCAGCCATCGAAGTAAACGGCAATGAACATTCACCTCATTTCTACATACAATATGGGGCGCCAGCCATTTGGACTGGCCTCCCCGGCAGCCTGGCTGCGAGATGCCGGATTTGAGGTGACCTGTACCGACTGCGCCATCGAGCCTTTTCCCGCCGCGGCAATTGCCAATACCGACATCATTGCTTTTTATTTGCCGATGCATACCGCCACGCGACTCGCGGTACCGCTCGCACAAAGAGCCCGCAAGCTTCATCCCGGTATTAAACTGTGCTTCTATGGCCTCTACGCGCCGACCAATGCGGATTACCTCAAAAGCCTCGGTGCGGATATCATCATTGGTGGCGAATACGAAGAAGAATTGGTAAAAGCACTCAAGCGGTTGCAAGCAAATCAACCAACCGAGAACCCGCAGACCAATATGGGACGTCAGCAATTTCGCGTGCCTGACCGCAGCGCTCTGCCTTCACCAAATCGCTACGCAAAACTGCTAACATCAGAAGGCAAACAGCGCATTACCGGATACACGCAAACAACGCGTGGCTGCAAACATACCTGCCGGCACTGCCCGATTGTGCCGGTATATAATGGACACTTTCGGGTGATTCAAAAGGATGTTGTTATGGCCGATATCCGTCAGCAAGTCGAAAATGGCGTAGAGCATATTACCTTTGGCGATCCGGATTTCCTGAACGGCCCCGGACACAGCATTCACATTATTGAAGCTATGCACCAGGAGTTCCCCCATTTAACCTACGACGTTACTATCAAGGTGGAACATCTTGTCAAACACCGGCAGCGCCTGCCGATCTTCAAGGACAGCGGATGCGCGTTTATTACCACCGCCGTCGAATCGATGGATGATGCCGTTTTGCAAATTTTCGACAAAGGGCATACGCATAGTCAGTTTGTTGAAGTGGTTTCGGCGTTCCGGGATCTCAATCTGGTTATGAACCCGACCTTCGTTGCTTTTCATCCCTGGATGGATACAGAAGCGTATCTTCGCTTTCTGGAAACCATTGTTGAGCTGGATCTCATTGAGCATGTCGCCCCGATACAGCTAGCCATTCGACTGCTGATTCCCAATGCCTCCAAACTGCTGGATGTGCCGGCAACAAGGAAAGTCATCAGTCATTATGATGCCGCAGCACTTGTGCATCAGTGGCAACATCCGGATCCACAAGTCGACGCACTTCAGCAAACCATTGAGGACATTGTCGATAAGCTGACCGCAAGCGGTGCGAGCCGAGCTGAGATCTTTGGTCACGTATGGGAAGTTGCCCATAAATTTGCCGGCAAGAACCCTATACCATCGATGCAACTTGAAATAGCAGACCGGGCAACTGTGCCTTACCTGAATGAACCGTGGTATTGTTGAGCAGAACCAACTGACGAGCAGTTTGCTCGCATATGAAGGAGCATAAAGTGAACTTGACGATTAACAGCACGCTGGAACTAAATGACGGCCACCAGATTCCCCGTATCGGGCTCGGTGTCTACCGAAGTCCAGCTGGTGAAACCACCATCAGCGCCATCCACGCTGCATTTGCAGAAGGATACCGGCATGTCGATACGGCCATGATTTATGCCAACGAAGAAAGCGTCGGCGAAGCCATCGCCAGCAGCAATATCGATCGCGAAGATATTTACCTCACCTCAAAATTGTGGAATCGCGATCATGGATATGACAAAACCCTGAAAGCATGCGAGGCCAGCCTTGGCCGGTTGAAAATGGACTACCTGGATCTCTACCTGATTCACTGGCCGGTGGAAAACCTGCGATTGGATACCTGGCGCGCCATGGAACAGCTTAAGAAAGACGGTAAATGCCGCTCAATCGGGGTCAGCAATTACATGGTCAGGCATTTGCAGGAATTAATGGACAATAGCGAGATCCTGCCGGCTGTTAACCAGATTGAATTATCGCCCTATAATTTCAAATATTTGGAAGACGTGGTGGACTTTTGCAAGGAGCATGGCATCGCGGTAGAAGCCTACAGTCCGTTAACCAAGGCGCAAAAGCTTAATGATCCACCGCTTGTTGAGATAGCCGCCCGCTATCAAAAGACGCCTGCCCAGGTGTTAATCCGCTGGTCACTGCAACATGATTTTATCGTGTTGCCAAAATCGATTCGTCCACAGCGAATTGCCGAGAACTGCGCAATTTATGATTTCGATATCAGCGATGCCGACATGGCAATATTGGATGGCTTGAATGAAGATTTGATTACCGGTTGGGATCCGACCAGCGCGCCATAATATAAACCTCTTAAACACAAATGCCCACCGATCTGTACAGATGAGAACTGAACAAAGACCGGAGTTTTTGACAGGATTAACAGGATTGACATGATAAAGACTGCGATGCTTATTTTATCCTGTGATCATGTAAATCCTGTCAAAATTCTTTTTTTTGTAAAAAACTGTGCGAATTCGTGGCCATCTGTGCAGAAAGGTTTTAAAACGATCCTCAAACCTGACCATCCTCTGACACATTTTCCTCAAACACCGGTAAATCTGATTCCGGCATGTCTTTCAGGCAAGAATAAATCATGTCCTTTTCAGAGAGCAGAGGCTCTCCTTTTAGCGGCCAGTCAATGGCCAGTTGCGGATCGGACCAGAGGATGCCGCGTTCATGCTCTGGCGCGTAATAATCACTGCACTTATATACCACATCGGTCTTCTCGCTCAATACGCAAAACCCATGCGCAAATCCTTTCGGGATAAATATCTGGCGATGATTTTCAGCGCTGAGCCGCGTGCCAAACCACTGTCCAAAGGTCGGAGATCCGCGGCGTATATCAACAGCGACGTCAAAAATTTCGCCGCTAATCACATACACAAGCTTATCCTGCGAATGTTCGATTTGATAATGCAACCCGCGCAGGATGCCTTTCGAGGAGTGGGAAAAATTATCCTGCACAAAATCGCAGTCAATACCGGCGGCGCGATACTTCTCCGCTTGAAAGGTTTCCATAAAAAATCCACGCGGATCAGAGAATACCCGCGGTTCGACAATTTTGACACCGCTTAATGGTGTATCGCTCACTGTCAATGTCACAGCTTTGCTCCTGCTTGATAAAACCTGAATCAGATTCCTTCCTGGCTTGCAAAAACGATCGGCAAACCTGCCAAAAATATAATCGAAAAAGCGATTAGCAGAAAGGGAAAGGAATTTACAGACAAGCACATAAAAAAAGCCTGACGCAACAGGTGTTGCGCCAGGCAATCGTTTGCTTCACAAACATCATGTTGCCGAAACATGACAACATGTGCTTAGGTTACTTGCGGATCAGGCTTCGGCAGCCTCTAACTCGGGTTCAATTTCCGGTGCTACCAGTGGCGACATGGCCATGGAGCCAACAGCAACATATTGAAACCCCTTATTGACCAACTCTTCATAATCCGGGATCATACGGCGGCCGTCAATCACCAGATACGGCGGCTTCACCACCTGCTCAATGGTGCCGGACAGGCCACGAAATTCTTCCCAGTCAGCGGAAATAAAGAGTGCATCACTATCAGCCAGGGCCTCTTTTGCACTGTTACAATATTCGATCTTATCAAACAGAATATTATTTGCTGAAGAGAAAGTTTCCTTGGCTTCTTCATTCGCCAGAGGATCGTAGGCTTTGATCTTGCTGACGCCTTTGCCAAGCAGCGTTTCGATGACCTTGATCGAGCTGGCATCGCGCATGTCATTGGTTTGCTTCTTAAACGCCAATCCCAATACGGCCACAGTTTTGTTACTGAACTGAAAATCAGCTTCATTGATCGCACGATCGACCAGGTAGCGCTTCTGATATTCATTTACTTCATACGATGCTTCCAGCATTTTGGTGCTGACGTCCACATTGCGCAATTGATAGATCAGTGAACGAATGTCCTTGCCAAAGCAGCTTCCGCCGGCGCCATTGCTGACATACGATCCCCAGGTGCTGATGCGATCGTCTGCAGTTACCCCACGACGCAGGTCTTCAATCCTTACATTATCGATTTTTTCGCCGAGGCGAGCACCAACGCCATTCCAGAAAGAAATGTAGGTCAGTAGCATGGTATTGGCTACATACTTGATAGCTTCGGATGTTTCCGGAGTCGTTTCAATATACTTGATGCGCACGTGGTTGACGAATTGGGAGTATACCCGACGAAGGATTTGAAAATCCTCAGGATGATCGCAACCGACAACCAGGCGGTCCGGCTTACGGGCCTGGGCAATGGCTGTACCTTCAGCAAGAAATTCCGGGTTTGAAGCAACGCCGACATTTTGCACATTGTGCGTCCGCAAAATGTCTTCCAGATGACGGGCTGTACCAATCGGCACGGTACTCTTGTTCACCAAAACCATACGCTTTTTGCTTCGACGCTTGGCGAGCAATTGCGCCATCTCTCCGGCAGCCGCATCATAAAAGGTCAGGTTTGTGGATCCATCCTGATTCGGCGGCGTCGGCAAACAAAAGAAAATGACGTCTGCATCGCCGATAATCGACTTGATGTCGCTGGTAAAGAACAGGTATTTTCCAAGCGTCTTTTGGATAAGACTTGAGAGGCCCGGCTCATTCACATAGCGCTCAATTTGCGCGGCTTCGCCGCTGTTATAGGCAGCAATTTTCTCGGGGTTGTTGTCGTATGCATAGACCTCGTGTCCATACTCCGAGCAAACTGCGGCCTGAACCAGTCCCACATAGCCGGTTCCTGCTACAATTATTTTCATGATACTTCTCCTGTAAATAATGATATGTATTCAATGGGTGATATCTGCCGGTTGCAGGCTCCAAATAATTGAAACCGATAACCGCCCAGTATCACCGGAGGTTAAGACCATCCAATTTAAACGATCACAGACTGTGGTTGACTCTCCATATAGCTGCTTAGCGATACAAGGCGCACCATTAGTCGATTGTCGAGTTTTTCTTGCTCAACAGCGCTACCGATTGCATCCAATATCCATGCCGGAATGCGATCACTCAATTCACTTACCAGCCGCACCAATTCCTTCTTGTCAAATTTGTCTTTTTCACCGGAGGATATCCGGTTTAAGGCCTTCCCCAACACGAAACGCGTAGCGCGTTTCAGGCGATAGGTCGAGTCCGAATCACTGGGCCGTCCGCCATAACCAGCCTTCCGCAATCTCGAGAGCTTGCGAAAGTGCGTGCGGAGATAGTGGTTGTAGAGCTTGTCGCCGGCCCGAATTTTCTTATCGATATCGTAACAGGTTTGGATAATTTCATAGTCGGTAAAAGGGCAGATACAGGCCATATAGCGGCTCAGCGCCACCGGTTCTGCGGCATACAAACAGCGAGACAGCGTGTAGTTTTGCAAGGCTTCGAGGAAGTCCTCATGGACCTGACCGGCATTGCGATTCATCTCCAGCACGCTGCGAGCGCCATTCAAGAGCCAGACTTCCCGCGATTTATCAACCAGGCCATGTAGCTCCTCGTCCGGAATAGCATTCAACCCATTGTAGAGAAAATGCTGATAGTCGCTGACTTTATGGATCTTGCGATTCAAGCGCTCTTTTTCGAGAACAAATTTTTTCAGGGAATTCTTGCTGGCGCGCAAGGCATGGAAATGGCTGCTGCCAACTACCACATCTCCCATGAAGGTATGGAAATAGAAATCCGGTCTATGTCGCTGGATAACTTCCTGGGTCCAGATTGGATACAGGTTTTCGAGCGAGGTCATTATCCGTGAGCGCTCCGCAAGGCCACTGACGCTGAGCGTGGCATTATCCGCCGCGGATTTGTCTTTCATCACGTCGAGATTGAAGAGCTGTGCCAACTGGCTGGAATTGTCTTCAGTCTCTCCCAATTCAATCAGCTTCGGACGCTTCTTGCGAAACCATCCGGTAAGCAAATTTGACTCATAGCCGGTATCCATCTGCACCGCATACTGACCTTCGCCCAGTCGATCTAAAAAGTGTTTATATGCTTCATGCAATGCTTCCGATGCAGCTTTCAACGTGGTAATGCGGTGAGCCAGTGGTTTGAATTCACGAACATGAACCCCTGATTTCCGGACGTCAGCATGCTCCAGTGACACATTTAAGATCTGTCCCGGCAGAAGCCGCTGGACATTATCAAATACAGAGGGTGAAAATGGCAAAAACCCATATTTCAGGAATTCAACCGAAGCGGCATTGTTTACCGAAGTGGCTTCCTTAAATGCAAACTGATTCCCGCTGATATGAAAGCCATCATTGTCCTCCATAAAGAAGAGCGGCATGCAGCCGAGCCGGTCGCAGGTAATAATGAGGCGTTGCCACTTCTTATCAACAATGACCAGGTTGAACATCCCGCCGCCGATTTTCTGCAATGCTTTCTCAATCGTGCTCACACTCATTTCATTGAGCAGCCGGGCGAGATTTACCTTGATATCCAGGGTAGAGGAATCCTTGAGGTAGAGGTAGCCGTCGAGAATGATGGTATATGCCGGATTCTCGAGCACATTCCAGGAGTGATTATCCTTGTCATAATTCGAAGAGACGCTCAGATTTTCGAACTGATAGTCTTCTGTACTCAGCTGATGCAGTTGCAGCACCTGCGGCTTCCAAACACTGATAAAAAAAGAATTTGGTAGCGAATAATTGAACTGCGGAATGGGAAAACGGCCGCGAAACAAGCGTCGCCCACGAACCCGGGCGCCTGCCGCCGCCTGCTGATTATTTCGGTATTGGTTATTGAGATCAAAGAGTCTGAAATCATATGCGCTGCTCGAGAACAAATCGTGCTGTAATCTCATTTCAATTCCTTTTCATGTTCCATACCGGACCGAACACCACAGGCTGAGCCGTCGCTGGCTGCGAGCCATACAATGTTTATCGGATGTTCAGGGGAATAGTAAAGAACAAGATGAGTAATGTCTGATAATCAAAGAGGTGAGTCTACCCTCAAAACGGTGGCAAAATACAGTACATACACTTAGGTACTGTGATGAGGGTAGCATTTGGCCAATATTGCAAAATCTAATATAGTACACTTCTGAATGCAGATCCGGAGATATTGATTCGAATTATATGGTGAATTCAGAAGCGTAAATTCCAAATTCCAACAACAAAGATTCCAACGAGCGCCGTACATCTTCGTATTTGCCTGCTTCGATTTGAGGTTCTTTTTGGAATTTTTTCTGTTGGGATTTGGAATTTCAGGATTTACCAATTGCACTTTGTGTAACCATCCGGGAGACGATTAATCCACATGATCAACCATAATGTTCCTCAATCCAATCCTGATATTCGCCGCTGAGAACACGATCAACCCATTCGCTGTGCTCAAAATACCAGCGAATTGTTTTCTCTATTCCGGAAGAAAATGATTCCTTCGGCTGCCAGCCCAATTCAGTGCGAATCTTCGAGAAGTCAATGGCATAGCGCCAGTCATGCCCCGGGCGATCCTTTACAAAAGTGATCAGCTCACTGCGCGGATCCTGATTCTTGTCAGGTAAAATCTCGTCGATCAACCGGCAAATGGTATTGACAACCTCGAGATTGGCCATTTCATTGTCGCCACCAACATTGTAGGTTTCCCCACGCTTTCCCTCGGTCATAATGGTCCAGATCGCATCGCAATGATCACTTACGTAGAGCCAATCACGCACATTGCTACCATCGCCATATACCGGAAGCGGCTTGCGATCGCGGGCATTGAGAATCATCAGTGGAATCAACTTCTCAGGGAATTGATATGGTCCATAATTATTGGAGCAATTAGACATGGTAATCGGCAAACCATAGGTTTCATGATAGGCGCGCACAAGATGATCACTGGCCGCCTTTGATGCCGAATAGGGACTGTTCGGCTGGTAGCGAGTTGTTTCCGTAAAGAATCCTTCTTTACCAAGGCTTCCGAAGACCTCATCCGTGCTAACATGATGAAGGAGCTTCAATTTATCGCCATGCTTTCGAGCAATTTCAAGCAGATTGAAGGTCCCGATGACGTTTGTCTGGACAAATGCATCCGGACGGACAATAGAGCGATCAACGTGAGACTCCGCTGCAAAATGGCAAATTGTGTCGATCGAATAAGATGTGAACAGCTCTTCAAGTGCCGGCGCATCACAAATATCCACTTTGTGGAACACATAGCGATCTGTATACTGTTTTTCGATATCACTCAGGCTATCGCGATTGCCGGCATAAGTCAGGGCGTCTACATTAACAATCCGTCCGCTAAAATCAGTCTCTTCAAAAAGAAAGCGAATAAAATTTGCCCCAATAAAGCCGCATCCGCCTGTTACCATTATATTCTGCATGTTATGCCTTTGTGTTCGTTGTAAACTCGCTCACATCCCCCTATATCCCCTTCGAAGGGGGATTTAGGGGGATGTGGTATTTATTCTTCTCTTTCGACCATCTCTGGTATCGCCTTTAACCGGGCTTTTTCGGAAACCAGGGGATGAATGCGTTGGTCGTCTTTACATACACTTCATATCCCGGTTTGGTTTGAGATAAATTTCGCTCCAACATCGCCACACCTGAGACCCGCAGCAATAGCCAGGTCATCAATAGAGGACTGACGATAGTCCAAAACCAGGAAATCTGGACAATCGCCAGCAGGAAGAAGGCCCACCACTGAACGGCATCACCAAAATAGTTGGGATGCCTGGTATAGCGCCAAACGCCGGTTGTTAGCAATTGGCCCTTATTAGCGGGATTACTCTTAAAGGACGTCAGTTGCCAATCGCCTACACTTTCAAAATAGAAACCGATGCCCCAAATCAGAAGCGCCAGGTAATCGAGCCATATTAAGTCGGCTGGTGACTGATTGAAGTGCACAGCCAGTAGCGGCAGCGAGATCATCCACAGCAAGAATCCCTGCAAAATGAAAACCTGCAGATAGCTGCGCCACCACCAGCGACTGCCATGCTCTTCCCGCCAGGCGCGATAGCGATAGTCTTCCGGCTTTCCATGGTTTCGCCAGAAAATATATCCGGCAAGACGAAGTCCCCAAATTGTTACCAGGACATTCAGCAGCCAATGACGAGCGAGCGGTGCATCAACGCTCAGATAAAAATACGCCCAGTTGACGATGACAAATCCACTGCCCCAAAAAACATCAGCAATGGACGCATCCTTGATTAATAGGCTAATCAACCAGACAATGGTCGCCAGGCCGAGAATCAGGAGGCCGCCCTGCAAATATATTTCGAAGAACAAAGTCATGATTCATCAGAATTAGATTAAGAGCGGATGTTAAAATCGCAATTGTGCGCTCAGACCAATCCCATTATTTGGAATTGATGTTACTCCCAGATCCACCTCAAGCTGGCGGAAGGGCGCCCACTTCTCATACTCAATGTTCAGGCCAAGGAAAAAGCCCCCGGTAGCCCCGGAAGATACCCCAACAGCACCCAGAAGAAGCATGATTACGTCTTTGTCAGATTTTCCGGTTCGGGCATTTACACAGTCACCTTCATCGCAGAGCGCGTTGGTCATCAGGATTGCCAGAAGTCCACCGCCAGCAATTCCGGCCATCATCATTTCCCATTGACGTGTCCGTTTACCAAGATGCAGCTCCATCTTTTGCAACTTCGCAGTGGGAAAATACAGCGTCCGCTCATTTGCCCCTTGAGCCAGGACCAAAGTATCGCCGCTGAAGCGCTCAAAGGTACCAACGATTTCCGCATTTCGTTCCGCATTTGTCAGCGGCTCACCGTAAATGGTTAGCGGCGCCTTACTATCTTTCAACAACACCCGTACTTGATCGCCTTCTTCAGGCGTGTGAACCACTTGCGCAAGTGATATCCCGGTCAATAGCAGTAGCCACAGAGCAGCCGTCTCAACAAACTTCATCATCTTCCTCCCAAAATTGTCCCAAAGTCCAGTATCTAATAATAGTATTATTCAGAGCTCAGAACAATTTTCTGAAAATAAAAAGGGCCACAGAGTTAGTAAATTTCTATCAAGCTACGTTTGATAAGCGAATTTACTATTCTCTGTGGCCCACAAAGATGACGCTCGGGACGGCTTACGGCGCTGGATACACGTAAGACGCGCTAAATCCCAGCGGAATACCAAGCATCCAATAAATGATCAGGAAGATGCTCCAGGAAATCAAGAAGAATACTGAATAGGGAAGCATCATGGAGACCAGGGTACCAATACCGGTTTTCTTGACGTATTGCTGACAGAATACCACCACCAATGGGAAGTACGGCATCAGGGGCGTAATGATATTTGTGGAAGAGTCACCGACGCGATAAGCGGCCTGGGTTAGTTCCGGTGAAATGCCCAATTGCATTAGCATCGGCACGAAAATCGGCGCCAGCAATGCCCATTTTGCCGATGCGGAACCGACGAAGAGGTTAACAAATCCAGCCAGGAAAATAATGCCAAAGACGGTTACTTCGGCCGGCAATGCGAGCGCCCGTAAGAAATTTGCCCCCTTCACTGCCAGCAGTGCGCCAATATTGGAGGTTCCGAATGCATTCACAAACAAGGCACAAAAGAAGGCCATAACGATGTAGTAAGCCATGCCGCGCATTGCTTCACTCATGCTATCGATGATGTCTTTGCTCTTCTCGAATTTCTTCACATAGTAACCATAGATGGCACCAGGAATCAGAAAGAGCAGGAATATGTAGGTAACGATAGACCGCATAATCGGTGCGGAGAAAGAGTTAAGCGATCCATTGGCGTCACGCAGCGGTGAATCCGCCGGTAAAGCGGAAATGGCGAGCAGAGCCAAACCGGCAATGATAGAGGCTACGCCGAGATAGAAGCCTTTCTTTTCCCTATCGGAAATAGAACCCATATCCGGCGCTTCTTCGGCATCTGCATCGACCGGGGAATCTGCCAGGCGCGGCTCAACAATTTTATCGGTAATATACCAACCGAGACCAACGATTAAAAAAGAGGAAGCAGCGGTAAAGAAATAATTGCAAAGCGCATTTACTTCAATGCCGTCTTGGACAATTTGTGCCGCCGGTTGAGTAAATCCCTGCAACAAGGGATCAAGTGCGGATGGCAATGGGTTGGCGCTAAATCCACCGGAAACCCCGGCGAAGGCAGCAGCAATTCCGGCCAGCGGATGCCGCCCCGCGGCATAGAAAATGACCCCGCCAAGAGGAATCACCAAAACATATCCGGCATCGACCGCAGAGTGGCTGAGGATACCAACGAAAATAATCATCGGCGTCAGAAAACTCCTTGAAGTCCAGCTAAGCAATAACTTGATACCGGCGTTAATAAATCCGGAGGTATCAGCAACACCAACACCCAGCATTGCCAGCAATACCACGCCGAGTGGCGCAAATCCGGTAAAGATGGTTACCATATTTGACAGGAATGTGTTTATGGCCGTTCCGGTCAGGAGGTTGTTAACGACAATCGGCTCACCGGTTCGCGGGTTTATATCGGTAAAGGTGACACCAGAGAGCATAAAAGATAATGCCCATACAATAAGAAGAGAGAAGAAGAAGAGGATTGCCGGGTCCGGTAGTTTATTACCAACCGTTTCGATAATGTTTAGAAACTTATCGAGCGCTCCGCCCCCCTTCGCGCCATTATTCTGATCGGCCATAACAGATTCCTTGATTTTTGTGAACAAACAACCCAATTAAAGGCAATAATTGCAGGCACATAGAGACGTGCGGGAGAATATAGCGAATATGGAGGAAATGAGCAAAGGAGCAAAAAGCCAATCTGTAAATCTGTAAATCTGTAAATAGGCAATGGAAATAAATGACAAATGTCGAATGACAAATGACAAATGTTTTCTTTACACTTTAAGAATCCCGCTTGCAGGATGACTTATCTCAGCCCCGGGTTTGGTTTTCTA
This sequence comes from Calditrichia bacterium, assembly GCA_028284445.1. GTDB lineage: Bacteria > Calditrichota > Calditrichia > RBG-13-44-9 > J075 > JANQRS01. The sequence continues at coordinate 342,270 of JANQRS010000006.1, forward strand.
CCCGGGGAAGACAATGGAAATAAATGACAAATGTCGAATGACAAATGTTTCTAACCAGCTCAAACGTCGCATATCATTTCGACGGCCGTAGTACGGTAAGACATTCCACATGATAGGTTTGTGGAAGCATATCGTAGAGAAACACGTCGCTTCCGTGGTATCCGAGTGAGGCGAAATGATCGAGATCGCTGATTAAGGTTGCCGGGTTGCAGGATATATAGCCAATCCAGCGGGGCGAAACTTTTACAATTTCAGAAATCAGATCTGCTGTCAATCCTTTGCGCGGCGGGTCGACGGTCACACCATCAATTTTGCGGCCATCTATGAGTAATTTTTGAAATCCGGCCCTGGCGTCATCGCAGATAAATTGAACATTAGCCACACCATTGTCAGTTGCATTATCAAGAGCGGCTTGCACACTATCGGCATTTTTTTCGATGCCGGTCACCGTCTCGACTGCATTCGCCAGCGACAATGCAATTGCGCCGACACCGCAGTATAGATCAACAAGGTGATCGCTTTTTTGTAAGCCGGAAATTTGCTTCAACTGCTGCAGCATTTTGACAGCCTGGACCGAATTCACCTGAAAGAAGGTCTGTGGATAAATGCGAAACTGGCGCTTTCCCAGTTGCTCACGAATGAACGCTTCACCCCATGCAGGTATGGTTTCTTCGCCGAGAATAACGTTGGTGCGTTCTCGATTGATGTTCAACTGAAAGCTGCGTAGCGCAGGAAGCCCTCCCTTCAGCGCCGCCAGCAATTCCTGCCAATAAGGTATGTCTCTCCCCGTTACAACAAGCACAACCATCAGCTCTGCACTGAAGATGCCTTTTCGAATCAACACATAGCGCAAAAGCCCTTCATGGTTCGACTCATTATAGATAGGAATACGCTGCTGCTCAGCCCACTCCGCAATAATTTTGAGGGCTTGATTGGCATCGCGATGCTCCACCATGCATTGATCTATTGGTAAAATCTCATGGGAGCCAAACTTATAAAGTCCGTAACCAATTGCTCCGTCGATGCTCAAATATGGCATTTGGGTTTTATTGCGATAGTAGAAAGGTTCCGGCATTGCCTCAGGGGCATGGACCTTCACCCCATTAAGCCGCGGGCACTTTGCAAGCAGCGACGTTACCTGATGATGCTTGAACTGAAGTTGCTGCGGATACGGGAGATGTTGCAAGTGGCAGCCACCGCATTCGCTAAACCACTGGCAAGGGGCTTCCACCCGCTCTTTCGCGGCCTCCAGGACCTCCAACAAGCGAATGCGCTGTTTGCGATCCCGGCTGGGATCATATTCAACCCGAACTTTTTCACCCGGAAGTGTCTTCGGCACGACAATTTGGTGTCGGCCATGCTCAGCAACACCGGCGCCTTTGTCATTTAGCTCCCGAATCGTCACGTCAAAAACCCGTGAGCGCTCATCGTTCATCTTCGATTTGGCCATTTCGTTCAACAAGTCTTAAGCTCGATAATAATAGCCAATTTCATACAAGAAGCACAATTGTTTGTTTTGCAAAAGTTCGCTAATCTTAGATGCTCATCGTCTGTCACATCGACAAAATTGGGGGATACCTGCTATGCCAAGGGCGTTTTATCGGCAATCCTCATTGCTGACACTTTTGCTAATCTGTCTCATTTTCTTCCCGCTCGATGCCCGGGAGCGTCCGGGTAAAGCCGAACCTGTCGCGACATTCTCCATCGTGGGCCGCGACGCGGAAACCGGCGAACTGGGAATTGCCGTCGCATCCCGATTTTTTGCGGTTGGCACAGTGGTGCCCTGGGCCAAGGCAGGCGTTGGTGCTGTCGCCACCCAATCCTATGCAAATACTGCCTTTGGCTGGGAAGGACTGGCGTTGTTGGAGCAGGGCGCAACACCGGAAGAAACCGTAGCGATCCTCACTCGCAACGATGACAATCCGGAAAAACGCCAGTTTGGGATAGTCTCCGCTGATGGGAAATCAGCTACCTTTACCGGCGACAAATGCAACCCCTGGGCCGGGGGACGCAGCGGAAGCAACTATGCAGTCCAGGGAAATATTCTGGCGGGAGAAGCGGTGGTTACCGCAATGGAAAAAGCGTTTTTGGAAACCCCAGGTACGCTCGCCGATCGCCTGTATGCTGCCCTTCTTGCCGGAGAAAAAAACGGTGGTGATTCTCGCGGTAAGCAATCGACTGCCCTGCTGGTTGTGAAGGAAGGCGCCGGTTATGGCGGCTATACTGATCGGGCCATTGATATCCGCGTAGACGATCACAAGGAACCGTTTAAGGAACTCGGCCGACTGCTTGATTTTGCCCAGATGAACTACGCCTGGAACGAAGCATGGACGCTTTATCTTGAAAAACAGTCATCTGCTGCCCTTCCGCATATGGAGCGTACGGCAAAGCTAGCCCCGGAAAACCCGGAAGTTTTATATGATCTGGCAGTTATCCGTATGGCCACCGGCAATACAAATTCTGCACTCGAAGCGCTGGAAAAAGCGATAAAAATCAGTCCAAAGCTAAAAGCACAAGCCAGTGGCGACAACGACTTGAAAGCGCTTCGTGACAACCCTGTCTTCAAAAAATTGATCGAATAATCGAACCAAACTCAACACATTGGAGAACCCATGAAAAGACGCGATTTCATCAAAAAATCAGCACTTGCGGGAGCGGGGCTGTCCATCTTGCCGGGAATTGACGGCCTTCAACAAGAGGCACTTGCCGCTACCAGACCGAAACATCCCGTGGTTATTTCCAGCGGCAACGGACTGGAAGCAGTCAAAAAAGCAATGAGTATGATTAAGGGCGGAAGCGATACCCTTGATGCAGTGATTGCCGGCGTCAACATCGTGGAGGATGATCCCGATGATTTGACCGTCGGCTATGGCGGTTTGCCCAATGAAGATGGTGTGGTTGAACTGGATTCTTCGGTCATGCACGGCCCTACCCACAATGCCGGGGCTGTGGCATCCATCCGCAACATCAAAAATCCATCGAAGGTAGCAAAATTAGTGATGGAACGGACGGATCACGTATTGATTGTCGGGGAAGGAGCGCTACGCTTTGCTCGTGCTCACGGCTTTAAGGAAGAGGATCTGCTCACCGACAAGACGCGCAAAATCTGGTTAAAATGGAAAGAAAATTTGAATTCAAAAGACGACTGGCTTCCGGGACCGGAAGATGAATACAGCCAGTTGTTGGAGCAGTATCGAGAGGTATACGGCACCATCAATTGCTGCGCGGTTGATACCAATGGCGATTTGAGCGGGGTAACCACAACCAGTGGGCTGAGCTTCAAGATTCCAGGCCGGGTGGGTGATTCACCAATCATTGGCGCCGGTCTATTTGTTGATAACGAAGTGGGTGCGGCGGGCTCTACTGGTCGCGGCGAAGCCAACCTGAAGAACTTGTGCTCCTTTCTGGTTGTCGAATTCATGCGCATGGGTAAATCCCCGGAAGAAGCTTGCATTCAAACCTGTCAGCGCATCGCAGACAACACGAAGATGGCCATGTTGCTTGATGATAATGGCCGCCCGAACTTCAACGTTAAATTTTATGCGGTAAACAAAAAAGGCCAGTTTGGTGCTGCAGCCATTTATGAGGGTGGCAACTTCTGCGTTGCCGACGCCAAAGGTGCTCGTCACGAGGATATCGCTTATTTGTTTAAGCGGAAGAAATAGAGCAAAATGAACATCCCCCTAATCCCCGTGGAAGGAGACGCAGGGGGATGTTCAGTCTGATCTTCAGAATTAATCTACAACAAATGACAGATTCACCGTGGTAATATTCGTCGGTTCGCTGGCGCCGTCGGAACCGGTCCGAATTTCGAGCGTGACAGCATCGACGCCCTTAAAATCCGCTTTCGATTGATAACGATATACCGGTTGCCAAACTGTCTCCTCATTCCGGACAATTTCACTGATTTCAGCATTAATTGCATCGACGGTAATAGTCATACCATCCTCATCGCCAAAGACGTAATCTGATGGCGGAACCCACGTATATGTTTCACCGGCTGCCACCACAATATCGTCGCCAATGCAATTATCAGCGCATATTGTGGGCACTCTACAGGCAGTGGCAAACACAAACAAAACGGCGAGTGTAGCTATGGTGCCACGACTCATTTTTCCAAGCAGCGGAGTCATCTTCGCGATTCCTCATATTTATGGGTGGATTATCTACAAGAAACTATATGTCAGCAAGAACTGTCCATCTTCTGTTTTCAGATTCAACTGGATCACACCGGCACGTCCGCTATAGTTTTCCCGATAGCGCTCCTGGATTGGTTCTAAATCAAAGGTAATCGTCCTTCTAAGGAGGGCTTCGCAAGGATCATCGTGGCTATTATGTGAAATGATAATATCTACGGTATTCTCTTCTTCCCCGTAAAACCGATCTCCTGCAATCAAATTAAATTCATGACTTTCACATCCGCCGCCGTACTCAACACTTGTCATCAAGGAATCACGATCGACGGAGACATCCGTCAGACGAAAGTCATCGCTGGGCCAGTCGTTCACCTGCTCAGCCGGTACGAAATGCGTTTGTCGGTGACCCTCAAAAAAGAGTGGCACGTCGATACCGGAACGACAGGCAAGAAACGAAGAAAGGCCGATAATAAGGATTGCAAGGCCTGTTGACTTAATAATCATATTGAATCTTATATGATTGATCACCCAATCGAATTGTCAAAATCACACTGCCCGGACCGCCACCTGAAGAAGTCTGCAGGTAATTGCGAATCGGCACCAAATCAAAGTTAGCAATTTCACCAATAATCGCATCACAAGGATCACCGGGATCATCATGAGACAGAATTGCCGTCATTTGCGGCGGCAAGGATTCAGCCACATCCTCGCCAACGACCAGGGCATAGCTATGCTCAGCACAGCCACCGCTATAGCTGAGATCAACCGCCAGGTTATTAGCATCTATACTGATCTCATTGATAGACAGTGGATCCTGCGGCCAGTCGTCAAACTCTTCAGCCGGCACAATCACCGTTTGACCACTAGGTGCAGATAGTGTATCAGGATTATTAACGCTTGCCGGACAACCGGTCAAAAAGATCATCGAGGCAAACGCTCCGCAAAAAATAAGCGCCATTACCGCTCGAATCTGACGCATGCTAAAGTTAGACATGTCTTCTCCCTTCAAACTTTGACATAAAATCTGGCAGAATTCGCGACACTCCATCATCGCGAGAACAAACTCTCTTAACAATAACTCAAATCACATGCCAGAATTCTGGAAACCACAAAAATCTACTCAAATCGCTGATTACAAATGACTTAAAACCCAGGCACAAAGCCTCGCAGATGCACGGACCTTTTTGAAAAACTGAAGTGTTGTCAAATATCTGATAATATTTATGGAATCCGCCACGCCACAACATCTATTCAATATGAAACGGGCTGGCCACGTCTTATTCACATTACTTACTTGTCTGGCAACGCTGTCTGCACAAGAAACCCCCATATTGGAGACGTTGCTGGAAGACGTTGATCCGGACAACATCCGCAGCTCTTCCCTGATCGAGACGTTACAAAACCTTCAGGATCGTCCAATTTACTTTCGGACTGCAACGCTGGAAGATTTACTGCAAATTCCATTTCTCGATCATGCAAGCGCTAGAGAGATTTTACGCTACCGACGCATGGCTGGAAATGTGCACTCATTCGCGGACATAGCTAGAAACACAGACCTGTCGGCGGAATTGCTGGCAGCGATACGCCCATTCATCAGCCTGGAATCGCGACAACCAGGCACTGCATTCCAGTATCAAATGCAGCTTAGACAAGCATTTCCTGCCAGCAAGGCCTTCATTCAAGGCACCTATTCGCACCCGCTCAACATTTTTCAAAAAGTCTTCTGGCAACCGCGCAAGGACTTAAAAATGGGTCTTCTCTGGCAGAAAGATGCCGGTGAAGGCCGTATTTTCGATTTTGGGTCAATTTATTTCACCTGGCAGAAGGCTTCATGGCATTTACACGTCGGCGACTATGTGGTTCGAAGCGGACAACAATTATTATTCAGTGCGGCCTATGGCGCTCCCTTTTCACTGGAATCCGGCAGCTTGTTCGGAAAATCCAGTCTCCGCTGGCATCCGAAACGCTCCGGGGATGAAAACGCCTTTCTTCGTGGCCTGCATTTTGGTTGGCAAAATCAAGTCTTCGCAGGGGCGTTATTTCTTTCCAGCCAACGTATCGACGCCGTGCTCAACGAGGATTCACTCACCGTGCGCTCACTTTATAGCAGCGGCTATCATCGAACAGCAAGGGAAGAGAATAATCGAGATCGGCTCGCAGAAAACATCATTGGTATTGCCAGTGCATATCATTCAGGATACTGGAGCGCCGGATTTGCAGGGGCACTGACCCAATATGATCTCCCTTTGTTGACAAACGATTTCATCGACTCCCTGAAGTCTTCTTTTAACGGTAGTCTGTATCATAGCCTTACCCACAATGCCCTTGCATGGCAAGGTGAGTTTGCAATGGATCAGCGGCAAAACATGGTTCTGCAACAGACCATTAGATTAAAGCCAAAAAACAAGCGCTGGCAATATCGAATTGTTTATTATCGCTATTCGCCTGCTTATTTTGCCCGCTTGGGACGAGCAGTCGGCCAAACCAGTCAATCGCCGAGTAACAATACCGGTATATATCTGAACGGACAAATAAGCATTGAAAAGCTCGGTAAGCTTAGCACCTACTTTCAAACCGACCGCCCTCTCATTGATCAAGCTCGATTCATTTATCGTCGTCAGAGCTGGCAGATTCAGTGGTCGCAAAAACTAAATGGCAATGAAATGCGGCTTCGTTACAGCATGCGGCGAAGACGAAATAGACAACCAGCGATTGATCCGGATCTATTTTATCATGCATTGCGTTTCGAACTGAAATCGAAAATAGCGAAAACACTCCAA
>JANQRS010000028.1 GCA_028284445.1 Calditrichia bacterium
ATCAAGCATCAAGCATCAAGCATCAAGCATCAAGCATCAAGCATCAAGCATCAAGCATCAAGCATCAAGCATCAAGCATCAAGCATCAAGCATCCTCGACAATGCAGAAAAAATTCGATAAGTAAACTACTAGACGGACATAGAAATGACAAAAAAGAAAATAGCGGTGCTTCCTGGGGACGGGATTGGCCCGGAAGTCGTAAAACAGGGCGTGAGCTTGCTCGATAGCCTGTCTGAAGCCCTGGATATGACTTTTGAATTTAGCGAATATTTGATTGGCGGTGCTTGTTTGAATGCACATGCTGTCCCGGTTCAGGATAGCACCATAAGTGCCTGCCGGCAGGCAGATGCTGTTTTGCTAGGCGCAGTTGGCTCGCCGGAATTCGACAACAACCCGCCGCATCTGCGTCCGGAGAAAGCATTGCTCGGTATGCGAGCTGCATTAGGCGTTTATTGCAACCTTCGCCCGGCAAAACTGTATCAATCGCTTGCATCCGCTTCTCCACTAAAGCCGGAGATTGTCGCTGGCATTGATATGCTGGTTGTGCGTGAATTGACCGGCGGTATCTACTTCGGCGAACCGGCTGGTATCGCTTCTGAAAACGGAGAAGATGTTGGTCGGAATACCATGATCTACAGCGAAGGCGAAATTCGCCGGATCGCCCATCAGGCATTTCAATTTGCCCAAAAGCGCCGCGGACATGTCACATCTGTTGATAAGGCAAATGTACTCAGCGTATCGCAATTGTGGCGTAAAGTCCTAACCGACGTCGCCAGCGAATATCCGGATGTTACCCTCAGTCATATGCTGGTTGACAATTGCGCCATGCAACTGGTGCGAAATCCAGCTCAATTCGACGTTGTTGTTACCGGCAACCTCTTTGGTGATATCCTCAGTGATGAAGCCAGTGTGCTTACCGGCTCAATCGGCATGCTGCCGAGTGCCAGCCTCGGTGATGGCGCACCGCTTTACGAACCGGTACATGGTTCCGCGCCCGATATTGCCGGCACCGGCAAAGCCAATCCCCTGGCGATGATGGCCTCAATTGCCATGCTGGTTCAATACACTTTTGGTCGTACGGATATTGCCGCTGCAATAGAAGAAGCGATCGAAGCGGTGCTGGAAGCAGGCTACCATACTGCAGATCTACAGGTGCAGGATGGAACGCTCATCGGCACTGAAGAGATGGGCCGCCTGGTTATTGATAAGGTAGCTGAGATGCTGGCTGTTGGAGCTGGTGTGTAAACAGGTTTGTTTTCTAAATCCCCCTGCATCCCCCTTCGAAGGGGATTAAGGGGATGTGGAAGCCAGACTTGGCGCATCAGAATCGCTTTCTACAGTCTTGTATCTCCTCCTGGAGGGAGATAGAGGGGGGATGTCCCCTGACTTTTTGTGAAAAGTAGAACAAAGTTTTTGCAGTTACAGTACTTTATTGCTATATAAAATTGCCGCTCAGTCAGCCGACAGAGCTGTTCTCGGAAGGAATTCGGAAGAGCACATATGCTTAGCAGACGTTGCCTCGCTTCTGCTAAACATGCATATCGTTCCACCCTTTTTGAATTTCGAGGAGGACATGTCTTTGAAACAAGAATTTGCTGACGGAAATGAAGGCCCTGGTCAACAAAAGAACTATGGATTTCCCCGACCTCAGGGTTTGTATAATCCTCTACATGAAAAAGACGCCTGTGGCGCCGGATTTATTTGCCATATCAAGGGTGAAAAATCTCACGACGTCGTGCAAAAAGCACTGGGCATTTTAGTAAACCTCACCCACCGTGGCGCCTGCGGTTTTGATGAACGGTCTGGCGATGGCGCTGGCATCCTCTTACAAATCCCCGATGCCTATTTTCAGCAATTGCTGCGTGGCAGTGGTATCATTCTGCCGGCAGAGGGTGACTATGCTGTCGGCATGGTCTTTCTGCCAACTGACGCTGATGAGCGCCAGGCGTGTATGGCGCGTCTGGAAAGAGCGATTCGCCGCGAAAAACAGCATTGCCTCGGCTGGCGCGAAGTGCCTGTTGATCCCGCTGTGATCGGTGATTCGGCCCGGACGCAAATGCCGGCAATCTTCCAGGTTTTTATTGGTAAAAACAAGAAAACAGCAAGCCGGGAAGCCTTTGAGAGGCACCTCTACCTGATCCGCAAGACCGTTGAGAAGCAGGTTCATGAGAGCGAATTACAGCAGAAACAGCTTTTTTACGTTGCCAGCCTTTCCAGTCGCACCATCGTGTACAAAGGTATGCTGCTGGCTGATCAGGTTGAACGCTTTTACGCGGATCTACGGGAGCCATCACTTACCTCCGCACTCGCCCTGGTGCATCAACGCTATAGCACAAATACCTTTCCAACCTGGGATCTTGCTCAGCCGTTTCGCTACCTTTGTCACAACGGCGAAATAAATACCATGCGCGGAAATGTCAACTGGATGAATACCCGCGAAAAGCTCTTTCGTTCAGAAGCTTTTGGCGATGACATTGAGCGCCTTTTTCCGGTCATTCGTCCGGGGGGCAGTGACTCAGCGGCATTGGACAATGCCCTCGAAGTGCTACATCATTCCGGTCGATCCTTGCCACATAGCATCATGATGATGATCCCGGAAGCATGGCAGCATAACCCCTTTATGGATCCGCAGCGACGGGCATTTTATCAGTATCATTCCTGCCTGATGGAGCCCTGGGACGGACCGGCATTTGTACCCTTTACCAACGGCGACGTCATTGGCGCGGTATTGGATCGCAACGGTTTACGTCCCGCTCGCTATACGGTGACAAAAGACGACCTCGTCATTATGGCTTCGGAAACCGGTGTCATTGATATCGCGCCTGACAACGTTTCGCGAAAAGGCCGCCTGGAGCCCGGACGTATGTTCCTAGTTGATATAGATGCCGGCCGTCTTGTGGACGATGCTGAAATTAAATCTGAACTGGCTGCTCGTCAGCCTTATCAGCGCTGGCTGGATGCAAACCTAATTTGCTTCGAACACCTGCCGCGTCCGGCAAAAGTACGGCAAACTGCCCCGGAAAAACTGCTGCCGCGCCAACAGCTCTTTGGCTACTCTCTCGAAGATCTCAACATGATTCTTTCTGTCATGGCCCGTGATGCCAGGGAGCCGCTTGGCTCAATGGGAGACGATACGCCTTTGGCGGTTCTTTCGCATAAAGCCCGCTTACTTTATGATTATTTCAAGCAGCTTTTTGCGCAGGTAACTAATCCACCGCTGGATGCCATTCGTGAGGAGATGGTCACTGCACTCGAATCCAGTATGGGGCGGCAGCATGATATCTTCCGGGAATCGCCGGAGCATTGTCACCTCTTCCATCTCGAGCAGCCGGTGCTTACCAACGGTCGACTGGAGCAAGTGCGCCAGATGCTGGTTGGAGACATCCAGGCGCAAACGCTTGGCATGCTCTACGACATATCACTGGGTCTTTCCGGTCTGAATAAGGCGATTAAGGATCTTTGCTATCAGGCCGAAGAGGCGGTAGATAAAGGCATCAGCATTCTCATCCTGTCTGATCGCAGCGCCGGTAAAAAACGCGCACCGATTCCGGCACTCCTGGCCACGGCAGCGGTACATCATCACTTGATTCGCAAGGGAAAGCGCACCCGCTGTGGTATTGTCGTCGAAAGTGGCGAACCTCGTGAAGTGCACCATTTTTGCGTGTTGCTAGGTTACGGTGCCAGTGCCATAAATCCCTATCTCGCCTTCGAGACGCTCGAGCAAATGCAAAAAGACGGCGTGATTCGTCGTGATCTCGAGGCAACGGAAGTGATCGAGAATTATATCAAGGCGATAAGCAAGGGCATCCTGAAGGTGATGTCAAAAATGGGCATTTCAACCCTGCAAAGTTACCAGGGGGCGCAAATATTTGAGATTGTCGGCTTGTCGGATGAGCTTGTAGATACCTTCTTTAATGGCACTATCTCGCGAATTGGTGGCATAGGTCTGGACGTGATCGCTGAAGACATTGCCAAACGTCACATGCGCGCCTATACCGATCACAATTTACTTGGCAGTATGCCTCTGGCGCCGGGCGGTAAATACCAGTGGCGGCGCACCGGAGAGCGACATCATTTGCATCCGCAGGCAATTGCCAAATTGCAACATGCTGCTCGCAGCAAGAGTGAGAGCGAGTATCGCGAGTTTGCTCGTATGGTCAATGAAGAGAACGAGGCTGCCGGCACTCTGCGCAGCCTGTTGCAGTTCCGGAAGTCGAAGCCGATTCCGCTGGAGGAGGTCGAACCCTGGACAGCCATTGTGCGCCGTTTCAAGACCGGGGCGATGTCTTATGGATCGTTGAGTAAGGAAGCCCATGAAACCCTGGCAGTTGCTATGAATCGCATTGGTGGTCGCAGCAACAGTGGTGAGGGAGGAGAAGATCCTGCCCGCTTTAAGGAGGATGCCAATGGTGATTTACGGCGCAGCGCAATTAAGCAGATTGCCTCCGGGCGCTTTGGTGTTACCAGCAACTATCTGATCAATGCGGATGAACTGCAAATAAAAATGGCTCAGGGCGCCAAACCCGGTGAAGGAGGGCAGCTGCCTGGTTATAAGGTCTATCCGGAAATTGCCCGCACCCGTTATTCAACGCCCTATGTGGGATTGATATCACCGCCGCCCCATCATGATATCTACTCAATTGAAGATCTCTCTCAGTTGATCTTTGACTTGAAAAATGCCAATCCGGCTGCGCGAATCAACGTTAAGCTGGTATCGCAGGCCGGCGTTGGAACGGTAGCGGCCGGTGTTGCCAAGGGCAAGGCGGACGTTGTGCTGATTAGCGGTAGCGATGGCGGTACGGGGGCCAGCCCGCTGACATCGCTGAAGCATTGCGGCCTCCCCTGGGAACTCGGCATTGCTGAAGCGCATCAAACCCTGATTCTTAATAAACTTCGCAATCGTATCGTGATTGAATGCGATGGGCAGTTGAAGACCGGCCGCGACGTCGCCATTGCCGCCTTGCTCGGTGCTGAGGAATATGGCTTTGCCACTGCGCCGCTTGTGGCAATGGGCTGTATCATGATGCGGGTTTGTCATTTGAATACCTGCCCGGTTGGCATCGCCACCCAGGATCCGGAGCTGCGTGAGAAATTTGCCGGTCAGCCGGAGCACGTGATCAACTACCTTTATTTGGTCAGTCAGGAGCTGCGTGAAATTATGGCCCTGCTGGGCTTCCGTACTCTGGATGAGATGATCGGCCGCACCGACATGTTGACCGCCGATGTCTCCCGCGGTTATCAAAAGGCCGCAAATCTGGACCTCTCACGCCTGCTTTTCCAACCGGAAGTTTCGGATCAAAGTGAGCGCTATTGCTCCTCAAAACAGGTGCACGATATGGACAATATCGCTGATCGGGAATTGATCGAGCAGGCCCAAGCCGCTTTGGAAAACAAGAAAAAGCTGGTGATTGACGCGGCGATTTCGAATACCGATCGGAGTTTTGCAACCATGCTTAGCAGCGAGATATCGAAACGCTTTGGCGAGATGGGATTGCCCGAAGATAGCATTACTCTGCACTGTAAAGGTTCAGCGGGACAGAGCTTCTGTGCATTTGGCGCACGCGGCCTGTCCGTGCGGGTAGAAGGAGACGCCAATGACTATTTTGGCAAAGGTCTCTCGGGTTCCAAGTTGATTCTCTGTCCACCGCGGGAATCGACATTGGTTGCTGAAGAAAATATCATTCTTGGCAATGTGGCCTTTTACGGAGCAACGAGCGGAGAGGCCTATATTCGCGGCCGCGCCGGAGAACGCTTTTGCGTGCGCAATAGCGGCCTGCGGGCTGTGGTGGAAGGCGTCGGCGATCATGGGTGCGAGTATATGACCGGCGGAGTTGTGGTCGTCCTTGGAAATACCGGGCGTAATTTTGCCGCTGGAATGAGTGGTGGCATGGCATTCGTCCTGGATATCGCAGGTGATTTCGCGACCCGGCGCTGCAACCTGGAAATGGTGGAATTGGAATCCGTTGTCAGCGAAGGTGATAAACGCACGCTGTTGCGGCTGATAGAATCACATTACCTCTGCACCGGCAGCGAAGTGGCGCGACGTATCCGCGCAAATTGGGATGAGATATTATCAAAGTTTGTGAAGGTGATGCCTGTTGATTATAAGCGCGCTTTGAAGCATCTCGGTGATGATGACCGTTCGCAAAATGAAGATACGCATCAAATGAGAAAGGCTTCAAATGGATAAAGAAACCGGATTCAAACGATATCAGCGTAAACTGCCGCAGCGACGTAGTGTTGAAGAGCGGCTGCTTGACTATAAAGAAATCTACCCGGATGCAAAGGACGGTCTTGTCCGCCAGCAGGCCGTTCGCTGTATGGATTGCGGCGTGCCCTTTTGCCACGTGGGTTGTCCGCTCGGCAATCAAATTCCCGACTGGAACAACCTGGTTCACCAGGGGCGCTGGAAGGATGCCTATGACATGCTGCAGGCGACCAATAACTTTCCGGAGTTTACCGGCCGGCTTTGTCCGGCGCCATGTGAAACATCCTGCGTTCTGTCAATCAATTCTGACCCGGTGACCATTGAATTGATCGAAAAATCGATTGTCGAAAAGGCTTTCTCCGAAGGCTGGATTGTTGCAAGACCACCGGAAATTCGAACTCAACATCGGGTTGCTGTGGTGGGCTCAGGTCCGGCAGGATTGGCCTGCGCAGATCAATTGAATCGCGCTGGTCATACCGTCACCGTGTTTGAGCGCGACGATCGTATTGGCGGCTTACTGCGTTACGGCATTCCCGATTTTAAGATGGAAAAGCGCATTCTTGATCGACGGATCGAATTGCTGAAGGCGGAAGGAATCAAATTCCAGGTTGGTAGTGACCTCGGTGGAAATTTACCCATATCAACGCTGGATGAATATGACGCCACTATTCTCTGCACGGGTGCAACTGCCCCTCGTGACCTGCCCTTACCGGGCCGCGAACTGCAGGGGATTCATTATGCCATGGATTATCTGACCGGGCAAAATAGAATTTGTGCAGGAGATGCTACGGATACTCATCCGGACACCTTCATTGATGCTGCCGGGAAGCACGTAATCGTCATCGGTGGTGGAGATACTGCCAGTGATTGCATCGGCACTGCCAGTCGCCAGGGTGCACTGTCCGTTACAAATTTTGATTATCACGACCTGCCGCCGGCGGAGCGCCCGAAAGATCAACCCTGGCCCAATTGGCCGATGGTATTGCGCACCAGTTCTTCTCATGAAGAGGGCGTTGACCGCCAATGGAAAATTTTGACCCGTAAATTCGTTGGAGAAAAAGGCCGGGTTGTCGGTATCGATACTGTGCAGGTAGATTTGGTTGCCGGTAGCAATGGCAGTCGTTACACATTCCTGGAGCATCCTGATTCTGAAAAGCGCTGGGCGGCAGATCTGGTGCTTTTGGCAATTGGCTTCAGTGGCCCTGAACGCGGCTCACTGGTTCAGGAACTTGACCTGGAATTGACCAGGCGCGGTGCGGTCAAAACAGATGACCAGTACCAGACCAACGTTACAGGTGTCTTTTCGGCAGGTGATATGCGTATCGGTCAATCGCTGATTGTCAATGCGATTTCCGAAGGCCGTGAAGCAGCTCGTTCGGTAGATATGTATCTTACCGGACAGTCGCGGCTGCCAAGTAAAGGGCAATATCCGGATCTTTTTTAAGTTCAAAGCAAATTCCTGTTGTGGAGGCTGGAATTATGATCTATATTTCTCGAGCAAAATTGAATAAGAATTCAGAAAGCTGGAAACCTGTCATGATCGGCTTCGATCTGAAAAACAGCAAGCAAAGTACTGGATACGCAATCTTCCTGCGTCTCTGCGTATGTGCTGCTATGTCTGAATTCAATACTGCCCTTAATATTCGTACCCGCCGTACCATCCGTCGTAGACCCTAATGGGTCTACATATTCTGACATGACACAAATGTGTCAAATTCCATATAACATATAATTTTAGCGTCTTAAGAGGCGCAATAGTATTGCAGGCTTGCTGTGTTTGCTGATATCATATTCACGTGCAGATTAATCCCCCCTCTATCTCCCCCCAGGGAGAGATAAAGGGGGGATTAAGGGCGTGCACATGAAGAACTTGCTGCACAGAGACCCAAAACCACGTTGAGAGGAAAAAATGAAATCAAATATCTTTTACAAGGATGATGAGTTTGTGGTGCAGGTGGCCCAGGAAGCGCATAAATCATTTTCGGAACAGATTTCCGACCTTATCGAAGAAAGCTCCAAAATGCGCGATATCGGTATTGCGCGACGCTCACCGGCTTATATCAGCAATAAAATAGACGAAGGCAAAGCCGTTATCGCGCTTCATACGGATGGGCGGCTGGCTGGATTTTGCTATATCGAAACCTGGACACATGGAAAATATGTGGCAAATTCCGGTCTCATCGTATCGCCGGATTTCCGCGGAAAGAGCCTTGGACGGCGCATCAAGGATGCCGCTTTTGGATTGTCCCGCAGAAAATATCCCAACGCCAAGATTTTCTCGATTACCACCAGTCACGCGGTCATGAAAATGAATTCTGAGCTGGGATACAAGCCGGTGCCGTTCAGCGAGTTGACCGGTGATGACCAGTTTTGGGATGGCTGTCAAACATGTAAAAATTATGATATTCTAACCCGGAACAATCGCAAATATTGTCTCTGCACAGGATTGATTTTTGACCCGGAAAAACCTCATAAGGCTGTGAGCAATGGCAATGGCAACAACCGGGTGGTCCTCGCATTTAGCGGTGGGCTGGATACCTCTTATTGTGCAAAATATCTCTCCGAAGAT
The DNA here is from genome assembly GCA_028284445.1 of Calditrichia bacterium. Classification (GTDB taxonomy): domain Bacteria; phylum Calditrichota; class Calditrichia; order RBG-13-44-9; family J075; genus JANQRS01. Next base: position 8,779 of record JANQRS010000028.1, read on the forward strand.
CGTGGTTTGGAAGTCCATTCAGTGATTGTTAATACCGGTGGCTTTTCCGCTGAGGAACTGGCTGAAATAGAGGCCCGTGCTTATGCATTGGGTGTGAAGAAACATATTATGATCGATGAAACCGCCAATTACTACCAGCGCTGCATCAAATACCTGATCTTTGGGAATGTTTTGAAAAACAACACCTATCCTTTGTCCGTTAGTTCTGAACGGGTCTTTCAGGCAGCGGCGATCGCTGAGTATGCCCGTGAAATTAACGCCGCATATGTGGCGCACGGCAGTACCGGTGCCGGGAATGATCAGGTGCGTTTCGACCTGGTTTTCAATATTCTGATTCCTGGCGTGGAAATCCTCACTCCGATTCGCGATATGAAAATTTCCCGGAACGAGGAAATTACCTTTCTGAAAAAGCATGATGTGGACATTGACTGGACAAAGGCACAATATTCTATAAATAAAGGCTTGTGGGGAACCTCGGTGGGTGGCAAAGAAACCTTGACTTCAAGCGATTACCTCCCGGAAGAAGCGTTCCCGACACAGCTCGATGAAAAAGAGCCGCAGTCAGTGAAGCTCCGTTTTGAACAAGGTGAACTCGTGGCAGTTAACGATGACGCATTTGACAATCCGGTGCATGCAATTCGGCAATTGGAAGAACTGGCCGGACCCTATGCGATTGGTCGCGATATTCACGTCGGCGACACCATTATTGGCATCAAGGGACGGGTTGGTTTTGAAGCCGCGGCGCCGCTGATGATCATCAAGGCGCATCATGCACTTGAAAAGCATCTCCTTACGAAGTGGCAGTTATACTGGAAGGACCAACTGGCGAATTGGTATGGGAGCTTGTTGCATGAAGGGCAATATTTTGAGCCGGTAATGCGCCAGATCGAAGCGTTTATGGAGGACTCGCAAAAGAACGTCAGTGGGACGGTGGAATTGCATATGGCCCCCTATCGTTTCCATGTTCTCGGAATCGAGTCGCCATTCGATCTGATGTCGCCGGATTTTGCTACCTACGGCGAGATGAATAATAGCTGGAGCGGCGATGACGTTCGCGGCTTTTCGAAGATCTTTGCAAATCAGGCAAAAATTCATTACCAGGTGAATCGTCATTATGAAGAACACTAAAACAGTTGGTATCGTCGGCGGTACTGGCTATACCGCCGGGGAACTGATGCGCATATTGCTGGGCCATTCACAGTTTCAATTGCGATCTGTTACCAGCCGTAATGCAGCCGGACAGCGCGTCTCCGATGTGCACACGGACCTCGTGCAGCTGTCGCATTTGCACTTTAGCACGGACCTCTCTGCAGATCTTGACCTGGTGTTTCTCTGTTTGCCACATGGACAATCGCGCCTGTGGCTGGAGCAAAACCGCCTGCCTGCCAGTGCGAAAGTTGTTGATCTCAGCCGGGATTACCGACTGGGCAATAGTGAGTATGTCTATGGTTTGCCTGAAGTGCATCGAAACCGAATTGTTGAAGTGGAACGCGTGGCCAATCCCGGATGCTTCGCTACCGCGATTCAATTGGCGCTGCTGCCGCTGGCTGCGGCTGCTGAGCTTCAGCAGGAAATCCATATCAGCGCCATAACCGGCAGCACCGGGGCTGGCCAGACGCCGCTGCCAACCACCCATTTTAGCTGGCGACACGGAAATGTCAGTGTCTATAAAGCGTTTCGTCATCAGCACCTGGAAGAAATTGGCCAAACACTTACTTTTTTGCAGCCCGGTTTTGACAAGCCGCTCACCTTTATCCCGTTTCGTGGTGGATTTACCCGTGGAATTCTTGCGGCCGTTTACCTGGAAAGTGGGTTGGGGCAGGAAGCGGCCGCCGGGATGTATGCGGACTATTATCGAGATCACCCCTTTGTCTTTATTACAGATAAGAATCCGGATCTCAAACAGGTAGTGAATACCAATAATTGCATTTTGTATTTGCAGAAAGAAGCTGGCAAACTGATGATTATTTCTATAATTGATAATCTCGTAAAGGGCGCAGCCGGGCAGGCCGTGCAAAATGCCAATCTGATGTTCGGCCTGGATGAAATGGATGGATTGCAGCTAAAAGCGAGTGCCTTTTGATATGAAACCATATAAAGTCTATCCTCTATTCGATATAACACCGGTGCGCGCGGATGGGAGTTGGCTTTGGGATGAAGCCGGCAATCGCTATCTGGATTTCTATGGTGGACATGCGGTCATTTCAATTGGGCATTGTCATCCGCATTATCGCAAGCGCATTTCGGACCAGTTGGAACAACTGGGATTTTACTCCAATTCTGTGAAGATCGAGATTCAGCATCAATTGGCAGCAAAACTCGGTGCATTGTCCGGCTATCGCGACTATTCGCTATTCCTTTGTAATTCCGGTGCTGAAGCGAATGAAAATGCCTTGAAGTTAGCCTCTTTCCAAAACGGGCGCCGCAAGGTGATTGCCTTTGAAAATGGATTCCACGGACGCACTTCGGCAGCGGTCGCAATGACCGATAACCGGAAAATCATTGCACCGGTGAATGAAGGCTTGCCGGTCGAATTGTTGCCGTTGAATGATCGGGACAAACTGGCAGAGGCGCTAAGCCGTGGTGATGTCGCTGCCGTCATTGTAGAAGGCATCCAGGGAATTGCCGGTATATATCAGCCTGAAACCCAGTTTTTACAACAGTGCGAATCTCTTTGTCGTAAACACGGAACAGTGTTAATTCTCGACGAAATTCAATCCGGATATGGCCGCAGCGGCAAGTTCTTTGCGCATCAATTTGCAGATATTCGCCCGGATCTTATTACGGTTGCCAAAGGGATGGGCAACGGGTTCCCAATTGGCGGGGTCTTGATCAGTCCGGATTTTGAGGCCGTGTATGGGCGCCTTGGTAGCACGTTTGGCGGCAATCATTTGGCCTGTGCCGCAGGGCTGGCAGTTTTGGAGGTCATTGAAAGCGAAAACTTGATAACAAATGCGCTGGAAATAGGACGATATTTGATGGACGGGCTTGCTGGATTCAGCAAACGAATCCGAGAGGTTCGCGGCAGCGGTTTGATGATTGGGGTGGAGCTGGGTGGTCCATGCAAGCCGGTTCGTGAACAATTATTGTATGAAGAACGGATTTTTACCGGATCTTCAAAGCATCCCAATGTCCTGCGTCTATTGCCGTCTTTGGCCGTGACGAAAGACGAGGTTGATATCTTTTTCGCGGGATTAGAGAAGGTGTTATCATGACCTGGACGGTTGTCAAAATCGGTGGGGCCATGATCGACGCTGCTAACACTTTGCAGGCTTTCTTGCAGGACTTTGTAAAACTGCCGGCTCCTAAAATTCTGGTTCATGGCGGCGGTAAAATGGCGACCAATCTCGCAGATAGAATGGGCGTGGAAGTTGAAATGGTTGACGGCCGGCGAATCACCAATGAGGCTATGCTGGAAATCGTTACCATGGTGTATGGCGGAAAAATAAACAAATCCATTGTTGCCAAGTTACAAGCCATGGGCTGCAATGCGCTTGGCCTGAGCGGCGCGGATGCTAATGTTATTCTGGCCGAAAAGCGAAAACTCGGCGAAATCAACTTCGGATACGCCGGGGATATTCTGGAGGTTAATGTTGAAATCCTGCAAAGACTTGCTGCCAGCGGCTTGACCCCGGTGTTGGCGCCCTTAACACACGACGGAAAGGGAAAGATGCTCAATACAAATGCCGATACAATTGCAGCGTCAGTAGCCGTAACCCTTGGTAATGCGCGACTGATTTATGCTTTCGACAAACCGGGCGTATTGCGCTCAGTTGATGATCCAACCAGTATTGTGCATTCACTCGACCGGGAATTATATGACAACTGGAAGTCCGGGAAACTGATAGCCAATGGTATGATTCCCAAACTGGACACAGGTTTTTCTGCACTGGAATCCGGTGTAGCCAAGGTATGGTTATGTCATGCAAACGATATTCTGGAACCGCAAAAGGGAACGGAATTATGTTGAGCACCGTATCGCCTACAGTTTTGGCAGAAGATGCTCTTGAATTATTAAAGAACCTCATTCGCATCGAGTCATTTAGCCGGCAGGAAGAAGACACTGCAAATTGTTTAGCCGATTTTTTTGTAAAAAAGGGGCTGGCGCCGCAGCGGCATTTGTTCAATGTTTGGGCCACGAGTTTACACTACGATCCTTCTCGTCCGACCATTCTGCTGAATTCCCATCATGATACGGTCAAACCAAATGCGGGCTGGACGAAAGATCCGTTTCATCCTGAGATCGCAGATGGAAAATTATTTGGTCTTGGAAGCAATGATGCCGGCGGTGCGCTGGTGTCCTTAATTGCTGCATTCCGCCATTTTTATGATCGCGATGATCTGAATTTTAACCTGATTATGGCTGCAACTGCCGAGGAAGAGAATTCCGGTCGAAATGGGGTGGAATCGATTTTGCCCATGCTGGGAAGCCTCGATTTGGCGATCGTTGGTGAACCGACCGAGATGGCCCTGGCGATCGCCGAGAAAGGCCTGATGGTGCTGGACTGTGTGGCTCGAGGCAAGAGTGGACATGCTGCGCGAAATGTTGGCATAAATGCTATCGAAAAGGCCGTACACAACATTGCCTGGTTCCATGGCTATCAGTTTGCCCGTGAATCAGCCATGCTTGGACCGGTTAAAATGACTGTAACCATTATCGAGGCAGGCACACAGCATAATGTTGTCCCGGATAGCTGCAAATTTACTGTCGATGTCAGGACAACCGATGCCTATAGCAATATTGAGGTCTTAGAACTGATTCGCGAGCAGGTTGATTGTGAGGTAACACCGCGATCGACACGCTTAAATCCGTCAGCCGTGCCGGCAGGGCATCCGATTCTTGCTGCTGCCAAAGCGCTATCCATGGATTGTTTCGGTTCCGCAACTACCTCCGACCAAGCTGTGATTCCCGGCCCGTCGGTTAAGATCGGCCCCGGCCGTTCTGAGCGCTCCCATACTGCGGATGAATATATTTATCTGGACGAAATCAAGGCGGGTATTGAGGGGTATATTCAATTATTGGATGTGTTGAATCAGGAAATGAAGAATGAAAAATGAATATGACGGTTGGCGGTAGGCCGTTGGCAAGAAAAACGTAGGTCGGATTAGGCGTGGCTGGAATTGATAATTGTTAGGAATGAATATAGCCGTAATCCGATGAGGGCGAACGACGAATATAGAATGATGAATAAGGATTTAATATGAGCAATGAGGCAAAAAACAAGCTCTGGCAAAAAGACATTGACATCGAAAAACGCATCGAGTCATTTACTATCGGTGATGATCCGGACTATGATATGTTGCTGGCCCCCTTTGATGTACTGGGGTCTATTGCCCACGGCAAAATGCTGTCGACTATTGGGTTGCTGACCGAGGACGAATTTGCCGCTTTGCATAAGGAATTGGTGGCGATATATCATGATATTGCCGCGGACAAATTTGCCATTGCCCCCGGTGTTGAAGACGTTCATTCACAGGTGGAATTGCTTTTGACGGAGCGGCTTGGAGAAATTGGGCAGAAGATTCATAGCGGCCGCTCGCGAAACGATCAGGTGTTGGTTGATATCCGTCTGTATTTGCGCGACGAATTACGGCAGGTTGTAGCACTTGTTGATGCGTTCTCTGCTCAACTTCTCGAACTGGCCGAAAAGTATGAGGACGTTGCTTTGCCGGGGTATACCCATTTTCAGGTGGCGATGCCTTCCTCCTTCGGTCTGTGGTTTAGCGCCTATGCCGAGAGCCTTGTAGATGATTTGATGTTGCTTGAAGCTGCCTATCGCATTACCAATCGTAATCCCCTGGGATCAGCAGCTGGATATGGCTCCTCACTGCCGCTTGACCGCGAAATGACCACGCGTCTATTGGGCTTTGATGCGCCGGTAGTGAATTCCGTTTATGCGCAAATCGGACGAGGCAAAACGGAGCGTGTAACGGCTGTAGCGCTGGCTGGTATCGCCGCTACGCTGGGTAAACTGGCAATGGATACTTGCCTCTATCTTTGTCAAAATTTTGCCTTTATCCGCTTCCCGGATGCACTGACCACCGGTTCCAGCATTATGCCGCATAAAAAGAATCCGGATGTGTTTGAATTGATCCGTGGACGATGCAACAAAATTCAGGCGGTGCCAAATGAAATCATCATGCTAAGCGCCAATTTGCCCTCGGGCTATCATCGCGATATGCAGCTTTTGAAAGGGGCACTGTTTCCACAAATCACTTCCCTCAAGGAGTGCCTGGATATCGCCTTGTTCATGTTTGAAAATATTATCGTGAATGAAGATATCCTCAAGGATGAGAAATACAGCTACCTGTTCAGTGTTGATGCTGTGAATCAGCAGGTGCTTGCCGGCGTGCCATTTCGACAAGCTTACCGTGAAGTTGGCCGGCAAATTGAAGCCGGGGAGTTCCAGCGCCCGGAAGGTCTCGCATATACCCACCTTGGCAGCAGTGGCAATTTGGGACTGGAAATAATTGAAGCGGAAAAAAAAGCGATTCTCTCACGATTTCCGTTCGAACAGGTGGATAAGGCCGTCAAAGAACTATTGAGGTAGAGGTGTGTATTGCAAATTCCTCCGGAGTTCCTGCTTGGGGAATTTTTATGGGGGGGAAGGTGTCTCACACAGGGATTACTTATCACCCGGCATCTTCCGATACGCTGCCGCCAAGTGCAACTGCCCCTGTTTTTGATAGACCTCAACAAGCAGCGTACGCGTCCTGCGCAAATTTTTTTCCTGCCCTTCAGCCTGAGCGTAAAATGCATGAGCATTCAATAAGGCTGTTTCCGCGGCCTTCCATTTTTCATTCCGTACGTAATGAATTCCGAGTTCAAGATCACTAGAGGCGATAAGCGGATGCGATGCGTCGTATTGCGCCGTTCTTATTTTACGCGTTTTGATTAAATAATCTTCCGCATCCTGCTCATCCAGCGCACTAAGAATTCTACCCATCAGAAAGTAAGCGCTGCCAAGGTAAATATGATCAGGCGGGTAGTGCTTACTGAAAATCTCTATCACTTCAGCGGCGCGCGGTTTTGCTCTGTTGTATTCCTTTTTGTAGAACGTCACAGCGGCAATGTTGTGCAATGTTACACCAATGTCGGGATGATCTTCGCCAAGAATTTTGCGCTGCATGCTCAGCGCCTCTTCGTGAAGTTGCAGGCAGGCAAGTGTATCGCCAAGATTGAGTTTCACAAAGGCAAGGTTGTTCAGGGAATTGGCGATTTCCGGATGCTCCGATCCAAAATTGTGGCGGAAAACGGTTAATGCTTCTGAATATACTGTGTCCGCCCTTGTATAATCTCCTTGTTCATCAAGAACGAAAGCCAGATTGTTTAGCGCGCTCCCGATTTGGAAGTGATTTTTCTCGAATACCTGTTTCATAAGATGCAGGCTATTTTCAAAGACATTCTTTGCACTGTCATATTGAGCATGATCCAAGAGAATCGTACCGAAATCATTCATGGCAACAGCATAATCTCCACTGTTTGTTTCGCCAATCTGACGGTAGAGAGTTAAGGCACGTCGATAAAGACTATCTGCTTCTGTCAGATTGCCGCGGTAATGCTCAATAACTGCCAGCTCACGAAAACCGTTGGCGACCAGCGGGTCGTTATTGCCATAGTGGTTACTCAAGAGCTCAATATTGGCCTGAAAATGTTCGTATGCTTTGTCATAATCTCCCTGATGTTGATACGCTTCACCAAGGATCGATCTTATTTCTCCTTCGATTTCGGGAAATGGCTGCAGTTCTTTGGGAATTCGCTCAGCAGCTTTGTCGAGCATTTCTGTTGCTGTTAATTTACGGCCGGCGGATAAAGGGTCAGCAGAGGACAGCATTTTCCGCAGAAAAGTGAGTGTTTGATTGGCTTTGCTGGCCTCTTTCCGCGCGATTTCCGCTTGCCAGCTGAAGCCGGCAATTCCGGCAAGTAAGGCCGCAAAAATCGCTACCAGAAAAGCCAGCCCGATGCGATGCCGCTTGATAAATTTCCCGACGCGATATTTGGTGCTATCTTGCCGGGCAATAATGGGCACTCCCTCCAGGTGTCTGCGAAGATCGTCAGAGAGTTGATCGACGCTATCATAGCGGCGGTCCGGCTCTTTTTGCAGGGCCTTCATCAATATTGTATCGAGATCGCCTTTAATCTTTTTGCTTAACTTTCCCGCGGATATGCCAATTTGCCCTCCACTCGCCTGTGATGGAGTGATCGCCTGACTTGGCGGTACTGGATTTGCTTTAGTGATTGTTCTTTCGATCTCCAGCGGTGATCGATTTTGGAAGCTATACGGACGCCGGCCCGTTAATAATTCATATAGCAGAATGCCAAGCGCATACACATCGCTGCTGGTTGACACTTGCTGTCCTTTTATTTGCTCCGGGCTGGCATATTCCGGTGTAACGAAGCACGCGCCTTGGGCTGTCATTTCGCTGGTTGCGGTAGCCTCATCGGCACTTAAGAGTTTGGCAATACCGAAATCAAGCAACTTTGCTTCGCCACTGGCGTCGACAAGAATGTTGGCCGGTTTCAGATCCCGGTGAATGACCAGATTGCGATGGGCATAGCTCAACGCAGCGCAGACCTTTCTGAAAAGTCGAAGACGGTCTTCTATTGAAAGCCGTTTTTCGCGACAGTATTTAGTAATTGGGAGTCCTGCTATGTGCTCCATGACAAAATAGGGGAGACCATCATCTGTGCTACCGCCATCATAGAGCCTGGCTATGTTCGGATGATTAAGCATTGCCAGAGTTTGTCTCTCGAGTGCAAAACGACGCAGAACAGTGCGGGTATCCATACCGCGTTTGATGAGCTTGATCGCAACATCTTTTTTAAATGTGCCATCTGCCCGGCGGGCGAGGTAGACGACACCCATCCCGCCTTCCCCGATCACATTCACAATTTGATATGGGCCGATTTGCTGCCCGGCCACCATTTCGTCAAAATTCGTGACGCCACCGAGAATTGGCCTGAAGTCATCATGAGGGGACTCAAGGAAATCGTTTGCTTGATTAATGGAATCAAGAAGGCGCTCAACCTCGGCACGGATATCCGAATCACCTTGACAGGCCCTTTCCAGAAATTCCGGGCGCTCATCTGGTGGCAGCGATGAAGCAGTGTGGAAAACTTCCTTGATTTTATGCCATTTTTGCGAAGCCATTGGACTCGCTAGTTATTATGGAGTTCATTGTAGAGCCAGGCTTTGGCCGTGGTCCACTCCCGCTTAACCGTTGCAGTCGAAATCGAAAGCACTTCAGCTGTTTCTTCTATGGATAAACCGGAGAAATATCTCAGTTCGACGATTCGATTCATACGCTCGTCCAGCGCTTTCAGCCGCAATAGCGCTTCATCCAAGGCAAGAACGTCATCTGATTTTTGCTCGGCAAGGATTGCGCCTTCATCAAGTGAGATTGCTTTTTTACCACCACCGCGCTTGGCAGTCTTCTGTTTTTTGGCATAGTAGATGAGGAATTGCCGCATGGCCCGGGCCGCTACGGCAAAAAAGTGAGCTCTATTTTCCCAGGAATAATACGCTTCATCAATCAGCCGCAGATAGGCCTCATGAACCAAATCAGTTGTCTGGATGGTTTGCCGGTTGGATTCCGAACGAAGATATCGAGAAGCAATCTGCCTCAGTTCCTGGTAGATCATCGGAGCAAGCTCATCCATGACCTCTCTATTACCATTCTTGAGCTCTAGTAGCAATCCGGTAACAGCCGATGGTGTAGTCCGGTTCATGGTCGAAGTTATGTTCCCTGACTATTTCATTCAATACTTAAATGCAATCTACTCCTTTTTCTTTAACAAGCTGTGAGCCTTTTCACGCAGTTTTCTTCCCTTTAAAGATAAGCAGACTAAAGAATAATCCGGCATCAGCCCGGAAGAGATGGTAAATGACAGTTTCCTGACCATAGATAAACCTGAAGGACTTTTCTTTAATATTGATATGGGTAGCGATCATTTCACCCTGATTGTAGATAGCGTTGGTGTGGTATTGCCGTCTGCCTGGATTCTCTAACCGGCAAACGGTCGCGGCAAATTACCGGGTTTTAGCCAGTGATAGTCTGCATGAAAATGTCTTTGCTTCAGCCACGCCTGTCGCGGACGGATCATTGTTCGAAAAACCTAACGAGTAATACGCTTTAGACAGTCAATTTCAGCGCTTTGATGCATCTTAAGAATCCAACTTATACTTCACGATTCGATTCCGTAAGGTATTGCGGTGAATACCGAGTATGCGCGCTGCCTGCACCTGATTGCCCTTGGTCTTTTCAAGGGTTTTACGGATTAGCAATGATTCGACTTCTTGCCAAACATTCGCCCGGCCCTTGTCGGTAAGGATTCGATCAAAGACTTGTGCAAGGGCCACAGTTGCATCTCCCTCCATCAGCGTTTCGTTGCCGGCGGAGGCGCTGTCAAGTTCCAGGTCGTCGAGGCCGATTTTGGTGCCTTTGCACAAAACAATAGCCCGGCGAATCTCGTTTTCCAACTGGCGAACATTTCCCGGCCAATTATGGCTTTGCAGATGCTCCATGGCTTCCTGATAAATGCCTTCTATTTCCCGATTACCATCCTGCGAATGACGTCCAATGAAATAGCGAACCAGTTCTTCAATATCTTGCTTGCGGTCTCTCAATGGCGGAAGGTTGATGGTGATAATGTTCAAGCGGTAGAAGAGATCTTCCCGAAAATCACCGGCCTGAATCGCTTCTTCGAGGTTACGATTGGTGGCAACCAGCAAGCGAACATTGGTCTTGATAACCTCACTGCCTCCGATCCGCGTAAATTCACCATATTGGATCAGACGCAATACTTTTGCCTGGGTCATCATGGACATTTCACCGATCTCGTCGAGGAAAAGCGTGCCGTTGTTAACCTGCTCAAACTTGCCGATGCGTCGCTCGCTGGCACCGGTGAATGCCCCTTTTTCATATCCGAAGAGTTCAGACTCCAGAAGATTGTCGGGAATGGCTGCGCAGTTAATTTCCATAAATGGTTTGCTGGCGCGATTGCTATGCTGATAGATCGCTCGCGCAACGAGCTCTTTTCCGGTCCCGCTTTCCCCACGAATCAAAACCGTAACATCCTGGGTGGCGACCTGACCAATCAATTTATAGACTTCCTGCATTTGTTCCGAGGAGCCGACAATCGCGTCGGCATTCTCCTCACCATCCGGCGGCGACGGTGTACCAACGTATACCTGGCGCTGCATCATTTCGCTGTTTTCCAGCGCCCGTTCAACAATTTCGCTCATCCGGTGCACATCGAAGGGCTTTAGCAAATATTCAAAGGCCCCAAATTTCATCGCCGTAATTGCGGTATTCATGGTGCCAAATGCCGTCATCATGACGATGGGAATTTTCTCGTTGATTTTGCGCATTTGTTTTAGCGCTTCCAGGCCATTCATCTCCGGCAGTCGCACATCCATAATTACAATGTTGGGACTGACCTCCCGAAGTAAGCGAATACCATCCTCTGCACTTTCCGCGGAAATAATTTGATATTCCGAGGGCAGAATCTTTTGAAAGGAATAGTGGATATTCCGTTCGTCATCTACAATAAGTACCCGCACTTCACGAGAAGATTTAATACGTTGTTTTTTCATCAGTGCTCACATAATCTAAGGCTTAACTGGCAATTCAATTCGAACCTGTGCACCGCCTTGCGGCCGGTTTTGAATCTGTATCGTTCCCTGATGTGAATTGACGATTCGTTTAATAATGGATAGTCCTAATCCCAGTCCCTTGCGTTTGGTTGTTGTAAATGGCACGAAGAGATTCTTCACGACGGATTCCGGAAAGCCACTTCCATCGTCACGAAAAACAATGTATACCATGTCATTTTCGGCAATACCGGTTTCAACCTCAATACTACCGCCGGCCTGAATTGCTTCCCGGGAATTCATGAAGATATTGAGGAAGACCTGCTGCAATTGCACCGGATCCGCTTCGATTTTCGGCAGCCGTTTATAGAGATTGGTTTTTAACTCAAATTCTTTCCTTTCGAAGGCATGGGAAAGGAGTTGACCAACTGTATCCAGGATGCGATTGACATTACAGAGCTCTCTGACCGGGTCCTGCGGCCGGGCATAGTCCAACAAATTGGTGATGATCTTGTTCATGCGATCCAGCTCTTCGCTGATGATCTCGCGATCCCTGTCATTTAGCTGCTGTTCAGAATCGAAAATCATTTTGACGATGGTCAGTGGATTCCTTATTTCATGGGCAATGCCGGCGGAGAGCTCACCAACTGCTGCCAGGCGTTCAGCAAAACGAAATTGCTCCTCGAGTGTCAACATTTTATTGTAAAGCCGGGCATTCTCTATTGAAATAGCGCAGAGATCGGAAAAGGTGTTGAGCAGGAGAACCTCTTCTTCGGAAAAAGAATAGCGCCGTGTTTTGAAGATCTGAATCATGCCAATTGCTTTGTTGCGCGTCACCAAAGGCATGGCCAGCATGGTGCGCACTTTCTCTTTGTTCGCAAATTCGGCCAAACCGTATTTCTCATCTTTGCGAATATCTTCCAGATGCAGAGGCTGGCGTTTATGGATGATGCGGCCGAGGTTTCTTCGTGAAATGCGAATATTTGCTTGCTCAGAATAATCCGGGCTACCGCCATGCTGGGCCCGCAAAACCAGCTCTTCCCGATCATCCGATAAAAGCCGCACTGCGCAAATTTTTGAATGCGTCAGCCGTGCGGCACTGGTAACAATTTGCCGGAGGATTTTGTCGAGCGAGCGTGGACTATTGATGGTCTTGTTGATATCAATGAGCGCTGATAGCTGCTCTGCTTTCTGGCGAACGGTTTCGAAGAGGCGTCCATTTCGAATGACCTGTGCCGATTGTTGGGAGAGCAAGGTCAGGAAGTCTAAATCTTCGCTACCAAATGCATTCAGACGAATACTGTCGACATTAAGAACACCGATGAGTTGATCATCGATTTTCAGCGGCACTGCCAGTTCCGAGCGTATTTCGGCATCAAGCTGCACGTAACGATCGTCCTGCGAGACATCTGGTATCAGCAAGGGTTCGCCGTTTTGTGCCACCCAGCCGGTGATGCCTTCATCGATTCGCATTTTAAACTTCTCCACCGGATCGACAAAACCTTTGGAGGCTGCAATTTCGAGGATGTTTTGCTCCCAATTGACCAGCACAATAGAGCCTTTTGTTGCACCGGTTATTTGCACACCGGCATCGATAATCAATTCCAATGCCCGAGCCGGTTCCAGCGTTGAACGGGTGATGGAATGGAATAGCTGGTAGAGGAGGTAATAGCGGTCGCGGGATTCTGTCTGTTTTTCGGCCTTAGCGGCTGCTTTCGGGACTTTCCTGGACATCTTTGCCCTTATTTGCTGGTCAAGTCCTTAAATTACGGTACGACCGGGCGGTTTGCAAACTTGTAAGTGAGCAAATATGGAAACATCCCCCTTTATCCCCCTTCGAAGCTCACTATACCCCACAAGTCGATGGTAGGGCTGGAAGCGGGGAAATAGGGATGAAGCAGGTTCATCCCGGTCACCCTGGTTCATTTGCAAGTGCGATCCGGGCCCAATGTTCTTTTTTGAAACAGCGCAAAAAAGAACCAAAAAACGCTTTCAGGCGACTGAAACTCAACCCTCCCTGGTCTCAAACAGTCAGTCGCCATTCATCCCGGGAGAACCGTCAAGAGCCAACTTGTAATAGCCGCAGACCGACGACCGCCTCAGATAGCTCTCCCCAGGCGATCTTGTGTACAAACCCCC
>JANQRS010000030.1 GCA_028284445.1 Calditrichia bacterium
TGGCCTTTCATTCTATCACAACTGGCCATTCTCTTTGAAGGCAGAATAGAACTCGACATTTAAGCGAATACGGATTTACACAAAATATCTTACAGTCTCTCTAACAATTTACACTTATATCCTCAGCGAAGACTGAAGGTAAAGGGAAGTGACATCCACACTTTGCTGCAGCTCTTTTGATGACCACCGGTTTTTCAGTCAAGGTATCAAATGACATTCCAGACGCGTCATCCAGCTCAGCTTGCTGATAAACTTCAGCTTTCTTTACCTCGGTGACGTTGACGTCGTTTGGAGCTGCATGTTGAGCTGTTGTTTCTTCTTCATTGTCGCTGGAACGCCTCTCCTCTCAAGGCAGAACATCCGTTGACCGATGATCGAAAACCGGTCAACGAACAACGCTCATCTAGAACGTAATATCCAAGGCATCAAATACATTCTGGGCGCGATTAAACACGGTAATCAACTCGCTGCCGGCAAAGAGCAGACCGACCATTTTGCCGTCGTCTTTGGAGATGATCGCTGAGCCGCTGTCGCCACCGTCGCTCATGTCGTTGGTGATGACCTGATCCACGAAGAAGGCGGTTTGCTGCCCGAAGTTGACGTTAATCGTCACGTCGATTTGCTGCACCTTGCCGAAAGTCAGACCGGTGGTGCGACCACTTTTCTTGACTTCCATTCCCAGCGTCGGTTCAGCAATCTCATTGACCACGCCAATATCCAGGATTTCAGCCAGAACAATGTCTTCAATGGCTGCTGTTTTAACTGGCTTGAGACGTGTACTGCGGCCCATGGCTGAGGCGCCGCCGTTCAGCAAATTGGCAATGGCGTTGGCAATATTACAGTCCGAACCACCGTCTTCACCTTCTACCGCGCGGGCAATCGCAGCATCAACCAGATTGTCCGGTCCACCAAACTTGATTTCCACATATTCCGTTAATTCGGCAATTTGTTCCGTGCCGCTGTCGTGCGGACCAGGCTGCAGGATGCGATCTCCCGGAGAGCCCTGATTGCTATTGCCAATCACGTGGTTGTTGGAAAGAATGTGGTATTCGCCATTCTTGCGAACCCAACACCCGAGGGTGCCGGCAGTCACGCCGACATGGCCAATGCTCATGCCACCGGGCACCGGACGAACCCGCGCGCGCGGGTCTTGCTGCGCCACAACTTTACCTGTTTCAAAGACATCGGTAACAAAGCCGTCCATAGTTGGGGGGATAATCTGTCCCTTGGAAAGTGTGGACGGATCCTGCTTTTTTTCTACATTGGCAATGATTGAAATTTCGTCAGTGAACTCACCATTGACCAGTTTGTAACCAACGCCAACGCCAACGACGTTCGGTTTAGCCATAAGGGCTTTGGTTGCGCTGGGCATGGCTTCACGTACGGCCATTAATTTACTGTTACTACTCATTTTGGCGCTCCTCTTCGACGTTTTTCAGAGTGTGGTGGTTGCAAGTCGTTCATACGCGGTGTTTATAGAAGAGATGCGGCTTGCAGCACTTTTTCTTGGGATTTTGCAAATATAGTAGAAACGAAGCAAGTTGTTGATTTGCTCCAAATTTATTTTATACAGAGAGTTACGATGTTTTGACCGGTGAAATCAACTTAATATATCTGCAAAGGGTGGATGAAACAAGGGTTTGTTGAGACTGGATACTGGATACTGGATACTGGATACTTGATGCTGGTCATAGAGGAATGATGGAATGATGGAATGATGGAATGATGGAATGATGGAATGATGGAATGATGGAATTTATCTTGATTGAGAAGAATATGAACAGAAATTTCAACGCTTCAACGCTTCAACGCTTCAACGCTTCAACGCTTCAACGCTTTTTCTGATTTCTCGCTGCTCAGAGTTTTGGAATTCTTTCAGAAAAAGTACCGACCGCGGTAAGATTAAAGCGGCAGCAATGGAAAACATAGGCCGACACTGGTAGGTCGTATTTTTGAAATTTGACCATAATTGGGCATATTTATGAGAGTAGCAACGATGAAGCAAAAACGATTTGCGTTACCGGCAATTATTCCTGCTATTCACATGGGACAAGGTGCCATATGGGTTGCTCTTTTCTTGGTTGCTATGGCATTTGCTGTAATAACAGTACACGTTCTATCAATTGCCCTAATTGCTTTGGATGTTAGTTTCGAACATTGTCTTCTGGCGTTGTTTGGTATTATTGCCGGCTGGCCGCTTGTCGTCATGGCCGGAGCAGGCACAAATGGTATCGCATTCTTTCCAGCGCTTGCTCTACACTTATACTGGCCGTTCAAACTGAGAAAATACCTGATGAAACGACAAGAAAAATGATCCTGTGAATCCTGTTCATCCTGTCTAAATTTAAGGTTTAACATGAAGATAAATTCCTCCTCGATTCTCGTAATCCTCATCGCCACGGTGTTGCTGGTTTCCAGCCCGGCGATTGCCAAGAAATATTACATCGATCGCGTCAACATTGAAGCCCAACTCCAGAAAGATGGCTCGATGGAAATACGCGAATTTCGCACATACCGCTTTAGAAGCGGCACCTTCCGCTTTGCTTTCCAGGAAATTCCCATCAATCAAGGTGTCGATTACCTCAATTTTCAAGTATTTGAAGATGGAAAGCCGTACCGGGAATCTGATTCGGAAGATCGCGGCACGTTTAAGGTCACCCGAAAACGCAATAGCGTTGAAGTTCGCTGGTTTTATCGCGCCCGCAAGGAAACCCGTACCTTTGAGGTGCGCTACACAGCAACAAATGCCGTGAAAACCTATAATGATGCCGCGGTATTATATCAGAAATTCATCGGCAACGCCTGGAAGAAGATGCAGAAGAATGTGACAGTCACCGTGCTGCCGCCGGAAAATATCTCGAGCTCTCAAATGAATGCCTGGTTGCATGGCCCGTTATGGGGCAGCTATGATCTTCTCAGCGGTGGTGGTATCGAAGCGCGGATCGCGGATCTGCCTCGTTACACCCATTTTGAGATACGCGCTTTGTATCCAACGGAGCTTTTTCCGACCGCCCGGCGGATCGATGACAATGTCCGTGCTGAAATTATGGCTGAGGAAGCAGCGGCGGCCGAAGCAGCCAATCGCGAAAGGGAGCAATTTTTTGCCGATGAGGCCGCGCGCGAAAAGCGCTGGGCCTGGGGTAAATGGGTGATGGCGATGTTGGCAATGGTCGGTATTTCCGGTTACTACGTTATCTATCAGATGTTTGGCCGTCGCCCGCCGGTAACCTTCCAAAGTGAATTTCAGAGTGAGATCCCGGAAAAGACACCACCGGCACTGGTGCAATATCTGACCGGACATAAGCAAGTCGGCGGCGGCGCCCTGGTTGCAACGCTCTTTGACCTGGCAAATCGCGGTTTCCTCAGTATGGAAGAGTTTGAGAAAGAGAAGAAGAAGTTTTTCGGTGGTAGTGAAATTGTATCAGCCTATGCCTGGAAATTGGATCGCGAAAAATGGCGCCATGAATCCCAGACTCTGCTTGGGTTTGAACGATCTGTTGTAGAATTTCTTTTTAACGAATTGAGCGGCGCGGCCACGGATCGGATTGAACTCGACTATCTCAAGAAAAAGCAGAGCAAGATGACAAAGTTCTTTCATGCCTGGCAGAAAGAGGTGAAGGAAGAAGGGGAACGTCGTGGTTGGTATGATCAAACCAGCAAAACCGGTATGTATTATGCCCTGGGTTTTGGGATTGTACTTGGCGCCCTGGCACTGGCATCCATCGTTCCTTTCGGCCCCTGGGCCTGGTTACCGGGTGCCACAGCAATCGTTGTCACGATGTTGGCCTTCGCAGTTCAACATCGTACCGAAGTTGGTGAAACACTGGCCAGGAAATGGAAGGCGGTTTCCAAATATCTGCGTAAAGGCCACTTCCATTCCAATTCTGCCGGTATGCTCGACAATGCCGCCAATTATTTTGTATACGGCCCGGTCCTCGGTGTGAGTGACAAAACTTACAAGGAATTGGCCGGTTTTATTCCTCACGATAAGCAAGCATACTACGTGCCCTGGTATCACTCAACGGCTCATGGGCATGGATTTGCTGGTGTCAGTGGATTTGGCGACGCGGTTTCCTCAATGATATCTTCGACCTCAACTGCTATGAGTACCGCTTCCGGAAGTGGTGGCGGCGCCTCCGGTGGTGGAGGGGGTGGTGCCGGCGGCGGTGGCGGCGGAGCTGGGTAGGCTCACTACGTTTGCGTCAGGGCCTTCGGCCCGTCAGCTCGCAAGCTCGCCGTAGAAGATAACTGGTTTTGTTCTTTCGCGAACGGAGTGAGCTGACGCGGCGAAGCCGCTGACGAACCGCAGATTCTGACGGCCGGGACGGCCTAATACGAGCCTAGCGAGTACTTATTTGCACTTCTTCCTGATCATCTACTTCTACATTCATTTTGATGCCGAGAACTTCAACGGTGATATGCCCTGTATAACGCACATCCATGGTCTTTTCAGTGAATGCTGATAAGAGCCCACCAAGAAAACCCTGCTCACCCAGGAGCTTCTGCGGCGAAAAACGAACTTCCACTGGCACTTTGAACTCGCCACCGGCCTCAATTACAGATTCATCCGTCTGATTGACCTTGCCGACCCGCACATCATTGACATATACCGTCAAGTCGGTTGATACCAATTGACAGGATACAGGATTGGGATTCTTAAACACGGCATCTCCAGCCAGGGTGACGTTATTGCCGCGCATGGATATAATTTCCAGGTTTTCCATGGTCTCAAACGTCGGCTCACCAATCATGTCAGTTTGCCACATAAAGGCCAGTCCACCCAAGAGCAGTAATATCAAGAATAGAATGAAACGCATTGTCGCCTCCGGATTTGATCGCGGTAAAGTAACCATTTGAGAATGAATAGTGAAGCGATGAAAAATAGAGATTTGAGATTAGAAAAAGGGCAAACAACTCGTAGTAGGTCGGATTAGCCGCGGCAAGAATATGAAAATAGTATGAACTTAATCGCGGCGTAATCCGACGAATCAGGCCGCGTAATCCGACGAATCGTTATATGGAAACGTTAAAACGTTAAAACGTTAAAACGTGAAAACGTGAAAACATGAAAACGTGAAAACGTGAAAACGTGAAAACGTTAAATCGTTAAAACGTTAAAACGTTAAAACGTTAAAACGTTAAAACGTGAAAACGTGAAAACGTGAAAACATTAAAACGTTAAAACGTGAAAACGTTAAATCGTTAAAACGTGGAAACGTGAAAACGTTAAATCGTTGAATCGGTACGGCGTTGAGTCGTCATTCGTCATTCGCCATTTGGTTTTTTCCAATCTCCAGTCTCCAATCTCCCGGAGACAATTAAAATTTCCCTGTTTCATCTGGAAAAATCCTTAAGTAACATTATGTGGCGTATGTAGATAAAGCGGATAGTGTTTCTATGTTTCTGGATTATGTCAAAATTCATGTGAAGGCTGGTCAGGGCGGCAGTGGCTGTGTGTCTTTTCGTCGCGAAAAGTTCATTCCCAAAGGTGGGCCCGACGGTGGCGACGGCGGTCGTGGCGGGAGCATTATCCTTGAGGTAAATCCGCAGCTGCGTACGCTGGTGGATTTTCGCTATAAGTCGCAATACAAGGTGCGTCACGGAGAACATGGAAAAGGCAGCAATCGTCATGGCCGGCAGAGCAAGAGCATTACCCTGCAAGTGCCGCCGGGAACAGTGGTACGCGATGAAGCCAGTGGCGAAGTGCTTGCAGACTTGACCGAAGACAAACAACAGTTTATCGTTGCCAAAGGCGGCCGTGGCGGTCGCGGCAATGCCCGCTTTGCAACACCTACCAATCGCTCTCCCCGTGACTGGGAAGTTGGTGAAAAAGGCGAAGAGCGCACGGTTATCCTGGAATTGAAATTGATTGGCGATGTGGGCCTGGTTGGCAAGCCCAATGCCGGCAAGTCGACACTCCTGGCCAATATCTCAGCTGCCCGTCCAAAAATTGCCGACTACCCGTTTACAACGCTTCAACCCAATTTGGGCATCGTTCGCTACAAGGATATCTACAGTTTTGTCATTGCCGATATTCCCGGGCTGATCGAGGGCGCTCATTCCGGTAAAGGCTTGGGATTGCAGTTCCTGCGCCATATTGAGCGCAATCGCCTCCTCCTCTACCTCATTGATCCGCTGGATCCTGAGGTTGAAGATCCGCTGGATACACTGGCTGCCCTTCAAAACGAATTGAAGCTTCATTCGGAAATCCTTGCGGAAAAGGCCGCTGCCCTGGTCTTGACCAAAAAGGACGCCTGGGACGATAAAGACTGGTGCGCGGAATTGGCCGACAAAGTTGAGCTGCCGGTCATTGGTATTTCTTCGGTTGCCAGAATCGGTCTTGAGGAACTCAAAGACCTGATTTGGGCCGAGTTACAAAAGCAAAAAGAAACTATGGAAGATGCCTGATTTTAGCATCCTATGAATAAAGGCCGGTCATCAGGCCGGTGGTTCATTCTATCTACGGATATAGGCATGTCTTCCAATCCCGAAAGTTCCCTTAGAGATTTATTGTATTTGTTGACGGTCCCCAATTTGGGGCCCGGTAGAATTCGGCGTCTGGTATCCGCCGCAGGCAGCATCGAGCGATTGCTGGCTGCCCCATTTCAGGTGTTGGCCAAAATGACCGGCATGAGCGAAAAACGCTTTGCCCGGTTGCGAACAGCCGGAAGTTGGCAAGTTGCTGATGATCAATTGTCCAAAGCTGCCGCTGCTGATGTTCGCATCATGTCAATTTGGGATGATGACTATCCGGAGATGCTCAGGCAAATTCCGCAGGCGCCGGTTATTCTATTTGTTAAAGGACATCTGTCTCTTCAAAAACCCAGATCTTTGGCAGTCGTTGGTACAAGACGACCGTCCCATTATGGGAGGAACGTTACCGGGCGTTTGGTATCCGATCTGGTTGATCATGGTTTTCAAATTGTCAGTGGCCTGGCGAGGGGTATAGACACAATTGCCCATCAGACGGTTGTTGACAAACATGGTCAAACGATTGCAGTGCTGGGATGCGGCATCGATGTGGTTTATCCGGCAGAGAACCGGGCCTTATTTCGTGCCATTCAGGATAATGGTGCCATTTTTTCTGAATATATGATGGGGACCGGTCCGGATGCCCCGAACTTCCCGCGGCGAAATCGAATCATTAGCGGCTTGAGTGCCGGAACGCTGGTGATTGAGGCAGGGGAGAGGAGTGGCGCCTTGATCACCGCAAATTATGCGCTGGAGCAGAACCGGGAAGTCTTTGCGGTACCCGGCAATATTTACCAGGCTGGCAGCATTGGTCCAAATCGTTTGATCCAGGAGGGTGCGCGTCTGGTTACCGGTATTGATGACATCCTTTCCGAGCTTGGCGGGATAGCGACCGGCCAGCAGGGGAGGGAAGAGCGAATCGTGCGGCCACTGCCGGATACCTTATCTGAGCTTGAGCGTCGCATCGCTGTTTTTTTGCAAGACGAGCCAGTGCATGTTGATGCATTAGTCATGCAATTGGATCTATCACCGGCCAGCATTTTGGCTGCCTTGCTGGGCCTGGAACTAGCGGGTGTTGTAACGCAACTGCCGGGAAAGATGTTTGTGAAGAAGTACTTGGGAATCTAAATTCCAAATTCCAACAGAAAAGAATCCAAAGAAAAATCTGAGCCCGGATCATTTACTTTGGAATTTTTTCTGTTGGTTATTGAAGTTTCTCGCGCAGCGAGTGTTGGAATTTTTCCTGTTGGAATTTGGAATTTACGAGCGCAGCGAGTTTTGGTATTTACAAATAATACATGAGGTTAACGTATGTCACAGAAAATTGTCGAATGTGTACCTAATTTTTCAGAAGGCAGAGATAAGAAAATTATTGAGCAAATTACCTCAGCGATTAAATCTGTTGCAGATATCCAGCTACTGTCTGCTGAGATGGGGGCAGATGTCAACAGAACGGTAGTGACATTCGTGGGGCCGCCGGAAGCTGTGAAAGAAGCTGCCTTTCTGGCGATACAAAAAGCTGCTGAGCTCATTGACATGCGCGAGCACAAGGGCGCGCATCCTCGCATGGGGGCAACCGATGTTTGCCCATTCGTCCCGGTCAACAATATGACCATGGCAGAATGTGTTGACATCTCCCGGGCGGTAGGGGAGCGCGTTGGCCGCGAACTAGGCATCCCGATTTATCTCTACGAAGAATCTGCGAGCAAACCGGAATGGAAGAGTCTGGCCAATGTTCGCGTTGGCGAATATGAAGCGCTGCCGGATAAACTTGGCAAGCCCGAATGGAAGCCGGATTTCGGTCCGGAATCGTTTAATGCCAGGGCTGGTGCAACTGCCATTGGCGCCCGCGAATTCCTGATTGCCTACAACGTTACTTTGAACACGCGCGACAAGCAATTGGCGATGGATATTGCCTTCGAGCTTCGTGAAAAAGGCCGTAGTGTTCGTACCGGCAATATTGAACCGGTTTACATGCGCGGGCAGTTGCTGAAATATAAGGAAAATCACTTTCCCAGCGGTGTGGATGATTTTGTCGGGAAGACCTTCCGGGAGACTCGCGACTATTGTCAGAAAAATTATGGGTTTGATCCCGCTGATCTATTGGATATGCACGGCTCCGATGTCGGCAATCCCATTGGTTGGTCGGTGAAGAAGCCCGGCAAATTCAAAAACGTCCGCGCGATTGGCTGGTATGTTGAGGAATACGGCCGCGCGCAGATTACCATCAACCTGACCAATTACAAGATTACTCCGGCGCATGTTGTGCTGGAAGAGGCGCGAAAGATGGCCCTGGATCGCGGTGTGATTGTCACCGGCAGTGAGGTCGTTGGTTTAGTGCCCTTTCAGGCAATGTATGAATCCGGCTGCTATTATCTTGAAAAGCAGGGGCGCTCGCGAGGCATTCCCGTTGCTGATGTCATTGAAACAGCGATTCACTCGATGGGGCTTGACGATGTTACCCCCTTCGATCCGGCTGAAAAAATTCTTGGGTTAGCGGAATTTTCCGCCAATCCGCTGGTAGAAATGACCAGCCGTGCGCTGACGGACGAAGTTAGCCGGGAAACGCCGGCGCCCGGTGGGGGATCAATTGCCGCATTGGCCGGCGGCCTGGGCGCCGCACTCGCTTCCATGGTCGGTAATTTGACAGTTGATAAGGCCGGATACGAAGCGGTTAGCGGCGACTTGCATGAGCTGGTGGTGAAGGCACAAACGGTTAAGGATCAACTGATTCTGGCTGTTGATGCAGACACCAATGCATTCAACGGATATATGGAAGCACGCCGGTTACCGCAGTCAACGGCAGCAGAAAAAGACGTCCGGCAGGCAGCGATCCAGAATGGACTAAAGGAAGCGGTTCTGGTGCCGCTAAAAACGGCTGAGTTAAGCTTTGATGCTCTGAAGCTATGCGTTGAGACGGCTGAGAAGGGCAATGTCAATTCAGTAACGGATGCCGGCGTTGGCGCCCAAATGGCCCATAGCGGTGTGGTTGGTGGTACCTTAAACGTGCTGATTAACCTGCCGCAGATTAAGGATGACACTTTTTGCCGGGAAATGAAAGATCGCTGTGCGGCGCTTGAGGAAAAATCAGCGGATTTGCTCTCTGCTACATTAGAGACCGTAAAATCCAAAATTGCAAAGATGTAAAATGAGCGAACTGGCAGACATCAAGCTGAACAATCGCTACCAGCTCAAAAGAGTGCTGGGAGAAGGCGGGTTCGGCACCGTCTATTTAGCCGATGATGAGCAGAAGGCGATCGAGGTGGTGATCAAGATTGCCCATACTGCCGATGAAGCATTGGCGAGGCGCATCCGGGAAGAAGCTGAGGGGTTGATGAATCTCAATCACCCGAATATTGTTGACTTCCTTGAGATTGGCCGCACTGATGATGGTCGCCAGTTTTTGGTAATGCGAGATATCAACGGTATCTCCCTGGCTGAGATACTCGACCAGTCCGGCCGCTTGCCTATTGCCGATGCCCTGGCTGTTACCAAGGCGATTGGCAGCGCTCTTGCGCTGGTGCATGAAAAAGGCATTCTGCATCGTGATATCAAGCCGTCGAACATCCTGATTCCGGATGCCGCTGGCGCGCTAGCATTTGAGAAAGCCATGCTTACGGACTTTGGGGCATTGGGACGCCTGACGGAAGAAGCAGCCGGTGGGGCGACAACCGTGGCCGGTCAGTTTTTTGGCACACCATACTATATGGCGCCGGAGCAGATTCGCGCAGCAGCGCAAACACCCGCAGCAGATATTTATGGTGTAGGTGTATTGCTCTTCAAGATGATATTTGGTCAGACTCCCTTCCAGGATAGTGAGTCTGTTATTGCTTTCATCCGTCGGGCTACCAAAGAAGAGATCGAATTTCCGATGTTGCCAATACTGCCCGAAGGCCTGCAAAAACTGATACGGGATTGTCTCCACAAGCATCCCGAAGCGCGACCTGCCAACGGCAGTGAATTGCTTAGTCGCCTTGAGCAGGTGCAAATCGAAGGCAGCAAAGCTGGTGCAACCCCGGCGCTGTCACCCGATCCGCAACCTCCGCGGACCAATGAGGAGGCAGAACACCCGAGTCCCGAAGACAAATTTCTTGCAACGACCGGGATGCGTGAAATTGGCCCTGGCAGGCCGGCTTCCTCATCGAGAAAATCTTCCAGTTTGTCATGGATAGCGTTCATTGGCGCCGGGATTATTGCTGTCACCGCTGCATTTTATTTTTGGCAGCCGGTCGGCGGCGCGACTACCTGGCGCATGGGCGGGATTCTCGGTGGCATATTGCTGATATTCGGAGGGATCGGCATTGGTCTCCTGATTCATCAGATTCTCGGCAACAGCAAAACACAAATTGAAAAAGACGCAGAAGACTTGCTTCTGGGGGCGCAAAGCAGGGCAGCCTTGAGTAAATCTCTGGCGATTGAGGTAGAAGACCTGATTGCCCGCTGCGAAAGCATTGATCAACGCATTCTTGGTATCACCATCGTGCAAATGGTTGGCGAGTTTCAGGCAGCGGATTCCTCAAGTGACCGCCAGGCAGCACTAATGAATGTTGCACAGCTTCTGGAAAAACTCATTGAAAAGCTCTCACCCTGGTATATCCGCAAGGAAAAGACCATTGCATTTGTCGTAACTGTCATCGGTATCGTCTCTGGCATCCTGACCATCGTCGCCACGGTGCTGGGCATGTTTGCCTGAATTTTCACCGCTAAATTCAAAAAAAACATTCGACTTTCCGCTAAAACTCCCGTATATCTAGATTAAGAATCGCAAATTCCAACAGGAAAAATTCCAAAGAGCATAATTCGGTTTGGAATTTTTCCTGTTGGAATTTTTCCTGTTGGAATTTTGAATTTATATTTTGAATGGAGGATTTATGAAGTTTTTGGTTTACGCATTATTTGTAGCTTGCCTGCTAACAACACTCGCCTGCGAAAAGCAGGAGGCTGTTGCCACTGCCGAGGCGCAAGAAGTAGCGAAGGGATTTGATGCTGCCCTGGCGGAAAAAGTGGGTGCTGATCAATACGGCATGCGCCAGTATGTAATGGCCTTTCTGAAAGCGGGCCCCAATCGCGATCAGGATTCTACACAAGCGATGGCCCTGCAAAAAGCGCATATGGAGAATATTGGCCGGATGGCCGAAGAAGGTACCTTATTGCTGGCTGGACCCTTTCTCGATGGTGGTGAACTGCGAGGAATCTACATTTTTGACGTGAAAACCGTGGAAGAAGCACGAAAGTTAACAGAAACCGATCCCGCCATTAAGGCCGGCCGCCTGGTAATGGAATTACATCCCTGGTATGGCTCAGCAGCTGTTAAATTGATTAATGAATACCACCAGCGGCTTCAGAAAACAGATATGTAACAAAAGAGTAAATCCCAAATTCCAACAAAAAAGATCCCAAAATTGAGTGATGTCAATCAGGCTTTGGAATTTTTCTTGTTGGAATTTTTCTTGTTGGGGATTTCCTATTTGGAATTTATCGCGCTCGCGATTTCCTTGCGTTTTGCAACTTTCCTGTAATTTCAATAAGTTGAACCTGCCGCATTTCAATTTCAGACATTTAGAATCCCTCAAACCAATGGAGTAGGTCCGATGATGACGTTCACCAGGTGCTTTCTCTTGGCGTTCTGCGTTTTTCTGAGCCAGGCATTTTCGGTTGATACCAAAGATACGAAAATGCTGCGAACGCCCGATATTGACAAAAACCATATCGCCTTTGTTTACGATAATGATATCTGGATTGCAGATCGCAACGGCAATGATGCCCGCCGCCTGACAACCGCTGAGGGACGGGAATCAAGGCCCCACTTTTCTCGCGATGGCAAAAGGCTTGCGTTTAGCGCCTACTACGATGGCAATTTAGATGTATACGTGATGCCAATTGAGGGTGGGACGCCTACTCGGCTTACCTGGCACAGCAGTGCAGACATTGTCCAGGGTTTTGCGCCCAATGGCGACGTGATCTTTCGCTCTTCCCGCGGAGTTCATACCGGTCGTTTTGCGGAACTGTTTCGCGTCCCAATTTCAGGCGGTATGCCAGTTCGCATTCCCATTCACAATGCCAATGATGCCCAAATGTCTCCGGATGGAAAACAGATTGTTTTTTCCACGATGAGTCCCGGTATGCGTAACCTGCTCCCGCAATGGAAGAACTATCGTGGTGGCACCGCCTCACGGATCTGGATTATGGATCTCGACGATTATGACGTCGTCGAAATTGCCCAACCGGACGGTCGCTGCAACGACGTCGATCCCAATTGGATCGGCGATAAGCTCTATTTCAATTCTGACCGCAACGGCGAATTTAACTTGTTCTCATATGACTTGTCAACGGGCAATGTGATACAGGTAACTCAGCATCAGGAATTCCCGGTGATGAACGCCAACGGCGGCGATGGAAAAATTATCTATGAGCAGGCAGGTAACCTAAACGTATTTGATCCCGCCAACGGCACAACCCGGAAATTGAAGGTGGGAGTGGCGGCAGACTTGCGGGAAGCGCGTCCGCGCTACGTCAGCGATAACAGTTACATCCGAAGTTACCACATCTCTCCGAAGGGGAATCGTGCGGTAATCGAATATCGCGGTGAAATTGTGACCGTCCCGGCTGAAAAAGGCGATGTGCGTAATATTACCAATAGTACCGGTGCGCACGATCGTACGCCGATGTGGTCTCCTGATGGCAAGACCATCGCCTGGTTTTCGGATAAGTCTGACGAATACGGTCTGCACCTGGCCAGTCAAACCGGTGCGAAAAAGCACCGCTATATCGAATTGAACGGCGCCGGCTTTTATGAAAACCTGAAGTGGTCCCCGGACAGCAAATGGTTGTCCTTTCGCGATAATTCGAGAACCCTCTACGTTTTGAATGTTGCCAGCGGCAAGGCGCGCAAAGTTGCCCAGCAGCCGTATTATTCGCCCATCGTCACCATGAGCCATAATTGGTCGCCTGATTCCAAGTGGTTGGCGTATACCCTGGTGCCTAATGGACTGATTCAAAGCGTATTCCTCTATGCAATTGATGAAGGCAAGTCTTATCCGGTAACCGACGGCCTCAGCGAGGTTGCAGAGCCGGTTTTTGATGCCGATGGCAAATACCTCTACATGTTGGGATCTACCGATGCCGGGCCCTTAAAGGACTGGTTTTCCCAGTGGATCTTCGACATGAACATGACCTGGAATGTTTACGTGGCTGTACTCGACAAGGATGCCCCCTCTCCCTTGCCGTTGGAAAGCGATGAAGTAGAAATTGCGGCGGAGAAGTCTGGCAAGGAAGACGACAAGAAATCTGATGATGAGGAAGATGAAGACAAGAACATCAAAATAGACTTCGCCGGACTGACCAATCGCATTATCAGCCTGCCGGTGGAAGCAGGACAATTGCATAGCCTGGCAGCGGGCAAAAGTGGAGAAATCTTCTACATTCGTGCCCGCTCCACTTCCGGTTTTGGTGCA
This sequence comes from Calditrichia bacterium, assembly GCA_028284445.1. GTDB lineage: Bacteria > Calditrichota > Calditrichia > RBG-13-44-9 > J075 > JANQRS01. The sequence continues at coordinate 13,926 of JANQRS010000030.1, forward strand.
TTCGGCGGCAGCGGGGAGCTTCGCAAATTTACGCTTAAAGACCGTGAAGAAACCACTCTTGGCAGTGATATATCCTCATATGAATTGACGGCTGATGGCGGTAAAGCCCTGTATTTTAGCCGCGGCAGTCTGGCAATTAACGGTACTGGTGGTAAGTTCAAGGCAGGTGAAGGGAAATTGCCGTTGAACAAAATCAGCGTCAAGATTGATCCGCGTGAGGAATGGCGGCAGATTGTTCGTGAAGCCTGGCGAATTAATCGCGACTATTTTTATGCCACCAACTATCATGGTCTGAACTGGGAAGGGATCTGGAAAAAATATGAGCCGATGATTGAACATGCCGCAACCCGTGCTGATGTTGGACGAATCATCGCCTGGCTTGCCGGTGAATTGTCTGTCGGACACAGCTACAGCGGTGGTGGAGAGAGCATTGAATCTCCCGATAGGATTGGTGTTGGCTTGCTTGGTGCCGACTTTGAGGTAGTGAACGGCCGCTATCGCTTCGAGAAAGTTTATGGTGGTCTGAATTGGCGCCCAAATCTTCGCTCGCCGCTGAAAGCGCCGGGGGTTAATGTTGTAGACGGCGAATATCTTTTCGCTGTTGACGGCAAGGAAGTTATGGCCGGCGATAACATCTATAAGCATTTGCAAATGCCGCAGCCAAGAACTGTGCGTCTGAAAGTCGGCCCAAATGCCAACGGCAAAGGGGCACGCGAAGTAGATGTGCAACCGGTAACCAATGATCGCCTTCTGCGCTGGGTTGATTGGGTAGAAGGGAATATTGCAAAGGTAGATAAAGCGACAAATGGCCGGGTTGCATATGTGCATGTGCCAAATACAGCGCAATCCGGACACGAATATTTCAAGCGCTACTTTTACCCGCAAGCACATAAGGACGCGATCATTATCGATGAACGCTATAACGGCGGTGGACTGGTAGCTGATTATTACATCGATATTCTTCGTCGCGATTTTATTGCCAACTGGGCCACACGTTATGGCAAGGATCGGCCAACGCCGATGGCTGCCATGCATGGGCCGAAAGTAATGATTATTGATGAACATGCCGGTTCCGGCGGCGATTTATTGCCGTGGATGTTCCGCAAATTTGATATGGGCACGCTGGTCGGTAAGCGCACCTGGGGCGGTCTGGTAGGGATCCTCGGCTTTCCGGTTCTGATGGACGGCGGTGGCATCACTGCCCCCAACCTGGCGATCTGGACCGAAGATGGCTGGATTGTTGAAAACGAAGGCGTGCCTCCGGATGTAGAGGTTGAACAATGGCCGAAAGCGGTGAATGCCGGTGGTGATCCGCAGCTGGAAAAGGCCATTGAAATCGCTTTGCAAAAGCTGAAAGAAAACCCGCCGAAGAAATTGGAACGGCCGGATTTCCCGATTCGCGTTCGCCAATAAAAGCATTCCTCCGATATGCATAAGTCGGAGAGTTTAGTCATAAAAATTGAAGGCCGGGTCCTCCGATTCTTGTCGGAGGACCCGGCCTTAATAATTCTTGTTAATTGCTGGTGCAATATGATCCCGGCACCCTTGTTGGAGATCATACCTGGCAAGAAGCATCAGCTGTAAAGTTTGAAATCGACCAAGCGCTCTCGCGGGAGAAAAAATGGATCATAAAACGTTTCGTAAGCACGCCCATAAACTGGTAGATTGGATGGCTGACTACCTCGAAAACATTGAAGAGTATCCGGTGCGCTCGCAATCATCGCCAGGGGATATTTACCGGCAAATTGAGGCTGCTGCGCCGGAAAACGGACAAGACTTTGAGCAGATATTTGCCGATTTTAAGGACATTATCATTCCCGGCATGACCCACTGGCAACACCCTTCTTTCCACGCTTATTTTCCAGCCAATAGCAGTCCGCCGTCCGTTCTCGCCGAGATGCTCACCGCCACGATGGGCGCGCAATGTATGATCTGGCAGACTTCCCCGGCTGCCGCAGAACTGGAGGCCCGCATGATGGAATGGCTGGCTGCCATGAAAGGACTGCCGGAAGGGTTTACCGGCGTCATTCAGGACACTGCTTCAACGGCAACCCTGGTGGCAATTCTGACCGCTCGGGAAAAGCTCACGGATTTTGCCATTAATCAGAGCGGTTTCCAGGATGGCCAGCGCTTTGCCATTTACTGCTCCCGGCAAACGCATTCTTCAATTGAAAAGGGCGTTAAGATTGCCGGATTTGGGCGCGAGAGCCTCAGAGCTATTGACGTTGATGAGGCATTTGCCTTGCGTATTGACAAGCTGCGCTCGGCGATTGAATCTGATCTTGCAAGTGGCGTAAAGCCGCTTTGTGTGGTAGCAACAATTGGCTCAACCGGCTCCACTGCAATCGATCCCCTGCCAGCCATTGCTGAGCTTTGTGAGCAGCACGATATCTGGCTGCATGTGGATGCTGCTTACGCCGGCAGCGCGGCTGTTTTACCGGAAATGCGCTGGATGTTTGCCGGCATGGAAAAGGTTGATTCTTATGTGTTTAATCCCCATAAATGGCTGTTTACCAATTTTGACTGCACGGCGTATTATGTACGCGACCAAGAAGCCTTGATCCGCACCTTTGAGATCCTGCCGGAATATTTGAAGACTCGTGAGGGTGGTCAGGTAGATAATTATCGCGATTGGGGAATTCCGCTTGGACGGCGATTTCGGGCGTTGAAGCTGTGGTTTGTGCTGCGCAGTTATGGCGTAGAAGGTATTCGTGAAAAGCTTCGACTTCATATTGCCTTGGCACAGGCGTTTGCAGCAACGCTGACGTCGACAGCGGAATTTGAAGTGATGGCCCCGGTGCCGCTCAATACCGTCTGCTTTCGCTGGAAACCGGCTGGTGTGGATGATATCGAAAAGCTTAATCACCTGAACGCTGAGTTGCTAGAGACCCTCAATCAGAGCGGAAAAGCCTACCTGACGCATACCAAGCTAAATGGCGCATACGTGCTGCGGATGGTCATTGGACAGACAAATGTCACCGCTGAGCATGTCGAGCATGTCTGGGAATTGATTCGCAAAATTGCGGCGGATATGTCGGTTTAAGTGCGCAGAAATTAGCTGGACAAAAGATCCCCCCTGTATGTCCCCCCGGGGGGACATACAGGGGGGATCTTTATAGCTGGAAGCTTCCAAAAAACTATTTATTCTAAAATAAAGAAAAAATGAAACTTTTTGAGGCGAACTATCGCTACGCTTAGAGATAAGAGGAGATCAAATGAAGCTACCAAGCCGCACCGAAGAACTCATTTTGCTCGCCGTCTGGCGTCTCGAAGAGAATGCCTACGGCATCACAATTCGTCGCTATTTGAAGGAAGAGGCTGGCATTGATTATTCAATCGGCGGTATTTATGTGCCCCTCGAGCGGCTGGTCAGCAAAGGCATGCTCTCTTCACGCCAGGGCGATCCAACGCCGGCACGTGGCGGCATGAGCAAGCGTTACTTCCAGCTTACCGCAGAAGGCGTGGCCGTTCTGCGAGACATTCGCGCATTAACCAATCGTCTTTGGGATAATTTACCGGATATCGTATTCCATAATTAGGCAGATCCATGATCCATCGTCCTCCCCAAATATTGTTCTGGCTGCTGCGCCTGCTGGCGCGCAATCCCCATACCTATCCGATTTTCGGTGATTTTCAGGAGTGTTATGATGCCGATGTGCGCGATCATGGACAGCGACGGGCGAATCTACAGCTAACAGTGGAGATTATCCGCTCGCTACCAGCCTTTCTTTCATATCAACTTTCCTGGGGTATTGTTATGTTTAGCAACTATTTACGAATCGCCGTAAGAAATCTGCTGAAGCAAAAAGGGTACTCATTACTCAATGTCGTTGGTCTGGCTATTGGTATTGCCTGCTGCGTGCTGATTCTGCTCTTTGTACGGCATGAGCTGAGCTTTGACAATTTTCATGAGCGGGCGGACCAGATATATCGCCTGAATATGGGCACCGGTAACGCCGGTCAATCAACCAACGCCAATAGCAGTTATCTGCAGGGTATCGGTATTCGTGATGAGCTGCCGGAAGTCCGGGAAGTGGTTCGTTTTCGCAAGATGGGATGGGGAGAAAAACGGGTTTTTGCGCGCAATGAGCAGCGTTTTTATGAAGAGCGATTCTTTTTTGCGGATAGCAATATTTTCGAGGTATTCAGCTTCCCGCTGTTAAAAGGAGACGCCTCCACTGTTCTGGATGCCCCATATCAGATTGTTATCAGTAACTCGATGACAAAAAAATATTTCGCAGGTGAAAATCCTGTTGGGCAATCTATTAACCTTGATGCCTACAATAACGGAGAATTCCTGCCCTATCAAATTACCGGCATATTTGCTGATGTTCCCGCAAATTCCCATATCCAGTTTGATTTCCTTGCTTCGTTCAGCAGTCAGGTTGATGATATGGAGCGCCTGGGTTGGGGAATGGAGTCTGTCTATACCTATGTGACCTTAAACGAAGGCGTCGATATCGTTCAGCTCGAAGCAAAAATGGCGGAAATTGTCGATCGTCGCGTGGGTCCGGATCCCTGGTATAGCTTGCACCTCCAACCGCTGCAAGATATTCATCTAAATGCGGGATTACGGGCTGAGCCAACGCCGGCGGGTGATATGGCTTATGTGTATATTTTTTCTTCGGTTGCCGCCTTCATTTTACTTCTGGCCTGCATTAATTTTATGAATCTGGCAACCGCGAGGTCGGCGCGACGTGCCCGGGAAGTCGGCATGCGCAAGGTATTGGGTGCCTTCAGGGGACAGCTGATCAAACAATTCCTCGGTGAAGCGCTGCTGCTGAGCCTCATCGCTGCTGTACTGGCGGTCCTTTTGCTCTATTTGATGATTCCCATTTTGAATCAGATGCTCGAACAGCCATTGGTGATATCAATGCTGAACATTGGTGAAGTGGCGTTGGGCATCCTCGGCATTGCCTTGCTCAGCGGACTGATTGCCGGGAGTTATCCGGCCTTTGTGCTCTCTGCCTTCCGCCCGTCCGAAACTGTCAAAGGGAATCGCTTCATGCCCAATAGCTGGGCGTCTCGCCTGCGGCGTGGGCTGGTGGTATTCCAATTCAGTATTAGTATTGTCCTGATGATCTGTACCGCAGTGATATTTCAGCAGCTCGATTATATTCGCACCAAGAATCTGGGCTTTGCCCGAGAACAGCTGCTGGTGAGTCCGATTAATGATCAGATTCGCGAACGTTTCGAGGGAATGAAATCTTTTGTCCTTTCCCATCCCGACATTCAGGCGCTTACAACCTCCGAACAGGTGCCGGCACGGGCCGGAAATGGCGCCTCATTCCGAATTGAGGGGATGGAGGAGCCGCTCGGCTTGACCCGCTTGTTTGTGGATCATGACTTTAACAGCACCTATGATCTTGATATCTTGTTTGGCCGCGATTTTTCCGAAGCCTTTGCTGAAGATGAGGAAGAGGCTTTCATTATCAGCAACAGTCTTTTTACCGGCCTTGGGTTTGACCACCCGGACAGCTTATTGGGAAAACAAGTACATATGCGCCATGGCGGACAAACTTATCCCGGTCGAATCGTCGGCATTACTGAAGATTTTCACCTGTTTTCATTCCGCAATGCCATCCCTGCCGTAGTATTGAAAATAATGCCCCCGGCAAAGATGAACTTTGTTTCTTTGCGGGTAACCGCGGAGAACGTCGGTCCGGTATTGGCACATCTGGAAAAGGCCTGGGCCCAATTTGCACCGGATTATCCTTTCGAATATTCTTTCCTCGATGACGATTTTGCTCAATTGCACAAGGCCGATACGCGGATGGGGAATGTGTTCCGTTATTTTGCCGCTCTGGCAATTATTGTAGCCTGCCTGGGGCTGCTGGGATTGGCCACATTCACTGCCGAGCAGCGCACCCGGGAAATTGGCGTCCGAAAAGTACTCGGCGCTTCCGGCAAACAGATTCTGATACTGCTCTCCAGGGAGTTTACCCAATGGGTGATGATCGCGGTTGTCATTGCCTGGCCGCTCGCCTATTGGCTAATGACGCTCTGGTTGGCGGATTTTCAGCACCGTATCACGCCCGGGCTGCTGGTGTTTCTGCTGCCGGCAGCTGTTGCCCTGCTCCTGGCAATCCTGACCATCAGCTTTCAAACCATTCGGGCAATATTTACGAACCCGGTGGAGGCCCTGCGCTATGAATAGATAGCGGGGCAGAAGAGTCGCAGCTACTTTCGAAACCATCCGGCATTTTTATCGTTAAAGAAGCAATGGGGGGTGTTTGATCCTAGTGAGGGAAGATCGTATGCGCCTTTTAGCCCTGCTTTCTACATTTCTATTTGCCGTCATCAGCGGGTGGTGGACGCCCGCTGTGCCATCCTTGAATTCCTCTGCTACGGCCTATGTGGCCATAGGTATACAGCAGGATACATCCATCATACAAAGCGAGCAAAGTGACCCCGTATCTGCATCTGATTCGACGCTGTCGATTACCTATATAGCCAACGAAGGCTTTTTTATTGAAGGTGATGGCAAAGGGATTCTGATTGATGCACTCTTTCGGGATGGTGTTCGCGGTTACCAGCGTATTGACCTGGATCTCCTGCTGAAGCTGGAAAAGGCAGAGCCACCATTCAACCGCACACAGCTGGTATTGGTGACCCATCTGCACAAAGACCATTTTGATGCGCGCTCGGTGGGTCTGCATCTGAAAAACAATGTTTATGCAAAAGCAGTCGCCGGCGAAGAAATTACGCATCTGTTGCGCGATCGTTTTTCTGAGGCATTTATGGTAGAAGATCGGGTCCTGGGTGTTACCCCATCATGGAAAAACGCTCGTGAAATGATGGTTTCAGGCATTAAAATTAAGGCCATGCGAATGCGTCATGGCTGGCCGAAAAATTACCCCCTGCACCACCTTGGTTTTCTCTTTGAACTTGGTGGAAGAAAGATGCTTCACGTCGGAGATCTCGAAATCATTCCTGAGAACTTTGAACCATTTAATCTGGACGAGGAGAAAATAGACATTGCATTTTTGCCATATTGGATGTTGATTAATGAAGACGGTGCAGCCATTGTCAACGATCTAATCAAGCCAAAAACGATTATTGCCATGCACATCATGCCGGATCAGCTTGATACCATTACCCGCGATGTTCACCACCTGTTTCCGGAAGCGGTTATTGCCAGCGAGCCACTACAAAAGTTTGTGTTTTGAAGATCTACTGTAACTTTTAAGGGACTTTACCAGTCCAATAAATAGAGATAGACTGGAAGCGATTTGTATCAACAATACCGATCGTTTTCAGCCTTATCTTGAGACAGTAAATGGGCAAAATAGAAACCTGAATCCGGAGCCACAAAATGAAATTAAATTGCGGTTATTTGATAGCACTCTGGAGCCGTATCGTCGAATTCTGGAATAGTCTTTTTGAAACCGGTGGAAATGACCGGCCATTGCAGATGATCAAGATTCGCCGTGACGGTAAACCGGAATTTCGCAACGTGCGGCCGGATGAGCGAGAACGCCAGTTGATGCGTTGGGCATTAATCGGTTTGCTCATTTCCCTGATGTTTGGATTTGGACAATATTTGTTTGCCGGCGAGCCGGTAGCTGTATAAATCTGTTTCGGCCCGCGGAACCACCGCGGGTCATTTCCTATCCCTTCCTCGTACTATCAAATCTTTCGATATCCCTAAATTTCTTTATTTTTTCTGTTAAAATAATCTTGATACCGCGCACGAAGAATCCTCGGAATTGTCGCATTATGGAGGCGTAAGTCTGTTCTCTTCTATCTTTACCCAACCCTGATACATACTTGTATTCATTGAGGTTTATGCATGGGCATCTGACGTGTCAATGGTTGTGCACGTTTGCCATGAATCCTGGGTAATTTACCGTTAACCATAAAACGACGGCGTCAGTCTTGCGCCTGGTTTGTGAGGGATCTCTGAAAGGGGGTCATTGATGGATACCGGCATTTTTTCGGCAGTCATCATAGGGGTTATTGTGCTGCAATTTATTGTCACCGTTGCGTTTATACGCTCGGGGATGAATGGGATCATTGAATCAGTTTCATCGCTAATGCACACAACGGAATCGCAGCAGCAAAATCTGGAAGATTTGCGGTCCATTGTTGCCAAGCAACAGCATGAAATGTCGCTTTTCAATGAAACAGCTGCCGCCCAACAGAAGAACATTGAATTGTTGAGCGAAACGGCCGCTACGCAGCAGGAAAATATGGCGGCGCTGAATTCTGCGACTGAACGCCAGCAGAAAAATCTGACGGCGATGGAAAAGCGAATTGTGGAAACGGAAAAGATCGGCGAATTGTATCGCAGCCTGTATGAAGAAATGCCGGGTGCGGTTGAAAAGTATACCAAAATCATGTCCCGAATGCGCGACGATGCCTTAAAGGAGCTGGATAAAGCAGTGGCGCTCGGTGATGAAGGTATGCAGAGCTTCAAGGAGCGTGAAGTAGAGAATATTGAAACCCAAATCGGGCTAATTAGTGAACTGCCTCAGTTGATGTCTAATCTCCATGAGGCCCTGGAACCGCTCAACGAGCGTTTGAAGCTGTTCTCGGAAAGAGGGAAATACCCGACTGGTTCCGTCCTGCCTTACCCGGCAAGACGCGCCAAGAGCTTGCTTGCCGCAATCGGTGATCAGGCAACGTTGAGCGGTGGCTCTCTTGTGAAAACTGTTAGAGCATTGACGAATGGAAAACCGGAACCGAAGGCAATAAAATCGCCGGAGGATTCCTAGGAGATAAAAGTTTTAAAAGTACAACAACTATGATGGTTGTTGGCCCGCGGGGCATGGCAGGGATTGCCGTGCCCCTTTTTTTTGCCCAATTGTTAACCTCGTTAGCAGAAAAAAGGGGCAATTGCCGACAAAGTTGACGATTGAAAAAGCTGCTGCAGGCAGCTTTTTTGTTTTTTGGATTTTCTTAAGTTGTTTAGAAACAGTGTCTTGGTTGCCGGTTTTTGCCGAAGCTATAAGTGAAAGGCGCTATTGGCACGGGAATCGCATTATTAGAAAGCAGAATGATTAGTAGGCAGGGTCGCAAAGCGATCCACCCTTTCCCCGACCAGCCCGATGCCTACCGAATTCAGGTAATGAAACGGCGGTATCGGTTGACATAAATCTCTCTCCATAACCTGGCAACAGGGTCTTTGCCAGGGTGTGATCAGGGCCTCTTCCCGGTAGTTTTGGGGAGAGGCCTTTTTTATTTGCCGCGTGAGCAGGTCGCATGGAAAATTCCTTTCATAATTTGGCTACCTGTTCTATTTTAGGTTAAATGCCCAATGGAAAAGATTAACACTCAGTTTCACAAATGGACGCGGATTGTTTAGAAGCCCATGATTTACGTTTTGAAGTCCTTCATCATTTTGCGAAAATTCGTGTTATTTCGCGGCAAATCTTTAAGCTGCGACAACCTGAAAGGACTTCGAGGGGGCTAAAGAATTTATTCATATCAGAAAAATGAGGAAATTATGCAAACTAAACGAAGACATACGGGGCCCTTTCTCTGTTTGTGCATATTGCTGCTGCTTTGTATTTCGGGCTTTGCACAGGAAAGCAGCAACCCCGCCGCCGAAGGCTTTGACGTTGCCGGCTCTGATGCCAAGGCTGTGGCCGTTGCCGATGAAGTGATGGAAAAAATGGGGGGGCGGGAGAATTGGGACAATACCCGCTACATTGCCTGGAAATTTTTTGGACGCCGAATGCACGTTTGGGATAAGTGGACCGGCAATATTCGTGTTGAGACCAAAGACTTGACCGTGCTGATGAATATCCACAACATGGAAGGCCGGGCCTGGGAAAATGGGGAAGAGGTCAGCCATCCCGATTCCCTAAAAAAGCGCCTCCAATACGGCAAAAGCGCCTGGATCAATGATAGCTACTGGATGTTCCTGCCTTATAAGCTGAAAGACAGTGGCGTAACCCTGCTTCATACCGGGGAAGGGGAAACGGCCGATGGCAGAGCAGCAGATGTATTGCAGTTGACGTTCAAAGGCGTTGGTGATACCCCGGATAATAAATATCTGGTGTATGTCGATAAAGAAACCAGGCTGCTCACCCAGTGGGATTTCTTCACAAAATATGATGATGAAGCCCCGCGCTTTAGCACGCCCTGGCAAAATTGGAAAGATTTTTCAGGAATTTTGCTTTCTGACGACCGCGGACGAAACAAACACACCGATATTGCCGTCTTTAATATGTTACCCGAAAGTGTATTTTCGGATCCAGCAGCAATCAATTTGTCATCCATGAAATAAGGAGTTAAAATGGCCGATATTTGCATCCCCTTGCCGGTTATGAGCGAAAAACAGGTTGTTGAAGTTGAAGTGCGGGTTGACGGAAAGCCGCAACGCTTCAATTATCGCGTTGAGCTTTTTGATTGGGACGAAACAGTCAGCGATCAAACAGCGCGTATTCGCAGTCTGCAGCGCAGGCTTCGTGAGTATGATAATGCCTGGGAGCTTTTCCAGATTGGCAAGCCTGTGCAGCAGCATATTCCGATTACATTTCGGAAGCAAATCGCCGGCTGACTCTGTTGATGAAAAAGATCCTACTTCCTCTGCTTGCTATTCTGCTCCTGCTGGTTACCGGTGTGTTCTACATTGGCAGTGGCGTTGATGAGTACGCCAACGCGGCTGCAACCTCGTCCGGGGACGAAGCGCTTAAACTTGGCCAGCTGGATCGATCTGAACTGATGCAAGCCCTCTGGAATGAGCGACGGATCGTTCTGGTTTATCCGTCCGCCGACCCGGATGGTCGGTACAAGGAGTATGTTGCCGGTGTGAGTCAACGCTCACGCGGCATTACGATTAATGCCCTTCCCGATACTGCCGTTATCCGCGATTCGCTGGCGGCTTCTCATCTGATTGTTCTCGGCAGTCCCGGCCAAAACAGCGTGGTTCGCGATTTACTGCCCTCTCTGCCTGTAGAAGTTGCCAATGGAGCGATTCGCTTATTTTCGCGTCGATATGCCGGTGGCGATGATGTGCTCTCATTGTTTTTTCCCAATCCTCACAATCCCGGCAAAATTTTAACCCTGCTGACCGGTATCAACGATGCGGCAATTCTTGACGCCGCCCGGCGGATGCGCCGGTTGGTGACGGGCACCTCTGATTACCAAATTTTTCGCAATGGCCAGCCGATCGTCATGGGCAACTTCTCTCAGGAACCCGGCACGCTATGGGCTTTTGATGATGATCAGCATCGCGATTTTCTGAGCGAAACCCGCACATTGAGCGTCGGTGAGAACTATAACTTTACTTTTCATCGCTACGAGGCGGACGAAGATTCCCTGCGGCGCTGGGCCACGAGCATGGAATCGCGCATGACGGACCTCCATACCCGTTTAGCGCTTCCCGGGGAGCGACAGCAGATTGACTATCATATTTATCCAACCTGTGAAGACAAAGGATTGAAAACCGGCAATACCGATCTTTCCCATGCCGTATACAAGAATTTTGCGGTTCATACTGCTATAGAAGGCAGGCGATTTCGCGGCGATCATTTTGCGGAAGATGTGCGCCTGATGGTTCGGGCGGCACTTGGGAAGCCCAAAAGCAGAATGCTGGAAACAGGCGTCAGCCTATTTTTTTCCCACAATTGGCATGCTAAGGGCTATGCGTATTGGGCAGCACGTCTGCATCACATGGAAGCGTTTCCGTTAGCGGAGCTGTTTGATGAAGAACTGATGCAGCGTGAGTCCGGATTGGTATATGGGCCATTGGCAGCATCTTTTGTCGCCTGGCTTGTTGAGGAAAATGGTCAGGATGCTTTTTGGAAGACGTATTCGACCTGGCAGCCTTCGCAAAAAGAGATTGAACGGCTGCAGGCAGGCTGGCATCGCTATCTGGAGAGTGTTCATAAGACGCTGGCCGGACGAATCACTGCAGACCGACGGCGATTTCCGAAAGCGGATGGATTCCAAAAGGGATTTTGTCACGCCCACGAAGGCTATCAAATCCACAACGGCTATATTTCCCGCAAATCGGATATGGCCCTGGAAAAATTGGCCGGAATCGGCGCCACGGCGGTATCCATTACCCCCTTCAGCTATATGCGCTCTCCGTATGTGCCGGTTTTCCTGCCCCATTCCCGCCGTGCCGGTTCGGAGAATGACGAGAGCGTCATTCATGCCTCACTGACCGCAGACCGTCTGGGAATGTCGGTGATGATGAAGCCGCATATTTGGCTGGGCCGCAGCTGGCCGGGTGAAATTGAGATGAAGAGTGATGAAGATTGGCAAAAGTTCTTCCAATATTACTATCGCTGGATTCGCCACTTTGCCTTGATGGCGGAGATGTACGAGATGGAACTGCTGACAATGGGTGTGGAGCTCTGCAAGGCGACCGTTGGTCACGAAGAAGAATGGCTGACAATGGTGAAAAAAATACGGCGTATATATAGCGGTGATATTACCTATTCCGCAAATTGGGGTGAGGAGTTTGAATCACTCGGTTTCTGGAAAGCCTTTGATTATATCGGCCTGAATAGCTATTACCCTTTGTATGACGGGGAAGAGGCCAGCATGGACGATCTGAAAAAAGGCGTGCGTGAGGTCGTCAAAAAAATTGAAAAGATACAAGCGCAGCATCAAATCCCGGTGATGCTGACGGAAATAGGATTTACCAGCACCATGAAGCCCTGGCAGCATCCGCACGAAACTGCCGGCGGGAAGCAACTTAATCTCGGGCACCAGGAACGCTGCTACGAGGCCGTCTTCAGCACTTTGCATGATAAGGAATGGCTGGCCGGGATCTACTGGTGGAAATGGCCGAGCTATCTCTCCTACGGCGGACCTCGCGATCCGGACTTTACCCCAAACGGCAAACCGGCTCAGGATGTCGTTGAGAAATGGTTTGGGAAACAATGGCAGTAGCAGTTGGCAGTGGCACATCCCCCTGTTTCCCCCTTTGAAGGGGGATTCAGGGGGATGTGTTTGAAAGCTGCTTCTTAATCACCCTTTTCCCAATCGGCATGCCGCTTAGGGAGTCAAAAAGCAAGGGGTCCGGATCTCTCAATACATCATTCACAAATTCCAGTGAGGTAGAGAAGCCGTCGAGGTCTTCAACAAAGATCCCATAGGCAGGTGAGGGACGCAGCGGTTCCAAATCTTCAAGGCGCACCTGATAATGCCCGCGGTCATCGTTTGTGGTGAATAAAAGTTGCATCGGGAGCTCCAGGACCTCAACAACCTGGTTGTTGCCATCCAGCCGCCGCAAGGTGGCGGTCACCTCTTCAACATTGTCGAGTGATTGATAGTCGAAAACAATCGCCTGGCATAAACGCAACTCGTAAAAAGACGCTGCTTCAATGATCGGCGCCTGATATTCAAGGCGAAAATCGAATACCAGCTGGTCCGGGGCCAGGATGGTTTCAAGGGTATCGCTCTTATAATTCGGGGCAGCGGCAATGATTTGGGCCTGACGGTTTTGGCGCAGGTCGTCTGTCAGCAGAATCTCCATCTCATATTGCCCGTCAACATTGCCGGTCGTCGTGACGCCTTCCGCCATGATAACCGGTTGCCGTATCGCTTCATCGGTGAAATGGTTGACAACAGTGCCGGAGAGCGTGGCGATTTCGGCCAGCTGTTCAGCGTCGTAGCTATAGCCGGTAAATTTTTCAGTGTCGCAGTTACTGAATAAGATGGCCAGTAAGGCAATGAAAATAGAGATGCGGTATGTCATAATCTACCTCTCCGATAAGCATGATTATGAATGTTGTGATAGCTTGGCTACCATCGAATGTCCAAAGATCTCGCCTGAAATTCCAGAAAAACCTGAAAATGCCGCTAAAAGCCCATGGGAACGGTCCCTGAAGGCCGTTTTGTGATCTTGGTCAAGTGCATAAGGCGTCCTGTCAATCGTCTTCCCGGACATTGCTTAGCCGCTGTTGCCGGCGACGTGTTCGCCTGGCTGCTTCGCCGGGAAAGGTCGTAAACCCTTGAAATAAAATAGATAAAAGGTCTTGCATATTGTCATATTTGCCGTTATAATATCGCGCAATTCAACATTAGCGGGGTATATGATACAGTTTGTTACTGAAAATTTCGCTTCGGCGGTTCATTTTGCTACTAGGAAAATTTTTTCCGGCGTAACTAGGAAAAAAAAGCCTCAGCCAATTCTTTTGGCACACTCCAAAAAACATCAAAATACAGTATAAACAATGGCTTAGCGAAGGCTGTGTAAGCAATTTGCATAGTTTTTGCAAGACCGGAATGCTGTAATAGGGAAGTGACGGATATCACTTCTAATAGTGGATTTATAGTAATGTAACGCAGGTACCAGGATTTTGTTCCAAAAAGATAACGCTACAGTAATTGTTCAGCCTGTCTTAACAAGATTAACCCAAACGGAGGAGAACTATGACGTGACGCTTTTACTTAATTTTCCGTTAAGTAAGCATGTTAACTTCTTAATTAACTCAATTTGTATGGAGACAGAGAAATGAATAAGAAAATACTGCTGATTTTGGCTGTATTACTGTCTTTTTCGATGGCCATGTATGCCCAGTCTGCGGGTAAACTCGTGGGTGTCATCAAAGACAAAGCCAGTGGCGAGCCGCTTCCAGGCGTAAACATCAATCTGGAAGGAACTACGCTCGGTGCTGCCTCTGACGTTGACGGATACTTCGTCATCCTGCAGGTACCTGTTGGTACATATGACGTGAAAGCCAGTTTCATTGGTTATCAGTCTGTAACACAGGCCGGAATTCGTGTTTCAGCCGGTATCACAACTGAGGCTAACTTTGAACTCTCTGAGTCGGTTATCGAAGGGGAAGGCGTGTTAATCACTGCCACGAAGCCGCTTGTAGAGAAGAATGTTACTCAGAGTGTTTCACTGGTAACATCCGAAGAGCTGGAAAATATCCCGGTTCGCGGATTTAACAATGTAATGGCATTGCAAACCAGCGTTGTTGTTCAGAACAACAACATCCACATTCGTGGTGGCCGTAATGAAGAAGTCGGTTACTACATTGATGGTGCTGCTGCAATCAACCCGCTCACCAACAGAGCTTCAGTACACATTATTCAGGAAGCTGTAGAAGAATTCCAGGTATTGGCTGGTGGTTACACTGCTGAATTTGGTGGTGCTAACTCCGGTATCATTCGTACAGAAATGAAAACGGGTGGTTCCGACTATCATTTCTCAGTTGACGGCTTCACCGATAAGTTTGCTGATGAAGGAAGTGAATTCCTGAATACCTACAGTTATCGTCATCACAACGTGGTTGCTACCCTGAGTGGTCCGATTCCGGGCATGGGCGACAAAGTTCGCTTCTTCCTGGCTGGTGAAAATAGCGACCAGGGCGACCGTCTGCTGCGTTTCAGCGAAGGTTACAACCTGTTCCGCCAGGACTTCAACCCGAACAACCCTGCGAATACCGATCATGGTACGCTGGTTGGTGGTGATACTTTGAATCTCGTTTACCCCGATGGTTTTACCCCGCGTAACTCCCTCGAGCGTTGGGCTGGAAGTGGAACCTTGCTGTTCGACTTTGCTCCGGTAAGTCTGCGTATTAGTGGTAACTATGCATTTACCCGCACATACAACGACACCCGCCCGATGTTGCGTCAATTGAATGATCGTCAGCGTTTCAACGATGATAACACTGGTTTGGTTAGCGCCAAACTGACCCACGTTCTCAACCCGACTACTTTCTACAGTGCTACGCTTGGTTTCTACAGCAGCAGCAACGAAAGAAAAGACAGCTGGTTTGAAGGCGAGTGGATGGATTGGTACAATGGCGACCTGGTTGCCGAAAGAGATGCCAGTGTTGAATTCCGTAAGCGCCGTGAAGTTGACCAGATTGCCTGGTTGAACCCGCATACCCATCGACTCAATGGTATCAACTTTGAAGCAAATGGCGCGGTTCCCGGTAACCTGTTCACCTATCGTAAGACAGACGAAAGCTACCTGAGTGGTGCGCTTGACTTTGTAAGCCAGATTGGCCGTCACCATGAATTGAAGATTGGTGCCAGCACTCGTCGTTATGTAACCCGTCGTTTCCAGATCGAGCCGGGCAATGCCATGGCTATTACTGAATTGGGAACCAGTGGTGATCCTCGCAGCGTTAGCCCGGCATTGTGGGCCAGCCAGGGTGACTATGATGGTTACGGATATGACGTATATGGTGAGCAAATCGATAGCGACGTTACCCTTGGTGACTCCGTATTCCAAAATGGACCGCGTAATCCGCAGTTCAGCGCTGTTTACATTCATGACAAGATCGAATACAATGATCTGGTTGTTAATGTTGGTCTGCGTTGGGACCTGTTCGATACAGATGATGTTCGTCTGATCGATCCGGGCAACCCGGGTGTAAACCTGTCCACAGGTCTGCTCGAACCGTCTGCATTTGAAGAAGTAGATGTATTTAGCCAAGTTAGCCCGCGTCTGGGAATCTCTTTCCCTGTTAGCGAGCGTACCGTATTCTATGCTCAGTATGGTAAGTTCATCCAGATGCCTGAATTGAACGACACCTACTATGGAAACTATGGTCTGAGCGATCAGATTACTTCCGGTGGTAACTTCTTTATTCAGCCTATCGGATTTGGTCTTGAGCCGATCAAGAGTACTTCCTATGAACTCGGTTTCCGTCAGCAGGTTGGTGATGTTGCTGCTCTGGAATTGACCGGTTTTTACAAGAATGACAAAGGTCAGATTACTGTTGACCGTCAGAGTGTTCCGGCTAACTCCTCAGTTAACACCTATGCTCGCCTGATCAACGGTGACTTTGCTACTACCCGCGGTTTGGAAATGAAGATCTCCCTCCGCCGCACCAATCGTTTGCAATCTCAATTGAATTATACCCTTACCAAGGCTGAAGGTACCGGTTCGAACGAATTGTCTTTCCGTTCCGCTGTTGCCCGTAACACAGCTCGCCCGACCCTGATCAATCCGCTGGACTTCAACCAGGTTCACCGCGGTAGCTTGATCCTCGACTATCGTTTTGGTCGTGACGACGGCGGCCCGCTGTTTAGCCAATTTGGTGCCAATGCCCTGTTTACATTTAACAGTGGCCATCCTTACACGTTCGTAGACTTCAGTCTCGGACAGGTAGGTGCTTATGATGCTGGTGTTGACTACATGTTGGATACCCGTACTCGTCAGGCTGTTGAGCCGATTGGTTCCTCGACAACTCCGTGGAACTTCAATATCGATCTGCGCCTTGACAAGTCTTTCAACGTTGTTAACGACCTGAATGCCACGGTTTATATGCGTGTCACAAACCTGCTTAACACCAGGAATGTACTGAACGTATATCAGGCGACAGGAAATGCTGATGATGATGGTTTCATCAACAACAACGAACTGTCCGGCTCTTTTATTAGCCAGCCTGATCTTGGTGAAGAATATGTTGAGCTGTATAACGCTATCAACATTGCCAACGGTCAGTCATACTTGTCTCAGGTTGGTCTGGAACTGTGGGATAACCCGCGTCAGATCTTCTTTGGTCTGAAGTTGTCCTACTAAGCACTAGCTGGCTTTTCTGAATTTAAAATTGTCAGGAGATACACATGATAAAGTACATCAAAACAACGTCAGGACTGCTTTTTTTGCTAGCCTTTATGTTGTTTATGAGTCAGGGTGTGATGGCTAAGCCCAAGGCCGGCACACCGACTCAGATTAGTTTCGACAAGGCCGGCACTCAGGTGCAGTCTACGCGTACTATTGTAAATATCGGAAACTGGGTTTACTGGATGCTGTGGGATGGCCAGTCAGGTCGTAACCCGCTGACCGGTGACTCCGGTGGTTTGTATCCCCGTAATCAGGCTATCAGCCTTATCTTCGCTGATGGTCTGATGTGGGGTGGTATTGTAGATGACCCGAACACAGACGTTCCATTGCGTGCCGGTGGTTCTACATACATTAGTGGTTCGGATCCTGGATATATCGATGCTGCCGGTAATCCGGTCAATGCCGGCCAGGATTCCCGCATTCGTATTTATCGTATTCGTGCGGATTTCGAAACACTGACTGATAATCAAGTCCGTCAGGACGCTGCTGAATTGAATGGTGTTTCCCCGAATGCAGTAACCGAAGCTCAAATCCAGGCTGTTTTGGATCAGTATACCGCTGACTGGAACGAGTGGCCGATTGATCTTGGCGCACCTTTCAACGATGACAATGGCAACGGCATGTATGAGCCGGAACTGGGCGAAACCCCCGGTATTGCTAATGCAGACCAGGTAGTCTGGTTTATTGGTAATGACTTCAATGATAATACGACCAATGATTTTACCGGTGCCCCCTCCATGGGAATCGAGTACAACGTAACCGCCTGGTCCTATAACCAGCCGGGTGCAAGCCTTGGTCAGATTATCTTTAAGAAGTTTGAGTTCAAGAACAAGAGTCAGTTCACCATCAGAGATATGTATGCTGGTAAGTGGAGCGATCCGGATCTCGGTAACTTCGGTGATGACCTTGTTGGTGTAGACCAGGATCTGAGTCTTGGTTTCGTTTACAATGGTTTCCCGGAAGATGATCAGTATGCAAGTGTTGGTCTGGCCCCGGCTTCTGCTGGTTATGACTTCTTTCAGGGTCCCCTGGTTGAAGGTGTAGCTGGTCAGGATTTGAACAACAATGGTATTGACGATGCTGAAGATACCGGTATTGTAAACCTTCAGCGCACCGGACCTGGTTTCGTTAACCTGCCGATGACCTCATTTGTATGGTTTGCAGCCGGTTCACCGATTAATGATCCTCCGTTGGGTGATTACAACGGAACCCTTGGTTGGTACAACTTGCTTCGTGGTTTTCAGCCGACTTTCGACACAGACAACCCGACTCCTTACACTGTTGGCTCCGGCCCGAACCAGGGTCAGGTTACCAACTTCCCGCTCTCCGGTGATCCGGTTGTAGATCCGCTGGGTGAAAACAGTGATGTGGATGGTCATGGTGATAACTTCCCTCCAGGTGACCGTCGTTTCGTCGCTTGTAGCGGTCCGTTTACTCTGGCTTCCGGCGAATCACAGGAAATGGTTGTTGCGTTGATCGGTGGTTTGGCCAACGATTACCTGCAGTCCATCTCTGCTGTTCGTGCAACTGACGTTGTTGCCCAGGCGCTGTTTGACGATCTGTTTGTTTCAGTTCCGAAAGCACCGCGCGAACCTGATGTAGCAATTACTGAACTTACCAACGAAGTCATCCTCTCCTGGGGTAACAACCAGGCGCGCGTTTCTGAAACTGAAGCTGTTGGCACGCCGACCGGATATGATTTCGAAGGTTATAATGTTTACCAATTGCCGACTGCAAATGCAGGTCTCGATCAGGCAATCAAGATTGCTACCTTTGACGTAGCAAATGGTATTACCCGGATTCTTGGCAAGCGCATTCTGCCGGAAACCGGTCAGGAAGAAAGTATCACTGTTCAGAATGGTAGTGACATCGGTGTTCGTCGCTTCCTGTCTGTTGATACTGATGCTTTTACCGGACAAGAGCTTTTCCCCGGTAACAGCTATTACTTTGCAGTAACTGCTTATAACTACAATCCAGCTCCGGAACTGATCGAAGCTCAGGCTTTGGAATCTGCTGCTATTACGCTGGAAGCTGTTCCGCAAACACCGAAACCTGGTGTTCGTTACACAGCCGATCCTGGTGCTACACTTGATATCGACAAGAGTGGTGTTACCAGTGATGGTGTTGTTGAAGCCACTGTAGTTGATCCGGCTGCTTTGACCGGTGACAGCTACGAAGTATTCTTTGAAGACTATATTGTGTCAATTACTCCGGTTCTTGACAGTCTTGGTAATGAAATTGATAAAGACACAGCTATTGCTCTTGGTTGGAATATTCGCAATCTGACCACTGGCGAAGTTGTTGTTTCCGATCAACCTCAGGAAGTAAGTCTTGCCGCATCTGATGCACAGCCGACTTTCGACGGTCTGCAGGTGAAGGTAACCGGTCCGCTGCCGCAAATGAAGGCATTCCAGACTGTTGCCAACGCTGCTGGTCCGATTGATCCGCCGGTTCAGGGTGCATTTGCTTTCAATAGCAATGGGTTCCCGACTCACGATGGTCAACCGCTGACTCCTGGTGTAAATGATCGTCCTGACGCTACTCGTCAGCAGACAAATGGAAGTACCTGGGGTATCCACACTGGTGGAACCGCTCGTTCATTGTATGAAACATTCCTAGCTCGCGTACTTCGTAACGATAACGGATCCAGAGCGATTCCGTTTGACTATGAAATGCGTTTCACAGCTGCTGGTGGAAGGGCCAACTGGGCTTTCGAAACCGGTGGTATGGGCGATGTGCCGTTTGAACTCTGGAACATCGGTATCAACACGATTGACGATACCAGTGATGATTATCGTATGGTGCCTTGGGTACTGAACGATGCAGATTTCGGAACCGGACCGGAAGTATACAACATTAACGCACTTGACCACGCTGTTTCCGGTGCTGACAATGACCCGTATATGGACTGGGTATACTGGAGAACCCCGGATGATGCATCCCCGGGCGACGCTGGATATCAGCAGTTCGTAGTAGACGGTGATGCTGGTACCTACGACTTCGGTGGCGCTGAAGTTCTGGCGAGAACCGTTGTTGTTAACTGGAATGGTGGAGACGTTGCTGATCCTACCTTCCCGGCGAATGTAGATGCAGTGGTACCGGAAGAAGGAACAATCTTCCGTATTATCACCAACAAACCGAATACGGCTGCTGATGTATTCCGTTTCCAATCCACCGCCTCTGTATTTACCCAGGCGACTGCTGAAGCAGATCTGGAAGCGATCAATGTATATCCGAACCCGTATTATGCACACAACCCGGCTGAAACCAACCGTTTCGACCGCTTCGTTACTTTCAACCATCTTCCGCAGCGCGCAACACTGCGTATTTTCACCATCTCCGGTACGCAAGTTCGCACTCTGGAAACCAACCCGAATGATGATGATCAGTACCTGCGTTGGGATCTCCGTAATGAGTCCAACCTGCCGGTCGCAAGTGGGCTTTATGTCGTTCATATTGACCTGCCTGACTTCGACATGACAAAGGTTCTGAAAGTATTCATTATCCAGGGTGAAGAAATTCTGCAGTTCTTCTAGTCGATGGCTGTTGACTTGAAAACTGAGAATAAGGTAAGGTTGAAAAATGACTTTAAATTTGAAGGAGTATACAATGAATAAGCGCAAAACCTTTGTAAGTTACCTGGTTTTTGTCGTGATGCTAGCCGTCTTGTCGACGCAAGTTATGGCTGGTGACCCGGCACGGACAGGTACTGCAGCAGGTGAGCAGTTACTGGTTCCGGTTGGTGCCAGAAGCCTCGGAATGGGTGGTGCAAATCTTGCTTATACCTCCGGTGTGGAAGCTATCTACTGGAATCCTGCAGGTCTCGCGAACATGAATAACCGCGCTGCCGGTATGTTCTCGACCATGCAGATTTTTGGTGACATTAATGTCAACTATGCAGCTATCGGTGTTGACTTCGAAGGCCTGGGAACCCTTGGTTTCTCATTGAAGGCTTTTGATATTGGTGACATCCCGCTGACAACTGCTCAAGATCAGGATGGTCTTTCCGGACAGACTTTTGCTCCGACCATGGTTACTGTTGGTATTACTTATGCAAAGCGTCTGACGGATGCTATCGGTTTCGGTTTCACCAGTAAACTGGTCCATGAAGGTGTGCCGCGTGCAAGCGCTACCGCCTTTGCCTTCGACGCTGGTATTCAGTACAACCAGCTTGGCGGCATCAATGGCCTGGCTTTTGGTGTAACAGTTAAGAATATTGGTACGAACATGGAATTTACCGGTTCCGGTCTGTTGGTTAACGGAACCAGCGTAGGCACCAACATCAGTGGTGAATCACTGAGCGAATTTGTTGAGCGTCCTGCTGCTTCCAACCAGCTTCCTGCCAATATCGAACTGGGTCTTGGTTATAACCGTCCGATCAACGAAGAAAATCAGGTCGTTTTCAGCGGTATCTTTGATAGCCGTAACTTTGGAAATGACATTTTCAAACTTGGTGCAGAATATCAGTATAATGACCTGGTCTTCCTGCGTGGTGGTTACAACTTCCTGCAGAAGACAGAAGCTGAAGATGAGCTGTATCGCTTCACGCTTGGTTTTGGTCTGCACTATGCCTTCGGAAACAGTGACCTGACATTTGATTATGCCTATCGTGATTCTCAGTACTTCGATGGCAACAATGTTTTCTCACTCCAGTTGGCATTCTAAGATGTCTTAAGCAGTGTGTTTTACGAAAGGTCGGCTCTTGAGCCGGCCTTTCTTTTATGCTCTACAGCAGGTTCAACGGGGGAACCTTATTCAAATTCCATTGTTATACAAGAGAATTTTTTGTAAGCTTTAGTATTGACTACTCTGATTGAAAGGCTGTATGAATGAAATCGTTCCTCTACTTTTTTTTAATCCCCGTTTTATTGTTTTCACCGCTTTTGGCTGAAACGCCGGCATCGGAAGAGGTTCGAATGTTCCTCGACTTTGCGCGCTTCAAATACGACGAAACTGATACCTACCTCGAGATTTATTACGTATTGCACCCACTGCAAAGTGAAGACGCTAACCACGCCAAAGAGATTTGCCTCAAATTTGAACTGCGAGACAGTGAGGCAGATTCGATTGTGGCGGCCGAAAAGCTGCGTGTAAACATTGGCGAGTATGAAGGCACCAATGGCAATTCCGGTATAAAAGGCGGCTTAATAAAGACCGTTTTGCCGGAAGGGAAATTTGAAGTGAAAATGGTGCGCTACACGGAAGGATTTGAGACACGGGTTGATTCACTTAAGGAAGAATTTGCCACAACTCCCTTTAAGGGTAAGCGAATTACGCTAAGTGATCTGGAGTTGTGCTCGGATATCAGTAAAGCCGGTAATAGTGGACGGAGTCTCTTTACCAAGAATCAATTAAATGTCTACCCAAATCCTACTCGGATGTTTGGTGAAGAAAATCCGAAGTTGCACTACTATATCGAGTTGTACAACCTGAAGGGCCAGTTCGATTCCGACAAAATTGACATTCAGGTAGCCCTCGTCAATGGACAGGGCAAACGCGTTGAGGTGCGATCTTATAGCCGCCCGAGGAATTACGAGAGTCTGGTTGAGATAGGGGAGTTTGATGTTTCCTCGCTCAGAACCGGTCTATATACACTCTATTTTGCGGTGACCGATCCTCGGTCGACCTATTCGGTATATCGAAAAACCGGCTTTTACATTCTCCATCCGCTTAATATGGACGAAGAGAGCCAGGAATTTATTACCGCTCTGTCGCAAAGCCGCTATTATGGCCTAAGCGAAGACGAGCTGGATAATTTATTCGCTCAATGCCGCTATATTGCCACGCCACAGGAAGTGAATATCTTTAAGAGTCTTTCCAACCCGGAAACTAAACGGACCTTCTTGTTTAAGTTCTGGCGCAGCCGGGTTCAGGATAACGAAGATCTTGAACGTGAATATTTCTCTCGCGTTCGCTTTGCTGATGAAAACTATGGATACATTAACCGGGAAGGCTGGCGAACAGACCGCGGCCGGGTTATCATTGTTTATGGACGTCCGGACGATATTGAGCGGCAGCATAGCACGCTGAGTGAAAAGCCCTATGAGATTTGGGACTATCACGAGTTAGACGGTGGCGCCAAGTTTTTATTTGTTGATGAAACCGGATTCGGAGATTATCGTCTGGTGAGCTCAACGCTGCGTGGGGAAATTCAGGATCCTCAATGGGATAAACTGTTGCTGGAAGGAACGGATTCCGGTGGATTTAGAAGATAGAATGGAATAGAAAAGTATAGAGACTTTCGAGCTTTAGAAAGGGCTGTTCACTATTTGAGCAGCCCTTGTTTTTTTGCCCAGGATTTAAATTCTCTCCGCTGAGACATGCTCAAATTGGCGGGTACGTCAATTTCGATACGAACGTAGTGATCGCCTTGATTGTTCTTGGTCCTGATTCCCAGGCCTTGCAGGCGAAAAATCTTCCCGCTGCTGGTACCAGCAGGTATTTTGAGCTTTACCTTCTTTTGCGAAATGGTTTTTACCTGCACATCGGTTCCCAGGATTGCTTCAGCAAGATTGAGGTAAATTTTTGAGTGAATGTCGTTACCAACCCGTTCAAACTCTGTGTTCGGGGCAATTTTAATGCGCACGTAAAGGTCGCCGGGAGGGGTATCAGGTCTCAGGACTCGTCCCTGGCCCTTAATACGAATTTGTTTACCTTCTTCAATACCTGCAGGAATGCGGATTTTGATCTTCTTACCGCTTCCTGTTTTTATAATTGTCTCACCGCCATTGGCTGCTACTTCTAAGGGAATAGAGACGGCGGTTTCGATGTCTGCCTGATTTCCGCCGGCCGGGCGATTGCCGCGCCGGCGGGCAAAGATGTCTTCGAAATCAATTGTGCCCCCTCCGCCGAACGGAGACTGACGGGTTGAGGTATTGCCGTTACCACCACTGCCTTGCTGTTGTCCAAACAAATTACCAAAGATATCCTGCAAATTATCGTACAGCCCGCCGTCGGCATAGCGCTGATAGTCATTTGCATTAAAGGTGAAACCACCCGGACCGCCCGGGAAACCACCATTTCTAAGCATATCGTACTGGCGACGTTTTTTTTCGTCGCCCAGTACGCTGTATGCTTCGCTAATTTGTTTGAACTTTTCCTCAGCCGCCTTGTCACCACCTTTGGAATCCGGGTGGTTGATTTTGGCAAGCTCCCGATAGGCTTTCTTTATTTGATCTGCCGTTGCATTGGGAGCAACACCGAGAATTTGGTAGTAGTCCATTCCGTTTTGTGCTGTCATGCCTAGCCTAGTTTACCTCATCCTGGACGTTGGTTTTCAGGCTGCCACCGTCCCAGGCGCCCTGGGGATTTGATTTCTTAGTCGTCGATTTTTTGCTACGAATACTATGCTGAACCAGATCCGTCATGTTCTTGACAAAGATGAATTGCATTTCATCCTTCACCTTGTCCGGAATTTCAGCGGTATCAGCTTTATTCTTCTCAGGCAATATGACTTTCTTAATACCTGCCCGATGTGCCGCGAGCACTTTTTCCTTGATACCACCAACCGGTAAAACCTTACCGCGTAATGTGATTTCTCCGGTCATTGCCAGGTCATTGCAAACAAGGCGGCCGGTAATCAGGGATAAGAGTGACGAGAAGAGGGTCACACCGGCTGAAGGTCCGTCTTTCGGGATGGCGCCTGCCGGCACATGTATATGAATATCATACTTCTCGTTAAAGTTCTTCTCAAGCTTGAAATCGGCCGCGTGAGCGCGAAGATAGCTCAAGGCTGCCTGGGCAGATTCTTTCATTACGTCACCGAGATGGCCGGTAAGCACCAGCTTGCCTGTTCCCGGCATCTTGTTTGCCTCGATAAAGAGGATCTCACCACCCATTGGCGTCCAGGATAATCCAGTTGCGATACCGGGCTCGTCAATGCGTTCGGCTACTTCACTATAGAACTTGATTGGACCGAGATAGCTGCCTACAGCCTCTTTATCGATTAGTGTCGGATCCGTTTTACCGGAAGCGACATCTTTTGCAACACCGCGGCATACAGAGGCGACGGAGCGTTCCAGATTTCTGACCCCCGCTTCCCGGGTATAGGACCGGATGATTTTTTGAAGTGCTTCCTGCTTAAAGCTGATCGCATCTTCGGTCAAACCATGCTCGCGAATTTGCTTGGGCACCAGGAATCGCTTGGCGATTTCAACTTTTTCCTGCTCGATATAACTGGGAATTTCAATGATTTCCATGCGGTCACGCAAAGCCGGTATAATGGTATCCTGCATATTTGCTGTCGCAATAAACATCACCTTGGTTAAATCGAACGGCACTTCAAGATAATGATCGCTGAAAGTATGGTTTTGCTCTGGATCAAGTACTTCCAGAAGTGCAGAGGATGGATCGCCTCTAAAATCCTGCCCAATCTTATCGATTTCGTCGAGCATAAATACCGGATTATTTGAACCGGAGCGCTTGATTCCCTGGATGATGCGACCGGGAAGGGCGCCGATATAGGTGCGACGATGACCGCGTATTTCCGCTTCGTCACGCACGCCGCCAAGCGAAATCCTTACGAACTTGCGTCCTAGCGATTCAGCGATGGAACGTCCCAGCGAGGTTTTACCAACCCCGGGCGGGCCTACAAAACAGAGGATCGGGCCACGCATATCGTTCTTCAACTTGCGTACTGCCAGATATTCGAGAATTCGTTTCTTGACTTTATCCAGGCCATAGTGGTCGGATTCAAGATTGCTGGTCACCTTGGCGATGTCCAGATTGTCTTCGGTACTGTCGTTCCACGGTAAATCAATCAACCAGTCGAGATAGGTTCTGGCAACTGTATATTCCGCGGAAGCGGGATGCATCCGTGATAAACGATCCAATTCCTTCTCAGCGACTTTACTCGCTTCTTCCGGGAGGTTGACTTCTTCCAGGCGCTTGCGAATTTCGCTGACGTCGGAGGCATCGTCAAACTCTCCTAACTCTTTTTGAATCGCCTTCAGCTGCTGGCGTAAATACATTTCGCGCTGACCCTTGCTGATTTCGTCCTGCACTTCTGTCTGTATTTTTTTACCAAGCTCCAGGGTCTGCAGGTAGT
Organism: Calditrichia bacterium; assembly: GCA_028284445.1. GTDB lineage: Bacteria > Calditrichota > Calditrichia > RBG-13-44-9 > J075 > JANQRS01. Next base: position 40,466 of record JANQRS010000030.1, read on the forward strand.
TGTTGAAAATATATGTGGAGCGGTTCAAGCGCTCTTCGACCTCCAGAATTTCCAGGAGCTCCTGCTTTTCTTCTACCTGTATATTGGAGAAAGCGATAACCAGGTCTGCCACGATGCTCGGCTCATGAAGATTGGCAATCATAGTTTGATGCTCGGTGGTAATTTCCGGTGCCAGGTCTGAGGCACGTTGAAACAGGTTCTTCAGATTGGTCGCCAGCGCCTGGACTTTCAGATCGTCATCAGCTTCTATGTCGTTTAGCTTGTGTATACGTGCTGTAAAGAAGGGTTCAGCTTGTAGAAATTTCTCTACTTCAAAGCGACAAATGCCCTGGATGAAGGCGCTTTTGCTGCCATCCGGCAGGTCAATAACCTTTAAAACCCTGGCAATTGTACCAACCTCATAAAGGTCGGCCGACGACGGATCATCAATTGCACCGTCACGCTGCGTAAGGACGCCCACTAGTATATCTTCGCGCATCGCATATTCGATCAGGCGAAGCGACTTCGGCCGTCCGATCGCCAGCGGAATAAACTGGTGCGGAAAGAACACCGTATTTCGTACCGAAATAATCGGGAGTTCATTCGGAATATCTATGTCACTTGTCGTTTGCTTGAAATCGGTCATTATATTGTCAATCCTTCCTGTTCAGGTAATCATGCATATTTGGCACAACTTGCATTGGTCTCCCGCCAAATTTTCTCAACTTATAAGTAGAACAAAAATAGTGCCAAATGGAAAAATGATGCTAAGACATTGTTAATAATAGAATTGGTTTGAAAATGGTTCGTTGCCTGTTTCATGCCAGAATGTCTGAACAGGAAGACCAAATTGGCAAGTTTTGATGCCATAAAGGACTTTTCATGTTAGCAACACCCGGCGTCTGCGGCAGTGATTGATTTAGTATGTTTAAAGAATATAAACTTAATTTCAGCGAAACGCACCTACGATCTGTTTCCTCCTGGATTTTTCTCCCAAATTACCATATCAGTTTATTTATCGATTGCACTGCTCTCTCTTCCTTTTTAATATAGTGAACCAAAACTAGTGAACAAATGTATATTATTTTTCGCTTGACAATGGGAGTCGATCTGATTACTATTTAAGTGAATATTTGTTCACTAGTTTTTGATTTCACCTCCAGTCCGTGTGAAAACACATTCTTCGTATTTTTAACTGTTTTATAAACAATTATTTACTGAAAGGGATTTGAGATGCAGGACTTCGTAATGTTAGACTCGAAAGCCGTTGCGCAGGCTTTTTGCCGGGAGCTTGGACAGGAAGAACGCGGTATCATTAGCCATGATATTGATGTCCGCGAGCTGTCTCCGCGTGAATATCTGCTACATACCTGGGCTTCGTCAAACCAGTATGTATCGGGCGCGCAGCGCATTGTGAATCGTGAATTGCCGGCTGAGCAATACCGCCAGCTGCGTTTCCGCAAAGTAATTGCCAAAACCGATAACCGTGATCAAACAGCAGGAGGGCGTGAGAATGGAACTGCGGTCTAAATTCAGGGAAATGGTCAAGTACCGGGCAGGTGCGCTTTGTTTGATCGGTATTCTCAGTGCAACATTCCTGCATACCACGACTTTCATGAGTCAGTTTTTTTATAACAATATCATACTAGGTGCCATTGCTGCATTTGCAATCGACGCAGGTGTAGTAGCTATGTCTATCTTCAAAGACGAGCTCCTTAAAGATGGCGAATTGGCGTGGATGGTCCGCGTTGTTACAAGTCTGGTTCTTTTCGCTTCCGGCATTGCCAATATGTCTGAGGGATTTCGTTCAGCATATGGATTGCATCTGACCTATGACAATTTGTTATCGCTGGATCCCTTAACCTGGACGCAGTGGCTAGCCGGAACAGTCATCTTCCCGATCCTTGCTTACGTCATGTGTGATACGATTGGTACTCGCAATCTGATTCAGCTGCGCCAGGAACGGCTTGTCCGTAATGTCAATCCCCGTCCGAAGGCTCGTCGCGTAAGCAGTGGCCATACTTCCCGCGGCAGCCTTGGTGCTGCTAACCAAAAGATTCAAAGCAACAAGCGTCAGCGTATCCAGGAATTGGAACTATATCTGGAAAGCTATCCCGATGCCAGCTTGGCGGAGATGGCAGATGCCATTGGTGTCTCGTCGCGTGAAACCGTACGCAAGTATTTAAATGAGATTGGCGTGAAAGATCGTGCGTCCGCCAAAACCGTGAAATTCAGTAAAAACTAGGGAAGGAGGCAGACCATGCTGGACGTGATTCGTAATTTCAAAGAATATCTGGAAGTTGACTGCCGCCTTCCGCATGCCCGTGTAGATGATCACATGAGCTGCATGCCGCAAATCATGCAAAATCTAAAAATTGAAAATATTCGTGATTTGAGTCCGCAACATGTGAATCGGGAGTGGCGTCACAGCCGCTGGAAGCCCACGCAAAAAGGTATTTCCATCTCGGAATCCGCAGAGCGCGGTTATCTGCCGGTCCTGAAGATGTTTCTGAGGTATTTGGAAGATCAGCAATATCCGGTTAGCTCCGGTCTTGCAGACATCATCCGTATTCCTGATCAGGCCTTTTTTGAAGTTCGCGAAATGAGCCTGGAGGAGCGGCGTCAGCTGCGTGAGGCTTTGATTGCCCCTGTCTCGAAAGAGCAGCAGCGTCGTGATCAACTGCTGGTGCTCCTCTTATGGGCAACCAAATGCTCACTGGAAGAGGCTTTGGCGCTCTGTGTCAATCGTGATGGGACATTGGAAGCTGATGAGGAGGGTGGGGTTCGTGCCGGTCATTTCCTGCTTCGTGATGGCTGCGTTTCGGTAATGCTGCCCGGTCATCGTAAAGAAGCGGTTGAGAAAGCATTGCCGGATGAGGTGGCCGTTTTGCTGCGGGAATATCTCGAAAATAGGTCGGAGCGAGATAGCCGGCTTTTCCTCGGAGCAAAAGGGCGTGGACGGAGACGGCCGATGACCGTGCGCAGTGCCATGACGGCAATTTACCGTGTCTTATCCGCTGCCGGTATTCAAGTACCGCTCTCATCTGTGGATCAGCTCTTGCTGAACAGCCGTTATTATGACGGTCAGGAAGAAGCTGAGCTAGCGAAAATGCCTTCTCGTGAAATCGTCATGATGACCGATCGTCACGATGAGCGCGATGAGCTGCAGGCATGGATGCTGCCCCAGGTGGCTTGAAGTGCGAAGCCACTGACACATTGCGCTTAGACACTGGTTCCGGAATGTGGCACTCTGAATACGGTTAATGATGATTGCGGTGTTAGCGCTCGACAGAGCGATGAGGGGTGAATTTGTCACGTGCTTCCGAACATAGCAAGCCTGTACCAAAAGGGACTTTGGCGGGAATGAAAATTTCCGCTCAACATCCGGGTCAGATCTGTGGGATCGGCCCGGATGTTTTCTATTTGCGTCTGGCGGCTGATCGCCCCCCTTAGAGGGTGTGCTTGCGCCCTGCGTTTACTTGCTCGAGATACGTCATCAGCGGAGAAAAGTAATTCAGCATCGATTTTGCGCTTAAGTCTTCGCCAACCACTTCCCGCATCAACTTACGCCAGTCTTCGCTGGCCCCTTTTGAAAGAAAGCTTTCAAGAAACTCACCGGTCGCCTTGCTCCCGTAATAGTTGGTGGCACGAGGATCCTGCTTCAGGATTTTTGTCGCAATATGGTCATGGAGCTGGAAGAGCTGCACGTAAGAAAGTGCATAATCATAGTACTGCGCCGCATCATTGCTGATATGCGTCTTCGAGGCAGCGTCGCAATATTCTTCGCCGCGGTTGCTTGGGGGAACAATGCCCTGGTATTTTCGCTTCAGCTCCCACCACTTTTGATTGAACTGATCCTTTGGCAATTCTTTGCTGTATAGTTCGTATTCGAATTCAGTCATTACGCCTGCGGACCAGGGAATGAAGACGATATAGTTTAGCGCTTCTTTCAATAGCACCTGGTTTTGATCAACCTTTGCGTCGGCCGGCAACAACTCGAGATGTTGTAGAAAGGGCTTTTGCATTGCCGCCAAGCCCAGTAGACTGCCAACTGCCTCATGAGTCGCACGATTTGCACCGCCACGCAACAGCGGGGGCACTTCCGGCCGCGTATAAGACATATAATAGTAGACGTGACCGAGTTCATGATGCACGGTTTCATACCATTCAGCAGTAGGAATCACGCTCATCAGGGAACGTACGTCGTTTTGCAAGTCCATATGCCAGGCGGAGGCGTGGTTATTCTTTTTGTATTCGGTTCCCGGTGGCAGCGGGTATAGGCTGGACAAATCCCAGAAACTCTGCGGCAGTTTATCAAAACCAACGCTCAGATAGAAGCGTTCTCCCTGCTCCATTATCCACTCAGCTGATTTCGCCTTCAACACGCCATCAAGGTCGAAGCCTTCAACGGAGACCATTGCATTCCAGTCCTGGCCCCACTGATTGGGTAACCAGTGAGCAGGAAGCATATCCGGCACATCACTTACGCCATATTTCCTGGCCAATTCATAACGAGCATATGTATGGAGGTGACGATAGAGTGGACGCAATTCTTCAATTAACCGCCGATTCATGTCAACCATTTCATCGGTCGTCATCCCATAATCGGAGACCTGGTATGCGAAATAGTCATCATATCCCAAGGCTTGAACCGTTTTGTTGCGCAAGCTCTGCAGATTGGCCAAGCCACCTTTCAGTCCAATCCCCACGGCTTTGCTTGATTCCCAGGCTTTCAGACGTTCAGCGGGATCTGTCTCTTCTTTCAGTATGGTATTCAAGGTGTTCTTGTCAACATTCTTGCCATTCATGGTGAATTGAAAGCCAAACAGCTTTGAATTTTGATCGGTTTCTGCTTTGATTCGCTTCTGAACCAGATCGGAGACTGTTTCAGGATTATTGGCAGCGGCGTAAAGAACTGCCTCTAATTGGCGAACCTGAAGCGGCTCAAGCACTTCGCGGTTTTCCAACAGCGCCTGTGCTTGCTCAATGTTTTCCTTGCTGCCTGTAAAGGCTGCCAGGGCTGCGTTTGCACGGCTGGTGGCATTGGCAGTTGCCGTATCACCTTCAACAATATAAGTGTTGGCCTTCCATTCGGCCTCGCTGCTGGTTTTGGCCAATTCAAGATAGGTCTCTGTGTAGGTATCCAGAAATTGTTGTGCGCTGGCAGCAGGGCTGGAATCGTTATCCTGCGCGCCGCATCCACACAGCCAAAACGCGGAGATCAGGATTAATAAAACTGACTTCATGGCAATTCTCCTCTTCTGACAAAATAGATAGCAATATGCGTCATCTGCATAGAATAGGAAACCAGACGCTTGATCCCTAGTTTAATAAATACAATAATTTAAGAAAACGATTTATTTGGATTCGATGGTTCGAAACATGGCTACCGAATATTTCTCTGGCGTTGGAATCATTTCCGCTCCAACTTAAATTGAAAGCCCCTTGAACTGCCGTCGGCGGCAGTTCAAGGGGCAAACTGAAACTCTACTCGACACAGGGTCAAAAAATGCGCTCAGGTTTTTCAATTGTCACAATAGTATTTGCGTTTCTCGTTGCTGCCTTCTTGCAGGTTGCGGCACAATCCACAAAAAATGACGATTTTCGCAGACGGATGAACCCGATTCCGGCAAATACTGCCGCTAAGCAAACCGCTGTTCCTGCAGCCGGCTCTAAAACATTTCAGGAAGATATTCGCTGGCAAGAGACCTTTGACTCTCCAGACATCCCGGCTGGATGGCAGATCATCAATTTTGATGAAAGCGATCTTGATAACGGGCTTGAATCTGTTTGGCAATATCGCCAGGAAGTGCGCTTTGAAAGTGACAGCAATTTTGTGGTCATACCTCAAAGCGGTCAGAGTTTTTGGCATAGCAGCTTCCGCAATGCCAACGAATTTGGACATATCGATGAATGGATCATTTCGCCAACCCTCCCAATTACCATTGAAGATGGCGACAGCCTGTTTTTTTGGGCCGGGGCAATTGGCGGGGCATTTCCGGACTCACTATACGTATTTGCAACTGAGCCTGAAAATGTTGAGATTGATAGCCTCCCGGCCGGATGGTTCCCGCTTGGAGAATTTCGCATTGCCGGCAGCGGAACCGATAGTCTCTTTGTGGTTTGGGAGCAATATGGTGTGCCGCTGGACTCTCTCGTTGGCGACTCTGTTGTTGTGGCAATTAACTACTATATGGCTGATGGCGGCTCCGGTGGCAGTGGATCGGATAATGTCTGGGTCGACAATATAACGGTCGAGAATCGTGAACCGGCGACCTCAATTGGTGAAGAGCAGGAACCATTGGCGATCGGCGGATTTTATTTGCACAAGAATTATCCGAATCCCTTTAATCCGCTCACCAGGATAGAATATGAGCTGGGCGAAGCAACCGATCTGACACTGGAAGTATTTAATGTGCTTGGCCAGCGGGTCAAGCTTCTTGCTTCCGGGCGACAGCTTGCCGGGAGTTATAGCGTGACCTGGGATGGACAGAACAATTATGGCGTCAGCGTACCTGCCGGCGTTTACTTTTATCAACTTCGCACGGATACCGGTTTTCAGGAAACCCGCAAGATGTTGCTGATCAAATAGTTGCGTGGAGACTCACATGGCGCTCGAGCTTAACAACCATCTTTCGCTGGATGAATTAATTGACGTTGTTCGTAACCAAACCCCTGTCGCTTTAGCCGACTCAGCCCGCGAACGGGTTGCTAACTGCCGCGCATATATCGAATCCATCCTCGAAGGTGATCGACCGGTATACGGGGTGACAACCGGTTTTGGCAAGTTCGCCAATGTGATCATTGATGCCGGAGAAGTAAAAGAGCTACAGCGGAATTTACTGTTGTCTCATGCCATTGGCGTTGGCGAGTCTTTTTCTACCGAAGTGGTTCGCGGGATGCTCTTGCTGCGAGCGCAATCGTTGGCATTCGGTAACTCCGGTGTTCGTCCGGTACTGATTGAATACTTGCTGGCTTTTCTCAATAATAATGTGCACCCGATTGTTCCCTCTCAGGGATCCGTTGGCGCTTCCGGTGATCTGGCGCCTCTCGCCCATATGTGTCTACCCTTGATTGGGGAAGGGGAAGTTGAATACCATGGCAAAGTTATTTCCGGCGCCGAAGCCCTGAAGGCACTCGGGTTGAAGCCGATTGTTTTGGAAGCGAAAGAAGGGCTGGCGTTGATCAATGGTACTCAAGCGATGGCCAGCATGATGGCACTGTTGGTCTGGGATACGCGCCGCCTCTTTAAATCTGCTGATATTGCTGCTGCGCTGACTATCGAAGCTCTGAAGGCGAGCCATCAACCCTTTGATCCGGCGGTTACCCGCCTGCGTCCCCACCCTGGCGCGATACGCGTCTCGGAAAACATCGGACGCATTCTGCAAGATTCCGAAATTCAGCGCTCTCATATCAACTGCGATAAGGTCCAGGATGCCTATAGCATGCGTGCTGTTCCTCAGGTGCATGGTGCCTCAAGAGATGCACTAACACATGTTATCAGCATTGTTGAGCGGGAAATTAACAGCGTGACCGATAATCCGCTGATCATTTGGGAAGAAGACAAAATTATTTCTGCCGGAAATTTCCATGGCCAACCCCTGGCGCTTGCGGCAGATTATCTCGGAATAGCGATTGCTGAAATTGCCAATATCAGCGAACGGCGTATTGAGCAAATGTTGAATCCGGCGCTTTCCGGCCTTCCAGCCTTTCTGGCGGAACAAGGTGGACTGCATTCAGGATTGATGATCAGCCAGTACACAGCTGCCGCCCTGGTGAGTGAGAACAAAGTGCTCACGCATCCGGCATCGGTAGATTCGATACCGACCAGCGCCAATCAGGAAGATCATGTTTCGATGGGCACGCATGCTGCACGCAAGGCTCGCTCGATTTTCGAAAATACCCTGGTGGTTATTGCCATAGAGCTGGTTTCCGGCGCTCAGGCGCTTGATTTCCAGAAACCGCTGGAGCCGGGGCAGGGGGTAGCGGCTGCTCATTGGCAGATACGTCAGCAGATTACCCATCTTGATCGCGACCGCTATTTGCGGCCGGAACTCGACAAAATACGCATGTTGATCCGCTCCGGGGAACTGGTACGAGCGGTTGAGGATGTGGTTGGGCCGCTCAACTGGCAGGCTTGATCAAAGGCGGCAACCACTGCTTTAACAATCTTCCTATTCTGCCAGCAATTTTTCTACAGTGGTGGTAAAACCGGCGATATGGCGTTCGTAATATTCACCGGTTCCCGGTCCACTGAAACCGGTATGTATCTTTCGAACATTCCCTTTTTTATCCAGAAAGATTGTGGTGGGGTACGATATGACCTTGTTGAGCATCGGCAGGGTTTTGGCTGCCTTGACTTTATCGGATGAACCGGCAACCAGCAATTGATAGTCGATGTCAAATTTCTTGCCGAAGCGATCCACCTGAACCGCATCCCTGGCAAAGTCGTCATAATGTTCATACATCAGGCAGATAATTTCCAGACCCTGCTCGCGATATTTCTTGTAAAACGGGGAGAGAAATGCCGCTTTATCGTGGCAATTGGGACACCAACTCCCGCTCAAGACGACCAAAACCACCTTACCCTGATACATCTCGTCTTTTAAGCTAACCGGCTTTCCTTTGGAGTCCGGAAATGTAAAATCCAGACGATCGTAGCCATCCTTTATGTAGGTTAAAGCATACGGATCACTCAAGCTGGCATCGTCATTGCGTTCCGCTGTCCAGGTCTCATGCCACTTGGTCCCGGACCAGAAATCGCCTTCCAGAACGTTGTTATTGTTGAGCTTAGCGCGAAACAGGAAGGCATGGGCGCCATCGAAGCAAGACAGATGCATCACGCTGTCGTCTACAACGCCTTCAAGGAAACGGTAGTCGCCGGTTTCCGTAAGAAAGGTGCCGTAAACTTTCTTGCCTTGTTGTTTGAATTCCCCGATAGCCGGTGTCCGATTTCGGGAGGCGTCAAGAAAGGAAACCTGCCAACGACCGCTTACGTCAATAGCGGTTTTGCTCGTGCTTTCGGCAAAGCGCGCTTCATCAGCGAAGGTTGCTGTGAAGGGCATGACCTGCTCATTTCCACCGCTTTTCACCAGTGTTAAGGTACCATCAATTCTATCGTTTTGGAGTTTACCTTGAATCGTAGAATTAAATGCCGGCAGGCGTAATGCGAGTCCCTCCGGGCTAAAGGTCATTTCCTGAATCGGCACACGCTCTTCACCGTTGATTAATACGGCTTGACGTTGATCCCCTTCTCCTAAGAACTCGATGTGAAATGGCAACTCCCCGCCGGGAACTGTCACCGTAGCTCTCCAAAGGCCGGCGGCTGGAGTGTAATCAGCGGAGTTGTCGCAGCTACTCCATAGCAGCATTGCCATCATAAATACCAAAAGGGTTACCGGACGAATCATATGAATTCCTTCTTTTACTAAGATTCGGAAATTTAGCGAAGTGTCTTCACAAAAAAAAATCTACTTTGCAGGCGGGATATCCGTATTGCGATCAGAGTAGCCTGCTTTTTTCTTCCGCGAATGCTGTATAGATTCGTACAGGAATTGCCGATAATCGACTCAGGCAGTGGAACCACTTTTGTTGATAAACGGAAAGCGATTAGAGCAAGCCATGAATGTTGAAGCGGAGAATGAGTGCGCGATGTGGCGAGAATTCCCCACATCGCTTAAGCCGGTATTCCTGGTTGGTTTGCTGATCTGGTTCTTCTTTAGCAGCTTGCAAGCCAGGCAAAGTAACATTTACTATGTCGACAAAAATCATCCCTCCAGTTCAGATAGCAATCCCGGTACACTTGCCCTGCCGTGGCTCACCATTCAAAAGGGGATTGACGAGGCCGTTGCCGGGGATTCAGTGCTGGTTCGGGCTGGTACCTATTTCGAATCCCTGGCGATGCAGCAATCCGGCACTGCCGGTGCATATATTGTGCTGATGGCTTATCCCGGTGAGGTGCCGGTTGTTGACGGTAGCAGCAGCAGTGATGATAAGCTGGTAGATTGGACCAGCCAGCGCCCGGACTATATTGTTTTTGACGGATTTGATGTGCGCAACGGCGCCGGATGGGGGATTTGGGTCAATGGATCGAATAACGTCATCAAGAACTGCCGGGTATATGACAACGGGCGCATTGAACCCCAGGCAAGCGGAATTCTCGTCATTTCATCCAGCAACAACATCATCCGCTCCAATGAGGTTTTTCGAAATGCCTGGAATGGGATTAATTGTGAAAGCACGACCGGCACTATTATTCGCCATAACCACATCTTCGACAATTCGCTTCATGCGGGCATCAATATTTTCCCGATTACCAGCGGTACTCAGGATATGGAGTCCGGCAATCATATTCGCTACAACGTGATTTCCGGGAATGAGACCGGTATTTACGCCCGCTATCAGGAGGATAATGATATCATCGGGAATCTGATATACGACAATCTGGAGAATGGTATCTTTTTTCACCAACACCCCAGTGGCCCAACTGTCTACGAGGCTCGAACGAGAGTCTACAATAACACCGTGGTGGGAAATGGACTAAACGGTCTGCGAAATGCCAACGCAACGCACCTGGATATTCGAAATAACTGCTTTGCCTACAATTCTACCAAGAACGCCACCTATGAAATTAACATTGCTGCATCAGTATTGACCGGACATACCATTGATTATAACAGCTATTTCGGAGAAGTCGATAATGTGGTTTTTTGGGCCGGCACACAATATGGGGTGATCGGGTTTCGCAATGCCACCGGTTACGAAAGTAACGGCCTGAGTAGTGAACCACAGTTTGTCAATCGTGCTGTCGGCAACTATCGCCCCCTGGAAAGTAGTCCCCTGATCGACAATGGTCTCGACCTCTATACGGAGGGGGTAACAGTGGATTTAAATGCGCTTCCGAGACCGCAGGGAAGTGGCTTCGATATCGGCGCATACGAATTTGAAGTCGATTTGACCGCTCCCGCAGTGCCTGTGAACGTCCGGATACGGCCGTGAGGGGGGAGAGGATTGAGATTGAAGAATGAAGATTGAAGATTGAAAAGATGGTCGGCCGTCGCAGGGTCGGAAAGAAAGTAACAGTGGCAGTGGCACTTGGCAGTAAACTTCTATTATTGCAGTTTCAGATTTGCCTAGTTGCCTATTTACCCATTTAATACCTGCGATAAAGCTGCAGATAGGCAAAAATAAACATAGCGCCACTGAGCTGGCCGGGGCGAAAGATGGTCGTTTCCAGAAAGTTCATTATCAAAACTGCCAGTACAACCCACTTCCAGAAAAATTCACGGTTTAGCCTCAATAAATTACGGCAGTACCAACAGATTGCGGCGAGGAAAAAGCCGAACCCCACCATCCCGGTTTCATTGATTATATCCAGGTATCCCATATGCGATTGTTTCGGTAACCAGACGAACTGCTGGTATATGTCCATCACGGCTGTATTTTCAACGATCCAAAATCCTGCAAAGCCACAGCCAAACCAGAAATGATTGGCTATTTCATACGAAATAGCACTCCAGAGAAATGTCCGTCCGGTAAATGTCATATCGCGTTGAGCCCCGGATGCCATGCTGTCGAGAAGGTCTGGTGCCAGGTAAATGATGGAAAGCACAACAGCAGCTACTGCCGCCAGACTGCTGAGACTAAGAAAGCGCCCAATTGCCGCAGATTTAAAAAGGCGATGATTAAACCACATTAAAGCAGCGAGTCCGGTGATTATGGTCAGCGTCAGAATGCCGGTCATGCTCTCTGCGCCGAAGAGCAGTGCCAGGGCGATAATTAGCATACCGAAGGCGATGATGCGTTCGCGTTGAGTCGAAGCAATGCGCAGGCAGTAAAACCAGATCATGGCATTGAGCAGACTAACCTGTCCCAGGTGATTCTTGTGCGAAGCGAGTCCACGCCAGGTCATAAACTTGATGTCAATGGCGCCCGGGATAAACATCACTGAAAGAATTGATAGAATCAGGTAGACAGATAGAATCCGTTTCAGAATGCCCAACAGTTGTTTTTCAGATTGGATGTATAAAATCGTGACGTGGCATACCATCACAATCGTAACCACTTGAAATAGCCGTTTGATAGAAATGATGCTGAAATCCGACCAGGCAATTGTGATGACGCTCCAGCAAAGAAATAGCGTCAGAAATTTCTCGCGGCGGATCGTGTCCCATAGTTGCTGCCAACGCGGAAGAAGCACCAATAGCGATAGCAAAAAGATGGAGACGTAAACCAGCTGATTGATAATGTTTGATTCAGTGTAGTCAACATTCAAATTCTCCGGACGAAATGGTACTGATGTCCCGAAGAAGGAGAAAAACACGAAGAGGTTAATGGCGACAAGGGCCGTTTTGTTGTAATTGATTCTCAATCAAGCATACTCCTGGTAGCTAATACCGAGAAAGGCCACACATTTTCCGGTATTGGCCGCTAGCTTCAGCAACCAATGAAAGCGGCGGCTGGGATTGAAAACAGACACCACCATTAGTAAAAAGCTGATGATGCCGAAGGCCGCGGCGCGCAAGAAATAGCGCGATTTGGACCAGCTCTCTTTTTGCTTTTTGAGTTCAAATGTCACCTTCGTATATGCATTCCCAACCCGGAATGCCCGCCGTAATAGCCAGTTCACGTTGGCTCTTTCTTTTGGTACAAATTCGACGGTCAGCGCTTCATAGCTGTTCACGAAGCGAGCGCCATTGTCCTTCAGTTGATTAAAAAGCCGCGAATCTTCCCCGCCGGATGTGCCATACTGCGGGTCGAATGGGCCCGGCACTGTCGAGAGCAAGTCTCGCTTAATGAGACAGTTGCCAGCCCTTAAACTATGGGCCTCGCTGCCGGTTTTGGGGGCGGGGCGGTTAAAGAGATAGCAATTGCGAATCCAATCGGGCACGTCAGCAGGGAAATCACTAATTACCCGGCCAAAAACGCCGTCGGCCTGATAGGTCTTTTGCGCTTCCAGCAGTTTCTTTATCCATTCTATATCTGCGGTTTCATCATCATCGATAAAGCAGATGAGGTCGCCGCTGGCGTTTTTCACACCTATATTGCGCGTGAGACTGATATTTTTCTCCGGTTGGGCGTAGTAGTGCAACGGCCATTGTGCGGAGGCTGCAACATCCATGCAAACGGCCGCTGCAGCGCGAGCCGGGTCGTTGTCTACCACAATGATTTCCAGATCGATATCTGCTGGCAGAGATTGCTCAAAAAGGCTGGTCAGTAATTTTCGCAGCAACTCCGGTCGCCGATAGGTGGCGATACACACGGAACAAAGCGTCCTGGCTTGCTTTTTCATGATACATCCTTTCTATCAAATCGTTCGCAACCGGCGCAGTAGTTGAAACCAAAGCAGAATGGCAAAAAGCACTTCTCCAGCCAGCAAAGCGCCGAGCGCTCCGGATATTCCATATTGCTGAATCAAAACAACCGCCAGTGCAATCGTTACAAACATGGTAATAATATTGGCCTGGGCGAGAATTTTGAACTGCTTCAAAACCTGTAGCCCAAGGCTGGCATTTGTGCGGAGAAATCCGACGGCAAAAATGCCACCCCAGAGCGCGACATATCGAATACTGTCCGCATATTTTTCTGTAAAAAGCCAGGCCGTTAGATACTCGCCGAAGGTATTGATGATGAAAACATAGAGTATGATAATGGTTCCCAAACCACCGGCAGCGATCAATAACTCGCGCTTGTATCGTTTGAGTTCGCCGGCTTCGCGCAGGCGCACGCCATGGGGACGGGATACCTGACCCCATCCGGCAGTAATCAAGACGAAGGGGGTCAGGAAAAGCCTGGAAGCAGTGGCATCCGCTGCTGCATGGCTGCCTATCATAAACCCGAGCAGGTAGAGATAGCAGTAGCGCTGAATATGCGTGGTAATGACGCCGACCAGCGCCCATTTGCCCATCTGCCAGTTTTCCTGATAGCTGGCCTTGATTTGGCCACTGCTGCCGGAGATTGGTATGCCCGGCTGCCTGGCACCGCAGGCAATCAGGGCTGCGAAACCGATGAAGAGAAAAATCGCGGCGACGGATATGATGTTCATGGCGACTGCAAGTCCAATCAGCGAGACGTAGAGGACAGCGTAGCGAATATCGAGCTTCAACACCCTGAGCGGCATCTCTTCTGCATAATAGAAAGCGCGAAAAAATTCGCGATACAGGATGCCGATGATCGCCAGGCTGACAGCCGCAATAATTGTCGCTTGCTCTGTGTTAAGATCAAGCATATACCATAGACCGCCGACCGTTACCCCGAGAACTGAAAGCGGAAAGATGAGCCGATATTGTCCGCGGAACAGGGCGTTGGCATGCTCGAGGTAGCCCTGACGGCTTTTGCTGCCGTAAAGGACTGTGAGTGGCGTGGTGACCAGGGCATTTTGCAATGAAACAACCAGCAAGGAAACCGAAATTGCAATCGAGTAATATCCGAAGGTCGTTTTTGCCGCCGTTTTGATCAGCACAATGGTAGCCAGGAAATTTAGCGCCGAAAGCAGGCCCTGGTCCATCAAGGCCACAATGCTTTTCCTAAATAGCGGTTTTGCCGCGATTTGTTGTATTTGAACTGCGATTCTCAATGTGAACAGGCTCTTTTGACTTTAGTGGTTGATGCACCTTGCTATCGAGCGTTGATGCAACTGTTGCGCTGCGGCCGCGCAGGTCTCCCTGCCGTAATCGCTGCAGCTGCTCTTCCTGAATGAACGAGACAAATTGCTGATTTACCTGGCGCGGCTCTGCGCGCAATTGCGCCCAAACATAGCCGGCCAGCCAGGCAATGCCGCCGATGACGTACGGGCGATTACGAAAATCACGGATTGTCCGCAGTGACTCGAAAAGCGGGTGGTATCCGAGAGAATAGTCTTTGATTCCCGACTTGAATTTTGTTGCCAGCGGGTGACGCGTTGCGCTGCCGGTTTGACGGTAATGAAATACTTCGATGTCCGGAAAGCTCTGCACCTGCCAGCCATACATCCTGGCCATCGTTTCGGCAACCGCGTCTATACCGCCATTGGGCATGGCTCGATATCCGCCGATATCATGAAAGCAATCGCGGCGGAAGAGCTGAACCGCACCGGCTACGCTGTTTTCTGCGCGTTTCATCTGCACAAAATCGCCGTCGCGCAGGTCCTTCCTGACACCTCCGGCGATGCCCAGCTTCGTATTCGCGGCAAAGGCCTGCAGAATTTTGTGATAGTAATTCACGCCAAAAGCAATGTCGGCGTCCAGATTGCCGATAAAGTCGTATTTCAGCCCGGCGAGATAGCGATATCCCATGTTAAATGCATCGACTTTTGCCGCAAAACTGCGATTGCTCTGCCCTTGCTTGCACAATAATTTGATAAACGGGTATTCCCTTGCATAACGGGCAACAATCTGTTCGGTCGTGTCTGTTGAACGATCACTGACTACCACCCACTTAATGGGGCGGTGGGTTTGATGAACGACCGAAAGAATCGTTCGTTCAATAAATTCAGCCTCATTATGGGCGGGAGTGACCAATACATAAGATGTCATCCTTCCAACTCCTTCTCCGTTTCAAGCCTGATTCCTTATTTCAGGCATTTCTTGACGAGGTCAATCAACTCCAGGCGTTGCTTATTCCAGCGATATTGCCGGTAAAGCGCATGACCCTTGTCCGTTATGTATTCGCTTCGATCCGCATTTACCAACAAAGCCAGGATTGCCCGCGCCAAATCGGCGGCATTCCCGGCATCAAAAAACTCAATAGTATCCGGGGTGAAGTAGTCGGTGATACCACGCGTGCGCGGGGCGACAACCGGCTTCCGCAATGACAAGTATTCCATGATGCGGGTCGGAAGATTGAGGTCGGTAAACGGGCTCATTTTGTTTGGAATAATGCCAACGTCGGACAATTGGATTGCCCGGGCAATTTCTTCCTGGCTGACTTCTCCGTGATAGTGAACTATGCCCTGCAGGCCAAGAGTGTTGCGCTGTTCCAGAAAGGTGTGAACAAATTCTCCACCGCCATAAACGTGAAATTCGACGGTTGGAATTTGCGTGCGCACATAGGTCAAAGCTTTTAAGGCAACATCGAGGCCGTGGCGCTCGACTACGGTACCGTGATACATAAGGGTGCGCGTGCGATGGCGGTCAAAAAAACGCTCTACGGGAACGCTTTGCCCGCCGCAGAAGACGGATTCATCCGGGGAATTCATGACGATTTTCATCTTCTCCGGTGGGCAACCACGCTGGATAAACACTTCCCGGAAGGCCTTGTTGGGCGTGATGGCGATATTGGCAAATCCAATGCTCAGGCGTTCGAAACCCTTGATGAGGCGAATCAGCGGATGAGTGAGCGAAACATTGAATTTGGTCATAAAGACTTCCGGCATCGGATCGTGTAAGTCAAGTATGACTTTCGCGCCGGTTAGCCGGGGCAAGAGAGCACTCAATATAAGTATATCCGGCATGTTATGGACGTGCACAACGTCGAAGCGCCGGCGCAGATGGCGGAAGGAGATGCGCAGGAAACTGCGCAATGTGAAAGCTGCATACTGCCAGAGGTAGCGAAGCTTTCCGGCGCGGACCCGTTCCATTCTCATGCGCACGACTGTCACGCCATTGATGACCTCGCGGCGTTTTTGGCCCTTTCTGCGCAAGCAGTACACTTCTACTTTCATACCTGCCTGGGTGAGTGCCTCTGCCTCACGTTTGACACGGGGATCTTGCGGATAATAAGAAAAAACCACCATTCCTGATCGCCGCCCGGCCAGAGTTTCCGGGTCAAGCGGCGCTACCTTATCTCTATCAGGGGTAGTTGTGCTTTCGGCTTGCTGACGAATATCATCCTGATACTGCTGCAGCATGAGTTCTGTTAATTCTACAAAATCCTTCTCTTTGTCTTTCTCAATCGAATCTCTCGCCATATCTGTCTTACCCCTCTGGTTGTATAAATTCATGATCCGTTTTTTCGATCGTTGCCGGTGCGCTTACCGGTCCGTTTTCTGCCTGATGCTGCTGGATATAGGCAGCCACCTCCCTCGGTAAGGCGGCCCAATACTGACCGTTGTAGCGTGTTCTGATGTAATTCAGCAGATCGGTGTAGTGGCGAACCGTAAACTGGTCGAAAAGTGGCGTTTGCCGCGAAAAGTGCATGTAATCCGGATGGGTGTTCAGCAATACCATGCCGCCGTTTCTCGCAATCCAATCCAGTTTGCGCTTCCATATTCGAATGGACTTCTCTTGCATCAGCACAAAGAGAGTAAAATCCTGGGGAAGGGTATAGGGAAGCTCTACATAGCCACTGAACTGTCTTGGATTTTGAACCCAAAAAGGGAAAATTGTGCCCACACCATCCGCCTGCGGCTCGAAAGGATCTGTGTCAAAAGTGGACATATCGTATTCGATGTTCAGCAGGTGGATCCAGTCGAGATTGTGGTGCATGGCCGGTGAGCGAAATCCGACAGCCTGCCATTCTTTCAAATAGCGATTGATCTGCCCGGCCCGCTGCCGGAATACGTCTAGCGATTGGTATAGCAATCCATCATGGTAGAGTCCGTGAACCCCAATTTCGAAATCATTGGCGCGCAGATGTTCACGTAAATCGTCATCAATCGGATATCTTTCCGGAACAAAATTGAAGGTTGAGCGAAATCCCAAATCCTGCTCTAATTCCATCAATGACGGCACTTGCTCCTGGCCTCGACTACTCTCAACGTCATGGGTTAAGACAACCGCAAACTGTTTGCCTGCTGGCCAGCCCGGCCAGTTGATGGGCTGCAGGGCTGCAGACGGCATAATTGGCCAGTTGACGAGGGCCTTTGCCTTGGTAGCTCGAATAACATTCCGTCGCAGGCATATTTGCCAGCGCCGGGGGATTGCCGGCTTGAGCCGGTAATAGGTATTTCTGATATTGGCAGACATATGCCGGGAAATCCCTTTCTTAATACTGGTGCACGGATTCCGTCCGTGCACGCAGGTGGATGTAACCATTCAGACGAAAGGCCAATGAGCGGACAAATGGATCAACCATCATCCCCCGTGGCCATACCGGAATCGAAACGATATCCAAATTGCCGGCAACAACTTGCGACCACCCATAGTCGGCGCAGTTGAATCCGCTGAAACACCCCGTTGGCTTAAACAGCACCACATTTCCGGCGTAGGCGCGCGGAATGTAGGCTGCATGGGCTTTATCGTTAATGCTGCGAATGCGTCGGTAGGAAGCCGGGCGATGTTTTCGCGGCAGTCTCAGGAATGCTCGGAAATCATGCCTCAAGAGTCCCAGACGAATTCTCTGTGTATGCCATTTGATGTCGATGAATTTTGAGGCCGCGCCGCGATCCAGGGACCACCAGTTCTTGAAGTGAAACCAAAGATTCTGACCGCTGTGGAAAAGGCGCTTGTAGGGCGACTTATAGCTCTTGCCGGCTGTAGCCATGTTGTAGGTTTCGAACAGCGCCAACAGTTTAACTTCGCGCCCGAGCTCCCGCAGTTGCCGGGCCATTTCAAAGGCAATTGTACCACCCATACAATACCCGCCGAGCATGTACGGACCATGCGGCTGAATCGTAAGAATTTGGGCCACATAGAACGAAGCCAATGCTTCAATGTCATAGCTATCAGGCATGTTGCGGGACGGCACAAACTGCAGAGCAAAAACCGGCTGTTGGGGATCAAGGTATTCGGCCAGTCCCCGGTAAAAATTGACCGTGCCGTCTGCACCATGTACCAGGAAAAGCGGGGGACGGATTCCGTCTGTCTTGAGCGGAACAATCGGGGAAAGATGCGTTGTGTGTCCCTGGTTATTCATGATGCTGGCGATCTTACGGATGGTCTGGCCTTCAAAAATCGCACTTACCTCAAGGGGGAAACCAAGCCGTTTACGAACGACCTCACACATCCGGGCTGCCAGCAGCGAATGTCCACCGATATCAAAGAAGTTGTCACGCACACCGATAGGATGATAGTCCAGCAATTCTTCCCAAATTGCTACCAATTGGCGCTCCAGAAGTTCTTCCGGAGCCATATAATTCGCCCGCTGTCTGGATGTCGTGATCATAACTTGCTTCCTTGCTTTTCTTTAGAAATGAATTGCTTTATCGATCTGTATCTATCCGATATACTTATAGGTTAGCTCTCCGATGGCCCGAAGCGCCGTTGTCGGCAGCTTGCGCATGACATCGCGGACCACCGGTGAAGCCAGTTTTTTCTGACGGATAAAGCGACGCTCCACCAGATCGTAGCGATAATAATTGATCAATTTTTCCTCTGTTCCCCATCCGCGCTTGAAGTGAATCAAACCCTGGTCGGAGATATCGGTTCTGCCGAAACAGAGGCGTTCCATGCCAATATTTTGATAATATTGAATGGCCTGCCAAATCAGCAGATGGTTGGGGCAAAGGGCCCGCTGCATAACGTCGCCGCCGCTGAATTTGTAAATCACTTCCTTGTCGAAGAAAAAGAAGATGGCGCCGGCGATGGGTTGCCCATTGACGTAGGCGAGAAAAATATCGCCCAGGTTCTGCAGGACTATTTCCCGAAATACATTGTCAAAGAAACGTCGCGGCTGCGGCGGCAGGCCGAGGCGCTTGCGGGTCAGGCAGTGAAGCTGATAGTAGCTGCCCATCGCTTCCATAGAGTTGGATCGTACGATGGAAACTTTACCTTTTTCAGCAATGCGGATATTGCGTTTCATATTTTGCCGAAATCCCTCGCGCAACTTGGCCAGCGGTCGGGTAAGTTCCAGTGTGTGTGTCGAGAAGACGGTGCTCGGCATTGTATTCGGCTGTGGGATTTCATCACCGCGTAGTTCGATATAGCGCCAGCCCCTTTCTCTGCCAAGCTCAGAGAGTATGGTAAATAGCGGCAGTTCGGCGATGTCAGTATCGACAAATGCCTGGCAATAGTCGCTGAATGGCAAGGAAATACCGCGCCGTGCCGCACCAAAGGGGCGGACGTCCATCATTGGGAGCAGGAATCGCAGCTGATGGCCTTCCCAGAGCGTCACATAAATCGGCTTGTATCCGTAGGTCATGGAGAGGACGCGCGCCCAAACTGAAGAGTGGAAAATGCCGGTATCGCCGTGTCGCTGCAGTATATCATCCCATTGGGAATGCTCTTTCGGGTCGATAAATTGCAGTCGCAGATTTGCCGCATTAAAATCGTGTAGCCAGGAGCGGCGAGTACCTGGTACTGCCGCCCGTGTTTTCCTGACCAGTTGTGCATCAGCGAATGTCACCTGATGACCTCCTGTGTGCTTTCAGGCATCATCATTGCGCCTATGTCACTGATAATTGGAATTGCGCCGCCTCCGCTGTCCAGCGATTCATTTGCAGCTTCAATGATCCGAACCACTCGCAAGCCGCTGTAGCCGTCGCTACGGGGGCGTGTGCCGTTTTGGATCGACTCGATGAAGTGCCGAGTTTCTGCGCCAAGCGCTTCATATTCTTCAACGCGAGGGATGTATATATCGCCATAGCGATAGGCGAACTGGAATTCTCCGAAATTGTCGTAGTATTGCGGACGCTCAACACCTTTGTCGAAAATTTTGATCTTTTCATTCGGGCTGATATCGTCATAGACCAGCATCTTTTTTGTGCCGACGAAGACCATCGAACGAATTTTGTTGGGATCTACCCAGGAGTGATGGAGGAATGCCACTGCGCCGCTGCCATAATTGAGGGTCGTCATGGCGACTTCTTCGATACCGGTATTGTAGTGGCTGCGTCCCTGGGAATTCACAGTGATCGGGTCTTCCTGAAGGAGGTAAGAGATAATGGATATATCATGTGGTGCAAGATCCCAAATTACATTGATATCCGGTTGGAACAGTCCCAGGTTGACTCGTGTGCTGCTGATGTAAATCATTTCGCCGAGTTCGCCGCTTTCGATAATTTCCTTGATTTTGTTGACCGCAGCGGTGTATTCGAAGGTGTGACCAACCATGAGCACTTTTTGCCGCTGCTCGGCCAGGCGAATTAACTCCATACAGCTGGCGGAGGAATGCGTAATTGGCTTCTCGATGAATACGTGCTTGTCTGCCAGTAAAAAGGACTTGGCCAGGGCATAGTGTGTCGATACCGGCGTTGCAATACAAACTGCATCAAGATCACCGTAAAGAAGCACTTGCTGATCGGTCGTGGTCTGGATACTGGGATACAACGACTTCATTTTCTCAAGACGGCTTTCGTCGCGATCACAGCAAATAGTTACTTCGCAATTCGGGGCGTTGTATAAATTTCTGATTAGATTTGGGCCCCAATAACCGCACCCGATAACTCCAACTTTTATCATTACTAACTCCTTTTTTACATGCCTGCTTTGGGATTAAAAACGACCTTGATGGTCTTGAACAGTATTTTTATATCCAGCCAAATGCTGCGAATTTTGATATAGCGTAAATCGAGTCTGACCATTTCATCGAAAGTGGTATGATTGCGGCCGTATACCTGCCATAGGCCGGTTATGCCGGGCTTTGCCTGCATAACCCGATCGAGATGCCAGCGCTGATATACATCAACTTCATAGGGAATCGGTGGCCGTGGGCCAACCAAGCTCATGCTGCCACCGAGAACGTTGAAGAATTGCGGCAGTTCGTCGAGGCTGGTTTTGCGAAGAAATGCGCCAATTTTGGTAATACGCGGATCGTCGGTGATCTTGTAGACCGGATCGCTTTCGGAACCATTATTCACATCTTCGTTGTCGCCCTGGATCAGTTTCTGCACATAATCCTTGTGAATGCTGTCATCGTTGCTCTGCTTCATACTGCGGAACTTCAGGAAAGTCATGGGTTTACCGCGGAGGCCGATGCGTTGCTGGCGGAATATGACCGGGCCTCGGGAGGTCAGTTTGATAGCGATAGCAATCAATATCATCGCCGGTGCGAAAAGCAGCAAGCCTGCTGTGGCACCGATGATGTCGAGCAAACGCTTCAGGGGGTAGTAGCCTGCATGCGGGCCATGATGCGGCTTCAGATCCGTCAAATTAGGAAGCGAAAAAGGCGCCGGGGCTTCGTTCAGAGAGAAAATTTCCCAGTTGAAATAAATATCGGAAGCAGTCTGTTCGGTAGAGTTAGAATCTACATTTCCGTAATGATCAATAGGGTCGGATTCCGCTCCGCTCCGCCGTATTTCAGCATCCGGTTCAGAAATCACCATCGAATCAGACCTGTTTGCGGCGGATTTCCCGCTGAAATCGCTGCCTTCTCCGAATCGCTTCAGACGAGTAGTAGACAAAAATTGAGTCGGGCTAAGCTTGCGAATCGGCTGCCCTTTGTAGACATCTTCCCGCGTTGATGGACAGAGCATGCGCTTAAACATCATTGGGTTGTGTTTGCTGCGGCAGTCTTTGCCTATCGTGTGAATATGGAAACAGGCAATGCTGATATGTTCCAGAAAACGGATATATGCCGGCTTCTGACGTTTGCGAAAATAATCCAGCTGGGCGGTTGCCAACTTGTCAAGAAACTTGCGCGCACCGTGCACGCCGGTATGGGTCAGGATGATTGAAATACGGTAGTCCGGTGACAGGCATTTCAGGTCTGTTTGCCTGCAGGTTGCATTGGTAACTGCAAGAAATTGAGCCAGGAAGCGCCGGTAGGCGCCATCTTTCACGAGGCCGGGAATTGTCTTGTGCTGCGAGAGGTCCAGAACGATGCAGGAAGTCTTGACCTCCTGTCTTTTTGTGCGTTCCTGCTCACGCCGCATAAGGAAGTTGAAATCATCACTGGCATACCATCCGTTGTCGCGCGTGATGGTTTCTCTGAGCAGTTTCTTATGATTCTTCCTGACATATATAAACTGATCCATGTTTGACATCCTGTATCTTCTTATCCTTTTGATGGAATCCTTCCCGGATCCACCCGTTTAAGCTTCCTGTTGTTTACTGCTATCCAGAATCTCACGAATTTCGGCTTCGCTATATCCGTATCCGTACCGATAGGGACCGGGCACACGCTTTTGGTTACAGCCGTTAATTACACAGCCAGCAATGCGCATGTTGAGCTCCGCCAGATTTTGATTGGCCCAAGTCAGGGATTCCTTGACCGTCAAATCCGGGCGAACAACCAGCACCACGTTCTTCAAAAAGCGGCCAAGAATAAAGGTATCCGCTGTATGGGTCATGGGCGGGGTGTCCAGCAGCACGTAGTCGTAGTAGCTGGAAAGCTGCCGTATGAGGTTTTTGAATTTCGCTGAATCGAGCAAATCACCGGAATTCTCCGAATATCCACCAGCCGGAATGACGTGCAGAAGTGCTGCTTCATTTTTCAATATCCGAAAGGGATCATAGACAGTCGGGGTATGCGAAAGCCCTTTCAGAAAGGTGATTAGACCGGGCGCCTCAGGAGGCAAGCTGAAAAAGGCGCCGATCTTCGGCTTATTAAAGTCGCAGTCAATCAGCATCACTTTCTTGCCGGTCATCGCCAGAGAAAGGGCAAAGTTGGTAATCACTGTGGTTTTACCGGTGTTTTCCTCGCAACTGGTGATCATCAGGGTATTGGCGCCGTTGGTGTGATATGGCAATTTTGTGCGCATCACCCGATATGATTCCCGGAAACCATGCTGGGCATCGGTTAATACCGGCAAGTGATTGGTCATAGAAAAATCCGCTTCGATGCGCTCGCGAACACCTTTGGGGAATTCCGGCAGAATTGCCAGGATCGGGGTATTCAGGAGCTTTTCGACATCCGCCAAATTGCGAATGGTCGGGCTGTTAAATTCCAGCCAGAAAATGGTTACCAGGCCAATCATTGTGCCGGCAATAAGCGCCAGCAGCATATTGAAAAGGCGCCGGGGAGCAATGGGTTTTATCGGCAGCGCAGCCGTTTCCACAATTGAGATATCCTGCAGTCGCGATAATTCGGCGATGCGCATTTCTTCACGCTTATCGAGAAGCATCACATACATCTTTTCGTATACATTGCGGGCCCGGGTGAGTGCGAGTAACTGTGATTCAAATGCCGGCAGATTTTTCATGCGGGCTTCATAACGGGCGATCAGCTTTTGCAGCGCCTGACGGCGGGTTTTGGCAGACTCGATAAATACCCGATAAGCGGTTAAGGTATTTTGATTGTAAAATGACAGCTTATCCTTGATCTCTGCAATGCGCCGGGTGATGGCCTTCACTTCCGGATGATCAGGAAGGCGCTTTTCCATCAAGCGCAGTTTTTCCAACTCCGCGTCGGAAAGCTGTGTCATCAGGACCGAAAACGGTGAGTTATTCCGTTCGGCAAGCGTTGGGGTCAAGTGTGTTTGATCAATAAATCCTTTTTTGCGAATTTCGCTCAGCAATGCCTGGTAGCGATGCTTGTATTCCGACAGTTCCAGATCCGCTTCGATACGCTCTGCTTCCAGGTTGCTGAGGAATTGCATAATTTCCTGGGACGATTGATCAACAGCGACTATCTGGTTTTCGCTGCGATAGCGTCCGAGTCGGGCTTCTGCATCCCGCAGATTACGGGTGATATCCTGCAATTGCGAATCAACAAATTGGTAAGAGTAGCGAATATTTTGCCGCTCCTGCTCCAGGCGTACCAGGCGAAAACTCTCTGCGAGTTCGTTCGCAATGGTTTGGGCCATAAGCGGAGATGGATGATTGACAAGGACGCGGAATAAGTGTGTGTTTCTAAAAGAGGTTACGATGATGGTTTTCAATACACCCGCAGCGACCAGATCGACGTCGTTGGCTTCAAGATACAGATTGGTTCCAAGCGGCAACTGGCGGCAATTGACCATGAAGCGCAGGCCGTCGACATAGCAATGTGTCATCGAATCGTTCCGAACCACTTGCAGCAATTGCTCTGCTTCATTATAAATGTTGAGCACGCCATTGTCGGCGACCACCAAACGCAAAGTCTGCGCTTGAAAAGAGTTGTCTGTCTCAATATGAGCGATTGAGAATGACGGCAGTTTACCGCTGCTGTCGGCGGCCAGGCGTTCGGCAAGCTCAATGCTATCCAGGTCCAGGTTGGCTTCCGAACCGGAGGGGGAGACAATTTTGCTTACCCTGAGGTGCAGGCCAAGGCGAGTGACGACCCGTTGAAGAACGTCGCGGGTTTTGACCAATTCCATCTCCGTTTCCAGGGCGTCTTTTGAATGCCGCTGAACGATCTTGTCAAAATCATCCTGCGTAAGCTCTTTGCCGGGTTTGTCCTTTTTAATTAGGATTGAAGCCTGGTAAACCGGCCGAGCCAACATGTTATAGATGCCGGCCAGCGCCAGCATGGTGCAAATGCTGCCGGCCAGAATCCATTTGTGCTGTAGAAGAACCTGAAGAATATT
Source organism: Calditrichia bacterium (assembly GCA_028284445.1). Classification (GTDB taxonomy): domain Bacteria; phylum Calditrichota; class Calditrichia; order RBG-13-44-9; family J075; genus JANQRS01. The sequence continues at coordinate 65,685 of JANQRS010000030.1, forward strand.
ACCCAGCTGCAGGTCGAAACCCTGGCTGTCGTTTTTGTCTTCCGATATGTTGTGCATCGTGTTCATAGAACGCTTCCCTGAAAATCAAAATCCATCTCCAAGTCTCCGAAGAGACGCCAACTCGTGAGAATGATTCCACCTGTCCACCGCCACTTGCTGATGGCATTTGCTGGTCCAATACCATTTGTCCGGGATTCGTGGTGGGTCAGGCTTGGAGGTAAGGGCTATCCTTGGGCATTGCTCGGAAAGCAGTCTGGATAATCCAGTGTACTCTTCCTGCGGACTGGCTTCCGGATGGGTTTATCCCAACCTCTGGAATCAATGTCATTGAGCGAAAATAAAGAACTGCTGTTGTCATCGCTGAACCGCAATTTGCCCATTGCGGGGATTCAACGACCAGGTTCACAAACTGTAAAAATCACAACAGAGCATGATGTGTAGGTCTAACTTTCGGTTGTATTCCTGTGAACTTTACAAAAAATTGGAAAGTTCATAAGTGCTTATATATGAGGCGTTTAGAGGAAAATCTACAGGCGTGTAGCTGAATTGCTCACACCCGGGGCAGGGGAACGTGGTTGGAAATGAAGCGGGCGAGCAAGGGGCGGACTTAATGCCGGCATGCTGCCAAGATGAATTCGAGTTCAGCGGAGGGTTATGCCTGAAATGTGATGTGGATCAATTTTGGGAGGTGTTGAATCCACCGATGTATTAGCGCAGCGGTTTGGGATCTGTGGCAGCCACTTTCTTCTTTCGCTCCAGGGCTTGCTTCTTGACAAATTCGGCAAGTTCAAACTGCTTCTTTTCTTCTTCAGTTTCCACTATAAGTGGGGGAACAGGCGTGGGATGTCCATCACGATCGAGGGCCACAAAGTTGAAGCGGGCGGTGGTGCAGTGTAAATCGTCACAGGTTACCGGGTCCTGAGCGTAGACATCAACTTTCACCACCATTGAGGTGGTACCGACCCAAACGACGCGAGCAATTGTGAGAATACGGTCCCCGTTTTTGATCGGCCGCTTAAACACTATGGCTTCGGTTGATGCAGTCACCACGGTGCGACCGGAATATTTACCGGCTGCGATACCGGCAATCTTATCCATAATTGACATTACTTTGCCGCCGAACATCGTTCCATGCGGATTGGTGTCATTGGGAAATACCAGGTCCCAGCTTTCCAGCTGTATGGATTTTTGCGGCTTCAGTTTGCTCATGATGGTCCCTAAATTTTCATTGCGGTATAAAGCAGAAAGGCACGCCGAAGTAGCATGCCTTTCCAGTTGCCAAAAATGATAGCACATTTGCGGTCGAATATCAACCAAAATCTAAAGGGTCTTCGTCAAATAAGCGATACCCCAAAGAAGCGATTAAGAACCGTTAAGATAAACAGGATGCCGAGAATCACCGGCGCTAGATATGACACGCCGAAGTGGATCAACTTTTGCGCAAATGATCCCTCGTAGCCGGGATAGCCGATGCTGATCTCCTCGTCAAGGTTGTGCTTCTTCCAGACATAAGCTGTGAATACGGTGATCAGGAATCCGCCCAACGGGAGCAAGGAGTCATTGGCAACGAATTGAACCCAGGTCATAAAATCAACCCCGGTATCGATAAAATTGGTCAGCATCGGGACTGCGCCATTGGCAAGCAACGACGGAATTCCAATGACAAAAATGAAACCGGCAATCATCCAAACGGCCTTGTTACGGGGTATTTCATGTTCATCAACGACGTAGCTGACCGGCACTTCCAGCAGCGAAACGGTTGAGGTAAGCGCGGCAAAAGAGAGCAAGAGGAAGAAAAGGGAGCCAATAATGACGCCGAGCGTTGGTCCAAGCGTTTCAAAAATTTCCGGGAGAACAGTAAAGATCAGTCCGGCGCCACCGGCTGTGTCTGCACCCTGGTAAAAGACAAAGGGGAAAATCATTAGCCCGGCAATAAAGGCAATACCAACATCTGCCAGCGTAATCATCGCCGCCGACGTAATGATATTCTCACGCTTGGATACGTAGCTGCCGTAAGTGATTAAGGCGCCCATTCCGAGCGATAGTGAAAAGAAGGCCTGTCCGAGAGCGCTGTAAATGACAGACGGTGTGATTTTCGAGAAATCCGGTACTAAATAGAATTCCAATCCCTTCATTGCATTGGGAAGAGTCGTAGCATATATAAGCAGAAAGAAAATGATCGCTAAGAGACTGGGCATCAGGATTTTTGCTGCCCGTTCAATACCGTCCTTTACGCCGCCGGAAACGATAAAGGCGGTGGTTCCCATAAAGAGCAGTCCATAAAGGCCGATTTTTACCCAGTTCGACGTAAATGGTCCAAATTGTTTGCCAATGGCAAAGTTACCGGATACCATTTCCAGGAAGTATCCGAAGGCCCAACCCGCAACAACATTATAAAAGGACAAGATCAGCACGCCGCAAAAAAGGCCGAGCATGCCGACAAAAGCCCAGTTATGATATCCAAGATCTTTGAAGGCGCCAACTGGGTTCTTATTGGTTTTCCGGCCAATCGCAATTTCCGCAACCATTACTGGAAAACAGAGTAAGAAGCAAAACGTAAGGTAAACGACAACAAATGCCGCCCCGCCGCCGTTTCCAACTTCGAAAGGAAATTTCCAGATATTTCCCAAACCCACTGCTGAACCGGCCGCAGCCAGAATAAATCCCAGGCGAGATTGAAACTCTCCTCTTTGAGCACCCATAGACGTTCCTTATATGTTGATATTATTGGTTGTTAGCAAGATATGACTTTTGGTAAAATTTCGCAAATAAAGGCAGTTGAAATGAATCAACGATGGTTATTCTATGTATAACGATTGTAGTGAATTACTGTTTTTTGAGTGAATTCTTGTTATATTTATTTCTCTACTAAAACAATACATCGTTTTCTATTCTAAAACTGTAGCAAAAGTCGCTACACAGGCATGGTCTTACCTGCTAAGCTGAAGGGGGAAGAATGAACCTTAAGATACTACAACAGCAACGTGCTCTGATACTGCGTTCGCTAATCGCTATATTGATAGGGCTGGCTGTTGTTTTAAGTGGTTGTGCATCAAAACAAGGCAAGTTGGCAAAGAGTGCTGAAAAGGCGTTTCAGTCCGGAAATTATGATCAAGCCGTCCGTGATGCGGCAAATGCGCTGCGGATAGAACCTGACATGGAAAATGCGCAGTTGGCCTTGACCAACGCATTTCGGCCTGCGGTGCGACGACATGAAGATAATATTCGTCAACTAGCCGGTCGCAAAGATATTGCTGCACTGGATCAGATCGTTTCTGAGCTGGAAACCCTTATCGAACTCAACACTCTGGTGCGGGATCTGCCGCCCTTGATTAACAAGAAGAACCAGCAGGAAATGAAGCCGCAGGTTCGTGACTATACCACGGAGGTCAATCGCGCGCGCAGCAACGCAGCTGGTGCGCATTATGCTGAAGGCAAGCGTCTGGCCGCTCTTGGTGGCTTAGATAATAGCAAGGCCGCTGCCAAATCAATGAAGAGAACATTGAATTACCTGCCGGATTATCGCGATGCGCAAAGTCTCTACGAGACATATCGCCGGGATGGCATTAAGCGAATCGCCATTGTGCCCTTTTATAATAAGAGCGGCAAGCGGGATTTTGGTGCGATTGGCGAGTTGGTGTCGGATGAAATCATTGCCAAAGTATTGAATGATACCCGGGCAACAGAATTCCTTGAGCTGATTTCCCGTACGGAAATGGAGCGGGTGATGGAGGAACTGAAACTCGGCGCCAGTGGCCTGGTTGATGAAACCTCGGCTATCGAATTGGGCAAATTCCTTGGGGCGCATGAAATCCTTGTCGGGCAAATTACCCAGATCATTGCTGACCGTCCGGAAACAGTCACCAAGACCGAACAGGCGAAGAAGAACGTGGTGATTCGCACGGAAAAATACAAAGATGAGAACGGCAAGGATAAAACACGTAAGATCCGTGCTGATGTGACTGCCCGCGTGAAAACCCATAAGCTGGTTGCCAACGCCAAAATTGCCGGCTCGTTCAAAATTATCGATATCAAGACAACCCGCCTGACGAAGACAGATACTTTTACCGGGGAGTCCTCCTTCAGCCATGAATGGGCCACTTTCACCGGTGATGAGCGGGCCTTATCTTACAAAGTCAAGAAACTGGCGAAGGAAGAGCGGAAGGTTGCACCGTCCCGCGGTGAGCGCGTGAATCAGGCTGCCGGCCAGCTGGCATCTTCCCTTGCTCAGAAAATCAAGGATTACGCGAGATAGCGAATAAGAAGCAAAATTCCAAAAATCCAAATTCCAAAAAATACATCACGCATGTATTGTCCTTTTGGAATTTGGATTTTGTTATTTGGAATTTATTATGTCGTGTTTTTTTGCAATAAAAGACCCCTTTCGCCTAAATTAATTCCTGTCATTCCTCTTAAACACCTAGTTTTCTTCGGTTTCTGTGCCAGAAACATAAAAATTTTCCAGTTTTTAATTTTTTTCTTTATAACGGTCAAAAATTGTTTTAGATTGGCGCGCGGTAGACAGGAATCTGCCAGTGCTTTACTGGTAGAATCGATCTAAAACCCTGATAAAACCGCAGAAAGTGCCCATGTCGGACGAACAAAACGTTAAGCCGGCCCGGTTAGTTCTGGAAGATGGCAGCAGGTATGAAGGTGTTTCCTTTGGAGGCAATGAATCTGTTGCCGGAGAAGTCGTTTTTAATACAGGGATGGTTGGCTATCCCGAAACCCTCACTGATCCCTCCTATCGCGGACAACTCCTGGTATTCACGTATCCCCTGATTGGTAATTATGGCGTGCCTTCTCGTCAGGAAGAAGAAGGTGTGGCCAGTTTTCTGGAGTCACAGGAAATTCAGGCAAGCGCCATGATTGTATCTGAATACTCCGCTGTGCATCACCATTGGCAGGCTGAAAGCAGCTTGTCGCAGTGGCTGATCGAAAACAAGCGGCCGGGTATTCAGGGAATTGATACGCGTGCGCTCACCAAAAAATTGCGCGAAAAAGGATCAATGCTGGGTAAAATCGAATTCGACGATGACAACCTGGCTTTTGAAGACCCCAATCAATTGAATCTCGTTGCAGAGGTTAGTATTCGTGAACCGCGACGATATGGTTCCGCAGATAAAACTGTAATCCTGATCGACTGCGGCGGCAAAAACAATATCCTGAAATGCCTGCTTCAGCGCGGTGTCAGCGTGTTGCGCGTGCCCTGGGATTACGATCTGAGCAATGAGACCTTCGACGGACTGATGATCTCAAACGGTCCCGGCGATCCGAAGATGTGTCGCAAAACCATCCTGCAAATTCGCCAGACGATCGACCGCAAAATCCCGACATTTGGTATCTGCCTTGGTCATCAATTGCTGGCTCTTGCTGCCGGCGCCAATACATTCAAGCTCAAGTACGGTCATCGCAGTCAAAATCAACCGGTTATTCAGACCGGAACCAACCGCTGTTTGGTCACTTCGCAAAATCATGGTTTTGCCGTTGACAACCAAACCTTGCCGGTGGACTGGACAGCCTGGTTTAACAACTTAAATGATGGAACAAATGAAGGTATCCGCCACGTTTCCGGACCGTTTATGAGCGTCCAGTTTCACCCGGAAGCAACGCCCGGACCGGTTGATGCCGGATTCCTGTTCGATGAATTCATTTCGATGCTGAGTTAACCATGACGCGGGAGATTATGAACCCTGATATTAGAAAAGTAATTATCCTCGGTAGTTCCGCCTTGAAAATTGGCGAGGCAGGTGAATTCGACTATTCCGGAAGCCAGGCCATTAAAGCCCTGAAAGAAGAGGGCATCGAGACCATCCTCATTAATCCCAACATCGCAACCATTCAAACTTCAGATCATTTGGCAGATGAGGTCTATTTCCTGCCCGTGAATCCCTATTTTGTTGAACGGGTGATTGAAAAGGAAAAGCCGGATGGCTTATTGCTGAGCTTTGGTGGGCAAACCGCTCTGAATTGCGGATTGCAACTGGACGAGCTGGGTATTCTCGAGAAACACAATGTGAAAGTGCTGGGAACGCCCATCGCCACAATTATGGATACCGAAGATCGTGACCTTTTTGTCCAACGCCTGAATGAAGTAAATGCAAAATCGGCGCGAAGCAAAGCGGCGGAAACTGTTGAAGAGGCGGTAGAAATTGCTTCCGAAATAGGTTACCCGGTTATCATTCGCATTGCCTTCGCACTCGGTGGCCTGGGGTCAGGCGTTTGTTTCAACGAGGATGAATTGCGCAAATTGGCGAGCAAAGCGCTGTCGCATACCACCCAGATCCTTGTCGAGGAATACCTACAGGGATGGAAAGAAGTTGAGTATGAAGTTGTCCGCGATCGCTACGACAACTGCATCACCGTCTGCAACATGGAAAATTTTGATCCGATGGGCATTCATACCGGCGAGAGTATTGTTGTTGCGCCCAGCCAGACCCTGACGAATCGCGAATACCATCTCCTGCGAGAGGTGGCAATTCGAGTGATTCGCCATCTTGGAATTGTTGGAGAATGTAATATCCAGTATGCCCTGGACCCGAAAACTGAAGATTATCGCATTATCGAAGTGAATGCCCGTCTTTCACGAAGTTCGGCATTGGCTTCCAAGGCCACCGGCTATCCATTGGCCTTTGTGGCTGCGAAACTGGCCTTGGGCTACGGTTTGCACGAACTTGCCAATTCTATTACCAAAGTGACCAAAGCCTTTTTCGAACCGGCCCTGGATTATGTGGTGGTGAAAGTGCCGCGCTGGGACCTGAAGAAGTTTCGTAAAGTGTCCAGACGTCTGGGCTCCGGGATGAAGTCAGTAGGCGAAGTGATGGCCATTGGCCGGAGCTTCGAAGAGGCCTTTCAAAAGGCCTTGCGAATGCTGGAAATTGGCGCGATGGGTCTTGTGGGAAACGAAAACTTTCAGTTTGAGAGTGTAGAGAAAGAGCTGAATCAGCCTACAGAAGAACGGGCATTTGCCATTGCCCGCGGTTTTGAAGAGGGAATGAGCGTCGAAAAAATCTATGAACTATCGCACATCGATCCCTGGTTCCTGAATAAAATCAAACATGTTGTGGATCTGGAAAAGGAACTGCTGGCGGCAAATCCGATTCCCGCGGAGCTGCTTCTGCGCGCCAAAAGAGCCGGTTTTGCTGATAGGCAAATCGCCGCTCTGACCGGCGCCACTCAAAAAGCCATTCGCGACCTGCGACACGAGTATGACATTCGTCCATGGATGCGCCAAATCGATACCCTTGGCGCAGAGTATCCGGCGCAGACAAACTATCTTTACCTTTCTTACCACGCACAGGAAGATGACGTCTACTTTCCCGAAGCCGAAACCGTGATAATTCTCGGCTCCGGGGCCTATCGAATTGGTAGTTCTGTGGAATTTGACTGGTGTTGCGTGAATGCCGGCAAAACCCTGGCTGCTATGGGCTATCGCACCATCATGCTTAACTACAATCCGGAAACGGTCAGTACCGATTATGATGAATTTGACCTGCTTTTCTTCGACGAAATCAGCGAAGAAAACGTACTGGAGATCTACGAGCGCTTGAATGCCATGGGCGTGATCGTATCTATGGGCGGGCAGATTCCGAACAACCTGGCGTTGAAGCTATACCAGAATGGCGTAACAATCCTCGGCACCTCTCCGGAGAAAATCGACAATGCCGAAGATCGCCGCAAGTTCTCAAGCTTGCTGGATCAACTGGGTGTCGATCAGCCTGAGTGGAAGGAGCTGAGCACGCTCGAAGAGGCCAAGACTTTTGCCCGGGAAGTAGGATATCCGGTTCTGGTGCGGCCCTCTTATGTGCTGAGCGGCGCTGCAATGGCAGTGGCGCTGAATGATGATGAATTGTCGCGCTACCTGGCGGCGGCAGCACGGATCTCATCGGAATATCCGATCGTGATGAGCAAATTTCTGGAAAATGCCAAGGAAATCGAGATGGACGCCGTGGCGCATAATGGGCAAATTGTGGCCCACGCCATTTCCGAGCACGTTGAAAATGCCGGCGTGCATTCCGGTGATGCGACCCTGGTTCTACCGCCGCAGCGGACCTATCTCGAGACTATTCGCCGGATTCGCCAAATTACTCGCCAAATTGCCGGTGCTCTGGAGATTAACGGGCCGTTTAATATTCAATTCATTGCCAAGAATAATGAAGTGAAGGTGATTGAATGTAATCTTCGTGCCTCAAGAAGCTTCCCGTTTGTCTCAAAAACTCTGCGGCAGAATTTTATTGACCTGGCAACGCGGGTGATCATGGATAAGGAAATTGTGCCCTTAAAGAATGATATGTTTGATCTGAATTATGTTGGGGTGAAAGCGCCGCAATTTTCTTTTACCCGCCTGGAGGGGGCAGATCCGACCCTGGGCGTTGAGATGGCCAGTACCGGGGAAGTGGCTTGCCTGGGGAACGACTTTGAAGAGGCCTTCCTGAAAGCGTTGATTTCAGTGGGTTTTAAACTGCCGGTGAAAAATATCCTCTTGTCAACCGGTTCGATCGAGTCTAAGGCCGACTTACTGGATAGCTGTCGCATGCTGGACAAATTTGGCATGAAGTTCTACGCAACCAGGGGAACCGCGGCCTTCCTGACGGATAATGGCATTGATGCAACAGTACTGCACTGGCCACTGGATGATGAGCAGCCAAATACGATTGATTACATCAAAGAAGGCAAGATCGATTTGGTTCTCAATATTCCAAAGAGTTCGCAGCAGTCGGAACTAACCAATGGATATATGATTCGCCGAACCGCCGTCGATTATGGTGTGCCGCTGATTACCAATCGCCAGGTGGCAATGCGTTTTGCAGAAGCGATTTGCCATAAGCAACTGGTCGACCTCGAAATCAAGAGCTGGAACGAATATAAATAGACTGTTAGTGCGCGGCTTTGCCGTGTTTGTCTTTTCGCTCATGTGTGGCTCTGCCGCACATGAGCTTCAAGAACCTTCCCACTTTTCTCACAAAAAACAAAAAATCTCTGCACAAAGCGCAATATTATGTTGACTCCAATCAGGTTCCTTTCGGATCTTGATAAAGTACTGACGGCAAAGATGATCTTACACATAGCATTGGGACGATATGAAGATTGTGATTCCTGGCGGAACCGGACAGGTTGGCATATTGCTGGCGCGCCGCTTTCAAGCTGACGGACATGAGGTAACCGTTTTAAGTCGAGGCCGGCAAAAAGCTCCCTGGCGGATAGTGGAATGGGATGGCAAGACAATGGGGGAGTGGAAAAACGAACTGGACGGCGCAGACGTCGTCATAAATCTCGCTGGTCGAAGCGTCAATTGCCGGTATAATGCCGCAAATCGTCAAGAGATTGTTGATAGCCGGGTAGAGTCAACGCGAATTATCGGCAAGGCGATTGCTGAAGTGAAGCGCCCGCCGTCAGTTTGGCTGCAAGCCAGCACGGCGACAATTTATGCGCACCGCTTCGATGTGCCAAATGATGAAGCCACCGGGATTATCGGTGGACGGGAAACCAATGCCCCGGAAACCTGGAAATTTAGTATAGAGGTGGCCAAGGCCTGGGAATATGCCCTGGACCAGGCAGCGACCTCGAAAACGCGTAAGGTGAAGATGCGGGCAGCGATGGTGATGAGCCCTGACAAGGATGGCATCTTTGATACGTTATTGACGCTGGTGAAGCGCGGACTGGGCGGGACAGCTGCCAGCGGCCGCCAGTATATTTCCTGGATTCACGAATTTGATTTTATCAATGCAATCTACTGGCTGATTGATCAGCCAAAGATTTCCGGAGCAGTAAACCTCGCCTCACCCAATCCCTTGCCAAATGCTGAGTTTATGAAAATATTGCGGGAGGCCGCTAATGTCGGAATCGGCATACCGGCGACACGCTGGATGCTGGAAATCGGGGCGGTATTAATGCGAACGGAAACCGAGCTGATCCTGAAGAGCCGTCGCGTGGTACCGGGCATCTTGCTGAAAAAAGGATTTCAGTTCCAATACCCTGATTGGGAAACAGCCGCAAAAGAATTGATTTGCAGGAGGAAACAGGGGGAATAAGCAACATGTACGAGGAATTTCTGGCGCCGCTGACGCGGCGGCGCAACCAGCTGAGGGAGCAACTGAAGATCAGTGTGTCGGCGAAGGAGCGCGAAGCGCTGGAAGCTAAATTGGCCGAGGTTGAGGTGGAGCGGACTGCCACAGAAGAGTATCTTATTGGATTTGCCGGGCATTTGAAGGAGTTTGAGAAGAAAATGGTGTCGGATAAACTCGACGAGAGCTTATTCCCTAAATCTATGCAAGTGAAGGAATTTCAACCGGGTAGATTGCTGAGGGTAGCGGTGCTCAGCACCCTCGATGAAAAAATCAGCCGCGGAGCGGTGGCCTTCCTATATGCGCTTGCTGTTGTGGCCCTTGTTGGCATGTTTGTGCCGCTGCCAATTTGGCTAACAGCGCCAATCATTATCTATGGTGCATATCGACTCTATCTCCTCAATACCATGACATTTCATCTGATTCGGCAACAAATCAGCTACGTTACTGTTGCCTCACCCAATTGGCGGGGCGTTCCGCAGCCGGTAAAGGTCGTTTCCGATAGCATTGGGCAGGAATGGCGTGCCTACATGACAGTTATGAACCACAAGATTGCAGAAACTGACTTATACGATAAAGAAGCAGATGCTCGCGCGGAACTGTTGCCTTTTGCCCAGGTGATAAACTGGCGAAATGGCTATCCGCTGGATATCGGCGGCTGGTCGAAAGAATCAGTCTATACACGAGAGGACTGGATGACGAAATATCTGGATTCTACAGAAGATTAGAAAAGAGACATCCCCCTGTTTCCCCCTTCGAAGGGGGAAACAGGGGGATGTTTTTTATCCCGTGTTATCTACGCTAGCGGGAAACAAGGGATGTTTTTTATTCCACCTCTATCTCCCCCCGGGGGGAGATAGAGGGGGGACGGTTATTGCTCTATCTAACGCTGCTAATTAATTCTTCTTAAAACTCACCTGCGAATGAAATCGAATAGTTCCTCAGCTCACCGATGTTCTGCTCAACAACCGTATACTGATAGTTGAAGGCATTCTTGGATTGCAGAACAACCATGAACTGGCGCCACTGGTAACGAGCGCGAAAGTTGAAGGTCTTCTGGGGCACGCGTTGCTCATTCCGAAAGAATGATACGCGATCAAAACGGCTGATGTAGCGATAATCCATCTCAAATGTCAGCGGGCCAAGCGCCAGTGCCGGCGATACAAAACCGCTGAACTTCGGGCGGTAGGGCAGGGTTTCGCCATCTTCAAAGAAACACTGCAGGTCTTCGCCGCGGCTTTCACTTTCCATCCAGGTGCCGTTCATGCGCAAACGGAGGCGGTTCTTCCAAAATTGCATAGCGGTTTCCGCTTCAATACCGCGAATCCGTGCTTTGTCACAATTGCGGAACTGCAGAACCAGGTTCAAATCGCTGATTTGCGTTAATTCAATCAGGTTTTCATAATCGCTGATAAATCCGGCGATTTCCAAAGAAAAATTGTCGCTCAGTCGCTGGCGAATACCAATATCATATAATGTTGCCCGTTCCGGCTGCAAATCGACATTGGATAGCAATGTTGCTGCGCCCTGGATATCGGTTTCAGTAAACCGTTCAGCAATTGATGGAGCGCGGAAGCCGCGGCCGATGGAACTGTGTACGGTGGTATTTTCAAAAGGCTGCAAGCTGATGCCGAATTTTGGGCTCAATTGACCATCGGTTTCCATGTCGTCCAGCAAGTAGAAGTCCTGGCGCACGCCCATATTGATTTGCATACGCTCGGTGACTTTCCAGTTGTCCTGGATGTAGGGGCTGTAGGTATTGGCAATGTGCTTGCCGAAAAATCCTGATTCAGCGATATCTCGGCGATAGTCAACCCCGAAGGTAACGGTATGACTGCTATTCGGCAGCCAAACGCCGCGTGCCTCTCCCGAGAAGCCAAGTGCCGGCTCAAATCCGCGCGTGAAATCCAGCGGTAAGCCCAGGAGTTGAGAATTCAGGGAAAAACGCAGCTTTGTGACAAACTTTGGTGAGAACACCTGGTTGTAGACTGCGGAGAAAAGCAGGCCATCTACTTCTGCACGATCTTCATAATCGGTGCTGAGTGCGCGATTTTGGCTTTCCCAGAGGGCAAAGAGTCCTCGCTCTTCACGATTGTAGGCAAAGAACATCGATACATTTGAGCCATTGCCGAAGTTGATGACCGGACGCGCTGTAAAATACCAGCGGTCGAGGTCGGAATTGTCGCGCCAGCCGGTATTGAAGTAGCGCGAAACCGAAGCCTGGATACCGACAGGGCCGATGCTCTGGCTGTAGCTGAAATCCGTGCCGTAAAAATAGAGGTCATCTTCTGTCCACTGCCATTCCGGTGAGTTGGGATCGGAGTAGAGGCCGCCGGTGGTACGATAGGAGAAGCGCGGCTTCTCCGTTGGGCGACGGCTTATCAGGTTTACAACAGCGCTAATGCCACCGGAGCCGTACATAACTGATGAGGCGCCCTTCAATACTTCCGCGCGCTCAAACTCTGTAGCTGGTAGGAAGTCCCAATTTGCCCGGCTAAAATCGCTGGTTAGCATAGGGACGTCATCAATCATCATTAATACACGGCTGCCACCAACGCCAAGGAAGCTATAACCGCTTCCGCCGCGCACGCTGATGTTCTCACCAATGAGGTCAACTGCCGGTAGTTCCTGCAGCGCGCCGGCAACCAGGTGATGAGTGCGCTCAAAAATATCCGCGTGGCCCATCACGTTCACACTATTGGTGGCTTCCGCAAGGCTTTCCGTTTGACGAGAGCCGGTAATAACGATCTGGTCAAACATAATTGCCGACGGATCGAGAGCCAGATTCACGTCTGTTACCGAACCAGCGTCAATCGACAGCTTTTGTTTGGCCTGGGAGTAGCCAATATAGTTGACCAGCAGTTCAACCTCACCTGTCGGCACATTCTTAACCACATAATATCCGTCGGCGTCGGTGCTGGCACCGAGCAGCGTGCCTACCAAAATGACGTTGGCGCCGTGCAGCGGATTGCCGTTGTTGCTATCGGTGATTTGTCCGCGGATTTGTCCGGTCTCATTTGCGAAGAGCCCGGTTGATACAATCAGCAGAGCGAAGGCCGTCAAATAAGCGATCACCCGGTTGGCCGCAGCCGGATGACGCATCATATTATCATTTATCAAGGTCATGGTCTTTCCAAATTTTGAATTTCTGGACAATTTCTTTTCCAGCCTATTATGTGACATCCTTTCACGAGCAATGTCCAAATACATAGCAGGCGTTGCTAACGGCTCGCCTGTCACGGCCGAATGCCGTCGGGCAGGCTGCCAAAGTCGGCACTAAAGTCTATACCGCCGAGATTCTGGCCTTCCTCGACAGTCACTTCGCCGGGGAGCGTGATATCATTTGGGTTACGATAGTAGCCAATCAGTTTCATCTCTTCCAAAGGGGTGCTGAAGCCTTTCCAGAAAAGGCCAATTAGCTTATAATCATTACGGAAAACACGCAGCTCATAAGACGTGCTGGGGCGATTTCCGGAAACCGGCAAAGGAATTCCACCGATGAGCAACAGTGAACCGGCAAAGTCATCAAAGTTTGGTGGCGCATTGAAAGCCGCCACGAGCAGTGCTTCGGTATCGGAAGGCAGGGTGCCCTCAAAATTGATCCGGCCGTTGATGCGTGCGTCCGCAGCCGCGAAGTTCCACAAGGCATATACATCAATATCCTGCACGTGGGTGTTGTCATCAACAATATCTACCGGCAGCAGTTCAAGCTGGAACGGCGGAAAATATCCATATAGACCGAGCAGGCTGTTAAATGACCAGGATTCACCTTTTTGCCGCCAAAGCAGCACAACAGATGCATACTCTGCAGGGGGCAGCGCCAGTTCATATCTGGCTGTGTCCTCCTTAAAATCCAGTGGTTCGCTGAAAAATACATCTCCCAAACCGGAGGGCGGGAAGTTCAACAAAGCTGCAATTCTTACTTCTCCGACATTGTCCGGACGAAATTCCGGCAACAAATATGTGATTTTACCGGAGACTTTTGATTCCAGCGGCGTTAACCCTTTGTCGGTATCGCAACCAAGCGTTCCGAAGCCAAGCAGGGCAAGCACTGCAAACTGTAAAATGAGCGTGATTAACTGATGATTTCTGTCTCGCATAAGTGTGTCCGTTATATTCTTGATTTAAGGTTTAGTGATTTCGATCAATCGAGAAACTCAGGTCGCCGTTATATACTCCCGGCGCTTTTAATTTAGAGGGATTTTTTTTGAAATTGTCACTCTAATAAATCACTTAGAAGTTTTAATGAATGAAACTACATTACTGTTCAGATGAGGAATAGTACTCTTTATGCCAGGGATGTTTTTGTTATTACCATATCACTTTAATTTCCGTTGGAGGAATTTATGACAGCTAAACGACTATTTGCAAGTATCTTCCTATCAATAGCATTTGCTTTGTCGCCACTCGCCGCTCAGAGCATTCAGGCTATTCATGGGTCTCCGGAGCCGCAACTGGATTCAGCTGACGTATATGTATTGCTTGGCCCCTTGACCGTTTTAGAATTGCAAGATATCGATTTTCGTGAATCCAATCCTTACTTCTCTTCTCCGCTTGGTGGACTTACATTGAACTTTGGCGTTGCGCCGGGCAATAGCACTGCAGCAGCTGATACCTTGTTGAACTTCCCTTTCTTTCTGGCAACCGAAACAACTTATACCGGAATTATTGCCGGGGTTCAGGATCCCAGCAGCTACGCTGCCAACCCGGATGGCCACGATATCGGTCTCGATGTATTTGTGTATGATCAAGCGCGTATGGCCGGAACAACCGCCGGCAGCATTGATCTGCTGGTAGTTCATGCTGTTTCGGACGCCCCGACAGTTGATATTCGCCTGTTGGATGGCACTTTGCTGGTTGACGATATCGCATATGGCGATTACTCAAACTATATCACCGTCGCGCCGGCAAACTATACGCTATCAGTTACCGATGCCACCGGCTTGATTGAAGTCGCTCGTTTCGGTGCTGACCTCAGCGCCTATGCGGACAGTGCTATCACCATCGCTGCCACCGGATTCCTGGATCCGACAGCGAACAATGACGGACCGTCTCTTGCTGTTCAGGGTGTCTTGCCGTCCGGCGACATCATCGATTTTGAACCGCTAGATCTGACCGGAATTGAAGATGAAGGTGTTGCTGCAATTGATGATTTTGTTCTTGCTCAGAACTATCCGAATCCTTTCAACCCGTCGACAACAATCGAATTTACTCTGGGAAGCCGTCAGTCTATTTCGCTGCGGATTTTCAACGCGGTCGGTCAGGTCGTTGAGGTATTGGTTCAGGATGAGCTGTCTGCTGGTCAGCATCAGTATACCTGGCAGGCAAGCGACGTTGCCAGTGGCGTATACTACTATCAGTTGACAAGCGGTAACAAAGTTGAAACACGGAAGATGATGCTGCTGAAGTAAGCTGAATTATACTCGAAGATTTTCGAAAAGGGCGTTTCGGTTTTCCGGAATGCCCTTTTTTATTTGCACCGATTCACTCCATTTCCGGCAAGTTAAATAGCAGGTCGACAAGGGTCGAATTGATATAATAATTCTCGCGACCCAACTTGTGTTTTTCCGGAAGACCATCTTCAGCAAGCGCATCGAGATAAAGGTATCGATGCGCTGCTACCAGCTCTTTCAGAATAGCAAGGCAGATGTTCAAGAATGCTTAGGTAAGCCAGCCTTTTGCAGTGGCGGAGCGG
This sequence comes from Calditrichia bacterium, assembly GCA_028284445.1. Taxonomy (GTDB): domain Bacteria; phylum Calditrichota; class Calditrichia; order RBG-13-44-9; family J075; genus JANQRS01. Next base: position 81,444 of record JANQRS010000030.1, read on the forward strand.
GAGTAGTAAATGAGATAGACGGCGATTGCCAGTACAATGATCGGGAAAACAATTGCCTGAGCGCCATAAACAGAAATAGCGTCGCTGAGGAAGAAGTTGTTGATCTGCTGTATAACGACACCCGCCAGAGACGCCATGAAGAGCGGTACCGCAAACTGTTTGCGCATGAGGAGGGCAACGCAGCCAAGAACGCCCGCAAAAACAGCAATTGCAAAAGCACCGGTTGCCCAGGCCGGGGTTGAGTCAAGCAGCGCTTGTTGGGCAGGGTCCAACGGATCCATGCGATATGCCTGACGGACGTAGGCCATTGCACCCATCAGATTCCATAAAAGACTGACGATGCTGATGACCCAAAATGAGGTCGGGAGGCCATTTGAATTTTGATTTGCCATGTCATTTCCTTTGAATTTAGTGAACATTTGTATATCAGTATACGCATCTGAACGGACATATCAAATAAAAAGTTGCGTAAATGTCTTGAAACATTGTTCACATCCCCAATACGATTCAATTCCCGGCTTTATTTATTTTTTCCGTATCAAAATAACCGTCGCTGAGGCTAATATTAGGGTGGATTTAATGAGCGAGGCAGTGCGGTGCTGAAAAAAGAAAATGTAGCCGATCAACCCCCGAATAATAAAACAACAGCTTCAAATTTCGCGGAAGAACCGAATATTCAGCCGGAAGCGGCAAGCATTAGCGGACCACGCTTTCGGGTGCTGGCCGCTTACCGTGTGACCTTCCGCGTCCTGCTGAGCATCGGGTACCATACGCTGCTTGGTAAAATTCTTGGCAAGCACTGGCTCGATCAACGAATGACTTCCGTTTATGCCGTTAACGCCCGCCGCATCAAAAATGCTATTCTTCGCTTAAAAGGGCTGTATATCAAGGTTGGGCAGATGATTAGCATAATGAGTAATTTTGTGCCGGAAGACTTTCGTCAGGAGCTGGAAGAGCTGCAGGACCGCATTCCGCCTCGCCCGCTGCCGGAAGTGACAGCCCGTTTGCAGGCTGATTTTGGTGCCAGGCCGGACGTGCTTTTTGCCGAGTTCGCTGCTGAGCCGATTGCCAGCGCTTCGCTGGCCCAGGTCCATAAAGCCCGGCTTCACGATGGCCGTGAGGTGGCTGTCAAAGTGCAATATGTGGATATCGAAAGAACTGCCAAAGTTGACCTCAATACCATCCAGCGCCTGGTGAAAATCATCGGCTTCATTTTTCGGGTACGTGGCATGGATACCAATTTTCAGCAGATACGCGAAATGATCCATGACGAACTGGATTTCCGCAGGGAAGCTGAAAATATTAAAGAAATTGCTGCTAATTTTGAAGGTGATGAGCAGGTGTCATTCCCGGAAGTGATCGATGAGTTTTCTTCGGAACGTGTAATAACCACCGAGTTCATCGACGGGGTGAAAATATCAAATCTGGACGCGTTGGCAAAGCTCGGACTGGATCGGCAAATGCTGGCTGAGCGTATCGTCACCGCCTATTGTCAGATGATTTTTATCGACGGCATCTATCATGCTGATCCGCACCCCGGCAATATCCTGGTGAAGGAAAATGGAGAAGTGGTTTTCCTGGACTTTGGCGCCGTTTCGCGGTTGTCCGCTCATATGAAGGAAGGGATTCCGCAATTTCTCGAAGGCGTCATCCGCCGCGATACCGAACAGATCACCAAGGCCTTGATCCGCATGGGATTTATTGCCCGCAACGAGCACGATTATAATGCTGATCGCCTCATTGAATATGTCTACAGTAAATTCTTTGAAGACATGACGCTTGAATCCTGGAATTTGCAGGATTTACAGGTGGACATGAAGAGCAAATTGGAAGTGCTGGCCGATCTTCGCAAAATGGATATATCGATCCGCGAGATGACCAGCACCTTCATCATTCCCAAAGATTGGGTGTTGCTGGAACGGACAATCGTATTGCTATTAGGGCTTTGCACGCATCTCAGTCCGACCATGAATCCGATGAAAACCATCCGTCCGTACCTGGAAGAATTTGTGCTGGGTCAGGATCGAGATTGGCTGAACATGATCTCATCGGTTATGAAAGATATGTTTGTTTCGGCTGTGACCATTCCCGATGAATTTAAGCGCTTCCTCGGTAAGGCCAATCGCGGAGATTTGCAGCTGCGCCTGACCGGTTTGCACGAAAGTGCCAACCTGATTTACGCCCTTGGACATCAACTCCTTTACGCCTTCTTTACCATTGGCTGTGGTGCTTTTGCGTACCTGGCGAATAAAGATGGACAGGTCGAGCTGGCACAATGGCTGAGCGGCGGAGCGGGCTTTTTTGCCCTGGTCCTGTTGGGATCCATGTTCTCTGCACGACGCTGGCGTAAGAAGCAGTGATACATTGAAGATTGAAGAATTGAAGATTGAAGATTGAAAATGCAGTAGCAGTTGGCCGGAATCCGTTGACCGTTCATCGATGATCGGAAAACGAATATCCGTTTTTCCATCCGTGTTTATCCGTGAAAATCAGTGTGAATCTGTGTATAGAGGTTTTGATCGTTTAGTCGCAAATTTAGCATGTAATTGGCATGAGCAACAAACAACTATCAGGTAAATGATACATGAAAAAGTTCCTTCTTGCAATTATCCTGCTTGGGGCCAGTCTCCACGCCCAAACGTTCAGTGACTTTATTGATGATCTTAATGCCGCTGCCAGTGGCGATCGCCAGGCGATGGTCGATAGCTTCATGGCTGCGACAACTACATTTCCGGTAATCGAAGCTGATACCATTGCCAATTTTGTCTACCAGGGCACAGCGACAAGTGTCTCGATTCCGGGTGATGCCACCGGCTGGGATCCGGGTGTTTTGCCCATGAGCCAGATCGCAGGCACTAATTTCTGGTATCGCAGCGAAATTTACGAATCGAATGCCCGCCTTGATTACAAGTTTGTTGTGAACGGCACTAGCTGGATTCTTGATCCGCGAAACGATTTCACTGTGCTCGGCGGATTTGGGCCAAATTCAGAGCTGCGCATGCCGAATTTTGTGCAGCCGCTGGAAATCGAATTCTATCCGGGAATTCCGCACGGCACCTTAAGCGATACCTCGTTCTTTAGCAGCAATCTTGGCGATACCCGCACTGTGCGAGTCTATTTACCACCGGGATACGATTCATCAAGCGATCGCTATCCGGTCGTCGTTGTTCATGATGGTCTGGAATTTGTTACCCTGGCCTCGGCAAATAACGTGCTGGACTATTTAATTGATGAGCAGCTCATTGAACCGGTGATCGGCGTCTTTATCCCACCGGTAAATCGCACTGAAGAATATGCCGGAAGTTTGCAAGACCAATTCGAATTGTTCATCGTCGATGAGATTATTCCCTGGATCGATACTCGCTATCGCACCCAGGCAACCGCGGAATCCCGGGCCGTCATGGGAGCTTCGAATGGCGGTAATATCTCCCTGGTGCTGGGATTTGAGCATTCCGATGTATTTGGCAATGTCGCTGCGCTCTCCAGCAATGTGCAGTCCTCCTTGAATACCGATGCCGGAAACCAGGTAGCGCCGGACCTCAACATTTATATGAACATCGGGCTCTACGACATTCCGGTGCTGATCCCACTGGTGCGGAATTTTCGGGACGTGCTGGAAGCAAATAATTACAATCTGCAATATGCCGAATATCCCGATGGCCATAGTTGGGGATTCTGGCGCGGATTTATTGATGATCCGCTGCAGATGTTTTTCCCGGGGCCGGCGACTTCCATTGAAGATGAGCCCCTGTCTCCGGATAACTTCCAGCTCTTTCACAATTATCCCAATCCCTTTAATCCGCAGACCACTATCGAATTCGATGTACGCAAATCTGCTAATGTCGTTATAACAGTTTATGATATTCGCGGCCAGAAGATTGATACACTGCTCAATACGCGCCTGGTAGCCGGACGTCATAAGCTCAGCTGGCAGGCAGTTGATTTGCCAAGTGGTGTTTATCTACTGGAGCTTCGGGCTGGTGAACGACGCCAGGTGCGAAAAGCAGTTTTGATGAAGTAAATAAATCAGGGTTTGTCGATGTTGTCCCCCTCTATATCCCCCCCGGGGGACATAGAGGGGGGACATATTTCCATTCCTTGAAAGCATCTTTTAATCCGGAAACGGCGACGAAAACTTCGGATCGGAGAGGAATATCTGATCCGTTAATGTCTTCATAAAAGCGACCAGGGCATCCTTTTCAGCCTGTGTCAGGTTGAGACGATCCGGCATATTATTGTTGTTTCGGAGCCGCTGAGACAGGTTGCCATTGTTTTGGACACCGGAGTTGTAGTGTTCCACAACTTCTTCCAGCGTTGTAAAACGTCCATCATGCATGTATGGTGCGGTTACTTCGATATTACGGAGCGAGGGCGCCTTGAATTTGCCGTCCCCAGCGCCCGCGTCGCTGATAATGGCATCCAGTCCGGTGTTGTGAACATCGTCGCTGATATGGGCGGCCGTGCCGTGACAGCGATTGCAGCGCAAGTTGCGAACACCGTTGAGGTTGGTGCCGCCTTCAAAAAGCTGCTTACCGGTTAGTTCCTGTGTGGTAAAAACGGCGGCGAAGTCCGGTTCTGTACGTCCTTCATACGCCTCGTCATATTTCGATTGATAGGTCACCATTGAGCGCACAAATTGTGCCAGTGCCCTTGAAATACGATCCGTGCTGATCTCCGGAGAACCAAAAGCAGCCTGGAATAAATCCCCATAGTAGTTTGTAACCGATAGTTTGATCAACAGATCGTCGAGCGACATGCCCATTTCAATCTCATCCTGGATTGGTAGCAAGACCTGCTCTTCCAGCGTGGCAGCGCGTTCATCCCAAAAGAATCTGCCTCTATCATAATAACAGGCGTTGCCCAGCGACATTGAGTTACGGCCGGTCAGGCCGCCGGCAAATCCAACGCTGAAACGATGGGGATCAGAGAAGCCATTTTCCTGATGATGGCAGGAGGCGCAGGCAACGTTGTCGGTGCGCGACAGTCGCTTGTCGTAAAACAAAACCCGCCCCAAGGTTGAACCCGCATTGCTTGTTAAGTTGCTAATCGGGGTATTGTCAGCATCAGCAACCGTCTCATCATTATTGCCGCGTCCGCCATCATTGCTGCGTTCAGTGAAATGGTTTGGCAGGGGCACGTTGGCATACTGAAATGGCGTTGATGGAAGAATGGGCTCTGTCAAATTTGTAGCAAAGGCAACGATATGGAATTCATCCTCACCTTGCGCCTGATCGCCATCGCTGAAAACCACTCTTATCGTAAAAATGCCGGTATTGGCAACGTTGCCGCTGATGACAGCTCCGCTGACGGATAATCCACTGTTGGCCGGGGTTATTGTAATATTATAGTGGGGGGCGCCGGCTTCAGATAAATCAAACGTGGCGCCGTTTTGGCTGGTATCATACTGGTAGGATTCACCAACGGTAGCGGCCTGGTCGGCGTTGGGGGATGAGACGGCAAGTGTTAAAAGATCGTCCGGTTCCTCGAGATTGGCGCTATTTTCATTGCAGTTTAAAGTTAAAAATAACAATACTATAGAAAAACAAACCCTAATAGAGAAAGAGACATTGCGTGTGTGCATAAATTTATTCTCCCTGAATAAGTTGAGGTTTTCCCTGTAGCCTCAATGCACCAGCGCTTGAAATCATTAGACAACCATTTGCCCCGGTAAATTCCCGATTGATTGGTTTATCCCGTTCTTTTTTTTATTTTTCATATCCATAACAACAATCCGTGGTAATACAATGCAAATAGATCGCCTCAAATACAATGACAAGTCGGATGCTGTTGAGATCCTGGCAACAGCATTTTATGACTATCCGGTGATGCGCTATATCCTGCGCGACGCCGAAAAAACATATGATGACGATATCCGCTCACTGGTCGGATTTTACCTGGAAACCCGCTATACCCGCGATTTCCCAATCCTGGGACTCTGGGAAGAGGGAGTTCTTCAGGCTGTGGCCGGCATTAATGCGCCTGAATCTGTGCCCTGGCCGCCGGTATTGCACTACAAGTATGCCCAATTGGGCGAAGCGATCGGGAAAGAAGCAATGGACCGCATGGAGGCTTTTGAAAGTGAATGCGATGAGAGCGAACCGGAAGTGCCGCATTATTTCCTGGGCATTATCGGCGTAAGGCCGGAAGCGCAGGGGAGGGGATATGCAGGGGCAATTATCGAGCGGTTAAAGGAGATGTCCAGGGCACATCCTGAATCGCAGGGGGTATGTTTGACGACCGAAAGTGATGCGAATATTTCTCTCTATGAGCACCTCGGGTTTCGCATCATTGACGAAACCCGAATTGGCGAATTGCACAGCCGGTGCTTGTTCTGGGAGGAACCATCCCTGGAGGGGGAATAAATATTTGATTCTATTCATGTTTATCCCCCCACTATATCGCCCCGGAGGAGATAGAGGGGGGATTTATGTTGGGCAAGTTCTAGCGTCCGACTGTCGAATTGCTGGTTCGGACTGGCGCAGCTTGCTTTACCGCCTGCTTCCGGCTGGTGATCAGGAATACTGCTACGATAATCACTGCACTGGCGAAAAGCGTTTGTGAAGTCACCGGCTCACTGAGAACCATCCATCCAAGAAAGACCGCTACGACCGGATTCACATAGGCATAGGTGGCAACGATTTCAGCCGGCGCAGCTTTCAGGAGCCAGAAATAGCAGCTAAATCCAATCATTGCCCCAAAGGTGATGAGATATGCTAATGCACCGGCAGATACCAGGGTTACCTCATTTATATCAAAGCGCGCCCATTCGCCGGAAATTGTTCCGGCAGCCACCAGTAATACACCACCGGTTAACATTTGCAAACTTATGCTCATGATGGCGCTTTTGGGCAGATCAACGGTTTTTGCATAAACCGATCCAAATGCCCAGGCGAAAGCGGCAATCAGCAGAACGATGACCGCCACCATATCAAATGCGTGCTGACCTTCGTGACCGGTTTGCTGAGTGAGCAGGAGTATCCCGGCCACACCCAGCAATAAACCGGTCATAACCCTGGGAGTAGGCTTTCGGTTTTTCTGCCAGAGCCAATCGAGCATGACAAACCAGATTGGGATGCTGGCAATAATTAAAGCAGCGATACCGGATGGCACCGATTGTTCCGCCCAGGCCAATCCACCATTTCCCATTAACAATAGCAGGCCTCCAACAATCCAGGAGCTGCGCCACTGACGTGCCGTTGGTTTAGCGATGCCGCGATAGCGGGACCATGCATAGAGCAGCAAGCCGGCGGTCAGAAAGCGGATACCGGACATAATGAACGGCGGAATGGTATCGATTGCCAGGCGTATGCCTAAATAAGTTGATCCCCAGATGATGTAAATGACGCCCAAACCGATGGCAATTTTAGTCGAAGTTGATAATCGCATGAAGTAAGCCATTTTGACCCCCTCGGGTTAGAATCTAATTTTCTCCAATCATTGTGACACATGGTAAATAAAATTTGGTATTGCTAAAAGAGCCACTTTTTGATAATTTGATGGTGCCAATTTAATGCGGAGGGTTTATGGCCAAAACTATCAGCGAAATGCCACTGGCTGGATTGATCATCGATCAGAAGTCCGATCAACCCATGTATCGTCAGCTCTACGATTATTTTCGGGAGTCGATTCTCGACGGCCGTTTACGCCCCGGGCAACGCCTCCCGGCAACCCGGCAGCTTGCCAAAGAGCTGGGCGTCTCACGAAATACCGTGATGCTCGCTTTTGATGATTTACTGAGCGAGGGATACCTGGAAGGGCGTGCCGGAAGCGGGACATTTATTACCGGCACCCTGCCGGAGAATATGACTCACGCGCAGCAGCCGGAAGCGGCGCGGCAAAAAAAACTGCATAGCTCGCGGCAATTTTCGCAGCGGGGCGAGATGATGGTGTCTACTTCAATCTGCGACATGAACTGTGCTGCGGACATTCGTCCATTTCAGCATGGTGTGCCGGCGCTACCGGAGTTCCCCTACGAAATCTGGGCACGGATTGCGGCTCGTCAGCTGCGCTCAACCTCGCTGATTTCCCTTGGATATAATGAGCCGGCCGGGTATCGACCGCTTCGCGAAGCGATCGCCGGCTATTTGCGAACCTCGCGTGCCGTACGCTGCGAGGCAGATCAGATCATAATGGTAAATGGCGTGCAGCAGGCAATGGATTTAATTGCTCGCTTGTTGCTTGATCCCGGCGATATTGCCTGGGTGGAAGATCCCGGATATGTGGGTACCAATCGCGCGTTGGCCAATGCCGGTGCACAGCTGGTGCCTGTTCCGATCGATGAAGAAGGTCTGGACGTCGCTTATGGCCGAAAGAAAGCAAATGATGCCCGTCTCGTTTACGTAACGCCTTCGCACCAGTATCCGCTCGGCGTAACCATGTCGGTTTGCCGGCGTTTGGAGCTGCTTTCCTGGGCTGATGAGGCCGATGCCTGGATTGTTGAGGATGATTATGATAGCGAGTATCGCTACTGTGGACGTCCGCTTTCATCACTGCAGGGCCTTGACGTCGGCGACCGGGTTATCTACCTGGGTACCTTCAGCAAGGTGCTCTTTCCATCGCTGCGACTGGGTTATATTGTTGTGCCGGAACATTTGGTGGATGGGTTTCAAACCGCCAGAACCGTTGTTGATCGCCACGCACCGGTATTTGAACAGATGGTGCTTGCCAACTTCATTGAGGAAGGACATTTTGCTCGCCATATCCGCCGCATGCGCATGCTCTATGAAGAACGACAAAATTTCCTCAAGGACGCGATCGCTGCTGAATTGGGCGGATTAATGCGTGCATCTGCTGCGGATGCCGGCATGCATCTGGTGGGCTGGTTGCCGGAGCAATTTGATGACCGCCAGGTCGCGGCATTGGCTCGCCAGAACGGGCTGATCGTTAATTCCGTATCAAACTATAGCCTTGAACATTATCACAAGCCGGGTCTGGTCATGGGGTATTCAGCCTATGATGAAAAGGCCATTCGGCAAGGAATTCGTACTTTGGGGAAGGTGTTAAGGGAGTCTTGAGGTTAGACATCCCCCTGCGTCCCCCTTCGAAAGGGGAAACAGGGAGATGTCAATAAAATATAGCTGACGCAAAGCCCACGACATTGTCGCGCTTACCTGTCACTTCACCGGAGGTGCGGTAGAGCATTATCTGCGATTGGCGGGCGCCGAAGTGTTGGCTGACCTTCATCACAGCCACGGCGGGGCCAAAGCCAGCCATCTCACAATCATGATCAATAATGCCGGCGTGCAGTTCTTCTGCGGAAAAACGGTTAATCGTTTCGAGCGTGCGGGTATCAAGCTTGCGAGCTTGTGAATCGTTGTATCCGCGCGACAGTTCCGAACAAGATACCAACAAAAAATCACGCCCCTGCAATACCTCAATTAAGCCTTCCCGCAAGATTTCCATGGTATAAAGCGTTTCTGAACACATCATAATTGGCAGGATTTCCGGCTTTTCCTGTACATAGCTCAGGAATGGCATTTGTACTTCAATTGCCTGGTCGCCAGGATCAAAGCCACTGTTGGTTAACTGGATATCGGGATGTGCGGCGGATAATTTGTAGGCAAGGTGTTTGTGGACGGGGATATTTCCAAGAGGGGTTTCGAAGGCGCTGCCGGGATAAATAGATATGCAGTCAAACGTTTCGTTACCCGAGCTGCCGATGACGACAATGACCTCATATTCATGCTGCATGATTTGCCGATAGGCCCTGGCGGCCACGCCGCCGGAATAGACATATCCGGCATATGGGACAATCATACCGCGTATTGGCCGGGGAACGGATGCCACCGGGGCATTTTCCAGCATGACGCTCAAATCTCGGCTGAGAATTTGCTTTCCGGCCGGGTAGTAAAGGCCTGCTGCGGAAGCGGGGCGAACCCTCTGGCTGTCTATGATCAAGTCACGTTTCATTCGCGATTGAAACAGATTTGTTCACATCCCCCTGTATCCCCCTTCGAAGGGGGATACAGGGGGATTGAAGCTAGACTATTTAATTGAATACACCTAATTGCGATGTGCAAGGGCTTCATCGGTACTGCTTTGGGCGACCAGGTGCCGAATCACGGTTACCTTGATCTGGCCCGGATACTCCATGCTGTCCTTGATTTTCCGGGCGATATCTGATGCGAGCATATCAGCTTCGGCGTCGGTCAATTTTTCCGGCTGAATCATCACCCGAATTTCGCGTCCGGCCGACAGTGCATAGGTTTTGGCCACCCCTTCAAATGAATTGGCCAGTTCTTCCAGTTTGGAAATACGTTGTGCATATGCTTCCAGCGATTCCCGGCGGGCACCCGGTCGGGCACCGCTAATTCTGTCGGCAGCTGTTACCAATACGGAAACCGGTGAAATAGGTTCCGCTTCCTCATGGTGGGCCAATACCGAATTGATGACTACCGGATGCTCCTTGCAGCGCTCGGTAATCTCGACGCCCAATGTGACGTGGCTGCCTTCGGAGTCATTGCTGACGGCCTTGCCGATATCATGGAAAAGACCGGCGCGTCGCGCCAGCATTACATCAAGTCCTAATTCAGCGGCCATATTACCGGCCAGCCAGGCAACCTCTTTTGAATGCTGCAGAATGTTTTGCCCATAGCTACTGCGATATTTCAGGCGACCCAGCAAGTTACGCATTTCCGGATGCACATTACGCAGTTTGAGCTCTTTCAAGGTCTCTTCAGAAGCTTTGCGTATGCTCGCCTCAACGACTTTTGCCGCTTTGGCGGATTCGTGTTCGATGGCTTTCGGATTGATATTCTTCTTGGCAATCAGTGCTTCCATAGTCAAGCGGGCAATCTCGCGCTTAATCGGGTCAAAGCAGGACATGACCACGGTTTCCGGGGTATCATCAACGATGACTTTGACACCGGTTGTGCTTTCGAAAGACTTGATATTTCGGCCTTCTCGGCCAATAATCAGGCCTTTCCAACTGTCGTTCGGCAGCGAAACGGAAACCAGGGTCGATTCCATGGTATATTCCGTGGCCATCTTTTCGATAGCATACGCCATAATTTCGCGTGCTTCCCAACGGGCGCGATCGCTGGCTTCTTTTTTGATGTCGATGATCGATTGCTGCGCTTCGCTCTTCACGCGATTCATCAGCGATTTATGCAGCGCCTTTTTTGCCTCGTCGCGATTTAAGCCGCTGAGTTCTTCCAGACGCTGAATTTGTTGGTCATAGACCTCATCAATTTTCTTCTCTTCAGCTGCAATTCGCTGGCGATGTTCCTCGAGCTTTTGCTTCTGCTTGTCAATCGCATTTCCGCGTTCCTTGATGCTACCTTCCAAACGACGCAGTTCTTTTTCCCGATGGCGAATTTTGTTCTCGCTGTGTGAGATCTCTTTCTCACGATTCTTCAGCTTTTTCTCCATCTGGATGCGATCTTTTTGGAAGCGTTCTTTCGCACGCAGGTAGGCTTCTTTTTCAAGCTTTGCAGCGGTTTTATCCGCTTGTTTCAAAATGTCATCGGCAGACTTCTGTGCATTGTTCACGCGTTGACGTTCAATCAACATATATCCGCCGGCACCGATCAGCAGTCCAACGACTGCTGTTCCGACCAAGTATAATATATCCAAAGGTTCACCTCGTTCATCTCCCCATAATGGGGCATCCTTCCATCCATAGAATGATTCATGCTTTGAGCAGGCCGTGGTCACTAAACCAAATTCGAGCAAGCTATTCCTGCTACCAAAATATAGCGGTAGTAAGCCAGCCAGTAAACCGATTTTTAACATTGTTGTAGGAGGGGAGAAATCAAATTCACGATGTCATTTTCACACCCAAAAACGTGGCATCATCTTCCAGAGATGTTGCCGAACGAAAGTCGCGCAGCCGATTTGACAATTGTTCGTGAATGGATTGCGGCGATTGAGACCCGGCAAGTTGAGTCAACACCTGTTTGGTCCGTGATAATCCAAATTCTTCCCTGGAAGCGTTCATCGCTTCGATGATGCCGTCAGTTAATAAGAAGAAGCAATCACCGCTCTCAAAATCAATTGTTTGGGTTTCATAAACAGCTGCTTTGGATAGGCCTAAAGCCAGACCGCTTCGGTTGTGCTCATGGATCGTCTGGGTTTCGTTCTGAAAATGTAACAATGGCAGATGGCCGGCGTTAACCACAGTCAACATGCGAGAGTCGAAATCAACCCGCGCACATTTAAATGTAACAAACATCTTTTTATCTGAATTAGTCAGGATGCTATGATTCATCGAGGCAGCAATTTCAGCCAGGGAATCTGTATGATTCAGAGCGGTTCGAAAGGCCCCTTTGGTAATAGCCATCGTTATCCCGGCAGCGATATTGTGCCCGGAAACATCACCCACGGCAATGATGATATCTCGCTCTCCCAGTGCAATCACGTCAAAAAAATCGCCGCCGATCTCGGAGGCTGAAGTGGTTTTACCATACAGTTGATATTCCGGTTTATCGAGCAGCAGGTCCGGTACCAGCCGGGTTTGCATGTCGTGGGCAATTTGAATCTCAGTTTCGATCCGGGTCTTGTCCCGGGAGATGCGCTGGGTAATATATCCATAGATAAAGATGCCAGCGAATATCGCTATCACACCTGATATCCACAATGCTACCGCCATTGGTTCCGGTTGTTGAAAGAGGACACCTTCTGCTCGACCCTTATATATGAAGACCGCACCGGTAACGCTGATACTACAATAGATGGTAATGGCGATGATTACCGAAATGTTTCGGCGCAAAATAGGAACCAGTAGCGCCAAGAGTATTAACGGAAAGAAATTCATCGCACAGATGAGAAAAATCAACAAAATTGCGGCAAAACGGAAGCGTGGTATCAGGATGGATGTGATTGTCAAAACTGCCAGAATCAATATATAGATGTAGAGCATTGAGATAAAGAATGTTGCATCTGAACTGTCCGTAAGATACGGATAGACGGTTAAGTGAGTGAGTATAGAGAGGGTGAGAAATAATGATGTTAAAGCCAGAACAACCATGCTGCGCATACGCCAGGAAAGATGAGAAAAAAAATCAAAATCTTTATCGATAAGTTGGACCAGATTGGATTTCCAATTCTTCATATTCAACTTTCTTGCTAAGTCGATGTGAAATTGTCACACCAGCCGATTGAGTTCAAACACCAGCGATAATGTCGAAGACTACTGTTCAAAGATTACGCGAGGTGTGTGAAATTTGTTACCGCGCGCGCAAGCCATCGTACCAGGCAACTTCCAACTGGTAGCTCATATTTCTCTTTACCACAGGCCAATACCCGCTCCTGCCAACCGAAGTTGAAAGCTCCAATTCCAGATATCGTTTCTTCTGCAGAAACAAAAATCGCCGATGGGTCTGACCGATTTTGTTCGCAATGAATACTATTTTACAAATTAATGCAACCCAGTTGCAGAAGTGAATGCGCTTGTTTATATTCTCGCCAATATTGCATAATGCAACTTGGTTGCAAAAATAGAGTGTAAACGAAATGTCATTGCCAACATCGGAGAAGTCTTTCGCGGAGTCAATGCATGACTAAGATGATCACGGACATAGTTCGCCATGAACTGCGAAAGTACATCCGCGATGGGCGATCTCGCACCTTGCTGATAGCAGTTCTTATGACTGTCATAGCATCCCTGGTCTTAAGCTTTCGTGATTACCAGTTGGCGAGTCTTCAGTATAAGCAAAACCTGGAACAGGTGCGAGTAAACTGGGACCAACAATCGGAGAAAGATCCCCATGATGCCGCTCATGATGGCACTTATGTCATCAGACCTTTGCACCCATTGGCAATGATCGATAAGGGAATACAACCTTTTTCCGGAAAAGTGGTACATCTCGGGGCTCATCAGCGCAGACAGAGCACCTTGAATGAAGCGAAGGACCAATCCGGGGTGTTTCGATTTGGTGAATTGACCCCGGGCTTTGTGCTCATCTATGTCATTCCTTTGCTCCTGATATTCCTGGGGTTTGATGCCTTTACGCAGGAAAAGGAGCGCCAAACTTTACGCTTGCTGCTTGTGCAAGGTGCGACGAGAAGGCAATTGGCTCTCGGAAAATGGCTGGCGCTTTTTATCCAGATGGTGGTGCTCTGGCTGCTACTATTCTTGACCGCCATAATTGGCATTTCATTTCTGTCTGATGCGCTGCAGCCAAGTGCCCTGGAGGTCTTCAGCCTGAGCGTAACGTACCTCTTCTATCTGATCATATTTGTCAACCTGGTTATTTGGGTATCTTCGAAAGCCTCATCATCAGGCGTTTCCCTGACGATTCTGATCACCCTTTGGATTATTTTCACATTGATCGTGCCCAAAGTTGCTACAAACCTGGCAGGTTGGACCTATCCCTTCCCGACATTACAAACATTCAAAGACAATATTGTTCAAGACCAGGCAGTCGGGCTGAACGGCCATAATTTTTGGAACGAAGCAGCGCAGGATTTTAAGCAAAAAGTGCTTGCAGAATATGGAGTCGAGACAATTGAAGAACTGCCGATAGATTTCGGCGGTTTGCTGCTTGCGGAGGGTGAAAAGTACGAGTCGGAAATCTTCACCAAGCACTTTGACCTGCTTGAGAACCAGTACAAAAAGCAACGCGGTGTTTACCAATGGTGCAGCGTGCTTTCACCAATGTTACCCGTTCGCTTTGTTTCAATGGGGATTTCGAGAACAGGATATGGATTTTTATGGCACTTTGAAGACGAAGCAGAAAAGTACCGGGTTGAATTTAATACCGTTCTCAATCTGAACATTGCTGAAAACGCCAAGGGAGTGGATCAATACACTGCCGGGCAGGAATTATGGGCAAGCATTTCCGAGTTCAACTACAAATGGCAGCAGGATGAAGAGATCTTAAGTGATCATATCATAGAATTTGTGGTATTAGGTCTCTGGACAGTCATCAGTTTCTTCATAGCGATCTACTTTAGCCAAAGAATGAGAGCGGTCTGATGATGCATGAAAGTCTACTACCGCTTGAACTAAAGCATTTTTTTCGAAACCGGTCTTATGTGGGACTGCTCGCCGTATTAATCCTGCTAATGACACTCGCTGCCTGGAAATCTCATATTTACACAGCGGCCAAAGCGGAGCAAACGGAGGTTCAGCTCCAAAAAGTAAAGGACAATGATGCCAACCTGATCGCACAAATTGATTCGTTGAATCAGGGACTTGCCACATACGAAGACAGTTACACATTACCGACAAGTGGCGTCAGACTTACGTACAACAATCATAGAATTACCTGGCTTCCCTTCCAACCTTTCTCGTTAATCGCAATTGGACAGGGAGACATATACAGCAATTACAAGAAGATCGTATTGTATTTCAACGATTCCTATGAAATGCGCTCCGAGGAATTGGTAAGTCCGCTTGAGCAATTATTTGGCCAACTGGATTTAACATTTGTTTGGGTCTATCTCCTTCCCCTGATCATCCTGCTAACGTCGTTCAATGTACTTTCAATCGAAAGAGAATCAGGTAGGCTGTCACTCATTGCTTCGCAGCCGATCAAACTGTCCTATTGGGTCCTGAGAAAAATCATATTCCAATTTTTCATCATCTTCACAATCCTTCTTGTGAGTACCGTTGCCTTACTTTTGATATTCAATGTAGACCTGGCCAATAACCTGTCAACTTTGGGCCTCTTGATTCTTACACTATTTCTCTATAGTGCATTTTGGTTTCTACTTAGCTTTTTGGTCAATCTCGCAGGTTACAACTCAGGAAGAAGCCTCATCATCCTCACCAGCATTTGGGTGTTTTTTGTATTCCTGATTCCCTCTGCTGTCAATCTGCTGGCCAAAGAAACCAACCCCATTCCCTCCCGATTGGAGATCGTCAACCACCATCTGGCCACCTACAATGAAATGGAAGCCAACCTGGATGTCGAATTAGAGCAGCTGTACCAGCGACATCCTGACTGGTATTCGGAGAAGCCCGTCACAAAAGACATGTCGAATTCGACAGGGTGGAACATCAACTACCTTGCGAAGCAGTATATCGCACAGCTAAAGCACCGGTCAGTCGCAGACAATTACGAACTGCAAGTAGATAAGCGAAATCAATGGGTGGAGAACTTTAAAATACTCTCCCCGTCCATGATCGTCCAGTCGGCACTTACCGATCTTGCAGGAACGTCATCCGGCTTCTATCGAAGTTATTTGCGGCAGGCGCAGCAATATGCACAGGCGTATCGCCAGTATGTCTTCAAAAGGGTTTTTACCAATCACTTTTTCACCTCGGATGAAATCAGAGCGCTTCCTGTCTTTCAATTTGACACCAAAAAAGTACCAAGGAACCTGGGGATGGATCTCGCGATGCTATTCGCCTACCTGGTGGCTTTGGGATTGTTCTGTACCTATCTCGCGAAACGGGAATTAGTTAAGTGAAATTATTTCTTCCAGACTTTGTCATTCCCGCATGTTTTTAGCGGGAATTCATTTATACAAGGCCTGGATGCCCGATAGAAGCATTCGGGCATGACAGAGAAAGTGCCATTTAATCAATAACAAATACCAATCATAAAGGAAGAGGAATGATAATGAAGCTTAGAATTTTACTGCTATTACTAATGTTGGCTGCAATGAGTTGGCCTGTTTTTTCACAATCTGTCGGATCGGTTTCCGGAACGATTTCCAATGAAACCGGCGAGCCGCAAAGTGATGTTCGCATCTTCCTTGCACAAACCTCTTTTGGTACTAGCAGTGACCAGGCGGGGAAATACGAAATCACCGGGATTCCTCCCGGGGATTACCTGCTGTCGTTTGGGAAAGTCGGGTTTAGTCAAGAGCAAACCCCAATTACCATAACTGCGAACCAAACCACCAAAATCGACATTGTATTTGATCCATCGAGTTACCAATTGGACGAAGTGACTGTCTATGGGCAAAAGCGAGAAACCGTCCATGCTATTCGATTAAATGCGCCTTTAGAACAAACACCCTTATCGGTAAATATTGTACCGAGAGAGCTAATTGTTCAGCAGCAAGCTATTTCGCTGGAAGATGCACTAAGAAACGTCAGTGGGGTTTCCAAATTTGGATCATACGGCCTGAGTGATAACATCAACATCCGTGGATTCGATATTGGTCTTGCCGGTGGCCCGGAGAACTATCGCATTAATGGCGTCATGTTGCGCACGCCTTATTCAGATTACGTGCAGGAAGTCCAGGTATTAAAGGGCCCGGCTTCAATCCTCTACGGCGATGTTGAGCCGGGTGGCATTGTAAACTTTGTCACCAAAAAGCCGCTTGGCTATAGGCATGCATCATTTGAGTTGAAAACAGGCCAGTATGGTCTTTATCGCCCGTCTATTGACGTGGGAGGAAAGGTCGGAAGCAAACTGGACTATAGATTGAACCTCGTTTATGAAAACTCGGACGATTTTAGAGATGAAGTCGCCAATGAGCAATTTATGATCGCTCCCAGCCTGTCATGGAAAATCTCGGATCAAACATCCTTCTTGCTCGAAAGTATTCTGATGCAGAATGAAGTCACACTTGATTGGGGAATGCCGGTCGGTTTATCACTTGAACGCGCCAAAGAATTGGATCCATCAAATTTCTACGGATATCCCAGTGGCACTTCCGAAGGCAACAACAATATGATTTCTGCTACGTTGACACATCGCTTCTCAGACGTTTGGTCTGCACGCAATGTGTTGGCTTTCTCCAACCAAAAGAGGCTCCTGCACGATGTTTATCCCATTTTCGATTCAAGCAGTGATAGTGTAAAGTATAGTTTTGGCGATTATCGTGAATTAAGCCGGACCAATACGCTTTCCAATTTCCTTGATATCAATGGAGATTTTAATACCGGTGCAATCAGGCACAGGGTTATGGCCTCTTTCGATGTATCCCGGATATCAAGACCCGTCGCTTTTAACTTTGTCTTCCCGATTCCGGGCGGCACGACGCTTGGCAATCCTTCCTGGGACAATACCGCGCTGAGTTCTGTCCCGGTCCTGGATGATGATCTACTCCCATTTACGCTTCGTACCGGCTTCAATATTCAGGATCTAGTCTCCTTGATGGATAATAAAATTCACGTGTTGCTTGGTGGCCGATTTAGTCAGTTTACAACCGGGACAAAGTTCAGAGGCGATGCGGAAGAGCCGGCTGACTATGAAGATACGGACGAATCAAAGTTCACGCCAAGATTGGGATTCACCTACGAGGTGATCGACGGTACTTCCGTGTATGCAAGCTATGCTGAATCGTTTAGCTCCATTGCCCCTTCGCCCGGAAGAGGCCTAGATGATCCGGAACCGCTCATCGGAGATCAAATTGAATTTGGCCTCAAACAATCATTGATGAATGATCGTCTGGGCGTCACCGTGTCTTATTTTGATTTGAACCGCAAGAATATCCTGCAGTTTGATATCATCAATCCCAACGGCAGCATTTCTGATCCGAACAACTTCAGGGCCAATCAGTCCGGTGAGCACTCAAGCAGTGGGGTCGAAATTGATATCAATGGTAAATTGATGGATAATTGGCAAGTTTTTTCAGCGATTTCCTTCATTGAAACAGAAGTGATTAACGAAATCGTTCAGAGTGGCGATTCCGAACCAGTCGACTATGCAGGATTCGAGCTGCCCAACAATCCGAATTCCCAATTTAGTCTCTGGACGCAATACACGTTGAAGGAAGGCATACCGGGCTTATCCGCGGCACTGGGTATTTTTCAACAAGCAGATATGTTTGGCGATCGATTAAACACCGCCGAAAATACCATAGAAGGCTTCACTCGCATTGATGCGATGCTGGGATACGAATATAATAATGTCAGGCTTCAACTTAATGTGCAAAACCTGAGTGAAGTTGAAACCTTCCAGCGCTCCATTTTCGGCTCATATGTGCCTCAGATGCAGAGAAGAGTCATTGGATCGCTCGCAATCAGATTGTAGCTCCCCCTCAACAATGACTTAGGGCTGATCACGTCTTCCTTAATCAGCCCTGGGTTGTTGCTACTTCTACTGGCTCGTCCCGGAATTGACCTCGAGAACTATGAATTTTTAGTTATTGTTACAATAGTTGTGCCGTAACCCTTTTGAATATTCTCGCTTATTAGCAACTCCTTTTTATCAAAACCTTCATTTTAGCCGAAAGGAAAATGGAACAGACATCCAGACTTTTACTTTCTGCTCTTTTTGCAAGCCAGGGGTAAATTTAAACTGCATGGCTGCTTCCAAGGCTGGTTCATCTAACAGGGGGTGGCTCTTAAGTAATTTCGCCTTTATTACGTCGCCATTTTCGTCAACCAGGACTTTCACAACGACGATGCCTTCTATACCAGCTTTCTTGGCCAGTTCCGGATATTTTGCTTCAGCTCTTTTGATCGCTGTCGGTTTTTTTGTTAAGGCATCAAATGGTACAGCGGTGCTATCACTGGTTTCCGAATTCTCTGAAAACCCGGTGTGGCTTCTTTCCAGGAATATGAGAGGATCGGAAGCTTTGCGGCCAAATACATCACGCAATATATTACGCGCTCCCTCAATTTCTATCCCATCAGCAATGAGATTCTCCAAAGCTCTTTCCGCAATATAGGTCGATCCCAAATTCATTGCTTCTCCCATTCGCAAAGTTTCCATGTATGTTGATTGGGCTTGAGCATAGTTACCGAGCCGAAGATAGCACAGCCCAATCTTAAAGCCGGAGTGCCAGGCAGTCTTTGGGACTCTGGCCTCTGATAGAGACAAACGACTGTGTTCGATAGATTTCTGAAACTCTCCCATAGAATAGTAGGTATCCGCAAGCAGAAAATTTATCCGGGTGTCCTGCGGATCTATCTCACCAATTTTCTGATAGGCAGTAATCGCCTCTTTTTGACGGTCCAACTGACGAAGAGACTTGGCCAGCCACATGTAAGCAGTCGCGGAACCGGGATCGAGCTCAATCGCCCTCTGAAATTGAATCACTGCAGCTTTGTGGCGATTCTGGTCCTGGTAGATTACTCCCTTTGCAAGATAGGCTTCTGCGCTATTATGACTGGTAGCAGTTTCCTGTTTTTGCGTAGCCGATGCTTGTTCCGTTTTTCTTTCGGAACGAAAACTCCTGGATTGTTTGTTAAAGGACTCGGATCCTATACACCCTACCAGCAAAAACAGCAGAACCACAAGAAAAGGTAATGATTTAAGGTCGTTGGTAGACTTCATGTTTCCTCCATAACTCGATAATTTTGCTAAATGCACGCATGAGGGTTTCTTATCATCTGCCCAATGCTACTTATTTTGAGACTATGACAGCGTGCTGAAAATATAGAGCGGGCGGATTGGCTCTTTTCTCAATTTGCGGGCTGTAATAGGGCAAACGAGAAAAGGGAGGCTAATGAAGGGATTTAGTTGGAACGAACGTCATAATTTGTGGATATCTCAGCAGTAAGCGGAAACTTTGCCCTTTAGCATCCGTCCTAATATGGGCGAGTGGGCGCATGAGGCCCTCCTGGAGCCATCCAGAAGGAGTTTCCGTGTGGCAAGTATGGCAAGTCGGTAACGGGAACGATGTGCTCATTAATCAATTAATGGTCATTTTGATTCGAAAATAACGGTGAAGTAATTCCCCATTGACTGAAACTACTCCCCTTCACATTGACATTTTTGCCCTCATTCTTTTCCTTGGCTCTGTTCAAGGCATTTTTCTTTCCTGTTTTTTCCTGAGCAAGAACAATCGCAAAGTCAAAGCAAATATCTTTTTCGGCCTTTTACTGATTGCCGGTTGTCTCATCAGCTTTGACATTTTAATCTCTTATACAAATTTCATGTTTCAGGTTATTCACCTTGTTGATATTACTGAACCGCTCAATCTTGTCATTGGGCCGCTGTTCTACTTGTATATCAAAGCCAAAATAGATGAATCAAGCGTTACAAATATCTTCGTCCATTTTCTTCCATCAATTCTTTATTTCTTCTATTCTCTTCCTTTTTACCTCCAAAATACTGAAACAAAATACAATGCGTACATTAATCAATATCACCCTCAGTTGAGTCATGTCCCTGTCCCGGGAGGAGAATTTGAATACCTGTTTTTGTTGGGGACTTTCATTGATGAATTTACGGTGGTTTCTATTGCTGCATATTTGATTATGGCGACGGTCGCCCTTTATCAAGCTAAAAAATGCGCTTCAGAAGAACCCTTTGCCAAGAATGTGCTGTCAAATCTTTGGGTAGACATTGTATTCATAGCGACAATATTAGCAACACTCATATTTGTGAAAACGTATTTCTCACGGGGCTTTGGAGAATTTCTAATTATCACGGTGATTTCGATCTACATATACAGCTCGAGTATCAAAGTGATCAGGGCTTCGGATTTCTTCAAGAAGCCTGTTAAGGAAAAGAAATATGTGCGGTCAGTCCTTGATGAAGAAACGAAAATGAAAATCCTTGCTAAAATCAACCTGATGATGGACAAGAAATATTATTTGAATTACGCTCCTTCTCTGCCTGATCTGGCAAAGAAGATAAATGCCAGTCCAAACTATACGTCACAGGTAATAAATGAGAAGCTCAATCTGACCTTTTTGGAATTGATCGCAAAACATCGAATTGATGAAGCAAAAATGATGATTTTGGATCACAGTAACAGCAAAACAATTGAAGAAATTGGATATTCTGTTGGCTTCAATTCGAAATCGACCTTTTACACTGCCTTTAAAAAGCTCACCGGACAAACGCCTTCAGCGTTCAAAAAGTCTCAAAGCTCCTAGCAGGTCGCCTCTTTCCCCCCTAAGTCCACTCCTGGACTCATGTTACCCCACAAGTCGATGGCAGGGCTGGAAGCGGGGAAATAGGAATGAAGCAGATTCATCCCGGGAGAACCGTCAAGAGCCAACTTGTAATAGCCGCAGACCGACGACCGCCTCAGATAGCTCTCCCCAGGCGATCTTGTGTACAAACCCCC
>JANQRS010000035.1 GCA_028284445.1 Calditrichia bacterium
TACAAATATTCGTATAAACCTATTCGTTAACTAAACGACATTGACTGGATACTGGATACTGGATACTGGATACTGGATACTGGATACTGGATACTGGATACTGGATACTGGATACTTGATACTTGATACTTGAATACAAAAATCACTAAAGAACAGCCAACCGCCAACCAATTTTTCAATCTTCAATTTTCACTCTTCACTCATCATTCTTCAATCTCCCGTTCATCATCTGAATTGAAATCGAGTTCGTCTTCCCACCTCCGCATGCGTCGCCATTTCTTGAAGCGGACCACCGCCGCAGTGATCAGGAATACAAGCACAAGCAGCGTCAGCAAAAGGGTCTCGGGATTTAAGATCCACATCCATTCGTAGCGTTTTTCAATGTCCCGGTACCAAAACACTTCCAGTTCGCGCGGCGACATACCCGTTTGGCGCTCCAGTGCCTCCGGCCAGGTGAATTCACTGATAGCCCGATGAAAATCGGGCCAGCCCTTACCGGGCAGGAAGCGCGTTTCGATAAAGCGAACTGCGGTGAGGCTTTGCAGATAACCGAGACGGGCGCGACGGCGATGGAAGGTGATCAAGCTGTCTATTTCATCGAGTGGAATGAGCTTTTTGCCGGAGATGCCCCCTGAAATGGTTACAGCATCTGCCATACTGATCTGCGTGTAGCTGAGATGCTGTGCCAAACCTTCATTGAGCCAGATTGGCGGGCGGGTTTTCTGATATCGCTGATCAACATAAAAATGCACCAGTTCGTGCAGCACGTCCCGTTCGAATACCGGCAGCGATCCCGCCCATCGGGGACTGCGCAATACGATCAGATCGCGATGTGGAAAATAGGCGGCGGCCGCCCAGGTAACAGAATCACTGCCAAAGTAGCGCAGAAAAGCCGCCTCATTTGGGGCAATGACGATCTCCCCTTGCGAGACCGCTTGTAGATCAAAGAACGTCTTCAAGCGAGGGACTTCACGTATTAGCAGCTGTTGAACAATATCGGCTGTGCTGCTATCATATTGGGCGTGAGTGATGCGAAACCCGGCTGCCTCCTGCGTTACCATCTGGGCGAAAGCCGGGATTACCAGCAGAATCAGGCATTGTAAAACGCGGCGGAGGCGCATCAGCTATGGCTATCTTCAAATTGCAGGGCCTGGGCTTTGCCTTTTTCCTCGTCCACATTATAGAGGAGCCAGGCGCCGGCCAGAAATAGGATGACAAGGGAGGCGATACTCCAACGCGCTGCCTGCTGAGATAACTCGACA
Source organism: Calditrichia bacterium (assembly GCA_028284445.1). Taxonomy (GTDB): domain Bacteria; phylum Calditrichota; class Calditrichia; order RBG-13-44-9; family J075; genus JANQRS01. The sequence goes on from JANQRS010000035.1 coordinate 1,263, forward strand.
ATGGTTCGGGTGCCGTCACTGTTTTCAACCAGATAATTCCTGATCATTAAACCGACAGATCCCATTAGAACCGGACCAACGATCGTCGAAAATTTTCCAACCATATTATAGAAGCCGAAAAATTCACCACTTTGGCCAGGCGGCACCAGACGGCTGTAATAAGAGCGGCTCAGTGCCTGAATCCCACCCTGGAACAGGCCAATGAAGATTGCCAGCACGTAGAATTGGTAGGTGGCAGTAATTTGAGTGCCCCAGAGGGTAATAAGCATATATGAAACAATTGCCACGAGCAATGCACGGCGCACACCCCAGCGTTCACCAAAACGCGCATAGAGAACCGCAGCCGGGAATCCGATAAATTGCACCAGCAATAAAGCGGCAATCAGGTCGGTATCCTTAAACCCAATGGATAGGCCATAATCGACCGCCATCCGAATTATGGTATGAACACCGTCGATATAGAAAAAATAGGCAACCAGGAAGAGCAGCAGCGTCTTTATGCGCAACACTTTTCGCAAGGTGCTGAAGAGCTGTGCAAATCCTTCGCGAATTGCCTGAATCCAGGAAGAGACCTTGCTCTCCGGCTCCGCTTCTTCCACCCAGAAAATGGTAAAGAGCGTAAAGCCTCCCCACCAGAGCGCAACAGTCAGGAATGACACCCGTACCGCCATGCCGGCATCGGCCAGGCCAAACCAGGATGGATAGAGTGTCATCAACACATTAATCAGGAAGAGCAAGCCACCACCAAGATAGCCTGCGGAATAGCCAAGACCGGAAATATAGTCAACTTCATCTTCCCTGGCGATATCATTTATCATCGCATCATAAAAGATATTGGCACCGGAGAAGCCAATGGTGCCCACGATGTAGACCAGGATAGCCATTTGCCAGTTGCCTTGCTCGACCAGGAACAATCCGGCCGTCATCAAAGCACCCAGGTAAGCAAAGGTGATCAGGAATTTCTTTTTGGCAGAGCTTTTGTCCGCAATGGCGCCAAGGATGGGCGCGCTGATAAAAATGATGCCGCTGGCAATCGAATTGGCAAAACCAAGCTGGGCCGTGCTGAGATTGACGTCGGAACCGGCGCTCCAATATTGCTTGAAGAAGACCGGGAAGAATCCGGCCATTACCGTTGTGGCGAAGGCAGAATTGGCCCAATCGTAAATCACCCAACCTTTTACAGTTTTACTCAGGTTTGCAAACTTCCGGGATTTCGACATTGGCGGGTCCTTGCGGTTAGGAGGAGGCGCATTTCGTTAGCTAGTGGCATTGAAGAAATAAAGCCCAACAGGAAAAATTCCAACATTAAAAATTCCAAATTGATGGTGAGCCTTTGGGATTTTTTTTGCTGGAATTTTGGAAATTCACAAAAAAGGCCTTTGGAGCCACAATATCCAAAGGCCTGAAGAAAATAACAACAATATTTTAGATGATATACTAGAGTTGTGCCTGCACGTGCTGAACGACTCCGTTAATAATTGATTTCAGGGTATCAAATACGCCGGTGCCCTTAATCGCAACCGCTTCGAAATGCGGTACGTTAAAGAAATTCAGTTTCTTCTGCAGGATATCAAGCGATTCTGTGTTCGGCAAGTCACGCTTGTTATATTGAATCACCCAGGGAAATGTCTCCAGAGAGTATCCCATGGTCATAAGGTTGTTTTCAAGATCGAGAAGCGTTTCGATGTTACCTTCCATGCGATCTTTTTGCGAGTCCGCTACAAATACAACGCCATCTACACCATTCAGAATAATTTTCCGGCTGGATGCGTAGTAGACCTGGCCGGGAACTGTATACAGGTTAAACTTCGGTTTCTTGCCTTTGATTCTACCAACTTCAATCTGCATAAAATCGAAAAAGATGGTCCGGTCTTCTTTTGTCTTCAGGGTGACTAATTCACCGGTAAGTGATTGATCAAGTTTAGAGTGGATGTATTCAAGATTGGTGGTTTTGCCACTCATACCGGGTCCGTAGTATACAATCTTGAGATTTATTTCCTGTAATGCCCAATTAATAAACATAAGTTTCCTGCCATTTTATTTTATCAAATACAACTTGTATCGAGCCCATGCGGGCCGTGGCTGTATTACTTGAAAGACTCATCAAGCATGTCGCCGAGCATGCTGCTAAAATCCTGATCGAGGATCTTGCCGGCGTCGTCGCCTTTTTCCGTAGAATCAAAGACACTCAATAGGTTTTGAATGGCCTTTTTGGTATAGATACGGACCAATCCAAGCGTTACACTCACATCAAAAACAACGACCAAAAAGAAATTATCGCCGACGTTTGAAAGATAGACATTGCGCTTTTCACCTTCGTGAAAAAGCAGCTTGAATTTGGCATCTTCACCAATCAGCTTGGCCATTTCCGCTGTAGCGGCAAAGTCACTGGCGGCAAGGGCTGAAAGAATGGCGGTATTGATATCATCCGTATTCCCGCGTTGGGTAATCAGCTGGCCACTAATATCGGCCATCAGGATTGTCGACGCCTTAGTTTTGGCAGCGAGCTCCGACAATACTTTAGTGATTTCGTCAAACTGCTTGGCCGTCAGGATAATCTGCCGGCTTCCATCCTTCAACTTTTTGACTTGTACCATTTAGGTCTCCCTGAAGTTGTTAACTAGAAGCGCCCGATGGTCGAGCGGGTCTTTAATCGTTCCAAACTTGTTTTCAAGCTCTCTTTCATGCGATCAATGGCAGTTGCCAAAATCTGCAACTCGTTTTTTACCTTTACTTCCACAGGTGTGTTAAAATTGCCAAGGCTGATTTCATTGGCAGCATTCGCCAAATTTATGATCGGCCGGGTCACCTGGACCGTGATAATCGTCAATGCTACAAATATAGCCAGAAGTGTGCCGATTGCAATGATAATTCCGATATAAAGTATGGTTGCGTTCACTTTTTCGTCCACAAAACGCTTGGTTAGGCCAACGCGCACAAACCCAAGCAGGCCGTCTTTGATTGGAATAGTGATGTCATAGACATCGATTCCGTTCACATTAAACAGGGCGACGTCCACGTTTTCGGAGTTGCTGAAGTCAAAATCACAGTAGAGGCAATCGTTAACCCCGTGTTCATTTTGAAGTTCAGCCGGAACACTGCCATTGTAGGTATCGGTTACCACCTTATGTTGGGAATCAACGATTAGCAAATACTCGTTGTTCACGTAATACTTATATTTTTCGACAACTTTTTTTAATCCGACAGCATCTTCCTCAATTAATTTTTCCGCTGCCAGCTCAGAAATGCTCTTTCCAATGATTTGTCCCTGCTTGATGAGAGACTCCGAGAGGGTCTCATTAAGGTAATGAGACATTACGAAAATCACCACGCCGCTAAAGATAACGGCCCCAATAAGTATGTAAATCGAAATTTTTAGTCGGAGATTTGAAAAAATGCCTTTTCCTGCTGCCATCAAAATAACCCTTTTATTTTTTTGAGCATCCGCTTCTGAAATTCATGCTTCTTTTCAGCGTTGGTAATCTCCAGGCTCAGTAGCTCAATTAAAAGCGGAAACTGCCTACGGTCAAGATTTTCGCGGTTTCGTTTGAACTCCGCCAGCTGGTCTTCGAGCAAAATGGCGGCGATCGGCCCCACAAAGTAAGTAAATTCGTATTCTATCTCTGCAAATAATTCGGAAGGAATGAAAGGATCTGATTCCGGAATGTGCACCAGTTCCAGCAGACCTTCGTCGAAGAGCCGTTTGAACATCGCTATGGTTTCACGGGGTTCCAGCGCCAGGGTGTCACCAATTTGCTTCACCGACTTTTCCCCGTTCAACTGGGTCACGATTGCCCACTCAAAAGACCTCAGGTCCACTTCGGAGGGCGAGCGTTTGCGACTCAGTTTAAACACCATTTCTTCGGTGATTTGCACCGGATCACTTCTCAACGTCCTTCTCCTCCAGGATGTTCTCCAGCATTATCTTCTCAACATCATCCAACGTAACCGATTTTATTTGATAGAACTTGCTGGGCGACAACTTCTTGAGTTTTTTCTTCATTTTTTTGTCCTTAACCAACTCACGCATTCCGACGTTAACGGCAAGGCGAATTAAAGCCAATTCAACTGTGGCTTTAGCCAGGACCACTACATAGAATCGCGGATGGGCTTTGGAGAAGACCAGTCCCCTGTCGAAAGGGATTGCCAATTCATCTATATCGTATTGCAGATACTCCAACAGGCCGAAGGCATGCAAATATGTATGTCCAACTTCAGCAAATATTGCCGGGTTATATTTCGGAATTGCCCAGGAATCCAGCACGTTGTTTTGATTATCGTAGATGATGACAGCTTCGATGCCATTGATTTCTGTGAGATCCCGAAAGAACAATTGCACCATTACACCACCCCGCGAAAAATTTGTTGTACCAGCCGCTGCGGATCCAGTTGATTTTCGGCGACATCGTGTCCGGCAGCCAGTTTACGAATGCCGTCGATAATGGGTTGAAGGTCCACCTTCTTAAAGCGGCGGGCCGGGAATTGGTTAAATACCTTGTTCAGGACGATGGAGATTCCCTGCAGGAAGGTGGGGTGATGCAAAATACGGGTCACTTCAAAGTGGTTCTCGCCCATTTTCACATCACCTTTTTCCGGATGAAGAAAGGGATAATGGTCTGATACTTCTCCACAAACCTTTTTTAGGAGCGCGTAAAAGCGGCCGCTGCGCAATGAGGTTGCGGTAAATTCCTGAAAATATGTCAAGACATCCCTCCAGAAAGCCCGGTAGTTATCATGCTGCCATGGAATCAAAAACGCTTCTTCTTCAACAATCGCTCGCGGTGTGTAAACGCGATACACCTTTACCATCGGCTGCACCAGCTCGCCGATTTCCAGGAAACGCCGGAAAACCGCATCACCACTGGCCATTTTGCCGGTATTCGACATTACCACTGCCTCAACCGGCGTGCCTTCCAGGTAATAAACAGTGCCATCGCCCTTCTGCCCGGTAAATTGCAAATCGACATAACCGGTAATCGCCTCTTTCTCCAAATAGTCAAATACCTGGGCCAGGGAATAGTTTCCGAAGGCGCTTTCGTCGCGATAGGTCGATGACTGCAAGGCATAGCCAAGCGCCAGCGCAATTTCACTGGAGAGATCAAACACCTCGATGGTACCATCCGGCTCCAGGGCCTTGGCAAAAATCCGCAAAATGGCCATCTCGCCGGTGAGGTGCACATTCTTTTCGTGCGAAATCGCCTCAATCATACGCCCGGTATCCAGAACCAGCACGCTTTCGTATGCCCAGAAGCTCAACTTGACGTATCCGCTGAAGCGGTTCTCGGAGAGGTCCTGTAGCAGCTGGTCAAAGCGCGTGAAGGAAGTGCTGAGATTCTTATGCTTTTCCACACCGGGCGGTAGCAACATGTTCCGTAAGATCCTATTTAGAGCTAATCTGCTTCAGTATTTTTTTGACGTTCAAAACAAACTCCGGGGCAACCAGCTTCAACCCGGTTTCCAGCACAATCAAATTGGGACGAAATTCAAACACGTAGATATAGCCTTCTTTGCGGCGCAGGAGAATGTATTGAAATGAATCCGAGTAAAAGAGATTCAGCATCTTTTTCAGCTTATACCAGGTGAACGTCAGGGACAAGGGGTGAATGTCATCACGCAGCTCACCTTCAACGATCTGTCCGTTGTAATTCAGCACAAACACATTTTCGACATCTTTCAGACCGGAAAGGATGCCGAAAAGCTGGCGAGGGATCGGGGCGCCGGTGACTTTTTTCTCATCAATCAGCCGAAGCCCTTCCAGAACAATTGAATTCCAGGGCTGGGTGATGGTTTGCTGCGGCGCTTCCACGCCCGCTTCCACCTTAAAGCCGCCTTCATTCAGGGCCAGCATTTCATGGACCGCTCGTTCCCCGACATAGGGACCATAATCCGCGTGAATGATGGCGCCATTTGAGAAAAAGATCGATCCGCGCACGTCCGCGCTTTGCACCGATACTTTGGCAACATTACGTTCGATGCAATTTATCTGAATGATGTTTGCCAGTTTAAGGTCTTTTAGATTTCCAACAAGCGCCATTGACTACTCAAGCATGTTTATCACTAGTTGTTTTAATTCCCGAATATCAAAGGGCTTTTCCAGATAGCGATCTGCCCCAAGTTCGAGCGCTTTTTCCTGCTTTTCTTCCGAGCCATAGGCCGTAATGACAACGACACCGGTCGTTGGCTGGCGTTGTTTCACGACAGCCAGGAGCTCCAGGCCACTCATACCGGGCATGGCAATATCGGTAATTATCACATCAAATACCCGCTCTTCGAAGCGCTCCAGGGCCTCTTCGCCGGAAGAGGCCGTTACGACTTCACATTCGATCGGCGCTTTGATAAAGGTTTGATAGAGACTGAACGTCAGTGTTTCTTCGTCATCTACAATCAACAATCGCTTCATGCTCTCCATTCCGGTTTTCCTTACGACTGAGACTCACCCGGGCCGAATGCTATTCGGGATGTCTGTGACCAATCATCGGCGGACGGCGGAAGTTGCGCCGACAGCCTGCGCCTGCTCGTACGAGAAGGCAGGAACTATGACCTGGAAGGCGGCACCATTTGCGCTGTCCACCAGGTCGATACTACCAAAATTTTCTTCGATCATGCGGCTGCAAATCGACAATCCCAGCCCTACTCCATCCGTTTTGGTGGTAAAGAAGGGATTAAAGATCCGCGGCCGTATGTCCGGGGCGACGCCCGGCCCATCATCACTTATATTCAGCGCCACAAACTCGCCTCTGGCGCCGCTGCTACTGTCGTCTTCTCGCATTGCCGGTGGTAAAGGCGCACTGAGTCGCTGACTATTGATTGTAATTTGTCCTTCACCGGGGAGCGCCTGCATCGCGTTCAGAACCAGGTTCAGAACAATTTGTTCCATCTGTGTTTCATCAGCAAATATTTGTTGCGCGTCATCGGCAAGCGCTATGTGCCAGCGAATCCCACGGTCTTTGAGCCGTGGGGCCATCAGCAGGTAAACAGCATCAATGATGTCGGCCAATTTACAATAGGCCGGCCTTGGACGCGTTGGCCGCGCAAATTTGAAGAATTCCTTCAACAAGCGATTGGCCCGGTCCACTTCGCGCACAATGCGCGTCACCACTTCACTTTGAAAGGCGTTGGGCTGAATATCTTCTTCCAACAGCTGAGTAGCCGCCTTGATACCCGCCAGCGGATTGCGAATTTCATGGGCAATGCCGGCCGACAATTCACCGAGCAAGGCCAGCCTTTCCATGCGCTCCACCTGATGCCGCAAATCGTGAATCTCGGTGATATCACGAAACAGAACCACCACACCTTCGAACTGATTGCTTTCGTCGAGAATACGTGATGCGTTAATTTCCACCACAATCTCGAAACCATCGCTGCGCCGAAAGCGGGTTTCCCACTCGTCAATTTTCTGTCCCGAAGACTGCCAGAGAGATAAGAAATGAGCGGCATCCGAGCGACTAACAAATAGTGCACGAATGTTCTTCTCTAGCAACTCCTTCACGCGGCAGCCCAGAAGCCGGGCGGTGATCTTGTTGGCAAAGGTAATTTCGCCCTCAAGATCGATCGTCATTAATCCCGAGTTAATGTTCTGAATAATGCTGCGTTGGAATTGATAAACCTGATTTCTTAACCTGTTCTGGGAGAGTTGGTTATCGGAAACAATTCGGGCACCGTTTCGGGAACCAGGCTCGGTGTTAACCGGCTCCACAGGTGCAGTAATATTGAGCAATGACAGAATTTGTTTCTGTTTTTCCAGCTTCGACGTCATTCATTTTTTTTCCTGTCGGGTACATATCGTAAATATATGATATTTTTGCACAAAAATAAAATGTTTTTTAGCCGCAGAAGCTGCTGAAAAAGACCTATCTGCTCCTATTTTGAACAGCTTTTTGCCCTGCCTGAGGGCGCCCCTATGTTTATGGTTGTTTTTACAAAAATGATTGCAGCACATCACAGAGATAATAATCGGAAATTTGAGGAGGCTCACTGCGCTCGTGTCAGGCTGTCCCTGGCCGTCAGGGCCTTCGGCCCGTCAGCGGCTACGCCGCGTCAGCTCGTTTCACTCGCGTAACATCTTTTCCGGCAAGCTTGCGAGCCTGACGTGATCGGAGCGAACTGACGCCGACGAAGTTGGCTGACGGCCAGGGATGGCCTGAGGCGAGCTTGCGAGCCAAAAAGAAAGGCAGATTTTATTCTGTGCGATCCAACATATTGCCGAAGTGGCAGTCCGGTATATTAGCTGACATTAGTTTTGTCTATCAAATACCTTGGCCGCCGTTTTCTGGGGAAATATGCACGATACTCCTCTGACATCGCTGAATTTCCTGATTGATCGCAATGAAGGACCGAATCTGCTTCTGGAATTCTATGCTGATATCAGCAAGCAGATCACTCGGGCAACCACCGTTCCGGCCATTCTCTCCATCCTCTATACCGAAACGCGGAATATATACGCCAACCACACCGTTGAACTGCTCTTCCAGGGCGAAGAAGAACAGCTAATGCAATATTACTTCGACGAAGGCAGCGCTCAGGTGGTTGCCGATTCGCCGTTCGATAAATATCACACTCTGTATAATTATGCGATGGACAAACAGCAGGCAATCCTTACCAATAGCTATGAAGCGTTCTGCCGCCGGCTGGTTGTCAACGCCCTGGATATTACCAGCCGTTCGTGGTTGGGGATTCCCATGATCTATCGCGGCAGGACGTACGGCATCCTCGTGCTGCGCAAAAGCGGGTCGAAAGGGCTGTTGCGGCTGCAGGACAAACATTTCCTTAGCACTTTGACGGACATGGCCACTGCAGCAATCGACAGTTTGTTGGCGCAACAAAATGCGGCACCTGCCAAAGCGGCAGCGCATCCGTTTACCATCCAACGCACCATCCCCAATACGATCCGCGGCGCCATGCTGCAAATCCAGGAGTTGGCGGTGAAAACAGGCGCAGTCTACAGCGGGCTGTTTCTGCGAACCCGTCGCGCCAACGCCTGGCGAGTGCTCAGCGAGGCTGAGAGCATCAGCGATCGTACTTTACGCCGCAAATTGGTACTGCGCGGTCTGGCCAATGTAGATCAAGAGCTCTTTAACATTGCAGATCCGATCCCCTGGCAATACGAGAGTGAAGACAGCCGCCTGGACGCCATTTTCGATACGCCCGGCGAACCGGGTTCTTATCAACATGGTATCGTTTTGCCTTTTGTGATCGACGCCAACTATGTCGGCGCCTGGATTATTGCTTACGGTAATATGGAAGGCCCCTTGTCTGAGGAAACCGTTGATCGGCTTCGTTTCCTCTCCTATATCACGACTCAGTTGATCGAAAAGAAGGCGTTGCTGGAACACCGCGACAAATACGACGAATACGTCAAGCATCTCGAGCGCATGAAGGTGACCGGAGAATTAGCCAGTGGCACCGCGCACTATCTTAATAACATACTCAGCGTCATAATCGGTAAAGGCCAACTGCTGCAGCGAAAGCTGGAGGAGACCCCGCACTATCGCGACCTCGATGTCCTGGTAAAGGCTGCTCTCGACGGCGCCCAACGCGTCAGTCGCTTGCAAAGCTATGCCTCCAAGCGTGATAAGGCCGGCACGGAAGAACCGGTGGATGTCAACCAGGTAGTACGTGAAGTGCTGGAGATTGTCGGTCCGCGCCTTGAGCAGGAAGCGCAACTGCGCGGTATTCACTACGACCTCGAGATCACATTTGGCGATTTGAAACCAACGCGAGGCAACGCAGCCGAGCTCCGAGAAGTCGTCCTCAACCTGATAAACAATGCGTTGGACGCCATGCCTCGCGGCGGCAAGCTTGCAGTGGTCACCACCCAGGAAAGCGATAAGCTCTTGCTATTTGTCAGCGATTCCGGCATCGGTATTCCGGATGACCTGCGCACCAAGATTTTTGAGGCCTTCTTCACCACTAAGGGCCGCGAAGGCAACGGCCTGGGACTCAGCATCGTCAAGGACATCGTTGACCGACATAACGGTCAAATCAACATTGATTCCGTTCCTCAGCGCGGGACAGTCTTTATGATTCAACTCCCAACCGTCCCGGCTGCCTATGCACCGGAGCCACAGGTAGCAGAGCTATTTGAACCACTTTCCTGCCGGGTTCTACTGGTTGAAGCGGAGGGCACCGTTCGCGAAACACTTCGGGAGATGCTGGAAGATGAAGGCTGCACCGTCGCAGCGGCCGCCCATGCAGGTGAGGCTGTAAGTTTCTTTAAAGACAATGACTTCGATGTGGTGATGGCGGACCTCAGCATGCCAAAAGTCAACGGAGTTGAACTCGCGCGCAAGCTTAAACAGCTTAATCCGCGTATACCCATCTATATTATTACCGGCTGGACGGAAAACAAAACCAGCCTCAGCGATGCACGTGGAATTGTCAACGGCATCATTCACAAACCCTTCGATATTGACCTCATTCGTCAGGAATTGCTTCGCGCCATGCGCAGCAGGCAAGTTGCTGAGGCAAAGAAGACTGCTTAGGACTCACTTTGTTCGCGTCAGCTCGCTACGCTCCCGTTAGACCATCCATGGCCGTCAGGCTCGTAAACTCGTCGTCAGGGCCTACGGCCCGTCAGCGCTTCGCGCGTCAGCCCACTGCCTTCGCGTTTCATTTGCCAAGTTTTTGCTAATCAGCTAGTGATTTGCTTTATTGCCAATTGAGTGGATATAGCTGTTCAATTTGCGTTCTATGTCGCCTAAAAGACAAATAGTGCATTTAAATTTCTCTTCACTGATTAATTCCCGGTATCGAGCCTTGGTTAACCATGTTCGGGTCTCGCTTAACGAACCACGACTGTAATAGCAAAACCGTTTATTATCCTTATCGTTTTTTATTTCATAGATGCAGCCACGATTAAAATTCCACAAAATCTTTTACGGTGAGCTTGCGAGCCTGTCGCCGACGAAGGAGGCGGACTGGCCGCAGGCCCTGACGGGAGCGCAGCGACCTAACGAAGTGAGCTCTTGCGGGCCACGCACCAATGTATTATTTTAGGGGCTTCAATTCTGATAATTATGCGGAGGCAAAATGAATCTCGAGACCCTACAATCGCTTCACCTGAAGAATGATAATAAAATAGTTTTTGTGGTAATGGACGGCCTGGGCGGGCATTCAATGACGCCTGGCGGCAAGACCGAGCTCGAAACAGCGAAAACCCCAAATCTTGATCGCTATGCGGCGGAAGGCATCACCGGGATGCTCGATCCGGTTTTGCCGGGTATTACCCCGGGAAGCGGGCCAGGGCACCTCGGCGTCTTTGGGTTTGATCCGCTGGAAACTGTGATTGGCCGTGGCGTATTGTCAGCGCTCGGCGTCGATTTTGAACTGACCGGTCGCGATGTAGCTGCGCGACTAAACTTTTGTACGCTTGATGCAAACGGCATCATCACCGATCGCCGGGCCGGGCGTATTCCGACCGATCTCAACGAACGGCTCTGTCAAAAGATCCGTGACAAGGTCAAGCTGAGCGACGGTATCGAGTATTTTCTGCTGACTGAATCCGAACATCGGGCAGTATTTATTCTGCGTGGCGACGGTCTTGGTGGTGACATCAATGACACTGATCCACAACAAGTCGGTTTTACCCCGCGCGAACCAGAGGGTGGCGATGAGGCATCACAGCGTACTGTGAAGTATGTAAAGGAATTCCTCGCGCAGGTTCGTGAGCTGCTCGCGGACGAGCAGCCGGCAAACATGTTCATCGCTCGTGGATTTGCCAAGTTTGATCCGCTGCCGACGATGCAGGAGAAGTACGGCCTCAAGGCCGCTGCAATAGCGAAGTATCCAATGTATCGGGGTCTCGCTCGCCTGGTTGGTATGAACATTCTGGAGAAGCCGAATGACTACGAGGCAATGTTTACGCAACTAAAAGACAACTACGACGACTACGATTTCTTCTTCATTCACTTTAAAAAAACCGATAGCACCGGAGAAGACGGTGATTTCGATGCCAAGGTCGGAAAAGTAGAGTTGATTGATGAATGGCTGGGACAAATTCGCGAACTGGATCCAAGTGTCCTGGTAGTGACCGGCGACCACTCTACCCCCTCTTATTTCAAAGCGCATAGCTGGCATCCCGTGCCAACACTGCTATGGTCAGCAAATTGTCGTCGCGATGCGGTCACTGAATTTGGCGAGAGCAGCTGTAATGCCGGCGGTTTGGGTCGTCAGCCCATGAAGAACCTCATGATTATCGCATTGGCGAATGCCTTGAAGCTAAAGAAATTTGGAGCCTAGGGCCTGCGGTCCGTCAGCTGGCGTAGCCAGCGTCAGCTCACTGCGTTCGCGCAACATCCCCCTGTATCCCCCTTCGAAGGGGGACGCAGGGGGATGTGAAACGAGCTTAGCGAATTAAGATCATCTTGCCGGTCAAAACTTCGCTACCAGCACGAAGCTGGTAGAAGTAGATACCAGAGCCCACCGCCACACCTTGTTGATCAATCGCATGCCAAACAACGCGGTGGTGACCGGCTGTGCGGATGCTATTTTCCAGGATCGCAATCTGCTCACCAAGGGCATTATAAATGATCAGCGATACTTGAACCTGCTTTGGCAGGGCATATTCAATGGTTGTCGACGGGTTAAAGGGATTCGGATAGTTTGGATAGAGGCTAAATTTCTCCGGCAGCTCATCCCTTTCTTCACTGATGCCGACAGATGTATCGTATTGTAGAATAAACACCCCATATATCCCATCAGCTACATAAACTTGATCACCATTACTAACCAAATCCAGTGCTGAGCCGGGCGTGTCGTAAAAGCCTACTTCTGCAGGCGCATTGACATTGGCAACATCAATAACCCGGACGCCACCCGCTTCATCTGCGATATATGCCAAATTGCCTTCCAGGGAGACGGCAACGGCATTGTCGGGCGTATCCCAACTGCCAACCTCAACAGGCTGCTGCGGATCTGCAACATCAATAATGCGCAAGCCCGTCCGACCGTCGGCCAGATAAGCATAATTGCCCGAAATTGCTACATCATAGGAAGAATCAGTGCTGACAAGAAAGCCTATCTCAACTGGATTCGAGAGATTAGCAATATCGAGAATGCGCAATCCGGCATCCATATCGGCAAGATAAGCATGGTCGCCATCGATCGTAATCCCGCGCGTATTGCCGGGGGTATCAGCGGATCCAGACAGGACCGGTGTTGCCGGAACTGATATATTGATAATTTCCATACCGCTGGCCCCAGCAGCAGCGTAGACATATCCACCGCGAACCTGGAGATCATACATAAAGCCATCGCCTTCGTAGCTGCTGGCTAGCAGCGGCTGTTCCGGCTGCGAGAGATCATACATCGCTAGTCCGGCACTGCCCAGGGCCAGAACGGCGAGGGTGTCATCGATGTCGATTGCCTGAGCTGATCCGGCTATTCCAGTAACATTGATCTGCGTCAGGCTTTGCAGACTATCCTGGAATTCGAACGCGCTCAGGCTTCCCGCATTTGAAGCGACCCATACCCGTTCATTTTCGAATGCAATGCCATTGGCCCGGCCACTGATTGGATGCGAAGCGACAAATTCCATATTGCTCTTGTCGTTATCAACTACGGTGCCGTCTATGTTCATTTCCGGAAAGTAGCTACCCAGGTCTGTTACAAAAGTTAGCACCGCATTCAATGGATCGAGCGAGCGCGGCGTGAACGAGACAGTGATCTCCTGACTGCCGGAATCTGCGATACTAAATGCTCTCGAGCTGATTGAGAGTGCACTGTCACTGCTGAGAATATCGGCGACAGTGATTCGGGTCCCAAGAGCCAGGGAAATGGTAACCGTAGTATCACCTGTCGCTCCCAGCGGGACATTTTCAAAACCCAGGGTCTCCGGAGCAAAGGCCAGTTCCGGGTAAACGCCGGTACCATTCAGCACCAATACCGGCTGGTCACCGCTTAAATTAGTGGTGAAGGTTAAGCTTGCTTGCTGAAAACCACTGTCTGATGGTGCGAATGAGACTGTTACCTCCCGGGTAGATCCGGCCGGTATATTGATAGAAGACGGGGTCACCGCGAAGTCGGTAAGATCACTGCTAATATCAGAAATCGTCACCAGGTTTGCGCCAGTATTCTCGAGCGTCACTGTCATCTCGACAGAATCATTTAGTGTAACACTTCCAAACGATGTAGCCGAAGGCACAATGTCGACGCCCGGGGTTGTTGCCAGACCAGTCAGAATAATTGTTTTTGGTGTCGCGGATGCGTTGTGGGTGACAATAAGTTCGGCGATAACTGCTCCAGGTGCTGACGGCGAGAAAGTAACTTGCGGATAATTTGTGCAGCGGTATGGGCAAATTGAGAAAGATGTGGGAGTAACAGTAAAGCTGGAATCGGACACTGTATACTCCCCGATCAGATTCGACCCGTATTCCTGTCCTCCATTGTATACAGAAATGTCATCTCGCGTAAGGGATGTCCCGACGTCTACCCGGCCAAAATAGAGTGTATCCGGACTAATGGATGCCCGTGGCGGCCACTTGCAAGCATCCATTCTCAATGTATCCGGACTTGTAGGGCCATTGTGTTGAAAAACCAAATAGTCTGTGGTTTCTATGGTTTGTGCCAATGCGTGAAAAGTTACCGAAATATTCAAATCGCTTCCGGCGGCCAGTTCAAAAGCACTTGTGTCGAGGACAATATGATCACGACTGGCTGTAACGGAAGTAACATCAAGTGTCGTTTGAGAAGGATTGCTCACAGTTAATGTATGGGTTTGAAAGAGAGAGGTATTACTGCATAGCTGGGTAATCACCGGATTATCGAACGAAATCAAGGGACTGGTTTCAGGAAGAAACTTGAATATAGAGAGTTTTGTCCCCTGTGGAAGCAGAACATATTCACCCTCCATCGTCACGTCACGGGGTTTATGGGTCAATTCATGCCAGCCAATAAGAAAAGGATTGGCAGGATCGCTAACGTCAACGATCTGCACGATGCTATCAGAACCAACGGTGGCAATGTAGTTGCCGGATTTATCGAGATTTGTTTGCCGGCCAAGTTCAGGCATCCGCGCAATGACGCTGGGATTGGACGGTGACGATACATCAATAATCGTCAATCCGCTATCGCCACTGGCCAGATACACAAAACCGTCAGCGGCTTCAAGTTCATATGCAGAACCGGGTGTAGGAAACAATGTCACTTCCACGGGAGCAGCCGGATCAACAGAGATATCAAATATACGGAGACCGTCAGCTTCATTGCCCACGTAGAGATTGGTACTGTCGGATGCGATGCCTCTGATAAAACCGGTAATGTCCATGGTACTCAGCCATACCGGCGTATCAGCAGCATCGTCATAGATAGCCAGTCCCCCACTTATTGGTGCCATCGCAAGGGTTGTTGCGTAGACATGTCCGGAGGCCACTGTGATATCCTGAATTGAACCGACAAAATCCGATGAGATAAAAGTTTCGCCAGGATTTTCCGGATCAGAGACATCTACTTTGCCTAACTGTTCGCCCGCGCCCGGTAGAGACATATCATGATAGAGATAATTTCCAAATTTCCTGAGAACGTAGATTATCTTGTAGCGGGTTTCCCGAAGCTCCTGTTCCGGAATAGCCCAATCTCTGGTAAGATCGGCATGAATGAACCGCGCATAAATAGTATGCAATTCAAGCCAGCGATAGCCACCGATGAATAGCTGATCTTCAACAAGCGCCGCAGCATGCAAATCATATCTGCTGTCTTCCGGATCGGTTACATCCCGATACTTGGATACGTGACTCATGTTCATTGAAATCTGCTGGGCAAAAGCAGAGCCGGCCAGGCAAATTATGATGCCTAGAATAACGTAAATACGCATATGACTTATCTCTCCCAAATTTCCTATGTCAAGTTGCAAGAAGATTGAAGCGTGCGGATGTTTCGTAAATGCAAATATGTATCTAAAATTGTCGGAAGCTTTCAGGGTAAAATAACAAAATTCTTGTCTGCCGCACTGGACGAAAGCACAAATGCGGGAAACCTTCGTTTGAAAATCGAGGGCCTACGGCGGACAGCCGACTTCGGCGGCTACCTCATCAACATCATTTTCTTCACTGCCCGAAAGCCATCGGCCTGAAGCTGGTAGAAATAGATGCCGCTGCTGACCTCTCGTCCATAGCTATCCCGGCCATCCCATTGGATCTGATAAGTTCCCGGCGTCGCCGGCTCTTTAACCAAGACCCGCACCAGCTGCCCCAGATTGTTGTAGATCGCCAAATTCACCGTTGCTATCGACGCCACCTGGTATTCTATCGTTGTATGTGGATTAAAGGGATTGGGGTAGTTGTTGCCAAGGCTAAATGCGTCCGGAGCTCGATCGTCGATTTTGATGGCAGTAGGCGAACCAATTGTGGTTAGAAAGATTGGAATAATATCAAATGGATTTGTAACAGAGTTGCTGGAAACTTTAAGATAGCCTTCTAATTCTGCATCCGCCAGGAGCTTGTGGATGCGCAGGGTAAGCGTCGCGCTGTCTCCAGGTAATATCACGCCACTGGTATCACCAATTAAAGCGACCCAGCCTGGCGCAGCGATGCCACTATTGTTATTATATGGATAATCAAAGGCACTCGCCGACCAAACCAAATCCTGGTTTAGGGCAATATTGCTGATTTGCAGTTTAATATCCATAGAATCGGCTTCTTCAAGGATAGCAGTCAGGGTATCAGCAGAAAACTCAATGACCGGATCATCAACGACATCGAACTCCACAGGCACCGCGATCTCAGGATTATCCGGATCATTGGACGCAACAATTAGATCTGTTGTATATAAATCCGCTGGAAGCCCGGCAGCGTCGAATGAAAGCACTATATCCTGCGAGCCTGAAGAATCTAAAACCCCGCTATCCGGTGACACCGACAACCAATCCACAGTTGATGCGATCGTGTAACTCAAGCTTAGTTGATTTGTTGCCTGATTATGAATAGTAAGGGTGTCTGCCGTCGTCTGCTCCGGAGCCACGCTTGCAAAAATGCTTGTAGGTATCACAGCAATTGCGGGCGGCGCTCCAACAACCGTGGCCGTATACGTGACATATCTTGGTTCATGGCTTGTATTATGATCGAAACGAAGTGTCATGCTGTAGTCACCGGGTTCCGATGGCGTAAATATGGTATTAAAATTAACAGTTGCGAGTTTAGGCAACCGATATGACTGAGGCGAGATAGACAGATCAGGATGCTCACTGACAACCGTCCCAATGGTATGAGGATCCAGAGTATTTGCAAGATAGTAATCTGTATAGTTCGAAAGATAAGGGGTTTCATCCAGATCAATGACATCACCAATCGTCACACTGCCAAAATCATGGCCCGAATACGGATTTTGCAGCGAAGACCAAAGACCAAAGCTCGGTGGGTAATCACACCCATGCAGCCGCACAGTATCCGGGCTTCCGACTCCGTTGTGTTCGAATACCAAATAGTCCGGCGCAGCCGTTGAACCAAGAAAATGAAAATTGACAGTAAGCGAACGCTCTGCTCCCGGCGCTATAGTGAACGATGTAGCATCTACTGTAATTGAACTATCGCTGCTCAAAACATTACTTACAACCAGGTCTGCATTGCCGGTATTATGCAAAGTAAATGCGTCATTCTGATACAAATTTGCAGTGCTAAGACAGTTCTGTTTAATCGGTGTATTGCTGAAGCTGAGAATCGGTCCTTCATCTGTCACATAGCGATACAATGCGGCTGTATTTCCATGAACAACGGCAAGCAAACTATCCCCGGCCGACATGTCAAGCGGGGTACCGTCAACAATATGATAACCAACCTCTAGCGGCTGATTTACATCACTGACATCAATTATGCTAATACGATTTTGAAGTAATGAAGTGCCCAGGCTATAGATCAGGTCGCCTCGCTTCTCCAATTTGTTTAAGGTGCCAAGACCGGTTGTGTGACTTAATATCTGCGGATTCAGTCGATCTGTTACGTCGAGAATCACCAGACCGCTATCACCACTGGCAATGTAAAGGAGTTCATTTTCGTAGGCGAGATATCGGGGGACTCCAGGAGTTGGCAAAGTTACCACCTCTTGTGGCGCCTCCGGGGTTTGGCTGATATCGAAGATGCGAATACCGCTGTTATCTACATCGATACTGTCGCTGCTAACAAAGAGGTAGCTGCCATCAGTAGCGATCCCACGTAAGCTGCCAATCCCGGTAACCTCCGTAACGTGAGTAAGCGATGAGGGGTCATCCCTCAAAATGAGCATACTTGCGGGCGGCCAACCAAAGTCTACCTGTGTTCTAACCGCATACAGGTAGTTACCGGCTTTTACAAGATCAGACAGATCACCGGCCCCCCATATATAGCTTCCAAACACTGGAGCTGACGGTGCACTCACATCATATTTGAGCATTCCACCTATGTTGCGGCTGGTCAGATATAACGAATTGTCATAGCGGCGGGCGAAGCCCGGAAAATCAAACACCTCCCCGCCTCTATCTGCCACGTAGCTAATGTTCCAGGGGGACTCCATTCTCGCCACAATAAGGCGGTTACCGATGCCGGTACCTTCAAAGTTAATTTGAGCATTTAGATGCATCCATTCGCCATGCAGCGCCACGCCATGAATTGCCAGGTTGTTGTGGCTATAGTTTACAAAATCGTCAACCGTCTGCTCGTAGCTAGCCAGAAACTGCATATTCAACCCCTGGCGTTGGGCCAAAATAGACAGCGAGGCGAAAAGTAGAAAAGCGATCGTTCGTATTTGATATGTCATGCTAGTTCCTTGTATTATTTTGTTTCCTTTGTAATCCTCCCGGGCGTCGGGTGTCAGCTCACTGTGTTCGCTTCAATTCGCTTCGCTCATGTCAGAGGCTTCGCCTCGTCAGGCGCTTCGCGCCGTCAGCTCGTTTCACTCACGTTTTTACGGCGAGCTTGCGAGCCTGCCGCGCGCAGCGAACTAACGCATCAGCATCATTTTTCTCACAAACATTTCTTTTCCCGCTCGCAGACGGTAGAAATACATTCCTGAGCTAACTTGTCGTCCGGCTGCATTTTTGCCGTTCCAAACAACATTATGATATCCCGCAGCTTGTGCTCCCCGATAAAGCGTCCGCACTTGCTGCCCATCTATGGCAAAAACATCGATTTTTACTTCTGTCGCTTCTGGCAGCGCATATTCGATTGTAGTCGTTGGGTTGAAAGGATTGGGATAATTTTGGCTCAACGCCAGAACACCGGGCACTGCAGGTTTTTCGTCCGTTTCCAGTTCTGTTAGGCCGTCAATTGTTGCCGTAAATTCCACAATGTGCGCATCATACGATCCGTTATGATCAATCCTTATGGTACCTGAAAACGGACCGGGAACATTGGCCATCAGCGTGACATCAATAGCGGCTCGACCGCTATACGAACGCATACTAAAACTTGACGCGGAGGTACTCAGGTCAGAATGTTCACTGGTCACATCGCCAATCGAATAGCCTCCGTTTATGAAGTCTGAATAATTACTTAGATCGAGGGCAGAAAACAGGGTCACGGTGTTCCCAAGCTGAACAGTTCCAAAATCTGTTGTTTCCGAGTAGCGTCCAAAATCCGGTGGGTGCTGACAACCATACAAGCGAAGCGTATCCGGGCTGGTGTGGCCGTTGTGCTCAAAAACGATATAGTCAGGCAAATCAGGTTCATTGAGATAATGCCAGCGAACCTCGAGAAGCAGAGTCTCTCCTGGTTGCAGAGTAAATGACCTGCTCCCAACAGTGATAAAGGAATCCGAAATTAATCCAATAGAGAAATGCGATGCGAACACGTCGGACACATTCAAATCATCCGAACCGGTGTTACGCACAGTAATAGTCTGGCTTTGATATAAGTTAGAGAAGGACGAACAAACCTGACGGATCAGCGCATTACTGAAACTGAGTACCGGACCGGCATCCGGGTGATGTTGATAGAGAGAAACATATTCTTGAAAAGCAATGGCAATAATTCCGCCTTCCACAGACAAATCAATCGGTACGTCGTCTAGCGGATGGTTGGCAATTTCTAAGGGTGCATTGATATCTGCTACATCGATTATTCGCAGATAGTTATCGTTGCCTAGTGTTATTAGCAGATCGCCATCTTTCTCCAGTCGATCGAGCCTGCCCCCAACGAGGGTATTGCTGACAATCTGCGGATTGGCGCGATCTCCAACATCAACGATCGTCAAACCGCTGTCCCCGCTGGCCAAATATACCAGGTCATCCTCATATGTCAGTTGCTTCGCGACGCCCGGTGTTGCCAGGAGAGCGACATCCTGTGGGGAAGTTGGATCCGCACCGATATCCAGAATGCGCAAGCCACTGGTATCGCTGCCAATGAAAAGGTAAGCGTTATCAGTATCAACCCCATGCATGATGCCGTATCCACTAATTTCAGCAACATTAGTTAATTCTGTCGAATCCTGATAGATATTCATGGTGCCCGGAAATCCAACCCGCTGCTGTTCGGAAACAGAATAGATATAGGTTGCCACTTTTGTGAAGTCACCAAAGCGATTTGAAGCCCCGACATTTCCAGTAATCAGCCCTGGATTTGCCGGGTCGGAAATATCCAATTTTCTTAAGCCGCCGCCATCGCGATTATCACCGGTTATCGCGAAATAAATGGCATCGCCAATCTTCTGCATGCGCCAGGCCTGATTGCTGCCAATCCGGTTATGCTCAAATTGCACGTTCCACGGTTGGGAAATATCCGTTGAGATAAAGCTGATACCATGATCATTCCAAAATCTATAGTGAAAGTCAGCGTTGATGTACATCCGCGTCCCATCTAGAACGACACCGCCAATGTCTGGTTCGTCAAAATCTTCCGGATCAGAAACTATTTGCTCGTAACTGGACAAAAATTGAATATTTCGTCCTCCTGTCTGGGCAAGCAAATTTGCAGACAGCAAAAGGCATAAGATAAATATCAATTTGTGGAAAGCCATAGAACCTCCAAATGCCGCTTTTTCTGAACTAAATTGCCTGCTGAGACCTCCTTAGCCAATTTCGTCGGTCTCAGCTGACGGCCAGGGATAGGCTGCCGCGCGCAGCGCTGACACAAGCCCAGTGAGTCTATCGCATCAGCATCATTTTTCTCACAAACATCTCTTTTCCCGCTCGCAGACGGTAGAAATACATTCCTGAGCTAACTTGTCGTCCGGCTACATTTTTGCCATTCCAAACAACATTATGATATCCCGCAGCTTGTGCTCCCCGATAAAGCGTCCGCACTTGCTGCCCATCTATGGCAAAAACATCGATCTTCACATCTGTTGTTGCGGGCAGCGCATATTCGATTGTGGTCGTTGGGTTGAAAGGATTGGGATAGTTTTGGCTGAGTGAAAATTCTTCTGGTATTGGTGTTATTTCGACCAAACCAGTCACGTCGTCTTCTACAGTTGCGGTATAAGTCACATAAACTGGTCGATGAGACCCACTATGATCAAAGCGTAACCTCATGCTGTAATCTCCCGGCAAACTGGGCGTAAATGTCATGTCCCAGAACATGGACCCATCTGACGGGATGCGATATTCAAGAGGAGTAATTGACAGATCCGAATGCTCGCTGGTAACTGTCCCAACCAGCCAATCCGGGGCATAATCATCTCCGACACTGCGCCCGGAAGGATGTAAGGAAGTGTGAATGCTCTGACCAACTGATAAAATACCAAAATCAGTACCAGAATAGGGATTAGGGAGGTCCGACTCAACATACAAAGTCTGCGGATAGTCACACCCGTGAAGCCTGACAGTATCGGGGCTGCCTGCGCCATTATGTTCGAATACCAGGTAGTCTGGCGCCGTAGCGACTCTCAGGTAATGAAAATTGACCGTTAGAGAGCGCTGTGCTCCAGGCGCAAGCGTAAATGAAGTCGCATCTACCGTAATGGAACTATCACTTGTAAGGATGTCACTAATATTCAGATCAACGCTACCGGTATTGTGAAGCAAGAGCTCATCACTTTGATAAAGTGTGGCGGTTTGCGTACAGCTCTGCTTGATCGGCGCATTGCTAAAGCTAAGAATAGCTTCCGCATCCGGCACATAACGATAGAGCGAAACATCATTGTCATGGACAACAGCGATCAGGCTGTCCTCTACGGACATGTCAAAAGGCCTGCTATCAAGGAGATGATATCCCACTTCCACAGGCAAATTCACGTCGCTGACATCAATCACACGGATATAATGCTGGCTTGTGCTGTCTTCCGTTTCAGTACCCAGGCTATAGATCAAGTCGCCTCGCTTCTCCATTTTATTTAATGCACCGAGGTAATTTGCCTGGCTCACAATCTGCGGCTGATCTCGATCAGTGACGTCAACAATGACCAGTCCACTGTCACCGGTGGCGATGTAGAGATTGTCATTGTCGTAAGCGAGCTGTTCCGGTATACCCGCGGTCGGCAAGATAGCTAGCTCATCCGGTGCTTCCGGATTTTGACTGATATCAAGGATCCGGATACCGCTGCTATCCACTCCAATGCTATCACTGCTAACGAAGAGGTAGCTGCCATCAGTGGCGATCCCGCGTAAGCTGCCAATCCCTGCAACCTCAGCAACACTGGTCAGAGACGAGGGATCATCTCTCAAAATGAGCATACTTGCGGGCGGCCAACCAAATTCTACCTGTTCTCTAACCGCATAAAGATAGCTACCGGCTTTTACAAGGTCAGCCAGGTCACCAGGTCCCCATATATAGCCATCTGAGACGGGTGCGGATGGTGTACTAACGTCATATTTAATCATTCCACCTATGTTGCGACTGGTAAGATAAACCGAATTGCCGTAATGGCGGGCGAAGCCCGGAAAATCAAACACCTCACCGCCTCCATCGGCCACATAGGCGATATTCCAGGGGGATTCCATTTTCGCTACGACGAGGCGAGTGCCCAAACCGGTACCTTCAAAGGTGATTTGAGCATTTAGATACATCCATTCACCATCCAGCGCCACGCCATGAAGCGCCAGATTGCTGTGGCTATAGTCTTCAAAATCAGCAACCGTCTGCTGAAATTTGGCAACAAGCTGCATATTCTGGCCCTGGCGTTGGGCAGGTAAATGGAGAGAAATAAATAGAAGAAGAATGATGGTTCGAGCCAAAAAGGGCATAGTACCTCCCAGAAAAGTATGGGTGCACAACAGGAGGCCCTCAATCCAGCTGTTAGCGTGCGGAACATTGCAAGGCAGCTAGCCAATATTGCCAATAATGGCGCACATTTCTGAGCGCGCGATAAAGACAAATCTCCAGCGTTACTATATGGAAAATGAAAATTGCCAGGTGCGTGTGCGGCAGATTTGCCGCTAACTCCATGCTTACATCATCGGATGTAGCTGAAAAAAGATAACCAGGAAATGAAAAATTCAGGTGCAAAAACGCACAAACTCTCAAAAAGCTCGCTTGAAGCTCGCTGTCATGTCCTGCGGCCCGTCAAGCTCGTTTCACTCGCGGTACATCTCCCTATGTCCCTCTTCGAAGAGGGATTTAGGGGGATGTAAGCGGCGAGCTTGCGAGCCTGACGCGAACGCAGTGAACTGACGCCGACTTCGTCGGCTATCTAATCAATATCATCTTTCCAGTCAATACTTCGCTACCGGCACGGAGCTGGTAGAAGTAGATGCCGGAACCCACGGCAGCGCCCTGTTGATCGACAGCCTGCCAAACAACGCGATGCTCACCGGCTGTGCGAATGCCGTTTTCCAGCGTTGCAACTCGCTGTCCGAGAGCATTGTAAATCACCAGGGATACAAGCGCCTGCTTCGGCAGGACATACGCAATTGTCGTCGAGGGATTGAAGGGGTTGGGATAGTTTTGCGCCAACTGCAAAGATTGCGGCAATTGCTGCGGTTCGTCCTCGATGGCAATCAGCAAATCAAAGTTCACCGCAAAAACCCCTGCGTCACCAGCAGCGATATATACTTTGCCATTATCAACTGCCACATCATGGCTGACGCCGGGCGGAATATAATATCCGTTTTCGCTTGGTAAAGCGGCATCTGCAACATCAATAATGCGCATACCGCTATCCTGGGCCGCCACATAGACAACGCTATTTTCAACAACCAACGACAAGGCGCTGTCCGGTGTCGCAACATTGCTGAGCCAGGTTGGCTGCAGCGGATCGCTAATATCGACAATATGTACCCCGGAATCCCCTGCCGCTAAATATGCATAAGGGGCCTCAACGGCAATATCATATGCAGTACCGGCCAAATCAAGAAAGGCAACCTCGGTCGGATTAAAGAGATTGGTCAAATCGACTACCCGTAAACCGGAGTCACCGTCGGCGATATAGGCATAGTTCCCTTCCAGGGCGATCGCCTGCACACTTCCGGGCGACTCATAAAGGCCAAAAAGCGCTGGGTTCGCCGGGTCATCAATATTCACAATTCGCATACCGTCGTCGCCATTTGCCAGATAAGTGAATATTGTGCGAATGGCAATATCGTGCACCGGATCACCGCTATTATAGCTGCCAACAAGTGCCGGTGCTGAAGAGTCAGCCACATCTACAATCTGCATGCCGCTGGAAGCGTCTGCCAGGTAAACAACATCATCCCGAAAAGCCACGTTCAAGGCCTCAGTTGAACCGAAGCTTGCGGTTTCAGTGAAATTGAAGCCACCGCTGCTCACATCAACCACCTGCATACCGCCGCTGCCGCTGGCCACATAAGCAAACCCATCATTATAGGTGATACCTAAAGCCGCTTGGTTTGTCTGATAAGATCCGGCAAAGGAGGCCATCTCGGCGGCGTTGGCAATCCCGGTTCCACTGATCTCTACTGACTGCGTATCACCACTGACTGCGGAAACAAAATGCAGGTCGCTGGTGATGTCACCACCGGAAATTGGGCGGAAGGTGATCACCACCTCCTGAGAGTCGGCATCCGACAATTCGAAACTCTGCGGAGAAATTGAATAAGAAGGATCGTCGCTGAGAACTTCCGATATGCTCAGTCCTGTACCCTCGGAAATCGACAGCGTCATGGTAGCAGCGCTACTGATGCCAACCGGTGCGTCGGGAAAACCGATAACCTGCGGATGAAAGGCAATCGTCGGAATAATGCCACCTCCACTGACAGGCAGCAAAGGCATCACTGATGGATTGGAAGTGTGAAAAGCAAGGGTATCAACCCGGTCACCGGACGCGGAGGGGGTAAATACCACGCCAACAGTAATCGAACCACCACCGGCAATCGCAAAGGAATCGGGCCGGATGGTAAAATCGCCGCTGGTTGATGTCACACTGTCAATTGTCAACAGTGCCGCACCAACGTTCTGTAAAGTAAGGCTATCGACCAGTGAGGTATTGACGGTTGCAGTGCCGAAGCTAACAGCCTCAGGCGTAAATACCAGGCCCGGATCAGTGCCATTTGCCAAAATCGGGATGACCAGCGGATCGTATCCGCCATTATGGATAATGGTCAAGGCATCATCAAAGCTGCTGACCTGATCCGGAATGAAGGAAATCGGCAAAGATACACTGCCATTGGCTGCAATTGATAATGGGATGTCATCGAAGGCAAAGGCGCTGCTACCGATGTACATGCTATCAATCAGCAAATTGCTTGGTGGATCGGTGATATAGCTGTAGATGTTCTCGATAGTCAAGGTCAGTTCGGTGGTATCGCCAACATCGAGAGCACCGAAA
Source organism: Calditrichia bacterium (assembly GCA_028284445.1). GTDB lineage: Bacteria > Calditrichota > Calditrichia > RBG-13-44-9 > J075 > JANQRS01. The sequence continues at coordinate 26,883 of JANQRS010000035.1, forward strand.
TCAAGCGTATCGGCAGACACCTGGATTTCCGGGCGATAGCGGCAGCTCTTTAAATGAATACGGTCTGCAGTTTGCGACCCATTTTGGAAAAATTCAATATAAACTGGCGTCACATCGGTATTGAGATAATGCCAGCTGACATCCACCAGTTCCGAATCACCAACGGCGATCGTAAAGCCTGGTTGATCGACAATGACCGATTCATTGCTGGCAACCACATCAGTTATCGTCAGGCTGCCAAAACCATTGTTCACCACCCAGAATTGGCCGCTGCGCTCGAAAGTGGTGGTATTACAACTATCGATCAACACACCGCGATCAAATGTCAGATTGGGACCGGTGTTGGAGCCGTGGAATTGAAATACGCTAACCCCTTCGGTTTCGTGGGTGAGATAAATCAGGCTGTCCCGGGCAATGATATTATCGAAGCTGCTGACGTCCGGCATATTATGCCAACCGACAAGCTGAGGAATCGCCGGATCACTAATATCGTAGATGCAAACGCCGTTTGGTTGATCAAGGGTGTATACCAGATCGCCATTCACAGAAATGTTCATTGCCGAGCCACGTGTATTTGCAACGCCCAGTTCAACCATATTCAAGGGATCGCTAATATCGATAATACGGACGCCATCACGATCGTCGGCAAGGTGTGCCCGGGTGCCGGTCACTACCACGTCAAGGGTATTGTCTACAGTATTAAAGGCTGCAATTTCCGTAGGGTTGGCGGGATCGGTGGCAATGTCCATAATTCGCATGCCCTCATCACCGGCGGCGATATAAAGATAATTGCTGTCAGCATCGAGGCGATAGGTAAAGCCATCGTCATTGCCGGTCGGAAAGTCAAGTCGACCAATATATGCCGGCGTCGCCGGACTGGAGACATTATAGATCTCAATCCAGGGTGAGCTTTCCGCAGTAACCGACACGTATGCGTAGCCATTTCCGACAGCGATATCCCGCGGATCATTCAAATTCTGCGTTGAATTGAGATGCAGCAGGGCGCCGGGTTGCGCCGGATCTGTCAGAGAAGCGGTTGTCAAACGATGCGTGCCGTCGGCAGCCTCACCAACGATGAAAGCGTAGCCATCTGCCACATCAATGGCAATCGGCGTCCAGTTGTATTCCCCGAGGCTGTTGCCAATACTGGTAATGTCACGGGGTATGCTGATATCGTAGGTGACCAAGCGGCCAAAATCAGCGCCGTCGTCCAGGATGCCGACACCATACAAATAGTCGCCATCTGCAAAGATATCGCGAACGGATATCGATTCTGTGCTATCCGGATTGGGACCCAGCGGCTCCAGATAACGATTCAGATAGGTAATGTTGCTACTAAGGGGTTGAGCAATTAAAGCTGAAAAAAGCGTCAATAAGATGCCAATAGCGAAGACTGTGCGCGACACGGCCTTACCTCCTTATGATTGTCCATGAATTCCATTTCGATCAACCTGATATCATCTGAAGCACATGTCATTTGCCCGTGGCGTAGGCTGCGCGGTGAGCAGACAATGCGGCGTTTGGCACCAAGATGCTTGGGCCCTAACAGGAACAACGTGTCAACTGAATACTTCAGGTTGGATACGACAAATATGATGGGAATAGATCGGTTACAGATACGAACTGTAGGAATGCCGGAAAGATAAGCAGAGGGCGAGAATGAGAAATGATGCAGGTATCATTTTTTCGAATTGCTGCGTTAACTCCGAGGACTCCCTGCGGTCGCGTCAGGGCCTTCGGCCCGTCAGCTCGTTTCACTGGCAGTACATCCCCCTAAATCCCCCTTCGAAGTGGGACATAGGGGGATGTAAACGGCGAGCTTGCGAGCCTGACGCGAGTGAAACGAGCTGACGGCCAGGGATGGCCTTATTTTATCAGCATCATCTTGCGCGTTTGCGCAAAGTTGTCCGTTGACAGTTGGTAGAAATAGATGCCACTGGCGACTTTGCGAGCATCCCAGATAATGGTGTGTCCGCCGGCAGGTTGCCTGTTGTCAACCAGCGTTTGAACATGCTGCCCGACAATGTTGTAAATATTCAGCTGAACGTCTGCCGCCTGCGGCAAGTAGTAACGGATACTGGTCGTTGGGTTGAAGGGATTTGGATAGTTTTGAGATAGCTCATAGCCACGAGGTACTGCTGTTTCTTCAGAAATTGCCACAATATCATTGCGATTGTATTTCACGACCTGGGGAACCCGCCAATCGCGGCCGGAAATGGCCGCGGCGATATGTGGATTGCCTGCAGCATCTGTCTGGAGTTCCCACGATTCCACATCGGTATTGGGGGGTCCATGGTAATACTCAACAGCTCGTTCGATCCCTTCTGCATCAAAGTTAAACGTCGTTAACCCTTGCGAAGACGGCCCTGTAACATATACCCCGCCCTCCTTGTCAGATTGAATTTGGGTTGCATACCACTCAGGAAATTCATCCAGGTCCTTCCGCCACCTAAGTGCGCCGCTGGTATCAAACTGTGCAACAAAGTAAGTCTCTTGATAAATCGCAGCAGCACCGACATATAAATGGTTAAACTCATCGATTAGGAACCTGGGCCTTGTCGAAATACTATCGTAGGACACATCCCACAATTTGTTGCCGCCGGCATCAAATTTCACCACGATGAGCTCCTGTTCAGACGCTCTCTCCTCTGAAGTGCAGGCTGCATAGATGTTATTTTGAGCATCGAGGACGAAATCTTCTGCTTGTTCATAGGTTTCCGGACCTCGGGCGAAGCTACGATTCCATAATTCATTGCCATCGGCATCATATTTAACGAGAATTATATCTGTATAGCTGCTATTAAAGCTCGCAAACCCACCAACAACAACATCGTTGTTCGAATCAAGATTAATAGCTTTCACAACATAACTGTTATATTCAGGAGCGTTAAACACCTTCGTCCATATTTCCGTGCCATCCGGGGCAAATTTAATGGTCCTGAAATCGTCCCAAAAGTTGGTCGCCCCGGCGACATAAACATTTCCAGCACTGTCGGTGGTAATGTCAACGGCCCTCATATCCTCGGTTACAACAGCCCACAGCTGAGTACCTGCGGCATCATACTTAATCGTAATACTGCTATGTCCTGAATAAGCTATTTGAGTCACACTATATCCGGTAACCAACACATTTGAGGTATTGTCGACGGTAACCGCCAATGCAATGTCATTAAAATTAGACGGGCGGTCATAGGTATCAACCCATTCCTGTGTACCCTCAGCACTTATTGAGCTTAGCAGATAGTCCCGTCCCTGCGATGCCTTATCAGACCGGCCAGCTGCGAAGATAGCACCGGCATCATCGATCGTCATCGCATAGAATACTTCATCGCTACCAGCCACACCTTCAAAGTCTTTGCTCCAACTACTTGTGCCATCTTGATTCCAACGACCAGTTACTAATCCCGTCGTCGAAGTATATATCGTGCCATCTTCGTGAACGGCCATCACCAGGTCTTTATCCTCAATATCATATCGCCAATCCCATATGACAGACCCACTTTCGGATAGTTTTGTCAAACCAAATCCGTCGCTGTATTCACCGGCGAAATAGACATTCCCGGATGTATCCGCGTCGATCACAAAGACCCGTCCCCAAAGAGAGCTTTCGTAGCGCCACTGTTCTGTTCCAGCGCTATCTAATTTTATGGTTATGGCGTGTCGCCCTCCGTCAGTCCAGGCGTATCCGCCTACATAGATATTCGACTGATTATCAATTGTCTGGCATAAAGCAATTTCAGCGGACGCCCCCTGGCCGCCATCCATGATATGTGTCCAAACCAAAGCTCCGTCGGTATCATACTTCAAGACGGCAAAGTCATCGAATGTCGTGGTGTTATAAACACTGCCGATGAGCATTGCATTACCACCAGCATCCGTTTCAACATCGACAACCCAATCGTTAAGATCCGCGGAACCGTTGTATGTTTGAGCCCATAGATAATCACCATTGGCGGTGAACTTGAGTAACATCATATCAAGATTGCTCTCCGCACCGACGACGGAGGCTCCCAGGAATGAATTACCATTGCTGTCAAGCGCCATATCGACCAAAGAGATATTAACAGAATCCGGTCTCATCTCAGTCGTTGACCATTGCAGCACACCATCGCTATCGAGTTTCACCACAGCAAAAGCATCTTCTATATCAGAGAGACCTGCGATTCCAGCAAGCACGATGCTGTCATCTATACCGAGTTCAAGTGAGATGAATTGATCGTTGCCATTTTCAGAAGGATTATACACATATCGCCATACTTCATTACCGCTCTGATCGTATTTTACAACCAGGCCGTCCCAATAGCCGTTGGCATTGGCAATTGTTCCAGTCACATAAATGTTACCAAGAGCATCGATTTCAATATCGTTGGCAATGTTATCGCTTCGCGCATCGCCAATCCGCGATATCCATTCCTCAGTGCCATCAGGCGTATATTTTATCACTACCCATTGCGTGCCATATGGCTCATTCGCGCTATAGCCTACCACAAAGTAGTTTCCATCAGCGTCTACAGCATTGGCAGTTGCCACATCAATAGCTGTTGCCCCGCCTGTGGCAATGGTAGCCACCCATTCCTCTGTAGAAAATGCCTGGGATGAAGGTGTTAGATTAGGGGCAAATCGCAAGTGTGCCGGTAACCAATCCGGCAGATTTTGCAGGTAGGATGTCAATGGATTATGATCTTCAGGCGATAGACCTGTTTTTGCAGAGATTTGTGCATATGCCGTACTTGAAGAAATGCACAAGTGAATGATCCACAACAGACTTAAGAATATTGTCCTTTTCATTCCCGCTCCATTCTGTCGTCGTAAAAATTGATGAAGGCGAATTAATCGAACAACATAGCGATTGACATCATCAACTGCCCAGTTGTTCAGCGGGAAGGGTATGTCACCGAATGAGGACCATTTTTTCCGTCAATGTCATAGTGCCGGACTGCAATTGATAAAAATAAATCCCGGATGCGGTTGATTCGCTAGCCGCTGTCGACGTCTGCCAAACAGCTTGATGCCAACCGGCAGATTGTCGTTCATCCACCAATGTCACCACCACTTCCCCAATACTATTATAAATTTTCAGGGAAATTTTTGAATCGGATGGCAAATAATAGCGAATTGTGGTTTGCGGATTAAAGGGATTCGGATAGTTTTGATACAGGGTGATTTCCTTTGGCAAAGTTTCCCGGCCTGTTTCGATGCCGGTTAGACCGGATGGATAGTAAAAGCTGCCGACCGAGCGCGATGCGCGAATGGTATACCCATCCGTTGCCTCAAGCATCCAGGTATAGGTATTTTCCGGTTCGAGCAAGGCCAGGTCGTAGCTAAATGCGGTATCGGCAATATTGGTGAATGTGGTATCTATGCTGCCACCACTCAGCGAGAGCGAATAAGACACCGCTTCCCCGGCAGAATTTTGCAAAGGACCATCCCAGGCAAAATCCACCGTCGCGTCCAACGGATTTAGAGTATCGCCATCTTGCGGCAAATTGAGGAAGACATAATCATTCAGGCTGCGGATACCGACGCCTTCAACAATGGTGATGCGTTGATTAACATCCACATTGGTCAAGACTTCACGCACACCGGCTGACCAGTTAATGATAATGCTGTCAACACTTGTTGCGCTGCCCAATCCGAAATGCGCCCGCAGCAGATCATTCTGTGAACAAAAGCTGTCCCCTGCCTGAATTTCACGGATCTGACGGAGGGTATCGGTAACCACTTCAACCCGTGTGCCAACACCATAAAAGTTGGAAATCAATCCCCTGGTAGCGATGCTGATCCAGTTATTGGCGGTGCCTTCATTATAGAGCAGGTAAGCGCTAAGGCCAACAGTGAAAACATCCATCTGACCATCGTTGTTATAGTCGGCGACAGCCAGTGCCCGGCCTTGTTCGTCAAAGATATTCGCGGTTGCGGCAATATCTTCAAACTCACCATCACCAAGATTGCGGTAGAGGCGATGCCGGCGATTCTGATTGGCTACATAAATATCAATCCAGCCATCGTTGTCAAAATCCGCCGCAGCCACACCATAGCTGTTTTCAGATAGATCGCCGGCGACGCGAGCAGCAACGGAAACGTCAGTGAATGTGCCGTCGCCTTCATTGCGGTAGAGCACATTGGCCCCGGAACGCGGTGGTTCATAAATATTGGTGATGTATATATCGAGATCGTAATCGTTATCATAATCCAGCCAGACAATCCCCCAGCTGGGCAGGGAATCCGCCACACCGGCATCATAATTTACGTCGACGAAAGTGCCGTCGCCCCGGTTCAACAAGAGATGTTTGATGGAGTTGGCTGCAGAAGGATTACAAGTTGCGATAAAGATATCCGGGAATCCGTCATTATTATAATCTCCCCAGGCAGTCCCGTAAGAATTACCATTGGTGACAACCCCTGCCGAGTCTGTCACTTCCTGAAAGGTATCATAATCGAGGTTTTCAAAAAGCTGGTTGTTGCCGAAATCTTCATTCACATACAGGTCCAGGCGGCCATCGCGATTGTAATCTCCCCAGGCAGCGCCTTGTGTAAAACCGGCGACGGACAAGCCAATTTGATTGGCAACCGAGGTAAAGGTGCGATCCTGATTGTTCTGATAAAGCAGGCTTTCGGTTTGAAAGTTTTCGAGGAATACATCGAGGTAGCCATCATTGTCGTAGTCGCCGAACGCCGCACCGAAGGTGCCGCCGTTGTCAAACAAGCCGGCAGCAGTTCGTTCATTGACAAAGCTATTTTCCTCGTTGGCAATAAGCAAACGGCCACGATAGTAGATATCTACCCGGCCGTCATTGTTTACATCGGCAGCGCTGGCGCCCCAGAAAAACTGTCCGGCGCCGCCGGACAATAATGCAGATGAATCAACAAAGGTTTGACCAAAAATACAATTCGGTATAGAAAACAGCGCGACGAGGACATAGATAATCAACGGTGGTCTGGCATGCATACTGGCTCCTTGTTCTGATCGCGGCTGTATACCGAAACGGTTGTCTAGATCCGTATCCGCAATCCCACGCTGGCAATCAGCGCATTGGTCGATAATTTGATCTCTTCCGGGGCCTCAAAAGCAAAGTCAGGAAAGAGTGTTCGTAGCTCATCAATACTGGCCTGAGGATATTGCTCGGTCCGTGGGTTAGCGTTAAAACTATACCCAAGATCCAGGCGCAATGAAAAGGGTTGTCCCTCATGAACGTGCAAACTCAGCCCCACTGGCACGTTGATTAAATATACAGCCTCATCGCGATCTTCCCCCGGATTAAATTCCGGCGAAGATCCGCCTCTGGCAACCGCCCATTGGTGATCCTCTGTCAGGCGAAAAACTGACATGCCGGCAAAGCCGGAAATTGAGATGCTTCGTTTATGCCAAAACCAGCGATGGTATCGACCGGCAAACTGGTAGCTATCATCATAGCTGTTAAGGCCAAATTGATGCCAGACACCTACCGGGTAGGTTCCGCCGAGATCAGAATTAGCCGGCAACACAACGTCTCCGCGAACCTGATCACCGAGGTGATAATTCTTCGAGACACCAAAGCCAACTTCCAGCCAATGATTGCCGGCCAGCGGATGTGCATAGTTCAGCTGTAAATAGTTGCCGTTTCTTTGTTCTGCGAACGGCCTTATGAAATCGAAATTTACTCCCAGGCGGGTAACTTCGGGAAATAAATTGCCCTGATACGCATCAGAATCTGTTACTTCATCTTGAGCAATCATCGGCGAAAGCAGCAAAAGCGCGGAAAGCATGGCGTAAAAACACCTGGTCATGATAAACCCTCCCATTGGTTCGTTGACTGTGCTAGCTCTGTAGGAAAATGGTCGTATGAACTCCGATCTTTATACGATTGTCTTATAGTTTGGTTTCGAAAAACGGAAGGATGGATAATAGTTACCAGAGACATCCCCCTATATCCCCCTTCGAAGGGGGAAGCAGGGGGATGTCTCTCTCAACTATTACATCTACTCGCTCATCTCCAGGAGCTCAAAAATCCGCTCATCTCCCCCATCGTCTGTTTTGAGCACATCAACTTCGCGGACTACTATTCCATCAGCGGCCAGGGCCGTCGTTTTTTCGTCAAGCAAAATGCCGGTTTTATAGGTCTCATTTAGTGGCAGAAATTCCTTTACCCTGTCAACGGTTTCACCATAGGCTGAATAGCAAAACAGCATGTCAGAACCGAGATTGCCTATTGTTACTTGACCACTGCAAATGGCAATAAATTGTTGGAGATCGGTTATGCCCTTTTTCTGTAAGCGCGGATTCACCCTTGCCAGCTCTGCTTTCATGGCCAGTGCCGCGCGACAAGCAGCTACGGCATGATTCCCGATATCAAGTGGCGCGCCAAAAACAGCCTGAATTCGACTCCCCTGGTAATGATCCAGGGTCCCTTTATTCAGCAAAATCGTTTTGCTCATCGTTGTCAGGTAGTCATTCAGAGCAGAGACTGTTTTTTTCGGATCGAGATTCTGCTCGTCCGGATCATTCGCCCAAGCGGCCAGGAGGATCGTGGTATTGCGCCGCTCTCCATCGAGCTTGAGACGTTCGGGTTTCCTTAAGAGATCGCTGACCATCGGCGGTGAAATGTGCGAGGAAAAGAGCGTGCGGATATTTCGCCGGGTTCGCGCAGTGGCTGAATAGCGCGAGGTATAACGAACCATGAAAGTCAGCGCCATGGTTGCGATAGGGGCAACAATCGGCATCCACACACCAGGGCCGGCAAGCATGATAAATCCGGCCGCAATCGTCAAGAGACTCATCACAATACCGGCAATCATACCGCCATAAGGCCGCAGAAAAGTAAAGACAATACCGCTAATTATTCCATAGAGGAGCAGGTAAAAGAATTTTTGCAGGCCACTCCATTCGTGAATGAAGCGATCGTTCATCAATTGATAGAGCACATTGGCGTGGATCTCCACTCCTGGATAGCTGGCCTGCCAGGGAATTTCCCGCAGGTCATTCAGGCCAGGTGCAGAGGCCCCGAAAATCACAACTTTATCCTGGAAGAATTCCGGACGGGTTTCACCAAGAATCAGGCTGGAAAAAGAAATATAGCGGAAGGTCTTAAACGGCCCGTGATAATACACCAGCATTTGACCGGCGTCATCAATCGGTATAAACAGGGCTTGACCATCCCTTGGCTGAATTTCAATCCTGCCGGGATGAACCGTGATGTCGCTATCACGAAGCCCCATTTTATTGAGGAAAATGGACAAGGCAAATGTCGGATAGACATGTTCATTAAAGCGTGACAACATCGGTATCTTACGCGAAACCCCATCGCGATCCGGTGCCAGGTTAACGGTGCCAACCCGTCTCGCAGCATTAAGCAGATCAGTAAATGCCGGCTCCAGACGCTCGAACGAATTCAGGTGATATTTGAGCACGTCCGGTGTTTCGGTGGTAAACCGGCTGGTTTGGAAACCGTCCGGTTCACGGGACATTGGATAGAGATAATTGTCATCATCTGCACCGGTCAGGACAATAGCGTGCACAACAGCGCCGTGTCGGCGTGTCGCATCAATAAACTGCTGATCTTCCTCCGGAAAGCGACGACTCTCGTCAAACAATACGTCTAGCCCAACTGCCTTCGCTCCTCCCTCGCGGAGCACCTCCAGGGCCTTGGCCCAGTGCGTGCGTGGCCATTGCGAAAACGCGCCAAGTTTATTCAGGCTGCGGCCATCGATGTCAACAATGACGATATCTTCTACGATATTGGCCGGCACCTCGGTCGTCTGTCGAATACGCCAGTCATAGCTGGCCGACTCCATATTTTCCAGCAAACCGCCAAACAGGCCAAGCTGTTGCACGAGCCAGATGATGAATCCGGTCAGCAATCCGGTCAGAATGCCAGATGTGGTTTTTCCAAGGGGCCGTATGGCCATATGCATCTCCGCGAACGAGGCTACTGTGTCGCCAAGATATTGAAATAATTAGTGTTGAACAAGTGGAATGGCAGATGAAATCGCTATTTGCGGTCGTATTCAAACAGCAGGCGCAAAAAACCATCGAGTTCCTGGCGGTTATTGTAAAAATGCGGGGCAACCCGAATCATGCCGTTCCGCAAGCCAACATGCACGCCCTGCTCTTTGAGCGAGGCAAACAAGCCTTCGGCATTGTCGTGAAAGAAGGTCACAATTCCGGACCGGCAGGTTTCATCCGGCACTGTAAAAAGACGATAGCCGTTTTCCTGAAGGGTGTGATAAAGGTAGCTGCTGTGCTCAAGAATGCGTGTTTCGATATTCTCCATTCCGATTTCCAGCATCAGCTCGAGCGCCGGAATCGCCCCGACGACACCATTAACATTATGCATGCCCGGTTCAAAGCGATCAGACGTTGGCTGAAACTTCAGGTCATAATCGAAAAACTCCCAGCAGTCTTCAACAGACAACCAGCCAGCTGCCATTGGTTTCAGCTGGTCAAAAATCCGCGGAGCAACGTAGAAGAATGCGGTACCGAGCGGCCACATTAACCACTTTTGTCCACCGGAAGCCAGGAAATCAATATCCAGATTGCGCACATCGAGCTGCAAAGCGCCCAATCCCTGGATGGCGTCGACGCAAAAGAGAATATCGCGCTCTCGGCAAATTTTGCTCAAACGAGCAAGGTCGTTTCGATAGCCATTGAGGAACTCCACAAAGCTTATGGAAAGCAATCGAGTGCGCGGTCCAATGGCGGAGACGATATGCTTCAAATCAAGGCGTCCGTCTTGATGACGTACAAAATCAACCTCTACGCCTTGATCTCTCAGGTTTAAAAAGGGGTATACGTTGGATGGAAATTCAAAATCGTTGAGCAGAATTCGATCGCCCGGGGCCCAATCCATTCCTTTGGCCAGCCAGTTGAGGCCCATTGAAGTATTTGAAGTCACCCCGATATTCTTACCGGAGGCATTGATCAGATCGCCCACCAGCCGCTTGAAGCGAGCCTTGACGTCCATTGAATCCGGCCAAAACTCAATATTTCCCTGTGACCGTTCATGTAAAGCTTGTTGGATGGCTGTAACACTATTTGTGTTCAGTGGTCCTATCGCTGCATGGTTAAGATAGATCTGGTTTTCCGTATGCGGGAACAATCGCCGATACGATTCCCAATTTTTCATTTTTTTCCCTAAATGTTACCGCCGGCATTGCTGCCCGGCGCTTCCCTGGTAGTATAATCCCACCACAAATCCCCAAAAATTGCATCGCTAAACCTCCTTCTTTGAACGCGGCAAGGATTTACCGGTATTTTCGAGAAGTTCAGCCAGGCGATCCAACAATTCACCCATTTGCCGATCGCTGTAAAAATTGACTTCGTGCAGCATCAAATCAGGTTCGATGCCTCCCAGGCGCCAGCGAAATCCATTGGAAGATTTCACCAGTTCTTTCAACCGTTTGGATTCCGGGCGCAGGATAATACTCAAATCCACTTCAATACACAGGTCATCTATTGCCAAAATACAAGCGATACGGTCCTTCACAAGGCGTCCGCTGTCAAAGCGAACAGAAAATTCGCTATGCGACTTGAACAAGAAATACAGGTGAAAGGCAAATAGCCAAAGCGGAAATGCCGCGTCAAGATTTTCAATTGTAAAAGACGGCGATTTGCCAATTCGCTTCCGCCAGCGAGTGACCTGTGTCCATAGATCCACTGTAGACGGCACCGTGCCGCCTATAGCAATGGAGGCCGTTAAACTTTCCAGGATGTATTCGGGCATTCTTTGAAAGGTCTCTTCCAGGAACCTGGATCTCACCAGGTTAAAATCCTCGACCATCTTCATAAATTCTGAATAGTTCAATTCACAAATATGCAGGTGATCCTGTTTACCGGTGAGTTCACGAATATAATCGAAGAGCCCAAGATTACCTGTTTGCGGCTTTGCGATGTCGCGGACGATTTGTAGCCAGCGTTCTTTTTTCCCCTGTCCGCAATAATGCTGTTCAAGTATATCGCGGATTTCGGTATCAGTGCTACGTTCTTCGAACAGCGCCATTAAGGCGTCGCAGCCTTCTTCAACTGCACCGCGCCGATACGTCGCCAACGCGTGGCGTTTCCGCCAATAGAATTGCCGCTTGCTAATCTTACTGCCTTCATTTATCGCCGCAACAGCTTCGCTAAAGCGATTTCGCTCGATCAGGTAGTCTACTTCCAAATCGATCAGATCTTCCTCAGAAAGCTGCGGCAGTCCGGGAACTGACTGAATCAAAATATTATAAAGATCACGTGGGTTCTTCTTGCTGGTGCGGATAGAAAAGTGCAGATAGCGCTTAAGCAGACGTTTGTCGTCAGGCCGGCTCATCAACACTTCCCGCATGCGCTTGAATGCGGCTACATTCTCCCCGACATTGAAAAGCGCTTCCGCTTCCAGTTCAGCGAAGAGGTTTGGTTGATTCAACGTTTGCTGATAGCGGGAGATCGTTTTCAGCGCACGTTCCGGCTGTCCGCGCGAAATTAACAGCGGCAGCAGTTGCTGTAAGACCTGACTATCTTTTGCGCTATCACTCAAGGCAGATTCGTAATCTGCAATCGCACTATCAAAGCGACGTCGATTCTGATTGAGTTTTCCACGGAGGAAGTAGGTAAATGTGATGCGAGGATGATGCTGGATGAGCTTATCGAGAATGCCAATCGCTTTATATGGCATGTCAAGGTGCAGATAGAGCGTTGACAGTCTGCTTAAAAGGAAAGGGTGATTCGGGAACTTCTCAAGTGCGAGAAAGATAGTTTCTTCAGCTTTTCCGTATAGTTGCTGATCCTGAAATTCCCGGGCTAATGCCAAATATGTCTCGGTTACCTCTGTCTCCGCTATCTGCTTCAGCGTGGAATCCATTCGCAGCAGTTCCTCTAGTCTCAATTAGTCCGCAGCGGCAACGTATTAAATGGCATACTGTTTGTCACTGTAAGCCTAATTTAGCCGAAATCGCAGGTGCACTCTTGACCGTTGACCAAAAATTGCTATCTAAAAATTAATTGCGGAACAAAAGCGATCAGGAATGTAAATAGCAGCGAACTTTCGATGATTCAGCAGGTGAAACAAGGGCAGGTTCTTCATCACGACATACAGCCATCACCTGTGGACAACGGGGATGGAACTTGCAGCCGTCCGGTAAAGTCGCCGGGGTAGGAATTTGTCCGGGAATTGGCTTATAATGTCCGCGCAGCTTCTGCAAATCCGGGATGGTGTCGAGCAGCAAGCGGGTGTAGGGATGGCGCGGATTGTTAAAGATCTCGCGAATCGCGGCGCTTTCCACAATCTGGCCGGCATACATCACCTGGACACGCTTACAAACCTCGGCAATGACACCCAGATCATGGCTGATAAAAATCAGCGCCATCCCGGTCTCTTCCTGGATAGACTTCAGCAACTCCAGGATCTGAACCTGGATGGTCACATCGAGGGCGGTGGTGGGTTCGTCAGCAATTAGTAGCGCCGGTTTACAGGCCAGTGCCATGGCAATCATCACCCGCTGCTGTAACCCCCCGGACAATTGATGCGGGAATTGCTCGAAACGATCAGCAGCATCCGCTATACCAACCCGATCAAAAAGTCGCAGCACCTCAGCACGGGCAGCATCAGTGGAAAAGCCCAGGTGGTGAATCATCACTTCGGCTACCTGGGTGCCGACCTTCATTACCGGATTGAGTGCGCTCAGCGCTTCCTGGAAAATCACCGAAATTTGCCGGCCGCGCACTTCACGCAGTTTTTCTTCGGAAAGCTGCCACAGGTCTTCTCCGTTAAAGACGACCTGACCCTGTCGGTAGATCGCCGGCGGCGTCGGAATCAACTTCAGCAAGCCCAGGCAGCTGAGGGTTTTTCCGGATCCACTCTCACCGACGATCCCCAACGTTTCTCCGGCAGCAACCTCAAATGAGACATCACGAATAATCGGAATCGTTCCGCGCTCAGTCTGAATATCGATCGTAAGATTTTCTACGGATAGGAGTGTTGACATGGTTGGGAGAAAGGTGATTGGTGTTAGATGTTGAGACAAATTACCTGCGTTATAAAAGCAACAAAATTCCAAATTCCAACAGAAAAAATTCCAAATAAATACCAAAACTGTAAAACTCGAATCCCAGAGAACTTCAGATCCGTCAAATCTTACGAACCAACGTTTTGAGCTGAGCCTTTTTGGAATTTTTTCTGTTGGAATTTGGAATTCACTTCCCGCCTAGCTCCATTTACTTACAGCATAAAAGAACACCCACAAGAATGGAGATACGAAAATAAGTGAATCGAAGCGATCGAGAATACCGCCGTGCCCAGGCAGTAAATTAGAGCTATCCTTCACTCCAGCGTTTCGCTTAAAACGCGATTCCACCAGGTCCCCGAGTTGACCAAAGACCCCAACCAACAGCCCGCAGGTGACGGCTGCCCATAACGGCAATTGCGGGATAAACAAGGCACCGAATCCAACAAATGCGAGAGTGGCAAAAAGCAATCCGGAAATGCCGCCTTCAATAGTCTTTTTCGGGCTAATTGCCGGGGCCAACTTGTGTTTGCCAAAATGTTTACCGCCGAAATAGGCAGCGGTATCGCAAATCCAGATAGCGGCGATCGTGGTAAGGATCAGGCGACCGCTGGCATGAACAGTATTTGTCGTAATCTCCGGCCACCATTCGGTGATGCTGCTGGCCAAATGCAAAAGGGTATAGAGGAATAAGCTAATGTAGACAAGCCCGGCCAGTGTAAAGGCAATGTTTTGAAAGGGTTCTCCTTTTTGTTCACGAAGAAAGATCAGGAAGAAGAGCAATAAGGAAAGCAGAATCAGCGGCAACCAATATTCCGGCCACCAGCTTCCTATCAGCATAAGCGCAGTTGACACCACCACTGCCGGCAGTTTGTAGGGGTGAATTTCTTTTGCTTCCTGCATCGAGTAAAATTCCCAAAGGGCCATCGCGTTCAGAATGGTTACCAGGGCGAGCAAATAAACGCCACCTTGATAAATCAAGAAAACCAGCAGCGGCACACCCCACAACGCAACACCGACGCGTTTCCAAAGATCGCTCATATATCCTCTTTTTTTCGCCCACTAAAACGTATCACATAATACCACTAAAATAAGGATTCCCAAAGTAGCATTTCGGATAATTTACATGGGCGCGGGATATGAAAATTGAAGATTCTGATTGAAATCTGAGGTAGGAAAAGTGGTTTTTGCTGCTAATTTGCCCTTCTGGAAAAGCGGGACGGCAATCCACGATAGCGCCTCAGGCCCTTACCACCGCCGAGCGCCTGAGGTCCTGGAAAAGGCTGTAAATGAATTCGAGGGAATCGACGGCGCCGTCCCAATCATCAGAACTGATGGCGCCGAGCATGTGCAAGGTTTTTTCACGCACCAGGGTTAGTTCGTAGAAACGCAGCGAGTCGAGAAAGCGAGTGATCAATTGACGCATGCCCTCAGTATCCTTTTCTGCGATGAAGCGCAGCATCGACAAATAAATGCTTTCAAAATTCAGGATAAAATTTTGGCGTTGGCGCTCATAGCTGACGCCGTTGGGCGCTTGACTGCTATTTTGCAGGAGGGTGGCTTCCATCACCTGATGTTGCTGACGCTTATTCATCAAGGCAAATTTGAGTTTGCGAATAACTTCTGATTTGATGAAGGGCTTGCAAATGAAGTCGCTGGCGCCAATTTTCATTGCTTCCACCAGCGTTGTGGCGTCGGTACGCCCGGTAACCAGCACAACCGGAATCCGGCGAGTTTTACGCATCTTCCGTAGCTGTGAGATGACCTCGAAGCCATCTATCTGCGGCATGATCAAATCCAGGAAAATCAGGTCCGGGGAATCGGTGACAGCCGTATAGATAGCGCTGTTACCATCCGTTGCGAAAACCACGGTAATCCCCTGGTTTTCCAGCATGCCGCCCAGGGCTGCGCGAACGACCGGATCATCGTCCGCGATGAGCACCTTAAGCCCGGATTCCTTTTCCTGATAATTTTTCATAGCCGCTATCCGCCATTACAAATAGCGGTCAATAAACTCTTTCAACTCGAAGACACCATCTTCAATAATCACCTTGTCGGCATGCTGAATCGGTGTTTCTTCAAAATAAATATTTTCTACTGAAAGAGAGCCGCTACCGCCGCTAAAAAGCTCAGCAGGATCGTTCGGAATGAAGCGAACGGGATAGGTTCTTTTCAATAGCACTTTTCCGGTTTCACCGGCTATGTAAAGCGGTTTGTTGAGCTCATTTGCCAAAGCTGCAATCGCATAGGTGCCGGTCTTATTGATAAAGGACGTTTCAGTAAACCGATCGGTGCCGGTCAATACAAAATGGCATTCTTTCACAGCTCTGGCAATATCAGCATCCGGAATCAGTTTCACCTTTACACCAGCCTTGGCCAAACGTTTTGCCATTTGCGCGCCCTCATTCAGCGGACGGCTTTCCGTACAGATCAAGCGAAAGCGCTTTTTCTGCTTTCGTGCTTCCAGAAGGATTGATTCGACAACGCTGCTTGCCGAGTGGGTGAGAATCGTGTGGTGGTCAAGGATAAGCCGGCATCCCCAGCGGGTAATGGTGTCCAGGTGCGATTTCGCCGATTTTCTCATGGACTGAATTTCTGCCAGGGTATCGCGCTTGATGACATCGATATCCTTTTGCTCTTTGGGAATATCCTGGATAAATCCGATCACGTGCCGCGTCCGGTTATAAATAAGCGCCATGAGGGGCTTTGCCCGCACCAGCGCATTTGATAATTTCGAAAGTGCCTGAATCAGTTCTGTGCGATTCTTATAAAGTTGTTTTTCAACAAATTCTTCAACAATGTCAATTGCTGCATTTGCCAGGTAGATCGATCCGTGACTTGAATCTTCCTTTATCTTCGCTACATCCGCCCGCCAGTATTCCATCTCCTGTTGAGATACGTCACTTCTCTTCGACATTCGCGTCCATCCATTTTAAATAGTTTTTAAATCCGCCATTAATCGTTAAGGCCAATACTTCAGGAACATCATAAGGGTGCAATTCAACAATTCTTGTCTCAAGATCCTGATAGGTTGACTGCCGGGTTTTGATGACCATCAGTAATTCATTGTCGTCACATAATTGACCATCCCACATATACACAGACCGTACCCCGGGTACGATATTGCAACACGCGGCCAGTTTTTCTGTTACCAAAGCCTGTGAAATGCTGAGGGCCGTGCCCTGGTCAGGGACAGTGCAGAAAACGATTAGGTGATCGGTAGCCATAGGCCTCGAAATATAATTATTTCAAGCACTTAAAATCAAGATTTATTTGGCAACCCTACCTCATCCAGGTGAGATTTAGACCAGTGCAAACCAGCAGATATGACCATTTTTTCGCCGGGTGCCATTCTGCATTTTCGACAATTCGATTCGTTTGCATAGGTAAATGATTCCATTTATATTGGGCTCCTGAGTATAGACGCGGTATTGTAACAAAATTCACTTTATTGATTTTTGTAACAGATCATAAAAACTGAAAACAAATAATTAACTTTTCACGAAATCTAAAAATTATGCAAAAGGAAAAACTACAGACTTTGCTGCGCGATTTCAAGCTGAGTGAGGCGCAAATTAGTGAGATTTTGGCGCTTACCGGCACACCGGCCATTGCCAATCTTGGCTTCGCAAATATCGACTTGACTCGCAGCGATCGTCAGGGATTTCCAGAAGTAATTTTCAGTCCCGGCAAAACGCCTGATCAAATTATATCCATTGCAAAAACAATTCGTGACGACGGACAACCGCTGCTGGCAACGCGCGTTTCCCCACTGCAGCACAAAAAGATCGTCGCTGAAATGCCGGAGCTCGAATATGATGAAGCTGCCGCCTGCCTCTACGCCGGTATGCCTGCGCCAGCCCCCCTCTTCGATAAACAAATCTGCATTATCAGTGGCGGAACCGGGGATTTGCCGGTCCTCGCCGAGGCAAGACGCACCTTGCTGCTTTTTGGGATGGCGCCGCTGGCTATCTCCGATATTGGTGTTGCCGGCATCCATCGCCTGGATGCATATTGGCCGCAAATTAGGGAAGCGGCCGTTATCATCGTGATTGCCGGAATGGAGGGAGCATTGCCTTCAGTTGTTGCCGGCCTTACAGACAAACCGGTCATAGCAGTGCCAACTTCGGTCGGATATGGTAGTAACCTGGAAGGAATCACTACCTTGCTGGCCATGTTGTCAAGTTGTGCGAACGGGATTAGCGTGGTGAATATTGACAACGGCTTCGGCGCCGCTTTCAGCGCGGCGCGCATTCTTCATCAATTGAAACGGTTTCATAATCAGCGCGGGATGAAAAAGCCATGATGGACATACTGGGACATGCCCTGTGGGAATCGCTCGTAATTTCCTTTTTCGTTTTCGTCGCCCTATTGACTATGGATTTGCTTTACGCGCGAAGTCAGGGCAAATTTGCCACGCTCATTCAACGTAAACCATCGACCCAATACCTGCTGAGTGCCTTACTGGGCGCAGTGCCTGGCTGCGAAGGCGCCTATTTTGCCGTATCTCTTCACACGCACGGTATTATCTCATTCGGTGCACTGCTGGCAGCCTTTGTCGCCACTACCGGTGACGAAGCATGGGTGATGCTCTCAAGATTCCCCAAGGATGCGCTCTGGTTATCGCTCATTCTCATCGGCCTCGGTTTTGCCGTCGGTTATATCTACGACCTCATTCAAAAACAGCGTAATAATCAGCATGAACATCACTGCGAAACGGAGATCTTTCATCCTACAGTCCGCTTTTCTCTCGACCACTACCTGAAAGTGCACATTTGGTCGCATCTCATTAAGAAACACATGATCAAAATTTTCCTGTGGACCTTTGCTGCTATATTTCTGATTGAATTTGCGATTCATGAATACGATCTAAACGCAATCATTAGTGGTAAACTAATCTGGGTATTGCTTGCTGCCGCACTAATCGGCATGATTCCGCAGAGCGGGCCGAATTTGATTTTTGTTACTATGTATTATGAAGGTACCATTCCCTTTTCCATTCTCTTTACCAACATGGTCATCAACAGCGGCCATGCGCTCTTGCCATTGTTATCCATTTCCTTGCGCGATTCCATATTGATCAAGCTGATTGGTTTTGGCTGCGGCTTGGGCCTGGGAATAATTTTCTTTTTGCTTGGTTTCTAGCCGAGGGATGATCGTATATTTGAGTTTTGTGAAGAAATAACCGCCCGGCAGCTTCTTGATTTATGACAAGAAATTGGGTTTAACGGAAAGCCCTGATGCGCCGGTCTTCCGGAGGAGCTATTTTTGGATTTACCGAATCTGCTTGTAAGCGATGGCCGCGGGAATTTTATCGAAATTCCCGACCTACGAATGTCAGGAATGGGATTCATTCGCCCCCTGGCACCTGACTCAGACAATCTCATCCCGATGCCCGATCGCACCCAATTGGTTGACCTGCTTGGTCGCAATGCCATCGGCTACGATCAATCCCTCAACAACTTTGTCCCTTTTCGTGAATATGGCGGCAAGCGGGTTTACCCGGTCGCATGCGTGCTGAACAGCAGCCACTTGCAATTGATGCGCACAGCCTTCTCGACCAATCTTGATGCACCGCGCCTTGCAGAATATAACTATACCGCTGTCGGTGTGCTCAACGGCCAGCATTATGTTGCCGCACTTCCTATTCGTGACAATACTGCCGGCAATCTAGCTTCGACACTCTTTGACCGCGCAGAAAAAAATGCCGGTGAACTCAGCAAAGCATTCCCGGACAACCAGATTGTCAACTACTGGGCTAAAAACTGGAAACCGGAATTTCGCTCCACATCAGCATTGAACTTTGTCCTCAAGCGCGGGCGGATCGTACTACCGCTGAACGTCCTGAAAAGCAACTCCGGCGGAGATGATACCCGCAAGCCGGTTCAGCCAAGCGCGGCAGAACTCGTTGAAATCGCCATCGCTCATCTGGAACATGCGGAATCCCCCGAAGTCTGTTTTGCGGTCGACGTGCGCAATGAAACCACGATAGCAGACATTGTAGCCCAGGTTCGCCGAGGCACGAAAAGCGGAAATATCGAAATTTCCGCCTTTGGTAATAACCCTTCTGCGATACGTTCTGTCTGCGATTTGGGCATCGATCGCATCGTTATCAGATTAAACTCCCTCCAGGAAGAATACTTCCAAAAGCTTCATCAGCCCAACAACATGCTATTCAAAAACGTCATGGAATCCATTGAGACCGCCGGGCAGTCCCCTGCCGAATTGGTGCTTCATTACGACGTATTCCCGGGCCTCACAGATCATCCTGAAGAGATTCATGCCTTGTCACACGCGCTGCGAACACAGCAAATTGCCGCTCTGCGCCCGGTCAACTTGAATATTGATCCCGATTGGTATGTAGACGAGCTGCGCTTATTCAATCTCTCGCGTGAACAAATCGGCATGACCGCCTGGCTTGACGAAATTCGTAGCAGGTTCCAGAATTTTAGCATTATTTAAGACCTCAATCCGGCCATTCTGTTTCTGAATTTTGGCAAGCGGATTACCGCAGTATCCCGAATTCCTTTCTAATGTAAGAAGGCCCGCTGACCGAAAATGCCATTGTTAAGGATGATGAGTCAGGCAGGGAAAAGGATCAGGGCTTTCTTATGTTACCATTCTTTAAATCAAAGAAACAGAATCGCGAACTGGAACTCTGGCATGAAATAGGACAATTTGCAACGGATGGAACCGGAAGCGTCAAAGCCTATGAGAACATCTTGACCACGCTGCAATCCGTTCAGGACTCCCGGGCATATCACATATATTTGATGGATGCCGCCGAGACCACCCTTAATCTGGAAAACACATATCTGAGCGATGATTCTGAAAGCCCAAAAACCGGGATCGACTTAAGCGCCCCGCTGCTGGCGCTCAAGCCGGAAGCGCGTTTTCAAGACCTTGCTGTCATTACCGTAGAAGGTTCATCCTTTGTGAATATTCCCCTTTTTAGGGGCGAGAACATTTACCTCGGCACCATACTCTGCGGTCCCGTAAATCAGCAGCGGCTCTTCAATCCTGAGCTCTTGCAGGAATTTTCCCTTGCCGCCGGTAATGCCATCCATATAATTCAGCAAAATGAAGTGCTCCGTGAAAAAGTTGCGGTGCTTGAATCTCGAAATTCAGCGCGTCAACAACTGCGCGGTTCCACGCTTGAAATCGATAATTTCATCAATTTACTCCTTGAACTTGCGCTTTCAGCCACCAGGCATAGCAGCGGTTTCGTCGCCATATGCGACCGGGAAACCGGCAACCTGCAAATCAAGGTTGCTCAAAACATCAAGTCTGACTTTGAAGATCAGCTGAATCTGTCCCTGGAAAACGGCCTTTTCTCCTGGAGCCCGGAAAAGGGCGAAATTCTCATGCTGCGGGATCATGCCTTTATCGATCGGCACAATGTGAAGTCCATTTTTGCCATGCCTATCATTGAGAGCCAGGAGTTGATCGGCATATTCACCTTGCTGAATTTTGATGAGTCTGTCGGTCAATCGGAATTTGGCATGCGCATGATGAATACATTCTGCGATCAAATCAAGCTGGCCTTGCAAAATTCAAATCTCTTTGGCCAGTTTACTGAACGCTACCTCGGAACCCTGAAGACAATCAGCGAAGCATACGATATGCTAAAGCCGGAAACGGTCGGACACTCACAGCTGGTGGCCAATATCGCCAAGGCTACAGCAGAACGTATGTCCCTGCCGGCAGAGAAGGTCAAAAGCATCTATACAGCGGGCTTGTTACATGATGTCGGTATGTGCGGCATCGTAGAAACCAGCAGCGGCATGGTTGCGGATTTTAATCACCCGATCATCGGCGCCAGCATGATCGAAATGTTGCCGATTTCAGAAGATGTTGTTGAAGGCATTCGCACCCATCACGAATCGCTCGACGGGTGGGGATTTCCAAACGGGCTAAAAGGCGAGCAAATACCACTAACCGGACGCATTCTGGCAGTTGCCGAATATTACGCAGAAGCTATCATACGGAAAAATGACAGCTCCACGCCGGTAGAAGATATTATCCGCAAGATTGAATCACATCGGAATGTTGTTTACGATGGCGAGGTCATTGATGCCCTGGTATCTGTTTTACGATCCGACGAAGGCATTGCGATTCCGGAAGCGCTTAATTCAGAACTTCTTTGACAATTCTCCCGATATCAACGATACTGAAGGGCTTGATCATTCGCCCGGCAAAGCCGAAGCGTTGATACTCTCCCATAACCGGATCGTGAGAATTGCCGCTAACAACAATACCCTTCGCCTGCGGGTCAATCTCTAGCAAATCGGTCATGGTTTCCTGTCCCCCCTTGCTGCCGGGTATCAACAGATCCAAAATCACCAGATCGAAGGGCACTCCTTCATCGAGACCTTTCCGATACAACTCCAGGGCTTCCTGACCATCCCGCGCGACGCCAGGCTGATAGCCCAATGTTGAGAGCATACGGCTAATCACCTGCCGGACCGGTTCTTCGTCATCCATCACCAGAATACGCCCATTGCCTTTTTCCAGGGTATTCGGCTTATTGCCGGCGACCGGCGTGGCTTTCGGGGTGCCCGGTAAGTATATCGTAAAAAGCGTACCTTCATCGGGCTTGGAAATAACCGAAATAAACCCACGGTGTTTATCGATAATAGAGCGCGATGTCGCCAAACCAATACCGCTTCCCCGCTTCTTGGTAGTATAGTTCATTTCAAAAATACGCGGCAGTTCGCTCTCTTCAATCCCCTGTCCATTATCACGGATACCAATCGTGACATATTTTCCAGGTGGAATGCTTTCACCGCCGGTCTTAAAGATCTCCGAGATCTCCAAGTTCCGGCATTCAACGATGATGTTGCCGCCTCTAGGCATGGCCTGGTCAGCATTGATCAACAAATTTGTGATCACTCTGCTCAACTGACTAATGTCTCCACTGATAGGCCAGAGATCTTCATCTATCTTGTATTGAAGGCTTACCGGACGTCCCCTCAGGACAAACCCGGCCGTTTCGCGCACAAGATCTCCGATGGATGCCGCCCTCATTACCGGCGCGCCTTCCCGCGAGAAATCGCGAAGCTGATCTACCAGCTTTTTGGCAACAAGGGCAGCGGCATTGGTATCAATCAGGCGCTTGTGTAACCTGTCAGGCTGGTCAATAAATTCAATAGCAAGGGAGATATTGCCAAGAATGGCAGTCAAATAATTATTGAAGTCATGGGCAATACCAGCTGCCAGAAGACCAATCGATTCTAATCTCTCATTTTTCTGTAGAGCCTGCTCCATATACAAGCGCTGGCTGATGTCATGTAATGCAATCACTGCACCGGCAATTTGACCGGTTTCGCTGCGAATGGGTGTTGCACGTAAACTGATTGTTAGGGTGTCACCGCCTTCGGATTGTCTTAGATACACCTGTTCGTATGCCACTAACTCGCCATTGCCCAAGACGTCGGAAAGCAGGTAGATCCGGCGACGACATTCTTCATCCTGGTAGAAGGTCAGTACATCATCGAAGTGGCTGCCGGAAGCCGTATGGCTGGCTATGCCGCTCAGGTTTTCAGCTGCGGCGTTAAACAGTAGCACCTCTCCGCTCAGATTGGTTGTAACGACACCATCCGCAATGCTGCTCAGAGTGGCATTCAGCCAGCGCCTTTCTGTCGCCAAATCATCCAGGGTTTGCCGGCGCTGAAGCGCATGGGCGATATGTTGGGCAACATAAGCCAGCAGTTCCTTATCCTTCGCCTTGAACTGCGGCATTGTGCTGTAATTCTGGAGAACCAGCGCGCCGATTGCGCGTCCTTCAAATTTTAGCGGGGCAGCCAACGCTTCCCGAGGGTATTCGGTTCCCGCATCGCCGACAGCAGCGAATGCCATTTTCTCAACCCTGTCTCCACTAAAAAGCAGTGTTTCGCGGGAGCCCAGGGCCTGTCGGGTAACATCCGCTGCAAAGTCACGACGGTTGTCGACACCACTGCTCTCTCCGGCACTATAGACGATGTCGATCTGCTCTCCTGCCCCACTGCTCAGGGCGATATAGAAATTACCGGCATACATCAATTTGCCGACAATTTGATGTATCGCAGCATAAAACTCTTCCATATCGAAACTGAAGCTGGCCTTCTCGGCAATGCGATGCAGGGCAGCATTCATCTCATCACTTTCCTTACGCTCGGTAATGTCACGAACAATGCCCTGCACGACCTCCATTCCGTTATGATGAAAAACGCTTGCAGATACTTCTGCATTAAAGTAGCCGCCTTCAGCTTTGCGAAATTCGACTTCGAAGTTTACGAAACCATTTTTTTCCAGTTCACGGCGGGCTTTGGAATTGGCAATGTATGCATTTTCCGGCTGCAGCTCCCGGATGGTCTTGCTTAAAATTTCATCCCTCGTGAAGCCGGTAAGATTCAGAAATTTCTGGTTCACATCGATGATATAGCCGGACAGCGTATGTATGATGATGCCATCATTCGAAAAAAGGAACAGATTCCCGAAACGCTCCTCGCTTTCACGAATGGTCTCTTCAGCCATTTTTCGTTCAGAAATATCGCGAGCCACACCAAGCACAGCATTATGAGATTCCAGCTCTACGCGATGTAGGTTGACTTCAACCGGAATTACTGTATCTCTACCATAGAGGGTTGTTTCCAATAACAAACTTTCCTCGATATTCTCTTCCTCGGCGAGTTCATGCAATGCTCTCAACATGTCGGCATGGAATATTGCATCCGGCGCAAGGGCCGCCAGTTCATCGCGGGAATAGCGAAGGCGGTGGACGGTTATATCATTTACCTCCAAAAGTCGACTCGGCTCCAAGGCAAATACAAAAACAAAGTCCCGGCCGCTATTAAACAAGGTGCGATAACGCTCTTCGCTCCAACGCAGTGCTTCTTCAACCTTCTGGCGATTGTCAACTTCTTCAGTCAGGTTCTCAATAGCAATGTTCTTTTCGAGCAGCGCTTGACGAGTTTTGCCAACCGCGGGCCTAAAAATGAGAAGTCCAACACAGACCAGAATAAATAGCACGAACATCACTAACCATCCGAGGATGCTTTGAAGCGACGCGACCTCGCGTTCCAGGCGAGCATTATAGAGCATAATGATGTCGTCAAGTGTATTCAAATAACCGGCTTGGCCAATAAGGAGCATTTGCAGCGTCGGTGAATACCGCATATCTGCCTGCCCAACCAGGCGCAGGCTGTCGTTGTTGGAGAGAAATGCTTGAAGGCCGATTTGGATTTTGTCATAAAAGGGTCGAATTTCGAGTAATAGTTTTCGAATGTCTTCCTGGCTTTCCGGTGTCAAGCCAAGCCGTTCGTCGCCAGCAACAATCATATGGTGAGAACCTACAAATAGCTCGTTGATATTGGACAAATTCTGTATGGAAAATGCCCGCTCGGAGTCGCTTTCTGCAACAAGCACATCTTCTACCGTTTTCATAATGCGTTCGCAAAAAATGCGTTGCCGGTTGGCAACCTGGTTGCGGTCGGAGGTGATACGTTGTTTTTCGAGGGAGTATTGGGTAAAGAAATATCCGGCAACAGTCATCAACATAATGACAAACAATGCCAGGACATAATTGTGAGTCAATCTGAGATGCTCGAAGGCGCTTCGATTCGCGGTCTCATGCCCCATAAGTCCTCTCCCAAAGAGCGATAGATTGAGCCGTTGCCGCCATACACGGTGCAACAGCCCAATCCAATCGTACTAATTCGAGCAGTCAACAGAATAGAGCTCCCCGGGCGTCGTATCTGCGCTACCCAATTTATGGCTTGCGATAATAATTCAACCTACGCGACACAGACGCTGCCGCTAATTTTATTATCGTCGGGTTTTCCGCAAATATTAGTTTTTTCTGAATTTTCTGGAAAAAAAGTGAAGGAAAAGCAAATAAAAATATCGATACCGGCACGCCGTCATGGCGGCCGGTATCGACGACCTATAGACAAACATCGGTTCTGTAATGATAGTATAGCATCTCTACTGCCGGCAACCGATCAAACCGGGAGAATTGGGCGGACACTTAGTCCATCTGCTTGCGCAAAAAGGTAGGAATATCGAGATCATCGAGTTCATCATCAATTCCGGCATCCATAATGTTCTTTGGCAATTGACGATTTACATTATCTTCGACCTTCTTTTTCTTTTCCCGCATGAAGGTTGGCAGGTCAAGCACCTTGGAGCTATTCGCTTCGGTCACTTCCGGCTTCGGCGGGGCAATCACCCGGCGCTCTTCAGCGGCAAATCCGGTTGCAATAACGGTAATGAAAAGCTCGTCCGTCAGGTCCTGATCAATTACAGCACCAAAAATGACGTTTGCATCTTCACCGGCTTCTTCATAGATGATGGTGGTTGCTTCACTCACTTCATGCAGCGAGAGGTTCTTGCCGCCGGTAATATTTACCAGCACGCCTCGAGCGCCACGAATGGAAACACCTTCCAGTAAAGGACTGGAAATTGCCTGCTGGGCGGCTTGCACAGCCTTGCCTTCCTCACGGGCAAAGCCGGTGCCCATCAATGCATCTCCCATTTCGGACATAATTGTTTTCACATCCGCAAAATCCAGGTTGATCAACCCCGGCACGGTAATTAAATCGGATATCCCCTTGGTTGCATGCAGCAACACATCATCCGCCACCTTGAAAGCGTCAAGCAGCGGTGTTGATTTGTCAACCACAGCAAAGAGGCGCTGGTTGGGAATAACTATCAGGGTGTCGACGGTGCTGCGCATTTCCTGGATGCCTTGCTCTGCGCGCTGCAGGCGTTTGATGCCCTCAAAGTTGAAGGGCTTGGTAACAATGCCAACGGTAAGCGCACCCAATTCTTTGGCAATTTCCGCTACAACCGGCGCCGCACCGGTGCCAGTGCCGCCACCCATACCGGCGGTTACGAATACCATGTCTGATCCGGCTAACACTTTTTTGATCTCTTCGCGGTCTTCTTCCATCGCCTGACGACCAACTTCCGGGTTCGCACCGGCGCCAAGTCCCTGGGTCAGGGTTTTCCCAATTTGCAGGCGCGTTTGCGCAGCATTCTGCTCAAGGGATTGCGCATCGGTATTGACTGAGATGAAGTCAACCCCGGCCAATCCGGCCGTTACCATTGTGTTAATTGCGTTTCCGCCCGCACCACCGACGCCGATCACTTTCAGCTTGGCATTTAGTTCAGCACGTTCGTCAAATTCAATAGCCATTACAGCCTCCTTTAGTAAATGTTGTCTATAGGTATAAAACCTCATCCATGAAGTTGATCAATCGTCTGATATTGTTTCTAACCGGACTAGAAGAACCGGTGAAAAAATTGTTTAAAAGAACCGAGTACGTCGTCCCACAAGTTGCCGTCCGCACCGCTGGAAAAACCGCGGTCAACATCGTGGTATTCAATACCGTATAAGCATAGGCCCACTGCCGTGCTAAATTTCGGGCTGCGAATCGAGTCGGTCAGGCCGCCCATATGCTTGGGAATGCCCAGTCGTACCGGGATACCCCAGATTCTTTCAGCCATCGCCGGCACACCTTCGAGCAAGGCGCCACCGCCGGTAACAACAGCGCCGGCTGCCATTAACTCCAGGAGCTCGGAGTTTTTCATTTTCTGATAAGCAAGATTGAGCATCTCTTCCATACGCGGCCCGGCAATGTCCACCAAAACGGATTTGGATATCGTTCTCGAGGGCCGTCCGCCAACACCTGGCACCATAATGGTATCGTCATCGCCGATAGTATCGCGGGAAACGGTCCCATAGCTCAACTTGATTTCTTCAGCCTGCTCCTGGGGCGTTCTCAATCCGATAGCGATATCGTTGGTGACATGCTGACCACCCAGCGCCACAACAGATGTGTGCTGAATATGCCCGTCGAAGAACATGGCAATATCGCTGGTACCGCCACCGAGATCGACAAGGGCGACCCCGAGGGTCCGCTCATCATCATCCAATACCGCCAGACTACTGGCCAATGGTTCAAGAATGATCTCTTCGACGCCGTATCCGGCGCGCTGCACACTCTTCACGATGTTCTGCGCCGAAGTCACTGCAGCTGTTACGATGTGCACTTCTACTTCCAGGCGCACACCGGACATCCCGATCGGATCACGGATACCATCTTGATCATCAACGATGAATTCTTGCGGTATCACGTGAATAATTTCGCGGTCTATCGGCAAGGCAAGCGCCTTGGCGGCATTAATCGCCCGCTCGACATCAGCTTCAGTAATTTCGTGATCATCCCGGGCAACGCCGACCATCCCCTTGCTGTTGATGCTGCGGATGTGGTCACCGGCAATGCCGACGAATACCGATTCGATATCCACACCAGCCATGTGCTGGGCTTCTTCCACGGCATCCTGCACGGACTGCACCGTTTTGTCGATATTTACCACCACTCCTTTGCGTAATCCATAGGAGGGAGAGCTGCCAACGCCGACGACGTTGAGTTTGCCGTCCAGATCTTCTTTTACGACAACCGCACAAATTTTCGTTGTGCCGATGTCCAATCCGGTTATGATTCTTCCTTCCATAAGCCTATCAAGTTTTGTTTTTGACAATGATGCGATCCCGAAAACTAAGATCGATTCGCTTGATATTTGGTAAGCGCCCAAGAATGGGCTGCTTGTTTAAAAATTCGCTTAAGACAAACAAACGGGAGTAGTGATGCGAGTCTCCCAGAACAACTCGGGCTCCGCCTTTGATGAGATACAGCTGCGGAAAATCGGGATCTGAAATGTTAATTTCAGAGATGAAGCCCATCAAGGTCAGATCAACTTCTCTGATCTTATCGATCAGCGCAAGTGTCTGATCGAGCGCAACCTTGTCTTCTGCAATGCCGCTTGCTGACATGCCGCTAACGATTGGCAGTCTGCCCATCGGCATATTGGGCAACTTCGGGAGAATGATGCCGGTTTCGTCCACCATATTCACCTGTTTATCAACCAGGTAGAACAACGGTTCACGCTCCTGAACCTCAATAAGAAGGGTTGCCGGAAGCATTCTTGAAACCGTAACACCCCGAATGTATGGATTTCGTAAAATTCTATCTGTGACATTTGACAAGTTTACGTCAAACATTGTTTGATTTTTATCGACATATATTGAGTCAATAATTAGATTTCTATCAAGATATTTTAATCCACGTACTTCAACCTCGCGAACATGGAATTCATCACTCTCATACATCATGTAGCGAGCGAGCTGAATGCCGCCGTAAATGACCAGCAGGGCAACCAGCGCACCAATGGCTCGCCTGATCTTTTGCTCAAGATCTGCCTTACGTTTTCTTGTTCTTCTCTTGGCCATTTTTCCTTGCTCGTTATCAAAAAGCGTCTAAAAGCAACAATTTGTTTAGAAAGCGTGCCTCTTTAAACGTTCACTGTCATAATTTCCATGATCTCACGACAAATAGCTTCCGAAGCTTCCGGCCTTGCCAATGTCTTCCAGACAGCACTCTGGTTGGCGCGGGCAGTTGCATCCTTCAAAAGACCGGTGAGGGCTGTGTTAAGCTCCGTTTCCCAATTCTGCCCTTCCTTGACCATCAAGGCCGCCCCGGCATCTGCCATCAGCCGCGAATTATGCTCCTGATGATTTCCGGCCGCATAGGGATAGGGAACCAAAATCGCCGGTTTGGCCACGAGGGCCAGTTCAGTGAGGCTGCTTGCACCGGCCCGGCAAACAATCAAATCTGCTGCGGCATAGGCGGCACTCATGTCATCTATATAAGGCTGCACCACAATTGAGGGATCAGCCTTTAATTTCGATGTCACCTCTTCCAGCAGCGCGTTCCCGGTCTGCCAAAGGAATTGATATTGACCGGTGGCCGCCAATTTTGGAGCGATAGAAAGCATGGCATTGTTAATGGCCCGGGCTCCCTGACTACCGCCAAAGATGAAGACCGTTAACTTGTCGCTTTGCAATCCCCACTTATCGAGGGCTGCTTCACGAGATCCATCAGCCAATCCACTGCGAACCGGATTTCCGGTTACCCGCACCTTCGCGTCTACTTCTTTGAAATATTTGCGCGCTGCCTCAAATGGAATACAAATACGACGGGCATAGCGAGTGAGCAGGCGCGTCGTGACACCCGGATAAACGTCCTGCTCCTGAATCAGTACCGGAATCCCCATTCTTGAGGCAGCAAACAAAATCGGCCCGCAAACATAGCCCCCGGTTCCGACAGCAACTGCCGGCCGGTAGCGGCGGATAATTCTCCAGCTACGAAGGATACTGGACAGCACTTTCAGCGGAAAAAGTAGATTCTTTGCAGATAAGCTCCGCACGAATCCGGAAATCCAGAGCGTATCCATTTTAATATTGTGCTGTGGCACTATGCGCGTTTCGATGCCATCGCGTCCGCCCACATAAAGGAATTCAAACGGTCCCTTTTCTTTCAATTTCTCAATAATCGCCAGCGCCGGATACACATGCCCGCCTGTGCCGCCACCTGCTATCAGAATGCGGGAAGCGTTCTGGTTTACATCCATATGCGCTTCCCCTTTTCCGGATTAAAACTGATAAATGACTGGTTATTGCCCCCGCCTCTATTGCTTCGCGACGGCTTGCGGCGCGGCGCCTTGCCGCTGACAGTTTCATTGGCAATTTTCATTAGAATACCGGCATATATACAGGAGAATAAGAGTGCCGTGCCACCATAGCTAATAAATGGGAGCGGCAGACCTGTTGCCGGTAATAGATGCAGGGTAACCATCATATTTACAATAGCATAGAGCACAAAGTGAGCCGTAATGCCTATCGTCAGGTAGTAAATAAATGGCTCGTCCGCACGGCGCGCTGCGCGAATGCCACGCACCAATACCAGGCCAAACAATGCAACAACAAACATGGTCCCCAGCAGCCCCAGCTCTTCACCGATAATCGCAAAAACAAAGTCCGTATGCGCTTCCGGTAAAAAGAACATCTTTTGCGTACTTCGGGCATAGCCGACCCCGGTTATACCTCCGCTGCCAAAACTGACCATCGATTGATATATTTGGTATCCCGCGCCCTGCAAATCCGCTTCCGGATTCATAAATGTCAATACTCGCTGAAGCTTATAGGGTGAAAAAATCACTGCCAGAATTAACAACGGAATAAATGATGCGCCGGTCAATGCCAGGTGCGGCAATTTCACCGGGGCCACGAAGAGCATCGTTAAGAGCGTAAGGGCCAGCAAAAAGGAGCTGCTAAAGTCCGGCTGCTTAAGCACCATCGCCGAGAATACGATCAAATAGCACAGATGCGGGAACAGACCCTCAGTGAAATTCGTCATCATTTTTTCTTTGCGGCTGAGAGAATCGGCAAAGAAGAGAATCAGGAAAAATCGCGCCACATCGACGCCCTGGAAACCAATCGGCCCCAGGCTCACCCAACGGCCCTGGACGATAAAGGCCAGGTAGAAAAGGATACCACCGGAAATGGCAACCGGCAGCCAGGTATATCCCTGCAGCTTACGAATCGGGAAGCTATATGCCAGTCCCATACCGATCAGGCCAAGGAACAGGTATGTCAAATGTCGCTTCAGGAAATAGAGATGATCTCCGAAGTATTCCTCGGCATAAAAGGCGCTGGAGCTATAGACCATAATGATCCCGATAACGATCAGGGTAAAAAATGCCCCTGCCAGCCAGATGTCTATGGGTAGCTTTTTCTTCATGTTTACCAATAAATAATTAACGAATCTTAAAAGTGGCCAATGTCAGCAGCGCCAGTAGAATACCAACAATCCAGAAACGCGCTACTACCTTCGATTCATGCCATCCTTCCAGTTCAAAATGATGATGCAGCGGCGCCATCCGAAAAATGCGCCGTCCCTCACCATACTTCTTGCGCGTATATTTGAAATAAGATGTCTGCAAAATGACGCTCAGCGTTTCAGCGACAAAAACCCCACCTATCAAAATCAGCAGAATTTCTTTCTTAATGAGCACTGCCACCGCTCCCAGGGCGCTGCCAAGTGCCAGCGAACCGGTATCTCCCATAAATACCTGGGCGGGGTATGCGTTATACCACAAGAAGCCCATCGCCGCACCGACAATTGCCAGGCAAAAGACCGTCAACTCGCCGCTGCCGGCCAGGTAGACAATGTTCAGATAGTCGCTAAAATTCACGTGTCCGGTTACATAGCTCATTCCGGCAAATGCCAGCATGGCAATTGCCACAAGCCCTGCGGCCAGCCCGTCCAATCCATCAGTCAGGTTCACGGCATTTGAAAAACCGGTCATCACGAAAATGATTAATGGGATATAGAGGATACCAAACTGTATCTCCAGGTTCTTGAAAAAGGGCACACTGGTATTGGCATTCAACCCTTTGCTGGCCAGGTCCTGACTAAAGTAGATCGCCGCACCGACGATGAGACCGATACCAATCTGCCCAAGTATCTTATAGCGGGCAATAAGCCCCTTCTTCATTTTCTTGATCACCTTCAGGTAATCATCGAGGAAACCGACGGCGCCCATCCATAGCGTGGCCAGAAGGCTCAGCTGGATATAGAAATTTGTCATTTTTCCCCATAGGAGAACGGACAAGGTGATGGCGCCCAGTATGATCAGTCCGCCCATTGTCGGGGTACCTTTTTTGGCCTGATGCGTCTCCGGCCCATCGTTGCGGATCTCTTCCCCAATCTGCTTGCGCTGCAGCAGCTTGATAATTCGTGGTCCGATCACCAGACTTAGGAACAAAGCGGTAATTGCGGCCAGTGCTGCCCGAAAGGTGATATAGCGGAACAGGTTAAACGCGGAAAAGGTATCCCGAAATTCGAAAAGCAGATCAGCCAGCATGATTGTCCTCGCGTCGATTCACACCCAGTTCATCCAATATTTTCTCCATCCGCATACCGCGCGACCCCTTCAGCAGCAACACATCCCCGGCGCCTGCCACCTTACGAATACCGTCAGCAATTTCCGCGTGCGTTTTATGCCAGCTTGCCTTTACTGCCGAATCTTTATGCTGCTGCACACCCGCTTCAATTTTTCGCGCCAGTGGACCATATAAAAACACATGGTCGATTGGCAGGCCGGCAATGAATTCGCCGAGCTTGAAATGCTCCTCATCCTCAAATTGACCCAATTCCAGCATATCGCCCAGTGCTAGTATTTTCAGGCGATCGGCTTTTTCCAGGGAGGCGACATAATCAATCGCTGCCCTCACTGAATCAGGATTGGCATTGTAGGCATCGTTTATCACCAGCATGCCATTCCATTCGAAGGCATCCATGCGCTGCGACGTCGCCTCAAAACTTTCCAGGGCTTGCTTTATCTCTGCTTCACTCACCTGGTAATGCATCCCGACAGCAGTGGCCAGCAATGCATTCATCAAGTTATGCCTACCGGGAATGTTCAGTTGGATATCCGTGCCACCATTGACACGAAACACAACCCGACCGGTGGCGTCCATTCCCGTTTGTTCTCCATAAACATCCATCGCTTCCGACAGCCCCACCGTTGTTGCACGTGCAGATTCGTGCTGGTAGCGGAACAGGAATGGGTCTTCCATATTCTGGAAAAGGATTCCGTTTTCTGTCAAAGCGTCAAACAAGGATGTTTTCTCCCTGAAGATATTTTCTTTGCTGCCAAAAAATCCGATATGCCCTTTACCAATATTGGTAATGACTGCCGAGGTCGGTGCGGCCAATGCTGCCAGATGACCGATCTCACCGGGATGATTGGTGCCCATCTCAATGACGGCAATCTCGATACTTTCATCCAACTCCAGCAACATCAGGGGCAATCCTATATGATTATTTTTATTACCTTTACTACAAAAGACCCTGTATTTTTTCGACAACACCGCAGCGATCATATCCCTGGTGGTGGTTTTACCGTTTGAACCGGTTATGCCAACCAGTTCAATATCAAAATGGCGACGATGCCAGGCGGCCAATTGCTGCAAAAAGTCCAGCGTATCTTTCACCACGACGCAACCGGCAGGCATGTCATTGGCATCGAACCACTCGCCGCTTACGGCAATTGCCGCTGCACCTTTTTCCAGCGCTTGTAGCGCAAACTTATGCCCATCATGCACTTCCCCGGCAATTGCGACAAAGAACTCTCCATCCTGGATTGTGCGACTATCAATGGAAAGCCGGCGATATTCAATACCGGCAACCTCAGCAGAGGATTGCAGGAATCCATCATATTGCTGTAAAAAACCAGCCAATTGCCCGGACATAAAAATTCATCCCCATTGGTGCCAGAGCGGCATCAATCCGTTACCCGGCAACGCAGCAGCACCTTTTGCTGTTCCCGCATTTTGACGCCGGCGCGGGGCAATTGCTCATACACCACACCGCTGCCGTCGATTTCCAGGTTTATTTTCCATTCCGCCAGCACCTGCATTGCTTCCCGCACTGTCAGGCCTTTCACCAGCGGCATCACTTCGCTCTGTTTGATATCACGTGTTTCAGTATAAAGCAGCACTTTCTGCCGCCCATTTAGCATGCTATACGCCGGGGGTTCCTGGCGATACACAACCTTGCCATCACCAACTACTTCATAGGGCAAATCACGATCACGAACCTTCTCAACCGCCTCACTGAGCTCCATTCCTTCCAGCGCCAGCATATAATTGCTGATACTTGGCAACTTTAAGTGGGCCAATTCTGCGCGACCAGGCGTTTCACGGACCGGCAGTCCCACGATACGATTGGCGATATTTCGAAACACCGGTGCAGCTACCTGGCTTCCATAGTAGGCTTTCCGCGGGTTGTTAATCAAGATAAACAGGGTAAAGCGCGGCGCCTCAACCGGGAAAAATCCGGCAAAGGAAGCAACGTGACGGTCAGTGCGATAACTGCGGGTTTTTCGGTCAATCTTCTGCGCGGTACCGGTCTTGCCAGCGATGGTCAATCCGGGCACCTGGGCAGTTTTTCCAGTTCCATTTTCCACGACTCCATGCAACACCTTTTTCATGCGACGCGCTGTTGACGGCGAAACCACCTGCCGAACCGCCAGCGGGCGATTCTCGCGAATCACCGAACCGTCGCGATCTGTAATTCGTTTAACCACATAAGGCTGCATCAATTGACCATCGTTGGCAATGGCGGAATAGACGCTCGCCATTTGCAGTGGCGTCACAGCAACTTCATAGCCCATACTCATATAAGCCACGGAATACCGTGAGTAATTGCCGGGGCGATGCAGGATCCCGTTGGCTTCTGCCGGGAGATCAATACCACTCTCCTGACCCACACCAAAGTCGCGTGCATAGCGATAGAAGTCTGTTGCCTTAAACTTGCTCGACAGCTTGATTACCCCAATATTGCTAGACTGCTCAAACACTTTCTTGGCCGTCAGGTAGGCAAAGCTCTTGTGATCTTTCACATAATTGTCCGCCAACCGATAGCGGCCGTTTTCGCAGAAGACCAGTTCATTATTGAGGTCCATATTCAGGTGATCAAGCGCCAGCGCCAGGGAAACCGCTTTAAAGGTTGAACCGGGTTCATAAACATCTGCAATAGCCCGATTGCGATATTTCTCAATTGAGTAGTCGTTGTAGCGATTCGGGTTGAATGTCGGGTAGTTGGCCATACCAAGCACTTCACCGGTACGCGGATCAAGCAAAACAGCGGAACCGCTGTTTGCGTTATTGCCGAGCACCGCCTTCTTCAGCTCATCATCGAGCACCGCCTGATAAGTCACATTAATAGTTGTCTCAACATTATAGCCATCCACCGCTTCTGCAGTCGGGAAATCAAGATTCGGATATTGATTGCCCAGCGCATCGCGCAGATAAATAGCCGAACCGGAGGTCCCCTTCAGATATTCATCATACTGAAGCTCCAATCCGCCTTTGGCTGCGTTGTCATAGTCGCAGTAGCCAATCATTTGCGCGCCAACATGTTCATAAGGATAATAGCGGCTATACTTCTTCTCGAGTATGACGCCTTTGAGTTTCATATCCTGCAGTTCACGCGCTTCCTTGATGCTGAGGCGATGACGCAGATACACAAAGCGCTTATCTCCGCGAATCTTCCGCAATATCTTGCTGGCTGAGAGATTCACAGCGGAACTGATTTTCGCGGCGGCTTCCTGCGGATTTTCCAGCAACGCCGGCTTCACCGCCAGCGAGTAATGCATCAGGTCAATTGCCAGCAATTCGCCATTACGGTCCATCACCGAACCGCGCTTTGCAGGCAATTCACGCTTGTTCTCCAGGCGCACCTGCACGGCTTTTCGATAGTCGTCGTGCTTGACCACCTGCACATAGATCAGCTTTCCAATCACCAGCGCAAATCCCAGCATCAGGTTAAAGACCAGAAGCACCAGACGATTTTCGGCCGATAGCATCAGCTCATTCTTGCGTCTGGCGGGCTGCTTGTTCCAGGTCTTTCCGGACATAATATTCCAGCTTCTCCTTGTCAACAGTGAACGGGGTTGGCGGTTTTACGCTATTCTTCATATCGAGGCGCTGCTTGGCCATCCGTTCAATCTGATTATGATCTTTATCAATCTTTGCTTTATTTCTGCTCGTTTCGCTCTTAAGCCCTTGTATTTCCAGCCTGAGCTGTTCAATCTGATCCGCATATTCAATGATCTGTCGCTCTTTGGCCATATACAAAAGGAAGAAGAGCCCGAAAAACATAATGAAGAGGAATACGATTCCGATTCGATAGATGAACAGCAAGCCGGTTTGAAAACCGGCGCGCATTTGCGATACCGTCCGCGCCGAATTTTTCTTGCGATTTGTTGTCGAAGTTTTTTTGCGCGTCCGGGTTGTTGTCGAGGTCGACTTCTTTCGCGTCGTTTTTGCGGTTGTTTTGGCAGCCGGCTTCTTACGCGTCGAGCCGGTCTTCTTGCGAGTGCTACTGGCACTGCCCGACCGGCTACTTGTCGAAGTACGACGCTTCTTTTTTTCAGCTGCCATCACCTTACATGGCTCCTTGATATGCTACAATTTTCTCTGCCACTCTCATCCGCGCACTACGGGCGCGGGGATTTGCAGCAACTTCTTCCGCTTCCGGCTTTACCGGCTTGCGCGTAATAATTTTGAGCTCCGCCACCTTGTCGCACATGCATTGGGGCAACCCGGGCGGACATATACATTCGCGCTGTTTATCACGCATAAAATTCTTTACGATCCGATCTTCAAGCGAGTGGTAGCTAATCACCACCAGCCTTCCGCCTTCGGCCAGGACCTGACTCGCAGCTTCCAGCGAGCGCTTGAGGCGCTCCAGTTCATCATTTACTTCGATACGAATTGCCTGAAAGACTCGAGCGCAGGACTTATTCAAGAAACGCCGACCAACAACTATCTCGATTGCAGCAACCAAATCAGCGGTCGTCTTCATTCCGGCACTTGTACGACGAGCGACAATTTCGCGCGCAATCGCCCGCCAATGCCGCTCTTCTCCGAAGTCCCGAATCAACTCCGCTATCCGCTCCTGCGGATAGTCGTTTAATACCACCAGGGCACTTTTCGATTGCCCCTGATCCATGCGCATATCAAGCTCGGCACTCTGCTGAAAAGAAAAACCGCGGGTCGCTACGTCCAACTGCCACGACGATACGCCCAAATCGTAAAACACCCCGTTAGCGGGCAGGCGGTCAATTTCAAATAGCACAATTTCCAGTTGATCGTAAAACACATGTCTCAGGTACACATTCTCATATCCAGAGAGTCGCTGTCTGGCAAATTCAATCGCGTCACGGTCTGCATCAACTCCTACCAGGAAGGCTTGCGGAGACAAACGACTCAGGAAATATTCACTGTGACCAGCACCACCGAGGGTACAATCAACATAGACGCCATCTTCGGAAGTGAGCAGATATCCGGCTCCTTCCTTTAACAGGACCGGCTGATGATAATCACCATCCATACGATGCCGTCCACGTAATGTTAAAGATCCAATTCCCGGGCGATCTTGGCAAAGTCGACAGTTGTTGCCTCTACAAAATCCTGGTAATTCTCAGGATCCCAGACCTCAACTTTATGCTCGTATCCCACAACCAGCACTTCCCCGTCCAATCCGGCGTATTCGATCAAGTTCGAAGACAGGTTCAGACGGCCTTGTTTGTCGATCTTTTGCTCCGTTGCCTGGTACATCAAACGGCGGGAGACGATACCGAACTCCCGCTCGTTGTCCACTTTGCTTTTGATGGCCTCAATTGTGCGGTTCCAGGAGGAGAGAGGGTACATACCGATGCATCTTTCCGTACCACGAATCAAAATCAGAGTATCTTCGTCTTCCTCAGTCAGATTCTTACGGAATTTTGCAGGGAAATTAATACGTCCCTTAGCATCCACTGTACTCTTAAAACTTCCCCAGAAGCCATTCATTGCGACACCAAACCACACTTTAGTGGAATTAAGTGGAATTTTCACCACTTTTGCCCACAATATGTACGTATTAATGGAATAAATCAAGAAAAAAGTAAAAATAGGCCCACTTTTTTTCGAGGTTTTCAGCAAGTACAGCAGGTTATGCCCGCTAGTAGCGGTATAAAAATTCCGGGTTAAATTAGGAAGGATGCACTGATTGCGTTTTGAATAGCCCTGAGAAGCGGAGTCGGAAGAAGAAATGCCGTAGCATTTTACAAAAAAGAGCGTGGGCGGTGTCGGATTTGGGCTATTTACACCGGATTAGCGAATGAACATACAATCACCATAGCTGAAGAAACGATACGATTCCTTAATCGCTTCCTTGTAGGCTATTTTGATAAACTCATGGTGCGCAAAAGCGCTTACCAGCATCATCAATGTTGACTGCGGCAGATGCAGGTTGGTCAGGAGATTATCAACAACGCGGAACTGATACGGCGGATAGATGAATTTATCGGTCCAACCACTGCCGGAGCGCACCAAGCCATTACGGCCGGCGACAGTTTCCAGAACGCGAACAGAGGTTGTGCCAACGGCAATCACCTTGTTTTTGTTTTCGCGCGTTTCGTTAATAATGGCTGCGGCTTCATCGCTCAGGTTATAGTATTCAGAATGCATCTGATGACGGGAAATATCGTCTACCTGAACCGGCTTGAAGGTCCCCAATCCCACGTGTAGGGTTACCGGCACGATGCGGACGCCACGCGATTCAAGCTGTTTGAGAATTTCATCTGTAAAATGTAATCCGGCGGTCGGTGCAGCAACGGCGCCGAGGTTTTTTGCGTATACAGTTTGATAGCTTTCGCGATCCACCGGTTCTGCCGCGCGGTTAATGTAAGGCGGCAAGGGCGTATGTCCGACTTCCTCGAGTATTTCAAAGAAATCGCCATCGCAATGCACTTCAATAATACGTCCGCCTGAAACGGTATTATCGATAATATCACAGCTAAAGCGGTCGCTAAAGACGATCTTATTGCCAAGACGAACCTTACGAGCCGGCTTTACCATCACTTCCCAAATACCGTTCTCGAGATTGCGGAGCAAAAACACTTCAACCTTGGCGCCGGTCTTGTCCTTTGTGCCAAGCAAGCGCGCCGGGAAAACCCGGGTATCGTTGACGACCAGACAATCTCCCTCATTGATATACTCCATAACATCCGGAAACTTGCGATGATCGATCGTGCCGGTCTGACGCTCAAGGACCATCATTCGGCTCGCGCCCCGCTTTTTCGGGGGATATTGAGCAACAAGCTCTTCCGGCACTTCGTATTCGAAGTCGACCAGTTTCAACTTGCTGGTTGTTTCATCCTCAAAATAATTCCTGCTGAAATCCATTTTCCCTCTGCCTGTAGTTAAAATGTTCATAGGCCAGCGGTGTCACCACCCTCCCCCGCTGCGTTCGCTTAATGAAGCCTTCCTGTATCAGGAATGGCTCGTAAATCTCCTCAATGGTATCACTTTCCTCGCCAACGGCCACGGCAATTGTATTGATACCGACCGGACCGCCGTTATATTTCTCAATAATCGTTTTGACGATGCGCTTGTCCATTTCATCCAGCCCAAGCTCATCGACTTCCAGCATCTTCAGGGCCTTATCTGCAACTGCACGACTGATTTTGCCATCGGCTTTCACCTGCGCAAAATCGCGTGTCCGGCGCAATAAACGATTGGCTACCCGCGGCGTTCCTCGCGATCGCCGGGCAATTTCCATCGCACCGTCATCATCGATCTCAACTTTCAAGAGATTAGCAGATCGCTTGATAATCTGAAAGAGATCTTCCGCCCGATAGTAGTCCAGGCGCAGCACCACTCCAAATCGAGCTCGCATGGGAGCGGTTAGGAGACCGGCTCGCGTCGTGGCACCGACCAGGGTAAATCGCGGTAGATTGATCTGCACGCTGCGAGCATTTGCCCCGCGATCGATCATAATATCAAGCTTAAAATCCTCCATTGCCGAGTAGAGATATTCCTCCACGACATTATTGAGGCGGTGAATTTCATCTATAAATAAAACGTCATTCTCATACAAGTTGGTTAACAAACCAGCCAAATCACCGGCCTTATCAAGCACCGGTCCGGAAGTGGTTTTGATGTCCACGCCGAGTTCAGAAGAAATGATATAGGCCAGGGTGGTCTTTCCTAGCCCGGGCGGCCCGTACAACAAGACATGATCGAGCGCTTCGCGCCGTTGCGTGGCGGCGGCGATAAAGATCTTGAGATTTTCGACCACCTTCTTTTGGCCGACAAACTCATCAAGTGCTGTTGGACGCAGCGCTGCCTCTACCGCATGATCATCGCTATGAGCAAAGGGGTCAATTGCGTCGCGATTTACGTCATTACGATCTGTCAAATCACATTTCCTTTAATGCCAGTTTGATTATCTCTTCCAGAGACGGGTCCCCTGGGGTATTCGACAGCACCTTGTCGATGGCCCGCTTGGCGTCCTGTTGCTTATATCCCAACGAGATCATTGCCAGCAGCGCCTCATTCACCTTGCCGTGCAGGGCGGCATTTCCAGTGGAAGCAACATCGGTATATTCAAAGCCGTCTGCAGTTTTGATTTTCTCCTTCAGTTCCAGTATGAGACGCTGGGCAGTCTTCTTACCAACGCCGGGAATGCGCGTCAGCATTGCCACGTCTTCCCGTCCAATCGAGGCTTTCAAATCACCGCTTGGCCCGCCGGACAAAATCGCAATCGCCAGTTTTGGCCCTACGCCGGATACCGCGATCAGCAGTTGAAACATTTCCTTTTCATCTACTGTGGAAAACCCAAAAAGCTGCATGGCGTCTTCGCGAACGTGCAAATAGGTAAACAAGGAGACGGTATCGCCATGCTGCAAATGGTCGATATCCTGAAATGTATTTAGGGAAATACTGATACCGAGTCCAACACCGTGGCAATCCACCAAACAAGAGGTGGCACCTTTATCTCTCAAAACACCTGAAACCAGTTCAATCATCCGTGTTACCTTTTAGCCCTGCTCAGCATCCGAAACTTAATACGGTGATAATGACATAATGCTGCTGCCAAGGCATCCGCTGCATCCTGCGGTTTGGGTAGCTCTCGCATTCCGAGCAAATTTTTGACCATTGCCTGCACCTGCTGCTTGGACGCTGCCCCGGTACCAACCGTCGACATCTTGATTTCCCGAGCGGCGTATTCGTGCACCGGGATATCCTGCTGCTGGGCTGCAAGCATGGCAACCCCACGGGCATGGCCCATTACAATTGCCGTTTTTACATTCTCATGATAAAAGACATCTTCTATAGCGAAATGCTGCGGTTGATGTTTCCGGATGACGTCGGCGATGCCATCATAGATCGTCTGCAATTTGGCAGACAGCGGCTCTGATGTATCACGATTATAAATACCGCCGCAATCGCGGCACTTTACCGCATAACGACTTACTTCGATAACGCCATACCCGGTTATCCTTAAGCCCGGATCTACACCAAGAATAATCAAATAGATGCCCGTTTAATTGAATTCAGGGCGACAGTAGCCCTGCATAAAGGTCGCTGCCCAACCAGAGGTCAGGCGCCAAGGCTTTCCATTACTTTTTCGTCAATGTCGAAATTTGCATATACGTTCTGGACGTCTTCATTGTCTTCCAAAGCGTCCATCAGCTTCAACATCTTCTCAGCCTGGGATTCATCGAGAGGAACGGTGTTTTGGGGAATAAAAGTGGCTTCGGCGCCCTCAATCTGGATGCCCGCCTCCTCCAATCGGGTACGAACATTGTCTAATTCCTCAAAAGGGGTGTAGATTTCATAAATCCCTTCGTCGGAGGCAAAATCATCGGCACCGGAATCAATCGCGGTTAACATCAGTTCTTCTTCATCGTAGTTTTCCGCTGCAACGCGTATCAACCCCTTGCGATCGAACATCCAACCCACACAGCCGGATTCGCCGAGGTTTCCACCGTGCTTATTTAGTAAGTAGCGGACTTCGCCAACCGTTCGATTGCGATTGTCTGTTGTGCAAACCAAATAGATGGCAACACCAGCCGGTCCGTACCCTTCGTAAACAACTTCTTCCAGAACCATGCCCGGCAATTCACCGGTCCCCTTCTTGATGGCATTGTCGATGTTCTTCATCGGCATGTTTGCACCACGAGCAGCCTGCACAGCGCTGCGCAGGCGGGGGTTCGAATCCTGATCACCACCACCAATTCGGGCGGCAATGGTAATTTCCTTGATCAGTTTAGTGAAAATCTTTCCGCGCTTGGCATCCTGCCGTTCCTTACGGAATTTTATATTGGCCCATTTAGAATGACCAGCCATTACTCCTCCGTGGTTCCAAAGTTACTAAAAGCGGAGTTCACTTTCGTTTTTGCAATCCAGGCGGATGCATAACCGCGTGACTTCGCCAGCTCTCTCAGCTGATTGGCCGTTTCGCGATCCACACAGTCACCAATTCGCAATTTATACAGGGGCGAATCAAATTCGATGTACACCCGAACGCCGTCATTCAGAAACAGGAACTCAGCTTCCTTCTTTTCAACAGTCACCAGCTCGATATCCTTGGCGGCAAAAAGCTGAATCCGAAAGCCGTCAACCAGGCGATTTTGCTGTGTTTGGGGTTCCTGGCGGGTATTATCCGCAATTGCCGTCGTATTGAGTGCTTCAACATTGGCATCAGGAAAGCTGATGTCGCCGTCATCCAGGCTCATCGGATCAAACGATTCATCCAGAGCACCGGTCAAGGCCGGAGCAGGATTGTCGTCAATTACGGGATTTACTTTCTTGGAGGAACTACAGGCAACAAGAGACAGGAAGAGCGTCAAAAATACGATTTTCTGTCTTGCTATAAAATGAATGCTCATAAAGTGTTATCCTTCACCTGATACACATAAGGTATCAAAAAATAATCGAAAATGCTCCGCGATTCAAGCAAAATAATTTATGCGATTTCAGCCCCGTCACAAAACAATTTTTTTGGATATTCATACAGGTTTTGTTTTTTTATATTTACCTCGAATAACCGTCCGGCATTCAGTTTTTTTGAAAAGGTATCGTTAATTGCCGCTTATCACGGCAAAAGAACTCGCCCGTCGTAAATTATTCACTGAATCGTATATCTTTTCTCTCAATCAAAACCACAACCGGACGATTGATATTAGCAATTCAGAGAGACAAGGAAGCGATAAAGCGCGTTCACCACGCTCGCCAAACATACAAAAGATCGTGGTCACGTGACTTATGATGTTTATCACAAAAAAATTACGAGGTATACGCTTTTTTAGCACTCGATTAGCATGAACCTAAATCAACAGGAGCTTCTTTAATGAAATTTGCGAGCAGGTTAAAAACAATAGTACTGGCTCTGGCAACCATCGGATGTGCGCTGATGACAGGCTGTCTCGAAAATCTTGATATCACCCCGCCGCTGGTCACCATCCTGAATCCAGCTCCCGGAGAAGTTGTTACAGGCGCAGTGCCGATTGTCGTAACGGCTTCCGATGATGAAGATATCGAAGAGATTACTATTTTTGTTGATGGCGAAGCCGTAGAAACAGGTTCGGGAAACAGTATCATTTTCAGCTGGAACACCGCAACCGTTACTCAAAATGAAAATCACAACATATCAGCCTTTGCGACGGACCAGAACGGCAATGTCGGTCCTTCCGCTATTACAACTGTCCTTGTATCAGCCAACGGCGCACCGGATCAGGTTGCCCCGCTTGTGCAGATTATCAACCCGCTTGCCAACGGCAC
This sequence comes from Calditrichia bacterium, assembly GCA_028284445.1. GTDB lineage: Bacteria > Calditrichota > Calditrichia > RBG-13-44-9 > J075 > JANQRS01. The sequence goes on from JANQRS010000035.1 coordinate 70,843, forward strand.
CGTGCGGAGAGGGGCTAACGGTGGCTTCGTCGAAATCGTGGCAGACGTTATTGACAATAGTGCTATTGAACAGGTCGAGTTCTTTATAAATGGCACATCGCTGGGTACCGACACGGGTGCGCCATACAGCTTCGATTGGGACATAAGAGCACTAACAGATGGCACAACGCATACGGTATATGCCAAAGCGACCGATATTTTTGGCAATTCCGGCGCACAGTTGATTACCGTAACTATCGGCCCTTAATCAAGTCTGTCAGTTGAGCGAATTAGTACAGAATGCATTTTTTGGATATATCGGTAAATTTTAGTAACATCAGGGCTTTGTTGCAACGATCGCTGCATGGCCCTGTTGACCCTTCGAAACACTTGATCATTTAACATTGACAGAAAAACATTCGAAGCGGTATTCAGCGTAACAGTACAGCCGGTTGCGTGGGGTATCTATTCCGATTCGAGCACACATTTTTCTGCATTCCGGCTAACGATTTTTCGGGAAATTAAGATTAGACCCGAACGGACGACTATACCAGCTAGCAGAACGCTGCGTTACCGGATTTACCGTTTGCCGTCTACCTGCATAACGGTCACCGCCTGTGGGCGGATTCATCTTTGACAGACCAATGGGATATTCGATTTAAATGACATGAATATTGAGAAGCCAAACGACATCGCCCCGCCGGATGGTGGGTTTGTTTTTGTGAGGAATTTCTATGCAGCCTATCTCTTTTAAAGAGTTCCAGCAATTTGCCATGCATGGCAATGTAATACCAATCGCCGATTCAATTCTCGCCGATCTCTTAACCCCGGTTTCCGCATTCCTGAAGCTTTGCGGAGATACTGATGACGGATTTCTACTGGAATCCGTTGAGGGCGGTGAGAATGTTGCACGCTATTCTTTCCTGGGACGTGACCCCCGGGAATTTGTCACATTTGATGGTGAGCGCACAAAGATCGTCAGCCGTGATGGCCAGCAGACGCTGGATACCGACATATTTGAGTATCTAAAGACGAAGCTGCAGCAGTTTCAGTTCGTACCTAATCCACAGCTGCCGCGCTTTTCCGGTGGATTTGTAGGATTTTTTGGATACGATACCATTCGCTTCCTGGAGAAAATCCCCAGCAAGAACGAAGTGTTGGAAGGCGAACCAATTGCCAGCTTCGGCCTTTATGATACGATTTTGGCCTTCGACCACCTGAAGCATCAGATTTTGATCATCACCAATGTCTTTCTAGATGAAGGCGTGGACCTGCGAGGCGCGTACGACAGCGCACTACAGCACATCGCCGAGATGAAGGCCGTCCTGAATCAGCCACTGAAAATTCGCTACCATCGTGAAAAGCATCATACCAATGTCAAATCCAATTTTGCACCGGCTGATTTTGCCAATGCCGTGCGCAAGGCCAAGGAATACATCAAGGCCGGCGATATTTTTCAGGTTGTGCTTTCGCAGCAATTTTCGCGCAAGATCAGCGTGCCGCCATTCAACATCTATCGGGCACTGAGACTGATTAATCCTTCTCCCTATCTCTATTTCCTGCGCAACGGCAATTCCAGTATCGTTGGTGGCAGCCCGGAACTGCTCGTCCGGGTCGAAAACAACGAAGTGTTTGTGCGCCCGATCGCCGGTACCCGCCCACGAGGCAAATCCCCGGTTGAGGATGCACGACTGGCAGAAGAACTGTTAGCGGATGAGAAGGAACGTGCAGAACACATCATGCTGGTTGATCTCGGTCGCAACGACGTCGGACGGGTATCCGATTACGGCACAGTGAAAGTCACTGAAGAGATGATCATTGAGCGATATAGCCACGTCATGCACATTGTTTCAGAGGTCAAAGGACGCCTGAAAGACGGCATGGATGCAATTGACGCCATGAAAGCCTGCTTTCCGGCCGGCACTGTTAGTGGCGCACCGAAAATCCGCGCGATGGAAATTATTGAGGAATTAGAGCCTGAACGGCGTGGTCTGTATGCTGGTTCGCTTGGCTATATCGACTTTTCCGGTAATCTCGATGGCTGTATTGTCATTCGCACCATTGAAGTGAAAGATGGGGTTGCCTACTTCCAGGCTGGCGCCGGTATCGTTGCCGATTCCGTCCCGGAACGCGAATACCAGGAGACCGTACATAAGTCCAACGCCCTGCGTAGCGCCATCGCCCTGGCGGAAAACGGTTTGGAAGGATATTAAAGGCGTTGAAGCATTGAAGCGTTGAAGCGTTGAAGCGTTGAAGCGTTGAAGCGTTGAAGCGTTGAAGCGTTGAAGCGTTGAAGCGTTGAAGCGTTGAAGCGTTGAAG
>JANQRS010000055.1 GCA_028284445.1 Calditrichia bacterium
TTGATGCTTGATGCTTGATGCTTGATGCTTGATGCTTGATGCTTGATGCTTGATGCTTGATGCTTGATGCTTGATGCTTGATGCTTGGAAGCGAAACTAATTCAAAAAATACTTTACGCAAGACTTATTCAAATTACCTTCCAGTCTCCAACATCAATAAACCCGAATAATCTCTCCATTTCGGTGGCCTTCGATGCTGCGAAGATAACCATTGACCACACGGGACATCGGGATTGGATTATGGCCTGGAAAGTAGCTTCGATATTTCTCGACAGAATCTTCCACCAGCCCGGCAGAAACGACATTGACACGCAGACCGGGCGGCATTTCCAGGGCTACCGCTTGAACAAAACTGTGAATGGCACCGTTGACCATAGATGCACTGGCGGTCATCACAACCGGATCATCGGCAAGAACACCGGTGGTTAAGGTAAAGGAACCGCCGGGATTTATCGTATCCACGCCGAGGCGCACCAGGTTTACCTGCCCCATCAGCTTACTGCGCAGACCGATATAATAGTCTTCTTCGCTCAAATCGTTAAAGGCCGCCCATTTTGCTTCTCCAGCCGTCGCCACAACCGCGTCCAATCCGGACAGCGACTGATACATTGCTGCGATTGAGGCGCTGTCTGCTATATCCACTGTGATATCACCGGAACTGCGACCAGCGACAATCACTTCATGTCGTTCACGCAAAGCTGCAGTCACGGTTTTGCCAATCGTTCCATTACCGCCAACAACCAGTATCTTCATTGAAATCTTTCCGGGGTTTCCAGTGAATGTGTTACCCCCTCTATCTCCTCCTGGGGGAGATGGAGGGGAACAATGTAATTATTTGAGCCTTAACTGCCCCTGGCAGCAAATCTCTAGTTGATCTCTTTCAACGCATCCAGAACGATATCCGGTGTCAGGATTTCCGGCAGGATAATTGGGTCCTTCTCCTTGTCGGTTCCATATAGCACATAGAGCGGCACGCTGTTGCGGCCAAATTCGGCCAGCGCCCTGGTAATCGTTTCATCGCGCGACGTCCAGTCGGCAACCAGCGCCTGAACACCGAGCTTCTCAAATTCCTGCTGCACTGCGCTGCTGGAAAACGCCACTTTCTTGTTCACCTGACAACTCAAACACCAGGCGGCAGTAAAATCGATAAAAATCGGTGTGCCGGCTTCCCGCAATTCGTTGACCAAGGATGGGCTAAAAGCTTCCCACTGAATACCATCGCCGCCTCCCTTTGTGGTTGCAGCCTGGGCAGTCGCAGGCGCCAACTCACTTATGTAGCCAATCGGCAGCCAGATGGCGCCGGCAATCATTAGAAAAGCCATCGCCAAGCCTACTCTCCGCACGGACTTTGCGCGGGCAATATTACCCCATTTTCCGAGCACCCAGGCAGCCATGCCGGCAACCAACAGGGCCAGCAGCAAGTAAATCACCCCATCCGAGCTGGTTTGAAGTCCGAGCACCCATGCCAGCCAAATGACCGTTGCCATTAACAGGAACCCCATAAACTGCTTAAGGGTTTCCATCCATGGTCCGGGGCGCGGCACAAATCGCAGTAGCTGCGGCATCGCAGATAGCAGGAGATACGGAAACGCCATGCCCAATCCCAACACACCGAATACCAGGAGGGCAACAGCCGCCGGTTGCGTTAGCGTATATCCGAGGGCTGAACCCATAAAGGGCGCTGTGCAAGGTGTGGCGACAACCGTAGCTGTTACGCCGCTCATAAATGTGCCAAAAGCACCGCTTTGATTCGACGAATTCTGACCAACTCCCATCAGGGACGTGCCAATTTCAAAGACACCAAAGAGGCTTAGTCCAAAAAGAAACAAGAATACCGAAATCAAAACCAGGAAACCGGGCGACTGCAATTGAAAGCCCCAGCCAAGCTGTTCGCCACCGGCCCGTAGAACAAGCAAAACGGCGGCAAGTGCCAGGAAAGAAGCCACCACACCAAGCGTAAAGATCAGGCCATGATTCAGAATCTTGCTCCGCTCTTCACCAGCCTGTTCAACAAATCCAAGAATTTTGATGGATAAGACCGGCAATACGCATGGCATCAAATTGAGGATCATTCCCCCGGTGAATGCCAGCAGCAGTGCCCAGGCCAGGCTATTTACTTCCCCTCTAGCGGCCGGAACCACTGCCTGGATGCTTTCAGATACCGGCACGTCGAAGTGCAGCGCTTTTTCAGATCCACTGCCACGCCAGCCATCATCGGAGACCAAAACCCCGGCAACGCTATCAGGACGTTCTTCAGGATCTGCGGCAAGCGGCATAGCAAGCTGATAAAGTTTATCCGACGCAGTCAATTTCTGGTCGGTAGAATGTTCAATGAGGTCTTCAGAATAAGGAAAAAACGATAATTCAGTCAATTTCCCTTCATAACCGAGGGGCGGAATGGCATTTACCAGGAGCATACTATCTTGATAGGCAGTTTCAATGGTCCAGTCAGAGCTTTCCAAGGGGTGTTGGGCTCGGGTCTCGGCAAATGCCTGCACCCAGCGGTGGTCCGGTGCCGGCGTTTCTGCAACCGGCAATGTCAAGCTGACGTCTCCGCCCTGGGGAATACATTCTTCCTTACACACCAGCCAACTGGTGCTGGCCTTCAATTCAACAGTTTCCCCAATAAACAAATCTTGCGGAGCCGTCAAATCAAATATAAACAATACCGTGCCTTCGTAACCGTAATTGATCAAATCGCCAAAATTTTTGCGATGCGGATAGGGAAATTGCATCTCCCCTGCTGCAAATCCTTCCGGCAATTCCCAATCAACGGCAGGCGGGAAACCCGCTTCACCGGGATTTTGCCAGTATACATGCCAGTGGTCTTCAAGGGTCAGGCGCAGGGCAACGGAGAAGGCTTTTCCGGGTTGAATAGCGGTCTGTTCCGAAACCAGCTCAGCCTTCACTTGACCGGTATTCACCACCGATTGAGCTACCAGTGTTCCCATGAACAAGGTAAAAAACAGTATGTAAATTGAATTCTTCATATTCCTACTCTCTGACATGTTCGATAAATCTTATCATATCCCCAGATATAATGCAAATCTAGCGATATAAATCTGTGTCGACGTGACCATTCGGCCAGCTTGGCGCTTTCATAAATCACCGAACAGCCGCTTTCACCTACATGAAATCGCCAGCCAACAGCTTTCGGATAGAGATTAGATGACTGAAGAGCACAATGGGTACAATTATCGACGGCAACCAAATGTACGGGAAATAAAACACGGCGACATTGGGTTGGTCAAAGGCCAGTTGTTGAAAAGGCAAGGGCGCAGACAAGACCGCATGGATCACAATATTCAAAACCAGCGCGAGGGAAACAAAGTTCCACACCAGTGCGACCCATCCCGGCCATTCCCGCCGGCTAAAGCAAAACCAGGCAATGATCGGCGCTGTTAGTCCGGCAAGGATATCAAAATTTCGCCCTTCGTACGTCATAAGCTCCGGCACCTGTCCAGCCAGGAAGAGCATCCACAAGCCAATTTCGACCGGCACGCGAATGACATGCAGATAGGTGAGATCCTCTAGCGGTAATAGCCTTAATGATTCGCGGATAGACAGGGTAAACAGAAGAATCAGGGCAATCAGCGTCGGTCCAACTGCAAAGATAAATCGCGGCGGCATACTGTCAAAATTCAGATAAAAGCCAAAATATGCCAGGGCTCCTTGCACAGCGATGTAGAGTAGTAGCAATATCCCGCTGCTACGGGCGGCATCAATACTGACAGAGGCAATACTTCGCAGCAAAAGGAACAGCGTTGCAAAAGTCGTCAGGACGAACAGCAAGCTAAGCAACAGACTTGTATGCGGATTCAGAGGCGCTCCAATCAAAGATCACGGTGACGTTAAAACGCCTAAACATAGCAATGTCTGACTTGAAATTCAACCGCCAAAACACTTCCACTGCACCAAACGGCACAGCAAAAACTGTCTAAAGAGCCCGGCGAATCTGACGAGAACTTCTCTATGCCCGGGAACACCATCCTGGCGCCCAATTGTTGCTCAATATATTTTGACAGATGGAACGGAATCCGGCATGCGGATTTTATTAGTACAGCATGATCGCCAAACACGGCACAATCTCGAAATCACGCTCAAGGATTTTGGGCACGAAGCGGTTGTGGCGACCAATGGCCGTGAGGCCCTGGAGCGCTTCAATGGCGATAACTTTCAAATCATTATCACAGATTGGATGATGCCGGAAATGGACGGATTGACCCTGGTAAAGGAAATCCGCGCCATGCAACGGCCGGAGTATGTGTATATCATCATGCTTTCTGCAAAATCGAGCAAGGAGGACCTGATTACCGGCATTGAAGCAGGATCGGATGATTTCCTCGCCAAACCTGTTGACAACAATGAATTGCGCGTGCGCTTGCTTGCCGGTAAACGTATTCTCCAATTGGAACGTAAACTTCATGATCAGAAAGCAGACCTGGAAACAGCCAATCTGCGGATGAAAAAAGATCTTGAGGCAGCGGCGGCAATCCAGATGTCACTGCTGCCGAAAGAAGCACCAAACGTCAGCAATCTCGAAGTAGATTGGTATTATAGTCCTTCTGAGGTCTTGGCAGGCGATATTTACAATACGTTTTTACTCGATGAAAATCATCTGGGCATCTACCTGCTTGATGTCAGTGGCCATGGCGTACCGGCAGCCTTGCTGGCGGTCTCATTGAGCCGCATGCTGTCCCCGGTATTCGGAGAAGCGTCAATCCTGAAAAGACGCCTCGATGTTGCTCCTTATTACAAGTTAACGCCCCCGGCAGACGTCGCCAGAATTCTAAACAATCGCTTCCAGCTCGACCCGGACAACGGCCAATATTTTACCCTGATTTACGGCATTCTGAATACAAAGACTCTGGGATTCAAGTATATCTCCGCCGGACATCCGGAACTAATTCGGATGCGGGCCGACGGAGGCGCAGATCTACTGGAAACCGGCGATGTCCCAATTGGCTTTCTGGAGAATCATAGTTACGAAGAGCATAGCTTGCAGTTGGAAGCCGGCGACCGTCTCTATCTCTACTCAGATGGCATTCCGGAGGCTGAAAATGCAGCAAAGGAGCCCTTTGAAGGCCGGCGCATGCTGGAAACGTTGGGCGTTCACACAGACCTCAACCAGAGTATCAAGCACCTTGTCGAAACGGTTCACGAGTGGTGCCAACCCAATTCATTTGACGACGATATATCAATATTAGCATTCAAGATCAAATCATAGCGGAGATGGCGTTGGCTATTCAATTTTCAGATAGAGATCGAGGACAGCTCGCAGCGCAGGGTAAAACCGAACATGATGTCGCTGATCAATTGCAGCATTTCCGCAATGGTATTCCCTTTATTCAACTGGATCGTCCATGCAAGTTGCGGGACGGCATCCGGCAGCTCAATGATGAAGAATTGAGGGAATACCGGCTCATTTTTGAAGCCGCTCGTGACAAACTGCGCATTGTCAAGTTTGTTCCGGCATCGGGCACATGCGACCGTATGTTCAAGGTGCTGCGCTCTTTTGCCAACCATCCGGACCGCTCGATCTCAGATATTCGAGAAGCAGCCCTGGAAGGCGGAAAAGCTGAGAAATTCCTCTTACGCTTCCTTGACAATCTGGAGGACTTTGCTTTCTATCCGCAATTGAAAGCCGCTGTAGACGACAAAGGTCAAAGTCTCGAAGAGTGGCGTGATTCTGGCCGGTACGCGGCCATCCTTGACATGCTCTTATCGGCCGACGGCCTGAACTACGCCGGCTTAGCAAAAGGCCTTCTCGCTTTTCATCGTGATGGCGACGAGATTCGCAGCGCCTTTAGCGAGCATTTGCGGGAGGCGGCTGAATACGCTTGCGATGGAAACGGCGTGGCGCGTGTTCATTTCACCGTCCCGCGGAATCACCAGGAAAAGATCGAAGCGCATATCCGGGAAACCATCAGCAAGTCCACAAACAGCGGCATTAGTTTCGAGGTCAGCTATTCAATCCAGGAACCGTCGACAGAAACGATCGTCGTTCATCCCGACAATACGCCCTATCGCAATGAAGACGGCAGCCTGCTTTTTCGCCCAGGCGGACATGGCGCCTTGCTAAAGAACCTCAACGCCCTGGAGGCAGATCTGGTTTTCATCAAAAATATCGACAATGTCGTTCAGGAATGCTTAAAGGGCGACACATACCTTTATAAGCAAGCCCTCGGCGGGCTCATGATTTCCCTTCAGGATCAGATCCATGACTACCTGGAGCAATTGGGATCAGCGTCTAAGAATCACGAATTACTTGGAGAAATTGAGCGCTTTGCGATCAACAAACTGTCCATAGAATTGCCGCAGTCTTATATAAGATTGGATGCAGACGGCCGCTACGCCTACTGGTCACGACAATTGAATCGACCTCTCCGTGTGTGTGGAATGGTACGGAACGAAGGAGAGCCAGGTGGCGGTCCATTTTGGGTCAGGCAAAGAGACGGCAGCAGCAGCTTGCAAATTGTAGAATCCTCCCAGGTGGACCGCAGCAATGAGCAGCAGCTGACGATCTGGCGCGGCTCGACACATTTTAATCCGGTAAACCTGGTCTGCGGTGTGCGCGATGCCAACTCAAATCTCTTCAATCTGACCGGCTTTCGCGACCCGCGAACCGGTTTTATTTCAGAAAAATCGAACAATGGACAGGAGCTGAAAGCGCTGGAACTGCCCGGTTTATGGAACGGTGCAATGGCACACTGGATAACGGTCTTTGTCGAGGTTCCTTCAACGACATTTAGTCCGGTTAAGACAGTACTCGATCTACTCCGTCCTGAGCACATGCCGGTGGATGAGGAAGCTCTGGCGCAGTAATATTCAGGTATGAAAACCGGGAACGATAGAAGAGAAAAATCAAAGCAGGTCCATTTATTCTTAAAGGAGCATGATATGTTACTCGATTCAAGGAAAGAAGGCGGCGTTTTGGTCGTGGAGATGCTGGATCAACGGCTGGACGCCCGCGTCGCATCTGAATTCACCAAAAAAATGGGCGAATTCATCAATCAAGGCCACACCCAAATCGTTATTGCGCTCGACAAAGTAGATTTCATGGACAGCAGTGGATTAGGTGCGATCGTTTCAAGCCTGAAAATTATGGGCCGCAAAGGCGATATGGTCATTTCAGGAACTCGCAGTGCGGTCCGAGGCCTGTTTAGCCTCACTCGCATGGATAAGGTATTCCGGATCTATTCAACCGTTGAGGAAGCATTAAACGCACTATCGCCGGTGAATCAATAGCTAAAGGAGGCGCATCATGTCGAGCGTCAAAAGCCTCCGGCTCAGTATCAGGAGTGAACTGGGCAACGTACCCTTGATTGGTATTTCGGTCAATAAACTCTGCAAATTGATCCCGATAACGGATGTTGAGGCTTACCAATCCGAGTTATGTGTGGTTGAGGCGGTCACAAATTGCATTAAGCACGCCTACAAGCATGAACCGAACCATTGGATTCACGTTGATTACGAGCTGTACATCGACCGGGTTGTTTTTAAAGTCCATGACACCGGGAATTCTATGCCCGGCCTGGAAGAGCCAACTCTCGAATACGATCCGACCAATCTGGATGAAATCCCGGAAGGCGGTATGGGTTTATTCATTATCAATGATGTGATGGACACTATCAGCTACCAAACAGAAAATGGCGAGAACACCTTGGAATTTTCCAAGGTGTTTGCTCCGGCCGCAGTGAGCAGTTAAGCGACATACGACAATGGACAGTTGAGAAAAGGAATAGATATGAGCAGCACAAAAACCAGCAAATCGAAAATCAGCACCACTGCGATTCGAAACGCGATCAAGCACCACGCAAAATATTCGCTTGGCAAAAATTGGGAAAGCCTGAGCGAAGAGGAACAGTTTAAGGCAATAGCCCTGGCATTGCGCGAACACCTGATTGATGGCATGGAAAAAACCGAGCAACGGTATCGCCGCAGAAGAGCCAAACGCCTCTACTATTTATCGATGGAATTCCTCATGGGCCGCTCCCTGAGCAACAATTTGATAAACCTGGACCTATTCGACGCCTTCAAGGTTGAGTTGGAAAATCTCGGCGTTGATTTGGAAGAACGATACGACGCTGAAAAAGATGCTGCGCTAGGCAATGGTGGATTGGGCCGTTTGGCTGCCTGCTTCCTTGATTCGTTGGCTTCCCTGAATATGCCCGGCTACGGATACGGTATTAACTATGAATTTGGGCTCTTCAAGCAAAAGATATTCGACGGCTATCAAAAAGAATACCCGGATCATTGGCTAAAGGAAGGTACCCCCTGGCAAATTGAACGCCCGGATTTGGCAGTCTCCGTTCCGATCTACGGAAACGTGGAAGAAACCGTTGATTTTGACGGTAATTATAATCCCATGTGGTTAGGCTGGAAAATGCTCGTGGGTGTCCCCCACGACCTGCCGATTGCCGGGTTTGGCGGAAAGACAGTCAACTATTTGCGACTCTATTCCGCGCGTTCCTCAGATGAATTTGATATGAAAATTTTCAACGATGGCGACTATCTGAATGCCGTCGAGGAAAAAATTGTTTCTGAAACTGTATCCAAAGTCCTCTACCCCTCCGACGCCATGGAAGCCGGCAAGGAACTGCGCCTGATCCAGGAATATTTTCTGGTAGCATGCTCTGTGCGTGATATCTTGCGTCAGTTCAAGGAAATTCATGGTAATCTGGAAAAGTTCGCTGACTACGTGGCGATTCAGCTCAACGACACCCACCCGGCCCTCACTGTTGTAGAATTAATGCGCATCTTCATCGACGAGCATAGTTGGCCCTGGGAAAAAGCATGGGATATGACCACTCGCACGCTCGGTTATACCAACCATACCTTGCTGCCGGAAGCACTTGAGAAGTGGCCGGTCAGCCTGGTTGGGAAAGTTTTACCGCGACATCTGCAAATAATCTATGAGATCAATCGCCGCTTCCTGGACGAGGTTCGAGCAAAATATCCCAATGATGAAGACCGCGTGCAGGCAATGTCGATTATTGAGGAAAGCGATACCAAGCAGATCCGCATGGCCTATTTGTCCATCGTCGGCAGTCACTCAGTAAATGGCGTTGCCGCGCTTCACTCGGAGCTGGTCAAATCCGACCTTGTGCCGCAATTCTATGACATGTGGCCGGAGAAATTCAACAACAAAACCAATGGCGTGACCCAGCGCCGCTGGCTGCTGCATAGCAATCCGAAATTGGCAGAGCTCATCACAGAGTCGATTGGCAGTGAGTGGATCACCAATCTTGATAAGCTGAGAGATCTGGAATCATTTGCAGGGTATAAGACATTCCAAAAAGACTTCATGGCGATAAAGCACGAGAACAAGAAGAAGCTGGCAGCGACCATCAAGCAACTCTCACGGGTAGAGGTAGATCCGGAGAGCATGTTCGATATCCAAATCAAGCGCATTCATGAATACAAGCGCCAACTGCTCAACCTTATGCACATTATTCATCAATATTTCACGATTGTGCAAGACGGCAAATCATTGAAGACGCCGCGCACCTACATCTTTGCAGGCAAAGCTGCACCCGGCTATTGGGCAGCCAAACAGATCATCAAGCTGATCCATAACGTTGGTGAAGTCGTCAATAATGACCCGCGCGCACAGGATCAGCTTAAGGTGATATTTTTACCGGATTATCGAGTATCGCTGGGCGAACAGCTCTTCCCCGCAGCAGACCTTAGTGAGCAAATCTCGACAGCCGGAATGGAAGCTTCAGGAACCGGCAATATGAAATTTGCCCTAAATGGGGCACTAACGATTGGCACTCTGGACGGCGCCAATGTCGAGATTCGGGAAGAGGTCGGTGACGAGAACATCTTTATATTTGGTCACACCGTTGAAGAAATCACTCGCATGCGCCAGGAAGAATCTTACAATCCCTGGTCCTACTATCGACAGAATGAAAATATTCGCCGGGTAATGAACAGCTTCCAGAGTGACGTATTTTCGAAGTATGAGCCGGGGCTTTTCAACTGGATTTTTAGCAGCATTCTGAACCAGGGCGATTTCTATTTCCACCTGGCAGATTTGCAATCCTATATCGATGCACAGCAAGCTGTTTCAGATGAATACCCCAACCGCTCCAAATGGGCAAAGAAGGCAATTCTGAACGTGGCCAGAATTGGCAAATTCTCCAGTGACCGCACGATTTCTGAATATGCCAAAGACATCTGGAACATTAGATCCTGGAAGTAATCGTGATAGATTCGAAGGCATCGGGGATCGGTTCGGAAACGGCAAAGATTACTCAACCATCCTAATATTGGTAATCAACTTGCCGCTCCGAAGAGTCTCGATATGAGCGAGTGATCTGAATTGACATTCAGATCACTCGCTCGCCTGGTAAAGCGAAAGATTTTTTTAGAAGCAAGTCCCGGGAGTTTTCTTTTCCATTTACATTTTCCCCGTTTTCCGCTATACTCTTGCCGAGAAATAAATTGAAAATTGAAAAATGAAGAACGAAAATAACGCAGAATCATTCATGACTCGTTTTTAACTCTTCAATCTTCGATCTTCATTATTCGATCAAGATTTGTTCGCAACTTTCTTGCGCTAACCTTGTCTATCTTGATGGGAAAAACCCGGAGAACCTTCCTTATGCAATATTCCAGACGCTTGTCACCGTTGCTTGTGATGCTGATTCTGTTTGCTTGTGCCGGCAATATCGAAGATAAGGCCGTTATGCAGAATGTAGAGCCGGAAACAAAAGCGAAGGCGAAACCGAAGCTGGCGGTAATCATCAGTGTCGATCAGATGCGCCCGGATCATTTTACCCGTTTTGCCGGTATTTACAAGCATGGCTTTAAGCGACTCTATGAAAATGGCGCTTTATTTCTCAATGCCCATCATCAACATGCAAATACCGTGACGGGCGCCGGACATGCAACAATCGGTACCGGCACATATCCTTCCAGCCATGGCATTGTTGGCAATGCCTGGCTAAACCGCGATACCCGTGCCCGTACTTATTGTGGCGAGAGCAAGGGAGCACCCACACTTGATTCAACTGCAGCCCACAAAGAGCGCGGACCGCAGCAATTAATGCGAACCGGAATCGGTGATTGGCTCAAGGAGCAGCAACCAGGAGCCAAAGTTTTTTCGGTGGCACGTAAAGATCGCGCATCAATTCTAACCAGCGGAAAAAAACCGGATGCTGCCTATTGGTATAATGATGTGAATGGCCGAATCGTCACCTCAGCCTATTACATGAAAGCGAATCCGGAATGGGTAGAAGCGTTCAACAACTCGCGGAAAGTTGATAGCTACTTCGATATCGGCTGGCACAGGCTATTTCCTGAAGAAACCTACATGATGGCGCGCGAAGATGACTTCCCGGCAGAAGCGGATGGTAAAGCAACGGTATTTCCGCACCTCTTTAACGCCGACACCAGCGCACCAAGTCCAAGATACTATGCAATGTTGGAAACAACACCCTTCGTGGACGAACTGGTAATCGACTTCGCCAGGGAAATGGTCATAAACGAAGGCATCGGTAGCGACGACGTGACGGATATCCTCTTACTCGGTTGTTCTGCAGCTGATAATATCGGGCATGCTTTCGGTCCGTTTAGTCATGAATCTATGGATCACTTCCTGCGCCTTGATAAATACCTCGGCGACTTTTTCAACTTCCTGGATGATGAGGTTGGCAAAGGAAATTACTATGTGGTCTTGAGTAGCGACCACGGCGTCCTGCCACTCCCGGAAGAATTAGAGCGGCGCGGTATCGACGCCGGCCGTATTGCCCGCGGGGCCTTAATGGCAGCATCAAGAAATATTTTCACGAAGGTCGGCCAGGAGTTGCAAATTCGCGATCCGCTCTTTTTGGGCCTGAGCGGTCCGGGCATGGTACTTAATTATGGTGCAGCAGAGGCAAGCGGTGTTTCACGCGCCAAGCTGGAAAACATGTTGATGGCACAATTCAAAGAAATCGAAGGTGTCGAAGATATGTTCGGCGCCTCGGAGCTACTGGCGACCGATACACCGGATCGCGCCTTTCTAACCAGATACCGCAATGGCTATTATCCGGATCGATCCGGTGATATCATCTTTCGCTTCAAGGAGAACTACCTTGTAAAGGAAGGCTTCGGCACCACACATGGGTCTCCCTATGATTATGATACACAGGTGCCTTTGCTCTTCATGGGTGAGGGTGTCAAAGCGGCAATACATCAAACAAAAGTAGAGACAGCAGATGCCGCACCGACCCTGGCAGACTTGCTCGGTATAAATAAACCGGACGACCTGGACGGAAAAAGTCTGATTGATGATATACGATGAGTTGAAGCAGGAGACGGCGCAGATATGCGCCATCTTACTAGCGGGTAAGGGAATAGACAACTGCAGCAATCGTTGAAAGCTGCGCAACCACGGAAACCGTATTCCTGAAAATCGACCAGCGATTATAGAGCGGTTTCTCCGGCACAAATATCGTGTCACCTTCCTCGATGGGAATATTGCTATCGGCATAATGCCATGCCCCGGTTCTTCCCTTGATAATCTGAATGCGAGATTTTCTGGCTCGCTTGGTAAATCCACCAGCGGCAGCAAGGTATCTGTCAAAGGTGCCGCCATGTTGAAGTGTCTGCATGCCGGGATTATGAACAGCGCCGGTAACTGTAATAGTGCGCGTCAGCCGCGGAATATAAATTCGATCACCATCAAGCAGCTTCACCGGCCAGCGCCGTTCCGCATCCAATGCGCGGGCAAAGTTCACAGCGACCAGGTTTTGTGACTCGCGTGTCAGCAGCTTCCAATATTCGCGCTCTTCTTCATTCATTTCCGCCACAGCCATTTCGCGAAGTCTTGCCAGGTCGCGACCGGTTCTGCTTGCAACTTGTGTGCGGATTAACTGAGCGTTTGCCAGTGAGGCACGTCCGGTCGGTCCGCCGGCCTGTTCAATGATCTCGCGAAGGGTTGCTTCACCTTCAGTGATGGGGTAGAAGCCTGGAATATTAATTTCACCAACGACCTCGACCGTATGCTTGCGCTTATAATCGTTTTTGAAATAAACCATCACGCGGTCATCCGGCTCCAGCTCAAATCCCAAGTCCTCGTGAAATTCCAGGGAAATGTTCTCATAGTCCGATCCCTCTGAGGTGAAACGGGCAACGGTTATGCGGGCGGAATCGGCATTCGGCTTAAATCCGAGAGCAAAATCAATCAGGCGCTTGAGAGTATCACCCGGGCGGTATTCAATGCTAAGCTGTTGATTCACAGCCCCATGAATAGAAATTTTGTTGAACTCGCTGTCCTGTGCAGGCACATAAATGCGATCTCCCTGACGAACATAGGGATTATCCGTCACGTCCCCCAGGCGGCAGAAGGCCTCAACATCGCAGGTCATAGTGGTATCGTCACGAATAATCTGCACCAGTCGCTGCGAAGAAGATTCTAGCAATCCGGCCTTAATGACGACATCGGTTATTCGCTCACTTCCCGTAACCACCAGGAACCCCGGACGCTGTACGTTACCTGCGACCTTTACCTTGAAACGCTTGATATTGGCGAGGGAAACTTGCACCCGGCGGGCATTAACGTATTGCTTGACGAATCCTTCAAGGCGCGCACTGGTTTCAACCAGCGTTTCATTTTCCTTAAGGTGAAAGACACCCATTTGGGGAAGGAAGATGCTGCCATCAGGCAACACCTGGGTGTTCATCGATACCGGTTGGATACCATCA
Organism: Calditrichia bacterium; assembly: GCA_028284445.1. Taxonomy (GTDB): domain Bacteria; phylum Calditrichota; class Calditrichia; order RBG-13-44-9; family J075; genus JANQRS01. The sequence goes on from JANQRS010000055.1 coordinate 13,696, forward strand.
ATGAATACCAGGATTTCATCCCCGGGTCCAAGATGGTAACTGGATGGGTCGATTTTTTCATCGAGAACCAGCTGATCGCGTAAACTCAGCGGTACGATGTTCAAAGTGTCATGTATAGAAATTTGGGCTGAGGCGAAAGAAACGATAAGCAGTAGCCAACCCAATATAAGCGATTTCACAACAGTTCTTTCCAACTGATTAGGTTCTTTGTTACAAGATAATCCAATTGTAATACACAATAATGTAAGAGAACAACGGGATGTCAATCAAATATGCGAAATAGCAGCTTGAGTTGCTGAACCCGCCGAACTCGCATCGCAGCATAATATACTTTTGATTCCACGCCAGCGATTGACGTTGATCAATGTACATATTTGTGACATTTTGAAAGAGAGAAAGGTCACCATTTTTTCTCAATTCTTATATTCGGAGCAAACAGCGACTGTTCCAGTAGAATTTTTACAAGTCGGGGCTAATATATCCAGAAACTTGAATCATTAATCCAAAACGACAACCAGTTTTCCGCTGGCTGCATTGGATTCCATCACCCGATGTGCCTCCGGTAGTCCATCAAATGAAAAAACCTGGTAGATATTTGGCGAATAGAAACCAGCCTGAACCTTGTCCACAATATTTTGCAGCACCGGTGTTGCGTAGTCCGTTGTAAGTGTCTCACTGCTGTAAATCGTTAGTTTAACGGTTGATGGCATCCAGGGAAAGAACTGATAATCCCAACTGTTTCCGAGAAACCCAACCATGCCAACTGTTCCTTTGGGGGCCGCACAAAGCAAGGAGTCCTTGATCGTTGTTTCTGTTCCCACCAGTTCGATGACACCATTAACACCGTTTGGCATAAGATCCCAGAGCTCATCCGCAATATTGCCGTCATCAATCAAGACATGGTCCATGCCAGCCGCGAGCAATCGCTTTTTCTTTTCTTCACTGCGGGTCGTCGCTACCACCGTACATCCCAAGTCGCGAGCAATTGAGAAGCATGCCCGTCCAACGGATGAAGTGCCGCCGCGTATGAGCAAGGATTGCCCCGCTTGCAAACCAACGGCCTCCATTGTCACCCCCCAGGCAGTTAGATAGGTTTCCGGCAAAGCGCCGAGAGTTTCCCAATCCAGGTCTGTCTCCAGGGGATACACATTGTTTCGCGGAATCGACGCCTTTTCGGCATAACCGCCATCATAAAGCCGTCCCATATTTCCCATGGCGGCAGCAACTGTTTGGCCCGGTAACAGATCTGTTCCCCCGCCGTCGATGACCTGGCCAACGCATTCAATACCGAGGACGCGCGGCAAGGTAACGGCATCCCCGGAATGCCCTTGCCGGGTGTAAAGTTCGCTGCGGTTGATGCCAAATGCTTTGACCTCAATCAAAATTCTTCCCTCAGCGGGCGGAGGATCGGGAATATCCGACAATTTGAGAGCGTCCGGACTACCATAGCCATCGATCGTATAAGCACGCATAAATTCTATACATCTTGGTTTGGTCTGCGGTTTGACCAGGCACAACATTGGTCGGCAAATTGGTCATAACATAATAAAATGACCGATATCCCGCAACAAAAGCATTACGGGATATCGATTGGCGGTGTGCTGGCATCCTCGAGAAAAATCATGCATAGACGGGAAACTAGAGCTATTGCAAATAGATCATTTGCTTGCTCATCTGTCTATCTCCAACGGTCAACCGATAAAGGTATATGCCACTGCTTACCGGGCTGCCATCATCTCGTTTCGCATCCCAGGTGACGACATATTCACCAACGCCCTGCTTTCGATCCACCAGTGTAGCAATTTCCTGTCCATGAAGATTAAAGATCGTTAGTTGCACCCTGTCCTCTTTCGCCAGACGGTATGGAATGGCAGTTCTCGGATTGAATGGGTTGGGATAGTTCTGTCCAAGTAAGAAGCTCTCGGCAAGGGTTTCACTGCTTTGCTGATAAGTAATCGACAGTGGTGGATGCTCTGTAATCTGACCGTTATAGTCTATATCCAGGAGACGATACTGGTATTTGATACCATCCAGAACCCGGTAATCGGTAAGTGTATAGGCAGTATAAGTGGTTGTTGTCCCCTGCCCTTCTAACTGCCCAATAATCTGGTAATCCCCGCTTGCGTCACGGCGTTCTACCAGCCAATGTGAATTATTGATTTCCGCAGCGGTTTCCCAGTTCAGTTCAATACCGCTTGCTTCATGATTGACATTGGCGCTAAATGATATCAAGTGGACCGGTAAGGCTGCATCGTTCGTCTCGCCGCTCAGCTCGAAATCATCCACCATAAAGCCGTCGCGCGTATACCCCGATGCGGAGTAGCCACCTCCCACGTGAAAGACAATTCGAAAACAAACTGAGCTATTGCCGGAGAGCGACGACACATCGTATTCGGTGTTTTGATTGGTGAAGTTGCTGCAAAATGCATAGCCTCCCGGAACCACAGAGTGTGTGGTTCCGGAGCCGGGTCCACGCTCATACCAATTGGTTCCGGAGCCATCCGTGTCGGTGCCCAGACGCTGCCAGCTCGCACCCTGATCCGTGGAAAATTCTACCTGAACACCAAAAGGGGCATTGGAGAACTGGACCTCCATGCTTTTGCGAAATCGTAGCGTATATGTCCCGCCAACGGTCATGTTAAAGCTTGGAGAATACAAAGCACAACTGTAGTCGGCTTCAACGATATCCGCATCGAGATCGGTCTTCCAGCCATTTGAACTTGAATTCAGTGTGGTTATGGCATTTGTCGGTGTGCCACGTTCCCAGAGATCAATTCCCCCGGCCAGGCTCATCGAAGCGAAATCGCCTGCATTGCTTTCAAAATCACCACCGTCCGCTGCTTCATACGGCGTTCCGCGATTGGGCAATACGTGGATGTAAGTGGTTTTGGTCTCCGTATCTCCAGAACCATTGATGGTCAGGGAAACCGTATATTGACCGGCTGTATTGTATTGATGTGTCGGATGTTGATCAGTTGAGGTGTTACCATCGCCGAAGGTCCAGGAGTAAGTGCTGCCGCCGGTTGAAAGATCTGTAAACTGAAACGTGTTGTTGATATATCCAACAGTCTTGTCCGCTGTGAACTCTGCAGCTACCGCGGTGTTGAAGACATTGGTCGAGTACATGCCGCGTCCGTGTGTCGCTGCGATCACCAGTTTATCGGAACTGCGGATTTGGAGCATATCCACGCGCACATTGGCCAGGCCGGTATTGGTGGCGTCCCAGTCCGTTGAACCGCCGTCAAGATCATCCGTTGACCACACGCCAAGTTCTGTCGCAATCAAGGCCTGATCGCTATCATCGGGACTAAACAAAGCCCAGCGCACCGGCATATCAGGTAAATTACCCTCCACCGCCGTCCAGTTGCTGCCACCATCCGTCGTTTCATAAATGCTGGTAACGCCGTAGTTCGAATATGTGACCAGCAAGTGGTCGTCATCGCCATCCTCGACAGCAATGCAGCTAATGGTGCCACTGGGCATTGCGGCGCCACTGTTAATATGTGTGCCTGACGCGCTGCTGGCGGCATTATCAACCCGCACAACCCGCCCTTCCGGGGTGCCGAAGAACACCCGGTTTGCGGTATTTGGCGAAACGGTTACCGCGGTCACAATTTGAGAGTTAAAGGCTGAAATGGCGACAGAACTAAAAGTAGTGCCGCTCTGGGGATCGGTCCAACGTAAATAGGTTCCGGCAGAATAGGCAGCATAGTAATTGTCATTGGTATCATCGTAATCGGACGGATTGATAAAGCGCCCGATGCTCCCGAGCGAGGTCACCAGATCGAAGGAAAGACCGCCGTCAGTGGATCGATAAAAAGTCGTGTAAGTGCCGGTGGTCCATTGAAAGCTGGAAGCGTCCTGGTCAATATGCGGAATCCCGCCGTCGCCGCCGGTAACCTCCACCACGTCAGCCAGGCCAAGACTGCTATAGCGGTGACTACCGTTGTCCTGCGAACCGCTCAGGAAATGTGTTTCACCGGCAGTCGGATGCATGGCTGCGCCATAAAGTTGCGTGACATTATAGCCGTCGTTACGAGAGTCGATTGTTGGCGTCCCGGCAGACGCATCTGTGCTCAAATATACCCCGCCATCATTGCCAATCAGCAGGGTGTCGCTGTCGCCACTGCGATAAACGAGCGCATGCTGGTCCGCATGCACGTATTGATAACCGTTATCGCTCCCCCGCCAATCGGAAATCTGTGTCCAGGATGTACCGCCGTTGCTGCTGAGATAGAGGTCAATTCCGCCAACAATCACCCGATCTGCATCATTTGGGTCGACAGCTGCAATGAGGTTATACCAGGCCTGAGACCGCGTAAACTCGCTTTGTCCGGGATCAGCCGGGGTCGGTTCACTGGTAGTGGACCAATTGGCGCCACTATCGGTGCTCTTGTAAATATTAAAAATGCCGGGCGCCACGCCATCATCATCCTGAGTCAGTGCATAGATCACCGTTGCGTCAGACGGCGCACAGGCAATTTCTATGCGCTCGAAGCCAGTAGTCGGGAAGCCGTTTGAACCGGTATTGAGCTTTGTCCAGGAGCTCAGATCTCCGGTCGCTGAGCTATAGACGCCATCCGTGGAGAAAATCCCCATAGCGGCATAGATCGTTCCATTCGCGGCAATCTCGATATCAGCGCATCGCGCAGAAGATGATCCGCTACCCCCGCTGCTGAGCACTGTCGACCAGTTGCTACCGCTGTCGGTAGAACGTTGCACACCACCATCCCTTGTGGCCGCATAGATATTTCCGCTGGCATCGACGACAACCTTTTGTACGAATCGAAATGTGGTATTCGAGGCCGTTGCCAACAGCTGTGACCAACTGCTTCCGCCATCTGCAGACCGAAAAATACCGTCACCCTGGATGTAATCGATATTAAACCAGCCTTCACCGGTTCCCACATACAAAACGTCGGAATTGGAGGGATCCGCTGCAATACAGGTAATGGCCAGATTGTCCAGGAATTCATCGACCGGCGTCCAATCCGGGTTTGTCTTACTGATATCGGTGGTTTTCCAAAGCCCGCCGGCAACGCTTGCGGCAAAGACCGTTTTACCGGTGGCATCATTGGGATCGATCAAAATTGCGCGTGTTCTACCGCCAACGTTATTGGGCCCCATCTCGACCCATTCTACGCCGGCGATCGCCGTTTTCTCGCTGGAAGGCCGCGCCATGCGCTCTTTCATAATTTCACGGGCTTTTACCAGGCGCTCACGCGGCACGTAGCCGAGGGCGGGATCCCTGGTCATTTCAAACTCCTGGGCCATTGCCAGATCAATCCGATCTCGCTTCGCTAGCTTTGTATATTCCGGCGACGCTTCAATCAGTTCTATTGCACCGTCACCAGTTTCCTTGTGCAAAGATTCGTATATCAGCAGACCAACCGCGATTAGCATAAAAGATAGTAAGTAATAACCAGCAAGCCGATTGCGCATCATATCCTCCGACGAGTGAACCGGGTGTATTCCCAATGATTAGGGTAAAGCAGAGGTAATCGTGAACTCAGTCGGCAACTGGCAGGTTGATTTGTTGAAGATGGTTGAAGTGGGTAAGAGATTCCGCTGGATGCAATTCCAACAGAAGCTCGTAGTTTGTGGCTGCTAAAATTTGGCGAGGTGGCATGATATGCGCTGCAAACCGACAATGAGAACTCCCTTTCCCAAAACCTGATATCCCTTCAGGTTGCCGTTTTTGTACGAGGTGACCATATTGGGTCACATAACCATATTCGGCGTCAGCATCGGCTACTTAAATTTGATTTGAGGAAATTGCGTGGTGACCGCCCGGCTCAGACCAAACGCTCACCCGTTTCCGTATTGAAGAAGAAAAGCTTGTTGGCGTCAAAAGCAATATCCATGCGATCACCCGGCTGGCAGGTCTGATCAGGTGCAGCCCGCATACAGAAGCTGTTGCCGTCGACGCTAAAATAGACAAAAATTTCATTTCCAATCGGTTCAACAACTTCGACGTTTATGGATTGATGATCGGTCAAAGTCTTGTCGGCACTGGCGCGCGGATCAAGAATGTTCTCAGGGCGGATACCGAGGGTCACCTTCATAGCCCCGGTTTTCTTGATCTGTCCGGCACGATCCTCCGGCAGCTTGAAGCGAATGTCGTTGGCGGTGAAGTGAAGCCCGTTCTCGTCCTTTATCGATCCCTCTACAAAGTTCATGGCCGGACTGCCAATAAAACCGGCAACAAAGCGATTACAGGGATTGTTGTAGAGATTGAGTGGGCTATCAACTTGCTGAATAATGCCGTCTTTTAAAACGACAATCTTGCTGCCCATGGTCATCGCTTCAATTTGATCGTGGGTTACATAGACCATGGTTGATTGCAGGCGGGTATGCAGGCGATTAATTTCAATGCGCATTTGAACGCGCAGTTTGGCATCAAGATTGGATAGCGGTTCATCAAACAGAAAGACCTTAGGCTTACGCACAATAGCGCGGCCAAGTGCGACGCGCTGACGCTGTCCACCAGAAAGTGCCTTCGGCTTGCGATCCAGATATTCCTTAATCCCAAGTATGGTTGCTGCATCCGTAACCCGGCTTTCAATTTCGGCCTTGGAGAACTTGCGCAGCTTGAGGCCAAAGGCCATATTGTCGTAGACTGTCATATGTGGATACAGCGCATAATTTTGGAAAACCATGGCAATATCGCGGTCCTTCGGCGCGACTTCATTTACAACCTGATCGCCAATACGCAGTTCACCGGAGGAAATTTCCTCAAGCCCGGCAATCATTCGCAACATGGTCGACTTGCCGCAACCACTTGGTCCAACCAACACGACAAATTCTTTATCATCTATTTTTAGATTGGCCTCTTTAACGGCCTTCACATTACCGTCGTATACTTTCGAGACATTGCTCAATTCAACACTGGCCACGAAGTCTCCTTCAGATTTGATAAACTGCCAAGCATAAACTCATTCAATAATATTAGCGAAATGCAGGATAGAATTCAAATCAAAATTGGAAGGGAGGGGCGAAAATGATGAATGAGAAATGAGAAATGACAAATGACGAATGACGAATGTCGAATGTCGAATGTCGAATGTCGAATGTCGAATGTCGAATGTCGAATGATGAATCAAAATGCTCTGAAGCCTCAAGCGTTAACGATTTGCCGATTTGCAGGTTTGCAGGTTTGCAGGTTTACCGATTTATTAATTGACAATCCGATTACGCAGGATCTTATCCTGAATGCGTTTGACTTCAGCATTGTCGCCGGATTTGGCGTAGAAGGCCACCATACGATTTAGCAGGAGGGTAACATCGGGGTGAGTCATACCGAGCTTTTTCTCATATATCGGTAAGGCTTTTTTGAAGAGAGCGTCAACGTCACTATATCGGCCTTCGCTTTCATAAAGGTCAGCGAGATTCACCAGCACAACGCCTACCAATTCATGATCGCTGCCGAAGAGGGTTTGCACCATGTCCAGCACCCGGCGGAACAGCGATTCGGCTTCGCGGGTCTTGCGCAAGCCGCCGTAAATACCAGCAAGAATATTGAGCACCTGGGCCATATCCGGATGATGAGGGCCAACATACTTTTCAATAATGCCCGCTGCTCTTGTGCAATATCCTTCTGCCTCTTCCAGCGCTTCCTGAGCCATATAAAGATCTACCAGTTGCACCAGGATTGGTACTACATTTTCGTGATCCGGTCCAACTTGTTTTTCAACATGGTTCAGAGCCTGCAAGAGCAGGGTTTCCGATTCTGTATACTTCTGCTGCTGCATATTAATCCGTGCGAGATTCAGCAAGGTATTGTCCAGCAAAATCGGGTCCGCATCGGCCATTTTTCGTACTATCTGAAGGGCGCGACGCGCATAAGATTCTGCTTCCAGAAGGCGATTTTTGAAATGATAGACCTCTGCAAGATGGTTCAGCTGATTAACATAGAAGACGTGATTTTCTCCGAACTCATTTTTGATCAGCCGGAGCGCCTTTTCATGAAGTTCACTACCGCTCTCAAACTGTCCTTGCTCGATATAAATGAGACTCAGACTGTTCATGGCCATCGCTACTGAATAGTGATGCCGCCCGTAGAATTCCTCGTAGATGGCAAGCGCCCGGCTGGCATAACTAATCGCCTCGCCAAAACGCTTCTGAATTCTGTAGAGGTCAGCAAGATTTTCCAGGGCATTGGCGTAATTAACATGCAGGGTTCCAAAGGAACGTTCAACAATGTCCAGCTTACGCTTAAACATTCGCTCAGCATCAGCAAAGCGGCCGTTATCTACGTAAATGCCGCCGAGCGTGTTCAACGCACTAACAACCTCGGGACTCTCCAGTCCAGCTTCCCTTTCCAGAATTGAAAGAGCATCACTGGCCAACTGTTCTGATTCGCTGTTGTTGCCTTCCATAGCATATAGCTCTGCCAGGGCTGTCATGGCAAGGGCAGCGCTAATGCTCTCCGGTCCTACAGTCTCTTTCGCAGTCTTGAGCGCCAACTTCAGAGAGGACTCCGCAGCACTGTACTGTCCGGTGATATAATGCACCTGCCCCAGGCCGCAAAGGGCAATACTGGTATCAAATATGTCGGCGTTGGCAATTTCTTCACCAAGCCGGATGGCGTCTTCGTAGGCAGACTTCGCTCGATCATAATCTTCACGTGTCCATTGCAGCTCTGCCATGTTCAGATAACTGCGTGCAAGATCAACATCGTCGGGCAAAGCCGTATTTTCACGGATGGTTATGACTTCACTGAGATGTTCATCGGCCTGATCGTATTTGCCAAGCAGACTATAGAGGCAGGCATGATTATCGAGGTGATCGGCGTAGCCGCGGCTGTTCTTGCCGTATTTTCGGGCCGTAAGCATTATCAGGCGTGTCGAATATCCCAGGGCAGCACTATAATCACCGGCACGCTGGAGGGAAGCCATCTTCTGCTGCAGACGCTTTTCACGGAAGCCGGCAAACCAGGAGAGAACAAGCCCGCCGATAACATACAAGAGGATGGCTAAGGAAAATGCCCAGTCGCTGTTCCACCAGCTTTCTGAGACCGGTTTCGCCAGGAACAGGAAAATCAATGCAACGGCGACTCCACCATAACCCAAAACAAACATAAACGGAATAAACTTCTTTACCACGCTACCTTCCTAAACTTCGCCTGACTGATTGTACTAAGGTTCTATGACCCGCCAGGTGCCCGAATCGAGTTTTTGGCGAATCCATTTTTTTAGGAAATGAACGTAACCGGCACGGGTAAAGGGCAGAAGCATACTAAAACCGAGAAAGTCCGTAAGAAATCCGGGAGTCAATAGGGAGAAGCCGCCAATCAACACCAGCAGTCCGGAAAGCAATTCGTCTCCTGGTGGTAAGCCATTTCGGAGAGAATTTTGAATTCTGGAGATAGCCTGAAATCCTTGATTTCGGGCAAGGTAAGCACCAACTGTAGCGGTGATAAAGATGATACCAACAGTGTTGAAAGCCCCAAGCCAGTTGCCAATTTTGATCAGCAAATACAGCTCAGTAATCGGTACAACGGTAAAAAGAAAAAATAACTTAAGAAACATGGCTCCCCGATTTAACTGCCCCTCAACAACAAATCGTCGCTACATTCAATTCAGCCTCAATATAATATTTGCTCACGTCAGAAGCCAAACAAAAAACACGCTTCCGGAGGCCAATCGGGAAACTGAATATGTGCTGAAAGCAATGCCACCGGCAATGTGTAAACCGGCTATTCTTGTCCACCACTGCTGCTGTTCTCCGTATCCTTCCCGGTAATTTCCCGGGTGCGCTCGTCAGCACGCTTCAGACGCTGCATGGGATTCTCCCGGTCTTCGAGACGGCGTTGCTTAAAAAGCTTAAAGCGGCTTGGTTTGGCGCGTGGCGGCCAGTAATTATTGCTGATATCCACATCAGCCGTTTCCAGGAAGGGATCAAGGGTCACGGCAACAATTTCTTTCTCGGAGGTAATGACACGGGATATTGCGTTCTCGCGATAGCGCCAGACTTCAGCCGGTACCCGTTCTATTTCCTTAGTGCCGTCGCTATACTCATATTCCAATATCAGTGGCATCACCAGACCGCCGTGATTGGTAAAATCCAGCTGATAGTAATTCAGATCAGAATTCAGCAATTCCCGCTGTTCGTCATCCAAACCGGTGAGATATTTTTCATACTCTTCGCGATCAAGAATCGTTGATTCATAGGGATCATAGCGATTGTAAAAGTCCTGCAGGCTGGCATCCTGTTCGATGAGCGTCTTTTTAATCAGATCACGATTGCGCACATCGGTAATGTATTCAGGTTGGGCAGCGTCATCTGCACGGGCAATCGGTTTCTCGACTTCCGGATTGCGGGAATCCACGCGGAACCAACTGACAGCATCGAGCGAAATATCGACGTGATCGGTTGTGTAGAACCAGCCACGCCAGTACCAATCCAGGTCCACGCCGGAGGCATCTTCCATGGTGCGAAAGAAGTCAGCGGGTGTTGGGTGCTTGAACATCCAGCGTTGTGAATAAACCTTAAAAGCAAAATCAAACAGCTCCCGCCCCATGACGGACTCGCGTAAGATGTTCAGCGCTGTTGCCGGCTTCCCGTAGGCATTATTGCCAAATTGATGAATGGACTCCGAGTTGGTCATAATCGGAACGATGTTGTTCTTATCTCCCTTCATGTAATCGACAATCTTATGTGCCGGACCGCGCCGGGACGGGAAATCGTGCTCCCACTCCTGCTCGGTTAGATACTGAAGGAAGCTGTTCAAACCCTCGTCCATCCAGGTCCATTGCCGTTCATCGCTATTAACAATCATTGGGAAGTAGTTATGACCAATTTCGTGAATAATCACCCCGATCATGCGATACTTGGTGCGTTTGCTATAGGTGCCGTCGGCATTCGGACGCCCAAAATTGAAGCAAATCATCGGGTATTCCATACCAATTCTGGCAGCATGGACCGAAATCGCCACCGGGTAGGGATAATCAAAGGTATACTTCGAATAGGTCTTCAGTGTGTGGGCAACTACCTTCGTGGAATATTGCTCCCAGAGCGGATTTCCCTCCTTCGGATAATACGACATTGCCATCACGGTGCCGTTCCCCATTTGCACACCCATAGCATCCCAAATGAACTTACGGGATGTTGCAAAAGCAAAATCCCGCACGTTTTTGGCGCGAAAATGCCAGGTTTTCTTTTGAGTGGAGCGTCCCTTTTCCAATTCGACTGCCTCTTCCTGGCTACGAATGATGACCGGCTCCGAGGCCGTTCGTGCCCGCTGTAGCCTGCGGCGTTCCTTGGCACTCAGAACTGAAGCAGGATTTTGCAACTCACCGGTTGCCGCCAGCAGGTGATCAGCCGGCACGGTGATCTTCACATCATAGTCGCCAAATTCCAGGGCAAATTCTCCGCGGCCAAGAAACTGCTTATGCTGCCATCCCTCAACAGCATTGTAAACAGCCATTCGCGGAAAGAACTGGGCAATGGTATAGAGATAATTGCCGTCTTCTTCGAAATATTCATAGCCGGAACGTCCGCCCATTTTCATGCGATCGTTGATGTTATACCACCATTTGATTTTGATAACAGTGCTCTGCCCCGGTTTCAAGGGGCGTGTCGGATCAATGCGCATCATGGTGCTAACAATCTGGTGTTGCAACGGACGATTGTTCTTGTCCCGGACGTACTCAATTTTGAATCCGCCGTCAAAATCATTGTGCAGGGCCATAAAGGTCCGGAAAGAAATGCTGTCGCCAAGTGTGGCTGTCGCCGTTTTGCGGCGATCCGAATCTTTCGCGCGCATGTTTTGATCCAGTTGAATCCACAGATAGCTCAATTCGTCCGGCGAATTGTTATAATAAGTGATCACTTCGCTACCGGAAATGCGCTGCTTTTCGTCGTCGAGTTCAACCGATATTTGATAGTCGGCCCGCTGCTGATAATAGTACTGGCCCGGCGCCCCGGCCGCATTGTGGTACACGTTCGGCGTGGCCAATTCCTGTTTCAGCTGACGAAACTTACTGCGATTTTCGTTGTCCTGACCATTGAGGAGCAAACTGCATCCCAAAAGCAAGGCGAGGCATTTCATAAATATTCGCATCATATTACCACCAGAGGTTGGTTTGAAAAATCAGATAAAGCGCCATCACGCCGGCGAGCGCTGAGACGGCATACTGCCACATCTGTTGACGGACCTTGCCCAGATTCATCACCAGGTAGGATATTCCCAGGATGATCGCCACAATAATGATCTGGCCAATTTCGAGTCCGATATTAAAGGCCAGCAAGGGTAACCAAATAGACTCTTCTTCCCCAAGCAGCGCCCGCAAATAATTGGAAAAGCCCATGCCGTGAATGAATCCAAAAAACAAGGCCATAGCGTAATTGACAGCCAATTTTTCCTTAGTCTTGCGCTCGCGGGCCTGGACAATATTATATATCGCGGTTATCAAAATCGTTACCGGGATCAGGAATTCAATTACAGGAGGGGAAAATATCGTGTAGCCGAAGATCGATAAGGCCAGGGTAAGGCTGTGTCCAACTGTAAATGCCGTAACCAGCACCAATAAAATCCGCCATTGCTTGAGCTGATAAATGGCGCAGAGGGCAATCAAGAAAAGAATATGATCGTAACCATTGATGTCCAGAATATGATCGCGACCGACGGTAAGGTAGAGTTCAAATTCGCTCATTTTCGCCAGTAGATTAGGTTATTCTATATTGCTTCGATAAGTTAGCAAGCAAGCGTTTATAAAGGTAGCAAAACGAGGTGACATATGCTTAAGAAATATCTCTACGCCTGGCTTTTGGCAGGATTGTGCTGCGGATTAACCCTTAGTGCGCACGAGTTTTATGTCAGCCTCTCACAGATAGACTACAACCCTGAAGCATCGACCCTGGAAATTTCTATAAAGATCTTCAGCGACGATCTGGAACTCGCTCTAAAAACACTCGGCGCCGAGGTTCATGCCGATCAGGTCGACAGTAGCGAAACCGCCAATCGCTATATTGAACGCTATCTACAGCGGTGCCTGATAATCGAGAATGAGGCAGATAAGCTCGCCTGGCAATACCTCGGTTCAGAAACAGAAATGGACGTCACCTGGTGCTACCTGGAAATCACTGATCTGAATGAACCAACAAAGCTCATGATCACGAACAGACTGCTCATCGATATTTATGATGAGCAGCTCAACATTGTGCACCTGAATATCGGCGGTCAAAAGAAAAGCCTGATGCTCAGCCAAAATACGCCCAAACTGCTGGTTACTTTTCGCGAGGATGAATAGGCAAATGGGCGAATGGGCAAATCTTGAAATAGGCAAATCTGCAAATGGGCAATCCTGCAAATAGACAAATCTGCAAATTCGTCAAGGCGTAGAAGCGCTAAAACGTTTTGATTCGACATTTAACATTTCTTATTTGTCTTTTCCCTGCCACTGCTACTGTGTCCTTCCCCCACCTTCGCCAGAAGCGAACATGAGGCTGAATTATGCAACGGCTCCAACGTTATCAAATGTTTCAACGCTTCAATGCTTCATCGCCTTTTAGTTGATCTTTTCCAGAAAATCGAACCAGACATTGTAGTTGCGAATTGTGTTATCGAGGCCCTTGATGCCATGTCCCTGCCCTTCGAACTCGACCAGCGTGACATCTTTATCATAGGCGCGCAGGCTGTCTGCCATCCAGCGACTGCCCTCGATTGGCACGCGGCTGTCATTGGTGCCATGCGTCAGCAATAATTTGCCTACCATTTTATCAGCATGGTAGAGCGGTGAGCGGTCCCGCAGTTTATCAGCCTCGGTGGCCGGATCGCCGGCTTCTTGGGTTACCCAATCGGGAATGTTGCAATTTTCATAGAAATGAACGATATCGGAGAAACCGGCATGGCTAATACCAAAACCCCAATCAAAGCTGGCCTCATTGCCGTTGATTTCACCGGGAAAGGTCAGCAGGCGCATGGTAGCGTATCCACCGTGACTGCCGCCGGTAACACCAACACGGCTCGCCGGAATACCAAGCTTTTCAGAAACAAATTTGGCTGCGTAGATGACATCGATAATTTCGTTGCCACCCAAGTCGCCGTCATTTAACGCCATGAACTCCTTGCCAAAGCCAAAACTGCCACGTGGCGCCGGACTAAACACGTAGATGCCCGCCTCAGCTAGAATTTGGGTGCGATTGCTAAAGCGATTGCCGCCACCATAAAAGGAATGAATGGCTACCAACTGCTCCTCTTTCGGGAGGGGATTTTTGGGATGATATAAAAAACCATGTAGCATGCGCGGCTTACCGGACTCCGGATCAATATCAAAAGTCGGATATTCAACGCGCTCTACTCGCGCATGGGTAATCTTGTTGCGTAAATCCTCCGGCAGATCCACTTTCACGCTGGAAATAAATTTCTCGCTGCGAACCTGCATCTCATCGATGCGAAATTTTTTGCTGGCGGAATTGGTCGAAATCAACAGTTGGTTATCCCTGGCATCGAGAATGCTAACGTTAACATCCATTTTTTCCTGGTGAACCATTTGTCCGCTGGTAAGATCCATCAGCAACACATCATTCTCAATGGGATTGCTGAGGACGATAAACATCATCTTGCGTCCATTGATTTCCAGAATCTCAGAATCGCTGATATCACGGGTAAAACTGGTAAGCTGGGCATATTGCTTATTGGCCATGTTGTAGCGATACAAATTGACGAAGCCGTCTTCATTTGAATAGACGATCATGGTTTCGTCATCCAGCCAGGTTTCATCCACGGAGGGAAAATAGCGGTTTTGTTCCGGATCGGTGATAAGCTTCCAGGTTTTGCTTTTCAGATCGGCATAAATGAGATTGCCCTTGGTCCGGTGTGCATTTCGAGCAACATGCAAGACCACCCCTTCGCCATCCGGCTGCCAGCTTGGCGTTCCCCAAAGAAGGCGATATTCCGGCACATCCTTCATAATAACTTCTTCTTCCCCACTCTCAATATCAAGAACGCGCAATTCAGATAGCCGCTCCTCTTTGCTGCCGAGGCGAGCGATGTACGCAATTTTTGTTTCGCTTGGATCCCATGACCAGCCAAAGATGTAGGGCACATCTGTCAGTTTTTCGATATGACCATTGGAAGGATCGAGGCGGTACAGGTTAATCACCTCGTCATTTACTTCGTCACCAGACCAGTAGAGTTTTCCATCTGCCTTGCGATATTTCATCCCCCAAACATTGCGCTTGGAAAAATCGATATCGGAGATGACTGTGCCATCCCCGAAGGCCATTTCTCCTTCAAGGTCCAGCATTTTCAGGCTGGTGGTAGAATCCTGGTGGTAGTAAAAGAGTTTACCGGCATCGTATGACGGCTTAAAGCCATAATAGGGCCAACCTTCTACATACGGTTTTAGATCAATATTCCGTCCCTTGAAGCTGACCATGGTGTCTGTCTTCATTTCGGCGACATCCTGGGCAGTTTGATCGCAGCCTGTGCTGAAAAAGACAAGCAAGGCAGCAGATATCACAGTTATCAGGGCACTTCGCATCAGGTCTCTCCTCGGTAGTCTAATGGATAAAAGATTTTGGTCGGTGAAAATAGAGGTAGCACGCTCATGCTCACATCCCCCTTTGTCCCCCTTCGAAGGGGGATCAAGGGGGATGTGAGTGAATTTATGCGTTACCGGCGTGCAGCAGCGCCGCACACCAGGGCAATTCTAGAGTGTACCGCGATTCAGCAAGTTGAGCATGAAAGCATATTGCAGGGCGGTCGAACGCAGGCGTGTATAGCGGCCGGACGCACCGCCGTGACCAGCTTCCATCTCAGTTTGAAAGAGCAGCATATTGTTGTCGGTTTTCAACTCACGCAGCTTGGCAACCCATTTGGCTGGTTCCCAGTACTGCACTTGCGAGTCATGTAAGCCGGTGGTTACTAACATTGCCGGATAGTCTTTCGCTTCAACGTTGTCGTAAGGTGAATAGGAAAGAATGTATTTGTAATATTCCGGATCGTTAGGATTGCCCCACTCATCATATTCTCCAGTGGTCAGGGGAATCGTTTCGTCTAGCATGGTCGTTACCACGTCCACGAATGGTACGGCAGCAATAACGCCCTTGAAGAGATCAGGACGCATATTCACCACCGCGCCAACCAATAAACCACCGGCACTGCCGCCACGAGCAAAGATGCGATCTTTGTCGGTGTATTTTTCAGCAATTAGAAATTCAGCGCAATCGATGAAATCCGTAAAAGTATTCTTCTTTTTCAGCAATTTGCCATCTTCATACCAGTGACGGCCCATTTCTTCACCGCCGCGAATATGAGCAATGGCGTAGACGAAGCCACGATCGAGCAGGCTCAGGCGGGTGCTGCTAAAAGTGGCTTCCATGCTCGCCCCGTAAGAACCATAGCCATAAAGCAGTAGCGGATGACTGCCATTCTTTTCCATACCCTTACGATAGACGATGGACAGCGGAATTTCTGCACCGTCGCGTGCTTTGACAAACACCCGCTCGGACGCGTAATTGTTGCGATCAAAATCGCCGATAACTTCCGACTCCTTAAGCAGGGTCTTCTTTCGGGTGTTTACGTCATAATCGTAGGTTGATTGTGGGGTAGTCATGGAAGAATAGCCATAGCGCAAAGTCTGCGTATCATATTCATAATTCGAGGTCGGGTAGGCAACGTACGCAGCTTCACCGAAATCCAGATAATGCTCGGAACCATCTTTGTCAAAAATAATGCGTAGCTGACGCAGACCGTCTTTGCGCTCCTGGACGACCATGAAGTCTTTAAACACCTGCACGCCCTGCAAACGAATATCTTCGCGATGGGCAATAACCTCTTCCCAATTGTCACGGTTGGTTTTGTTCACCGGGGTTTTCCAGAGACGGAAGTTCTTCGCGTCAAGGTTGCTGACGATATAGAAATGATCACCTTTGTGAGCGAAATAGTATTCGTGATCCGCTTCACGCGGTTGAATAATCCGCTGCGCTTCACGCGGCTTGTCGGCATCAATTACAGCCATTTCGGTTGACAAGGTGCTGTATGATTCGATGCTGATGTACTTGCCGGTGCGGGTCTTATCCAAGTAAACACTGAAGGTATTGTCTTTTTCATGGAAAAGAATGACGTCTGTTTCATTGGGCTCGCCAATGGCATGACGCCAAACCTTATGAGGGCGTAAAGTGCTGTCTTTGGTCGTATAGAAGAGTGTTTTGCTGTCATTTCCCCATTCGGAACCGGCAGTCGTGTTGGGAACCGCATCCGCCAGCATCTCACCGGTTTTGAGATCTTTCACGTGAATGGTGTATTGGCGACGGCTCACAGTATCCACGCCAAAGGCGACATATCGAGAGTCGGGACTAACATTCACGCCACGAACCTGATAGTATTTATAGCCATCGGCCATGTGATTTACATCCAGCAGGATTTCCTCTTGCGCAGAAAGATCACCTTTCTTACGGCAATAAATCGGATATTCCTTTTCCGGTTCATATCTCACGTAGTAATAGTATCCGTTCTTCAAATACGGAACTGAGGCATCATCCGGCTTCAGCCGCCCCTTAATTTCCTGGAAAAGCGCTTCCTGCAGCGGCTTGGTATGCGCCATGACAGATTCCAGGTATTCATTCTCGGCAGTCAGATAGTTCAGAACGTCTTGGTTGGTGCGTTCATTCAACCAGTAATAGTTGTCGACGCGAGTGTGGTCATGGACGGTCAGTTTTTTGGGAATTTTCTTAGCCACGGGCGGCTCCGGTGAATCTTTAGCAATACTGATGGAAATTAAGATGGTGAGACTGGTGAGAATCGGAATCAAACAACATCGTTTGAGCAAACTAATCATGAGAACTCTCCTCTTTCAAATGGCTCATCCCCCACGTCATACGCTGACGAATTTAAAATAGGCTACTACAGTGTACGACAACGCCGGTTTTTAATGAAATAAAACTACTTGCACATCCTCTATTACATTTGACAGGCAAAATCCCCGACATGTTTACAAAGATTTCCCGGTAACGCAGAAAACCCCGCAAGCAAGCGCCGGCAGGGTTTTTTAAGTCAAAGGGAAGACCAGGGCTTCACGATGAGAAGTTGTTAGACTACGTCTTTTAAGGTCAAGCCTTGTTCACGCAGGTAGGTCATCAGACCTTTGCGGGTAACAGTCTTCAGAGCGCTGGTCGATAATTTTACCCGTACGAACTTATCCAGTTCTTCAACATAAATCCGCTTGCTCTGCAAGTTCGGTAGTTGTCTGCGACGGGTTTTATTGTTGGCGTGAGAGACATTGTTTCCTGCCATCGGGCCAACACCGGTAATTTTACACTTTCTGGACATCTCTTATCCTTCTTCCTTCAAAAGTCAATTGGACAGCAGCTTAGGCCTGGTTAGACAGATATTCCATGCTGCTTTTCAATTCGGCATCAATACTCTGCTGCTCGTTACCATCGGCCGGCACACGAACAATGCGCTCAACGAAGCGCCAGTAACCGGTCTTGGGGGATTGATAGGAAAACACCAGCTTGATCGCCTTGCCGCCGGCATCCTGTCCCTTTTTGAGCTTGGAATCAAATGTTTGTTTCTTTGCCATTTCAGCTTCCTGGTTAAATGGTATTTGATAAAACTCAATAGTAGCTGCCGGAAGCAGCTACTATTGATATAGAGCATTGAATCTAATTAATTGTTATCGGGATGTCAATATCAATATCACTTTCGTCACTGCGGGTAGTACCGTCTTTCGGGGCGTCATCATAGTGACCCAAAACGACATTGATTGAACCGGTCACAGCTGCACCGGCACTAACAGTAACAGTGTATTCCAGGCCAACCGGCAGGTTATTGCCGTCGGTATCGGTAATGGTGACCGTTACGCGTGAGGCAATTGCTGCATCAGGGGTATAGAAGAACTGATGCTCGTCGGCTTCTTCTTCAACTTCTTCAGTGATATCTTCGTTCTCTTCCTCATTCAGCAGTTCAATGGCGCCGGTGTAGGTTTTTCCTGCTTCCAGAGTAAAACCGCTGATAACCGGATCACTGCCACCTTCGCCGTCCAGGTCTCTCCACTGGGCGGTTACCACGTTTGAGGTGTTGCCAACTTCCGTCAGGGTGAAGTTAACAGTGGTGATGACTTCTTCTTCACCTGGACCGGGATCTTCCGGCTCAACACTGCTTTCACATCCAGCCAAAACGAGTACGGCTGCCAAAAAAACGAACTTGAGAATATGGGTAAACTTCATGAGAATAATCTCCTCTTTAATTATTGGAAAGTAATTAGTTAGACTAGTCGAATTGCTCAAATGATCCCCGGTGGATCACGAACGAGGTTTGAATCCTTTTGTTTTGAAACCGCAAGCAAAAACCGATGTCGAATCGACACATTGATCATTAATGAGATCCAAATGGTATTTGCAATCGAAGAATGATCGTACGGCCGGGATCATCCACATAATATCTGAAACGACTCAGGTAGTCGCGGTAGCTGCTATTAAATATATTTTGCACACTAAAGCTTATATTCAGGGGACGCTCAGCAATACTTAACTGTCCATCAAAATCCAGGTGCCAGAGGGTATACCCTGCCGGGGGATCTGCGTAGTCGATCCCTTCAGGAAAACGATCCTGACGGGCAACCATTTGGGTAGTGAGGTGCAGATGATTTTCCGTCCATAGTCTACCGGCATCGGGCAGATGGAATTGGTGCGTCAGCTTAAACCGGTCCGCCGGCATAAAGATCAATGGCTCGTTGCGACCCTGGTCATCTCCGCGGACCAATGAGCCTGAGACACCAAGACGATACCAGGAGAGGAATTGATATTCGGCAAAACCGTCAAAACCTGTCAGGCGGGCATCGGTTTGCTGATATGAAAAAGCCGGGAAAGCGCCGCGGATGGTCAGTACAGGATCGGCCTCCGGAAAGAGGTAGATATAATCATTCATTTGATTGCGATAGAAGCTGAGCTGCGCGTGCGCTGCATCCGTCTCATAGTTCAACGTCAGGTCTGCAGTAACACTCTTTTCCGTCTGAAGATCGGCATTTCCTAACTCAAACTGCGCACTGCCATGGTGAACACCGTCACTGTAGAGCTCGTTGACGCCCGGAGCCCGCCAGCCACTGCCAAGGTTGATGCCGAAGGAAAAACTTTCATCAAACGCATATATCATCCCAAGCACGCCCGAAACATTGCTGTATGAATGGCGGCGCTCCTGAAAGAGCCTGTCTATCAGTGGAAAAGCCTTGATCCAGCGGTAGTCAAATCGGCCACCAAACTCCAGGGTTAGCTTGCGAGCGCTCCAGCGCTCGATCAGGAATGCCCCGACATCATAGGAGCGAAAATTCGGAATGAGATAGCCGGTGGTCTGCTTCACATTCCCCTGACGTATCGCTGAGACCCCAAACTTGCCGTATATGTTCTTCCAGGGCAGATGTTTGAAAGAAGATTCCACAGAATGGCTGGTCAACTCCAGCGCAAAGGCAGCTTCAGTGGGAGGTTCGCTGGAGAAACGCCGGTGCGAATCAAATTCCTGACGGTTATTCTTCTGCCAGCCATATTGGACCTCCAATACGCCAGCCGTCGGTATTTGCCATTTATAGTTAAGGGAAGCCAGCACGTGGCGAATGGACTGCTTGGGCGTATCAATTTCGTAGGTGAATTCCCTCTCAAACGCAGGGCGCCCGCGCTCAATGGCGCGTTGCAAGTCGGAAAGATTGCCAATATGCGATCCGCGAAAAATCGCCAAATCTGTCGAAAACAAACTCAGGTAACCGGTAAACCGGTGATCCTGACGCTTCAATCCCAGGGTCACGGAGCCGTTCTGCTCGGCAAAACCGGTATTCGAAAGTACATAGTCCGGCGCACTGGAATCACCGGCCTTGCGCAGACTCCCCTGCACCCGCCAGCCCAGGCCGGCAATTTGCGGCACGGTGCCTTGTAAGGATAATGCACTGGCGCCATGTCGGTTATTGGAAAAGCCATTTAGATTCAAATTTCCGCGGACGCCGCCGGATTCCGGCGCTTCCTGCGGGCTGACGCGAATCACGCCGCCGATCGCTTTTGAGCCATATTGTACCCCGGCAGCTCCGCGCAGCACTTCGATGCGGGCAGCTTCAAAGGGATCAAGGGCCGGTGCATGCTCACTCCCCCACTGTTGGCCTTCCTGCTGCACACCGGCGTTCACAATCACAATTCGATCGCTGTGCAAACCACGAATAACCGGTTTGGCAATGGAAGGGCCGGTTTGTAAAACTGTTACGCCCGGGACTTCCTTGAGCGTTTCGCTAAAGGTTTGCCCGCGTGTTCGCTGCAGTTGAACTTCATCGAGAACGGTAATGGACTGAGTCGATTCGCGAACCACATCGCGCTCATCCTCGACGGTTACTTCACTTCCTTCAACGGGTGCAGACTTCAGCTTGAGATTGACAACAGAATCCCCGTCCAGGAATATCTGCCGCTCAAGACTATTGTATCCGAGCATCGTCACCTGAAGTGAAAACTCGTTCTGCATTTTAAGGTCAAGACGAAAGTAACCATCCTTATCCGTAGTGGTGCCATAAGGCGAGTCCTTAACCGCCAGAACAACACCGACAATAGGTTCACCACTTTCCGCGTCCTGAACAACACCGCTCAGAATCGCTGTTTCATCTTGTTCCGCAATCCCTGCTTGCAATGGTTGCCATCCTGACAAAATGCAACCAAGCGTTAATCCCACCCAAACTACCGCATGTCTACATTGAACAATGCGCATCAACATACTCCAATGCTGATTGATCATATTTTTCAGCAAACAGAACCATTAACTCCTGAAATAGCGCAGGCTAAACGATACTGTCGACTAAAGAATAAACGGGTAAATGGTTAGGCGCACGGTGGTGCGCGACCGGCAAGAGCCAGTGAGGTAAAAGAAGAAAAAAGTGTTGTGGATTCAGGTACTACCTGTTCTGTGGATAGGAATTGATCAGGCAGGCAGCTACAGTCAGCTGCTATGACAGCATCCAAATCAAAATGGGCGATACAGATGTGACATACCCGATTTGGATCATCGCAATCCAGGTGTCTCACATTGTCCTCTAGCGCTCCAACAAAAAACAGGAGGGTTAAGAGCGCGAAGAATGTCTTGTGTCGACGAGACTGCTTCATTCTTATTTTGCTTCCGCATTGACCAGGCGATAAAACATGCCCATCGGGTCATCTTCCAGCAGTTCCAGCTTGCCGGTGATGACAATTGGATTATAGCTAAAGGTTACGGCTTTCTTCGCCTGAATTTCTACCATCGATTCAGCGCCACCGGTCTCACAGAAAAAGCAGGAAGCAATCGGATTTGCGCTGAGAATAAAATTCTTCTGCTGCTTGGCCTGCTCGAGTGGCATCATGTAACCTTTAAGGCTAATCACCTTGCCGTCCAGTGCCTTGATATCCGCACCGAAGTCCGGCATATAGAGATTGTCCTTCTCAATCATCTTCACGTCTTGCAACACTTTCCAGTCGGTTACATCCGCGGATTCAGTATCACTGTCATTGCTCGCCATGGGCAAACTAAATGAGGTAATAAGCGACAAGACGATAAATAATTGTAAAAATCTCATTTCACTTCCTAAAATTTGAATAACCCTCAAACATATAAAATCTGCAGCAGAAATACATGTGTTTTTTAATTTGCCACTCTTAATTTTCATTATCAGTAGCGCTTATTACAAAGTTTGTCACAATCCACATCCCCCTTATTCCCCCTTCGAAGGGGGAATAAGGGGGATGTGATTTTCACGTCTTTTACTGACTACAATGAAATTTGTTCAGAAAATCGGTCTTTAACGCGTTGGTCGTGGGTGGTAATAATGAGGGTGGATTCGTTTTGATTGGCCTGGTCGATGAGCAAGTCAATCACCTGCGCGGCATTAACTTCATCCAGGCTGGAAGTGGGTTCGTCAGCCAAAATAAGACCGGGGCGATTGATCACCGCGCGAGCGATTGCCACGCGCTGCTTCTGACCGGTACTCAACTGATGTGGCCAGGCATTCAGCTTATCGGTCATGCCGAGACTGCCGAGGACATCTTTGATTCGCGAAGCGTCTTTCTTCAACCCTGCGAGATATTGCGCAAGAAGCAGGTTTCCTTCGACGGTAAGGCTGCTGAGCAAATGCATTTCCTGGAAAACAATACCAATATTCCGGCCGCGAAACTTGTCCAACGCAGCACCGGTCATTCCGGATAGATTTTGTTCTTTTACCAGCACCTCGCCCTGCGTCGGCTTCAATAAACCGGCCGCGAGATGCAGGAAAGTCGTCTTACCGCTACCGGATAGCCCCAATACGAGCGCATGCTTGCCGCTTTCAGCCTTAAAATGCGGCATATCCAACACAACTTTGCTATCGTATTGATGCCTGATATTTTTGAGTTCGAGCATATTTCACTGTCAATCTCAAATTCCAACAGGGAAAAATCCAAAAAGCGACTGGCAGTTCTTTACTTTGGAATTTTTCCTGTTGGAATTTGAAGCTTACTCCCATTTATCTGCTGAATACGATCTTGCCATTTTCCAGATCTATCGACTTAAAACCAAGCCGATGTATGCGAACCATTTTACTAATTCTTTTTTCAACATCCAACATTTCTAACGGATATTCCTGCTTACCAACCTGAACGGTGGCATTTTCACCGAACTTCAGCTTGCCGTCAGCAATGCTCGGCTTACCGCTAAACTGAAGCAACATGTTATCCGGTGCGCCGGCACTGAAGAAACTGAGATAATCACGGAATGGCTTTAACTCTTCCGGCACATCGTCCCAGGGAAACTCAGCCATGTTAACAATCGCCCCAATGGTCATGGCTTCCGGCGTGATTTCGCTGTTGACGTCCTTTATGAATTGTCCCTTTTCACCGGGATACATGCGACGCAGGGCATCGATCATCATGATATCCAGTTCTGTTTCATCCAGCTCAACCATCGGTTCTTCGCGCAATTCCCTGGCAAATGTTTCCATGGAGCGGCGCAGCGATTGTCCCTGGGGAATTTCTTCGCCATTTTCGCTGTATTCGGTCGGCGTGGCAACGACGGACTGACCGTCGTTATCGCTGTCATACCAATCCGGCACGTAGCTCACCTGGGAATAGAAATACAGATACGTGCCTCCAACAACCAGCAGGAGGAAAAGGAATAAATAGAGAATCTTTTTCATAGACTTGTTTCAACTCTTTAATTTGATATATTCATGGTTTTGGGGGCATCCAGACACGAGGAGAGCAATGAACGACTTTTGGGCGAGGCTTAACCCCTTCTACACGAAATCCAAAACGGTTTATGATTCCTACAAGCGATACCTGCCTGTAACCTTCTTCGTCGCCGGATTCGGCTATGATAGTGCAACCCTGCGCCGGATTGATCAATTATCCGACAATATTATCCTTCTCTTCTATCTCATTCTTTTAATGGTCTTAATCAGCCTGATCAACCTGGTAGACAAGGAAGTTGTCAAGCAGATGTACCTCACAAAATACAAGGAGTGGTATCCGCTTGCAACCCAATTTTGTCTGGGTGGTCTGTTCAGTGCTTACGTCATATTTTATTTTCAAAGCACCGACTTTTCAAAATCCTGGCTCTTCCTCGGCCTACTGGTCGTTTTGCTGGTCGCCAATGAATTCCTGGAAGACAACCTGACCAATATATACTTTCAAATTGCCCTTTTCTTCCTGGCCAGTTTTTCCTTCCTGATTTTCTTCCTGCCGGTGATAACAAAAAAAATGAACCACTGGATGTTTGTCGCCGGCGGTTTTCTCAGTCTTTTACTCGTCGCCAGCGTTCTATACATTCTGTATCGCTTCGCTGCTCTAGACAATATTGAACAACTTAAACGGGTCGCTGTGATGGTAATCGGCATGTTTGCCGTCTTAAATCTATTTTATTTCATGAATTGGATACCACCTGTGCCCCTATCCCTGAAATCCGGCGGTATTTATCACAGCATTCAAAAGAGCGGAGATGAATATCAATTGCGTTATGAATCACCTTCCTGGTATGAAGTTTTCCGAGATTCAGATGACACGTATCATTATGCAGAAGGTGACACGGTATTTTGCTTTGCAGCCGTTTTCGCGCCAACCCGACTCCAGCAAAAAATCCTCCATCACTGGCAAACCTATAACGAACAGCGTGGTGAATGGCTAACAACGGATAGATTAACCTATGATATAACCGGTGGCAGGGACGGTGGCTTTCGCGGCTACACCTTTAAGCGTCACATCACCCCCGGCGAATGGCGAGTTGATGTCATGACGGAACATAATCTGCGCTTGGGACGCATCAACTTCGAAATCGTGCCGGTCGATAGTGCTGATTATGAATTGGCAACGATATTAAGATAAATTCCAAATCCCAGCAGGAAAAAATCCAAAAAGGACATCAATGATATCTTTGGAATTTTTTCTGTTGGGATTTGGAATTTAGGGGTGGGTTCTCACGCCCAATGCTCCCCTACTGCAACTGCAGCGGAAATGTCAACGCCAACAAGATACCGGCACTATTCAGCGCCACCTCCTCACCGACGTTAAAATCGGACCTACCCATTAGCTCCAGGCTGGCCCGTTGCGACTTGAGAAGCTGGAGGCCCGCTGCAACAATAAAATCCACTGATCTGCGATCTTCAACCTGGGCAACCTGGCGGTTACCGCCCTCATCAAGAATAAAGGCCTCGATTTCATACTCCGCATAACCGATGCCCAATTCAACCAACGGACTCAATTTCCGATCTTCCAGCAGATAGCGGCGATACATTGCGCCAAAGGAAAAATCCGACAAAAAAGGAATATCGCCATATCCATTCAGATCTGAGCGATATTGATAGAAATAGATTCCAAATTGGTTTGACGAATAGCGGGTATTGCTAAACATCACCTGCAGCCCGGTGGCAAGATTGTCTCCTTTACTGAAGGAATAGTCGGCATTGACATAGCCAACGCTGGCTGATAGGATCAGGAATTGTTTTTCGCGGTATTTGCTGCGGTAGGTACTGTCTTCTTCCTGGCCGATGATTGGCAGCGAGGTGCAAATCATCAGAAAAATGAGTATGCAACCGACGGATTTCTTCATAAGCATCTCCAAGCCTTCCCTAGTTAGTTTCGATATGTTCATCCCTAAACATATCTTAAACATAAGCAGGGTTTCTACTTAAAGAAGCGACTCAAATCAAATCCGGCGTCTTCGATTGATTTTCGATTGGCCTCGAAAAAGTCCTCAATTGCTTCAATGGAGATGCCAAATGTAATGCCGTAACTGATGCGACGCCTTGTGGTTACATATGGCTGATCATCATACGGAATTTCATGTCCGAATGCCGGGGCCTCAAAATCCTTGGGTGGAATCAGCATTGTTTCATTGTCTGCGGCAACCGCGTTCACAATGCCGACCATTTCATAATTCGGCACGCCGTCTCGCACGCCAAGGACCAGTCCGCCACTAAAACCGCGATTAAAGAGCGCATCAATCAGAAACTGGTCTTCGGCATTGCGCTTCGGCTGACTGACAATCCCGGTGGTCAGCATTTTACGCCCTCCGGGAAAGCCGACAATATAAAGGAAACTGCCCCAATCCAGTTCTTTGGCTTTGCCCACGGTATGATCAAAAACCGGGATCGGGAAGGTTGGTAAATCATTCATTTCCTTACCAAGCAAGGCCACGTCGAGATCATTGTCGATTGCGATGACTTCCATATCGTCACCGCCGACAATCTCGGGGATGGTGTTTTGCTGATTGGTCTTTATCATCACCTGGTGCACAAACGGGCTTAAGCCAATATGCTGATCATACCAGTAGGATATGATTGTATCTGGAAAGGTAACAACATGGCCACAGGTAAGCACGGCCAATTTGCGGCGATGCTGCATCACAATGGTGGCCGTGCCGACAGAAACCTCCTGGCTTAATGTTTTTTCACGGTCTTTCAGCAGGTCCTCGGTAATATCCGCAACTTGAATCGACTCGTCGCGATCAAAGCGATAGCGTTCATAGAAAGCCGCCACGTTGATCATTTTCACTGAGGCAAGAATATCGTCGAGCACTTCCTGGTCTTCGGTAGTTGGAAAGGCGCGATCATACTTGCCGTCGGCAACGACAACCGGCGCCACGCCGGAATACTGCTTGCCGCAGGCGCCGGCCAGCAGCGCAAAACTGATGAAAAGAAAAAACCATCGTTTCAGGTCAAAATGCATAAAATCTCCTCAATAACAAACAGCAATGGCGGAACTGCCGCTACTACCAGCGGCTCTCATCTATTTTGCACAAAACAGATTCAAGATAGTTGAAGATCACTTTCTTCGGCTTACGCTCAAAATTGCCCAAATCGTATTCAGTTGGCGGTCCGCTGATATCGATTCGGCGGGCAATAATGTCATCATCCCCAAAATCAATGCCGACAAGCATCGGCATACGGAAGTTTTCCGGGACTTCCTTTTGTTCAATTCGGCAACGCACCTGGTATTGGCCATCGGCCGCTTCATCAATTTTGTAGGCCGCTGAGTATTCCGGATATTCGGTGCCGAATACCCACTGATCAAAAAACCAGCTCATATCCTGGCCAAAATGTTTGGCCACACAATCCATGAAATCTTCCGTTGATGCCTTGCGGCCCAAATAGGTCTGATAAAAATCGCGCATCATTGCTTCGAATTTTTCTTCACTGCCGCTATCCAAATCCAATAACATAGAACGCAGCATCTGTAATACCCAGGCGCCCTTCTTATAAATGATCAGGTTATAGTCGCCGCGGGTATCACTGCTATGTGTGCGATATCCCAACCATATCGGGGCAGCTTTCTGGCCGTCTCCGAGCAAAAATTTGCGATTATCAATAATACGCTTCCGGGTTTCTTTCAGCACATTATAAAATTTCTTCTCATCATCTTCTTCACTACGCACGCGCTGCTGATAATATCGCCAGCCGGAAAACTCGGAGATTCCTTCGCTCAGCCACTGATCGTGATATGACTTGATGTCTACCCCAATTCCCCACCACTGGTGGGCAACCTCATGTGCCCGAAAGATCTCATCGCTACCATGCTCACGGGTTCGCTGAAAGGTAATCCATGAAAGATGAATCAGGCCCGGAAATGCTTCTCCATGGAGATAGGGAATTTCGCTGACAATAAAGCGATCGGCGCCGGCTTCACCGTACATCTCCTGGAAGAGATGGATACTGCGCGTAACATCGTTACCGACGTTTTTTTCCATATTTCGGCCGGATCCAACGCCGGCAGCGCCCCAGGCACGGCCAATTTCGCTATGCCCGGTTTCCGCCATCAAAACGGTTATCGGCGGCAGGGTATCGCTGAGCACTTCATGCTTCTTAAAAAATCCGATATTGAAGGAGGCATTGCGTACCGGTTTATCGGTTACCCAATGGGTCGTACTGCTGCCGTCTGTCGTTTCCGATGAGACCAATTCGCCGACTGAGACAAATTCATACTTATCAGGATATGTAAAAGTCAGGTCAAAAGTTGCATACTGTCGATCACCATGAACCGGATACCAGCCTTTTGAAGATTTGATATAAAACCAGTCCTTGTTCCGTTCGATTAATTTGCCCTGATAAAAGAGCTTGAGATGGCGAACATCCCCTTGCTGCAAGGGGGTATCGCATTTTACCCAGAGAAAAGGATTTTTCTTTTCTTTAACGAAGACTGCCCGGCGGCCATTTTCCCAGAATGCGGAATCCACTTCCATATCATTAAAGAGTATAAAATGCAGCCAATTTTGATCGTCCTGCTTCGAGGTCAGACGAATATCGGCAACAGCAGAGAAATCCAGCGTATGACCTTCAAGGGTAACATCCGCATCGTATTGATCAATATGAACCGACACAGGATCGGTTTCCTGGCGCCAGGCTTCTTCCACATAATCCGCAGCTTTGTGGAATTGGGAAATCACTTCCGGCACATAGAGGAAAGACGGGCCTTTGAGCCGTCTCATAAACTGCACTTCTTCTGTCACGTATGGATCAACGGCAAAAAAGAAGGGCTCGGTTTTGCGCTTGCTGAAGTGGGCGTAAAACAGGCCGTTTTGTCGCCCATCGAGCAGGGTTTTCATGATAGTTACATCGAAAAGCTTCTCTTTCTTTTTGCTGAGGTAACGCATAGCGTAGCTGACATGATCGCGAACATCGCGTTTCACTTTCTTCGAGGTCAGCGCAAAATGCTCCGTCAATTCTGCGTAGGTATCGTCTGCAAAAACAAGGAAGAGGGTTTTAAATTTCTCACTGTAACGCGTCCGCTCGTAAAAGCGGTAAAACTGCTGTCTTTCAATTTCAGTAGGTGGCTCAAAAGAGAAATTACCTTCCCCCTTGAAGATGGCCGCGAAAACCCGTCCCTCTATCGGTTTGCAAAAGAAGAGAGTGCCTTTTCGCAAATGAAACTCGCCAACGTCGCGATTAAAGGTGAAGTTTTCAATCTCAAGCGCCTGATCCGGATCAGGCGCCAAATCGAGAAGCTGCTCGAATACCGATTCGTAGGACACACTGACAGTATCGCTTTCAGAACACCAGACTGAGGTAAGTCCCGCCAGCAAAAAGATCCATACCAGTATTCTCATTCAAAAACTCCTCTTTCTAGGGATGGCTGAAGCAGCCGCAATGCGCCTCACCAAACCCCAATCCTTGCCGCCACACAAACCCATCGCTGCTGCGCGGATCTTCCCAGTAGAACGGCAGACGTTCTTTGGGATGATTTCCAATTTCGTTCAAAGTGGCCGCATCGTAGAGACGTCCATTCTTCATTACGTAACGGATCGCCTCAGTGTTGTAAATATCATCCAGGGGATTCTTGTCGAGCACAATCAAGTCGGCCAATTTACCGACTTCCAGGGAACCGAGATCTTTATCCATTCCAATATAATATGCGCCGTTCCAGGTCGCAGTACGCAAGGCTTCCATTTCACTCATGCCGCCCTGCACAAAGGACCACAGCTCCCAGTGAGAACCAAGCCCCTGAACCTGCCCATGGGAACCCAGGTTTACCTTAACGCCAACGTCGCTGAGGCGTTTTGCGACCGCTGCGTTGCGGATGTGATTGTAGTCGTCATCTGCAGCCATCGGACGGCGCCGGCTGCGGCTATCAACAAGCGGTCGCGGGGTGAATGTCAGGAGCCGTCTGTTTTCCCAAACCCTGCTGTGATGATACCAGTAATTCTCACCCCATAGTCCCCCAAAGGCAACATTCAGCGTCGGGGTATAGCCGGTCTTGGATGCCGCCCAAAGTTTGAAGACATCGTCATAAACCGGGGCAATCGGGATTGAGTGTTCGATCCCCGGGTGGCCATCGAGAATCATATTCAAATTATGATAAAAGAACGAGCCGCCCTCCGGGTAGACATTGATTTCCAATTCACGCGCCGCCTGCATCACCTGCTGACGCTGATCGCGGCGCGGCTGATTGTAGCTCTTGACGCTAAATGCGCCAACGGCTTTCATCCGCCTCAGATGTGAACGCGCATCTTCCAGGCTATTCACAACTGCTTTGAAGTCCCCTTCCGCGCCATAAAGAATGGTCCCGGTTGAAAAAATGCGCGGGCCAATCATCTCGCCGGCTTCGACAATCTCACTTTGACTGAAGACCATCTCGGTGTTTGCCGAGGGATCATGAGTTGTGGTGACGCCATATGCAAGGTTGGCCATATAGCTCCAGTTATTGGGCGTGGAAATGCCGCCGGACCAGTGTCCCATATGTGCATGGACGTCAACAATGCCGGGCATGATGGTTTTGCCCTGCAGGTCGACAATTTTTGCATCTTTCGGTATATTGATATTTGCAGCAGGTCCAATTTCCCAAATGCGATTCTTCTTTACGAGAATAGTGCCATTCTCGATTACCTCATCGCCTTTCATACTGATGATTCGTGCACCGGTCAAGGCCAAGCTACCGTCAGGGATGTCAGTTTCAACATAGAATTCCAGCTCGATGCCGGTTTCTTCCGGTCCGGGGATACTGTCCGGCGCCCCTTCAACAAAATCAAAGCTGTTTTTCAGCGACCGTGTGTAATAGGTCGGGCCAAGCACCCAATGTAACTCGCGGGCGTCTCCGGACCAATGAAGTGAGATCCCGGCATCGCGGGACACTTTTTTCACGGGAATAGCGGTTGTTTTAGCGCTCAGGTCAATCGCCGTTCCGGCCTTGGGAAAGGGTGACAGAAACACATTGAAGAGCTCCTGGAAGGCAACCCAATTTTCATCCGGGCTGATGGCGATATCGGTTGCATAGTTCGAAGTAAAAATTGTGCGCAAATCATGCCCGTCTAACTGGCAACTTTTCAGGGCCTTTTTTCCACCTTCACGCGACATGAAATAGATGCGATCGCTGCGCTGGTTGAAGGACGGGCGGCTGCCCTCCTCAATGATCAGGTTGGCGTCACCGCCATTGGCGGCAACCCAATAAATACCAGGCTCCGTACCGTGTGAAAAACCAAGAACCGAGTTTCCGGTGCCGCGCTGAAATACCACCATCGTGCCATCCGGGGCATAGCGCGGACTGTAATAGTATCCCTTGCGTTTGGTTAACTGTTGCGGCTGACCGCCGTTGATCCGCACCTTTTGAATAGATCCAAGCTTCGCCGGATTCCAGGTGGTATACACAACCCATTCATTATCCGGACTAAAAGACGGCTGAAATTCAAACTGCCCTTCCACTTCGACCAAACGCGAGATCTTCCCTTTTGGCAACTTCTTTTTCCAAAGATGACCGGCTGCATTGAATACCAGCCATTTGCCATCCGACGAAGTGGCTGCATGCCGAATCATTTTAGGCTGAAATTCAATGGGGCCTACCTGCTGCTGAAAACGGGCAGCGCGGGCCATACTTATTTGCAGATCCGCCTGAAAGGGAATAATCGTGGCGGAACGAGTTGCAATGTCTATGCGACGCAGCTTGCCTTTTGCCCAAACCACAATTTCTTTGCCAGCGGGCATCCAGGCATAGTTCGGATAAACACCAAAAATAGCCCAGGTTTCCTGCTGATCGCGGCTAAGGCCGTCATACACCGGCCATTCTTCTCCTGTGGCGATATCGCGAATGAATAGAACCGTTTTCTGACGAACCCGGCGAACAAAGGCGATTTGCTTGCCGTCCGGTGAAACTTCCGGGCGAATTGCGCCGCCGGCGCCGGTGATGTAATTCATGAGCTTTCCGGTTTCCATATCCAGGCGCCGAACCACGTAGATTTGTCCATAAGGATCTTTATTGTATTGAAAGAAGCCGCCGGGGCTCATGTCTTCACTATAATAAAGATAGCGGCCGTCTGGCGAGATTTCCGGCTCTCCAGCATCCTGCTGGTCATTGCGACGCTCGGTAAGCTGAACACCTTTACCGCCGCTCAGGTGATACATCCACATCTCGCCGGCGCCAAGTGAGCGACGGCTTGTGAAGTGCTTGCGGGCAATCAGGTATTGCCCGTCCGGGGTCCAGGTGGCATTGTTCAGCAATCGAAAGCTTTCATCAGTTACCTGCTCCGGATTGCCACCATCGCGATCCATGATCCAGATATTATCGCCACCAGAACGGTCGCTGGTAAAACTGATCTTCTGACCGTCCGGGCTAAATTTCGGTTGCACGTCGTATGACAACCCACCGGCAATAAGCTTTGCTTTTCCTCCGCTAATCGGCAGCGTAAAGATATCGCCAAGCAAGTCAAAGACGATAAGTTTGCCATCAGGGCTAACATCAAGATTCATCCAGGTCCCTTCTTCCAGGGACAGTGCAACGGTATCCGCATCACCGTACTGATGATCGACTTTCCAGTTTTTGAAATCAGGTTCGTTTGCTTTGTCCGCTTTGGTTTCCTGTGCAAGAAGCAGAAGAGATGACAAGAGGATAAGCATCATTATGACAACACTATAACGCATACAAATGGCCTCGCAAGTATATCAAGACGATAACAGACTCCGTGGGAATCAATCCTGGCCGCCTTTTAGACGAAGGAAGACGTAGAATTATTTACATGAGGACAAATTACACATAATGCGCAATATAGCAAATGAATGGAGGGAAAGACAGGGGTGGTTGGCAGTGGAAACTAAGAATGACGAATGACAAATGACGAATGGCAAATATTTTCTTTTTACCTCAAGAATCCCGCTTGCGGGATGATTTAGCACAGCACCGGGTTTCTTGTCCAGCTGGGGGAATGGGCGGGAATGAAGAACGAAGATTGAAGATTGAAAATTGATGGATTAAAAATTTACGAATCTCAAATCTCTCTATCTCCATTTTTCATTCGACATTTGTCATTCGTCATTGCTAGGCTTGCAGTTTTTTGAACATGGTAACAAACTGCATCATCTGCGGGACATTTGAAACCTTGATTTTGCCCATCATAAAGGCTACCTGCGGATTGGTTTTACCAAGCTCGATATCGATATAGGTTTGGGCGGAAGATTCAACAACACAGTTTGGATGCCCCATCAGGCCTTTTTGAACGACACACTGACCGGCCCGGATAATAACGGTAAATTCCCCGCCGCTAGCACCGGAAATCTTGAAGTGAAAAACTGTCTCATAATCATTCGACTTATCATGTCGGAAGCGGCCAGGCATACCATTAAAGATATCATCAATCGTCAAGGCTTTGTCCTCTCTCGGCGAAGCGCCGGTTTCAATCGGAGACGAAGCACTTCCTGTGCGGGAATTTGTACTGCCGGATGTTTCTGTTGCCTGGCTATCCACTAAATCATCCCGCCCAGGCGTCTTGCTAAAACCGTTTAAGGAGCTTTCGCTTCGTGAACTGCTCACGAATTGTTCGAGGTCATCTTGAGGCGCATCAGGTTTGCTTTCCGCAGCCATATCATTTTGGGGCTCTGAAGACCGGGCTGTGGATGTCGGTACTTCACCGTCGATAACACGATTGAGTTCGTCCTGGAATCCGGATACCTCATCGTTGGGTTCCGAATCAACGGGAGGCGGCAGATCTTTCAGGATATCATCAATATTGCGGAATTCTTCCGTTTTCAGGTCCGGCTTTTTCTCTAACGCTTCACGTGCCTGGCGGTTGAGGACCGCGCGATCCAGCTCTTCGCTAAAATCCGAAATTTCATCTTTGGGTGGCTTGGCAGGACCATTATTTTCAGCGGCAGGCGCCTGCTCCGCCGGTTGATCCTCTGGCTCAATATTCGAAAAAATCGCTTCCAATGCTTCTGTTTTGGCTGAAAGCGAATCATCTACATTTGGCGTTTGCAACACAGTGTGCTCTTCAAGCGGCGGCTTCTCTACAGGAGGAGTTTCAGGTACCGGCGGCGCTTCCACAGGCGGCTGAGGCGGTGCTGCAACCGGTTCAGGCGTCACCGGCGCTGGAATCGACACAATCAGGCTGGAAATATCGTAATCGATATCTTCAGAGACAATTTGGCTGACCAGGCGCCCGGAATAATCGACATTGTCGATCATCAGCTTGGAAAGGATCTCCCGCATAATTTGGGTGGTACCGCCGACAAGGCGACCGGCCCGCACATCGCGGAAGATGCGCGATACTTCATAGTCAGCCATATAGCCATAACCGCCAAAAAACTGCAAACAGGTATCTGCCACCTTGCTGGCCAGTTCGCTGGCCTTCAGCTTTGCCATCGTGCATTCCTTCACAGCCGGCTGATATTGATCCAATAACCAGGCAGCATGATAATTCAACTGACGCGAGGCTTCAACCTCCATCAACATCTCTGAAATTTCATGGCGAATCACCTGGTAGCGCGATAGGCTGCGCTTGAAGGCGCTGCGCTTTTTAATGTAGTCGAGAGTAATATCGAGGCAATACTGGGCGCTGGCTGTGGCAATTACTGCTGCTGCAAGGCGTTCCAATTGGAAGCATTCCATCATGCAATAGAAGCCTTTGTTTTCCTCGCCGATCAGATTTTTAACCGGAACCTTCACCCGGTCGAAAGCGACAATTGCGGTATCTGCAGTATGCCAGCCAAGCTTGTCGAGCTTGCGGCTATGCACACCGTCAAGATTGGTGTCAATTACAAGCAGGCTGATCCCATCGGAGGAAGCAGAAGTATCTGTTTTGACAGCAGTTACCAGGAAATGTCCATTCACGCCATTGGTAATAAAGGTCTTGTTACCGGAAACAAGATAGTAATCACCGTCACGCTGGGCAATTGTTTCAATGGAGGCAACATCCGATCCGGTATCCGGCTCCGTAATTGCCAAACCGCCAATTTTGATGCCGTTGATACCCGGACGCAGGTAACTGTCTTTTAAGGTATCGCTGCCATATCGATCGAGATATGCCAATGCCTGGTACTGATGACTACTAATCGCAGCAGAAAAACCACCGGAGGTTCCCTGGGCAATCTCTTCAAGAAATATTACTGAATAAAAGAAGTCTGCATTGCTACCACCATATTCTGTGCCAAAGTTAATACCCAGCAGACTGTTCTTGCCCAACAATGACCAGACAGAATGGGGAATGTGCTCATCCTTCTCCCACTGCACGATGTTTTCAACAACATCGCGTTCAATGAGTTGACGGACAGCTGCCCGAAAAACGTGATGTTCTTCTGTAAAGTACGGTGACTTCATCTCAGCTCTCGATATACATGCTATTCAACAAATGTTGATATTTTTCCTCAATGACCTTACGCTTCAGCTCTAAGGTGCGAGTCATTTCACCATTTTGAATGGAAAATGGGTTACGCAAAATACGAAAGTACTTAATTTGCATATGGTTAGCAAGTTCTAAATTGGCATTGTCAACCTCCTGCTGAACAATGCCTTCGATGATGGAATGCGTCCGGCGCTCTTCGATGGACATTTCGGCGAATCCGGCTTTGGCCGCCGTACGCGTCACTTCCTCATCGTTCAGTGCCAACAGCGCCGTCAGATACTTCCGACGATCCCCGTGGATAAAAGCCATATCAATGTGCCTTTGCTTCACGAGAATTCGCTCCACGTACACCGGGGTAATATTTTTGCCCCCGGCAGTTATGATCAACTCCTTTTTCCGGCCGGTTATCGTAACCCATCCCTGTGAGTCTAGCTCACCGAGATCTCCTGTCCGGTAATATCCATCTTCCGTGAAGTATTGTTTCGTCAATTCAGGCGAGTTCCAGTAGCCCGGAAAAACATTGGCACCGGCAATTTCCAATTCTTTTCCGTTTCCCAGGCGAACAGTCATTCCCGGTAACGGCCGTCCCACCGAGCCAAGGCGATAGTCATCCGGACTATTGATGGTGGCAACGGCAGTGGCTTCGGTCATCCCCCACCCTTCGAGCAGCAGAATGCCCATTGCCTGAAAGAAACCGGCGATGTATGGATTAAGTCGCGCACCTCCGCTAACAAAAAATTGCAACTCTCCACCGAAGGCGGCCCTTATTCGCCGAAAGACGGCAAAATCGGCAACCCAATATCGCAACCGGCTCGTTATCAAATTGCCTCTATTGGTCTTCCGAACAACATGATAACGGCGTCCGGCATGCAATGCCCAATTGAATATCCGCTTCTTCAACGGGGCAGCTGCCTCAATCTGTTCCACGATACCCGAGTAAAGCTTCTCAAAAAAACCAGGCATTGCGGCAACAAAGGATGGCTTTACTTCCATCATATCCGCCAGAAGACTTTCCCGCGACCCGGGATACGCAATACAACGCCCCAGATAGATCAACAGATAATAGCCGGCAAGGCGTTCAAATGCATGCGATAAAGGCAAAATACTAAAGTTCCGATGCAGCTTATCAATGCGCCCAATTCGCTGAAGCAAACCTTGAATTGCCGCCAGATAGTTGCCGTGCGTCAGCGTTACGCCTTTTGCCAAACCGGTGGTACCACTGGTATAGATAACACATACTGGTTCATCTTGTTTGATCGATTTGGCAATTTCCCGGACTTGATACTCAAAATGTGAACCGGCGCCAGCACCGACATCCACCAATTCCGCCAGCAACATTTCCATTTTCTGCGGCTCTAAGGTCTCATCGAAAAGCACCACCCGCCGCACTGATGGCATTTTCGGCAGCACTTTCCTAACCCGCAGCAATTGGACAGGGTCGCCTACACAAACAACAGCGGCCTCCAAATCATTGACAATCGCCGCCAGTGCCTCTGCGGAGCTGCTCGACGGTGCAGCCGAAACAAGCAGCCCGGCGAGAATGCCGCCGATATCTGCCTGAGCCCATTCGGGACGATTGCCGGCATAAATGACCATTCTTTCTCCGGGCTCGTGCCCGCTCTTTAATAACCCTTTGGCAATATTCAGGCAGATTGTGCCCAGACGCTGGTAATTTAATTGCTGGTAGCGATTATTCTGTTTGAAGAGCTGAGCAGGCGCAGCCGCAAACTGAGAGAAATTGTTGAGAAATATAGTATTTAGGTTCTGATATGCCATACCAGAACTATCGGAGAGAAGTGACGGACGTTTAGGAAGTAGACTCTTGATGCTTGATGCTTGATGCTTGATGCTTGATGCTTGATGCTTGATGCTTGATGCTTGATGCTTGATGCTTGAAT
>JANQRS010000068.1 GCA_028284445.1 Calditrichia bacterium
TTAAATTTAGTCACTTTAGTCACTTTAGTCACTTTAGTCACTTTAGTCACTTTAGTCACTTTAGTCACTTTAGTCACTTTAGTCACTTTAGTCACTTTAGCTCACTTCGGAAACTTCAGTCACTCAAAAACTGATATAAAACTCACTCGAGCTTCAGCCCCGAAGATACCTGGCTTATCCGGATATTGACGGGGCACTGATACCACAATATTGATCCTTGCCTCACCGAATACCATTCAGCCACCACACAAGTCCCTCCTGATAAGATCAGGAATGCTCTCGGCTCTTCTTCACCCCGGTTGTTTATAAAAAAGAAATAGGGAAAATGCGGCTAATGCTGTAGTATGAATTATCCAACCAGTCTTATGAAGTAAGATACACGAAAACGTCACACCCTGATTTATACATAAAAATATCACGTCGATGGTCGCGCTGAAATAGCTGTGGGATCAGAGATCCATTCACAGTGCAGCATCCGCTCTTCCGCAGTCAGGGACAGCGGTACATACCATCTACAGTACACTACTCAATTCCAAAGGCCCGGCAGCTTATGATCTGGTTTTGTTTTGAATTCTGGTAAGCGGATGTTCATGGGGCATAGAGAGAGGTGCCGAAATAGAAACAAGTTGGTGGAGGAAAAGACAGTGCGTTTTGCGGGATTTGTTTCCAAATGATATCTCGGCAACAAATGTATGTTTATCAACTTGTTAGGTGATGTTGGCTAACTGTCAATAGAGCCTGTTTCAAAACCTTTTAAAAGGAGCAAAGTATGTCTAGCATTCAGAGGTTTGTTTGCATGATGTTGGTACTGGCGTTAACGGGAGTCGGTAACATGTTGGCAAAGGATCGCGATCATGTTGAGGGGGAATTGATCATCAAACTGACGAGTAACGCGGCAGAACGCTCTTCTGTTAGAGTGGACAAAAATATCGCTCTAACGGGGTTGCCTGCTTTAGATGCATTAAACCGGCAATATCGGGTTTATTCAATGGAAAAGTTGCATCGTTTTCCTTTCAAAAATCCGGCGTTGGCAAAGAAGCTTGGCATGGACCGTACTTATTTACTCAAGTTACAAGCTGATCAGGACCTTAAGCAAGTTGTCGCGAACTATAAAGATGCTGCGGATGTCGCTTATGCTCAGCTGAATATGGTGGCGAGTATCCCAAACATTATTCGTCCTGAAGGCAAAGGTGCTCGCGGTCTCGGACAGGGGGATGCCGAATTGGTTCCGAATGATCCGACTTATCCCGATCAATGGGGACTCAACAATACCGGACAAGCCATTTCGTATAGCGGTGGCTTGGTTGGAACATCGGGTGCAGATATCAACGCTCAAGCCGCCTGGGATATCCATACAGGTAGCAGCAGCATCATTCTGGCTATTATTGATACCGGAGTCGATTACGGGCATCCGGAATTTGCCGGCCGGACTGTGGGCGGATTCGATTTTGTCAATAACGACAGTGATCCGGCAGATGATAATGGACATGGTACATCTTGTGCCGGGATCGCCGCGGCAGCCGGCAACAACAGTGCCGGTGTGGCCGGTGTGAACTGGAACTGTCAGATAATGGGGGTTAAAGTGCTGGATGCTGCCGGGTCCGGTTCGTTTGCGGATGTTGCCAGCGGAATTACCTGGGCAGCAGATAATGGTGCTGATGTGCTTTCGCTGAGCCTTGGCGGTGGTTTCGACCAGTCAACAGCAGATGCCGTGAATTATGCACATGGATTGGATGTTGTCGTTTGTGCAAGCCGTGGTAACGCCAATAATACTATTGCCAACTATCCGGCATCTCTTGCCAATGCCATTGCCGTCGGCGCCCTAAGCCCATGTAATAATCGTAAAACGACCACCACTTGTGACGGTGAATTTTGGTGGGGCAGCAGCTATGGCAACGACCTGGATGTTATGGCGCCTGGTACCCGAATCCATACGACCGATATCACCGGCTCCGGTGGTTACGCGGCCGGGGATTATTATTCTGCGTTTAACGGCACATCTGCAGCCTGTCCGTTTGTGGCCGGGATTGCCGCATTGCTCCGTTCTTCGGAACCGGGTTTGAGCAATGAAGATATCCGTGACCGGCTGAATACGACCGCAGTCGACATCAACGCGGCTGGCTTTGATAATCAAACCGGATGGGGACGTGTGGATGCTGCAGCGGCCTTGAGTGCTGGTGGTAATGCTTCTCCAACGGCTGAAGCGAACGGTCCTTATTCCGCTGATATTAATGTCTCTATCAGTTTTAGCAGCGCCGGCTCCAGCGACTCTGACGGGTCAATTTCCAGCTACTCCTGGGATTTTGGTGATGGTGGTACCAGCACTGCAGCCAATCCGTCTTATTCTTACACGGCTGCCGGCACCTATACCGCAACCTTAACGGTAACCGATAATGATGGAGCGACTGGAACTGATGATGCGACAGTGACGATTACCGATCCGGGCGGTAGCGGAAATTATGCAACGCTTCCCTATTCTACCGGCTTCGAGAGCGGTTCTCTGGATCAATACTGGACCACAGCTTCCACCGGTAATGGCCGGGTGCGGCTGTTGACAACAAATTCCCCGTATGCAGGTAGCTACCACCTGACGATGGATGATCCAACCAATGGCGGATTTACCCGAAATGAAGCCTGGTTGCATCTCGACCTCAGCGGAGAAACCGAAGTGGATCTGGACTTCTGGTGGAAGGAGTTTGGCGACGAAACCCATAATCAGGATGGCATCTATTTTTCGGATGATGATGGCGCTAACTTCACAAAAGTACGTGATCTTACCGGCAGCAGCACTGCGAATAATACCTGGCAGCAAATATCAATGGATTTGGATGCGCTTGCTTCAACAAATGGTTTGAATTTGACTGCCACATTTGTTGTGAAGTTCCAACAATACGACAATTACCCCATTGCTGTCGACGGCTTTGCCTTCGATGAAATTTCAGTGACCGTTGGCACTACTGGAGGAAATTACATCACCGCCGAAAGTGAGCCCAATGGCGGTTCCTCGACGGCCAATGGCCCTGTTGGTGATGGAACGGATGTTACCGGCACAATTTCTTCGTCAACTGACAACGACGTGTTCTATTTTGATGTAAACACTTCCGGAAACATCAACATTTCCGTCGCAATTGATAATACTGCCGACCTCGACTGGTATTTGTATCATGAATCGAACCTCAGTAGTTGGGTTGCACGCGGTTATACGGTAAACAACCCGGAAAGCGGCACTTATAATGCCACAACCACTGGCCGCTATTATGTCTTGGTAGATGGTTATCAGGGGGCAAGTGGCGGCTATACATTATCGGTTACCGGCGGCCTGGCAAAATACATGGCCGGTATTGAAAAACCGGATGATGTTAAAAAGACCGATGATGTTGGCAATGCTCTGCCTATCATTTATTCCCTGGAGCAAAACTATCCGAATCCATTTAATCCCACAACCAGTATTGAGGTTGCTCTGCCGCAAGACTCAAAGGTGCAGGTAAGCATTTTTGATATCTCCGGCCGTCTGATAAATACACTGGTCTCCGGGGAGCGTACTGCCGGCATTCATACCATTCAATGGGATGGGCGAAGTGATATTGGAGAATCTGTATCCAGCGGAATATACCTCTACCGTATGACAGCGACGCCGGTTGAAGGTGGCGATGTGTTCACTCAAACCAGGCAGATGGTATTTATGAAATAGGTAGTATCAAGATGAACCGACCCGGCGATGTTGACCAATTGGTCAACATCGCCGGGGCATTTTTGTCTATCAGAAACTGATATTAAACTCACTCGAGCTGTAACCTGCAAAGATCCCCAACCCATTTTCAACGTTCTGGAAGATAAAGACCGGTTCCGCAAATGGGTTGTCGCGGGAGCGATCCTGCAGACGAATGGTCTGAATATAATTGTAGTAGGCTTCACTGACTGAATGCAGGTAGACTCTGAAGAATTGCAGCTCCGGCTGACCTGCCCCACCAATCCAGACATCCAGGGTAACATCCAGCGTATAGTCACTTCCGTTAAATAGAACGTCGTTAAAGAGCGGGCGATATACAAAATTATCAGTGTCGAATGGCCCGTCGTTCTCGAAGTTGCTTTGGCGGATGGCCGGATCGTTACTTTGCATGCCATAATCCCAGTAGCTGCCGTCGCTGAAGTGACCAAATATTTCCAGACGATAAAAATTGTCGCTATCATTGGGATCATCAAAATTGATCTCAAAATCCACTTCATAGCTGAAGCTGCCCAACTGCCGCTTTTCGGTGGAAATAGAGCGAATTGGAATCGCCGGCGGAATTGTGTCGACCGCTTCAACGGTTGTGAAGCCCGGTGCACTGACCTTCAATTTCCATTCACCGGGCTCTGTTGGCTGTGCCAGCGGGTTCCGATATAGACCGCTATTGAAATATGGCACTTCCGTGACCATCTCCGAGCCTTGCCAGATTTCAACCACTGCATCTTCGATGACCTCAATCTCACCGCGATCAAGAATGTCGCGACTCTGCGAAACATGAACTTCCCAAGCGCGGTCGGTAGCAAAGAAGCTGTTGACAACCAGGAGTGGTTCGTGCTCCGGCAATTCGACATCCAGGCTCTTTTCACAGCTGCTCAAAACAAAGCAGAGTGCCAGCAAGATGTACATTGGCGTTTTACTCAATTGTATGCTCCTTATATAAGAAGTCCGACCGTCGCAAGTCCCCCCTCTATCTCCCCCCGGGGGGAGATAGAGGGGGGACTGCCATAGACACCGGGTTATCAAAAATGAAAGCTATAACTCAGTGACGGAATAATCGGGAATAGCGATACCTGGCGTAGGGCTGGTTCGTTGTCATCGTTCTCACCGAAATAGAGAAAATATGGGTTATAGCGGTTGTAGGCATTGTAGATGCTCAAGCTGAGTGTGCCGCTTCGCTCGCCGTCCACCACCCGGTGGTAGCGCAAGGCAATATCCAGCCGGTGATATGCCGGTGCCCGAAAGCTGTTCCGTCCGTCATAATATTCCGTCGTGCCGCTAAATATATTAATGTTGTTGATAGTTGGTTCAGTATCTGTAAATGTGGCGCGGGCCAGGGTAATCGCATTGCCGGTGCCATAAACCCAGGTTGAAGATATTTCCAGGTGATCTTGTAATTGATGGCTGACGGCAATTTTTACGTCATGCCGCCGGTCGTAGCGATATGGAAATTCCTCGCCAAAGTTAACGTCCGGGAATTTTCGATTGGTTTCGGCCAGGGAGTAGCCCAGCCAGCCGGTTGTGCGACCGTGCTTTTTCTGAAGAAAGACTTCCAGGCCGTAAGATTCTCCGCTGCCGCTCGTAACCTTGTCCTGCCAATCTTCTTCCAAATCGAGAAAAGCAGCGCCTTCGCGATATTCGATAAGATTGTCCATTGTTTTGTAATAGCCCTCGACGCTGAACTCGAATTTCTTATCTGCCAGAGAACGAGCAATGCCCAAACCGTATTGGACGGACTCCTGTGGAAGTACTCTTGGAGTCGCCGGTACCCATAAATCGGTGGGCATACCGAGGCCGGCGTTAGTGAGCAGGTGAATATTTTGCCTCATGGTGGCAAAGGCACCCTTGAAGGCCCAGTCGCCAACCAGAAATCTCGCCGATAGTCGCGGTTGA
Source organism: Calditrichia bacterium (assembly GCA_028284445.1). Classification (GTDB taxonomy): domain Bacteria; phylum Calditrichota; class Calditrichia; order RBG-13-44-9; family J075; genus JANQRS01. The sequence goes on from JANQRS010000068.1 coordinate 5,621, forward strand.
ATGGATTGGTAGCTGGCGCTGCCAACCTGAAAAAGTGAGCTATGGATACCGATGTTTGCTTTGAGTCGCGAGGTGATATCCCAATCGTCCTCCAGGTAGGCACTGAACTCTGAGGCTTCGATTTGCGCCGAGGGGGTAAGTACTGAATCGAGCAGGGTTAGGTCACTTCCTTCTTCAGCAACAACCTGGAATGCGCCCGGTTCAAAGGTATGATGAACAGCAGATATCCCATAACGAATGTGGTGTCGCGGATTGGGAATATAGTCGAAATCAATTTTTCCGCTGATATCGCGAATGCCGGAAAAGTAACGGGCCTGCTCGCGAAAATCATTCTCTTCATTTTCGATCTCGACCTCAAATCGATAACGACTGAAGATCAGAGTTGTGTTGGCAAAAAGCTTATTGCTGAAGAGATGATTCCAACGCAAGGTCGAGGTGATGTTGCCCCAATTAATGCCGCCGCTTTCCTTACGTTCCTCTCCTGGGCCAAAGCTATCCCGATTTTCGAAATTGAATTTATCGTCGCCATTATAAATGCTCAGGTAGAGGCGGTTTTTTGGGGAGAAGGTGTGATTAATCTTGGCGTTGAGGTCGTAAAAGTAATAGCCGATGATATCTTCTCCCATGAAGGGCCGGGCAATAATGTCCGCGTAGGTCCGCCTTCCGGAAATGATAAACGCGGTTTTGTCTGAACCAAGCGGGCCTTCCAGGGTGAGCCGCGAGGCGATCAGACCGACGGCGCCATGCCCTTTGAATTCCTGGTTATTGCCTTCCTTGAGGTTGATTTCCAGGACTGAAGAAAGCCTACCGCCAAATCTGGCTGGGAAACCGCCTTTTGTGAGACGAACGGTTTTTGTGGCGTCGGCGTTGAAGACAGAGAAAAAGCCAAAGAGGTGAGAAGCATTATAGACCGGGGCATCATCAAGCAGAATCAGGTTCTGATCAGGCCCGCCGCCACGAATATAGAGGCCGCTGGTGCCTTCGTTTCCGGATAGTACGCCCGGCAAGAGTTGCAGTGTTTTGAGTACATCTACCTCGCCAAGCAGCGAGGGTAGCGAGCGAATTTGAAGCACCGGTAGATCTATGACGCTCATTTGTGAGCGCTCTTCAATTTGCTCGATGATCTCCCCGACGACTTCGATGGTATCACCGGCAACCGCAGCAGGCTGGAGGCTGATGGTTAATTGAAGATCCCGATCCAGGCTTAGCTCCGAGATCGAACTCCGGTAACCAACGTAAGCCACAGTTAAGCGGAGAGAGCCTGCGGGTAGCGTCAGGCTGAAAAAGCCATAGGTATTGGTAGTTGTGCCTAATTGCTGATCGGGGTCGAATACGTTGGCGCCAATCAACCGTTCGCCTGATTCCTGATCCTGGACATAGCCGCTGATGGTAAAGTTGCCGCTTTGCTGAGCGCCAAGCGGGGACATTACAAAAACGACAAACAAAAACGCCGCGATTGTTCGCTTAATCATAAAGTGCCTGAATCTCATCTGGCCTCTCAATATGTACTTATGATGAAATATGCCTCGTGAAGCGTATACAAGTTAAACGCTTATTTCCCGATTAGTTCCGGATTTTGCACCAGTGTGGTTTTGATTCCTTGAGAAGAAGTATCTGGAAAATAGGGGCATAAATACAGGTCTGCAACTCGTAAATTTGCTGCTGAAGCTCTGCATCTACATAATTCAGATTACACACTTTTGGCTTAATTTTCCTATATTGGGAGCACTGTTTAGCGGGATAGATGATTTTGGCGAAGAACAATTCATTCGATACCGCGTAAAAAAGCAGTCAGCGAGATAATTGATTAAACATCGGAATATTTTCGAATTTCCAAGGTCTAATCGATGTCCTCTGAACTTAGAGGTAGAATTATTAACAAGAATTTTATCAGTCGTTGAGTTATTTATTTATGGATCAATCGAGTCAGCGGACATACGTTTACGCTTTTTTACTTTCGATCATTTTCCACATCTTTTTGGTGTTGCTGCTTTTTGCCCTGGACGCCTTTGCATCGTTGAATGGTGGGAATGCTGAGCTCCAGGATCAGCCGATTGTCCTTGAATTTGAACCCCCGCAAGCACCTGCCCCAACTCAGCCCGAAGAAGAACAGGTAGAGAAGAAAGAGCAAAAAGAGGAAGAGCAAGAAGAACAAAAAGAAGAAGAGGACGATTTAGCCGACCAAAATTCACCTCAATGGAAGCCTGTTCCCTTTTTTCATGAAAACCCTAACGCCGTGGAGGCGCCCAATGAAGAAGCCTTGATTATGTCCGATAAGGCATCGCGATCTGCTGCACCGGATTTAACGGAGACCGGTGACGCTTTTGCGCCGGATATCGACCCGGGTAGCACAGCGGCGAAGGGGGAAGAGAGTGCCGACGACGAAGTAGAAAATGTTGTTGAGGATAATTCTGATCAGGTGGAAGATCAACCGCTGGATGATTTGGCAGGCGATGAGGTTATTGAACTTACCAGTAGCGCTCCGACATTTTCTCGTAACAAACTTATCGATGCTTCGAAAGTTGATGGCAAAATGCTACGGGACCATGAAAATGACGGGGAAATAGACCTTGTGCAAAAGAAAGCGAAAGCCCAGGAGGTCGGCGACTTTCGCCTCAGTACTTATGATTGGAATTATGAGCCATGGCTTGGTGCATTCGTCAGCAAATTGGGGCGTGTCTGGCATGCACCTTTTGCCTACTATATGGGATTAGTTCATGGCTATACCGTTATTCGTTTCAAGGTCAATCGCGAAGGAAAGTTGTTGGAATATGAAGTTTTGGAGCATAGTGGTCATGGCGCCTTAAATTTGAGTAGCGTGAATGCGATAGAAAGCACATTTCCATTCAGGGAATTGCCCGAGCATTTTCCGCATGAAGTATTGGAAATTACTGCTACACTGGTTTATCCGGATGCAAAAAAGCAAGTAAGAAGACGATGAGTTGAGGACCGGGGACCAGGGTTGGAGACCGGAGCCTTGGTGCATCCCCCTTTATCCCCTTGAAGGGGGACAAAAGGGGAGGTATTGCAGACTTGCAGACTTACAGATTGGCCGATTTACAGCCTTACGGATGCTAACACTTAATACGGAAGCAGGTTCATGGTAGAGTTTTTTGAAAAGGGCGGAATTATGATGTATCCGCTGGCGATTTGTTCACTGATTGGTATTACGCTGGTTTTTGAACGGCTTTGGAGTTTGCGGCGGAAGAAGGTGTTTGCCCCTGAGATTGTTGCGGTACTGGACCAGGTTCAAAAAGATGAAGACTTCTCGCTGGTGAGGTCCGTTTGTGAAAAATTCGACGGCCCATTTGCGCGAGTGATGATTTCCTGCATCACCAATCGCGATTTACCGATGGAGGAACTGCGGGTGACGGTCGAGGATGAAGGCCGCCAGCAAGTGCGAGCGCTTGGACGAGGCCTGAGCATCCTGGAAACGGTAGCGGTTATTTCACCTTTGCTGGGATTGCTTGGAACGGTGATCGGTATGATCGATGTCTTCAACGTGATCGAAACGCTTGGTGTGGGGCAGGCCAAAGCGCTGTCCGGGGGAATTTCCAAAGCGCTTATTACCACTGCTACCGGTCTGTTTATCGGTGTGCCGGCGCTTATCGCCTACAACTACTTCAGCAATCGCTCTGACAACCTGGTGTTGGATATCGAGAAATATTCCATAACCCTGCTGAATAAAGTTGCCCGCATTCGCATGGGCAGCAAAAAAGACGTCACATTGAGCCTGAGTTCGGAATGAAGCTACTTGATCAAAAGAAAAAGAAGGTTATCCTGAACATTACGCCCTTGATTGACGTGCTGTTTATCCTGATTATCTTCTTCACAGTATCTTCAACCTTCCTGGAACAGCCCGGTATCAAGCTGGAATTACCGGAAGCAAAGACCTCCGCGCCGCAGCGTATCGAGAAGGCGGTCTTGTCAATTACGCCGGATTCCAAAATCTTTCTCAACGGTGCCGAAGTGGCGTTTGCCGGCCTGCCGGCGCAACTTCGCCAGATGATGGAGCAGAGTACCGACAAGAGCCTGATCGTCAGCGCTGACAAAGGTGTTCGTCACGGGCTGGTTGTTCAGGTGATGGATATCGCCCGCCAAAACAATGTCGAGAAACTGGTCATTTCTGCGGATCCGGATTGATCGCGGAATCAAGCGCAATTGCCCTTTCCCGCCAGCAAAATCTTGCTTTTGTTTACCGTATATACTATCTTAAACTTTAGTTGTATTAAAAGGCAACATTTGGGGTGATGATGGCTGTTCATGGTTTTGCGCCGGAAGTCGGGCATATTCCTATCCAGCAGCAAATCTTGAAGAGCTTTTCCCGCAATCGTATTCCACATGCCTATCTGTTTCATGGCCCGGAAGGTTGCGGAAAGGAGGCCTTTGCCATTGCTGTGGCGCAGTTGATTAACAGCAGTGATGACAATGGTCAGATTGATCGTTCTTCTCCGCAGTTTAGTAAAATCGCCAATCTCCAACACCCCGATGTAAAACTGATCTTTCCAATTCCGTCTGCTTCCAATCAAAAGAGCGAAGAGCTTCAGGAAGCACTGCGCGCAAAAGCTCGCAACCCCTATCGCAAGATTGTTTTTTCTGGCAAGAACACCTTTATCGGCATTAATACAATTCGCGAATTGAAAAAAGAAGCCGGTTATAAGCGATATGAGGGAAAGCGTAAGGTTTTTATTATCACCGAAGCAGAACAAATGCGGACGGAAGCGGCCAACGCGCTGTTGAAATTGCTGGAAGAGCCGCCGGATAATCTGATGCTGATTTTGGTGACAGCGAATATTCATCATTTGCTGCCCACCATAAAATCACGCTGTCAGATTCTGCGTTTCAGCCCTTTGCCGGAAGCGGAAATTGAGCAGATTGCCCGAAAGCATCTGCCGAAGGTCGAGCCGGAATTGTTACCGCTTTATATCCGATTGTCCGGCAACAATATCAAACGTTTGTTAACTTTTGTTGAGAATGACGTATTGGAAGTGCGGGACCAGGCAATCGAGCTGCTAAGGAAAATTGTGCTGCTGCATCGTGCACAAGAATTGCTGCAAATCCTGGAATCCGTTACCAGCAAGCGAGACCGGCAAAAGGCCCATTTACTACTCTGGTTTTTGCTGCTTTGGTTTCAGGATATTCTCTACTGGAAAAGTCTCGACGGCGATCGCAGCATGTTACGGAACATTGACAAAATTGATACCCTTGAGAAGTTTATCGCTTTCACCCCTAACGCAGATATTGCTGCAATTGTTTGGGAAATTGAAGGCGCCATTCGCCAGTTGAACGACGCTCGTAACTTGAACCCGTTACTGGTATTGACAACGTTAGCAATTAAACTGCACACAAAAATCAAGAATAATGTCCGCTAAGGGTCTCCCAAGACGCCGGGTGGAACCTCGCAGGAGGTAGATATATGGCTACAGGCATCGTTGAAGTAGCTTTTAAGGCAGGTAGAATCGCTATTTACGCCAATCGGATTGGCGTTGATCTGAAACCGGAAGAGTTTGTCATTGTTAAGGCCGATAAGGGCATGGATCTTGGCAAGGCATTGCAGCGCGGCGAACTCTATTATGAAGAAGCGCTCAACGAAGATCTTAAAGAGATCACCCGCATCGCCACTCCGGATGACCTAAATCGTCACGATGAAAACCGCAGCCTCGAAGACAAGGCCATCCGCTCGTGCAAAGAGAAAATCTTTAAACATAAACTGCCTATGAATCTTGTTGATGCTGAATATCAATGGGATCGCAAGAAGCTTACCTTTTATTTCACCGCCGAAAAAAGAATCGATTTTCGTCAGTTGGTGAAGGATCTGGCCGCTCAGTATCGCACACGTATCGAACTCCGTCAAATCGGGGTGCGTGATGCGGCTCGTCATGTTGGCGGATATGGCGCCTGTGGGTGTCAGCTTTGTTGCACGACGTTTATCAAGAAATTCGAAAATATTACCACGCAGTACGTGAAGGACCAGCTGATTACCACCGGTTCTTCCAAGCTTACCGGCATTTGTGGACGTCTCAAATGCTGCCTCTCCTATGAGCGTGATTTTTATATGGAGGAGCTTGCCAAATATCCCTCAGTCGGCGATTGGGTAATGACCCCCAAGGGCAAGGGAAAGATGAAGAAGGTTGATATTTTCAATGCTGTCATTTATGTCAGTCTGGATAAAGATGACATACAGCGTTTTCCGGCAGATGAAGTGAAGAAGCTGGAAAAGAAAAAGAACTAATCTTCCGCCTCTTTTTTTTTGTTTGCGCTGCCCGGCATTTTTTGTTTAGTTTACCCACCAAATAGGAAAATCCCCTGGGAGTCACCATGTTTGTTGAACATCTTGGTCTTATACGCGTTCCGATGCCCGGCCGGGCTTCCTGCTAATCTACCGGTTCGTATTAACGAGCGAACACACCTGATACATTTTAAATGATTTCACCTGAATGCTGTTGTCGAGCCGGCATGATAGTCGGATCGCTTTCTATTTATGCATTCGCTTTACCATTGATTGATAGAAAGTAGAGGTTAGAAACCTTGAATGAGAATAAAAGATACCTCTTGACCAGCGCATTACCCTATGCAAATGGCCCTATTCATCTTGGCCACCTGGCAGGCGCATATCTCCCGGGCGATATATTTGCCCGCTACTGCCGCCTTAAGAAGCGGGACGTCGTTTATATCTGCGGCTCTGATGAGCATGGCGTGCCAATTATGCTGCGAGCGCGCGACGAAGGGAAGAATCCACAAGAAGTTGTCGATCATTTTCATGCCGGCATTGAAGCCAGTTTTCGGAAAGTAGGAATGTCATTCGATTACTATGGGCGCACTTCTTCGCCTGTCCATTATGAGACCAGCCAGGAATTCTTTCAAAACCTCGCGGACAAAGAGGCATTTGTGCTAAAGACAAACGAGCAACTGTATGATCCGGAAGCGAATATGTTTTTAGCGGACCGCTTCATCCGCGGTACCTGCCCAAATTGTGGCTATGAGGACGCATATGGCGATCAATGCGAGAATTGCGGTACGTCATTAAGTCCTGCGGAGCTAAAGAATCCGCGAAGTGCAGTGACCAATGCGAAGCCGATCAAAAAAGAAACCACGCACTGGTATTTGCCCCTCGGCGATATTCAGCCGGACTTGGAGGAGTGGATTGCGACGCATCCGGAATGGCGGAATCACGTGCTCGGGCAGATCAAGAGTTGGTTTAAAACCGGCCTGACGGATCGTGCAATGACCCGCGATATGGATTGGGGAGTTCCGGTGCCGGAAGCGGCGGCCGAAGCCGTCAAGGTGGATGCCAACGGCAAGGTGCTTTACGTATGGTTTGATGCACCGATCGGCTATATTTCCGCGACCAAGGAATGGGCTGCGAAGCAAGGGCAGCCGGACCTCTGGAGAAAATACTGGCAGGATCAGGACACCAATCTGGTTCACTTTATCGGCAAAGATAATATTGTTTTTCACTGCCTGATATTCCCGGCCCTGCTGAAGATTCATGGGGACTATGTCTTGCCGATGAATGTGCCGGCAAATGAATTTCTGAATCTTGAGGGTAACAAGTTTTCGACCAGCCGCAATTACGCAGTTTGGCTGGAAGATTATCTGGAGAAGTTTGAGGCGGATTCGCTTCGCTATACGCTGGCGGTAAGCATGCCGGAAACCAAAGACAGTGATTTTTCCTGGCGCGATTTCCAGGCTCGGCACAATAATGAACTGGCCGATATTCTCGGGAATTTTGTCAATCGCACATTTACCTTCATCTCTAAATATTACGATGGCAAACTACCAGAAAAAGGCGCACTGGACGAACTGGATCAGGAACTGCTGGATACCATAGTCCATTTGCGTAAGAAGGTTGGGCAGGCGATTGATGATTTTCAATTCAAGCTGGCGACCAAGCGCTTTATGGAGCTGGCGAGATTTGCCAACAAGTATTTTAATGATAAAGAGCCCTGGAAAACCCGCAAGTCTGATCCGGAAAGTTGTGCGACTGCATTGCATCTCTGTGCACAAACCGCATATGCTCTGGCGGTGTTATCCAATCCCTTTATTCCCTTTGCCTCAGCTCGCATGTTCCGCATTTTGAACCTGGATGCCAAACCTGAGGAAGCAGCATGGGATGAGGTTGGTGAAGTATTCCTGCCGGATGGGCATCAGTTCGGTGAGCCGGAAATTCTCTTCCGCAAAATTGAAGATGAGGTGATCGAGCGAGAGGTTGCAATTCTTGAAACTATTCAACGGGAAGCGGAAAAAGCTGTTGATGAGCCGGAAGAATCATTGCTGGACATCGAGGATTTCCGCCAGGTTGACTTGAGAACCGCGAAAATTCTATCCGCGGAAGCAATTCCCAAGGCCCGGAAGCTGTTCAAGCTTCAGGTAGAAGTGGGTGACGAAAAGCGCCAGGTTGTTGCCGGGCTTGCCGAGCACTATACGCCTGAAGAGTTGGCGGGCAAGACGGTGGTGCTTGTGGCCAATCTTAAGCCGGCGACCATTCGCGGCGTTGAGTCGCAAGGCATGTTGCTTGCTGTAGATGATGGCAAGAAGCTGACCCTGGTGTCACCGGAAGGTGAAGTCGTTTCTGGTAAGCCGGTGTCTTAGAGGGTGTTTGGAAAGTCTTTTGAATAATGAAGTCTCGGATTACAAATAAATTTGTCAGTTCTGGCGTTTTTCTTTATTATTGCTCTGTAGAAGATAATGGAAGTACAACATGGATAGTTTTTGGGGAAATATTTTTCGCAATCGCGAAAGCGAGGAAGACTCACTTTACGCCATCCTGAAACGCATACCCATTTTTCGGAGCCTTAAGAATCGGGAAGTGCGCGCGGTGGAACGAATACTCCACCAGCGCGATTACCAGCCCGGTGAGATTGTGTTCCAGCAGGGGAATCCCGGCGTGGGTATGTATATCATTCACAGTGGAAATGTTGAAGTCATTTTTGAGCCGACCGGTCAAGTGCTTGCTGAATTGAGTGACGGCGAGTTTTTTGGCGAATTGGGGTTGATTGATGAATCACCCCGTTCTGCAACGGTTGTCGCTAAAAGTGATTGCAAGCTGTTCGGTTTTTTTCAATCTGACCTCCGCGACCTCATTGATCGCAATCCCCGGCTCGGGGTGAAGATTGTCATGCAGTTGGTATCTACCATTGGCGAACGCCTGAAGCGATCCAATGAGCAGGTGCAGGAATTGCGTTCCGAACTGTATGTGCTGAACCAAAAGGAACATACTACGGAATTGTCTGATGGATAAGGTTGTTAATCGCTGGATTCGCATCATTTTCTACGGTGTGTTGCTGATCGTGGTTCTCAGTATTCTTGCGCAAATCAGTGACCTTGTGCAGTTGCTCATCATCTCGGCATTGCTTGCTTATGTCCTGGATCCGGTTGTGTCCCGAATGGAGGGACGCGGGATGAGTCGAACCGTCGCAACGGTGCTGTTGTTTATGGTGTCCGGATTTATGGCGAGTGTTTTTGCTGTATTTTCGATGCCGGTGATTAGCAGCGAGTTTGTCGACATGCGCGAAGGCTTCGATCCGGAAAAAACCAGGTTACTTCTTGCCAAAATTGACACCTTTATCCGCAATGAACTGTCCTTTCTCGGTCTTCAGGATCTTAGCCTTACCGGCAGTATGGCGCAGACCTTTATTGACTACGGGAAGGCGCTTTTTCAGAATTTGCGCAGTGTGGTGTCGGTCTTTTCCAGCCTGATCATTACCCCCTTTGTCGTTTTCTTCCTTCTTAAAGACGGCCGGCAAATTAAAAAAGGGCTGATTTCACTGGTGCCGAATCGCTACTTCGAGTTTTTCCTTAACCTGATTTACAAGATGGATCAGCAATTGGGCAACTATCTGCGTGGTCAGTTCCTCGATGCATTTATTATTGGCGTACTTTCAACAATCGCTTTGCTGCTGTTGGATGTCAAGTATGCCTTGCTCATCGGAACATTTGCCGGTTTTGCTAACCTGATTCCTTATATTGGTCCGCTCTGTGGCGCAGCGGTGGCAGTGCTTGTGTCGTTGCTGGAAACCGGTGATTTGTTGCAGGTTGTCTATATTGCCCTCGCCTTTGGGATTGTGCAGCTAATAGACAATGTGTTTGTTCAGCCAAATGTGGTGGCCAAAACAGTTAACCTGTCGCCACTGGTGGTCTTGTTTGTCGTTATTATCGGCGGGCGATTTTTTGGGGTTTTGGGTATGTTGTTGTCGGTGCCGGTTACCGGAATCCTGAAAGTGCTGTTTCAGGAATGGCAACAGACCAGTCAGCAATATCATCTGCGATATACGCCGGAAGCCTCGGCTGCCGGGCAATTAGTTGCTGCGCGAGCCGGGCAGCAGGATCAATCCGATATCCATTACATTGGTACCCGTCGCGCCGGTTCGAATTAAACCACCAACTTGATCAAAAAAGTGATAAGCATCGTTGTTGTCCAGATAGGCCGAAGCCGAGAGGTTTTGGCCTTTTGCATTTTTGAGCGTTGCCGGCGACACCCAGGCGCCGGCAGCATCGGTTGGACCATCTGTGCCATCTGTACCACAGCTTAACATCAGATAAGGCACAGGTGAGTCTTTCATTGCCAGGGCAAAGGCCAGGGCCAGTTCCTGATTTCGTCCTCCTTTTCCGGAACCGCGAAGTGTCACTGTCGGTTCACCGCCGAAAATCAAACAGCGCGGCTGGGCAGTTGTCTTCCCCAACTTTTCTCTTGTCAGTGTAGCCAGCTGTCTTGCAACATTCCTCGCTTCTCCCGAGACGTTTTGCCATATGATATCAGCTATAAAACCACCGTTTTCGGCGGCATTCGCTGCGGCGGCCAATGCCTGATCGTTGCTGGCGAGGATCTGGTGGTCAATTGAAGCAAAACATGGGTCACCAGTGGAAGGATTCTCAGCGATTTTTCCATGCATCCCATTCTCGAGCCTTTGCCTGACTCCATTCGGTAATTGATTGGCAAGCTGATATTTTTCAATGACTTGCCAGGCGTCGTAGAAAGTGCTGTTGTCGGGTATTAGTGGACCGGATGCGATGGTCGATAGGTCGTCGCCAATGACATCTGATATCACCAGCGAAATGCATCTACGTCCTGCCAGCAGGCGCGCCAGTTGTCCGCCTTTTACCAGCGATAGATGTTTGCGGACAGCGTTCATTTCCTGGATTTCCGCTCCACAGCCCAGCAGCAATTTTGAAACGTTTTGCAAATCATCAAAGCTGATGCCATCCGCTAAATGCTCCAATAGCGCTGAGCCGCCGCCACTGATCAGGCAGATAATCAAATCTTCAGGATCGGTTCCTTGCAGATATGATAGAAGCGCTGCCGTTGCTTGCAATCCGGCAGCGTCCGGCACCGGATGTCCGGCTTCCAGGATGCGGATTCTATTTGTCGGTAGAGAATGATCGTGCTTGGTAATGACCAGGCCGTCTGTGAGTGCCTCGCCAAGAATCTCTTCGCAGCTCTGCGCCATTGCCGCAGAGGCCTTGCCGAAACCGATAATGCGAATCCCGGCGTTCCTGGGAAGTGAAATCTGCAGGTCGTTACAGACAATAACGCTGTCTTGCAGGCGCAGAAATTGTTTGATAACAGTGGCTGGTTTGACACGTTCAATCGCAGCCATCAAAATTGGTTCGAGCATCGAATATGAAAGTTGTGACATCATGACCCCGTGATTATTTCAAAGTCAACGTGGTAATGTTCATCGTGTCGCCACCAGGCCTGGCGGCTATTGAATTGAATCTTTCTGCGAAGCGCAGCACCTTCTTTGGTCGCAAAGAGGAGTGGCTGCAGCCGAGGATCAAAAAACACGCGCTTGATGCGCAATCCGTTCTTGCTTGCCGCAGTTCTTAGTGCCGCCAGGTGTAGGGCAATGGCCTGAAAATCAATCGTTAAATCCTGATAGTTGCCTTTGCTGTCAAAGTCAACGTCATAACCGAAGCGATTGAGAAGCGAGGTCGGCAATTCAACTGACCTGTCGCCATCGAGCAGCGGTGTCATGAAATCGACAGAGAGACCATTTTGATGGGTGTGATGCGGTGGAAATGGTCCACCTCCGGGCCAGCCGGTTTCTCCATAAATAAAATATTTGTCAGGTGCTGAGGTGTTCAATTGATCGTAGGCTTCCAGGATGGTTTTGCACACCGCATGGTGGGCGCTGTTGCGCCCGATCAACGAACCGATGCGGGAATACGTTCTGAAGTTGGCCCCGCTATTCGGTAGTCGCTTCCCGTTGGTCAGTTTGCCATTGGCGTAGGTGCCGCTGCTTTTGCTCGGTTGATTATTTTCGAACAAGCGGATAACATCATTGCCGAAAAAGACAACGAGCCATCCTGTGGCCAGGAGTATTAATGGAATTTTGACCCATTTGCGGTTTAAGAGAGACATGATTTTTCTCTGTCTGGATTGTTTTGCATCCCCCCTCTATCTCCCCTCGGGGGGAGATAGAGGGGGGAGCGCTGATATAAGTGATCTGCGCTCAAGCTTGATGGTCGTTAACCGCTGAACAGCCCTAAACAAAATTATACAAACCTTCGCGGATAGTACCCGTAAATTTTTTTAGTGAGTGACTCGATAGCACTATAGCGATCTAAACCAGCGAAAGAGATTATCGAGATCGCAAACAGGTAGGGCATATGAAAACCGTTTTGACAGCACCACCCGAGAGTTTCTTGAATAGGTGTTTTGATAAACTTTTTTCTTTCCATATATTGGCAAAAGGCGTACTCCCTCCGTGGGAAAAGGCTATTGAGCAACTTTATCAGAAAAGGCGTTTCAGCGACGAATCGACTATGGCGGCACAACAAAAATCGCAAAATCAGGCACCGGATGAGCTAGTGATCAGCAGCGATATTGCAAATTTGCCGACCGTTGAAGCGTTTATTGTGACCCTCTGTGAAAAAGGCGGGTTAACCGAAGATCAAAGTGACAATATGGCCATCGCCGTTACTGAGCTTGTCAACAATGCCATCCTGCATGGAAATCAACAGGATCCCAACAAGAACGTCACAGTACGTGCCGTCTATAATGACGATAGCGTGGTTGTTTCTGTGAAAGATGAGGGAGAAGGCTTCGACCCGGAAGACATTGCCAACCCAACGGATCCGCAAAATTTGTGGAAGCAGAATGGCCGCGGTGTTTTTCTGGTGCAACATCTGATCAGTAAGGTTGATATCAATTCTTCTGATTCAGGAACGGAGTTTATTTTAACAGAATATATCAAGTAAAGTTGATTTCCATCATTCTTACCCTACCTGTTTTCCGATAAAATCTTTTAAAGAAATTTTGCTCTGGAAACTTTGCCTATCTCTTCATTACATTAGAAGGCTATGGCAAAATGAGCAGGAAAAGTAAAATTGCCTTTAGCTCTCTGACATATCGCCGATGATATACTCTGCGGTTCAGCAGTATTAGCGCTTTTTGTGGCCGCCTGAGGTAAGATAATGAGACGAGAGAATTAACAGAGGTAATTAGTACCTGATACGATAGACGCTTGAATATTTGAAAGGAGTAGCATGCTTAGCCGTCACAGCCAATATATGCTGATTGTGCTGTTTTGCGCCCTCCTTTGTTTGAGCGTCGGCCCGGCTGAGGAAAACCAGGCCGTCAGGTTGGTCGCGACCGGTGACACCATGCTCGGTTCCTGGGTTGGCGATGTGATCAAAGAGAACGGATACGATTATCCCTTCAAGTTCGTTTCCTCCTATACCAACGACGCCGATATTTATTTTACGAATCTGGAAGCGCCATTCGGCACCAGCGGACAACCCTTTGAAAAACGCTTCACCTTCCGAGTACATCCCAAATTAGTCAATGTTTTGCTTTCCGGGAAAATTAATCTTGTCAGTCTTGCTAATAATCACACCATGGATTATGGTGTCGAGTGCTTGAGAGAAACCTTTCAGGTGCTGGATGAGCATCAGATTGCCTATGCGGGCGCGGGATTAGATCTAACAGAAGCCAGAAAAGCGGCTGTTGTTGAGAAGAACGGCCGCAAAGTGGCTCTACTATCATATAGCCTGACCTTCCCGGAGGAATTTTGGGCGACAGATACCAGCGCCGGTACCTGCTTCCCGTATGAAACTTTTGCCTACAAAGATGTATCTAAATTAAAACGGGAAAACGATTTTGTAATCGTCTCCTGTCATTGGGGGGCAGAATTGCGCGACACCCCCAAGCCATACCAGATCGAACTGGCGCGAAAGTTTATTGATAGTGGTGCGGATCTGGTGTTGGGGCATCATCCCCATGTCGTCCAGGGGATTGAGTTTTATAAAGGTAAGCTGATTGCCTACTCACTTGGAAATTACATTTTTGGTTCTTATAGCGAGCGAGTGAAAGACAGCATGATTTTGAAAGTAGATCTTGATAATGGACCCATTGGTTCGGTTGATGTGCTTCCGATTTCGGTGTACAACAAAGAAGTTGATTTTCAGCCGGTGCCGCTTGAAGGGGCGCGGAAATCCGCTTTTTTCAAGCACTTAATTGGGATTTCCAAGGAACTAAATAGTGATTCTCTCGGTATCAGCAGCGAAGGCATTGTGAGAATCGCAAAGGCCGGATAATCAATATTTGAGATCTGGGCCACTTAAAATTGATTAAAACTGCTTTTATTAAAGCAAAACCCATAACCACTAAGTTGGAAGGAATCGTAATACATGGCCAGAGGTTCTGTGAGTCGAGCTAGTCAGTCGTTGGATAAATATCTCCAGGAAATCGGAGAAGTTGCCTTGTTGACTCCTGAAGAGGAGATCGAACTGGCACAACGCATTAAACAGAACGATCAGGCTGCGCTTGAAAAGTTGACCAAAGCAAATTTACGCTTTGTGGTCAGCGTCGCGAAACAGTATCAGAATCAAGGTTTGTCCCTCGGTGATTTGATCAACGAAGGAAACCTGGGCTTAATCAAGGCCGCAAAACGCTTCGACGAAACAAGAGGATTTAAGTTTATATCCTATGCCGTATGGTGGATCCGTCAGTCGATTTTGCAGGCACTTGCAGAGCAGTCCCGGGTTGTTCGTCTGCCCTTGAATCGGGTTGGTGCGCTCAATAAAATCGGAAAAGCCTATTCCGCATTGGAACAGGAGTTTGAAAGGGAGCCTAGCGCCAGCGAGATTGCTGAGCAGTTGGATATGACCGACTTTGAAGTTGCTGATACATTGAAGATTTCGGGACGTCATTTATCGATGGATGCACCCTTCAGCAATAGTGAAGATAATCGCTTACTGGATGTGATTCAAAATGATCACCAGCCGCCGCCAGATTCCGACTTGATGAGCGAGTCGTTAAAGGTAGAAATTGAGCGGGCACTGGCAACGCTAACCAAGCGTGAAGCCGAAGTAGTTCGGCTGTATTTTGGGCTGGGTCAGGAACATCCGTTAACGCTGGAAGAAATTGGTGAACGCTTTAACCTGACCCGCGAACGGGTACGACAAATAAAAGAAAAAGCGATTCGCCGTCTTCGCCACGCATCACGCAGCCGCGCATTGCGAGCGTTCCTGGGCTAATAGCAAGACCCTAAAACGATATCAACAAATAAAGCCGGTTCTGCATTGCAGAGCCGGCTTTTTCTTTTTTCGCTTTATTTTATGCTTTGCCGGATTTCGGCCTTTTTCTTGCTGGTCTTCGAAGTTGGTTCCGTGCCTTAGAAAGATTTTCCTAAACAGCTATGCTGAACAGATACTCCAAAAGCTTCTCCTAATCGCAATATGCACTAGAACGACCAGATATCTGGGTATTCAACTTTGCATGCCAAATGCTCATTTAAGAATAGAGTCGCAATATAATGCTGCCTTGGCGCACGAAACTTCAATTCTTTTGAGCCTTTGGCAATAAAATGCTCTCTCTCTTCTATCCTGATTTCTTTAGAAGCCGGGTCATGGATCTCTAGTCTTGCAACAAATGGCCCAGGGGTTTTTGTATCTGGAAAGAAGTGAAAAGATATTGACTCGGCCTTGGTTGATACTCGTTCGACAAACGTCCACTTGCGTTCAAACAAATCTCGCTTTGTGGCATATATGATCGTTTTTAAGTATCTATTTCTTATATCCGACGGCAACAAGTTAAGAAGGGTATCTTTCTCCGCCGTCGATCTACACACAATGAACTTTAGAGCACTCAAATCTAACTCATTTTCTACTAATACTTCGGCATTTCGATGGAAAATAATTTCCTTTTTTTCTTGATCAGAGGTACCATAAAGTGATCGTCGATGGTAGATGCTCTTAAATGGAAGTGATCGCAGAAATTCTGCTGTCTCTCCTAGCCGCCAATAGTTAGTAGCAATATTTCCGTTAGAATATTTACAATCATGACGTGTTAACATTGAGATTGAATCAAACAGCAGAAATACAGGAACGGGACAATGAGATTCTAGTGCTTGTGCTTCAGGTGGGCGAAATCCTTCATTGCTGTGCTGAGTTGGTGTACGAGGGCCAAAATAAAATCGCACATATTTCTTGCAATCTTCTTGAGTGCTTCTTATTACATCTTTACTAGCTATGTCGGTTTGGAACTCTCCTGAATCCTCCAAAATAGTGCGAGAATATAACTTTCCACACTTGAGAATTTTCACAATGTTTGTTATATCGCTGTAGTGAAATATATATTTGGGCCACCACGCTTGTGACGAGGATGTCAACCATTTTTCCTGTTGTAAGTCTTGGATGAATTGCTCTATTTCATCAGCATCTGGCTTACGTCGAGACATCGAATCACTCCCATTACCAGAGGCTTAGTTGAACATTTTCACCAACTTGTTCAGATCGACCATTTGATCGTTGCTTCAACAAAGGCTCGTAGTACTGTAATCCTTTCATAGCTGCTGGCTTGTTTTGAGCCTCTAATTTGACAACTCCGATGTATGGTAATTCTCTGAAGATAGACATCAGATATGACAAACGTCTCTCTAAACCTGCCGGAGCGCTCGTACTAACATAGAAACCAAATAAACGCAACTGTTGCCAGAAGTCCAGAATATCACTCTTGTGAATGAGCTCTGACTCTGGTTTGAAAATTCTAATTCCGGGGTTACCCTCATCGTTATTTGTAATCGCTTCAAATTTGCTTTCCGAGTTCAAAGTTTTAAATTTTTTCTTCTCTTCCAGTAGCTCTATTACATCATCCCAAACTTGAGAAAACGCTAAAGATCTCGGCTCAGATTGTAACCACAACTTCATTTCTTTCTGACTCAGATATTCAGGTAAACCGAAGTTGCGTTTGTGCGGGTAAGTGAAAATGGTAATTGGTAAATTAGACAAATATTTCTCCATCAACGGCTTTACAACCTCTGGAAAATTTAGACCGCCATTCCCACACCCAAGAGCAGGAAAAGCAATACTATCTATACCATAGTTTGCATATAGTTCCACAAAGGCTTTTAAGCCAGCTTCTATATATTCAGGCTTAGAGGGGGACCGCCAATGTTTCTTGGTTGGAAAATTCAAGACCCATTTATTTGGAGTCTTATACAAATCTAATTGTCCAATAGTCAGATTTCCGGACTCACATAATTTTTGATATCTTTTGAACATGTCAGGATAAATGGTCTTGAATTCTTTCGCTATTCCCTTTCCCATAACGCCAACAGTATTTACGGTATTCACAAGCACTCTGGCGGGCGATGCGAAAAAATTACCGTCTACATATGTGATCATATTTTTCTCTCAATTAGAATACTACTGTAGTCGTTATAACCTGCTTTATCAATTAAATTGACCCTAATGCTGAGATCGCCACGTATCATTGGTCGAAACATATTTTCAATTCTTGATCAATTTGGGAATTAAAATACCAAACATAAAATAGTGAACATTCGTATACTTTTAATGTAGCGTTGCCATTCCAATATAGCAAATTATTTGGAAATAATATGATTTGGACCGAATTGTCATATCAAACCGATCTGACCAAATATAGAGCCAACTCAATATATGAACTTTTGATTGTCAGTACAAGGGGGAAACTCCCGATGAGTAGAACTGTCTGTTGTTCAACAAATAGTCTTCAATTATTTTGGACAAACTAACAAAATCGAAGTGAATGTATATATTTGGTATCAGGAATATTGTGGGATCTACAGTTGGGTATGCATAATGAGTAAACCTTGCTGTGAAATTGCGGAATCGTTTCAATAAATGTTATTCAAAGGAAACACGCGCAGCAAAGCCGCGTGTGAGGAATTAGTGCACAGTTTTGCTGCCCACCTAATTCAATGCTCTAAATTTCGCAGGACTGGTACCTGTCCTGCTTTTGAAAAGCTTGCTAAAATACTGCGGGTATTCGAAGCCCAGATCATAAGCAATTTCAGCAATGGTGCTGTTTGAGTTCAGCAAGGCTGTTTTTGCTTTGTCAATAATGAAAGTATGGATGTGGTCAAGCGCATTTCGGCCGGTTTCTTTCTTAAGCATATCGCTCAGGTAATTTGGAGAAATGCCAAGCTCCTGACCACAGAAGCTGACCGTTGGAATACCAAGCTTGTCCGGCTTGTCTGATACATAATAATTCTTCAGCAACTGCTCAAATCTGCTAACCAAATCTTGATTCATATTTGTGCGGGTATAGAACTGCCGGTCATAATAACGCGTGCAATAGTCCAACAGCAATTCGATATTGGCAACAATCAGTTTTTGACTGTGTTTGTCAATGTTTTGCAGGTATTCTTTCTCGATCTTTTCAATGATTTGATCGAGGCTCTCCTTTTCGTCCTCTGAGATATGCAGCGCTTCATACACATCATAAGTGAAGAAGGAATAATTGTCGATGGTTTTTCCCAGCGGTGATTTTCGAATCAAGTCTGGATGAAAGTACAGGGACCAACCTTCCAGATCACCTTCCAGCACCTTCGCTTCTGTCGTGATGACCTGGCTGGGACTGGTGAAGATCATTGTCCCTTCCTGGAAATCGTAAGAACTGCGACCGTAGCCCAGCGAGCCACTCATACGATCCTTTTGCGAAATTTGATAAAGGTCCAGAACATAGCGGGCATTTTCATATTCTCTACGAAAATTCGCATCATTATGATGAATAATGGCAACCAAGGGATGTTTTGGTTTGCCCACCCCCAAATATTCAGTCGCTTCTGTTACACTGTCCACTCTAATGATATCTCTCATTCTTAACCCTTATTCTTTAGGGATATAACTCGATCGCGCAGCGCTTTTGCCAGCCTTTCGTAGGCTTGCTCCACCGGAGCCGGATTCCAGAATGGCACCATGATGCCTCGATACTCTTCGTGGATAATCAGTCTTGTGCCTGCGCCGGCAGGCTCGAGCTGATATTGGTGGTCAAAAGTAATTATGCCGAAGAGTCCGCCGGTTTGATTGAGTAACTGATTCTTAACGATTCTCTTTACGGTTGCAGGAATATCATATTGATTGTCTGCATCCTGATTAAATCTGTATTTGATAGTTGAACCTGCAATCAGCTCTCCCTCAATAGGGACCAGAACGGGATTCCACTCCGCGATTTTCTCGACATCCGTCAGGACCGCCCAAACTTCTGCCGGGGAAGCTGGAATGTTGACTTCAGAATGTACGGACTTATGACCGATAAGAAATAAGACAATTAGAATCAGTAGTATTAGAGGAATACCAATCGTTAAGATAGATTTTGTCATTTTATCCTCAATAGGGATGTTGGGTAAAAGAATTACCGCGAATTTTCATGAATGAACGCTAATATTCTTGCAGCAAGAATGTTCCTCTTTCGTGGTTCTTCGCGCGTATTCGCGTTGATTTTTACCAATTTCTTTTAAATGTACTTCCCGAACCATTCCAGCACTTGCTCGGAATTCTTCCCCAGCCAATCGTAGGCAGCCCCGCGCTTTTTCTCCAGCGTAAGCATTAGAAGTTCTTTTTCAACGCGTAGATCATTATAATACCGATTAACCATATTGAGATTGGTCATCGGATCATTCTCATTCTGAATGACCAACGTAGGTACGGAGATTTCCCTGGTATATGGCAAGAAGGAATCTCCAGTCAGGTTAACGCCTCTTTTGCTTTTGTTGTAGACATTGCCGCTGTTGACCAGAAAGCCGGGTAAGCCCATTGCATCAACAAAGTGATCGTAAGTCAAGGGCTGCACGGCAATGAGGGCTTTAACATTACTGTTACTTTTCATCTCCGGCTCAAGGCCGTAGGCGAAAGTAGTGGAAGCTGCACCCATGCAGATGCTTAGCAGACCGATGGATGCCTGCGCATACTCAGGGTGATTTGAAATGAAGCTAACTGCTGCGAGGACGTCCTTCCGTTCATCTTGCCCCCAGGTTACCCACGGGGTTGCACCCTCACCGCTGTTGCCATGGTTACGTAAATCATACATCAAAACCGAGTAACCAGCTTCGACCAGGTAGTTTGCCTGATTCAGGAAGTGGATGTCGCTGGTCCAGAGTGCATTTTTCATCAAGCCTTTGCCATCCTGGGTAAACCCGCAACGCGAACACTGCACACCAAAATGCGATTGAATGATTACCTTGTCGTTGCCACCTTTTAGCAGCCAACCGGATAACATTGTGCTATCCTTCGCTGTGAAGGTGACGTCTTCGTACTGCAATCCGTATTTGTCAGGTGTCTCAAAAACCGGCGATTTTCCCGGCTTAATCATTAAATCAGAAATTGCTTTGCCAAACATATCAGCTCTCCTCTGGATTGGCATGTTGTCAAAACCAAAGTTGCCTTTTTCCAGCAACTTCATGGAATCTAGCCAAAGCCGACATACAGCACATAATGCATATTACTGATAATTGTATACGAATTACAGAAACCGGAATTCCGCTTTATCTTCTGCTATGGCGAGAAAGTATCGTATTTGACAGTCTCTTTATATGTATGACACTCAGGAGGCAGATGAGATGAAGAATATAAATACTATTCAAAATGCCGTTAGCGTGGCGACGTTAGTAATTAGCGTATTTGCAACTTTGGGTATCTGGCAGGAAGCCAGAATCTTTCCCGATAATCAACCAAATCAAGCAATCTTCGGTAGTGATGTCGATGCCTATGAACAGACTGTGATTGTCGGAATGCCGGGAGATAATGAAAATGGGGTCTATGCCGGAGCCGCCTATATTTATACTCGACGTGATGATGAGTGGGTGAAAGAGGCAAAATTAGTAGCATCAGACGGGCAACCGCTGGACAGGTTTGCCAAAGACGTAGGTATCTATGGTGATTATGCGATCAGTGGGGCATTTTTGCATGACAATAACCATACATTGCCAGGCGCAGCTTATGTTTTTGCAAGGACAGATTCCGGATGGAAAGAACAAGCAAAATTGTTTCCCAAAGACTTGGCAGGAGTTCGGTGGTTTGGTCACGACGTAGCAATTAGCAATGATCATGCGCTTGTGGGTGCGCTTATTGAAGATAGTAGTGGTGCCCGCATTGGTGCCGTATATGTTTTTGGCCGTGATGGAACTACCTGGGTCCAACATGACATTTTGCTGGCAAGCGATGGGTATGATGGACAGGGATTCGGGACTAATTTCTCCATTGCCGAAGATGTAATTCTTGTCAGTGCGGCTTTGGATAGTGAGATTGCCAGTTATTCGGGGGCTGTATATATTTTCGAGAAAAATGGCTCACTCTGGTTAGAGAAGCACAAGCTGAAAGCTGCAGATGTCACCCCACATGATTACTTTGGTACAAGCGTTTCTTTGGATAAGAACTCCATGATTGTTGGGGTTCCCGCCGAAGACGACAAAGGAGATCAATCTGGCGCCGCTTATATTTTTCGGCGGAGAGGAAATTCCTGGGTGCAACATGCGAAGTTGACAGCCCATGATGGAACCGAATACCACTACTTTGGGGGGAGTGTGCAAATCTATGGGGATCGAATTATCGTTGGTGCCACAGAAGATAGTGATAATGGTGCAGGTGCGGGTGCCGCCTATTTATACCGGCGTCACCTAAACAGCTGGGCCTTTGAAACCAAATTAACTGCCAGTGATGGCGGTGAATATCATTCATTTGGTAGAAGAGTCGCAATGGGCGATGATTTTGCTGTGATTAGTGGATTGGAAGACGGCAGGCAAATCTTGAACTCCGGATCTGTCTATATTTATGAACCCCGCTCTTCAGTTGAAAATCCTTCAGCTGAAGCAAGTGAAAGCAGGGGTATAGCCTCGAATACATTGCAAAAAGAGAAAAGCGGTCATTCTCAGGCATTGAGTCTAAAAGGCAATTATCCGAATCCGTTTAACCCTTCAACTACGATTCAATATGTGCTTGGTGAACCCCAGCATGTAGAACTGGTTGTATATGATATTCTTGGGCGTGAAATAGTCACGCTAGCGGATGAATTTCAGGCCTCGGGAATCCAGAAAGTCGTATGGGACGGTCGCAATGACAACGCTAAAGAAATGACCGGTGGTATCTATTTCTATCGACTGCGCGTAGCTGGCATCATTAAGACAGGAAAAATGATGTTGGCGAGATGAACTGCCAACCTAATGTCCGCGGCAGAGCCGCGCACCACGGGCCTACTTGCGGCCTTTGTTCAGCTCCATCAGCTTACGCTTGAAAAAACGTCCCTGAAGGGTTGGCGTGAACTGCCAATTTTCAATCAACTGTGGCGACCACAGCGGATCAAATACCCAGGCAGTCCAGGATATCCCCTTTTGATTGAAATAGTCAATGATGGCTTCACCATAGGTGGTATCGCCGATGACCGGAATGTGAGCCCCAGGACCATCAGCGCTCATAAATCCAAATTCCGTTGCTACGATCGGATAGCGGTCAGCAATGGCGCCAAAATCTGCTTCCCATTTTTCTTCCCAGGGCGCCTCCCGTTTCTGCGGATACGGATGGCTGACATAGGCAATGCCCGGTTGTGCAATCGGGTCCGAAAGAACGTAAGAGAGATCATAGGCCCAGTTCAGTCCGCCGACCAGCGGGATTACCGTGCGATCATGCGCATAGATGAGATGAATGATGTCTTCCATAATGCTCTTGTGTTGCGCCCAATCCAGACGACCCAATTGACCGCCATATGCCGTTGGCTCATTAAATACTTCATAGAAGGCAACGACCGAATTGCCTTTATAACGATCCGCAATGATTTTCCAGAACTTCATCGTTTCACGGAAAGATGTATCGTACATCGGATGCTGAAAGAGCTCGGTGCGCAGGTTGCCAATTGAATGCCAGTCGATGATGACATATAGTCCAAGTTCTGATGCCCATTTAATGCCCTGATCGAGTAGTTTGAGATAATTCTCTACGCCGCGTTCTCTCCAGGCTCTGGGATGCACTGGAAAGCGCACGATGTTGGCGTTCCAGTCAGCTGCCGCCTGGAAATAGGCTTTATTCCATTGTCCCACCTTTTCGAGGCGATCCGGGTCCGAGAATGATACGCCGCGAAAAATAACAACCTGGCCATCCGGGCCAACAAATTGATTGCCGTGCACTTTGATTAATGGCAGAGACGCTGTTTCAGAATTCTCTGCCGGTGCCTGTGCAAAGCTATTTACAAATGCCAACAGTAGAAATACGAGTACCAATGGAGCGATAGATTGAGCTATCATTACGATTACCTTCTGGCGTATGAATACATGTATTACGAAAACGGTTTTGTGAAAATAAGCGTCAGCGATGACAAATGCAATTTAGTTTACTGGCGACACCCAGGAAAGCGCTGAAGGAGTCTGAATTGAATACAATTGCCAGGATTCATATATGCATTTGATGATAAATGTGCGAAAACGGTTTCGGGAAGGATGGAGCAATAAAAAAGCTGATCGAGATTGCCTCAATCAGCTTTTTTACTTAACACTACTTGCCAAAAATGATTTTTTGATCAGTTTCGCTTAACGGCCAACGGCCAACGGCCAACGGCCTACAGCCCGTATTGTATGGCAACATTCACAGATTGCAGTTCCGAGAAATTGTAGTCTGCAAATACATTTGCGCCAAAGAGCGTGAAGCCAAGACCGGCGATATAGCGATTCTGGTTTGCTGCTTCGATTTCTACATCGATTGGCAGAACCACACCCGGGAAGAGCTCATAATCGTAATCTGCCTTCAACGTCGATTTTTCCCGCTGGTATCCAATGTAGGGCGTCAGTCCGGCTTTAAATCCGCCAAATTCCTTGCTGATGTTCACGCCATACGCGTCAGTCGTTACATCGAGAATCTCACCGCCAACGTTGACGTTCTGACGATAGTAACCGAGAGAGATGTTAAAGGGCAGCGGGTCTGCAAACCAAACAGCCGGATTATGGGAAAGGCCGTATCCAAGATATTCCAGGTCGCCAAAATCACCATTGATATTGGTCTTGGGAATATAGCGTGCAGTAACAGCAGTGCCGTAAAAGGTGCCGATTGTCAGCTGCGGGGCAATGGTCGGGAAAATACCCGGATCCTGAAGAAGACCCGTTGCATTCTCGAGGGCAATGGTTTGAGCAGGCACTGTAAAATCGGTGCCGTTCACGTTGATGGTTTGCTCTTTAACAGTCGCCACAACACTCGCATTTTCATCTCCGAATACAGTAGGACCACTAACATCGGAGCGGAAATCGGTTTGTCGAATCACATCAATGATAGCCTGCTGATCCGCGGAGCTGAGGTTGCCGAAACCGTCAATGGACTGGGCCAATTGCTGGGATTGCGCATCCTGGAATGGGAAAAGAGCATCGATGACCTGAAAGATTTCCTGATCGGGATCGATGAATGCACCCATACCAACCAGACCGATGCGAATTGAAAATACCTGCTTTTCAGCATCCGGGGCGCTGCACAACCAGCCGCCGTTCAGGCTGGCGCCAACCGCATCCGCTAACGGGCGTACAAATTCTGTTACCGGATCGTCAGTCAGGGATGTAACTGCGGTTTCAATCTGTGAGTCCTGTGCCTGCAGACTGCCGGCTAGAAAAAGGCTGCTTACAATTAATATCGCAGCAGAACGCCCAATATTATTGGCTTTCTCTGCAAGGATAGACAAATTTCGTAACATTCTCATGGGCATAATCCTCCATATAATACTGCGTTGAAACTACCTGGTGCCAAATATAGCAAAATCGGAAAGGACGCTCGTGACAGTGCCGCAGTTTTGCTATTATTATTCCCGAACATCAATAAGAAGAGTTGGTGATACTGCCACTCAATCGAAGATAATCAGCAAACCACACTTTTCAAAGCGGCAAAAGATGCCATCAGAATTTCAACCGTATTACATGAAAAAGAGTTCCGGGTGAAGGTATTCTGCTGCGATAAACCATTAAAAAATATAAAACTCCTGAAATAAAAGCCGGAATTGTTATAAATTCATGTTCTAGCCGATAATTCAAAGCGAACGGATTCGATAGCAGTATCATACATCTTAGAGGTAGACTCTGTAAACAACTATGACACTTCTTATCTTTTATCTATCCCTGGCCCTTGGTGTTTCATTTCTCTGCTCGATCATGGAGGCCGTGCTACTAAGCATTTCACCCTCTTTTGCAGCGCAGATGGAACAGGAAGGCACTGCCATAGGCCGCAAGCTTAAGTTTTACAAAGACAATGTGGATCGCCCACTGGCGGCAATCCTCAGTCTAAACACTATCGCGCATACCGTTGGGGCGGCCGGTGTAGGAGCGCAGGCAGGTGTTGTTTTCGGAAACCAATACCTTGGCGCTGTTTCTGCTGTGCTGACCTTTCTCATTCTGGTGCTTTCTGAAATTATCCCCAAGACGCTGGGTGCAGTCTACTGGCGAAATCTAACGCCCTTTGTTGTTCGTGTTCTCGGACCGACGATGTGGACGATGTGGCCGCTGGTAAAAATGGCTGAGTTGTTGACCAAAATTCTTGCCCGGGGCGAAAAGGTGCATGCGATTAGCCGCGATGAATTCCTGGCTTTGGCTGAGTTGGGTGCCAGGGAAGGTATTTTTCACGAAGGTGAATCACAGATTCTCAAGAATTTCTTTCGCTTTCGCTCTGTAAGGGTCAGTGATATCATGACGCCGCGCACCGTGGCTTTTGCTATGCCTGCAGCAATGACCGTTGAAGAAGTGATGAAAGATCATCCCCAAATGCGTTTTTCGCGCATACCGGTATATGGGAAAGATCTCGATGATATTCGTGGATTTGTGCTGAAAAACGAGGTGCTGCTGGCAGCTGCCCGTGACGAGGATAATGTAACACTTGGTGAACTGCAGCGGCCTATTACCCCCGTTCAGCATGATAGTCCGCTCAGCCGCTTATTCGAGAAGCTGATGGATAAGCGTGAACATATTGCGCTTGTTGTTGGCGAGTACGGTGGAACAGCTGGCTTCGTAACCCTGGAAGATTTGATTGAGACCTTGCTTGGACTGGAAATTGTTGATGAGGCGGATTCGGTGCATGATATGCAGGCCCTGGCCAGGGAAGAGTGGAAGAAGCGGGCGCGCAAGCTGGGATTGATCGAGAATTCCGACGAAACGCCGTAGAAGCTTGTTGTGTGGGGAGGGCTTTTTCAATATATTGGGGGCTGCGTCTACCAAATGATGACATTGCCTAATTGCGATTAAACCGGAAATACCGTTGAAGACCCTGCTAACTGTTATAAAATTTTGCTTTTTTTCTTTGACATTGCTGCTTTGCGAAAGCCTCTCTGCCCAGGATTATGCCTGGCCGACAGAAGCCAGCCGCCATTTGACCAGTAATTTCTGCGAATTTCGTCCCCGTCATTTTCATGCCGGTATTGACATAAAAACCTGGAATCGAACCGGATTCAAGATCTTTGCCATTGAGGATGGCTACGTTTACCGTATCCGTGTGTCTGCTACCGGATATGGCAAAGCGATCTATTTAAAACTAAAAGACGGCAACATTGTCGTTTATGCGCACCTAAGCGGTTTTACTAAGGAGCTGGATGCTTACTCAGATCAAAAGCGTCTCGCGAATCGCAAGAACATTCTTGACCATTATCCTGAACCAAGCGAATTTCCCGTGAAGCGCGGGCAATATATTGGCCATACCGGTGAAACCGGTATTGGTGTACCCCATTTGCATTTTGAAATTCGCAATCGCTATCATCAGCCCATAAATCCCCTGCAGTTTTATCGTGATTATATTCGCGATACCATCGCGCCCAAGTCGCGACAACTGGCAATCATTCCTCGTAGTGCGGATGCGATGATCAATTTTCAGCCGGATACTCTGGTGATTCCGGTTGTGCAGGCAACCAAAACGCGGGTGAAAGAACCGATTCATGTGAGCGGTTCCGCTTACATTGCCTTACGCACCTTTGATATGGCCAACGAGGTGACGAACAAATACGATTTTTACCGCTCGGAAATGTTCTTTAACGATTCGCTGGTGTATAGCGTCAAGTATGATCGCTTCAACTATGACGAAACTCGCTTGCTTGAGCTCGATAAAACTTTTTCGCTTTGGCGCAAAGGACGGCGGGGATTTCACAATTACTTTAGACATCCCGCGAACAGCCTGCCCTTTTATGGTGATTTTCAGAAAAATGCCGGTCTTCTTAATGCATCCGGTTTGAAATACGGAAAAAACGAGGTGACGATTCGGGTCTATGACTATTTCGATAATATGAATGAGGTGATTGTCCCGATTGTCTACCACCCGTCGAATCCGGTGGCTGCTTTTAATCGCACAATCTTTCCGAATCGGGTGTTTGTCGGTATCAAGTCTGATGTACCAATTCACACCTTCAAGGTGAACCAGGTCAATGATAGGCTCAGCCGTTCGGTTTCAATAGCCGATTTTGAACAAACTGACAGAAATAAGATTCTTGACGCACACTATTATAATCTGATCATACCGAAGACAAATCGCCGTGGTTTGGATTGGCTGCAGATCATTCCCTACTATGATGAAGAAACGCCGGCGTTGCCGGTATATGCGGCCACGGATTCGTCTTTACGGGAGCAGCCAAATTCCGAGGCTGTTTCAACAACTTTCTACGGCAAATCAGTGCGCTTGGAAACCGGTAATCAAATGGGCACTCAGCTTGCCGGCGAAAATGGCGACGTTGCCAGCTATGAATTTCGACCCGGCCATTCAGCGCTTATTGGATCGGCGAGTGGCAACCAGGCAGAACTTGGTAAATTCCTGGATGCCTGGCGCCCGGTAATACCTGGGCGAGAGGTAACTGTCCGTTCGAATGATCGACGCTTGCAGGTCTATTTCCCCAGCAACTCGGTATATGACAGTCTGCATGTGCGCATAACGCGACACTCGCCACAGCGGAAGCTGCGCAAACCATATCGCTATCTGAGCGACGTGTACACCGTGACACCATTTGATCAACCAATGGACTATGGCGCCACCATTCGCTTTATGCTGCCCGATTCAATTCGCAATCAGAAAGGCGTCGGCATATTTTACCTTGATCGGCGAAAAGGATGGCTTTTTCTGCCAACAAAGAAAGACAAGACCAGCGGGGCACGTACTGCACGGGTCACCAGTCTTGAAAAGTTTGTAGCGATACAGGACAGCATACCGCCGCGCGTGGAAGTGCTGAATTTACAGAAGTTTAATGCGCCCGGCTCGCGAGTGCCATCCTTAAAGTTCTCTGCCAAAGACGGGATGTCCGGCATCTACAATGAGCGGCAAATTTCTGTCAGAATTAACAACAAGTGGTCACTCTTCACGTACGATCCGGAGGAGGACTGGATTTTCATTTACGAGCGCTATATCCCCAAAGGGCAAAGCACGGTACAAGTGAGTGTCACCGACAATGCCGGGAATAAAACAGTCAAGGAATATAAGGTCATCAGGTAGTGTCTCGCGTTCGTCGTTCCTATTCTTTTTATCGAGGTTTATTATGGCATTACATCCCCTGGCTGGGAAACCAGCCCCGCAGGAATTATTGATAAATACCGCCCGTTTGGTCTCCGCTTACTATACCTATAAACCCGATCCGGAAAATCCGCTGGAGCAGGTTTCATTCGGTACCTCCGGACACCGGGGAACATCTTTAAAAAACAGTTTCAATGAAAACCATATCCTGGCAATTACTCAATCGCTATGTGAATTCCGGAAGGCTGAACAAATAAGCGGGCCCTTGTTTATCGGTATGGATACCCATGCCTTATCTGAATCTGCACTTGCTTCTGCCGTCGAAGTATTTGCTGCCAATGATGTTGTTATATACCTGCAGGAAGGCTTGCGCTACACCCCGACACCGGTCATCTCGCATGCCATTTTGGCCTACAACAAAGGGCGACAGAAAGATCTGGCAGATGGGGTTATTATTACACCCTCGCATAATCCACCATCCGACGGTGGTTTCAAATACAATCCGCCAAGTGGTGGTCCGGCTGATTCAGCAACGACCAAGCGCATTCAGGATCGTGCAAACGAAATCTTGCGGCAGGGTCTGCGCGACGTAAAGCGTGTGTCGTTCCAAAAAGCCCGCAAAGCCGAAACGACACATATGCATGATTTCATGATGCCCTATGTCAACGACCTGCGTAGTGTCGTGGATATGGACGCCATTGCCGGTGCGAATCTCAAAATTGGTGTTGACCCAATGGGTGGATCTGGCATCGATTACTGGGCGCCGATCGCAGAAACATATGGTTTGAATATTGAGGTGGTTAATCCACGTGTAGATCATACCTTTTCGTTTATGACCGTTGATCGTGACGGCAAAATTCGCATGGACTGTTCTTCATCCTATGCAATGGCGGGTCTCATTGGCTTGAAAGATCGTTTTGATATCGCTTTCGGTAATGATCCCGATTATGATCGTCACGGCATTGTGACACGCGATAGCGGCTTGTTGAATCCCAATCACTACCTGGCCACTGCTGTGCAGTACCTGTATACCCATCGTCCGAACTGGGGGAGTGATACCGCAATCGGCAAAACCCTGGTATCCAGCTCCATGATTGACCGGGTTGCAGCAGATATGGAGCGCCGACTTTGGGAAGTGCCGGTTGGCTTCAAGTGGTTTGTAGAGGGGTTGGTCGACGGCTCTGTCGGCTTTGGTGGCGAAGAAAGCGCCGGTGCTTCTTTCTTGCGCGTCGACGGTAGCGTTTGGACGACGGACAAGGATGGCATTATCCTGGATTTACTGGCTGCGGAAATAACCGCTGTGACAGGAAAAGATCCTGGCGAGCACTATCGGGAACTGGAAAGCCGCTTCGGTTCACCGGTCTATCGACGTATCGAAGCCCCGGCAAATCTCGCCGAAAAAAGTGTTCTGAAGAACCTTTCGCCGGATATGGTTGTAGCGGAAGAACTGGCAGGTGAGACGATTACTGCCAAGTTGACCAGGGCACCGGGCAATGATGCAGCTATTGGCGGGCTGAAAGTAACCACCGAAAATGGCTGGTTTGCTGCGCGTCCATCTGGCACGGAAGAGATCTATAAAATATATGCCGAAAGTTTTCAGGGACAGGAGCACCTTGAGGCGATCTTGACAGAAGCGCAATCAATTGTAGCCGGTGCACTCAGTAAAGCCGGCGTGAATGAGTGATCTCAAATAGAGGTGCATAAGTGATCTGGATTCGCCGGTTGCTGTTGGGTGGGGTGGTGCTATTTGTTCTTATCTTGGCTGCTGGATTTATGGCGCATGAGCCGCTACCGGAAGGGGAAACCGGTCCGGAGGCTGATAGCCTTGCCGTGGCAATGCAGCGTAGCATTGGTCACCAATGGTGGGATAGTACCGGCGCAATAACCTGGATCTATGCCGGGCGCAAGCGCATTCTTTGGGACCGGCAACGTCACCTGGCCCAGTTTACCTGGGGGGATTTTCAGGTGTTGGTGGATTTGAACAAACAAAGCGGCTTGGCCTGGAAAGCCGGTCAAGCTCTCAATGGTGAAGAACGCGATGAGTTGGTATATACAGCCTGGAGCGTTTTTTGTAACGATTCCTTCTGGCTAAACCCGGTATCCAAGCTTTTTGACCCTGGAACGAGCCGGTCGATTGTTGATTTGCCGGACGGTGAGGAGGGCTTGTTGGTTACCTATAGCAGTGGCGGCGTGACGCCGGGTGATTCATATCTTTGGTTCCTTGATGAAAACAAACGCCCTGTAAAGTGGAAAATGTGGGTTGGAATCATCCCGATTGGCGGCATTTCTGCCACCTGGGAAAACTGGGTGACATTACCGACTGGAACCGCTATTGCTACCGCACATCAAATTGCCGGCCTGCTAAATGCGCCGATTACGGAATTGCGGGCTGCCGGAACACTCGCTGAACTCGTTGAGGGCAGTGATCCCTTTGCGCCTTTGTTTGAATAATTTACCTCATCCCGCCCTATCAATAAGCCGATATTTTTTATCAACCAACCTGATGAACGTTAGACCTGTTTTCGTGATCACGCGCAACGGCATTCCATGCTAAAGTTGTATATAGACCTGTGCCTGGCAACCGGTTTGGGGATATCGGAAACTGTTTTAAGCGCCTGGAGATTGAATGCGGTATCGGACAAAAACTGCTCTGAAAGTAACTGGCTTTACTGTACTGGCCATCATTATGGGAATAATGTTCTGGGTCGGTAACATCCTTTACAATATTTATGATTATTATGAAGCCATGTTTGGCCATTCTGCTTCGGTAGAAGAGTCGATTTTCAGAGACAGATTTGTTACACGTCTGGATTTGCGCCCAAACCCACTGCCATGGAATCGCAATGATATCTTCATAAACGAAGCCTGGATTGAAAAATACAGCGACTACTACACCATTGTGATGTCTGTTCGCAACGACAATATGGATCTGACTGTTGCCGGTGGGCGGCCGTGGTTTCGCCTGAAAGGTGAAAGTGCCGCATTTGCACTCACCGGTTCTGATGGGCCTGATCTCGATCTATATACCTATCTGCTGCTGGAGGATTTGGGAAGCGATTCGCTACAGCTTTTGGTCGTGGATATAGATGATCAACCGGCGCTGGAAACTGAGAATCCGGATTATACGCAACCCAATAATATTTCTTTGAAAGACCTGTATTTTCGCATGCTCAACGGGCTGGAAATCGATACATCGGAAGTGATCGAAAAGCGAAATAACAATCAGGGACGAGGGAACGCCACTCCATCTCCTGAGAAGTTCTACCTCGTTAAAAACTGACAATACTGCAATACACCAAAATTAACGAAAATCACAGCTAATCTCGCCGATGAGTGATATTTTATTCACTGGACTGCGAGGTATATGCTATTTCATGAGGCAATCATTATGAGAGTGTTTGTTAGCTCGACCGTTAGTGATTTGAAAGCATACCGGGCACGCCTCAATGAGGTTATCAAGGAAAAAGGATATGAACTCCTTAGTGCCGGTATCGATAACAAGAAAGCTACCCTAAAAGAACGCCTGAAGCTGGTTGGAAAAAGTGACGTGGTTATAGGCATCTATGCACATCGCTACGGCACAATTCCCCAGGGCGAATCCACATCCTATATCGAACAGGAATTTCAGTTTGCCCGTAAGTCGGGTAAAGATATTCTCTGCTTCGTCATTGATCCGAAAATTGATTGGCCGGAGCGCTATCGCGAGGATGATTTTATCAAGAAAGAACGGCTGAGCGCCTTTCTGGGTGAGGTCGAAAAAACCAATCTTACTAAACATTTCCGCAGCACAGACGATGTTTTGACTACCCTGGTGCCTGCTTTGCAAAAGTATAGCGATAAGTATGATCGCATTGAGAAACTGCAGGCATGGTCGAAGGATGTCAGTCCTGCCAAAAAGTTTAAGCTGCTGAATAAACTCACCGACGCCTATGTGAATGGCAAAATCAGTGATAGCACATATGGTATTACCAGCCGCTTGATCGCCGGTCATTTTAATATCGATCGTGATCGTCCGCCATCTCGATTTATTGATCAGGCGGAAGCCTTGCTGCAGGGTAAGTCGACGATCACAGAATTTGTGAAAAGTGCCCATGACGATTGGGGGCCGGTGGCAATTACCCAGCTTGGGTCGCGCCGTATCATGTACCTGCTGCCAACCACTGCCTTGCTCTTTTTGCTGCTGGGTGTTTTTATTGGCAAATGGATGTTTAGTACTGCCAACAGTGAATCTGCCGGAGCGCTGCAGCAGGAAGTTCGGCAAACGGCTGCGCCAATCAGTGAAGAGCAAACGGTCATTATTTCTGAAGAAGAAAAACAGCGCGAGGAAGCGATTCGCCGCTTTACTGAGTTAGAAGCTGCGCCGGCTGAGAGCGATTCACTGCGCATCCTCCAGTATCAGCAGTTGAAGAATGAATTTGGCGCATTGCTGGATAATAGCGGTATCGATGAGGCGCTACGTGGACTTCAAGCCAAATTTGAAGCGCAAAAACAAGCTGCCGCTGAGGCGGCGGCCCGGGCAGCACTGGAGCTTGCAGAAGCGCAAGCGGTTGAAACAGCCCAGGCTGCTGCAGAAACGGTTGCCGATACGATAGAGAGCGAGCCTAGCTTGTTTGATCCAATTCCGCCACCGGATATAGACGATACTGATTTTCAGGCACGGTTGGCGATGTTAAAGACCGATACGGTTACCATCCATCAGACGCTTGATATTTGGGAGCAGTATGCCCAGGTAGCGGATGGTGAGGCTGCCCGCTACGCGGTAAGTGAGATTGAACGAATCAACGAGCTGCTGAAAAAAACCACCGTAGTTCGCAACATAGACGAATTTATTACCTGCCTGAACGTCAATATTGACACCCGCATGCCTGAAGACACGACTTATGTATTTAGTCCAGGCAAGATTTGGATGTGGGCTCGCTTGACAACAACCGAGCCCGATACAGTTCGGGCTCGCTGGATGGTAAATGGCAGAACGCTGTTTACCAACGTTGCTTCAATTCCGGTAGCCAGCAGTGCTTACCGCATTTTCTTTTCCAAAACCTACAATCCTGCACATGCCGGCAACAATGAAATTCGTCTTTACAATGGCGATGGACTATTGATTGGCCGCCGTACTTTTCAGGTATCCGAAACGGCTCCGGAAGCTGTATCCACGACCCGCTGAATTTAGTCCTTCGTTATTTTCTTCTTTACTTTTTCTTTTCCCTTACCCTTACATGAAGTTTCGTATCCGGATTGTTCAGGCTCCAATTGTACCAGAATGTATCAAAGCCTCTAAAGCGTTTGGGTGCCTCTGTGTGTTCGGCAAATTCAGCGGTTTCGGCGTCGAAAGATGCTTTGCTATGTCTGTCGATCCACTTGCCGTCCTCTTCTACGAAGCCATTGCCACGGCTTTCGAAAGCGTGGGTTGATTGAAACATAGAAGCGTTTTCAGGGCGATAGAGAAACAGCGAGAGATCATTAATCTGCAGCGACCAACCACCCTCAATGTGAGATAGCGGTATTGCATGTGCCTTGCCATTATGGTGAAAGGTAAAAACCGGCTCTTTGGTCTCCAGTCGCCGATCACTCGCTTCTGAGTTGCGGAAGCCGCGCTCCGAGCGAAAGTAGTTTGCATACGCATCGCGCCCGTCTTCCTGGCCATTTACGGATAACACTTCTGTGTTCGGATAACGGGCGACCCAATCTTTCCACTGCATTTTGCTGCCAAAAGACAACTCTTCAATCTCGGTGCCGGAGAGCTTGCCGGAAATAACCTTGCCGGTCATGATGCTCCAGTAGCTGTCTGTCTCACGGTCTTGCATTACCAAAGAGCTGTTGATCAATCCACCGGACGCTTCCAGGGTATAGGTTGATCCATCATATTCTCGGTCGTACACGACGGCCGTATTTGCAAGCGGTCACCAAACTGCCGCAAATTGATGATCACCGATGCGATCGTTGACCACTTCGTGGCTGTTGAGCAATGACAGGCTGTATGCGCGCGCAACGCCATCAACGAAAACGCCGAGAATCCAGCTTTCGTCGTCAATTTTGGCTTTGTTTGCCGCCACAAAAACCGGTTGCGTGATAGCGGCAATACGGCCGCGGGGCAATAATTGTTCAAATTGACTAAAATCTCCACCCTCCTGTCCCCAGGCGACACTGCTCGACAGGAATAGTGCCAGCAGCAAAATCAGCACCTTGTGCATCATGCCTCCTTATGATTGGCGTTTGAAAAATCCCCTCCGGGGACAGAATCGGAGGAAACGATCTCGTGATTTGAAGAAGATAAGGAATTGACTAGCGGAAAAAAGTAAGCTTAACTACGCCAGAAACGGAATTTCATTTTGCGGGTTTTGCGAATGCCGAATTGTTGGAAAATAAAGTCGGCGAAGAGCGAGGAAAATACGATGTTATTCCCCTCGTGCTGACGCACATATCCCGCTTTGGTAAGCTGGGTTAGCAAGTATTCCTGCGAGCGCTCCACCGGTTTCATTTCGGCCAGATGCAAGAGGAACTGCCGCTTATCATCTTCCAGGCTCTCGAAAATTTCCTGAAAGTAGGGAAGTGCCTTTTGCGCCATTTCAGACTTCACACCTTCGTAAAAGGCGTTGTCATATGCCATCGCATATTGTGGCCGATCGAAGAGAATACTACAGGCAATTTGGATAAAAAGAGGGTGCTGTCCGGCCATATCCAGAACGAAAGGCACATGCGGCTCAAACGAGGCGCCGTGTTTTTCGGCCGGGGTAAGGATAAGCTTACGGGCATCCTTCACGCTGAATTGACTCAGGGTGATATTCGAAAAGATATTGAAGAAGGGCGAATCGGACACTTCCGGACTGTGACAAACTGTTTGAAGATTTCGTCCTGATGCAACCAGGTATGCCACGTTGTAATTATTGGCGAGTGAACGCAGAAAGGAGTAAAATTCTGCGTCAAAGTTGCGATTGCGGGTAATCGTGGAAAACTCATCAAACACCATAATCAGCTTGTAGCCTTGCTGATCGAGGGCGACAACAACTTCCTTGAAGCCATGATAGTTTGGCTTGACGTTTAATTCCAGTGCCCCGTTAAATACCTCCAGCAGATCCTTATATATCATCTCGAAAAAGCCGGGAATTTTTAATCGACTCTTGTTCTTGAAGTTTGCTTGCAGAAAAATCAGCTGTTTTGGATCGCTCAATGAATCCAGGCGATTAGACGGATGAACGATGTAGCGAAGCAGGGATGATTTGCCAATATGCTTCTCGCCGACGATTGATACCGATTGCGGACGTCCAGCACCTACCCGGGAATAAATTTTGCCGATTTCACTGCGGCGTCCGAAGAATGCTTCCGGATCGCGAATGGCTTCGCGATTCAAATACGGATTCCGTTCGCGGGAACTGCGCAGATCTTTCGCAGCCGGTCGGCTGATTTGCGGCGGCAATAGTATACGGATCGGCTCGATAACGGCAGAATCTCCAACTGAGCCGGTTTGTTTATGCACGGTTTTGACGTATTGACGAATTTGATGCGGATTCCATAGCAGACGCAGCAGTTTAACATTGCGTAGCGGAGATACTTGTTTGCTATTTTTGACGGGGTCGGTCAGGAATTCATCATTGCCATCGATATGTTGCTGCAGCGCTTTGGATATCAGAATCTCATTGCTGCCGGCGATTTCTTCGGCGCTGACCACAACACTAATTGCCCGGCCAATCAAATCGTCCTCTTTGACGATCACATCACCAAAGTGCATTCCGATACGCAGGACCGGCATCTGGTATTGCGCCATCTGGCTGGATGCTTCGCTTTTCAGGTTCATGATATCTATGGCACAGCGTGTTCCGTCTTCCGGCGTAACAAAGGTTGCCAGGAAGTGGGTGTCATTATGCCGTCCTACTGTGCCATTATGATGGCTGATCAGAGAAAAAATTCGCTGATTAAGATCGTCCACTTCCGGCTGCTTGAGCTTGGTGCGCATAAAACGGCAGGACATCAGGGTCAGGTTTTGAGTATACTGTTCTGCCAGGAGCTTGTCGATGCGCTCCCGGCGCTTGAACAATTCTTCAATACTATCTGCTTCGAAACTGAATTCATCATCTATGACTGAGGGATCCACATCACCGGTAAAGCGGCTGGGGATACTTGCTTCGCCGCTCGCTTCGAGATTCTTCATATGCAAGAGCATATCTTCGATGGTTGCGTAACGGTCTTTGGGATCTTTTGCCAGCGCCTTTTCGATGATTTTAACCATCGAGTCGGGAATTTCCATGGCGAGTTTTTGAATAGATGCCAGGCGGCTATTTACCAGGGCAAATAGCGTTTCAACGTGGCTTTTTCTGCGAAATGGATTGGTGCCGCTGCACATTTCCAGCAGAATGAGGCCAAGTGAAAACACGTCACTGCGCTCTGTGCCGGGCTCTCCGGAGGCGATTTCCGGGGCCAGGTAAGCAAAAGTTCCGAGCAAAATATCGTTGCTCAGAAAGTCCTCGTGCTGTAGTAGCTCCGATATGCCAAAACCAAGCACTTTGACCCGATCATCTTCCAATATCACAACATTTGACGGCGAGAGTACCAGGTGGTAAATACCCTGAGCATGTGCCGTTTTGAGTGCTTCAGCTGTTTGGATTGCAACGCCCAGGGCATTGTCAAGATCCATGGGACCACTGGTGATTTGCTTCTTCAAGCTGTTGCCGGGGAGCCATTCGGTGCATAGAAAATCGTATTTGCCTTCATGGCATACGTCATAAACAGAGGCGATAGCCGGGTGGTTCAAATCGGTGACGGTGCGAATGATTTGAATGAGTTGTTGACGAACCTCGTCGTTGGGTACCGCATCCTCTGCGAAGAATTTCAGGGCAACGTCACGATTCAGCTCTGTGTCGCGTGCCCGAAAGATCATGCCGTTTTTGCCGGAGCGTATCTTCTCGTCCAGCTCGTACTGAAATATTTTTTCTCCCGGCTCAAGTTTGATCTCAACTTCTTCAGACTTGAAAATCTGGGTAGGGCGCATTTTTTCCGGACTGGGCGTCGGCGGAGATTCAAATGTGCCATCTTGCAGGGGCTTGAAAACAACAGTTTCTTCCGCAACGGGCGGTGGGGTGATCTCTAAAGTGCCCGCCTCAAACTGCTTTATAGCATCGAGCATTTCCCGTGCGGTTTGAAATCTTCGGCCAGGATTCTTGTGGATCGATTTCATTACCAGCTGAACCAACGGATTTGGTAGTTCCGGTGCGAAATCGGCGAGACTCGGCGGACGGCCCTTAAGAATGGTTTTCTGTAAATCGTAGAATGCTGAGGTCTTGTCGTACGGAGTGCGTCCGGATAGCATTTCATAAACAGTCACGCCAATCGAATAAATATCGCTGCGTTCATCGACTTTTTCACGACCGCGAATCTGTTCCGGAGACATATAGGTGATGGTGCCGGCATTAAAGGTGGCGGTCGTGGATTGGGAAACCTGTTGAAGCTTTGCCAGGCCAAAGTCGGTGACTTTCACAATGTCAGCCTGATCAATCATGATGTTGCGCGGCTTGATGTCGAGATGAATGACGCCGTTTTCATGGGCATGCGAAATCGCGGTAAGCAACTGTGTCAGAATCGGTGCGGTTTCTTTCCAGGAGAGTTTGCCGAGGTTGACGATGCGATCGGCGACGGTATTACCGTCGACATACTCCATCACGATGTAGAGGCCAAATTCGGATTCGCGCAGCGCTAATACACGTACGATATTATTACTGTTCAAGCGTGCCAGGGCTTTCGCCTCAGCCTGAAACCGTCGTTTGAAATTCTTGTCCTGTGAGAGCATTGGATCCATCAGCTTCATCGCCACAATCATATCGAGGCTTTCATCGACTGCCTCCAATACGATGCCCATACCGCCTTTGCCAAGTAACTTGACTGTGCGATAGTTGTCGATTTGTTTACCGATGATCCATCTCATGACGGGGAATCCCTCTCAAACAATTATTGATGCTTCTAATATATTAGCAAAATTGCCGCTGAAACACCAAGGTTGTTCACTGCGATCGCGGTACTTCAATAAAAATGTTATCCGAAATGTTACTAAGTGATTGTACTGCAACTCACTTGTGTACAAATTAATCATATTTTCCTGCCCCTGATAGATGTTTCTTGGATTTGCCGCAACCGGTGTTCGAGGCAAAAAAAAGGCAGATAACCGCTTCGTCGTGAAGGAACTATCTGCCTTGCTGGAATTAAATGCGATTATGATATACCGCGGCTTTTTAGAAACTGAATTCCAGACCAAAAGTTGGGATAATGCTGGCTCGCAAGCCACCATCATTGACGGCAAAAATTGTATTGCCGATGATCATTAGCCCTTCTTTGGGATTGATTTTTAGACCAATCGCCGTGTTTATTTGGTGATCGCTCTCGAAGTTGGGGATATTGGTGACCGGAATGCGGCGTTGAATCAGGGTTGTGCCTTCCAGGCGGTTCAGCTCCTGCTCTGCCCCAAAATTAATGCCTTCGATAGAGTCGCCAATTTCCAATTCTGCCAATAGGTCGACGGCTACCGTGACGGTCTCGGTGACTTTCTGATCAAATCCGGCAAATATCTCCAGCTCATTGCGATCGAGATCGCTATTACGTAGTTCATATGCGATGTTGATGTGGGGCGAGAAATCGCCAATGGCGCCGGAGAAAATTAAGGCCGTGCGGAAAGCGTCGGAACCGCTGCCCAGAAAGTTCGCAGAATCTCCGGTTGCTGCCCGATATTCAGCCAGGGCAGCTACGTTAACTGTCTGATCTTTTACAAAATTGTATTTTAGACGAAAAGCCATGTCTCCAAATCCGGCGGTGCTTTCATCGATACCATCGAGCGTTGTTTGCAGGCCGCCATTTGTCCATAGATGGTTAGGGCCCTGACCCGGTGGATTAAAAGCCACGGTGTAACTATTCATAATGGCACTGGCATTTGCTTTCATGCTGAGGTTGATAAATGGAACCGCCACTCCTACATCAAAATTGTCGGTTATGCCAACCGTGCCGATAAATGCAATAATGTTTGCATTTAACTCCATGTCCATAAACAGATCGATGTAATCCATCTCATTTTCACTTTCTCCTAATGTATTATCACCAGTAACGTCCTGGTGAAAAAAGGAGAAGCGAAGGTCGTTAAGGTCGGTTCCGCGCAATGTTGAGAAGTTGAGCGAGCTAAAATTTAAGCCAAAGTTGAAGCGACCGCGCCCAAGTGTTTGCGCACGCTCGGTAAAAATCGGTCCAAGACTGGTGGCGGTGCTAACGGGCTGTCCACTACTGAAATCAAATGTCAGACCGGCAGAGCTGGAGCTCAGGGGAAAGCTGCCGACGTTGGATGAAATAAAATTGCTAAATGCGTTAATAGTCTGTAGACTTGAAGCCTGGTTCGACGGCTGAAAATGCTCATTGTGCTCAGTGTCGCCAACCACCTGCAGTGCTTCAGCACTAACAACGTCGTCGAAGAGATTACCAATTTGCTCGCGGAGACTTTGGGAGAAAACGGCGGTGCTGTAAAGCAAAGTCATTGCCAGCAAGAGCAAGAAATATCTTTTGATTGTATCAATCAATTTCATGCAGACCTCCTTCATGTATGTTGATATTAATTGGAATCGATATTGGTAATGCGCCATCCGCTTGCAGTTTGCCGTAAATCAAACCGCCAGGGATGCCATACGCCGGAGCCCTTCGGGCCGGAATACGTCATGCGCACATTGACGCTCGCTGTTGCTGCGTCTGAATTTACATTGAGACTGGTTGTATTCATTTCTACCCGCAAGTCCCGCGCAGCCTTGAAGAATCCAACCCAGCCGGTTTTTGTTTGCTTCGGCATTTGGGTCCAGAGGGATTCCATGTTTTTCACATTTTCAGCTTCCATGGCCTGCCGGTAGCTGTTGAGGATATTCTGAATCGCTTCACCTTGCCGTCGTTGCGCCTGGATTGCTGCTTCGTACAATCTAATTGACTCGCGGAAGCCGCTTTCTGCCCCGGCAAGATTGCCACTGGCCAACTGGGTGCGGGCAAGGCCTTCCTGGGTTTGTGCCTGTTGATACTCCGGAATCGAGCCGTGATCAGCATTGCTCAAGCGGGATTTGATAGAAGTCAGCTGGCTTTGCAGGTCATTCACAGCTGTGAGATCCTGCTGCGAATCCTGTGCCCTGGTATCTAACGCTAGCTGGTAGAGCGACTGGGCATCCTGAAATTCATTCGTAGCAGCTGTATAGCGCTTGCGGCGGTAGTCATCTTCAGCTTCTTTTTCCTTGTCATTTGCCTGTTTGACAATGCTGGCGGCGCTGCCGCTGGTAATAGCGCTTGTTTGATCTTTAATTGAATTCATTGCAACCCGTGCTCGATCGGCCTGGGTTTTTGCTGCAACGGTATTGGCTTCCCGTTTTGCACTATCGCTTTTGCGTTGAGCAGCTTCTGCATCGCGGAAATTGCGGGCCGCTCGATTAAAGAGGGTGATTGCGCCGGTATAGTCCTGGTCAGATAATTTTTGCTTTGCCGATCGTTCATTTCGCAAGCCGGTGTTGTAAGACCGTTGACCGCTGGCATTCATCTGCCGGGCTGAGGTCTTTGCCGAGGCCATACTATTGCTGGCGGTGATTGCTTGTTGGGCAAGTTTTGAGTCTGTTGTGCTTGTCTGCGGCGGATCGGGTTGCGCCGTTTCTATCGGTTCGTTGTTCACCTGCGAATTATCTGTCTCTTGTGGATTGGGATTAGCAGGTAAATCAATGTTTGAAGTTGAATTACCGGGATCGCTATTTTCGACCGGATCCAGCGGTGGATTTTCTGCAAGCACTTCACTATCGCCGCCCGGCCAGAAAAAGTAGAGCAGTCCAACCAATAAGACAGCAGCGCCACCCATCATGATCCATTTCAGGTTGTTTTCTGGCTGCTGCATCGGTATTGAGCTGCTGAGACTGTTTGAATCACGGCTGGCGGTAGACACCCGCACGGTGGTACGAATATCGTCGGCCATATCTTTACCGACTTCCTTCATCACGCGCCAAATGGAATGGTCACGCTTAATCCAGAGGCGGAACAGGTCTACCTGAAAGGCGTAAATATCATCTTCCTTCCGGACCACTTCGTCCTGAAAAAGGCCTTCCAGAGTGGTTATGATGGATTGCAGGCTGGCATGAAAACCAAACTCCGCTTCCTGCCGGCGGGAGGTTTTGCGAATGAAATCCGGATGCACGGCATCGTGCTCATCTTCCAGCACTTCGGCAAGCAAGGCCAGGATTAATTTTTTATTATTGGAGAGGCTGTTCCAGAAATAAATCATTTGCGGCAGCGGATTTTCCAGAATATCAGCAACAACGATATCATAAATTTTGTCGTCTATCGTGTTGACTTCGTGTTCATTTGCATAGTCAACCATGTTCTGACAAACAACCTGCGTATAAAATGGCTGACCGGCTGTCAGGCGGTATATCTTTTTGAGAACGCTTTTTGAATATGTCAGCTTGCCGTTTACCGGTTCCGTTATCAGTCGTGCAGTGTCTTCTTTGGTCAGATAGCTAACGTTGCGATATAGCGATTTGGCGAAAAGCGCTCCCCAATGGTCACCCTGTCGCTGCTCAAGCCGGTCCGAACCGGTCATGACGATGGATACACGCCGTCCACTTTCGAGGAGGCCGGCCAGGTAATGAATGAAATTGATTTTAAGGCTGCCTTCTTCAATCTTGGCGTCGATCAATTCGTATTCATCAATCAGGAATATCAGGTTCTTTTTCGGGAATGCCGCATTCAGCTGATCAATCAGGGCGTCAAAGGTCAGGTAGGGGTTGCTCTGTGGCGATGTAAAGTCAAAGCTTTCCGGTTTGATTTGCGGACTGGTAATGGATTTGAAAATTTCCTGGCTGACTTTTTCGAAAAATTCTGCTTCATTTTGCAGCCCGGCCATGGTTTGCATATCTATCAGAATCGGCATGAAGCCGGGGCCGAGGCGGCCGTTCAAAATCTGGAAAAGGATCGAGGTCTTTCCACTCCGCCGCTCGCCGCAAAGAATGGCGATATAACTTTCGCCGCCTTTGTCGAGTTTCCGTTGTAGAAATTCGAAATCACTTTGCCGGCCAAAAAACATGTCGTCGGTCTTAATCGGATTACCGACAATGTAGGGATTCGGAATAAACTTAAAATCTGACATATGCTTTCTCTTCTTTATCGGGGCGCATCCGCCTGCGCTGACAGAACCGGAATATCTGTTAATAACAGTTAGGACTCTGGCTACTCATATCGCAGCAATTTTGAATATGTTGCAATGAAATTGAACGGTGGTAGACTAGCCGATGAACCACATTGACCGTGCGGCCCCCTTACAAGCATAGAGCGGGGAACCTAACAGTTTTATCAATGAATTTCAACTACATCAATATGGGGGTGAACAATCCTGCGGATTTTTCCTGATTACCTTATATATACGATGGAAAATAGAAGGGTTGAAAAAAGTACGACTTTGACCCCGAGTATGACCGCCGCAATTTGCTCACATCCAAGTTATGTTAACGTCATTGGTGCGAAAAGACAAGCTATATTTGGCTTTCCCGGCATTCTGGAGACATTTTGCCAGCGGGAATCTATTGGTCTTTTTCAATGGTTGGATTGGTAATATCCGTTGCCGCAGATTTGAAGTGAGCGATTGTTTCTGCGCCGGCAAAGGCCTTGGCTGCATCCTTAAAAAATCGTTCAGCCTCTTTAAACTCCCCTGCCTCGAGAGCCTGTGTCGCTTGCGCCTTCAATCGCAGGGCGCTTTCTACTTTCGTTGAGGCGTGTTTCATTGCCTCAACCTTCATTGCGCTGGCTTCCGCTTCGTTCATGCGCGTCTGGGCTGTGAGCGCTTGTTCCTCGAGGCTCGGCTGCAGCTTTTGCTCTTGATTGGTCTGCGGTCCCTTAATACCCGGATTGCCGGCCTTTGCGCTATCGCTGCCCTGCCACCACCAAAATCCGGCGCTGAAAAGCAACAGTAGAGCAAGGCCGCCAAAGAGCATGCCTTTGTTGCCGGATGAAGTAGATGCATCGAAAGAAGCCGGGGCATCTGCAGGCTCCGGTTTTTCTTTCTCTTCTGCAGGGACAAAAACCTCTTCCGACATTTCGCGAAGTTTTTCATCGGACAATGCGTTTGTTTCCGGCGCAGGTTCCGCTTTTTCAGCGCTTTGTTCTGCCGATACAACAGTTTTGTCATCTTCTGTCAACGCCGGCTGATCCTGCTCTATAATTTCTGTGGCATCGTAATCG
This sequence comes from Calditrichia bacterium, assembly GCA_028284445.1. Lineage (GTDB taxonomy): Bacteria > Calditrichota > Calditrichia > RBG-13-44-9 > J075 > JANQRS01. The sequence goes on from JANQRS010000068.1 coordinate 49,532, forward strand.
AAGGCCATCGCCTTTTGCATGCTGATGGTGCCGTGCCGAACGTTGTCGATGAGCTGATCGAGATCTTCCAACAATTCTTCCAAACTCTGATAGCGTTCATCGAGTGGTTTGGTAAGGCAGCGGGCAATAATGCGGTCGAGGGGACCGGGTACAGACCCATTGAGTTGCGATGGCGGCTTCGGGCGTTCTTCAACGATCGCATTCATCAAGTCATAATTTTTGCCGGTAAACGGTCGCTGCCCGGTGAAGATTTCGTAGAAGACCACGCCAAGCGACCAAATATCCGACCGATGGTCAACCTGCTTGCCGCGAACCTGCTCTGGAGACATGTAGGCGAGCGTGCCGAGTGTCGACCCAATTTTAGTGAGCTCCGGACCTTCGACCACTTTCGCAATGCCAAAGTCCATAATCTTTATCTGGCTGCGGCGGTCAATCATGATATTCGAGGCTTTGATATCGCGATGGATGATCCCGGCCTTGTGAGCTTCATGAATACCACTGGCAATCTGGCGAGCCCACTCCAGCCCGTCTTCAATATCAATATGTGTGTGGCGAATTCTATCCTGGATGGTCTGTCCATCAATGAAGGACATGACAATGAAAGAACCTTGCTCAGTTTCGGCAATTTGATGGACAGTACAAATGCTGGGGTGATCGAGTTTGGCTGCGGCACGAGCTTCCTGGGTGAAGCGTTGTCTTGCCAAAGGGTTCATCAGGGCATCGACTGAAAGGAATTTGATTGCTACAAGGCGCTTCAACTGAGTGTCTTCAGCCTTGTACACGATTCCCATTCCACCCGCTCCCAGCTTGTCGAGAATCCGATAGTGGAGAACGGTCTTGCCAACCATTGATTGTGAACTACTCATGCCTCACCTGTTTCTTCAACCTCACAAATGTAAGATTTTCAAAGGATTAAAATCCCCTCCAGATCACATCCTACATATTCTCCAGTCTAACCGGTAGGTGTTTTTCGACCCATCTTTCGTAGTTGTTGTCATAACCGGCGTGTTGCTGCGCCTTATGGACTTTTTCCCGGATCGCTTCAATTTCCGCTATCGACAACAAATCCCGTTCCTTTATTTCAGCTTCGTCGGCAGTGCCCCCGGCTTCAATACGCGCCTTATCTTCATCTGTCCACTGTAAATAATGTTCCAGCAGACCGCTGGTAACCAATCGTGCATGCTTGGCAGATTCACGGATATTCCCCCGTCCGGTAACTGCATTGCCCAAGCCAAACACCTTTTCGTAGCCGTCCAGCTTACCATTGTCCTCATCCGGGATAACAAAAAGTTCTCCTTTGGATGGAATGCCCGGAATCAGCTCCGGAATGCTGCCGATGGATGAAATGGTGAGTGGACTGCGAACTTCATGCTCGCTACCGGGAATCACTTTGACGCGTCCATCCACAATTTCACTACGCTGAAATACCAGGCCCTCGAGTCTGTCACCGCTACTCAGTGGGGCAAGCGGAACGGACAATTCCTGAAATTTGAAGCGGTATTTTTCCATGGCATTATTGAGAATTTTTTGGCGGACCTGCCCGGCTTTGGCAATTTTCTCTGCGGTTTTTTCTCCGGAAATTGAGCTTAGCGGCATATCGATGCTGCGCCGGCGGTAGTAGAGGGTGCAACCCTCGATGCCGAGATCTTCGAACTTGACGCCGAGTTCATCGAGCTTTTTTATGATTCCCCGATGTTCCAGGGAAATAACGTCCACATCCATGCCGCGCTCGCGCAGTGCCTTGGCGGTGGTCTCCAGCATAAGGATCTTAACAACGTCGATGGATGCCAATCCGCCACCGACCACAATAGCACCGTCGAACACTTCGCATTGATGCCGGTCGTACCCCGGCTCGTGGTAATGGTTAAACCAATCGACAAAGTAGTTCTGGTAGTAGAAGCCCTTGTTTGCAAATTGGGAAATGCCTTCAACCGGCAAAGGGCGATCCCGCCAGGCACCGCTGGCGAGCAATACTGCGCTGAAGCCCCAATTCTTGACGAGGTCATCAAATTGGATGTCGTCCCCTAGGCGCGTATTTGGTATATAAGACACATAAGGATGAGCAATTTTTTCGTTAATTTTCTTTTCTTCTTTATCTCGCAACTTGACATGCCACTTCGGCAAGCCATCCTCGATTTTTCCATATGGCAGGGGCTGTTGCTCGAAAACGGCAACATAAATGCCCTGGCTGGCCAATTGATATGCCGCTTCAGATCCGGCGCAGGCGCCACCAACGATTGCTACAAAATGTCCGGGATGAATTTTCATGTCTGGTCCTTTGTGCTAAGCAGAGTCAATGAATTGGTCATTCATTATCTATTAGATCGGTATACCGACATCATATCCGGGATAAATGAAAAATCACATAGCGATTTGCAAATGCGAGATTTGTTTCCAGCGCTGCTTATTGCGCTTAATCGCATAAATCATATAAAATTAGGTCTTGGAGAGCTTTTAAGCAAGGGCTGTAGTCGACCGGGACGTTTTTTCTGTCATAAATGGGTTTCGTATGTTACTATTGGACATACATGCCCCGATATCCTCGTTCGAAGGGGATACCGGGACATGTGAATAATTCGAACAATGAAACTCGAGAAAATCATGCATAGCACTGAAATTCGCATTTTGTCTGCCGGCGACGTCGCGCAGGCATTGTCAATGCCGGATGCGATAGATGCCATGGCCACTGCCTTTCGGCAGCTTGCAACAGGCAGTGCCAGTGTGCCTTTGCGGACGCCTTTGCCATTGACTGCCCACAATGGAGATTCCTTGTTCATGCCGGTCTATTCGGCGGATAGCAGCCTCTTTGGCCTTAAAGTTGTATCATTATTAAACGATAATCCGGCCCGTCAGCTGCCCTTTATCCAGGCGACGGTGCTGCTTTTTGATGCGGAAACCGGGCGGGCATTGGCCTTGATGGACGGAGAAGTGCTGACAGCCTTGCGAACCGGTGCCGGCAGTGGGTTGGCGACCCGTTTCCTGGCACGAAAAGATGCCACAGTGGCTGCGGTATTCGGAGCCGGTACCCAGGCGGAGACTCAGCTTGAAGCGGTTTGCTGTGAGCGAAACATTCAAAAAGGGCTCGTGTTTGGAAGGAATCCGCATAATGCCCGAAGGTTTGCGGAAAAGATGGCGAAAAAACTCGGTATTCAGGTTATGGTCGCACCTGACAGCAGCGCCTTGCGTGAAGCAGACGTTATCTGTACCGCAACCACTTCCGACACACCGCTCTTTGCCCACGAAGATTTGAAGACGGGAGTGCATATCAATGCCGTTGGCACCTACAAACCGCATGCGCGGGAAATACCTGAAACGACTGTGGTGCAATCCCGTATTGTTGTAGATCAGCTTGTTGGTTGTTTGGCCGAAGCGGGGGAAATCGTGTTGCCGATGAAAGCCGGGGCCCTAATGGAAAGCGACATCCATGCGGAACTGGGTGAGATTGCGGCGGGTAAGAAAGATGGCCGTCAAAGCGAGGATGAGATTACCTTTTTCAAGTCGGTTGGGAATGCTATTCAGGATTTGGCGGCCGCCAGCGTTGTCCTCAAAAATGCCGAAAAAATGAAGCTTGGGTCGACTGCCACACTCTAGACCGTCGCTCTTGTTTTGATTTTTTTTCTATTTTAATATTTCACAAGAGATACTATCTTAGGCGATGTTGACAGGCACAATCGGTTTCTTGTCAATAGCCGGCCACCAATGATAGTTCAGAAGGGAAGTAGCTTTTTTGGATCAGGATCAACTCATAGATGAGAGAAATTATCCCTCTGACGTCCAGATCGTAAATATTGACGATCGGGAATTTATTATTATTGGTACCGCGCATATTTCTCAGAAGTCGGCTGACCTGGTTCGAACAGTTATTGAAAAGGAAAAGCCGGATTCAGTTTGTGTTGAGCTCGACGAGCGGCGATACAAGGCACTATCTTCCCAGCGGAAATGGGAAGCACTCGATCTGAAATCGGTTATTCGCCAAAAGCAACTTAGTACACTCCTTATTAATCTTCTCCTCGCATCCTATCAAAAAAAGCTTGGCAAAAAACTCGGCGTGGTGCCCGGTATTGAGCTGCTGGAAGCAACCCAGGCTGCCAAGGAGAATGATATCCCGATTGTTCTATGTGACCGCGACATTCGCATTACGCTTCGTCGCGCCTGGCACTCCATGTCGTTTTGGGAAAAGGTGAAGATGATGTCGTCCGGCCTTGCCGGTATTCTCGACAATCAGGAAATATCTGAAGAGAAGCTGGCGGAAATTCGCGAAAAAGACGTGCTGTCTGAGCTGATGAGCGAATTGGGGAAGGTGATGCCGGTGCTTAAGACCGTGCTCATCGATGAACGTGATACCTACCTGACCCAAAAGATGCGCCAAACAGACGGACAGAAGATTGTTGCTGTTGTGGGCGCCGGGCACGTTAGAGGTATTCTGGAAGCCCTCGATCAGGATAGCGATAAAAATCTTGAGGAAATCGAAACCATTCCCCCGGCGTCTTCTGCCCTGAAGTGGGTCGGTTGGGGAATTCCGGCGATTATTATTGGCTCTATTTTGCTGATTGGTTGGAATGATGGCTTTGCCGAGGCCGAGAAGAATGCCATTTTTTGGGTGCTGGCCAACGGCATACCAAGTGCGATCGGGGCAATAATCGCCGCAGCGCACCCGATGACCATAATCGCCTCATTCTTAGCTGCACCGGTTACCAGCCTGACTCCGGTAATTGGTGCCGGCTATGTTGCAGCATTTGTTCAGGCTTATTTTAACCCCCCCATTGTGAAAGATTTCCAGAACGTAACGGAAGAATTGTCGTCGGTAAAGAACTGGTGGCAAAACAAGCTTCTGAAAATTATTCTGGTATTCATGCTCACCAGTATCGGCAGCCTGATTGGTACATGGGTTGGCGCCTACGAAATTGTTGGCAATGTTTGGCAGATTGTCATCAATTTTTTTAGTGGTATTTTTTCGTAAAGCCTGGGGCTTCCCTGGACCGGTCCCTGATTGTTAAGCATGTCATTCTCTTTCCAACGGACATCGTTTCTACAGCTACCGCTTTAGACCCACTCCTAAATTTAATTTCGTAAATCCGGACTTTGTTACTTAAGTAACAAACTGACTGTGTATTTTTTATACACTGCGAATGAGGGGAAACGCAATGCCAAAGGAAGGCTATGACAGGTCTATTATGGAAAATTGTTTGGGTCTCGCTTCTCCTGATACTGAACCTCACCGCGCAATCGTACTCCCAACGCCCTGCTACTGCGGAAAGCGAAATCATCGTCCAGTTGGAAGATGAATCTGCACTGGCAGACCTCGAGAACCACTATGCAGCACTCGGGCTGCAGCGAAAAAAATGTCTTTCGCAGCGCCTGAATATATGGCTGCTCGAATATCACAGTGAAAATATGAAGGCAGCGGCTGTCCGTAGCTTGCTGCAGAAAAATGCTAGTGTACTGCAGGCGCAGGAAAATCATTACATCCAGCGCCGCCAAGGTGATCCGGATGATCCCTACTATTTGGATCAGTGGGCGCTGCATAATACCGGTCAAACCGGCGGCGATATTGATGCTGATATCGATGCGCCGGAAGCCTGGGATATAACCGCCGGTGGATTCACCGCCCTCGGTGATGAGATTGTTATTGCCATAATTGACGGTGGCATGGATCTCGATCATCCGGATATCAATTACTGGAAGAACGAGGCGGAAATTCCCGCTAATGGGCTGGATGACGATGGCAATGGATATATCGATGATTACGATGGCTGGAATGCCCGCCACAGCAACGGAATAATTCCAGCGGATATTCATGGTACCCACGTGGCCGGTATTGCCGGAGCCATCGGCAACAACAGTGAAGGTATCAGCGGTGTAAATCGCGATGTCAAAATTATGCCGATAGCCGGTGCCTCAACGCTGGAGTCTGTGGTCATCGAAGCCTATGCCTACATTTATGAGATGCGTCTATTATATAATGAGAGCAATGGGGCAGCAGGAGCGTTTGTGGTTGTCAGCAATGCTTCATTTGGCGTCGATTATGCTGATCCCGATGACTTCCCCATCTGGTGTGCGATGTTTGATTCGTTGGGCAGCATTGGCGTATTGAGCTGTGCGGCCACCGCCAATATCGGTGTTAATGTGGAGGCTGAAGGCGATATGCCCACCACCTGTGATAGTGACTATCTCATTGCGGTCACTAATACCACGCATACCGATCGCAAGTATCAATCCGCAGCATATGGAACCATCAGTATAGATTTGGGTGCCCCCGGTACGGAAATATTATCGACATTTCCGGAGGGTGACTATGGGACAATGACCGGCACATCGATGGCGTCCCCGATGGTGAGTGGCGCAATTTCTCTGATGTTTGCTGCAGCTGATGTCACATTGATCAGCGATTATAAGAATAATCCCGGCGAGACGATTCATCTGTTTAAAGACTGGTTGATGGAAGGCGTCGACTCCTTGACAACGTTGGAATATAAAACATTGAGTGGCGGCCGTCTGAATCTGCATCGCTCAATCCAGTTGGTGCAAAGCTACTCGGACAGTCTTGATCCCAATCCCCCTATCAACGTCGATATTTATAGCGATTATGTAACGCCAACGAGCATTGAACTTTCCTGGGACGTCCCGCCCGGCTATACCAGTGGTGATACATTGCCAACGGATCTTTTTGTGATCGACATTCACCGCGACGACTCTTTGATCGTGAGCCTGCCCGGCGACTCTCTTTCGTTTACAGATAGCAGCCTGGTCGATGGTGTGTTCTATAGCTACACCCTTCAAACGCGAATCGTGGCAAACGATAGCACCAGCAGTGAAGTGTATCGAAGTTGGTATGCCGGTGGCGCACCGCAGCCGGGAGTGCCGCAGCAGCTGACCTGCGAAGGCGACAGCCTGAGCGCAGTTCTCAACTGGCGTGATCCACTGCTACAGGCAGACGGAACACCGCTGGATGATCTCGATTCACTCTATGTTTATCGCAATGATACCTTGATCGCAGCTGTTGCAGCAGAGGTTGAAAAATATGTCGATGTCCCACCGGGCGGATTTTTTCATGACTATCAAATTGCGGCAAAAGACAGTGAAGTGCCGGCCAATATTAGCGGGCGCAGCAGCGTTGCGAGATGTTATGTCGGCGTGCCGCCGGATTTCCTGGTGTGGGTCGGACCGTCTGCAGTTGACAAAAGTGCCCAGAGCGGAGACAGCCTTTGGGCGGCGCTTGTTGCAAATGGGGAAAGTGCGATTCTCACCAACGATCTTTTTGAGCTGGGTGAAGATCTGACAGTATACGAGGGCATCTTTGTGGTTCTTGGTGTTTTTGGCAGCAATCACGTCTTGACGGATCAGTCCGCTGAGGCATTGGCGCTGGAAACCTACCTTGCCGGTGGTGGCAATCTCTTCGTTGAGGGGGGGGATTGTTTTAATTTCGATCCGGATAAGGAAGGTCATAATATCCGTCCGTGGTTTGACCTCGAGAAAGGCCCGGACGGCAGCGCTGATGTTGAAGGAATGATTGGGATAAATGAACTATCGCCATTTGACTTTTCATATTCCGGCGCCAATTATTGGATGGATGGCCTGGTGCCGGCCAGTTCTGTTGTCATTTGGCAGAACAATATGAACAGCGATGTGCTCGGGGTATTCAGCAGCGAATTTGGATCAGGCCGCTCAATTGGGGTTGTACCGTCTTTTGGAGGCTTCGAAAATTCTTCGCAGCCGATCAATAAGCACTGGCGCGTTGCCAGCGGTAAATATGAGGAAGCAGTGCCGGCGGTACATAACCGTCCGTCCATGCAGCGTGCACTGCCTGAGCCATTTGTTACAAAGGCCGCTCCCGGAGATCCGGTTCGGAAACAAGCACGGTTGAATATGAACCGCCAACTGTTGGATCCGCTAAATCCCTTTGCTATCCATGCCGCTAACAAAAATGAAATAATGGCGGCATATTTGAATTTATTCCGTGCGCAGGGGGTACCGGTGCTCAGCGTCAGCGATTCCATCGTGGAAATGAATGCGGTTACCAACGGTACGGCAACGCGAATATTGACCATTACCAATGACAATGGTTCCTTACCTGCCGATTTGATTTATTCCGTCAGCAGTGATCCGCTCGATGCATGGCTGGTTGTGCCAAACACGACTGATACCCTCGGGCGTCAGCAGTCCAATCAAGTTGTATTGCAGGCAAACGCGACCGGTCTGCAGGTCGGCAGCTATACAAGCACAGTAACGATCACCAGCAATGACTCTGTTAATAGTCATATGTTAATTCCAGTAACCTTCACGATTGTGGAAGCACCGGCCCTGGTGCTGAGTTCGGATTCCTTACACTTTGCCAGCGAGGTTGGCGGGAAAGACTCGCTGTCTTTACAGGTTTCGAATACCGGGGGCGGCACCTTGTTTGTGACGATATTTGATGAAGATTCGCTGGCAGATTCCAGCGGCACAAAAATGGGAAACAGTGTTTCTTATCGCTGGCTCGACAGTGACGATCCTGAGGGCCCGGAGTTTAACTGGCAGGATATTCAGACCGGCGCCAATACAATTTCATTAGGGGATGATGATTGCTTTGCCCTTGCCTTGCCTTTCAGTTTTCCCTTTTATGACGAAGCCTATGATAGCATCTGGATTTCTTCCAATGGCTATTTGACCTTCGACGACAATGCCAAGAGCCCGGCGAATGATCCCTTGCCGGACATTTCGCAACCGCAGAATTTGATCGCCCCGTTTTGGGATGATCTGGATCCAGCTGAAGCAGCAAATATTCATTATATGATCAACGATAACGAGCTGATTGTTCAATATCAGGCCGTGTCGCACTGGGGTGGTATGGGGCAACCGGGGGTCTATACATTCCAGGTGATATTGCATCGCAATGGGGTCATTCGCTTTCAATATCTCGATATGCGCCATACCGTTAATTCGGCCAGTGTCGGCATCGAAAATCACGATGGCAGCGAAGGGCTGCAGATCTGTTATAACGAAGCCTATGTACACAATAACCTGGCTATTATGATCGAGCCAACGCTGCATTGGGTAACGGTTTCACCCTGGGAGCTGGCATTGCCGCCGGATAGCAGCGCTGACATAACCGTGGTTGCTAACTCTGTCGGCATGCTCGACGGCGTATTTGAAACTGACCTGGTTTTTTCCAGCAACGATCCGCTCAGCCCGGAACGCCGTTTGCCGATTGAGTTTCATGTCGGCTACGGTAATCAGCCGCGGTTGGCGATTGACACGGATACACTGCTTTTCGATGCTACTGCCATCAATAGCGAATCCGTTCAGACCCTTTATGTTCATAACAGTGGTAACTCCCTTTTGGAAATCGCCGACATCATCAGCAATCATCGCGCGTTCACCGTTGATTCGCTGCATCGCTCCTGCATGCCCGGTGACAGTATTCCGCTCACTGTCACATTCAGTCCAACAACCGTGGGTGAAATCGAAGCGGCCTTGAATATTACCAGCAATGACACATCGATCGGGGTTGCAAATGTTGTCCTGATAGGTGTGGGCGAACTGGCAACCGGTATTAGCAGCGACGAATTGCCGTCGACTTTTGCGCTGGCTCCGAATTTCCCTAACCCATTTAACCCGACTACCACACTATCCTGGCAGCTACCGCAATCTGCGCAGGTATCCATTATCATTTACAATATGCTTGGCCAGGTCGTCCGGCAATTGGTATCCGGTGTACATACGCCGGGTACATATAAAAATACCTGGGACGGACGCGATGCTGCTGGAAATTCGGTTGCCAGCGGTGTATATATCTACCAAATGGCTGCTTTCAGCCAAACCGGCAATGAGATATTTTTTACGAAATCGAGAAAGATGATGTTGGTCAAATAGCCTTGTTGGTCAGCGGCCTACCTTTGTGAAGAAATTCCCTTCCGTAAAATCGCTTAATCGATAGGGAAGTCGAACGATAAGTTGTATATTCATACGATACCAGGGACGGTACCATGAACACTCCATTTTATACCATCTTTATTCTGCTAATGCAGCATAGTTAGTAGTGCCAAAACAGCTTTTAAAATCTGTACTTCATTAATCGTTTCATCAATTCATTCCTAACAATACGGAAGGGTCTGTATGAGGAGAACTGTGTGGTGTGTGATGATAATGCTGTTGATGTCATCAATGGTGTTATCGCAGGAAAAAATTGCGCCGGTATTGCGCGCCAAAATGGATCTGGCGGCAAAATCAAATACCCCGGTAAAGGCTTTGATAATGCTGGAAGACCGCCTGGATATTCGCGCTTTGGATGCTGAGCTTTACAAACGCGAAGTCGATTTGCAAACCAGAGCCTATGAAGTCATCACCGCCCTTAAGGACAAGGCTGCAGAAACTCAGGGAGAGTTGCTGAATTACCTGGAGGCCCAACCGAGGTCTGAAGTGGTAACCTACGAAGCATTCTGGATCGCAAATATCATTGCAGTCGACGCCGTGCCGGGCGTGATTGTCGATATAAGCAAGCGAGCCGACGTGCATTACATTCAAATAGACAGCGAATTGGAATGGGACCGTCCGGTTGAAAGTTCACTGGCCGAAGAATCTATTCCCAATGGTGTTGAACCGGGTCTGCGGGCCATCAACGCGCACTTGATGTGGGAAGCTGGTTTTACCGGCGCCGGCGTTATTGTGATGGGCGTTGATACAGGTATCGATGTGAACCATCCGGCCCTCTCCTGGAAGTGGCGTGGTAACAACGTGCCGGCAAACCAGGCATGGTTCGATCCGGAAACCAGCACTGCAAGCCCGACCGATTGCGATAACCATGGCACCCATACTATGGGAACGATGACCGGACTGGATCCGGCTACCAATGACACGATTGGTGTTGCTTTTGGCGCCGAGTGGATTGGTGCAAAAACCATCTGTGCGGCAGGTGCTCACACCTCGCGTTCTATCGCGGCCTTTGAATGGGCCGTGGATCCTGACGGCAATCCGGCAACCGCCGATGATATGCCGGTTGGTATCAACAACTCCTGGTGGGATCCCAATATCACTTCAAGCACCCAATGTAATCCCTTGATCAATCCTTACATTGATGTAGTTACTGCCGTTGAAGCAGCTGGTATTGCCATTGTTTTCTCTGCTGGAAACAGCGGCCCCGGCGGAACATCCGTTACAACACCGAAGAACGTAAACTTTGATTTGGTGGATTTTTGGGCAACCGGTGCTTTGGATGCCAACAATGTGGTGGCTGGTTTTAGCAGTCGTGGACCGGTTGTTAATAGCTGTATTACCGGTAACAGTTCTCTTGATATTAAACCGGAAGCCAGTGCTCCGGGTGTGGCTGTCCGTTCATCGATCATCGGCGGCGGATATGGAAACCTTAGTGGAACTTCGATGGCTGCTCCGCACGTCGTTGGCGCCTTGGCATTGCTTCGTGAAGCACATCCCGGACTTACCGGTCGCGAACTGAAGCTGGCGCTTTATAATACCGCTCGCGATTTGGGACCGGCTGGTGAAGACAATGACTACGGAATGGGCATCATTGATGTCTATGCTGCTCACCTGTCCCTGGCAGACCCCACCGATCCGAATCCTCCGGAAAATGTCACTGCGTTTAGCGATTTTAACACGCCTACTTCAATTGCTTTGACCTGGGATGATCCTACCAACTATTTTGGTGGCGATACCCTGTTGCCGGACGCATTTGAAATTGATATTTATCGCGACGCTGCCCTGGTAGCAAGCGTTGCCGGTGGCACCGAATCTTATAATGATTCCCTGCTTACGGACGGTCAGTTTTACGAATATACGGTTATGGCCCGTGATACACTCGACAGCCTGAGTCGCGGTGTTGATGTGTCTGCCTACGCTGGTGGATCGCCGATTCCGGCCGCGCCGAGCGATTTTGCTTGTGAAGCAGATACAGTGCAAGCCATCCTCACCTGGGTAGACCCAACAACCCAATCTGACGGCACAACACTCGATGATCTGGATTCGATCTTTGTTTATCGCAACGATTCGTTGATCGCGATGATTGAGCCGGGTGTTCAGACGTATACCGATATTCCGGAAGAACCGGGTTTCGTATATCGCTACTCTGTTAAAGCAAAAGATAGTGAAGATCCGGCCAACTTCAGCGCCGCTGCCGGACCACTGGATTGTTTTGTGGGCAGTGCTCCTAACTTCCTGATTTGGCAGGGAGCGGACGTGGTTGGTCAAGGCGCTGAAAGTGGCGATAGTTTGCTTTCTGCGCTCATCGCTAATGGTGAAGGCGCCTTCCTGACCGATAGCCTGTTTGAGTTTGGTGCTGATCTGAGCATCTATGAAGGGATCTTTGTTGTGCTCGGTATTTACCCGGACAATCACGAAATAGAAGCGGGTGATCCTGAAGGCCCGGCCCTGGAAAGCTATCTGAATGATGGCGGCCGAATTTTCCTGGAAGCCGGTGATGCCTATAATTTTGATCCGGAATTTGGCGGTTATAATATTCGTCCCTGGTTTGATCTGGATGATGGCCCTGATGGCAGTGCCGACCTGTCAGGCGTGATCGGGGTAAATGACATGTCTGCCTTTAGCTTTTCCTATTCCGGTCACAACAACTTTATGGATGAACTGCAGCCGGTGACATCCACAGCCATTTGGCAGAACGATGTCAATATTGATATCAGTGGTGTTTTCTATACCGGTTTTGGCAGTGGCCGCTCCGTTGGGGTGGTGCCGTCCTTCGCCGGATTTGACAATTCTAGCAACAAACTGAACCGTATCGAGCGCCTACTGGATCCTTTGTCCAGAGACGGATTCATTGATGGACATAAGCCGCCGCGTCCGGAACGCGAAGCGCGTTCGAAATTCGTAAAAAAAGCGGCGCCGGAAAATTCTGCGCTGAAGAAACAGCGCGCCCAGGAACGGCAATTTGCCGAAGTTACTGCAGCAGGGGTCAAAGTCCTGGCCAACAATAAAGTAGACCTGATGGCTGCATACCTCGGGCTCTTCCGTAATACCGGCGCGGCAACCATTGCCGTAAGCGATTCTGTTGTGAACGACTCGCTGTTGGTAAATGGCACCAATGCCATCGTAATGACCATTACCAATGCCGGTGGTAGCCTGGCAGGAGATCTCACCTACACAATTACGGAAAATCCCGATGAAGCCTGGTTGAGTGTGTCGCCGGATTCCGGAACTCTCGGCGGTAATGATGTTGATGAAATTACCCTGTCATTTGATGCCAACGGCTTGGCAGCTGGTGATTATTCCACAACACTGGAAGTCGCCTCCAACGACACATTGAATCCTCTCTTAACGGTGACCGTGAATCTACTGGTCAGCGACGCACCGGTTATTGCAACCAGTCCTGATGAGTTCGATTATTCCTTGGGATCAACAGAAGTGCTCACCGATACCCTGACAATTACCAACAACGGTGCCGGTCCATTGGACTTCACTGTGCGGGTTGCCGGAGCAGAAGGTCCGAGCGCTAAAGTTGATATCCTGGCAGCAGGAAAAGCGGCGAAAGATGATCGGGTGCTGGCAAGAGGAACGCCGGTTCCGCTTCATACTCTGAGCAAGGTCACACCTTCTCTACAGGGTGTTGGTGAAGCCGATATCGATTTGACCTCGGTCTCCCAAAGTGGCCTCTCGAAGCTGGGCGGTCTGAATGGTGTTACCCTCGAAGGTGAGGAAATTTTCGGTAGCGATGACAACGAGTTTGGTCCCAGTGGTGTACGGGGTCGCGGTAACTTGTTTACCTGTACCAACTCCACGACGATACTTGAACATCGCTTCTACCTCGACATCACCGCAGCAACAGACGTGTATTTTGTCATTGCAGAATCTGATGTGCAGGCAGGTGATTATCAGGTCATTAGTGTGTCCAACGTGAGTCCGCAAGGTCCTGGCCTCGGTTGGTATAGCTCCGGTGATATTTCCGCGCAACTGGTTGCCGGCAAATACTATCTGATATTCGCCCAATGGGATGCGGATGCATCATACTTTAACGGACAGAATATCACCCCGTATCCGATCGTCGCTTCTTTTGGTGAGTTGACCGCAGGCGCCGGCTGGAGCACCGGATCTGTTCCGACCTATGCAAATCCGCCGGCAGATATCCATCCGATTGATGCGACGGCCTTTGCTGAGCCGGTGGCCTATTATCAGACCATCGTGACCGGTACCGGTGCAGATTGGGTATCAATCGATTCGACAGCCGGTGTAATTCAACCGGGCGAAAGCTTTGACGTGGCTGTTACTTTCGACGCCAATGGCTTACTCGGTGGAGATTACTACGCCGATATCATTGTTGAAAGCAATGACCCGGTAACCCCGTTTGATACAACCAGTGCACATATTTTTGTGGACGGCACGGTTAGCATCAGCGCCAATCCCGATTCACTGGTGTTTGGCGACGCTACCTTCCTGAATAACAGCAGCGTGGATAGTTTCTGGGTGCACAATGGCGGTAATGGCGTCTTGAGCGTTACCGACATTAGCAGTGATAATGACGTGTTCAGCGTTGGCAGCACAAGTTTCGACGTGCAGCCTTTCGATAGCGCAGCCGTCTATGTCACTTTTACGCCCGATACTGTTGCTGTTGAGATGGGTACCTTAACCATTGCCAGCAACGACACGGGCAATGTTGATTTGGCAGTTTATGTTGAAGCTGAAGCGATATCGCCACCGGTGATGACCGTTGATCCTGATTCCATTCTTCATACCCTGAATTTTGGTGATTCGATTGACGTCACTGTTTCTATCAACAATGCCAGCGGTGCTGATTTGGAATGGACCGTTGTGCCTCACTTGACAGCCTATCGTGGTGGACGCGGCATCATTGGCGTGAAGCCGGGTGTTGTCAGCGATGGTGTTCGTTCCGTGGAAGAAACACCTGACTTGCAGCCAAATACCAATTTCCCGGTTCAGGAAGCAATGTGGGATCTTGTATTTAGTTTTGATTTGGAAGCAGCAAGTGGCGATCTCGGAAACGCCGGTGCTGAATTTGACGGTACTTATTATTACACTACCCGTTGGGCTTCCAATTTGATTCATAAATATGATGTCAACGGTAATCTGGTTGAGGAATTCTCAATCGATAACGTTACTGGTCTTCGCGACCTCGCTTTCGACGGTATTCACATGTATGGTGGCGCCAATGGCAACACCATTTATCAGATGGACTTTGTGAATAAAACCCTCGTTAGCAGCATTACTTTTACTGGTACTGCGACAGTCCGCACTATCTCCTACGATGAAGAGTTCGACGCCTTCTGGGTAAGCGGCTTCGGCACTGATATTCAATTGGTAGCGCGTGACGGTAGCGTACGAGAAACGATTCCCCAAAGCGCTCACGGATTTACAGGCATGTATGGTTCTGCTTATGATCCATGGAGCGAGGGCGGCCCGTATCTCTGGCTGTTCGACCAGGGTCCGGGAGCAGGTTTCCCGCAAAGTATTAACCAGTTTGATCTGAATACAAATACTCTTACTGGTGTGAGCTATGATGTCGCCCAGGACTTCGTGGGTACCGATGGCATCGCCGGTGGTCTGTTTATCAGCGAAGGCATCTTACCGGGATTTGCCGTGGTTGGTGGTGTTCTCCAGGGCACTCCTGATAATTTCTTCGTCTACGAGCTGGTTGAAACGGAAGCTCCCTGGATGGAAATGTTGAGTGATATGACTGGGGTAACAGCCGCCGGTGAAAGCAGCACTCTGTCCATGCGCTTGCGAGCGATGCAGCCGGATAGCACTCTTGAAGGCTACCTGGAAATCAGATCCAATGATCCGCTGAATAACAACGAAGTTGTCATCGTCGAATTGGGTGTTGAGGATGATACAACCGGTATTTCAATTGGCGATCAGATTCCACTTACGTTTGACGTGGGTGATAACTACCCGAATCCGTTTAACCCGACAACCACGATCGAGTATAATGTGCCGCGCAGTGCGGACGTCAAACTGGTCATCTATAACCTGTTGGGACAGCGCGTAAGAACCTTGGTCAAGGAAAGAACTGAGCCGGGACAATATCGCGTGAAGTGGGATGGATTAAACGATGATGGTTATGGCGTTGCCAGTGGTATTTACCTCTATCGTTTTGAAGCAGCGGACTTTACCAAGGTGAAGAAAATGATCTTGCTGAAGTAAGTAGCTTTCAAAATCTGTGTTCAAAGAGAGCGGGCAATTTGTCCGCTCTTTTTGTTTTTGGAGGATTTGTATTGAAAACATATCCCCTTTATCCCCCTTCGAAGAGGGATAAAGGGGGATGCATTCATTCTGTAAACCGCCGCAAATCGTTTAGCTTGAAGGTCCATTCCGGCGTTCGCAGCTCTTCATCAATATTCGTTGAATACCATGGGCTCAGCTGTGCACTGGTGGGATTCTTCAACACATGTATGTCCTGCGCAGGCATGTAGCTTTGGCTGAGCAGAAATAGCTTCTCTCCGCTCTGCGGCGATTCAGCAACGTCCAGTACCACCACCGCATGTCCGGGAAAACCACCCTGGATAAATACATCGCCTGGTTGGATTTCTTTCAGGTCAGAAACCGCTGCCAGCTCTTTGCGAAGTGACCAGGTGCCGGCGTATGTAAAGATATTCTGTAGATATGCTTTGAAATTCTGATAAGATGCGCCCGTCGTGTATCCCGTCTTCCAGGAAACCTTGTTGCCTTTTACGACCGGTCGTTCTCCTTTTTCCCAGCGCAGGAAATCAATTCGGTCACCGCTTGTGTAGTTGAAGTGAATCGCTTCCCAGGCCTGTCTGGAGTAGAGGAATTCTGCGCGTAAGCGCATCACGGCATCTGCACACTGTTGCAGATCGCGAGCACCCACATCAATGTCGATTACCGCATGTTGTGCCTGCTGATTCCCTTTTGGCCTTCCATTATATAGCATTACCTGTGGTTGGCCATCCTTCATCGGGAGGTGTCGCAGCCAGTGGGCGAAGCTGCCCTCTTTGGCTGTAATCCGTTTATAGCCGACCGGGGTTTCTATGCGTTCCAGAAGAGATGCCGTTGTTGTGTCCGTTTGCCAATGATAGACCTGGCTATACATGGACAGTGAAGAGATGAGCAGACAACTGACAACCATCTTTATCATGATTCACTCGCTTTTTTCCAAAATTTGTCTCAAAAATTGTAATACATCAATTGCGTGGGGGCAATCCTTGGTTTAAAATGAACCCGGAGCACACTTCCGACGTAAACAATATTTTTATGCCAGCTGAGGCAAAACCACGAGTTTGCTTCAGCTCTTAAGAAAGCCGTACAATAAAATAAGGATCTATAATGCGCAATTTTAATCAGTGGAGTCTGGCAGTACTCAGCTTGCTTCTATTAACGGCCGGGGCGCTGGCGGATACCGAAAAAAGTAATCAACTGGTGGAAGAAGCCTGGGACGTTTGGGACAAGAATGATCATGCTGCCGTTGAGGCAAAGTTCCAGGAGGCCATTGCGCAAGATCCAAAGAATAAACGCGCTTATCTTGGTTTGGCAGCTTTGTATACCATCCAGGAAAAGCATGAAAAAGCTTGGGCAACCTATCGCCATATCACCAAAATTACCGACGATAACCAGCCTTATCTCTATGCGGCCTGGTCCAGCGGTAAAGTGATATTTAATGAAGATGACTCCTCGTCCGGTATCGTTGATATCTATCATGAACTGGCGGACAGTGGAAATAAAAATGGCCTTATGCGAGCACTTGCCAATCAGTCGCTCGGTGAATATTACGAAAAACGCAATAAGCTGCCTTTATCCCGGCAGCACTATCGGGATGTTAATACAGTTAACGACTGGAAGCTGATCGGTCCCTTCGATAACGTGTCGGCCTCAGGCTTCAATAAGGCCTTTCCACCGGAATCCGAATTTAAACCTGACGCCAAATATCAGGGCAAAAATGCAGTGCCGGCGCAGTGGTTCAATATTGCTGCCATTCGTCCCGATAACTGGATAGATTTTCGCCGCTATTTTGCACACATGGAATCCATCTTTTATGGTAATACCTTTGTCTATTCCCCCAAAAAGCAGACTGTCAATTTAACCGTTGGTACTTCCGGCTCCTTGAAAGCCTTTCTGAACGATCAGGTAGTGATTGAATATTTCGATGAGAATAACAATGATCTTGATACCTATGTGGTCGAAACCGAGCTGCAAAAAGGCTGGAATCGCTTGCTGGTGAAGGTTGGTTTTTCGGAGATTGAGCGCTGTAATTTCCTGGTGCGTGTTACCGATACCCAGGGTGGAAAGCTGAAAGATATCCGCATATCCTCGGATGCCCAAAAGTATCGCAAAATGAAAAATACGCCGGTAAAAACAATTCCAAATTTTGCTGAGGCATATTTTGAAGCGCAGGTAAAGGCGCATCCGGATCATGTTGAAAACTATCTTTTGCTGGCCGATTGCTATCTGCGTAACGATAAGGCCATTGAAGGAGAATTGGTATTGCGGGACGCGATTTCCCGGCGCCCGGAAAATGCCCTCTTTTACATCAAGATCCTGGAAGCGTATAATCGCGGCGAGAAATATGACGAGGTATTGACAACCATCGAGAAGATTTATTCGCTCGATAAGAATATTCCGCAGGTGCTGATCTACAAATACGATCAATTCCTCGAGAACGAACAGTTCGAGCAAGCCGAAGAGGTCCTGGCAAAGCTGGAGACATTGATCCCCAATACCCAGTCCATCTACCAGCAGCGCCTGGCGATGTATTCTGCCAAGCGGGAAATCGAGAAGTATATTGCCACTGCGAAAGAGGCATACGAGAGCTTTCCTGAGAGTTGGCAAATGGCGCGGCAACAGGCAACTATTTCATATCAAACAACACGCTCTTACTACGAATCGGTGAATATATATCAGGATTATCTTAGTCGAAACTACAACGCCACTACTCTCGCGACACTGGCCAATATTTATCTCGAGGCGCAGGATGTGGAACAGTGGGAAGCTACCTATCTAAAGCTCTTTGAACTCGATCCGTCTTTTACCGGCTACTATTATCAAATGGCAAATACCTACCAATCGCTGCAGCAATATGACAAAGCACATGAGGTGCTGGAAAAAACCCTGCAGATTTGTCCGAACAGCTCCACCTATTGGGCAAAAATGGGCGAACTCCATCGCCTGACGAACGCTCCGGAAAAGGCTAAAGAGGCCTATCGCGAGGCGCTGCGCTTTAGTGCAACGAACTATGATGCACGTGAGAAGCTCCGTGAGCTGGAAGGCAAGTCTTCCATATTTAACAATTTTGAGATGGTGAACGTTGAAGAATTGGTGGCCAATGCCCCCGGGAGTGACGCTTATCCGACCGATGATGCGCTGGTTCTGCTGAATGATATGAAGCGCGTTGTGTATGAAAACGGCGCTTCGGAAACCTTTGCCGAAATGCTGATCAAGGTGTTTAACAACCAAGGCATTGATTCATACAAAGAGTATCAGTTGCCTTACAATGGTCATACCGAGCAGTTGACCATCGAAAAAGCGGTAGTGATGAAGAAGGACGGTTCTGAAATCAGCGGCGATATCAATCGCAACCATATCGTTTTCAAATCGCTGGAACAAGACGAGGTCATCTATATTAAATGGAAGATCAAGAATTTCTATTCCGGCAAATTATCCAATCACTTTTGGGATCGCTTCCATTTCAGCGATTTTGATCCCAGCCGTGATATCCGCTATTCGCTCCTGGTGCCGAAAGATTTCGATTTCAGCTATAATGCCCAGAACATTGATGTGAAACCGGTGAAGAAGAAGACGCCGGATGGCATGCTCTATCAATGGCGTCTGGTTGACCAGCCTGCTATCAGTTATGAATACGATATGCCCCTGCTGGAAGATGTTGGCAAAGTGCTCTATATTTCCAGTATCAAAGACTGGGAATTTATGGTGGATTGGTATAGCGATATCGCCTTGACGAAAGCTCGCAGCTCCTATGAAATTCGCGAGCAGGTCGAAAAGTTGTTCGCTGGCCGGGAGAATGTTTCTCGTGATGAAAAAATAAAAATCATCTATAATTTTATTACTGAAAATATCCGCTATAGCAGCGTGTCTTTCCGGCAGTCAGCGATGGTGCCGCAGAAGGCGCGGGACGTCCTGGTAAATAAGATTGGCGATTGTAAAGACGTTTCTGCACTGGCCATCGCCATGTTGAAAGAAGTGGGTATCGATGCACACTATGTTCTCGTGAATACGCGGGACGAAGGATATAATACCAATGTATTGCCGTCCATTCCCTTTAATCATTGCATTGCTGGGGTAGAAACTTCACAGGGGATCAAATACCTGGATTTAACCGCCAATAATTATGGATATGGCTCTGTGCCTGCAATGGATATGGAAGCATTTACCTTGCTGATTAAGCCAGGCAATTCCGATCCGGAATATCTCGATCCGAAGCAGTTTACCGCTCGCAACTTGAATCGCAGAATGCTGATCGAGGTCGACGAACAAAATGGTATCCAGGTCGAGAAAACCGGCTATCGTACCGGGACGCTTGCTGCAGGGCTGCGTAACGGATTTCGCGATGAGGCGCCCAGCAATCGCCGGAAAATGCTGACTGAAACGCTCTCCGAGAACTTTCCTAACGTGAAGCTGCTCAGTTTCAAAGTTGAAAACCTCGAAGAGGTGAATGCCGGTGTCCAGTTTGATTACGCCTTTGAAGCACCGGATTACGTTTCGCAGACCGGCGAATTCAAGTTTTTCCGAATTCCCTGGACCGACTATCTGACGTACGATCGTGCTTTGTCATACGAACAACGTCAATATCCTTATCTTTTCTGGCCCAGTGCTGACTCATTGATCGAAGAAGTAGAAATCAAGATGCCACCGGGGTACGAGCCCTTGGAATTGGGAGATGACATTGCCATCACCAGCTCGGCAGCTGATTATAATCTAACATTTCGCATTGAGAACGGACAGGTTATTGGGCGGCGCCAATTGGTGTATAAGAAATCTGTGGTCTCTCCCGAAGAATATGTCGCATTTCGCAGTTTTTACAATCGCGTAGTGAAAGAAGATGCCCGGCAAATTTTGCTGCGGCGTGTTCAGCAGAATCAATAGCGACAAATTGCACAAAACATCCCCCTTTATCGCCCTTCGAAGGGGGATGTTTTGTGCAGGTATTTAGATCATACAAACCGTACTCTGATTCTTTGCCGGTACCTAACCTGCTAAAAGAGTGTGTCCCTTCAAATTTAAAACCCTTCTTTATAAGGCTTTCCTCACAAAGGTAGTAGAGCTTTACCCTTACTTTGACCCTTGCCTGAATGTTTATCTTTGGAATTCAAGCGCGGATATATAGAGGGTCCAGATGGGTCTACGTAATCGTGGAAAAAAATCAAATCCGTCCAATTCTAAGTTGATGAAGCATCAGCATATTCTTGAGCAATTTCGTACGGAATGGAACCGTCCGAAGGAGGATGCTCCCCGCTTCATCACGAATATCTATGGTGTGGAAGGTGCTGGTAAATCCAGCCTGCTGAAGCTGTTTCTACTGGAACATGGTGCGAAAGACATGTTTTGCAGATTGGATGCAGGCTTCGAGAGCTTCCTCACTCCGGTTGATGTTGTACGCGCCATTACCCTCAAAACTTCCAAGGGCGGAAAGCCTGTCAAGTTTGTTGAAACCCATAAGTTCCTCACAAAATACACCGATTTAATCAATCAACCTCTTTCCAATGGTTTTCACCTCCCAGGCATGTTGGTGAACAATGCCAATGATGGAGGCGCACCGGACGATCAAACAACCCGTCGTTTACATGGATTGCGTCAGGTTCAGAAGCGCGTTAAACAGCGCTATCGGGAATTCCGGCATTCACCAATTACAAAAATTACCGCCAAATTAGTTGAAGAAATTAATACCATCTGTGAACCGGATGGCAAGTTTCTGCTGGCGATTGATAGCTTTGATCGTTTGACCAATGATGTGGAAAAATGGCTGATCGATATTCTCCTGGGACAATTTGCTGACCATATAAACGTTGATTTTCGTTTGTTCGTCGTTTCCAAGGCAGCTGTCAAGGAACGGAATCCGGAATGGCATCATTCCTGGGGAGACTTCACATTTAACGTTGAGCTGGAATCTTTAACCAGGCGGGAAACAAAAATTTACCTGGATCAGAAAGAGGCGAAGGTTGAAGACAAACATCTGAACGTGATCCATACACATACCCGCGGACTACCGATTTGGTTAAATGTGTGGGTGAATAGCGAATTGAAGGCCGGCAGCTTTTTCATTGGTGATACCGTCAAAACGGCAGATGAACTGTTTATGGAGATGATGGCGGAGCCGGAGCATCTTGAATGGTTGCTGCGCGCTTCATTGCTGCGTCGTTTTAATCGGCGTTCTCTTGGCGTTTTGCTTGAAAACGATGGCCCTACGGCCTTGAACTGGCTGGGCCGGCAGTCTTCCATGACTGAACAATACATGGGGTACTGGAAAATCCACGGTCTGGCCCGTAAGACGATTGTGCAGGATTTCTACGTTCATTCCAAGCATCAGTTTGCTCGCCTTATCGAAAAAATCATTCTCTATTTCGAAAGCCAGCTAAGCAGCCCCTGGTATGAATGGAAAGACCTTGGCAGCGCCTTTGAGCTGAAGCCAACTGATTTGCTGACAGTTGCCGATATCTCTTACTACCGGACGCTGAAGGAAGGTCTGGTAACCGAGCGTGCTGTGGACATGGCGCTACGAGTTGCTGATATTCGCATTGATGCGGTCAATTTGATTTTGAATGGCATGGCAACGGCGCTTCGTGATATTCGCAAGAAATTGCCGCCGAAGCTTCGCTTCCTGATTCTCTTTTTTCTCAAGATCCGTGGCACAACCCGAACCAGTTCCGTGATGGAGCTGGAACGCAATGTCGTTGGACAACCCTTCTCTCAATATCAGAAGGCCGTATTGCTTTTGCGTTTGGCTGTTTATTATCTCTATCACCTTGAGAATGAGGAGCGCGCGGAATTTTGCCTTGAAGAGGCACTGAAGCTTTACCCCAATTATAAGCAGGCTCAAATCCATTTGGCCCGTCTGCAAATGCATCGCAATACCGAGAAGACCCATGAGTTGCTAAGAGATTTGCTTGCTGAAGACCCGCGAAACATCGAAGGTTTGTTCCTCCAGGCCGGCAGTTTTGCCTTGGCTGGTGAATACAATCGCGCCATTGACTCGCTGTCACGCATTCTCAAGGGAGATCCTTCCAATGCCCTGGCCCAGTTTAATTGGGGCATGATTTTGATGAAAACCGGTAAGGCAGACGAAGCGCTGGAGAAAATAAAACTGGCCGGCAAGATGGATGTAGAGTTTGAGGAAGCGGTTGAATACGTTCTTTCTCGCAAAGATCAGCCAATTGAAGAAGAAAACGAGGCAGCTGTAAAAGGTGCTCGGCCGAATCTTGCGGAAGCAACGCCAATTGATAAGAGCCTGTTATTTACTGATGATGAAAATAGTGCGTCGCCGGTTACAGCAAGTCCGGTTGGCGGATCGCGCCGCAAGCGTACCGGTTGGAAAGATCGGGTTGCTCCCGAGGACCGCAGCAGCCGTGCCGCTGCATCTGATGACAAAAGTATTCATGATGGCGCCTTTACGGACAAGAGCATCCACGATGGTACCGTCATAGACAAGAGTATTCATGATGCCACAGTCATCAATAAGCAATTTCAGGAGAGCATGGAGAAGCGCTCTTCAAAAATGAGGCCCAACAACAGTGATCATAGCATCTATGATGGTACTGTGCATGATCCCAACTCGCATGATATGGCGGCCAGTGATCATAGCATTTACGACGGAACCGTGCATGATCCCAACTCACATGATATGGCCGCGGAAGATCATAGTATCTTTGACGGCACCGTGCAGGATCAACAGCCGCTAGATCTTGGTCCCAGTGATCGCAGTATCTACGATGGTACTGTGGGCGATCCCAACTCACGTGATAATTCCCGTGACGATCGCAGTATTTACGACGGCACGCTGGCGGATATGAAGCCGCCGGAAGATAATAATGCGCCCGAACACAGCATCTTTGATGCCACGGTCCCGGATCGTTTATACAAGGATGTGCCTTTCCAATTGGACTCCAATGCCACCGAGGAGAATGACAATCCGTTTGATTTTGACGACGATGATGACATTACCATACCGACCGCACCTATAAAGCCGCCAAAGGCTGAGCCTGAAGACCTGAGCATCAAACCGCCGGTTCAGGATGACATCTCAAATGGCAGCAGCGATGATGTGGGACTCTCAGATGATTTCCCGGTCTTTGATATGGGTGTTGAGTTGACCGAGCAGGGACGCCATGAAGAAGCATTGGAGCATTACCAGGATGCCTATCGGCGAAATCCCAATAATGGTGTGGCCTATGACAAGTGGGCATTAAGCTTGATCGAGTTGGGGCGTCACGAAGAAGCACTGGAGAAATTCGCCAAGGCCCTGGAGGTTAATCCGGAAAACCCATCGACGTATTTTTATTGGGCAATTAGCCTGGCTAAAGCCGGACACCATGAAGCATCTCTGGAAAAATATCGCCAGGCCGCAAAATTGCAGCCGTCTAATAGCGCTATTTTTCTCAATTGGGGAATCAGCCTTGCTGAATTGGGACAGACGAAAGAAGCAATGGCCCTCTTTCAATCTGCGGAAAAGCTGGATCCCAAGAACAAAGCGGTTACGCTTTACCGTGGCATTGCCTTTACCAAGAGTGGACGTTATCCGGCTGCCATCAAACAATTTGAATCCGCGCGTATTGAGGCGGAGAAGAATAGCAATGCGCTGCTACATTGGGGCATGAGCCTCGCTGGAATGAAGCAACACAAGGAAGCAATTGAACGCTATCAAAGGATTGTCAAAAAAGACCCGCAAAACATGCAGGCGCATTTGCATTCCGGTATCAGTTTGACCAAGCTGAAAAAGCCAAAATTTGCCATCGAAAAGCTTGGTGTGGCCCTGGAAATCAATCCGAAACATGCGCCCATTTACTATTACTGGGGGTTAAACCTGGTTCGTATGGATGCTTTTGATTCTGCTATTGAAAAGTATCAGAAGGCGATAGAGCTCGACCCACAATATGCCAATGCTTATCTGGCCTGGGGCAATGCACTGGCCAGCAACGATGGTCACGATGAGGCAATTACGGTATTCCAAAAGGCTCTCGAAATGGATCCGAAGCTTGGATCGGCTTACCAGAGCTGGGGAATGAGTCTCATTAAGAAGGAAGACTACAAAACTGCCCTTAAGAAATTAAAGCGAGCGATAGAGCTTGATCCGAAGTCGGCAAAGCCGTATTTCTATTTCGGCGTAGCCCTGACGCATTTGAACAAGTCCGAGCAGGCACTGAAGTATTTTGCGCGCAGTTGCCGCCGGAATCCGCGTTTCATCAAGGCTTTTTATCAGTGGGGCCTGACCCTTGCGCGTCTCGAACAGCACGAAGAAGCCACTGCAAGATACCTTGAAGCAGCGAAACTGAATCCCAATCATAAGGATGTTTATTACGATTGGGCGAAAAGCTTGATGGCCTTAAAGCAGTATGAAGAGGCCGGAAAGAAGTTGGAAAAAGCAGCGAGTTTGCGCCCGGAATCGCTGGAAATTGTTATGGATCTCGGTATTTGCCTTTTTCATCTCAAGAAATATGAAGAGGCGGCAGAACAATTCCATGTGGCTTCGCAGACGGAGCCTCGCGACCCGGTAGCATTGGGACATCTGGCCAAATGTTTGATCGCCCTGAAGCGGTTTACGGAAGCTGAAGCGATTTACGAAAGCTACGATAGCAGCGCGAAGGAGCGTGGATTTCTGCACTATCGCTGGGGACTTGCCCTATCCGACGAAGGCAAAATCGATGACGCCATTGAGCAGTTTACCACGGCGACAGAGATAGATCCGAATTTGACCGCCGCTTATAACAACTGGGGTAACCGTCTGGCTGATCTCGGGTACTATGAAGAAGCGATTCATTTGTATAAGAAGGTGCTCTCAATTTCTCCGAAAAACGCTACAGCCTATAACAACTGGGGCAACCGCCTGGCTGACCTTGGCAAGTATGAAGAAGCGATAGAGAAGTATGAAATGGCGACCAAGGTAAATCCGCGCAATGCCTCGGCTTTCTTCAACTGGGGCAATTGTCTTGCAGATTTAAATCGGTACGAAGAAGCAACCACTCGTTTTGAAAATGCCCTGATGCTTGATCCAACCAATTCATATTATTGGGCGGGTATCGGCTGGCACTATTTTGAAGATTTGCGCAATTATCCCAAGGCGATTGAAGCAACCAAGAAAGCCCTGGAACTGGACGGTGGTGCAATCTGGATTCGCAGCAATCTTGCAGTTATTATGCTCCACTATGGTCAACCGGATATTGCGCGCCGCGAATACACCGACATTTTGCAAAGCATCATTTCAGAGAACTATGTTGATCCTGAATATGGGGATGATAAAGTTCGTCTGATCCACGATGAAATCCTCAATGATCTTCGCAAGCTTAACATGAATAGCGAAGGCGAAGTCCGCGAAAAAATTTCCGAAATTATCTCGATGATTGAACGGGTAATGGCGACGCTATAAGGGTCTTTGGCCCGTCAACTGGCTTCGCCAACGTCAGGCTTGCAAGCTCTCGCCGTCAACTTACTGCGTTTGCATAAGAAACGACATCCCCCTTTATCCCCCTTCGAAGTGGGATAAAGGGGGATGTCACTAAGGGCACGAAACGACTTACCGACCTATCAACACAAATCCACTCCATAGCATTGGTAGAGCTGTTTCAGGATCTTCCAGCATTTTCAACTTTGCTTGCCTTAAGGCCGTCGCATAATTGTTACCATCCAATTCACGGTAGAATGTTTCCATCAGGTAGCGCGTGTGCGTATCACTCACGCGCCAGAGGGACATCACGATGTTGGGAACACCGGCGTACAGGAAGCCGCGTGGCATAGCCATTACCCCTTCACCGCGAATGTATTTGCCCTTGCCTGATTCGCAACTGCTTAGCACCACCAGGTTGGCATTTAGATTCAGCTGATAGATTTCAGAGGCATAAAGAATGCCGTCTTCTCCTGTTTCCTCTCGAAACGGAGGGGCAAAGGCGATGCCGGAAAGGGCGGTATTTTCATAGTTCACAAAGCTATGCGTGGCCAGGTGCAAAATCTCGTAAGATGCAGCTGTATTCTTGAAGTTCGCCTCACTGGCATTCTCGCGCAGGTAGTATTTGCTCAGTTGCTGACGATCCTGCAATAGCGCATTGATGTTCTGTACCTCGTTAGCAGATTCCAGTAAGGGCTGCATCTCGTTATCGCGCATGACAAATTCCCAGGCTTCCAGCGCTTTTTCTTGTAATTGCGCGAGCAGGCTTTTGTCCTCCGGCGCGAAGACCGGGGCAAATCCCCCAAAATAGCGTTGCGGTCTGGACTCTGTTTGTTGTTGACTTTCCGCCCAGAGATTGGCGGAATAGTGATAGCGAATGTCGTGATGGCGTACCAGGTAATCCAGTTGTGTATAATCACTACCTTCACCTGCAGCTATCAGCGATTCAAAAGGTAGGCGGCTGAGCGGACCATCCTGGATAATGATCAGGTTCTTGTAATCTCGCTTTTTTAGGTTTAGCGGCGCGACCAGTTGTTGATAAAGCTGGTGCGAACGCTCTGTAAAATGTTCCCGTTCGCTGAAGCGCCCGATGGAGGCCAGGAATTGCTGAACTTTGTTTGATAGGCTATCATGCGCCGGCAGTGCAATCATCTCAATGTTTGCCTGATCAATAAGGAAAGCCAGCTGTTGATCACCTTGCAGAAAATATTCCACCAGGGCGGTTTGCGGCTCGAGCGCCGATTGAATATCGGCTACCGTAGTCCTTTGAATGGTATGCTTTAATTGATAGTAACGTGGATAATCCTCAGCAAGGCGCGCAATTAGCGCATCATAATGCATTTTTGTTTGGAAATGATGATCGCGGAAGCGCTTTTCGGTTTCCGGATTTTTTTCTTTGCCCTTTTGCCGTTCTTTTTGCAACTGGGTTTGATAGTAGCTCATTTCCCCGCGAAGGCGCTGCTCTTCATTAATGAGGCTGTCGGGAATGCCGGCAAAAGAGCGGGCCTTTGATTCTCGCAGCATTTGCGCCAGGGTGTTGGAGCGGCTCTGCTCTGCAAACACAAAGGCACGATGCAGGAATTGTTCATCCATTGTGGTTTCGTAGAGCATCCGCGCCGTACGCACGGCGCCGGCATATTGTTCGTAACTGCGTTCTCCAAGAATTAAGCGCGAGCCTTCACTGCGAAAACCGGCATTGATTTTTTCAGTCAATTCAATGGAGGTCGCATATAGGTTGAGGGCCTTGTGCAGGTGAACAATCTTCCGCGATGTTGCAATGCCCTTACTCGCAGCTCTTGCCTCCTGGCTGGATGCATAATCTTGTAAGATACCCCTGAGCACTGCCGGGCTATGCACATCATCAGTGTTCAAGGGAGATAGCGTTACCGTCTTGTTGTTCTGGAAGCTGCTCTTGATAGCCCGTTCATATTCTCGTGCCGCTGCTGCGTATTGCTTGCGGGCTTGCAGCACATTGGCGAGGCCTTTGCGGGCGCGGGCAGAGTGCTGATGGTGTTCGCCATAGCGTTGCTTGCTGATTCTCAGCATATTGCGAAATGTTGCGGCTGCTTCAGAAAGTTCGTTTTGGGCCAAAAAAGCGGCACCTTGATAATCGTTGAGCAAGGCCAACTCATCGTGCATTTCTCCCAGGGAGCTTTGTAGAATTCCTTCTGCTTTTAAGAAGTAAGCATGGGCATTTGCATAGTCAGATAGCGCTGCATATACCCGTCCGATTTCTCTATGCGTACCACCGAGCCAAAGGTTATCATCTGCAATTAACGACTGCCAAATATCGACCGCCCGTTCAAGGTATAAGAGTGATTGAGCAAAATTCCCCGTCTCTTGATGAAGAATGCCGAGAAAGTAATTGGCATATGCGACTTCTTGAGTTGCGGTGCGAGTTGGAGTGCTAAGCATATCCAGGGCTTTTTCAAAAACAAGGAATGCTTCCTTATAGTCCTTTTCTTCGTAGAAGATGCGCCCTTGCTGCATATAGCTATTAGCGACTGCCGGATGATTCGGTTCGAGTGATGCCAGATAGATTTTTATTGATCGATGGTGATCTTCATGTGCTTTCTTGAAATCGCCGATGTCGGTATGGGCAATTACTAGATTGGTAAGTACAGTTGCGACGCGTCGGTCCTGAGGGCCAAAAAGTTCTAAGTAGCTGTGTAACACTAAATTATATTGATCAATAGCTTTTCGGAGGTCGCCTAAAAGATAGTGATCGTTTGCTATTCCCAATTTGCTTTGAGCGACGCGATAGTGGCTTGAGCCATATATTATTTCCCGGATTTCAAGACTTTTATTATGGTCTTGTAGCGCCTTCTGATACTTACCGAGCAACTGAAAGAGATTTCCACGTTGATTATAGGCATATGCTGTATATTTATGGTTAATACCTAACTTTGATAAAGCATCTGAAATCGCTGCTTCGTACAATTCTGAAGCTTGCTCATATAACCCCTGTCTCGTTGCCATATCGGCGATTCTGACCGCACTGTTTACGACTTGCGCTGCATTGCCGAGAAGCTCAAACTTGTGACGTGCGATTTTGTATGCTGTGCTTGCACTATCGTATTTTGCTTGTCGGCGAAAGATATCACCTGTTGCGAAAGCTGCCTCTGCTTCTTTGGTTAGGATGCTGTCACTGGGAGGCGATGATTGGCATAATAGGTCCGTTGAAAATAGAAGAAGAGTGGAAAATAGAATTGCTAATAGAATAAATCTGTGGAGTAGTAGCATTGGTTACTCCTCAAAGTTGCGCATGGTTAAACTCCCTTGGTAACAAACGGCAAAACGGTGACGCCAATGCGCCACCGTTGCACTCTTCCTTGAAACGTTTGTCTTAGTAGTTGGCTAGGTGCTACTCGTCATCCTGAACTACTTCAACATATAAAAAGTAATCTCTATATGGGGATCCGTTGCTATAGAAGGTGTCAATTTCTAGCTTGTAGAGACCGGGGGAGCTTGATCCATAGCCAAAAGCCACTTCCGATCCTCCGCCAGTTAGCGAGAAGCTACCAACCATATTTGATGTGCTCCCTGACAGATCTGTCCAGACGTAATCGACATCCACTGTCGCGGGAATGCCACTTCCTTGCCCAAGTCCCATTGCCAAGATATGGTTGATGGCGCCAGAAGAACCTCCGCTGACTTCAACTTCATAGCCGAGTACCGTTGCGATTTGGCCGGGTATGGTTAACATCTCCTCGGTATGTGTTCTAGGCAGCAAGCCTGTATAGGCTTCATAGTCAAATGTAAATATGCCTGCAGGGCCGCCACCGCCATCATCGCCTTGGGCAACATTACCTGTAGGGGTTTGTCCACCACTACCTGCCTTGTGTGTTACATCCGGTGAAAAAGATACCGGGCTACTGGAGGTGCTGCTTGTGGTTTCTGCACATGACCAGAGCATCATGGCACCGATTAATACGAGAAATATATACAGATACTGCATTTGTTGCTTTCGCATGGTAATCCTCCTAAGATGACATTGAGTAAATAAGATGAAAAATTCGCCAAAGGGCCGATATTTACAACTCCGGCGTTTCAGTATTCGCGGTGGAAAATTTACTGGCGTGTATATGATTAGCACTTCTTCCAAAAATTTTGGATTTTTTTCAGATTGCAAATTTAATCCACTGCTGTGCTACAATTTTTGTTTTGTGAGGCCAGGCGTCATCCGGAGGAAAGTTGGAAGAATAAGTCGCTTTTTACCTAATCCTAAATCCCCTCCCGAGAGGGTGCGTAAACGACTTCCAATCTCCAATCTCCAGTCCCTAACCCCTGACCATTACCACCTCCTTCCATTGTTGTTTAACACTCACTGCTTAGGTCCAGCAATTTTTCCACACGCACCTACTCAATGACCGCTTTGTTGATTTTTCTGAAAAAAAGTCAAAATTTTCTGTGGAATTTCAGAAAGGGCGGCATCTATCAGGTAAAAGCAACCCTGCATTTGCAGTTTACATAGATACCCCAAACCCGATCGGGGCCAATGACACCACTTCCGCCCTTTTGCGCTGTGCATAAGGGCGGGGGTGCTAATTCATTGAAAATTGAAACACTGAGGATTGAACCACTGAACATGCGATAGGCGGATAAAGATAGTGGCAATAGCAGCTGGCAGTGGCAGGAGACTGGCCGTGGAAATAGGTTGAAATTGAATCAATCATACATTAACTTAGTCAAGTGACTTAGCTAAAAGGTTTGCTGTGAAGCAGGTGAATATTCATGAAGCGAAAACGCATCTTTCGCGTTTGATTGATCAAGTGCTAAACGGCGAAGAAGTGATCATCGCGAAAGGCAATAAGCCATTGGTAAAATTGGTCTTGTTGGAAGGTGTATATCCTCAACGTCAGATTGGTCTGGCAAAAGGGAAAATCAAGATGGCAGACGACTTTAATGCCCCACTTGATGATTTTGAGGACTACATGGAATGAAATTTCTTCTGGATACTCATACCCTTTTATGGATTGCGGAACATAACGACCGCTTGTCGAAAAATGCTGCAGAATTGTTTCTAAATCCAAAGAACGAGATCCTTCTTAGTGTGGCCAGTATTTGGGAAATGACCATAAAGATTAGCATTGGAAAGCTGGAGCTTGGCATGCCTCTGACAACTTTTGTTCGCAGGCATGTATCTGGTAATGGAATCAAGCTGTTGGACATTCGTCCGGAGCATCTTTTTCGAATTGAAGAACTTCCACTGCATCATCGCGATCCCTTTGATCGTCTTCTCGTTGCCCAATGCGCACTCGATGATCTGACTATAATTAGCATCGACTCGTCGTTTGACAGATATGATATAGAACGTGTTTGGTAACGGAGGGGGATGGCATCTTTAGGGTATGATCTTGACTTCCGATCGACAGTTGCAAAGGTAATATCTCTATAGTTTGTGGCTGTAATGAAAGTGGCGGTAGCAGTCGGCAGTGGCAGCAAAAGATCAATGGCAGAGCCGTTCCATGTCCTATCCTAAAGTAGATTGAAGGGCAACAACGGGCCATCAAAAGTGAATGCTCCTCCGCCTTTCTGAAGTTTTTCGTACCGCAACTCCATATTGTTGCAGTTCAAAACTGTGAATCGGAAAGGCATCAGCTTATGCCAACTTGATTAGCATAAGCTGATGCACTGGTTTGCTCTAGCTAAGCGATCTAGGGTTGGTCCCAGTTAGGTACGTTGCGTCTAAAAGGGTAGATTGGCCCTCTCTTCCCAAATGAGAATGTTCCGATATATCCTTGCATTAAAAGCCTGTGGTGTTTATCAAAGAAGATCGATTGAACATAATTCTTATATCTTTGTCTACCATTCGGTCTGGAAATTAATTCCTTGTCGCGCGGCCATCTCCACATGGTTACTACACCGCTAAGGCCTCTCGCTGTGTTTGAATGTGCATTTTCGGCGAATTCAGCTTTATCTCGACCTTCTCTACTGCGAGCATGGTTATTCTCAACCCAGGTCTTAAGCGTACTCAACCCATAATCAAAACTCCCGATGATCTTCAGCACTCCGTCTCTTATCATATTATCTCTGGTACTAGCATAATAGCTAGCTATTGAGAAGCTGTGTTCGAAATTGATCTCGTGACTAATAATGTCTCTTGTTTCAATCGTCCACTCCCATCCCCATAGGGAAAAAATCTTTGTCTTTTTTATAATCTCAATGTCGTACCGAAGAATTAACTTGTTTTCATTTGTCAATTCCATTTCGAAGTCAAGTGGATGATCATTATCACGTAATATATTGTCTATTGCACTACTTAAGGATGCATAAAGATCTACCGGAGGTTGGCTGATTCTATCCATGTATGCCTGAAACATCAGTTCGATTACGTCAATCGGGATTCCGGACACATTAGGGGCATCGCTTTGTGTACCGTCCGGATCAACCAGGTTGACCGGATTGTTTCCCACATAAGTATACGGACTATTAAACTCATCAGCCGGATCAACAGCATGCCAACGTCCCAATTGCGGATCATAGTACCGTGCACCATAGTGATACCAATTTAATCCGTGATCATCTTCGAGCTCTTTACCGTTATAGAGATATTTATTATTCGAACCAGAGAGATCGGCCAGATTGGGCAATTGCATACCAAAGGGATAATAATGCACGTCTTGTTTGATTTCGGTGTTTGTATCGATGATGCCATCTTCATTTATGTCCGCAAATGCGACCCGAACATTGCCAAGGTGATCTGTGAGGTGATATTGATATTCGAAGTCGCTTCCGGATACTTCAATCCGACCCTCGCCGGTTGAAACGAAATCGAGCTCATCATCCTGGTAGACAAATCCACCGAGATAATCAGTTTTGGTTGTCGTAAGAACGCCATTATTGTCCGTTGTTACAATTTTACGGAGTTTGCTGCCGCCGCTATCATAGATCCACTCGACCAAATTACCATCTGCGAATTCCACCTTTTCCGGGAGATTGAGATAATTGTAGACAATATTTGTGATGCCTTTATTGTCATCACGAGTCATATTGCCATTGTCATCGTACACGTACTCATCATTCCCGGAAGACCAGGTGGAGCCATTGTCGGCGAAGTCCATGCCGGCATTGGCAGTGGCCGCTTCATCAACCCCAAGCAATCGATTGCCATTTTCATAATGATAGGTGAGATCATCAATCGTGGCGCCGGCTTCATTGGTGCGGACGACCGCTTCGATGTTACCATGAAGGTCATAGCTTAACTGGTTAACATTATAGTAGTTATCGTCACTCCAGTTTTCAAACTCGTTGCCATAGCGTGCGGTTTTTAGCTGATAAAGATCGTCATATTGATAACCATAACCATGTTTCTCGCTGTCGCGTGCGGTTTTCCAGGTGGTCGCGGTGATGGTGCCATTATAAAGCTGGTCTGAGGCCAATTGACTAAATCCATCCTCATAGTGAAACTCCATACCAAACAGATCTGCCGACGCATGACCATCTGTGCCGTCGTCGCTGAGGTCACTGTTGTTGATCGCAGTCATCCAGCCTCGTTCGTTGAAGGAGTAGTCAACCGATTGTAAATAGGTTGGATTGCTGCTATCAAAATTAGTTGAGTGAATGTCTTTTTCCGTTGCTCTACCCAATTGATTGTAATTGTTAGAGGTCACGAGCACCCATGGGTCTTCGTTGATGCGATGTTTTGTCTCCAGAACTCGCCCGGCATGATCATAAGTGGCACTGGATTCCTGGGTGATTGTATCTCCTGGCGTTGTGTGTTTGCTCTTGCCATTTATCATTCGTCCTGCAAAGTCAAATGATGTCCAGGTAACGTCCGCACCGCCAAGGTGATTGGCCGATTGGGTTTGAATAACCCGGCCAAATTTGTCAAAGAAGCTGACGCTGGTGAGCCACTCAACGGAAATCAAGTCAGCCGGAATATCCAGGCCAGAACCGATGTAGACGTTCTGACCGGCATTGCTGACAAAGCCATCGGCGAGAATGATGCTTTCGCCTTCATAATACAGTGTTGAAGGACTGGTTGGACAACTGCTGTATGTGGCACTGCCGCTAAAGACAGCAGCTGTCTGCTCCGGGGCCAAGATCTTAATTTTACCACCAGTTGCAACACCATTGAGTTTGTCATTCGGTTCCAGGTCAGGGTAGTCGCTGTCCTCTTGAAATGTCCAATCTGGCTTATCATCGAAATCGAAGTCGTAATTGTCAAAATAGCTAACCGATAGGATTTCGATCCCGGTATTTGGGAAAGCCTGATTACTATAGCCATGATAAAGAGCCACATCAATATTGCTGCGTTCTTCGTAGTAAGGGTGAGTCTTACCAATGCCGACATTATCGTCGACCCAGCTTTGCAGGGTTTCTCTGGATCGTGCTTGAGTATCCGTATAAATACCGGCCAGAATTCCCCGACTTCGTTCGTCGAATTTGCTGAAGAGCCATTGATCATTCTTTCGCAATTCGCCATCCTGGCTGAGAATTGGCCGATTTAGACGATCATAAATGGTGTAGATAGGTTCAGCTTCGGGAAGCTTCTTTTCGATTAAGCGTTGATAATTATCGTAATCGAAATAGGTGGCCCAGTTGTCCTGAATGCTTTGGCTGTTTGCCTGGGTACTTGACAAATCCCAGGCCCCGGACATGGCATCACACGCCATCGGTGGTAGTATGAGGCGGAGGTTGTCGTACTCGTCGTAAACATGATAAGTAAGCAATTCCGTGGTTGCATCCTTCCAGGACTTTCTAAGGATTAGCTTCCCAGCTTTATCTGTATACTCGATGGCCACCTGGTCATTTTCATCGCTTACTTCTACAACGGACAGCTGACCATTGCTATATTGCTCTGTAGTCGTTGCTGTTTTGTTGACTTCGTCGAATACCCAGATCCGCACCTCTTCGACGGCGGTGTCGTTCGTGCGAATCGTTTCTTTGATGGTATGGCCACTTTCCGGATCGCTATTGGCTGGTTGCCAGGCTGCGCCAACAGAACCGCTCTCCAAAGCGATTTGCAAAGGCGATTTCTGAATGATGGTTTCCGCGTAAGGATAATTGGTTGCCGCAATGCCTGATGGAGGAGCAGCATAGTAGGCCAATTGTTGCGTGTAGGCGTCGATTACATATTCACCTTCATTATTTGCAAGAGCAAAAGGCAAATAGCTGAATCGCTGAATGCCGGTCTGTTCGTAGCGAGAGAATGTAATGATGTCTTCCAGGATCGGGCCGGCTTTTACAGCAATGGTTTGTACGTTCCGGCCTAATCCATCCCCATAAGTAAAGACTTGACTCTTGCCAAATTCATCAGCTGATAACAAGTCGGTATCCGTTATATATGCCTGCTGGGCAGTAGTGGTTTTTATTCTATTCACTTTGGGACCTTGTCCCCAGAGGCCGCTGCTCATTGAAATGAGCAGTAGCGCTTTAAGCAATATCAAAAATGTATGTCGTTTCATTGTATCCCTTTCGACTTTGGCTGAAAGATAGAATGGATCAGTCAATACATGGTCCGCCACCGCCTTGAGGTGTTTCGACGATGATATCTGTCGTAGCGGTTGCTATCACGTGTCCATTAGAATCACGCGCTTCCAGGTCAATTGTATAGGTGTCGATTTCGGTGAATTGGTGTAACAAACTCGCCCCTGTAGCAGTTATTACAACAGTACCATTTCTGGAGACTGTCCAGTGATATTCTGATGCTGTTGCCGGCAATATCTCTTCGCCAATCGTAAATGTTGCTGTTTCGCATTGGTCGATAATTTCCGCGCTGGCGTTGATGGCAAGTATGCTGCCGTCTAAGCCATACTCGTATTCATTGACTGCCAAAAGATGTCTATCATCGTCGAAGGTGCGAATCAGCCTTCCATAATCATCGTATTCGAAATGGGTCGAAACACCATTCGGACCAGTGATAGATGTGACCTGCTGGGTGAGTTCATCGTAAGTAAAAGTTTGTACGGACGAACCGACCGGATATATGCGCAAATCATCATAGATGACATTTTTGACAAGGCCAAACTGCTTATAGCAGTAAAGAAAAACGTCCAGCTCTTCAGTTTTGCCAAGTTCCAGTGTATCACACAATAACTGCCAGTTCCCATTGGCTTCCTCAACAATGGTCACTTCACTTTCATGTCTCGGTCCGTGCGCCAGGTTGTTGTCGCCAACATAAATTTGTCCCTCCTGACCGGGAACTCCCTTGAACCAAACTGATACTACCAGGTCTTGTGGCCCTTCAAATTCACCGATGTTTTGATGAATATCGCTATTTGTGCCATATTCGAGGTAAACAGCTACACCATTTTTGCCTGACTTTGAATCCTCAATCGCATGCGGTTGCCGCGTTGGATCTGTCGGCGCTGGTATCCAGTCTTCATGTATCCTAAGGCTATCTTCGAAATTGTCGAAGAAGGTGTTTTTAAGGCGGCCACCGGATATGACGGCTATTGGTAGGTGACTATCTTCATCATAGAGCACGGAATTATAGCGATCATCGGCCATGTGCTCTTCATATGGCTGGCTGAATGGGGTGTAAGCGGTGATATTGCTTGTCATTTGCCAGGGGCTTGTCGACGTGGGATCATCGTATGGGAGATCCAGGTTGTTATCGCTCCATGGATTAAAACTATCGAAATCAGAAATTTGATCTGAGAAATCCAGTTTCGCGTGGTACTGATAGACATCGTTTTTTCGCCACACTTGTTGGGATTCACCATCGTTTTCCCATAGATCCGACCATGTAGTAATTTCACTTGCTGTAATTAACCCTTCGTTAGCTGAACTAGTAAAATCAAACTCGAAAATCGCCGTTTCATCGCTTATATCAATATCTGTTCCGTATGAAGTTGTTTGTGTGGTCTGAGTTAACATATTGTTGTTCTGCATCCCTTGATATTTCCAATATGCAGGGATACTGGCTTGTATTCTAGCAAGATTGCGGGAGTCAAATGCCGCATTTGCGATGGGTAGTCCGCTAAGCGCATCCCAAGCAATAGATTTAATTTCGCTAGTTGTCGTTTGTGAAGGAATTGTTGCTTCTGGTGTGTCATAAAAATATTGACTGGTTAGAGTCTTTGTAGCGTAGATGCTATGGTGAAGCTTTTCGACAAACCTCCCCTCAATCTGACTTATGTCGTCGGGATCATAATAGTTATCAAACTTATATCGTTCTTGTGTAAGCCCTAAATGCTGATGAGAATTTGGCTCAGTTTCAATTTTGTCGAAGACTTTTCTTATTTGCCCATTGCTGGCAAGTTCATTGCTAAATGTGTAGAACATCTCTTCTTTTTGTATTTCTCGATAATTACCGCTATTCGTCAATTCGAAAAATGTGGTGGACTTTGGACGCCCATATATTGCTGACTTGTCCTCGATGCTAAGGAGGTAGCCGAACTGATCTATAGCTGAATACGGGTAGTCTTTCGATGTATAGAATTCAAAAACGGATTTTCCATTCAATGAATTACCTGAAAAATCCACATTTTTGACTGTCACTTCGGAGTATAACACGACTGGTCCAGGTCTACCATAGCTGTAATCATTGTCGAGATAGGCCTTTTCATAATCCTCGTCTAGTGGATCCAGGTAATCGCCAAGACTACCGGCCCATTTTTTGTCTCCGTAGGTTGGTGGTAGCGAGGCCGTATAGCCAGTCGAAAAACCGTCCTCCGTTTCGTAGTTGTATTCTGTTTTATAGGTGTTGAGACCGTCAGAGCTGGTTAAGGATTTGACACGAATGCCGCCACCAAATATCTTCCGCGGGGTAATGTACATATGATAAATAAATTCACTTTCTTCGGCATTATAACAGTTCCCATCTTCCTGGAAAAAATAAGAGAAGTCTATTGATATGCTGGGAGTCGTCGGATCGATGTTGGTAATTGTCCCAGAGCTCCAAGTGTCAATTTGATCTGCTTGTACACAGCCTTGATTAAACTTCAATTCAACCTCATGAATATAGATCTCTTGTCCAACGTAAAAGTTGTCTGTTGAAATGTTATTAATATTTATTGTGTTCGTTGAAGAAATGGATCTGTTTATGGCTGGGACTTCTATCTTCTTGGCATGAAAATAGTCGTGCGTGTTGTTCGCACGATGATAATCATCGCTTTCGTATTCGACTTGAATATTTCCACCTGATGGAAGTGAAATCTTTGTAAGACTCCAGGCACGTGCCTTGTTTGCTTCTTCTGCAGTTTGAGGTGTGCTATGCAGACCTGATATCGGACTGCGATATGAACCCCATCGGTCCCACGCATCTTCGTGAAAGTCTGGATTATCTCCAGCTGAAAAATTATCAGAGTTAGCATATTCAAAATTATACCCAGGTAATGAACTTGCTCCTCCGTTTCCGAAGAATGTTAATTCCTTCAGCGTCAATTTACCGCCATCCGGGTCAACAGAACTCGGAGTGTTCGCACACAAACTATAATCGTAAATGAAATCAGCTGTCTTCAGCGAGGTTGCAATAGTTGTGTCAATTGACCAGGTATTGTTTAAATATGTGACACCCGGATCGGTCTTGGCGTACAGAGTGATTTTGTCAAGCAAGTTGGTTTTATTGAACTTTCCTGGCGCGAGATCTGCTGGAATAATGTGCGC
Source organism: Calditrichia bacterium (assembly GCA_028284445.1). GTDB lineage: Bacteria > Calditrichota > Calditrichia > RBG-13-44-9 > J075 > JANQRS01. The sequence continues at coordinate 88,602 of JANQRS010000068.1, forward strand.
GTTTTCCAGGTATTCGTTTGAGTAGAAACCATTGATATGTACTTCAGTCATACCTAATGTTGAATCATAAACCGGTTGACTGAGCTCAGAATTGTCTCGCGAAAATGAAGCGGTTTGCCCATTACTCGTGGTATATTCACCATAGATACAGTCTCCTGTAGCTGATAGAATGTCATCGTCCCACTTACCGGGTATCCTTACGTAATTGAGCACGCCGGTTGGTTGCGCTTCGAGCTTCCAATCGGTATCATATTCTGCTGTTTGCCGGTCATTTGAAATTTCTCGATCGAAAATCGAAATGTGAGTCTTTGTCTCTATGGATTCAAGGTAAACGATGTCACGACTACCGAGACTAAAATTTTCTACTTGATCACTTCCACCAGCAGGTGCACGTCCCGTATAGGGGCTTCTCCATATTTGTTTTCCGTCAATTTCAGCGTAATTGAACTTAACCCAATAACCCCAGTCTTCTTCACCAATTTGGCCTATCGGGGCTCGGTCGAGAAAATCAGGACCTTTGATAGCCGTGATTAGCCAATTATTAGCGTATGGACTACCCATTTGAGTTGTTGATTTGGTGGAATTTTCGAGGTCTTCTGTAAAGGCATAAGTAAAGTTATTAAAGACCGGTTTAGAAAATTCATAGATTTTGCCGTCAATATCTTTAACGATAAAACCAGTCAGTTTACCACTTGTTGAGTCGGTAGTCGGTGAAATTTTTTTGCTGGCAAAGCGATCGCCAAAATAATTTTCATTTTCATCGCTCCATCCCGTCGTGCCCATTTCCATCACAAAATTAGTGCCTTGATCCCCCAAGAAACGAAACACAATATCATGATTCGTAAATCCTTCGTCGAGCAATGTACCACTCTCTTTATAGTTTTGAATATCTCTAAGTTTGAAGCCGTCTCGGCTGAAAGGCATAAAGCTACCGCTTATCCCCTGGGCCTTAACGTTGTATATGTCTTGTGTTGGATAAAGGAACTTGTCTTGCAATTGACGTTCGAACTTCTTGTTTGCTTCAGTCGATAAATGATAGGCATCTTGGTACATATAGCCATAACTTAGATCGGTTATTAGCTCATCGAGCTTCCATTCCCACTCCGTATAGGACAAAGTGATATCAACGGGGCCGGCTGATATGGGGATTTTGAGACCAGATTCAGAACGCACACCTTGCCCTTGAGGCTGGGCAGTTGAACTTAACCCAACACCTCGTGCCATTAGAGTTGAGCTATTGCCGTTTGAGCTAAGAGTAAATCCGGTTTTATCGGTTATCCTTGCACTTAATCCGACACCATTTTGATCTTGAGAGACAGTAACAGCTTTATATGTGTACTTTCCGCTGGCACGGAGGCCTGTAGTACCTATATCCACGCCAAAATCAGCTGAACCAAGGGCACCAAAATTATCTTTATATCCAATCCCAAGATTCACACCACTGCTTCCTATCGTTAGCAAGGCCTGGAAATTCGCCGAGTTTGCAGAAGTTAGACCAAATATCGCATTTGCCCCTAATTGACCGGAGTGACTGCTATATTTGAGGTTTAGACCAACAGGGCCCTTGCCAATTGTAATGCCAGCGCCCCGTCCACTTTTTTCTGCATCAAAGGTGGTATTTACGGCGGCTCCTTTATAGTCATCGGGATAACCGCTTGGGCTTCGATTGATGGCTCCCGGATTCAGTGACCAACCCAGTCCAACCCAGGTAGCTTCCTGATTTACACCAATCCCGGAATGGTAGCTCAGCGCAATAGGGAAGGAGCCGCCAGGCCCGGGGACATCCATTACCGGAATGACATAGCTAAAATCTCCCGTCGCCAGATTCACCACATCGGTAACATCCACCGGTTCAAATTGCATAGCCTCCGGTTGGGAAGGGCCTTCACTGAGTGCAAATAGGCAACTGCTCAGTATCAGGTGATTCAGCATGGTGATTAACACCACGCAGGAAACGAAACGTTTCATGATTTATTCTCCAATGTTTATCGTCTCTGTTCTATTTTTCAAAGTTCAGGGTGACCAGATTCTGCGATTCTGGCAGCTCAAAGCGTAGCTGCCCCGTTTGCAGACCGAATTCATCGATGATCAATTCACCCTTACCGTTTTTCGGAAAATTCCTTTCCGGAAAAACCAGCAATAGCGTACGGTTCTTGGTCATCCCGTAGCTGCGTTCCAGGTGGTAGGTGCCAAGTGGTATCTCATTTCCTTCATCATCAACCAGGTATATTTTTTCTTCCAATCCGAAGAGCAATTTCTGTAACCATTCGCTATAATTACCAAAGCCTGCCTGCAAGGAGTGATAGACCAGATCCTTGCTGTCGTCTTCATATCCAATGCTTAATGCGAAGTAGCGAGAGTGTGCATATTGGCCTCGCCGTTTCTCGACGTTGCTCCATGCCTGGGTTAGGATTTCTTCTTTTTCTTGATTGCTCTTTCTGGTGTCATCCAGCGTTCGAGCCCTGGTCTTTCGGTAATCCCGATACTGGTTCAAAAGCAAGGCATCAGTTGGGAGATAACGCAGGCTGACTTTCGCTCCGCTGCGGACCACTTCTTGCAGGTAGGGAGAGTCTTCGCTGCGCAGAAATTGATCATAAGCGTCGATGTCCGAAAAACTATGCTGACAGCTACTTAGAAAGATCAGTGTGATAAAGATGCAGAGGCACAAAGATCCCCTGCTGAGATGACCAGGCATGTCAACTCCTTTTCAATTGGTTAAGGATGTGAATCGTGATTAGCTTTTAGAGTATGCTGGCGGCATATGCCAGAAAATCCTCAGTCAAATCCACCGCATCTTCGGCGTAGAGAATATTACCACCAGAAAGAGTGCCGAGAATCATGGCATATCCTTTCTGACTGCCAAAATCCTTCATCGAGACATTGATCTGATCATAAACCGGCTGCATCAATTCCTGCTCCATTTTCACAGCCTTTTCCTGGATTGCCTGACTATAGCGCATAAATTCTTCCTGCTTTTGACGCAGGCTGTGCCTCTTTTCTTCCAGGGCTTTTTGGCTGAGCTTTTCCGCCTCATTGATCATTGCCTGATTCATACTGCCGATTTCCATTTCCAGGGTCTTTATATTGACATTCCATTCTTTCAGTTTACCATTTAATTCTTCTCTGGCCTGCATCGCCAGTGGATGTTTTTCCATCAAGATCGCTGAGTTTACGTATCCGACTTTCGTCGAGCGCACCAGGTTCATGGTGCTCACTACTGCCGCATACATGACCACAACAGCAATAAGCGAGAGAATAATTTTGTCGATCGCTAATTGGTTTTGCATTTTTTTCCGAGGCGTTTTCATTTTTCTATTTCCTTTTTCTGTGTGCTCTTTGGTCTTTATCTGTGCTCATCCGTGAAAACCTTCGTCTCTGTCAAAAGGCATTATTGCAAGCCTTCCAACTCAGCTACGCGCGCTTTCAACGCCTCATTTTCCTTCTGCTGCTGAATGACGTACAGTGTCAGCTCTTCCACTTTTTGCAAGAGCTTGGTTTGCAGTTCGGAAACCCCAACGCCGTTTTCCTGCATCTCTTTAGCGGATGGAATGCCAGGCAGGTGTTTGTTGCTACGGATATTTGCTTCCAGTTCATTCAGCGGCATGAGTTTATAATCTTCGTCAAAGACGAAATCCGCGCCATTGCTTTCCACGCGGATTTCAGTGGCGCGGATGGTGCCGTCGACATCAAGCTTGTGAGCCGGAGAATTAGTGCCGATACCAACTCTGCCGGTGGTGGTGATGTAAACCATATCAGCGGGTGCATTGGGTTGTATCGTGAAAATCGTTTTGCTGTAGGTCTCATCGCGAATATGAAACTCTTCATCAGATTGAGCCGCGAGGGACCACTCGCTTAGATCATTTTTCAAGAACAGGTGGGCGCTGCCACTGGGCGAGCTCGTCTCAACTCGCATATCGCCGTCGCCACCAAGGCTATAAACATGAAGCCTGGTTGAAGGATTATCGGTTCCGATACCGACATTGGCGCCAGATGCGGCGTCTACAAAGAGGCCGATATCATCGCCGTCGTTGGTAATGGCAAATCCATCGCCATCGTCCGGGCGAAGTCGAACGTAATTGGGTAAATCAGAGTCTACGCCGAAGCGGATCATCTTTTTTGTTCCACCAGAAGCCTCGGACGTGATTCTTAGAACATCATCCGCATCTCCCTTAACTTCGAGCATTGCATCCGGGCCGGTGGTACCAATACCGAGCTTCGTGGCGTTAGAGGGAGAAGAATAGATGATATCAGTTCCATAAAGCCATTCAGGGTCGGACGGCTCCTGGCCAAATATATTGCTAGACAAAACAAGCGATAAGCATCCGGCAGCTGCCGCTATTTGTTTTAACGTATCTCTGAATGCAAGATTGTTGCATTTAAAGTTGAACATAGTATTTCCTCCGTCTTTAAACGATTAAAGCGTTCAAGTGAGTTTGCAAGTCGGTCGCTTAAGCGCCGGCTTGCAACAATATTATTTTGAATCTGGTCGACCTGTGAGCGACGAGGGACCCTCTCCCAGCCGCCTCATACCCCTAATGACCAAAGGCTAAAAAATTCTGAAAAAAAGTTTGAAATGGGAAATGGACAAATCTACAAATGAATAAATCTGCAAAGCGGAAGGGAAGGGGCGGGCGAGTAATGGTTTAACTTTGAAGCGAGAATGGTGTGGCAGTAGCAGTAGCACAAGGCAGGGGAATAGAAAGTGGCAGTTGGCAGCTGCACCAGGCACGAATAGCCGCTAATTCTCTTCAGTGACCCTTCGCTGTCCTTCGCACTCTTGGCGGTTAACATTCTTGCAAATTTGCAGGGTTGCCTATTTCCTGCTTTGCAGATTTACATCTTCCTCGCTACAAAAATCATACGCTTGCTGTCAAATTTGAATTCGCTTTTATCATAATAGCCGTAGATGTTCTCGACGCAAAAGCCAGCTTTTTCCAGCAACAGCTCCATTTCAAAGCGAAAGACATAACGGATAGGAACAATCGTGGTTTCTTTGGCAATGAAGCGGCCTTCCATATCAGTGATTTCGTGGACGTAGACGTGGATGGCGGTCTGCACAGAGGGATCATAACCGCGGGCAAGATAACGCACGATGCGGCGCTGATTTTCCTCATCATCGAAGACTCCCTCATAGGTAAGCGGCATAGAGCCGCCCCACTTGGCAATGGATCCGCCGTGATAGTTCATTCGCTTTTCCAGCGCATCCCAATTGCTCATCCCAATGATCAGCACGCCGTTGGCGCTCATATGGCGAGCGATTGCTGCTAACGCGGCCTGCTGGCGCTCGCGTTCCAAAACATGAGCAAATTCACCATAGGGCATCAGGACCAGCGAAAATAACTTGCCGGGGATGTCCAGCTCCGCCATATCCTGTTGCTCAAAAGAAACGCGATTGCGGACCTCTTTGGGAAACTGCTTTTTCTTGCGCGTGGCAATTTTCAGCATGCTTTTCGATATATCAATACCATGAACTGTGTGGCCGGCCTTTGCTAAGGCATAAGTGACGCGGCCGGTGCCGCAGCCGATTTCCAGCAAGGGCGAACCAACTTCCTCGGCGAATTCAAGGTAAAGGGGCAGGTCGTCTTCCTTACCGCGGTGGGTAACTTCATATATTTCTGCAAAGTCTTGAAACGGATCGATAATCTTGTAACGCTTCTTCATGGAGCTGTCTCTTCCCAGATCTTATTGCGGCTTCCGTTTATGTTTGGATACAAGCCACAGAGGCCGTATAGAAAAATAGTATTGATTCTTTTCTGGCTATAATATTCGCCGTGGACGCTTGAAATATAAGGGATTGAGAGGAGAGACCAAAGGCAGGGGACTTGAGCAAAGCTCAAATTCCAACAGGAAAAATCCCAAAAGATTTTGAATATTGGTCATTGAACAGCAAGCAATTGGTATTCGATAGTTACGTTGCGTATTAAATAGCGCTGCTTAATCAGTGCCGCGATACCTGCCGCGGTCTTCGATTCCTATTTGGACTTTTTCTTGCTGGAATTTGTTGTCTGCTATTTATGGCCCGGTTCGAAGCACCTGTACCTGCCATGGCCCATAGGTGATTTCCGGCATTTCCAAAAGGATGTGCACTGTTGCTTCCCCTGCTTCCAAGTGCAGATCGCGGAACAATATTGTACTTTCGCCCGCTTGAAAAGGTGTCTCAGCCCTGGTGTTTTTGATCTGCAAAATGGCCTTTCCATCTGTCGGAAGCTCATGACAGTAAATGAGCACTTCATAAGTGCCGCTGCTGTCAATGCGAGTTAACCAGTAACCGTTGGTTTCAGGATGACCATAAAAATCATGTGATCGCCAGTCATTGCGAAAGAGCGTCAGCGGATTCTCGGCATCATTGCCGAGAACAATTCGCGGCGGGGCATAGTTATCGATACGGGTTTCACTGACATCTTTGAACCAGGTTTCATAAACCTGCTTGATTTCCGTGAGTGCCGCCGGTTCTTCATCAATGACATTTTTCATCTCATACGGATCATGTTGCAGATCATACAACTCCAGCTTGAGGGTGTCCGGTGTGTGGTGATTGCCAAAGCCGCTATTGTGAACCAGCTTCCAGCGCTGATTGCGTATCGCAAAATGGTTATAGAGCGTTGGCGTATCGCCGCGATGGCTCTGGATGACTATATGACGCTCCGGCCAGTCTGTATCGCTTTCCATCAGCAGGGGTAACAAACTACGGCCATCCAATTTTACATCGCCGGGCGAATCGATATTGCAAGCATCGAGGATGGTCGGCATCACGTCGATATGTGCTGCAATGCGGTCACTGCTGACGCCTGATTTTAGTTGATCGGGCCAGCGCATCCAGAAGGGCGAACGAATACCGCCTTCATAGACCTGTGTTTTCATTCCCTTGTGACCCCGCAAAAAGCGGGCGGAATTAGGCCCATTGTCATTGAGAAAAATGACGATGGTATTGTCGGCAATGCCCATTTCATCAAGCTTGTTCATGAGCTTCCCAATGTTTTGATCGATATTGGTAATCATTGCGAATACCCGTGCCAGATTGTCGCGTGAGGCGCCATCGTTAATCGGATGTCCGTTTTCCTGCGGATAGCGATCGTCGCTGAGGTCCATTGCTTTGTATATCTGATATAGCTCTTCCGGAACATCGTGGAAGGGATCATGCGGTGCATTGGTGGCGATATACATGAAGAAATTTTTCCCGGATTGATGCTGCTTTTCTATCCATTCCATGCCGCGCTCAAAATAGATGTCTGTGCAGTAGCCGCTCTCGTACACCAGGTTGCCATTGTGGACCAGCACCGGATCCGTATACTGGCCTTGCCCATCCAGCGGATCAGTCGGTTGACCAATGCCACCGCCGCGATGCACCAATACTTCATCAAAGCCCTGATCTTGTGGGCGCATTGGATAGCTGTCGCCGAGATGCCATTTCCCGAAAATACCGGTCGCATAGCCGGCTTCTTTCATAGCTTCTGCAATTGTGATCTCTGCCGGTTCCATCTGCGAGCGGCCTTGCCATGTATCGACGACTCGTGTGCGATAGTTATAGCGCCCGGTCATTAGTGAGGCGCGGGTTGGCGAGCAAACCGGACTGACATAAAAGTTGCTCATCGAAGCGCTTTGCGCTGCGAGTTGATCCCAATTGGGGGTCTGGATAATTGGATTACCCATTACGCCAAAATCTCCGTAACCCTGGTCGTCTGTCATGATTAGAATGACGTTGGGGGCGCTAGGTTCAGTGTGAGTTTCACCGCAGGAAGAGAAAACTATTGCCGAAAGAGTAATAGCAATGATGGTATGAAAGCGATGGGACAGCATTGACGTAGTTTCCGGGTTGCATGTGCGCGTTTTGGTATTCAGGAAAACCTATCAATTAAGCAGGATATTTGCAATAGGGGTGTATATCCTTGCTTGAAAGCTTAAGTGAAGAACGAACGCGAATATACGCGAATTATCACGAATATGGGAATTGATAGTTAAACATATGAACTACCGATGTATTCGTGCTGATTTGCGAGGATTCGTGTTAATTTTTTGTTTTTGGTAATGGCCGTGGCCGGGATTCCGGTAGGTGTTGGCTTTGCTAACGCATAAAAAAAGTGCGACTGTGGGTCGTTTCAGTCGCACTTTTTAAAGACCGTTTCCGGCCTTTGCAGGAAAATAATGGCACCAGAAATTTGGGGTCGCAAAGCTGGCTGCTGCCGCCCAACTTCGTTATCTTCAGTATCCAAAAAAGAGTGACAAGCACATTTATGGACGGGTGCGCAGCAAGTGCTTCCCTTTATACTTGTCTTGAAACGCTGATTTTATGAAAAAAAATGAATCGGTAATAACTCCAATAACCCTAAGGAGGGAAATTCTGAGTGGAAATACCGGAAATTCAGAAAGTCTGTGGGGTTGTGGTTACAAATTGGGTAACAATCCCCCCTCCATCTCCCCCCGGGGGGAGATGGAGGGGGATATTTTCAGTACGGAAATGACAGCTCGATATCCTGTTTATCCTGTCCAAAAAATCTTTTGGAAATTACAGCAGCACCTGCACCATCAGCATCAAGCAAAAGCCGAATATAAATGCCCAGGCAATTTTAACCGGTTTTTCGCTTTCCAGCGCTTCGGGAATGATTTCGAGCAGCACCACAAAGATCATCGCGCCGGCGGCAAATCCCATCAAAACCGGCATCAGTGGTTGGAATAACCAGGACATAATAGCGGCGGGAACGGCTGCGACAGGTTGAGGTAGACTGGTTAAAAATGCAGCCCAGAAACACTTGTTGATACTCGCTCCGGCGGAGCGTAGTGGAATAGCTACTGCCAATCCTTCCGGGATATTGTGAATGCCTATTGCAACGGCGATATAATCACCGAGGCGATTTCCATAAACGGCATCGGAAGTATAGCCAACGCCGACAGCAATGCCTTCCGGAATACTATGGACAAACATCGCAATAAAGATGAGGATCCCGGCTTTGCCGCCCCAGCTTTTGAGGGACTGCCCTTGAAAATGATCTTCATCGACAAAATGTTCTACCATCCACAGGAAGGCGGACCCGAGCAGAATGCCGGCGACTACCGGCCAAACATCCGCAAAGGCCATGAGATGCGATTGGAGGGTGAGGCCGGGGAGAATGAGATTGTACACCGATGCTGCGAACATCAATCCGCCGGCCAATCCGTAGCCAATACCGGTATGGCGGGCGGGATCCAATCGCCGAATTGCCAGCGGTAGCGCTCCCAACCCACACGCAAGGCTGGCCAGCAGTCCGGCAACCAGTGTTTTCATCAGTATATCAAAAGGAATCATAAGTTATTTTGATGTTTATTTGTAAGGTATAAGGTTATAACTTGCTTCAGGAACAAGTTAGCAATGCAGATCATTTAAGGCGAAGAGATATTTATATCACCGCATCTTCTACTTATGGTTGAGCAGGGCCAGCCGATGACTATACCCTATCAGCATCGATGCGGTGCGCCGGTTTGAAAAGCAGCAACCCAAATCAGGAAGCATGAATGGCCAAAAAACTCTTTATCCTCGATACCAACGTTATCCTCCACGACTATAACTCCATTAACAACTTTCAGGAACATGATATCGTTATTCCGATAACAGTATTGGAAGAGCTGGATCAGTTCAAAAAAGGGCAAGACCAGATTCACTACAATGCCCGTCAATTCATCCGTATTATGGATGGACTTTCCGGCGATAAATTGGTTAAGGGCGGGGTAAGCGTTGGTAAGGGCAAGGGAAAGATTCGCATCTCCACGAATCATCTTCATGATTCCAGCGTGACCGCCGTGTTTGCAGAGGATAAGCCTGATCACCGCATTCTCAGCGTTGCGATGTATTTTACGAAGCGCTATTCCAGTCGTCAAGTGGTCTTAGTGACCAAGGATATCAATCTGCGTCTGAAAGCGAAGTCCATTGGCGTTAGAGCGCAGGACTATTTCACGGATCGTATTGAAGATATTCGCATGCTCTATACCGGGCAGCGATTGCTGAATGATTTTGCCAGTGATTCGATTGATAAAATCTATAAGAACGGTCACGGCCTTGAGATCAGTGACACCGAAATCACTGATTTGATGCCGAATGAATACTTGATTTTAAAGAATCTGCAAAAATCTGTTTTGGCCTATAACGATCCCTCGGAAAAGCAGATTCGCCGGGTTGAAAAGCTGCCTGCCTATGGCATCACTCCACGTAATGCCGAGCAGACCTTCGCCTTGCACGCTTTGATGAACCCGGAGGTCTTGCTGGTAACACTTTCCGGCAAGGCCGGAACCGGAAAAACCTTGCTGGCTTTGGCAGCAGCCCTGCAAATGCGTAAGCGCTATCAGCAGATCTACCTGGCACGCCCGATCGTTCCGCTGTCGAACAAGGACTTAGGGTATCTTCCCGGCGATATCGGACAGAAACTTGATCCATACATGCAGCCGCTCTTCGATAATCTCAATGTGATCAAAAATCAATACAAAGAGAGCTCAAAGGACTTTCAGCGTATCGGCGAAATGGTGGACAATGAAAAGCTCTATATTTCGCCGCTGTCTTACATTCGCGGGCGTAGTCTTGAGCGCATCTTTTTTATCGTCGATGAAGCGCAGAATCTAACACCACATGAAGTAAAGACTATCATTACTCGTGCCGGCGAAGGCACCAAGATTGTTTTCACCGGCGATCCCTACCAAATTGATTCGCCCTATCTGGATGCACAGTCGAACGGCTTGACGTATCTGATTGATCGCATGCGTGGACAAGAGGTGTACGCACATGTTACCCTTGCCAAGGGAGAGCGGTCATTGCTGGCAGAACTCGCGAGCGATTTGCTCTAACGTCTTGCATTCTCATCCAGATTGCTTATCTTCCTCTCGTTCGCAGGATTGCCGCGAACCCAACGTACACATCTCGTTTGCGGCGCCGCCGCGAATGTGATAAAATCACTACCGCGTTCTTAAGGCCATCACGAACACTACGCGCTGATTTGTTGAAAGGATAAAAGATGATAATCGAACCGAAAATTCGCGGTTTTGTCTGCCTCACCGCTCATCCGGATGGATGTGCTGCCAATGTGCAGGAGCAAATTGAACATGTGAAGAGCAAGGGCCGTATTGAGAATGGTCCCAAAAATGTGTTGGTGATCGGCGCTTCGGCCGGCTATGGCCTGGCATCGCGCATCACGGCAGCCTTTGGCAGTGGTGCGGCAACGCTGGGACTTTTCTTCGAAAAAGCGCCTTCTGAGCGTCGTCCGGGAACCGCCGGATGGTATAATTCCGTGGCATTTGAAAAAGCTGCAAAGGCCGAGGGCCTGTTCGCCAAAAGTATTAACGGTGATGCCTTCTCTGATGAAATCAAGGCTGAAGCAATTAAGGTGCTGAAGGAAGAAATGGGGCCGGTTGATCTGGTGGTGTATAGCCTCGCGGCACCGCGTCGCACTCATCCGAAAACCGGTGAAGTATTTAAGTCTACGCTGAAGCCCATCGGACAAACCTACGATGGCATCACCCTTGACACCGACAAGGAAATTGTGAAGGATATTCACCTGGAACCGGCGACAGAAGAAGATATTCGCGGCACGGTTGCGGTAATGGGTGGCGAAGATTGGCAAATGTGGATGGATGAATTGGATGCGGCCGGCGTGCTTGCAGAAAACTGCCAAACAGTTGCCTTCACTTATATCGGCACCAGGTTGACCTGGCCCATATATTGGGAAGGCACGATTGGGAAAGCCAAAGAAGATCTCGACCGCGTTGCTGTTGAGCTAAACAAAAAGCTCGCTTCCAAAAACGGTAAGGCATATGTAGCGGTTATGAAAGGATTGGTCACCCAGGCCAGTTCCGCGATTCCCGTGGTGCCTCTCTACATTTCCTTGCTTTACAAAATCATGAAAGCCAAAGGCAATCACGAAGGTTGCATCGAGCAGGCTCAGCGTATGTTCGCCACCCGTTTATATAGTGGTGAAGAGATGCCGCTTGACGAGTCAAATCGCATTCGCATGGACGATTGGGAAATGGCGGATGATATTCAGCAGGAAATTGAGCGTCTCTGGCCAACGATTACGACTGCAAATCTACATACGATTACCGATTTTGCCGGGTATCAATCGGAGTTCTTACGTCTATTTGGCTTTGGATTGGATGGTGTGGATTATGCGGCGGAAACAGATCATATGGTAGGGTTTGACGACTAAAAAGCAAGGATAGAGCCCTCCCGCTGGCGGAAGACTCTATCCTGACTAAGCGTTATTTGTCGCAACTTGTTACGGTTTGCGTACTGCTTACTCGCCTTAAGTGTAACAAGATTTGACAGCGGTTCCGGCACTGTTTCCGATCGCCGGAAAAACCGATCTATTGTCCTGTATCATCGAATGCTTGTGGAAAAGCCCGATCCCGTTTGAGCCGATCAGACAATTTCACTGTCCGGGCTGCAAAATTAGAAGCCCTGACCTCTCATTATGATGGTAAGCAGGATCAATAATAAGAATAGTAGAATCTTCATTTCTCTCCCTTTCGAGATCTTTAGAACATCCTCAAGCACACCTGTGATTACGCCAACTGAGTTCGCCGGCAATCCGTCAGATTTGGTTGAGGACGCTTTTCCTTATTTTTGAGAGACCCTTCCCGAATCAAGTGTAGAGGCAATTCAAAACATATTGCTTACCTAATTTAAGGTATGGAGGTACCACCAAATCGTCATGCCATCGATCACAAGATTTTGGTACCGCATCTGAAAACTGCCCGAAATAACCCTGGTCTGGTAGGCATTTAGGCGCTATTGTGTCTGTACGCACGAAAATACCTGAAAATGGCAATTTTGTCATATCGCTTGCTTGATTTAATCAGCCTATTGCTGTAGGTTGTTTGCAAACCCACGTACCTGTTTAAGGAGGATCGTTTATGAAAGTCACACGCCGTGAATTCCTGGCGAGCATGTCGGCACTCACTGCAGCCGGCTTCCTACCTCTCTCGAAACTCGTCGCCCGCGACGAGGTAGATGGATTCAAGATGTTGCGTCGTAACGTAGGCACCTATGTAAATCGTGGCGGTACTATGGGATGGATGGTCAATGATGATGCCGTTGTGGTTGTGGATACCCAGTTTCCGGAATCTGCCCAGGTTTTCTGGGATGGCCTGAGTAAGAAAACTACCCGTGGTATTGATGTCTTGATCAACAGCCATCACCATGGCGATCATACAGCTGGCAATATTACCTTAAAGCCGCATGCCGGGATGAGCGTTGCGCATGAAAATGTGCCAAAGCTTCAAAAGCGGCAGGCAACGCAGCGTGGTACTGTGGACAAGCAAGCCTATGCTGAGACACTCTACAAAGATATCTGGTCAAAAGATGTTGGGGATGAAGTGGTGTCCCTGAAACATTATGGCAATGCCCACACCAGTGGCGACAGCGTGATCCACTTTCAGAAAGCAGACGTCGTGCATATGGGTGATCTCGTCTTCAATCGCATGGGTGCCTTTATTGATCGTGGTGCGGGCGCCAGCATCAAAGGTTGGATCAAAACCATGAAGGCTGTTCACGATGACTATACAGATGAAACGCTTTTCATCTTCGGGCATGGCGGACCGGCCTTTGGCGTTACCGGCGGGCGTAAAGATTTGCTGGTAATGGCCGATTTTCTCAATGGTCTGCTGGAATATGCCAGTGCCGGAATTAAAGCCGGTAAAACCATGGAGCAGATTGCTGAAACCGAAAAATTACCGAAATTCCCTGATCATTATTTGGATTCCTGGAAAGCAGCGATTCCGAACTGTCTGAAAGTTGCTTATCAGGAATTAACGGAGGACAAATAAGATCAGCTGAATTATATCGACGATGGATCTGATGTGTGCCGGTTTAGCAGAGGTTTTGCTATACCGGCATTCTCTTGCGTGCGGATCTGAGTTTTTTGTGCAGAACCTGCAATTTTGTGAACGTAATCCCCCCTCTATCTCCCCGGGGGGAGATAGAGGGGGGATAAACTAAAAATACTCTAGAGCTATAGAATTGCTCAATAACCTGGAAATCAACCCCCTTAGCGATGAGGTGACGAATTAATGAAGAAGTGGCGAGGACTGAATATAGAAGCGGAAGGTACCGGCATTTCCCGTGAACTCAGTGAGCAAATTAATCTGTTGGGCGGATTGTTGGGACAGGCGATTCGTGAGCAGGTTAGCGAAGAGGTTTTCCATGAGGTAGAAAGCCTGCGCTCGCTCTGCAAGGATGCTTATGATCAGCAAGATGATCAACTACGGCAAAAAGCCATCGCCAGAATCAGCGAATTTGACATCGATACCATCCTCTGGCTGCTTCGATCCTACACGGCATTCTTTCACCTTGTAAACAAGGCAGAGCAAACCGAAATCATTCGCATCAATCGGGATCGTGAGGAAGAAAGCGATGCCAAAAACCCCAGAGCGGAGTCCATTTACGAGGCTGTTTTCCGAATGAAGGAGGCCGGCTATAGCTACGCAGACCTCATGAAGGTTATTGCCCAACTGGATATTCAACCAACGCTTACAGCCCACCCGACCGAAGCGCGCCGGCGCAGCATTTTGTTTAAACAGAAAGATATTGCGCGTCAGTTAATCATGATTCGCCGTGGCGCTCTGACGGGAGATGAAAAAGAGGCCGCGCTCTCGCGAATTTACCAGCAAATTTGCCTGTTGCTGGCCACAGATGAGGTGCGAGCGGAAAGATTGACGGTCCTCGATGAAGTAGAGCAAGGTGTGCATTTTATGACCGGCACCATTTGGGAGACCGTACCCGCCATCTATGAAGACGTTGCAAAAGCCATCAAGCTGGCTTATGGAAAACGCCCGGAAATCCCGGCCTTTTTGAAGTATCGCTCCTGGATTGGCGGTGATCGCGATGGTAATCCTTTTGTGACGACCATGGTTACCCGCCAAACACTGCGCATTCATCGCCGGAATGTGTTGATTTTGTATCTGGAAGATTTACGTATGCTGCGGCGTGAGCTGAGCATTTCATCAAAGCTCATCGATATTCCCAAGGTGCTATCAAAGTCCCTGAAAATGGAAGCTGAATCCTCATCGATTAGTGCAGTAGAACAACGTCAGTTTCAGCACGAGCCCTTTCGTTTAAAGATCAGCTACATTATGGGGCGACTTTCCAGGATGCTGCAGGCTGAAGACGCGGTCATGGGCAGAGATACCATCGTTGAATCGCCGATCGACTATCGAGCGCCGGACTTCATCGCTGACCTTGAATTGGTCGAAAAGGCCCTGAAAAGCGCCGGGCTAAAGCACCTGATTGAACACACGCGCCTGTCTCGCCTCATCGTTCAGGCTCGCATATTTGGCTTTCATTTGGCAGCCATCGACATTCGCCAGCATAGTCATATTCATGAATCTGCGGTTGCCGAAATTTTGAGCGCTGCCCGTGTCGAAGACGACTATCTTGCTCTCTCGGAAAAACAGAGATTGACAGTGCTGACACGCGAATTAAATAATCCCCGTCCGCTTGTCCCCAAAGACGTTGAGCTGTCACAAGATACCACCTTGATGATGACAGTTCTGGCGATGATTCGTAAGGCGCTCGATAAGGACGAGAATGCCATCGGCAGCTACATTATTAGTATGACCCACGATGTCAGTGACATGTTGGAGGTGATGCTGCTGGCCAAGGAGGCTGGAATTTGGCGAATCGAAAACGGGAAAATCGAGACCCCGCTTGATATCGTTCCCTTACTGGAAACCATCGACGATTTGCAGCGCGGCAGCGAGTTGCTAAAGCTGATGTTCATGAATCCCCTTTACAAGAAGCAGTTGGAAGCGCGTGGCGGCTTTCAGGAAATCATGCTGGGGTATAGCGATAGCAATAAGGACGGTGGCTACCTGATGGCAAACTGGGCGCTTCATAAGGCCCAGGGCGAATTGGGAGATACCTGCCGTAAATTCGGCGTCGATTTTCGTCTGTTTCATGGTCGTGGCGGCACAGTTGGTCGCGGCGGCGGACGTGCCAATCAGGCAATCCTTGGATTGCCGTCGCGCAGCTATAGCGGACGGATTCGTTTTACCGAGCAAGGCGAGGTCATTACCTTCCGCTACGCAATGCCACAGATTGCCCATCGCCACCTTGAACAAATTGTAAATGCAATGCTGATGGCCTCATTGCGCGGCAGTGAAGATCACGGCAGGAAGCCAGTAGAGCTGACGCGCGCCCAAAGCAAGCGCATGCAGACAATTGCCGAGACTGCAATGGATGCCTACCAATCACTGATTCATCACAAGAAATTCTGGCAATGGTATAAGGGAATGACGCCGATCGAGCACATTGGACATCTGCCGATTGCTTCCCGCCCGGTATCGCGAAAGTCGGCAGATCGCGTAGAATTTGAAGACTTACGCGCCATCCCCTGGGTGTTTGCCTGGACACAGACACGTTATAACGTGCCTGGTTGGTATGGTCTGGGCGTGGCGTTGAAAGAACTTGTTTCGGAGAACCCGAAACGTCTGGCAGAGGTGCAAAAATACTATCAGGAATGGCCATTTTTCCGTACGGTTATCGACAATGCCCAATTGGAGCTGAAGCGGGCGCATCTGGTGATTGCCCGATATTACGATGAGCTTCTTCCCGGTAAATTTCACAAAACCATTATGAAAGATTTTGGCACGGCCAGCGACGTTATTTGTCAAATTACCGGGCAGGATTCGATTCTCGATAATGCACCGGTGCTCAAGAAGTCGATTTATCTGCGCAATCCCTATACCGACGTATTGAATTTTCTGCAGATTGAATTGCTGCGTCGTTGGAAAGCTGCGGATGATCCGGAGCGCGCTGAGTTGGGTCATGCGCTTTTTCTCAGTATCAATGGTGTTGCTGCGGCCATGCAATCGACCGGTTAAGGGTATTTCGTAAAACCACATGTTTGGGGGATAGCGATTAAGTCCCCGGATGCTCACTTTTTTCAGGTAATCATTATCCATCCTGGTAAAAGAAGGAGAGCATATATGGGTTTACGTTATTTTCCCGGCGATGTCCTGCTGCGACATTTGCTTCTTCCAATTTTCGCAGTATTGCTAATCGTGCTGCTCACATTGCCGGTGACCGGCCAGGTTACCGTTACGACTTTAACGGAAGAATTTAATGGCAGCGGTGGTGTATCAGTCAACAGCAGTGGCGAAATCTACGTTGGCGACTTCGGCATTCGTCTCAATAATGCCAACGGCAATACCGTCAAGCGCATCTGGCCAAACGGCGACGTGACGACCTTTGCGACCGGTTTGTTTGGTGCTTCCGGCAATGATTTCGGCAGCGATGGGAATCTCTATCAATCGAACATCGGCGGTAATCGCATTAGCCGAATTACCCCCTCCGGCGCCGTTTCGACCCTCAGTCTCACCAATATTACTGCGCCGGTAGGTTGTGTTGTTGATGGTGAAGGAAATATTTTCTCTACCAACTGCCTTAGCTCTCCCGCATCGATTACCAAAACGACGCCAAGCGGCACCTCTACAATTTTTGCTACCAGCTCGCTTTTGAGTTGTCCCAATGGGTTAACAATTGACGATCAGGACAATCTTTATACTTGCAATTTCAATAACGGGTGGGTGGTAAAAATTACTCCGGCCGGGCAGGTATCCAATCTGGTGAATATACCGGGCGGCAATAATGGTCATCTGACATTTGCCAATGGCCGCCTGTACGTAGTTGCCCGCTGCGCCAACCAGGTGTACGAGGTAACCCTCGACGGCCAAATCTCTTTGCTTGCCGGCTCTGGCGCACGGGGGAATGCCGACGGTCCAGCTCTGCAGGCAACGTTTTCCATACCAAATGGTATTGCTGCCAGTCCGGACGGTGATACGCTTTATATCAATGACGCCACTGATTTGACCGGCGGTTGCTTTAATGGCCCGCTCAATCCAGTGATTATACGAATGATCACTGGCGTGAAGACCGGTATCAAGGAAATTTCAAATACCCCGCCGATCAAATTTGTTTTACAGCAGAACTATCCGAATCCGTTTAATCCACAGACATTGATTCGATTCCAGATACCCTCTGCGGAGCACATTACATTGACTATCTATAATGTAAGGGGAGAAGAGGTGGCAGTATTGGTTGACGCATTTAAACCGGCGGGGACTTACGAGGTTGATTTTGATGGCAAGGATCTCACTTCCGGGGTCTATCTTTACCGCTTGCAAGCCGGCACCTGGCAGGAAACACGGAAATTGGTGTTAACCAGGTGAAATGCATTGACAATTGACAATTGACGATTGAAACATTGAAAAACCGGTTGGCGGTTAGCGGTGGGCCGTGGGCAGTGAAACCGTGTAGTTGTTAAAGATTCAGCCTCATGTTCGGTTCTGCGGACGTGGGGAAACCAAAACATCGAAACATTGAAAATTGACGATTGAAATATTGAAAAACCGTCGACGGCAGGCCGTGGGCAGTGAAACCGTGTAGTTGTTAAAGATTCAGCCTCATGTTCGGTTCTGCGGACGTGGGGAAGAAGGAGATACATGTACATCATTTACATATGGCTTTTGTTTTCCACATTGCTGTTGGCGCAAACCAGCATGCAGTTGGAACCATTACTTATTACAGAGAGTGCGCCGGCAAAAAATGCTGCCTGTGTGGTACATAGGACGCTGCCGGACCCAATCGATCTGCCGCAGTATACGATGACGAAAAGCGCCTATCCGGCGCTTCGCTGGCCACTGGCTGATGCCCTGCATGATGATGTATTTATCCTGAACTACTACGACAACAATCGTACAAGCGGGATTTTCAAAGATTACGAAGGGGGCAACCTGGTCGGATACGACCAGCATGATGGCACTGACTTTGGTCTCTACAGCTTTCGCGAGATGGATCGCGGATATGCGATTGTCGCCCCTGCTTCAGGCGTGGTCACTTCCGTTACCAGCGATAAATATGATCGCAACTATGGCGTGCCCTATCCCGATAATGGGAACGGTATTTGGTTACAGCATGATGATGGCTCTCAGAGCTACTATTGGCATCTACGGACCAATTCGGCCGCTGTTGCTGTTGGAGAGTCCGTGGAGGCCGGTACATTCCTCGGTTATATCGGTAGCTCCGGATGGTCGCCGCAACCGCATTTGCATATGACCACATTAAATGC
Organism: Calditrichia bacterium; assembly: GCA_028284445.1. Taxonomy (GTDB): domain Bacteria; phylum Calditrichota; class Calditrichia; order RBG-13-44-9; family J075; genus JANQRS01. The sequence continues at coordinate 107,681 of JANQRS010000068.1, forward strand.
TGGTGTAAAGCGTGATCAATTTCACGGCGCTTGCAACCCACTGCCGGATTTGTGGGCGGAGCCGGAGCCCTACGTTGGGGATGGCGCGCTGGAGGTGTTTGATATCGGCACCTTTACCCAATCTTCCATCGGCGGAAATGTCACCAACCTGCCGTTAGAGCTTTTCCGCGAAAAGCCGGTTGGTCCACATACCTTTGGCATAAATGAAAACGGCATTGGCATTTGGGTAATGGCCAGGGGGGGCGCCGGTCATATATTGCGTGTCGAATTGCGGCGCCCCGACGACACGCTTTGGTCGACACTCTATGCATCTACCGGAGGCGGCGTGAAATATGGCTGGTGGCCCTGGTGGTTGACAAATATCAACGAATTAACAGCAGATGACTATGGCACCTGGACGGCATCGGTTCGCATGGGCGGAGAGATTGTCAAGGAGGTGGCATTTGAATTGGGCGACAATACCATCTATGCGCCGCGTCTCTGGCGGGTTGCCGGAAGGTCATTTCGAATTGATGGTGGCATTCAAAAGGATACCATGCGGGTATATGCTGGTGCCAATCCTGCAGCCTGGGAATTACAGAATGCTCCTGCCGGTGTCACAATTGAAGATTCGATAGTGACGATTCCGGCAGTATCAAATCAAACGTGGCGATCCTACAATTTTCAGGCAGTTGTTACCAGCGTCGAAGGACTGACGGATACCATGTGGTATCACCTTGTGGATATGAGCAAACCCATGAATCCTGCAGTTGGCATCGATGATGAGCCGCTTGCCGCCGAGATTTCCGGCTTTCGGCTTGCGCAGAATTTCCCGAATCCCTTTAACCCCATTACTTATATCGAATATGAGATCGTTGAGAGCACGGAGGTGGCGTTGACGATATTCGATTTGCTCGGACGAGAAGTACGGCAACTGGTCGCAGAACGAAAGTCGCCGGGCATTTATCGCGCACGTTGGGACGGGAGAGATGGGGTTGGCAAACCGGCGGCGTCCGGCGTTTATATTTATCGTCTGGTAGCAGGCGGCCGCCAATTTGCAAAGAAGATGGTCCTAATGCAGTAGTTCAGTCGTATCTTATTGACCGTAGAGAGCTGCGCCTACAATGCCTGCCTCGTTGAGCAACTGGGCTGGAACCACTCGCGCCTCAACTGTGAAGGCGTCATCATATTTCTCAAATTTCTTGCTGGCGCCGCCACCGATGATGAACAGGTCCGGATAGAATAGTCGTTCAAGTTCTTCCAGGTAATTATTGAAGCGTTTGGACCATTTTTTCCAGGATAAGTCTTCCCGTTTGCGGGCAGAGTCTGCGGCGTATTTTTCGGCGATATCGCCTTTGAAGTGGAGATGACCAAATTCGGTATTTGTCAGCAACTTGCCCTCCGTAAATATCGCGCTGCCAAGGCCGGTGCCGACGGTGATCAGGACGACCGTGCCATCTTCGCCTTTGCCGGCGCCAAAATGCATTTCCGCCAGGCCGGCGACATCCGCATCATTGGCAATTTTGACCGAACAACCGGTTACTTCGCTAAACAAGGTGACTGCATCAATCTGTTTCCAGCTCTCGTGGATGTTGGAAGCCGTTCTAACAATGCCCTTCTGAATCACCGCGGGAAAACCGCAGCCAATCGGGCCTTTCCAATCGAAATGTTGTACTACTTCCTTAATCGTATTTGCCACTGCAACCGGTGTCGCCGGTTGCGGTGTTTCAATCCTATGTCTTTCGGTTGTTAACGTCCCGGTAGTAATGTCAACTTTTGCACCTTTGATACCGGAACCGCCAACGTCGATTCCCAGAATTTCCATAATGTCCTTTCACTTCTTCACAACGGGTTCCCGTCATCTATTCTAATTACTATCGGCAAATTTGGATGACATAAAGAACGGTGAGAAAATCGTCGTCCTAATATACACAGTTTTTGTAAAAACACAACCGCGATACCCGCTTCATTTGCAGCATACTTATATTTGAAAATCTCGTTATGCGTGGTACCTGGGGAGGATGTATCCAAAATAGAAAAGTAGCGGAATAATCAGCGTTAGTACGAAAACCCGTATTCTGTATGTGTAAACAGCAGGTTGATTGCTGCCAGATGGATGTGCCCGAATATGGCGTCGAAGATAAACCAGGCGACCAGCAGGCCAACCAGCATAAAGCCGGGCTGGTAGAGCGTATCCATAATTCGCTGTGCGGTATCTTCCTCCATGAATAACGGGAATAACCGACTGCCGTCGAGCGGTGGCAGGGGAAACATATTGAACAGGAACAAAACCAAATTTAGTACAAATAGGATACTAACCAGGTTGGCAAGCGTGGTTGGTAAGCCAGGTGAATATGCAGCAACGACATTATCCAGTTGAATTTTGTCCGGCGCATAGAATACCTCAAGGTAGAGGCCTATGTGAATACATGCTGCCGCTACAAAAATCAGCATCAGGTTTGAAGCCGGGCCGGCAAGTGCCATATAGGCCGCCTTCTTCGGATAGCGCCTTGCCCACATCGGGTTGTACGGGGCGCTCGCCCAGCCCATCATCCAGCCCAGCATCGCATACGATAGCAATGGTATCAGCACCGTGCCGATTGGTTCCCGTTGAATATGCGGTATCGGATCCATTGTTACCTGGCCGGCATGATAAGCAGTCGGATCTCCCATACGCATTGCAGACCAGGCATGCGCAGCCTCATGCAGCGTCGTTGAAAAAAGGAAGATGACATACCACAGTGCGCCGGACATCAATGCGTCCATTTATGAGCTCCTTGAGAGGTATAAGGCACGAGCCGATTTGCTGGTGAATTGCGCTGGAATATAACCAGAGATTCATCCGGGCACAATGGCTCGTTTCTGCCCAAATGATTCAGATAAATGTTTGCAGGAATATGCCGATGATAGATGTGGAATAAATTTTGTCAATTGATACTACTGAGCAGATTCCGTATATTTTTTCGTCTTGTTACACAGGTGACAATATGCTGAATGATGATCTGAATAAGTTGATCCAAATGAAGCGTTCGCTTGTTTGTGTTGGTCTCGATATCGACATTGAGCGAATTCCCAGCTGTTTGCTATCAGAACTGGATCCACTTTTTGCCTTCAATAAGGCGATTATTGAAGCAACAGCCGATTATGTATCGGCTTATAAATTGAATATTGCCTTCTACGAATCACTGGGGCTTCCCGGGTGGGAATTGCTTGAGCGAACCCTTACAGTGATTCCGCGCGGTATTATGATTATTGCAGACGCGAAGCGGGCGGACATTGCCAATACTTCCCGAAAATATGCAGAGACTTTCTTCGAGACTTACAATTTCGATGCGATTACTGTTTCTCCATATATGGGAATGGACAGCGTAACGCCGTTTCTGGAGTATGAGGATAAAACGACTTTTATTCTCTGCCTGACCTCGAACGCCGGCTCTTCAGATTTTCAGCGCCTGAAAGTGGACGATGGCGATCCGCTTTATATCAAGGTTGCGGAAAAAGCACTGGCCTGGAACTTCCTATATGGTAACTGCGGACTTGTTGTTGGTGGCACGCATACAAACGAAATTCGCGAAATTCGTGATAGTGCCCCTGATTTGCCTTTCCTGATTCCCGGTATTGGTGCACAAGGGGGAAATTTGGAGCTGGCGGTGGTTAATGGCACAGATAAATACGGTCTTTCCGCCTTGATAAACTCCAGCCGGACCATTGTTTATGCCACCTCTGATCGTACCTTTGCCGAAGTTGCCCGTGCGCGAGCAAAGAACCTGCGTGATCAGATCAATATGCTTATCAGCGTTCAGAAAAACCCAGGCATGCTGGGGCAGAACTAAGCAAGTCTGAGCTATATATGTTGACTGTCCCCCCCTCTATCTCCTCCAGGGGGAGATAGAGGGGGGACGATTCGTTTGTGCCCTGCTGTCATAAATTTGTTACAGTGTAACCTTCCAATATCTTAATCCACTAAAAATACTATTCGATTCTGTCAGTGCGAACGCCACTATGATGTTGTATATTGAGGACTGATTTTTTTGAAAGAGGCTTAGCCGCTATGGAAAAAAAGCAAATAGAACAGATCTTTATTAAGACCAACGCCTTGCGTAACGGACATTTCAAGTTGACCTCCGGCTTGCATAGCCCGTCCTATTTTCAGTGTGCGCTGGTGTTGCAGCATCCGCAGTATCTGGAAACTTTTTGCAAGGAAATTGTCGATTTCTATGCAGAGGACCAGGATATGATTAACACCGTCATTTCCCCCGCTGTTGGCGGTATTGTGGTTAGCCAGGAAGTTGGTCGTCAGCTTGGTGTGCGCTCGATTTTTGCAGAGCGCAAGGAAGGTATGATGCAGCTTCGCCGTGGGTTTAGACTCAGCAAAAATGACTGTGTGCTGGTAGTGGAGGATGTTGTGACCTCCGGCGGATCAGTCAAGGAGGTTGTGGAATTGGTTGAAGCCAGTGGTGCTTTTGTAGTGGGTGCTGCCTGTATTGTTAATCGCAGCGGGGATAGCAATCCTTTGGATATTCCTTTGTTTTCAGTATATAATACCAATGCGGTAACCTATGAACCGGAGCAGTGTCCATTGTGCAGGCAAAACGTTGCCATCACGCAGCCGGGGAGCAGGCATCTGTCCTGATTTTCGCCAGGTTCTAATCGTTTTCCATTTTTAATGCCGACTTTCAGTCCAGGACTATAGCCAGGGATCGTGCTTTATGATGAAATATTTTTTGCTTGCCAGCGGTAGCCGCGGTAACAGCCTTTTTGTGCAGTCTGCCAATGGCCGTTTTCTAATTGATGTTGGGCTGTCAGCCACTCAGGTATCGCAAATTCTCGTTAAAAAGGATATTGATCCGACCAGTGTTGATGCCATTCTCCTAACGCATTCTCATAGCGATCACACGCGTGGCGTTCAGGTGTTCGCGAATCGTTACAAAATACCGATATATGCACATCCGGAAACGTTGATTGCCATTGAGCGGCATCTAAAGCCCGGTCAGGTGACCGAGTCCGTGGAAGCCGCTTTTCAGATCAAGGATGTGCAGTTTCAGCCCTTCCGATTATCTCATGATTGTGACCCTACCCATGGTTATCTGGTCAAAACAGGTGGAAAAACGCTGGCACTTTGTACAGACACCGGTATTGTGACCGATAAAGTAAAGTCAATGCTGCAAAATGTTGATGCCATTATCCTGGAATCGAATCATGATCCACGCATGCTGGCCAATGGGCCGTATCCGCAGCATTTGAAGGAGCGGGTATCCGGGCGAACCGGGCATTTGTCAAATCAGGATGCCGGTGAATTGTTGCAAGAAATTATGCATACCGGCTTGCGACAAATCGTTCTTGCTCATTTGAGCGATAAGAATAACACACCCGGCCTGGCATTGCGAACGGTGTTAGATTGTCTTGGGCCGCAATATGAAGACCGTATTTATGTTGCGCGGCAACGATCTGTCTCTGAAACATTTATTCTGGACTAACTGCACAAATTATGATACTTGAATTTACCCTACTGGTGATAGGATTGACCTGTCTCTGGGGTGGCGCGGAATTATTGGTCAAGAACGCTACCCTCTTTTCCCGCTCGTTGGGGATCAGCCCGATTATTGTCGGATTGACGGTGATATCTGTTGGTACATCTGCGCCGGAACTGGTCGTTAGTATCATTGCTGCAGTTCAGGATAATATTGGTATTTCAATAGGGAATATTGTTGGCAGTAATATCGCCAATATAGCGCTCATTCTTGGGGTGGGCGCTCTGATCACACCGCTGGCAGTGCGACAATCCTGGTTAAGGATTGAAGTGCCCTTCATGATGTTGGTAACCCTTATCTTTGTGTTCATGGGCATTACCGGGCAGGTTATCATTCGCTTTGAAGCGCTCACCCTACTACTTTTGCTGGCTTTTTTTCTTGCCTACGTCGCAAAAAGCACCCTCCGTGAAATGAGTGAGTTTCAGGAGCTGCAGGATTCCGGCAACGGAGATGAGAGTACAAAGGCAACGCTCGGACAGCAGATTCTTTATTTTATTTATTCGGCCTTGGGCATAGGCATATTGATTACCGGTTCCAAACTTGCTGTTGATTCCGGTACGGAACTGGCGGAAATATGGGGCGTCAGCCATTCCATTATTGGACTTACGCTGATCGCTCTGGGCACGTCACTGCCGGAACTAGCCACGACTGTCGTCAGCGCGTATCGCAAGGAAATTGATTTAGCAATAGGTAATGTAATTGGTAGCAATATTTTTAATTTGCTGCTGATTGGCGGTGTGACGCCGCTAATTCGGCCAATCACAGTGGACAGCCATTTGATTCGCCTGGAGTTCCCTATTCTTATCGTCCTTAGTCTCTTGATTTGGCCGATGATGCGTTGGCGCTGGGATGTTCGTCGTACTGAAGGCGTTGTGCTTTTGACTAGTTACTTTCTCTTCATCTACTTTACTGTTACCACTTAATTGTGATTGCAGACCTGCCTTAATTTAAAGATTCAGACATTCAGATTCGATAATGAGCCTATCAAACGGAGAGTTGGTGAGTGGCGTTTAGCCGCGTGAAGTCTGATTCAGCAGGGAGGGTGAAATGAAACGCACAGCACTGGTGCTTGGCGGTGGTGGAGCAAGGGGACTGGCGCATTTGGGGGTTTTGAAAGCGCTGGAGCAGGAAAACATCCGCATTGATTTGATCGTTGGATGCAGCTTTGGTGCGCTGGTTGGGGCAATGTATGCGCAAAACCCCATTGCCCGCCTTGTAGAAGAGCACATGAAAGATTTCCTCGATACCCCTGCATTTACCAAGCTCGGCCTTGGTAATATTCGTCAAAACTCCGTTGGTTCCGATGACTACTTCAGCCAGTTTTTTAAGTCGGTGAAGGACTGGATTATTCTGGGTATCGGTGCAAAACGAACCTCGTTGTTGAAAGCGGATCGCCTGCAAGGGGCGGTTGATTTCCTTATTGAAGATGGCGGGATGCGCGATACGGTCATCCCTTTTGTATGCAATGCCAGCGACTTAATTACCGGCCAACCTCATCTCTTTACCAGTGGCAGTATCCGTCAGGCGGTCACCGCAAGCATGACAATTCCGGGATATTTTCCCCCGGTTGAATTGGAAGAGCAACTGCTGGTCGATGGCGCCGCCACGTATAATCTTCCCATAAAATTTGCTCACCAGATGGGTGCTGAGTTCATTATTGCTGTTGATATTCATCCGGTTTTGCAGCCGGAGAACGAGTTCAAGAATGTCATGGACATCATTTTACGCTCGAAAACCATCAGCGCCAATATTTTGTCCGAAGAAACACTCTATGGCGCAGATATTCTGCTGGCTCCGCCCGTCAAGAGTTTCAATTGGTATGAGTTTGATCGTGCTGAAGAACTATTCCGTGCGGGAGAAGAGGAAGCATACCGGCATATTGACTTGATTCGGCAGAGTTTGCGGAAGTTTCATCGCTTTTATGCCTAGCCGAACTGTATACAAATTCAATTAGCATCTGCTTTTTGTTCCTTCAAGTCCTACCTTGTATCCAAACGAGAGGGAATTATGATCGTCATTACACGCGTCAAAGGAGATGAAATGAGCAAGAGACAAAAGCTAACCGATACTGAAATAGATGGTAAATTGACGGAAATTCCTGGGTGGTCGTACGAAGGCGGAAAACTGCATCGGGAATATAAATTTACGAACTTCGTAGAGGCGTTTGGCTTTATGAGCCAGGTAGCCTTGATAGCAGAGCGAATGGATCATCACCCTGACTGGAGCAACGTTTATAACACAGTGGTTGTTGATTTGAATACCCATGATGTTGGCGGGGTCTCGGCGCTTGATTTTGAGCTGGCTGCCGCAGCCAATAAAATCTTTGGGGAATAAAGTAGGAAGATACCAAATCCCAACACTAAAAATTCCAAAGAAATCTATTTGGAATTTTTAGTGTTGGGATTTGATATTTATTGTTTACCTGCTAACTATTTCTTCCAAAATCTTCACAGCTTCCGGATTTCCACTCTTTCCAAGAATGCGAATGGCTAGCTTTCTTACATCGATATGATCGTCGTTCTTGACTACTTTGCCAAGAATCGGAACGATGCGCTCATCATCAATAAATCGTGCCAGGTGCTTTACTGCACTATAACGCACGGCCGGACTTTCGTCTTCCAATGCCCGTTTTTTAAGGGCCGGGATGGCTTTGGACGCACGCTGCCTACTGACGGAGCGAAGTGCCTGAATACGCAGTTGCTCGTCATCGGTGAGGTCGCGCATTAAACGTGATCCACCAAATTGCAATACCGGTGCCGGGTGATCATGAGATGAAAAACTCTCGAAATGAATCGGAAAATCCACATCTGGCACCACCACATCGCCGTCAAATGCAAAAACCCCGTCCATATGCGGAAAGTCGATATCCGGCACCACGACATTGATGTCGGGAATGTCCGGTATGTCTACATGAATATCCGGGATTTCGATGGCTTCCGGTAAATTGAAATAATGCAAGGCGTGAGGGGCACGGGGTGCACGAGGCGCACGCGGTAGTTCTGCAAGATATTCGCGTAGAATTCTGGCGTCTCCGTCTTCGAGTTCTTCGCGCGCCTTTTCCAGGGCCTTCTCATATTGCTTTAATGCTTCTTTGTAAGCCTTCTTCTGCTCTGCAAGGCGTTCCTTAATTTCGGCCTTTGTGGTGCTTTTTTCGGGCACATTGCTTGACTGACAAAAGCAAAGCGCTGAGGAAAGCACCATGATGCCGATGGTTAAAATAGTAGACCGTATCATATCTATCTCCCGTCGTTTATCTCTATCCATACGTTGAATTATCATAAATGTTTATTTGCTTGCCTGTGCTAGATCTATCAGCGATTCTAGCGCCCGTGGATCGTCGCTTTGTCCCAGCCAGAAGATTGCTTTTTTACGAATCTGTGGATGGGCACCCGAATTTGCAATTTCGATGAGGCGAGGAATCCCTTTGTCTTCTGGTAATTGCGATAAGGCGAATACTGCTTTCTCCTGCACCTCAAGATCATCTCCGTTGCGAACGATGTTTTCCAGCGTGCCGACAGCTTTATCCTTCGCACTTTGCCCCAGCCAAAAAATGGCCTTTTTGCGTAGCTTGCGATTTTCCAGATTTCGGCTGAGATCGATAATTGCATTTAAGCCCTGATCATTGTCGATTTGACTGAGCCCGAAAATGGCTTTCTCACGCAGCTCATATGGCTCGTCAGAGCGCACCAGCTTTAGTAAGTAATCCACAGTGCCAGCATGCCGATGTTGACTCATCCAGAACAGTGCCGTTTTGCGAAGACTCAGCCGGTCTTCGTTCTCCACAATACCGACCATAAAATCGTAGGCACCGCTTTCCTTGCTGTGCAAGCTAATGGCATGCAAATATTTCTCTTTGATATTGGATGATCCCTCTTTTGCATACATGTTCTTCAGCATGGCAAAGCTTTCCGTCTTATCCGCTTTACCAAGCCAAAGTAGTGGCAAACCTTTCAAATGATGCCTCAGGGACAAATTGCTAATGGCCAGTTTTTGTATACGGTTCTCCTCATTCTCCACAGGGTCATACCGGAATAGCAGCGCCACTTCCTTTTCCACCTTCGGTTCCGGTTCTTGCTTTTTGCCCTTCAGGCGATCGAGCTCTTTTTTTGCGGCATCCCGCAAAGATGTTTTATCATCTTTGTCCTTATCCCAGTCCGTTGGGTACGGGGCAGTTGTGCCGTAAATGATCTCGTGCAGCGACGGCAGTTTGCGCATTGCCGGATCCCCGAAGGTGCCCATAAATGAGCGCTTACCCATTTTCCTGGTAATGCTGTAGCCGATCCAGACGCCGTCTTGCATGGCCTTGTCACCAGCCTTGTCTATTGCCCATTGGGTGCGGGATTCCAATGGTTGCGATGGATCAGGATGGTGCAATACCTCTTGAGCGCCTGCCTGGCAAAAGGCTGCAAGTAATCCTAATGTGATCCACATGAATTGCTTCCGAAAGTGCATACTTGATCTCCTTTTCCGTGGATAGTCTATTGTTTTTCGTTAAGTATTTCCATTAAGGCATCTTGAGCCTCTTCGGTGCCAATCTCGCCCAGGACTCGCACCGCTGCCTTGCGAACAGCGATGTCATCATTATTTCGAATGATATTGAGCAGCGTGGGCACTAGATTCGGCCGTTTCATATCACGCAAGGTGTAGACAGCTGAGCGGCGAACATCCGGATCATTGTCTTCGCGAATGATTTTGTGAATGATCTCAACTGCTTCATCGCTGCGGGTTTCCGCAATACGGCGAATCGTTGATTTCCGCACCGAGTTGTGTTTGGTGTTTTTTAGAATTCTTTTCAAGGCACCTATAGACGAGGACCGCGAATTATGCCCGATTGCGTGCAAAGCGGAATTGGCCAAAGATGCGTCGTCATCATTGATCGCAATATCTATTAGGAAATCGCGGGCCTCAGGTCCGCCGTGATCGCCAATGGTGTGTAGAATTGAGCGGCGCACGGAACTGTGGACGGTTTCTCCCATAATGCGCTTTAACGTCGGGAAGGCATCTTCCTCCAGCAGATGACCCAATGCATGCACAGCGGACTGCGCTACGGACGAATTCTGATCCTTGATAGCTGTTTGGACCAGGAAGTCCCGGGCTTCTTCTGTCTCTTTTGCATGGTCGCCGATGGTGTGCAGGATGGTGCGATGCAGGTTGGGATCTTCAATGGACTTGTAAAGATCGATCAGATACGGGGCCGTGCTAATGGACTTAACATCAGCCAAAGCATGGATGGCGGCGCGACGAATGGAAATTTCGCTGTCACCAAGTGCAGTTGCCTTTAGTATGGACAGCGCATATTCACTTTCGCTCTCGCTAATTGCATGCAGAGCGGCGCGGCGCACTTCCGCATGTCTTGCCGTTTTCACAACTTTGCCAAGGGCCTGTTCAGACTTGGAGCCACGGATGCCGGAGAGGCAATGTGCCGCTGCCCGGCCGACGGAATGATCCGAGTCTTTAATGGCAACGCCGGCGATATAATCTACCATGTCGCTATCTGAATAATCCGATAATGCATGCAGTGCTGTTCTACGGATATTGGCGACATTCGAATTGTCAATAATGTCCTTTAACACCCCCACCGCCTGATCGCGATCAGCGTTGCTCAACTGATGAATCGCGCTGCGCTGCACTTCCTGGTTACGATCATTGAGCGCGATATCGCGTAGTTTCGCAAAGGCCCGCGGTGAATCAAAGTCGCCCAATGTGTAAACAATCTTTTTTCGGATCTCTTTACTATTGTCTTGCTCATACATGTTGATGATGGCATCCAGGGCCCGGTCGTCGCCGACCTCTGCCAGGGCGACAAGCGCAACAAGCCGAATTTCTTCCTCTTCGTGTTTCTGGATGTCGTCCAGTTCTTCTTTGTATTCCGAATGTCCCTGGTCGATAAGAATACGCCCAACTCGCACCATCCCGGTCTGGGCATCATTGACCCATTTACTGCGGCGATTATTACGAATAAAATCGGAGTAGCATTCGTATACTTGCTTCAGATTCTCATTAAGCTGTTCCCGGGCATGACATTGCCAGTAACGAGCATCGTCCGCCCATTTGCTATCCGAGTATTTATCCAGAAAGCGATCAAATTCTTTGATGGCTTTCTTCCATTCTCCATTAATGACCAGATTGTTGCCAATTTGAAAGGCGCGGCCCGCTTCAGTTTGTTCGCCGGGTGGCGGCAATTCATTGGCGAAACCCATAGTTGAAATGAGCAAGGCTGTCATTAACATATTTAGTACATTTGATACTCGAAACATTTCTGCTCCTATCATTGTCTTATCACACCGCCCTCACCACCGCGATGCTTGGTCGTCGTCTGCTTTGTCCGTACGAATTGTTGACACGTGCTGTTTTGCTCAGGATTAAATGGTTTCCTGCTGTGTCTTCAAATCGTTTTCCTTTAATTGGCGGCGCAGCTCTTCCATGTTGATTTTGAAGAGAATGCCCCGGTTTTCCACATCGGTTCGAACGCGTTCTACCGAGGGGATGTCGCTTTGCTGGCTGAGGGTCGCGATTTCCAGCAGAATCGCTTCCAGGTCGACCACCAGACTCTGCAGGCGTCTGGATTGCGGCGTATTAAGCGCCTGTTTCAGGTATCCTGCTTCCTGAAGCAGTTCGTTTGAAACCCGCGTATGTTGACTAAAGTCAAAGCTGTCTAATTCATCTGTATCTTCATCAAGGTTAATCAATCCCAAGACCAGAACTTTGGAACGGTCCAGGTAATTGGCTGCGCGCATTTGTACTGCCCGCGAGGCGAAGGATGGATTCCCTTGCGGATTGTTCAGGATTTGCGGCACATTGTTTTGGCGGTTGTCCGGCACTACCAGGTTTTCTTGTGCAAAATCTTCCGACAACTGCCTGTCAAGCGAAGACCATTCCCGGCCGATAAAGATGCCGCTGATCAAAACCACTGCCGCTGCCATCAGCCGGAAGGTCCAGCTATGCATAAATGCCGTTTTGGGCCTGGCTGTCGGTGATACCTCTAGTTTGTCTTCGAGATTGTCCCAGTAATTATCCCAAAATGCGGACTGTGGTTCGGACCGTTCCCGTTTATTCATGATTTGTAAGGTCGCTTGCATTCCGAGAAATGCTTCACGGCAGCTTTTGCAATCATCGATGTGTGCTTGAAATTGTTGCTTCTGCGGCGCACTCAATTCATCGTAGAGCGCCTCAACCAACAGCTTTTCACAATCCTTACAGTTCATTATGATATATCCTCATTATATGCTTGGCTAATTTGTCTCTTTACCAATTCCCAGGTCACTGCGATAATAGGCCAGCTCTTTTTGAAGGCGGCGCACAGCGCGATATAAAAGGCTCTTTACGGTGCCGTCGGCGATTTCCAGCATCTGGCCGATTTCCTTTAATGACAGATCGTTATAGTGGCGTAATACAAAGACCGTACGTTCTCGCGGAGATAGCTGTGATAGAGCCTGCTCGATGTCCTTCTGAATGGTTTGCGCCTCCATCTTTTTCTCCGGATGAGTCGTGTTGCTCATAAGGCTTCTGGCTTCCAGGGCGTCGCTGTTTTCCTGGTGATCCAATGAAAGAGTCATCAGTTGTTTTTTTCTGCGCCGGTCAATGCAGCAATTCGCCGTAATCCGATAGAGCCATGATCCAAATTTTGCTTCTCCGCGAAAATGAGCGATTGAACGATAAGCTTTGATGAAAACCTCTTGCGAAAGGTCTTCAGCATCATGATGATTGCCAAGCAGATCGAGCGCCAGATAGTAGACCTGCCGCTTGTGCGAGTCTACCAGCGTTCGGAAGGCGCTGCGGTCTCCATTCCTGGCAAGTTCAATCAGTTCTCGTTCGTCGTTCACTACAGTTCCTGGTTATTCGCTTATGTAATGATTAAGACGGAGAAACCAGAAATAGGTTTACATTGCAGAGTTTTCTCAATAGATTGCGTCAGGAAACACCCGAATTACATCAAAAGTGGAGTTGTAAGTATGCGGAACATGGGATTGTTTTTGTTGAGTTTATCTGTTGTTGCTTTGTTGTTTGTCGGTTGTGAAAAAGAGGGGACGCCGCAGGTCGAGGAACCGGATCCTGATCCGATACCGGAAGCTTCGAGTTGGGACGTTATTCAACAGCGCATTCTTGATCAGCGTTGTATAGATTGTCATGTATCCGGCAGTAGCTTTGCCGATCAGTCGGACTTAATTCTGACCGCCGATGTTGCCTACGAGCAATTGGTTGGACGAGCGCCGAAAAACGCCGCTGCCAAAGCCGATAATCTCTTGTTGGTTGGCACAGACGGCTTGCCAAGCTTGCTTACCAGCTATCTCTGGGAAAAAATCAACGTGCGGGATCAGGAACATTTCTTTGCTGATCATCCCCAATATGGTGCGCAAATGCCTGTGGGGTCCGAGTCGTTGACCAATGGGGAACTGGACTATATAAAGGAATGGATACTCGCCGGTGCACCCCGCGAAGAGTATGTGGCTGATGTTGCCTTGCTGGAAGACAGTAGCCGCTACGAACTACCCGATTTCGAACCTCTGGCGCCGCCGGCAAATGGGATTCAACTTCATGTTGAGCCGTTTGATGTGGCACCGAACTATGAGCGGGAATTTTACTACTACGAGCCGTTGAACAATGCAGAGCCGTTGTATGTGAATCAAATTGAAATTAGCATGCGCCGCGGCAGTCACCACTTTATTGCCTATCGTATTCAGGACAATATGCCTTCGGCCTTATTACCTACTGCCGGCGTCATTCGCGACATCCGCGATGAAAATGGCATTTATGATGTCAATGTGCTGGCCACCACGCTCTATCATTCCTTTGTTGCCGGAACGCAATGGCCATTGTTAAACTATCATTTCCCGCCGGGCGTGGCGCTTGAAATTCCTGCCAATGTGAAATTCGATCTCAATCCGCATTATGTGAATCGCGGTAATGAGACGTTTCAGGGCGAAATCTATACGAATTTTCATACGGTTGATAGAGCCAGTGTGGAACATGTCGCTAAAATTTTGCAGCTAAACAACTTTGATATCAACCTGCCGCCCAATCAGGTAACAACTTTGTCGAAATCCTTCACTTTTGGCGGTCGCCGCCATATTTTTCAAATGTTCTCCCATGCCCATCAGTTTATGACTGAATTCAGGGTCTACGTAATTGGCGGAGATCGCGATGGCGATTTGGTTTACATTACCTACGATTGGGAGCATCCGCCTATTCTGGAATTTGATCCGCCTTTAACACTTGAAGCAGGTGAGGGATTACGTCTCGAAACAACCTACGACAATTGGACAGATCGCACCTTGAATTTCGGTCTTCTCAGTGAAGACGAAATGATGATTCTCTTTGGCGCCTACTATCTTGACTAGGCGAGTTTAGCTGGTTTCTTCCGGTGTTTTGCGCCAGCAAAACACCGGAAAAGGTAACCTTGTTTACACCTCATTGTTAACCCCGTTAACAGTTTTACCTCTTTTACGCTTGATTTATGGATCGAGCTAGTGTGATAATGGTTTGTTTTTACTGGTTTTGCAGTGATGGCCTTTTGTGCCGTTTTTTTGGCAAAAAATTTGTGGCTTATTTAGGTGGCCCTAAACAGGCAGAGACGATCATGATAAATAAATTGTTACTAATAGCTTTTCTTTGGATATGCGCCCTTGGCAGTGTCGTTAGCGCCCACGGCGATGAGGAATATTCGTTTGTCAAATTCGACGGTAGAACGCCTTACATAATCCTCGATCACACGACCTCTCAAGAATTGCTGAAGGCAATTAAAGAGAATAAGGCACTCTATATTGATGAAACCCAGGTCGAAGAAATTCACAACATTATTCTCAGGTCGGATGACAATGGCCCGGAGAATTTACGTGCCTACATAGTCCAGGGTAACTCTACGGCCGTTCAGAATATCCTTAGCCGGCAATTCGTGATCCAGGAGATTGCCATCAGCGGTGGTCGCCAGCATGAGATTTCTGTCGATAAGATTCTCTATTACCCCGGGGAAGAAGATCATCCGACACTTTTTGTCAAATGCCAGCCGCTTGATTTTGAGCCGGCGTGGCCGCGCAGTTTTCCATCATTCGATTATTTGCCCGCATCAAGTTATCGTCAACGCGCCCAACTGATCGATAGTGATGACAGGATACCAACGGCTGTCTCTGAAAAAACTGAAATGTTATCAGAAGTCTTTTTCCGCTCTCTTGCTGATCTGGGAAATGCCAACAATCAGAAACGCGTCAGCTTGTCTGCAATCGGCGGTAAAGATTCCGGCCTGTATTGCGCGTTGATCTCCTATGGCGGTAAAGGATTTTATTCTACGCTCTATGTGCTCGATGAAAAAGGTGATGTTAAGCACCGTGAAGAAAACAATGAGATGGTTGAGATCCTCGGTACGACTGATGTAAATCGCGATGGCGAGAAGGAAATGATCCTGCATTATTCCAGCGGCGACTACAGCGGTGGCATTGGCGTCATGATGTTGAAGAAGAACAAGAAGAGTGGCAAGTTCAACGTCGTCATGAAGTCCAAACGGGCAACCTACCATCCGCAATAGCTCTGCATTCCCGGCAAAATCGAATCCCGCTTGTCTAATCCCTCCCTTTGGCCGAAATTAGTTATGTATGGATAAAATTGAAATCGTTCAGGGTGACATCACCCGTATGGAAGTTGATGCCATTGTAAATGCTGCCAAGAACAGTTTGCTTGGCGGCGGTGGTGTGGACGGCGCTATTCACCGCGCGGCGGGCCCTGAGCTATTGCGCGAATGTCGCTTGCTTGGTGGTTGTGATACGGGCCAGGCGAAGATCACCGGCGGCTATAATTTAGCGGCCAGCCATGTTATTCATACTGTTGGACCGATATGGAGCGGTGGAAGTAATCGCGAAGACGAGTTGCTGGCGTCATGTTATCGAAGCAGCCTCAGTCTTGCCCTTAAACATGAGCTGCGCACCATTGCTTTCCCGGCTATTAGCTGCGGTGTATACCGTTTTCCGGCGCGGCGGGCAGCGGGTATTGCACTCTCCGAAATTCAGACCTTCCTCAGAAATTACCATGGCATCGACAAAGTCTATTGCGTTTGCTTCGACGAAGCCATGGCAGATATTTATCGCTCCTGGCTAGTCGAGGAATAAATTCGAATCAGGGCCGAGCGGTAATCCCAACTGCATCCAGACAATCAGCAGAATAGTCCAGATAATCAGAAATGCGATGCTGTATGGCAGCATTGTGGCGACTACGGTTCCAATACCACTTTTTTCCGCATAGCGATCGACAAAAGCGACGATCAAGGCAAAGTATGACATCATTGGTGAAATGATGTTGGTTGTGCTGTCACCAATACGGTAGCCAACTTGGGTCAGCTCCGGACTGAAACCACTGAGCATGAGCATCGGGACAAAAACCGGCGCCAGAATGGCCCACTTGGCCGAGGCGCTGCCCATGAACATATTACTGACCGCAGACAAAATAATGAAGGCAATCATCAATACAAACGCAGGGGGATCCAGTGCCTTGAGAATTTCGGCGCCCTCGATGGCGATGATGAGTCCGAGGTTTGTCCACTTGAAATAGGCGACAAATTGTGCGGCAAAGAAGCAGAGAACCATATAGATACCCAGTGCTTCCATCGATTTGCCCATGCCCTTCATTACCTGCGTATCGTTTTTGATAGTCCCGGCGCCGACCCCGTAAGCAATACCCACGATCGCAGCCAGCAAGAAAATGAAAGCAACGATGCCGCTGATAAAGGTTGATTTCCAAATGTTTTCCGGGATTTGGGGATTACGCAAGAAGCCGTCTGCGGGCAGTAACCCCCAGGCAATAACGATAAACGTCAGGACGGTTGCTATCATAGCGAAGCGACAGCCGCGGCGCTCGTCTGTTGTCAGATTGCGAATTTCTTCGGGCTTTTCATCACCGGTGTACTCACCAAGCCTTGGAATGACAATTTTTTCGGTTACCCAGGTTCCGCCAATAGCCACAAAAAATGTGGAAACGATCATAAACCACCAGTTACAGGCTGGATTCACGGTATAAGCCGGATCAACGATGCGAGCTGCTTCCTGGGAAAGGCCGGCCAAAAGAGGATCGACAGTACCCAGCAAGAGATTTGCGCTATAGCCACCGGATACGCCGGCAAATGCGGCCGCTAATCCTGCCAGGGGATGACGCCCGGCAGCCAGGAAGATGATTGCCCCTAAGGGGACAAGGAGCACGTATCCAACCTCACTGGCGGTATTGGACAAAACCCCGGCAAACACGATAACAAAAGTTAAGAGGCGCTTCGGAGCGGAGACAACCAGCAGGCGAAGTGCAGAGCCGACCAATCCGCTGCTCTCCGCTACCCCGATGCCGAGCATTGCTACCAGAACCACCCCGAGTGGTGCAAAGCCGGTGAAATTTGTCACCATCTCTTCAATCATGCGGGTTATCCCGGCAACAGTCATCAAGCTGACCGGTTTTATCATTTCTTTGGTGCTGGGATGCTGAACTTCCAGATCAAATTGCGCCGCAATTCCTGAAAGAATGACGACGCCCAGCGCAAACAAGGCGAACAAGGTCGCCGGATGCGGTAATGCGTTTCCGCCTTTTTCAACAATTGCCAGAAATCGTTCGAACCGTCCGGCCCCGGAATTCTGATTCGCTTGGGCATCATTGCTCATAAAAAACCTCGGATAAGTCGGATGAGATATAAGTTGATTGTGTTGTTCTGATACCGCTAAAAATATTGATTTTGCTCAATATAAACAAATGGATAAGTGAGGGGGGATATTGAGCGTATTTGCGAGTGTGAGCCCGTTGCCGACTGAGTTATTGCAAACGGAACTGTCCGCGATTATATTAATAGTGAATTTGATTTGGGAAAAGAAATGAACCTCGATGGTAGAATTACAATCGACCCCTGTAAATGCAATGGAAAGCCCACAATCCGGGGAAAAAGAATTGCTGCACAAACAATTCTTGAATTCTTGAGCGCAGGTGATAAGCCGGAAGATATCTTGGCTCAATATCCTTCGTTGGAGATAGAGGATATCTATGCTTGTCTCAAATTTGCCAGCACTTTACTAGCACGCAACTACACGATTAGAAAGATCGCCTGAGATCGGATCGGGCCCTCATTAGCAAAGACCCGCCAAAAGTTATCCATCTAAAAATTGGAAACATGAAGTTGAAAGAATTTCATGAATTTATGGCCGAAAAATGGCTGGCGATTTGTGAAATGAACGAAATCAATCAAATCGTTAATGTCTTCCCTGATCGAATCGAGGGAATCAAGTAAGCAGCGTCTATTTCAGCACAAAAGAAATCCCAAAAGAGGCCGTAAATGCATCCAGCCCATCGGAGCGGGTATAGTAGGCAAAACGGGCATCCAGGCGTTTGATAAGTGCTGGTTTATCAGAAAATGGCCAGTTGATTGCTCCCAATCCTTCCAATGGATAATAGCGAATGCCGATGCCATACTTGTGGCTGTCGAAGGCTGACAAGTCAAAGTCAGAGGTATAAAACTCAGCACCTGATGCATGCTGCTGGAATCCGGCAAAGTAATCAGCGGCCGTCTGCGTGTGATGGCGATAAAATGGACTGAAGGCAAAGAATTGGTTTATGCGCATGGGCACTTCAATGTTGAAGGTGTTGGCATTGATGCCAAAATCATCATAATAGAAGCGATAGCTGAGACGCGAGACCAGGAAGTCACTCCAATAGTAGTTTAGGCGCAAGGCAACCGGCAATTTAAGGCGATTATCAGGAAGTCGCTCCACCTGTGCCAAGGTTTCATTTGCGAAGTAAACCCGATGAAAAGGTGTCGAGAGCAGGCCCTGTTGATAGACGAAGTCGGCGGAAACCGAAGCCTGCATTTTCTTCGTGAGTACCTGGTTAATCGACGTTGAAAAGTTCAGTGTTTGACGTCGATTTTCATTCAACAATTCTACACCACGTTGACGTAGTTCGATGGGATAGATCAGTTGAATCTGGTCGAAGAAAAAGCGCCCGGCCAAACTGAACTGGGTGTTCTCGTTTGCGCTGCTTTTGCCCCAGTTTCCGCCGATCCATAGCGAGGTATAATCGTATTCCGCCGATACCCCGACATTTAGGCCCCAACTCTGTTTGCTGGAAAGCAAGTCACCGCCGTATCCAATATCTAGGTGAGCACGCGCATCCGAGCCAGATGCACCTGTACGTGCAGGATCGACATTGTCTGATGAGGCTGAGGTATAAAATTCCACACCGGTCGTCACGGAGAGTTGTCGGTTATTGGCCATTGGCACGTTCACGATAATGATCGGTGCAATGTCTTTTAATTCTTCCGTACCCACGCCACCGGTTACCGGTGAATTATTGCCGTCTTGCTGATAATAGCTTAGCAGGAAATCAACCTCGGTATTTCGAACCGGTGCTGCAGGATCTTCCTGGGCGATGATGGGCGCAAAGGACAGGTTGAGCAGCAGAAGTAATGTTAGAGTAGAGGGTACGACCCGGTAGAGCTTGGTGATTCCTAATTGCACCCGCATCCTCCTCCAACTTTACCGCCGTTGGCCCCGGCAGCACCTTCACGATAGGTTTCAAAATTGAGTTCATAGATTTCGATCTTGCGATTGGCCAGTTCCATGTCCTCGTCATTGAGGTGCATTTTTTGATAGGGCTTCACCGACGTGCAGCTTTGCAGGCAAAATGCCGCGAGAGCGAGCGCCAGAATGGAAAGCTTGATGCGAGTTCCCATACGGGGATATTCCTCTGTTTAATCCTGTCTCAAATTAGTCGTTTTGCGCTTGAGCATTCTGGAAATTTAATTCCATATTGTCAGACGTAATAATTTCATCTTGCGAATTCACCACCAGGCATTCAATGCCGTTAAGTGAATTGATCAGTTTCAAACCTTCTTTTTCTCCGAGAATAAAAACCGATGTCGCCAATGCGTCGGCCAGTTCTGCACTCGGGCAGATCACGGTAACGCTGCGGATACCAGATGCCGGCCAGCCTGTCGTTGGATTGATGATATGTCCGTAGGTCTTGCCGTCGATTTCCACGAAACGTTCGTAGTTTCCGGAAGTGACGACTGCGGAGTCACTGATGCGTAGCCAGGAAAAAGTGCGCGTATTATCGCGTGGATCGGTGATGCCGATGCCCCAATCTTTACCGTTTTCCTGCCGGCCCCAGGCGGTTAAATCGCCCCCGGCATTTACCAGTCCGTTTTTGATACCGGCTTCTTGCATAACCGTTTTTGCGCGGTCTGCAGCATACCCTTTACCGATTGCGCCAAATCCAATCTTCATGCCCTTCTCGGTCAGGTAGACGCTCAGCTCCTCACGATTAAGAATGATCCTTTTATACCCGATCTTGGATATAGAGGCGAGTCGCTCCTCGTCTGTTGGCAGTTTGGTCATCGACCCATCATATTTCCAGATTTTGTCCATCGAGGCATATGAAATATCAAAAATGCCCTGGGTCAGGCGCGATACTTTCAAGGCGCGTTCGATGAGGTCAAACAGCTCCTTGTCTACAACCACCGGCTTAATGCCAGCCTGACGAACAATCTCACTGGTTTGTGATTGCGGATCCCAGGATGAAATCAAGGCCTCAATACGAGCAATTTCGGCAATACCCAGCCGAACGGCTTTATCAGCAACCTCTTCATCATTGTGAATTGCGGTGATCTCGAAGCGGGATCCCATCAATTTCAAAATTTGTTTCCTGGCCTTTTGCTCAGCGGCAAAGCTCTCAATGGAAACGAAAAAGCAAAAGAGTGCCAATACGAGCAGAGCACGTTTTCGAGTCATTCAGCTCCAAGCAGTTTGTTGAGATGATCGATATAGGCTTGTGGGCCACCTTTTTGATAGCCTGCCTCAGCACGCACTTTTTCCTCGCCGTCAACGATGACGACACGCGGGAATGCGCCGCTCTTGTTATAGCGCTCGGCCAGGTTTTCATTGTGTTTGAGTTGTGCTTCCGGAAGGCGATTTTTTTTGCGGGCTGGAAAGTCCAGCTGCAGCAGCACATAGTGATCCGCTGCGTAATTGCGAAAAGTGTCCGTATCGAACACTTCTTTTTTGAGCAAAATGCACGGGCGGCACCAATCGGAGCCCGAAAAGTATATCAATACCTGCTTTTGATTTTTTTGTGCTTCTTCAAGGGCTGTGTTAAAATCAATATGCCATTCTGTTTTAGCGTCGGTTTCCTCTGCGGCCCATAAATTTCCCAGCAGCATAAGCAGCAGTAAACTAACGAGGGAACGGAAAAAAGTCACGGTTGGTCTCCTTAAAATCCTTGTTATACAAATAAAAGCGTACCCTTCCCCGGTACCCCTAAAATGTATCCCAAATCGCAAGGTATTGCAATTGCGAATTTACAGGCCACTACCGCTAATTGGTTCTTTAACAGAAGCATCTTCCAAAAGTTTCCGGCAGAATAGAAATTAGAATGGGAAAAATCCCGAACCAGTAAACTGTGTTGTACGTCATGCTTGTAAAGGTCATCCGTACCGATGTTGTGCGCGATACTATTGCATCACCGATTATTGGTGTTGGTTCCTGCCCGGGATGCCCCTTCACGGAAGATATAAGCAGAACAAGACGTTAGCTGGTGTTGTCCATTTTTGGGCAAAGCTAAAGCTTCCCGGTATGGAACCGATTTTCAAGAGTGAAGTGGGTGATGTGATCAATCTTTGAAATGGATGTCGGTACGGTTTTCGGGATGATCAGGTGTTTGGTTTTAACCTGGGAGCTGGAAATGAGGCTTTTTCCGCTTGTATTTTACTCTTGTGTGATGTTTGGTTGTTTTTTATTTGTCAATCAATGTCAACGATGGGAGCAGCAGTCTGATTTGAGTCAGGAAGAAATCATGCTGCGTTATCAAAAAACACTGGAACAGGAACAGCAGAAAGAGAGATATCTGCCTGCCGACAGTAGTCAGCACGTTGTGCCGACGCCGGAGATTGTGCTGGTAGACGGAGATTTAACAGAATTGAAATAGTCCTTACTTCTTGATACCCCCGTACCCAGTGGCTATATTATAACCTGTGTTTCTTTCAGCTTGTTTTTATTCATTTTGAACCAGGTTAATCAATATGCCGCGCATTCAGGTACTTGCACCCCATATCGCTAATAAAATTGCCGCCGGGGAAGTTGTTGACCGGCCAGCTTCTGTTGTTAAAGAGCTGGTAGAAAATGCCATCGATGCTGATGCCTCGGAGATAACTGTTGTTATTGGTCAGGCCGGTAAGGAATTAATCCAGGTAATCGATAATGGCATCGGGATGGCGCCGGAAGATGCAGAGTTGGCATTCGAGCGTCATGCGACCAGCAAGATCAGTGACGTTGTAGACCTCGATCAAATCCTTACCCTCGGTTTTCGCGGCGAGGCGCTGCCCAGCATCGCTTCCGTTTCCCGCATGGAGCTAAAAACCTGTCAGCAGGGCGAATCTTTGGGATTGCGCCTGGCACTCGACGGTGGCGTTGTTGAGCAACGCGAAAACCTGGCCATGAAACATGGCACTACCATTTCTGTAAAAAACCTCTTTTTTAATACGCCCGCGCGCAGGAACTTCCTGCGGACTGATACCAGCGAATTTGGCCAAATCCTGAAATGGCTGAAGCGTTTCTTTCTAGCATATCCTCATATTCATTTCACCTTGATCCGCGATGGTGAAGAACTTTACAATATGCCTGCCTCCACCCAGGACGAACGAATTGTTCAGGTCTTTGGGCAAAAGTTCTACGATGGTCTGGTGGTGACTCGCGAAGAGCTCAATGACATCACTCTATACGGATACGTTTCCAGGCCGGACAACAGCCGCGGAAATTCCGATAACCAGTTTATTTATCTGAATCAGCGCCCGATTACCAATCGCAATCTCTCTCATGCAGTCTTACAGGGATATGGAAATTTAATCGAGCGCGGGCGCTTTCCGCAATTTGTTCTCTTCCTTGATATTCCACCGCACCTGGTCGACATCAATGTGCATCCGACCAAAATGGAAGTGCGCTTTGCGAATCAGCGGGTGATTTATCATCTATTTCTCAGTGCGGTGCGCAAGGCCATCCAGTCCGGTGATATTGTGCCGGCATTTAATTTTAAGGGCAGCCATTTGCCGAGCCGTGACATGCAGCCGCAACTTGATGATATCAAGCGATTTCGCCCGGAAGAAATCAATCCGGTACGTCCGGTGCCGGAGGATTCGGATTCATCGCAAATCACGATTTCCTATGATCCGCTGCCACCACAGCCTAACAACAAAAAGGACCCGTTCTTCAATCAGCCAACTCCGCCGGTAGAGGGTCAGGCGCTGGAAGTGGATCGGCAGGCGCGGCTCTGGCAGGTTCATAACCGCTATATCATGTCGCAAATAAAAAGCGGATTAGTGGTGATTGACCAGCATGTGGCGCATGAAAGAATTCTCTACGAACAGATTCTGGATCATCTAAACGCAGGGCGCGCGGTGCCGTCCCAGCAATTGCTTTTTCCGCAAACCCTGGAGCTATCTCTGGAAGACTACCTGGTCTATAGCGATATTAGGGAATGGCTGGATAAAGTTGGATTTCAAATCAATGAGTTGAGCGGTCGCACCGTAGTGATCGAAGCGATTCCGGCTGACGTCAAGGTTGGCAGCGAAGCGAAAATCTTAATTGAAATGATCGATTTTTATCGCGCGCACGAGGCCGGCGAATATGAGCCGCACGAGAAAATTGCCGCTGCCTTTGCCTGCAAAAATGCCATCAAGTCCGGCGAGAAGCTAAACCTGGAAGAAATGACGTCGCTGGTTGATCAGCTTTTTACCACTCGTGAGCCGTACTTCTGTCCGCATGGCCGCCCGGTCATTGTTACGCTGGGTTTGGAAGAATTTGACCGCAAGTTCAAGCGCATCAAATAAGTAATCCGCATGACGAATTCCCGCGAAATTATTGTTGTCGTTGGTCCCACCGGGATTGGTAAAACCGCTTTGTCGCTGGCTTTGGCAGAAGTGGCTGATGTCGAGATCATTTCTGCTGATTCCCGCCAAATTTACCGCTATCTCGACATCGGCACAGCAAAGCCAACAGCTGAAGAATGTGCCGTCGCTCCACATCATTTTATCAGCATTCTTGATCCTGACCAACCATACAGTGCCGGCGAATATGCAAAGGATGCCCGGCAGCTCATTGATGACATACTTAAACGCGGCAATTTGCCGCTGATTGTCGGCGGTTCCGGTTTGTATGTGCGTGCTCTATTGGATGGATTTTTTGATGAACCCGGGAAAGATCTTGAATTACGTGCGGCGTTGAAGACTCGCCTCGAAAATGAAGGTCCGGAGGCGCTTCACGCGCAACTGGCGAAAGTTGATCCGGCGCTTGCGGCAAAGACACATCCTAACAATACCCGCCGGATTGTCCGAGCCCTGGAGGTTTTCGAACTGGCGAATCGCCCAATAACCGAGATTCAGAAACAGCAAAAAAATCCGCTGCAAATTCCCTGGCGGCGCTTTGGTCTCAATATGGACCGCGAAAAATTGTATGATCGCATTAATTTGCGTGTGGACAAGATGATAGAGGCAGGTCTCGTCGATGAGATCAAAGGCATTCTGGAACGAGGATATGACCCGGACTTAAATTCGCTGAATACCGTGGGCTATAAAGAGATCATCAGCTATTTCAATGCCGAGATTTCACTTGATGAAGCCGTCGAGTTGATCAAGCGAAATAGCCGTCGCTACGCCAAGCGCCAGCTCACCTGGTTTCGCGCGGAAGAACACACCACCTGGATCGACCTTGGCAGCGATGCCGGCGATCTAAAACTACTGGCAAAAAAGCTTCTGACTGATAAGTAATGCTCTACCTTTGGCTGATTAAAACACTTGTTTTCAACAAAAAAGGCCGCATATGCGGCCTTTTTTGATTGAAGCTGTCTCTGTATCTACTATAAGAATGTGTAGGTCAAACCGAGTGTAAATACTTGCTGCAGCTGACGCTTGATGTCGATGTCCTTGTCATAAAGCAGATTGACTTTCAGGTTTACAACAACATATTTGGCAAGCTGTCCGGAGAGAATGTTTTCCCAGCGAACGTCTACTGCATCGCCGCCGTCAAAAGCGGTGAACAGTGCCAGCTGAGTGGTGTAAAGTGTGGTTTCGCTAAGCTTCTGGTTGAAATCGGTCACGGATTCCAGGCCTACTTCTGAACGCAGGGTTTCAATTTCATCCAGGGTTTCTACATCATCCGCAAACCCATATTCTTCACCGGCAACTGTTTGCTTGAAGGCCAGGCCGGCACGGGTTTTCAGGTTTTCACGAGGCTGATAGCCCAGCCCGAAACTCTCGGTGAAATATCCGGGATTGAGGAATTTGGATACTTCGCGCTGTGTTGTTACTCCATTGTCATCGGTGGTAAGTTCAAAACCGGCTGTAAGCTGAGTTTGGCCAGTGAAGGCGGCATATGGATTGACATATACACCAAGTTTTTGGGTGTAGACACTCTCTACACGCAGTTCATCAGCTGCCTTGATATCGTCGGCATCACCAACTTTGCTGCGGCCATAAGTAAGCTTGGCGATGTTGTTCCAGTTGAAATTGGTTGCGTTGTTCTCGAACTTGCTGTTACCATCGATCTGCCAGGTCCAGCTATCCTCGCCACCTTGCTGCCAGTTGCTCAAATTTGTTTGGGTGAAGCCAAATGTTCCAACTACAGCATTCAACCAGCCAAACTTTTCTTCTTCTTTCTCATCCTGCGAAAAAACATTGCTGCTCAAGAGCAGGCTGAGTAAAGCAATCATTAGTACATTTACGAATTTCATAATCATCCTTTCCTGCAAATTAAATAAATTGAACTCATTTGTGATTGCAAAAATTAGCTTTTCCTAACCGGTCTTTGTAAGTCTGCTTAACTAGCTCAGTCGAATTTGAGAGGTAGAAAAAACGCAGAGTGTTGGGTGTATTTTGTCGATTAGGCCCCGGAATATCATGCCATAACGCGAAATAAGGCCGGGTGAAATTCTGCTGACAATAATACTGCTAAAACCTACAAATATCAATACTTCTTATAATTTAGCCGTTAAAAAAACCACGCCCCAGATACAGATATGGGACGCAGTTTTGGTTGTGAGGGGTTTCTCGTGTGCAAGATTATTTCACTCGCACAAACTCAATGCGCCGATTCTTGGCGCGTCCTTCCGCGGTCTCATTTGTTGCAACCGGATTGTCAGGACCAAAACCTTTAGAGTTGATTCTTGAACCGTCGATACCGCGGCGGATTAACCATGCCCGTACTGAATCTGCCCGGCGTTGAGAGAGGCGCAGGTTGCCGCGGCGGCTTCCGGTGACATCGGTATAGCCATGGATCTCAACCAGCATATCCGGATAGGCATTCAGGGTTCTATACGCTTTTTCCAATTCCGCGGCTGATTCGGGCGTAATGTCGGCTTTGCCGGTAGCAAAAGTGATACCATCGAGAATAATCGGCGCACCTTCAGCTATTTCCAAAATCACGTCATCATCCGCATCGTTAGGGTTGGTGCCACGATTGACTTCTACACCGTCATTCACACTGCCGTTGTCTGAATCTGCGCTCAGCGGGTTACTCTTGTGTGTTGTCAATTCGACGCGATCATCCAGGCCGTCGCCATCCGTATCTACATTCTTGGCGTTGGTTTTGTGATTGTTAATTTCTTCACCGTCGCTGAGGCCATCGCCGTCCACGTCTCCATTGTTTGGATCCGTTTTGTGCACCATCAATTCGTCTTTGTCACTTAAGCCGTCTGCATCTGTATCAGCGTTGGTTGGATTGGTTTTGTGACTCATTACTTCATCTTTGTCGCTTAAACCATCGTTGTCGCTGTCTCCACTGCGCGGACTGGTATTGTGCACATTGATTTCCTCGCTGTCACTCAGGCCATCGCTGTCTGTATCGGCGTTAAGCGGATCGGTTTTGAATTGCCGGAATTCGTCGCCATCGCTAAGACCATCGCCGTCACTGTCGGCGACTTTCTTGTCGGTACCTAACTCTTTCTCTTCGTTGTTTGTCAGGCCATCACCGTCCGGATCAGCATTGCCGTTGTCGCCTGTTAGGGTCAAGCCGGCAACGCCATTGAAGTATCCATCGTCTTCTTTTGAGACGTAGCGATTGAGATCGTCACTCAATGCCAGGTTGTAACCGCCGCTTACTTCGATGGAAACCATGTCATTGATGCCAATTTGCAGACCGCCGCCAACCGGGATAAAGCCCACCCAGCCAGTCTCCTCGGTGCTGGCCGTAAATGAACTGGTTGGGGCGATCGAATTATTGTAGTAGAGGGCGCCGCCACCGCCATAAACGTACGGACTGAAATACTCAGTCCAGAACAGTCTAAGTAGCAGACGATAGTCTACAGAATTTAAATCTGTTTCATACGCGTCTAAATCATCGCGGCTGATTGTGCCGAGAAAAGAGCCGTTCAGCTGGCCTTCCAGCGGCCCAATAAAACGATGTCTGATAAAAAAGTTGCCGTTTATGCCATAATCATCATCTCGTCCAAAGTCGGTGTCACCCATAACACCACCAACGCCTACACCGAGTGCGATGCCGTTGGTTCTCACCTGTCCAAAAGCACATACGGTCATAACCACTACAGAAACCGCAACCGCCAGGAACGCTCTTGAAATATTCATGTGTTTATTTCTCCCAATTATCTTGGAAAGTTCATTTAATGTATCGGAACTATCTTGTTACCATGTATTGAGTCAAGTTATATGCCAGAAAGTCACTTGATTTCAAAAAAACTTAAGTGAATGTTTTTCGTTGTGTTCTATGTCTATTATAAACAATGTCTTAAAGTGTGGATGTTCTACAGTTCAGGGCGTCAAGTGATCAAAAAGCAGTTAGGAAAACATCACAATCAAGTGTGGTATTTGCCGCAGAAGCACTGCTGCTGTGCCAAATCCCGCATGGGCTACCCCGGCAAAATTTCCCGATACTTTAGGCGTTTATTTTTTTTCTTATCGCTGAATGTGACATATGATAATATCCGGAAAGGTGATACTGATATAATGGTAGCGAGGGGCGTGAATCCGGGATGGAGCTGTTTCGCCTCTAAAAAAAATTAAACAAACATGGAGGTTTGTTATGGTCAGTATCAAAGCTAAGCCGCATCAGCAGAAATTTAATATTGTTGTCCGTGAAATCCTCGATGAGGAAGACTTAAAAACGCTCCGTTTCCTTGTACGTCGAGAGATTATCAAACTTGATAAAGGATGGACAGCCATTGTGGATTTGCGCGGAATGCGAGTTCTTGAGCAGAAACTCACTCGCTATGTCAGGGAACTGCAAAAAATATTCATCGAACATGGCGTGGGACGAGTTGCCACATTGGTGGACAACAAGATTCTGAAAATGCAGTTGGAGCGGCTTGGTGAGGAAACAGGTGTAAATGAAGTCTGTTCCCGTTTTACCAATGAGCGCGATTGGCAACAATTTCTGACCGAAGCTTCACAAGACAATAAGCCTTCCTCAGAACGTAACTAGGAGAAAAAGGCAGGTGGGACCAGTTCCCGAAAAAGTTCTGAGGTTATGGTGCAGGCTGGATGAAAATACATGACATCCCAACGCCATTTCCGGGTTTTGAAACGTCTGTTTTCTCATCTTTTGGCCGATTAGGAGAAAATAATGCGCCGGAAGTCTGAAAAGTTGATCTTCTTCTGCGACGTCTGTAAGAAGCCGATTGCCAGGAACGTATGTCCGGTCCATGGCATCGACTATGTCAGCATCAAGAAGATTCCGATTCCGGTCAACGAGGCCAATCGCAATAAGCTGACTCAAACACGCCCGCAACCACCAGCGCCACCCAATAGCAACGCCACTCAGGGATTGGCACGAATCGATCCGGAAGATGTGAATCAGAACGGTACCAGCGAAACCGGCATAGCCAGAGTGGGTGAGATGCCACCTACCGAAAATACTGGTGTATCAGTGCCAGCGCTTCCATCTTCGGAAGACCCAGCGCCGCCGCCAAAGGCGGAGCCACCTGCCACCTTTCGACCACCAGATCCCTACGCACGAGTCGAATTTGAGCAGGATTACTATTCTCCCCCTCAGGACTATGATACGATTGAGGCTGAGGTAGAGACCTATTATGATGATGGTTTCAGCGACTATGAAGAAACCAGCCGTTGGTCAACGGCCGGTATCATTGCGGGAATTTTCAGCGTGGCTGCCATTGTCCTGACCATTGCCTATTTTGTCTGGGGCGCGACAGAGATGGATCCCACATCACTTTACTCCAAAGCTGAACAAGCCTATAACAGCAAGAACTACGTTGAGGCTCGCTCGCTCTATGCAACTTTTGTTGAGAAATACCCGGAAGATCCGCTATTGCCGATTGTGAAAGACAAGCTTGGGCAACTCGAACGGATTATCGTTAATTCCCACGCCAATACGCCGGAAGGAAAGCAGCGCATTCAGCAATTGATGCTGAAGGCCAATATTGCCTTTAACAAGCGTCAATTCAGTGTGCCGAAAAATGACAATGCCCTCGGTTATCTGCGGAAAATCATAAAAATTTCTCCGGACTATGCTCCGGCATTGGATATGCAGGAGAAAATTTACCTGTATTATGAGAACGAGGCGCAGAAGGCAGAGGAAGCAGCGGACTTTAAGGAGGCGTTACGGAACTACCAGATTCTGTCGTCTATCAAGCCTCACAATACCGAAATTCTATCGCGCATACAGTCCATTTTATCCAATCAAAAAGATGAATTGTCGGGCAGTCAATAAGCTGTCTGCCATAAAGATGTAATGCAAATCAGGCGATGATTTCATTGGCATGAGCCAATGAAACAATTACCTTGATTTCTGGTTGCGTATACCTCTTCGACACATTATCTTTAATGCTGCGTTAGAATCTATAGACAAAGGAGTTACCTACATGCCGGCAAAAACTCAAGATATTCGCCAGGTCCTGGATATTGCTGAAAATCTTTACGAAGCAGTGTTAATGATGGCTCGGCGCGCGCGTCAGTTAAACGATGAAATGTATCAGAAGAAGCGGGATCGCCAAATTTTAGAAGAACTGGAAGGCGGCTTCGAAGATGATTTCTCTGCGATGGATCCGGACGATCGTGACATGAAGAATGCTGCGGAAGACGAAGAAAATCCGGTGACTTTTGCCCTTACTGAATTCCTGGATAGACGTCTTGAAAAACAGGACGATTCTGCTCAGTAAAGTTTTCTTTTTTCGAAAAGCCCCGCCGGTGTTACCGGCGGGGCTTTTTTGATTTGTTGATAAGGAGACGACATGCAAGCGATACCCGCCAACCCCGACATCATTTTCTATAACGCCAATTTATATCGTCCCGGCATGCCGGAAGCATCAGCCCTGGCCGTTCACAATGGGCATATCCTCGCCATTGGTAGTGACGATGACATCTTATCCTTGGCTGGTCCCGATACCAGGAAAATTGACGGCAGAGGGCAATTGTTGCTGCCGGGATTAACGGATTCGCATGTTCATATGAGCACTTATGCCGCCAGAAAACTCCAGGTAAGTCTTGATGAGTGTCATACACTGGATGCTGCATTGGCGAGGATTCGTGAAAGTGTGTCCAAATACCCGCCCGGAACCTGGGTTTTTGGTGGGGGATGGGACAAAAATCGCTGGGACATTGATGGTTTTCCCACCAAACATCACCTGGATGATATTTCCAATCAACATTTCATTGCCCTGCAAAGCAAAGACTGGCATAGCCTCTGGGTGAATACCTTGACCCTGCAAGCTTGTGGTATTTCCGACCTGAGTGTGAACCCGGATGGTGGCGTCATTTACCGGATGCCTGATACCAACGAGCCGTCCGGTATCCTCCAGGAAAACGCCTGCAAGATGGTCCTGCAAAACATTCCACCGATGACGCATGAAGCGATAGAGCCGGCTTTGATGGAGACCTTCGCAGAGTATCATCGCTATGGGGTGACCGCTGTCCACAGTGTGGAGACGCCCTACGATTTTGCCTGCTATTCACGCCTGTTCAATGAGCGACGGCTGGGATTGAGGGTGTTTTGGTATTTCCCCGATCAATATCTGGAAGGAGCGGAAGCTCAGCAGTTTAGCGTGCCGGCAGGAAATCATTTCCTTAAGATTTGCGGAGTAAAGATGTTCTCCGATGGAGCGCTCGGCTCCCAAACTGCAGATATGTTAGCTCCTTATGATGGCCTCGATCATACCGGCGTTGAAGCAATGAGCATTGATGAGCTTGAGTATAAAATTCGCCTGGCGATCGAGCAAAAATGGTCCTGTGCGATCCACGCAATTGGTGATCGCGCCAATCGCCGCGTGCTCTCTGTTTTTGAGCAGTTTGCCTCAGCCAGTCATGCCCTTGACTTACGGCATCGTATTGAACATGCTCAACTATTGTCTCCTGAAGACATCGACCGCTTTGCAGCAAATCGCATTGCTGCCAGCGTTCAGCCAATTCATCTTGCAGGCGATATTCCTACTATCCGCCGCTATTGGCAAGGCCAGCGCGAACGCTATGCCTATGCGTTTAACAGTCTCATCAAAAGCGGGGCCCGG
This sequence comes from Calditrichia bacterium, assembly GCA_028284445.1. Taxonomy (GTDB): domain Bacteria; phylum Calditrichota; class Calditrichia; order RBG-13-44-9; family J075; genus JANQRS01. The sequence goes on from JANQRS010000068.1 coordinate 139,660, forward strand.
CTGATTTACGGGTCGGATACACCAATTGAGTCATTTGATCCCTGGCGAGCTATTTATACGGCTCTTCAGCGCAAAGAAGGTTGTCGACCCGAAGAGGCTTCTTTCTATCCTGAAGAAAAGGTCTCACTAGAGCAAAGCCTTGATGCATATACCAGCGAAAGCGCCTGGGTGGTGAAGGAAGAGAATTTGCTGGGCAAGTTGGAGGTGGGTTATTGCGCGGATCTCTGCCTGCTGGATCGCGATTTGACTGAGGAGGCGGATGAAGCCCTTTTGGATGTCCGGGTAGATTATACCGTCTCTGATGGCAAGATAGTATATCAGCGCCTGGATTAGTTTAGTTCTCATCTCCTCGAATGCGAATCGGGCGAAGTTTGGCCTTGCTTTCCTTGCTGATCAAATAGCCGGCGATTGATATTGAAGCTGGCGAAATAGGCATATGCCCTTTCATCGGCACGCCATTGACTTCCATTTGAAATGAGCGTGCCCGATTCTCAAAAATTAGCTTCAGCACATATTTTTGTTCACCTGAAATAATTTCCACCGGTTTGGCATCCAGCAATTGCAATGATATTGTGCTATCTGCATTCATCGTAATGCGGTGTATCTCTATCTGGTCGCGGATTGCGGAATATCCTGATGCCCATAGCTGAATGGAATCGTTCTCGCTATAACCGAAAATGAAGTAGAGGTCGGCCCTGTCTGGTTCACCAAGGTTCCAGCTATCCGCCATGAACCACCAGCGGTCTGATTGCGGTCGTTCAATATTCCGGTAAAACATCAGTTCTGATTGAGCGCCGGATTCGAAAAAGATATCTGTCTCCGCAGTGATAGTGAGGCGCTGGCCGGAAAGGTTTTCCCATGACTGACCAAAGACCATCCATATTGTGAGTACGAGGAATGTCAAAATACGCCGAATCATACCTTGCCTATTGCTTATTTGCTAAAAAGGTGTTCCCAAAACAAAAAGGGCGACCCATCGGATCGCCCTTTAAGATAATACTTTGGCATACACGTCGCCATTCTCTTATTGCAATTTGTCTTTGAAGGGCGGTTCAGCTTCTTCGCTGGGAGCGGGATCTTCACTGCCGGATTCCGGGGGCGCTGTTTCTTCAACAACTTCCGGAACATCTTCTACGGTAATGGCCATATTGACCGTATTTGTCAGGCCGCCGCTGTCGCTCACGGAAAAGGCAACCGTGTAAGTGCCTTGCTGCGTGGTGTCCGGCGTCCAGGAAAAGGTGCGGCTGTTCGCATCAAAGCGTGCGCCGGCCGGCAGTCCCTGGGCTGCAAATGTCAATTCGTCATTCGAGTCCGGGTCATTCCCGGTGATAGTTACCTCCAGGTTGTCACCTTCCTTTACAGTCCGATCGTCAGGAGTGTCCAAAACCGGCGCGCGATTGAGGTTTTCTACCATCAGTTGAACCGGAACGGAAGTCTCAGCCTCACCGTCTGTAACAGAATAGGTCAGGGGATATTCACCGGATTGGTCAAAATCCGGTTTCCAGGTAATCGTGCGGCTGGCCGCGTCGAAATTGGCACCGGCTGGCAAGCCTGTCACCTGGTAGACGAGGGTGACCGGTCTGTCTGTATCCGGATCGCTACCGGCAGGCAGAACAAACGAGGCCTCTGTATCTTCGCGGAATGAGAACGGCTGGGCTTCAGGCAGTTGCGGTTCCTGGTTCACGTTGTTGACTGTAATGGTTACATCTTGCACGGAAGCTTCGCCGAAAGTGTCTTCAACCTTGAATGAAACAGTATGTTCGCCACTTTGTGTGAAACTGGGCGTCCAGATAAATTCGTTGGAATTGGCATCCAGAACTGCACCATCCGGTAGACTTTCGACCGAGTATGCTAATTTGCCCTCATCTTCTACATCCGGATCTATGCCGGTAAGCGCAAATCGAAGCTCGCTATTTTCATTGACAGCCGGTGGTGAAATGGCTTCCAAGCTCGGAGCGCGATTGATGTTGTTGACAGTAATGGTAAAGGGCTGCGACGAAGACAGGCCGTCGCCATCTGTTATGATCGCCGTTAAGGAATAGTTGCCGGATTGATCATAGGTCGGCTGCCAGTTGAACGTGCCGAGGGTTGCATCAAGTGTTGCGCCTTCTGGCAGCTCGGCGATGCTGAAAACCAGTTTGCCTTCATCCTCAGCGTCCGGATCAGAGCCGGTGAGTAATAAATCCAGGCCTTTGTCTTCATCAACGTATTGCGCTGTGACCGGATCCATGACCGGCTCACGATTGGTGTGGTTGACAATCACATTGACCGGCAGCGTGTGCTTCGCGCCGACTGGATCCGTCAATGTAAAAATCACTTCATACGTGCCGGACTGCTCGTAGGTCGGCATCCAGTTGAATACGCGGGTAGTTGGGTTGAATAGCGCACCTTCGGGAACGCTTTCCACGCCAAATACGAGGGCGCCTGCATCTTCGACATCAGGATCAGCACCGTTGATCGTAAAGGTCAACTGCTCATTTTCATTAATCGTGGGCTGAGGAATTTCCTCGATGACCGGGGCGCGATTCACGTGATTGACGGTAATTGTCGCTTTTGTTGTATCAGTGAACTCTTCGTCTGAAATTGCAAAAATAATGTCATAGGAGCCGGACTGATCGAAGTTGGGCTGCCACTCAAGAAGGCCGGTTTTGGCGTCAAGATTGGCACCGCTTGGCAGACCGGTTGCTGAGAAAGACAGTTTGTCTACATCTTCCTTGTCAGCATCCTGCGCGCTGAGTTGCAGGGAAAAGGTCTGATCTTCATCAATTACCTGGTTGCTGGCGTCAGTAATCGTTGGTGCCCGGTTTACTTGATACACTTCAATCGTAATCGCTTTGGTGTCGCTTAAGCCGGACGGATCGGTGATGGTAAAGCTGACATTTTCATATACGCCGGCTTGTTCGAAGGTCGGTAGCCACGCGAACGTGTTGGATTCACCATCGAAGGTGGCGCCTTCAGGCAGATTGTTGGCTGCCATAATCAGCTTGCCGTCGTCTTCCTTGTCATCATCGCTACCATAGATATTAAATGTGAGCGAGTTGTCTTCCTTGACAGTCTGGTTGGGAATCTCCGCCAGACTTGGAGAGCGATTTACATGGTTCGTTGTAATTGAAAAATAGGTGGTGTCGCTTAATGCACCAGCTCGCATGATGCACATCAGATCTTCGTAAACGCCGGATTGCTCATAGTTTGGCGTCCAGCTAAATGTGCGGGAATCCGCATCAAAAGTGGCTCCGGCAGGCAGGTTTTGCATGCGAAAGGAGATCTTGTTCAGGTCTTCTTCATCCAGCTCAGTACCGGATATTTGCACTTCCAGATTTTGTGCTTCGTCCACGCTCTGTGCAGCAACGGGGTTGATTGTGGGTTTGCGATCTACATGCGTGACCGTAAAGGTGACTGGTTCACGGTCGCTGCCGCCACCGCCGTCATCGATAATGAAATCTACCAGGTAGCGCCCGGATTGCTCGAAACTTGGTGTCCAGGTAACGGTGCGGGTGGCCGGGTCAAAAGTTGCGCCTTCGGGCAATTTTTCTGCGCGATAAGCGAGACGTTCCTGATCTTCCACGTCCGGATCACTGCCGGCCGGTATCGTGTAGGTCAGCGTATTGTTTTCAGCGATTGTTTTATCCTCGAGCGCAGGCAAATCCGGCAAGCGGTTTACATGCTGGACATTGAGAGATATGGTGTCTTTTGCGCTGAGGCCATTTTCATTTTGCTCGATGACGCTGAAAACAATGTCGACATATGTGCCGGACTGCTCATAGTCAGGATTCCAGCTGAAATAGCCAGTATTGATGTCGAAGGTTGATCCGGTTGGGATATTTACTGCGTTGTAAATAATCGGATCGCCATCCGGCTCTTCAGCTTTCAATTGCAATGAGAAGGGGATATTCTCATTCAAGTTCATGTCGTCAAGATTCTCGAGCTTTGGCGCATTGTTGTGGCGCATAATCAGTGTCGAGGTATTGGCAGCAAGAAAGACATAAATGTCGCGTTTGAAGACGCCATAGGCTTTGTCGTCTGTGCTGTAAACGGTCTCAAGAAACGGCTTGTTCTGATCTGTTGTATTGATGATTTGCAGGCCAATGTCAGAATTGGCGACATAGACATAGTTTCCGACTTTGTAGATATCGCCGACAAAGCCGCTGCTGGCAAAACGCGAAATCTTCACCGGGAATTCCGGATTTGACACGTTTACCATTAGCAAGCCGCCCTTGCCGTCAGCAACATAGGCAACATCACCAACAACTTCAACTTCCATACTGTTGTAGCCGGTCTTGTATTGAGCCAATAGCTTCAGGTTTTCCAGGTCAGATACGTCGTAGATGATCAGGCCGCCTTTTTTCGCCGCCATATACAGCAGGTCGCCTTCCTTATAAACGTCCTGAATCCAGCTGCCGGGGATTTCCAGTTTGGCAGTGGTTGGATTGTCAAGGTCGCTGATATCCATTACGCTAAATCCATCACGGCCCAAGGCTACATACAAATAGGGATATTCAACCCAGACATCATACGCATTGCCGGTGGTTTTAATCTCACTGAGCTTTTGAATGCTGGCGACGTCAGAAATGTCGTAGATTACCACGCCTGCCGAATGATTTGCCAAATACGCCCGGTCCTTTTCAATGAATGTAGCATATGACTGGTTTTCGCTGGGGAGGTATGCGATCTGTTTGGGTTGTCTGATATCCGAAATATCGACAACTTGAAGACCGGCCCAGAAATTCGTGACAAAAAGGTGATCATTGTAAACCTCTACCTGGCGAACGCCATCATTGTAGCGAATGGCGCCAACTGGCGGTGTCACTGTGGAAATCAATTCAGCAGCAGATTTTTGGGCAAGAAGGGGATCGGGTGACATGCAAAATACCATCACGCACAAAGCAAATATCGCGGATGGCAATGTCATCATTTTCATACAGTGCTCCAAATCTTCTATATTGTTATAAGAGGTTGAATCAAAAATTTTCGATAAAGGGTAAGATTAAGCTGAAAAACATACTTGAATGCATGGTAAGGTCGCAAATCATCAGTATTTAAGTGCTGCAAATGTCAAGGGATCTCTACCGAAAATTACTGGAAGAAAAGACCCTTTGATGCTAATATTTGGTTATAGATCACATTGGTTCCAGAAATAAATTTAAGCTTGAGATTACTTCAAATAGATCGGAAGCAAAAACAGAAATAATTAACAATATCTTATAATTTCCAGAATTTTTGCATAATCTAAGCATGGAATTGGCGGTACCCAACAACCTTTTTGTTTTAGAGGTTAGGCAAGAAATTCAATAAATATGGAGAGGGCAATGAATGCACTCGTTGTTTCGATCGGTAATGAGCTGTTAAATGGAAAAACCACCAACTCAAATGCGACCTTTATCGGGCAGCAGTTGGCCGATTTAGGCGTGGCGCTGAAGCAGATCGTCACCATCCGTGATGAGGCGGCGAGAATTGAAGATGCTTTGACCCTTGCGATGCGTGATTATGACACTGTTATCGTCACTGGCGGGCTTGGGCCTACGCATGATGATATTACCCGAAAGACGGTCGCTGCGTTTCTTGATACCGAGCTGGTACTGAACGAAGGCGCATTGGCCAGGATAGAAGCGCTGTTTCGTGAGCGAGGCAGAGAGATGCCGCCTATTAACCGACAGCAGGCAATGGTGCCGGCATCTGCTGGTTTGCTGGACAATCCATTGGGTACCGCGCCCGGTTTACACTTCGATGAAAAAGATACGCAGATTTTTCTGCTGCCGGGGGTGCCCAGAGAAATGAAAGAGATGATGGTGCGTTCCGTGATCCCGCTGTTGCGTCAGCGGCTTAATCATTCCCCACCGCAAATTCACCTCTATCGCACCACCGGGATCGTGGAGTCGAAGCTATATGAGATTTGCCAGTCCCATTTCGAAAAATTTCCTGCTTATGAAATTGCTTTCCTGCCGAAATTTACCGGGGTTGATATCCGTGTGGCTGAGCGTGATTCCGATGAAAGCTATGCAGAATTTCAAGAAGGTTTGCTGGAGATTGCCGGAAAATACATTTATACCCAATCCGATGAAGAGATTGAAGCGGTCGTCGGGCGCTTATTGACAGAAAAGGGGATGACTCTTACTGCCGCCGAGAGCTGCACCGGCGGCTTGATTTCTCACCGCATGACAAATATTCCCGGCTCATCAGCCTACTACCTGGGCGGTATAAATGCCTATAGCAATGAAGTGAAAATGAATATGCTGGGCGTGTCTGCTGATGCGCTGAAAGCGCATGGCGCTGTGAGTGAGGCAGTAGCCGGCGAAATGGCAGCCGGCGTTCGCGAGAGGCTGGGGAGCGATATCGCGGTGTCTACGACCGGTATTGCCGGACCGGGCGGTGCCACGGAAACAAAGCCGGTTGGATTGGTATATGTCGGTTTTGCGACTGCTGATTCTGTATCTGCGCGGCGATTCACTTTTGGCAGGGATCGCCTGTTGAACAAAGATTGGAGCGCCCAGGCTGCAATTGAGCTTTTGAGGCGCTATTTATTACGTTTGTAACAGTGAAGAGGATTGAGTTTTTTATGAGTAAAGCGTGATAGTTACGTGACAATTATTCTCTTAATTGAGCTTAAAGGTATTGCACTGGTTTTTTCGGGGCGATTGGTCAGCTGAGGTCCAATTGACGAGGGTCTGTCGGCAATAATGCGATGGGCAAATGTTGACAGCAATACTTTAACCACTCGGGAGAATAATTATGTATGATATGGGAATCCTCAAAAATGTCGATAGTGACAAGGGATTGACCCGGCGCAAGAAGCGCAATGCTCTTCATCAGGAAGTTCCGGAACTCAAGATCCGTGAAGAAAAACCTCACCGTGCTGTCGTCAATAATATCCCTATGTTACCCTTTCCTTTCTTTCAGGGAATCAAACAAACAGTCGTTGATACCATAAATGAACGGATGATTCATCAAAAATTCCGTAAGCGGGAATACGTTTATTTGCCATATGAAAAGTCAGATCACATTTTCTTTGTTAAATCGGGAAATATTGAAATTGGCTATCTTGACGAAAGTGGCCGGGAACTGTCGCTGGATATTCTTGGACCGGGTGAAATTTTCGGATCGGTTATTGGACGAAGTTTAAACGGCAGTTTTGCGCGGGCAGTTGGGAATGTGACGCTTGCGATTCTCAACAAAGATGATTTTGATGAATTCCTGGAGAAATATCCTCGATTTTCCTTGCAAATGTTGAAGATGATGAGTGAGCGTATCCAGGTTCTGGAAGTGAAGCTTCAACATATTGTTTTTAGTGATGTAAAGACCAGAATTTGCAAGCTCCTGCAATCACTTTTGGCTAAGGCAGGTGATCCGCGAACCGGTCAAATCCGCATTGCATTGACGCATCAGGACATCGCCAATTTAGTTGCCAGCTCCCGCGAAACAGCCAGCCTGCACTTGTCGCAGCTAAAAAAGGCCGGTGCCATCTCCTACGAGAGAAAACGGATACGAATTTTGTCGATGCCGATTTTGAAAGCGGCTATCGCTGAATAGCAATTTCCTTATCTACTACCCCCTGAAGAAAAATCCCGGCCAATCTTAGATCAGCCGGGATTTTTTATGGAAAAATAGATGATAAAGCGCTTTTATTTCTTTTTGGACGCCTTTTCGTAAAGCTTGATATACTTGTCAGCAGCGTTGGTCCAGGAGTGATTGGCTCGCATGCCGTTTTTCTGAACCTTGGTAAACAGCTTTTTGTCATCATAGCAGCGGATAGCGGCACGAAGCGCTTTTAACATGGTTGTCTTGTTGAATTTGCTAATGGCAAATGCATTTCCCTTGCCGGTTTCAGCTGAGAAATCAACGACGGTATCGGAATATGCGCCAAAGTCAGGAACAACCGGGACGGTACCGTATCTCATACCATTAAGGTGATAAGATTCGATTTCTCCCATTGGTGTAGGTACCAGCATGATATCGCTGCCGGCGATAATCTTATGGGCTAGCTTCTTGTCGTGATCCTCGATCCAGGTTATTTTATCGGCGTTCTTCTTGACAAGTCCGCTAATCTGCTTTTGCTGTTTTTCATCGCCTTTACCCATCAGGATAAAGTGCGCTTTGACCTTCAGCAGATCTTCCATCGCTTCCAGCAACAGCTCGCCACCTCGTTCTTCGCTGAAATCGGTAAAGATAGATACCAGGGGCAGCTTCATCTCTTCATCGAGTTCCAGTTCTTCCAAAAGGGCAGTGCGATTTTCGTCCTTTAATTGCAGATTCTTGGCGTCGTAAGGCGTGTTGATGAATTTGTCGTTCTCCGGATCCCATTCCATGTAGTCCGCGCCATTGGTGATGCCTACGAAGTCTTTCTTGCGGCTTTGCAGGAGTTCTTCGAGCCCATGAGCTGGCTCTTCACCGGACAGCAGCGCTTTGGCCCGGCTTTCGCCAACGGTATTCAGGACGTCTGCGTAGTGCATGCCACCCCGTAATAGGCTTACTTTGCCGTTGTTACCAAAAACATTTTCCTTGTCGAGAAATTCTTCCGGAATCCCGATGTTCTTAACTTCGTCAAGCGGGAAGAGGCCCTGGTCTTCGAGGTTGTGGAGGGTTAAGACTGTGCGGGTGTTTTGAAAAAACTCATCATCTTTATAATGCGTTTTGAGGTAAAACGGAATAAGAGCACTGGTCCAGTCGCTGCAATGAATGATATCCGGTTGCCAGTATAGCAGCTTCAGGGTTTCCAGAACGCCCTTACAGAAGAATGCAAAACGCTCAGCGTTATCCGGAAAAAACTTCCCGGTTTTTTCATCGGCATAAACACCTTTCCTGTCGAAGTACTCCGGTACAGACAAGAAGTAGACGTGAACCTTGGAGTTTGGCAGAAAGGCGGTCTTTCCATTTGCCATTTTGTCGCTGCCGTTCAGGCTAATACCGACTTCACGCAGCCGAATTACTTCACGCAAAACGTACTTACGCTCGTTGATCAGCTTGTATTTCGGCATCATAAGCCGAATATCCTGATTGATGTTCTTCAGCGCTACCGGCAGGGTCTTGGATGTATAAGCCAGACTGCCTGGACTGGCAAATGGCGAGACCTCCGCCGAAACATAGCATACCTTAAAATCTCTCATCATTTATCCTTGCTTTGATGATGCCCTCTGCCTCCCTTACAACAAAACCTCAGGGCTTTAAATCAACTAGTGCCTTGCGGCGATCCCTGCTAATTTCCTACTGTCATTAGCAGAGTGATCTTACGCGGGAATTTCCCGTAAATAGCGAGCTGCGTCTTCCGGAGATGTGGGATTGATATGGCAACCACTCCCGAGTTCAAATCCGGCGATGTTCGTAAGCTTTGGCATCAGTTCGATGTGCCAGTGATAATGGTCCATTGCAGCCTCCTGAACCGGCGCCGTATGCAGGACAAAATTGTAAGGCGGGTTCTCAAGGACCATGTCAAGCTTATGAAGCATCGCTTTGATGCTAATGGCCAACTGCGTTATTTCATCGTCAGTACAATGTTCAAAATGGGACCGGTGCACCTTCGGCAAAATCCACGTTTCAAATGGGAAACGGGCGGCAAAAGGTTGAATGGCAACAAATTGTTCAGATTCATATACAACTCGCACGTTGTCCCTGATTTCGCGGCGAATGATTTCGCAGTAAATACAGGTCTTGGCTTTGCGAAAGTAGCTTTTAGCGCCGTCCAGTTCTTGTTGTACCCGCCCCGGAACCATTGGCGTGGCCAGCAACTGCGAGTGTGCATGACTTAAACTGGCGCCCGCCTTATGACCATGATTCTTCCAGATCATGACATACTTTAGGCGGCTATCTTTCTTCAATGCCAGGATGCGCCGGCGATAAACGCCAAGAATATCAGACAAGGCTGAAGCTGACAAGTCTGTCAAACGCGCCTGTTCATCTGGTGTCTCAATGACAACTTCATGAGCCCCGATACCGGGCATTGCTTCGTAAAAATCATCTTTAGGATACGCTGCTGATACCTGGTCGCTTACCAGAGCCGGATATTTATTTGGAATTACTCGAAGTGACCAGTCATTGGAATTTGAAATAGAGGAGTCAGGACGGACGGCAAAAATTTCAGGGGGAGTCATTGCTTCGTTGCCAGCAGAAAACGGCGAATAGTCGGTTGTTCGACTCTCAACGACCTGCTCGTACCCCGATGGCCGTTTACCTCGCTCTGCTGAAATAATTACCCATCTGCCAATCACCGGATCTTTTCGTAATTCAGGCATTTTTAAACTAACGTATCCAATCAATTCGATTCCGTATCAGCTTAAAAATATATTGAAAAATGCCTCAATAATCAAGAAATAAAAACCACGGTGATGCCGGTAAATGGTTGTGGGATTGTAATATAGCAGCCCTGTTAGTGGTTGTTCTCCAACCTGGTCGTCAAATACTTGAATGCCGTTTGCGGGTCATCGGCAAAAGAAAACAGAGAGAGATCTTTGGCGCTGATGACCAGATTTTCGACCATCGCTTCAAAATTGATCACGCTTTTCCAGTATTTTTCGCCATAGAGCAATATGGTTTTCGGCTTGATTTTCTTCGTTTGAACCAGCGTCAGAACTTCGAAGAGTTCGTCGAAAGTACCAAATCCCCCGGGGAAAACCACGATTGCACGAGCCAGGTATACAAACCAGAATTTGCGGGTAAAGAAATAGTGGAATTCGAAATTGAGCTTGTCGGTGATGTAGTCGTTGCAGCCTTGTTCCATTGGGATGGATATGTTCAGGCCAACCGACTCGCCGTTAGGCGCCTCCGAAGCGCCGCGATTGGCTGCCTCCATAATGCCCGGGCCACCGCCGGAGGTGATAAGATAGCGCTTGCTGCCATTGGGAAGCGCCTGTGCCCATTCAGTTAGCTGTTTACCCAGCGTGCGGGCATCCTCGTAGTAGCGTGACATTTCCAAGTGCTTTTCAGCCAGCCGCTTGCCGGCCAGATTCTCTTCACTTGGATCTGCCTCGGCGCGTGCTGCCCATTCCTGGAGTTCTGCCGATGCCCTGGCTTTGTCGCGAGTGCGTGCCGAACCGAAAAATACAATGGTATCCTTCACCTTTTCGCGACGGAAACGGGACTCCGGTTCTATGTATTCTGCCAAAATCCGCAGAATGCGTGCATCTTTGCTGTTCAAAAAATCAAGATTTTTATACGCTTTTTCCGGAGACTTGGCCATACCACTTCCTTCGTTTCAAAAATCGTTGTTGTTCCGTGCTATCCACTACGCCTTTTTCAGGGAGGGACACATAATACAGTACTTCCGCCCGGAATGCAACGCTAAAGCGGAGATAAAGCACATTCTTAAATCCTTAGAAATAATGCTGATGGGTATTTTTCTCCCGGGAATAGCGGCTGAGACAAATGTTCACGAAATTCCAAATTCCAAAGCCAATGTGTGTCTTAGAGCGCTGGCATTGTTTCCCGGTTTGGGATTTTTTCTGTTGGAATTTTGTTGTTCATGTTTCCCTAGTTGTTAATCGCAAGTATTGCCTGGTACTGATTCATGTTGTGCAATACCCGCGTGGCGTGTTTGACCTGCTCATCATAATTGAGCATTGCGCTAATCCAGGCTGTTGTTCCCTGGATTTGTTCGGCAAATTCAGCGGCAAGGTATTGCTTGATAATGGTTGAGTGAGCATCAAATTGCCGCGCTTTTTCGTTTTCGAGCTTTTGGGTCGCCACAATTACCAGGTCTTTCAAATCATCACTATAGTTCATGCTTTTTGCAATTCTCAGAAAGGAATGTAACTCACGTTCGCCCTCAATTTTATAAGCGAAGGATTCTGCTTTCACAAATGCCTGAAATTTGTTCATGATCGACTTGTCGATCACTATGCGATTCGCATCTTTGAGCTGCGGATGTTCTTCAAGATGTTCGACCACGAAGCGGAAAAAATAGCCGCGGGCAAAGAGGTTTTTCACATAGGTATCGTGACGGGTGTCAGCAACGGCGATGTCCGGTTTTATGCCACCACCGCCATAAACGGTCCGTCCGTTTTGCGTGCGAAATTTGATGGCGCGATTGTATTCCAGGCTGTCAGATAGATCTGTAAATACTTTATTGTTGTGCTTGTAGTCTTCTTTTTGAATGGAGCGGCCGGAAGGGATGTAATACTTGGCCGTGGTGATCTTCAGATAAGCCTGGGTGACCCGGTCTATCGGATATACCTTTTGCACAAGCCCTTTCCCGAATGTCTCATTTCCGATAAGCACCCCTCGATCGAGGTCCTGGATGGCGCCGGCAACAATCTCCGAGGCGCTGGCGCTTGATTCATCGACCAACACGGTCAAGGGGACATTGGGCAACATCGGGGTGTCTTTGGTGAAAAACTTGTTTTCATTCTCGTGTGAGCCTCGTGTGGACACAACGAGTTGACCGGGTGGCAAAAAGACGTTTGCTACTTCAACGGCAGCGGTGAGCAGTCCCCCGGGATTCCCGCGTAGATCGAGGATGACGCTCTCAATCTTATCCTTTGCTCGCAGGGAGCGGATGGCCTCGCGAAGTTCGCGGCCGGCTTTGTCTGAAAATCCTGAGAGTTTGATGTAGGCTGTGCCCGGCTCGATGAAGGTGCTGTAAGTGATGTCCTTTAGAACAATTTCTTCGCGAATGAGATTGAACTCGAGAATCGGGTCAACACCGTGACGTTTGATATGGACTTTAACAACCGACCCAATTTTTCCGCGCAATCTGCGTGATGCTTCATCTGTGCTCATTGTTTTTGTGGAGGCGCTGTCGATCTTTAGAACAATATCACCTGCATGAATACCTGCGCGCATTGCCGGTGTGCCCAATATCGGCGAAATTACCACGATTTCGCCATCCTGCACGTCAATCTCCATACCGACGCCGCCATATTTGCCGCGGGTGATCATGCGCATTTGATGCGATCCGGGATCTTCAAAAAAAACGGTGTAGGGGTCAAATTCTTCCAGCATGCCCTTGATGGCAGATTTGCTGAGCGTTTCGGGGTCCAATTGGTCTACATAGTTACGGGATACAGTTTGGAATACTTCTTTCAGGTAGAATAGCCCTCGGTCAATCTTTTTGTACGTGGTTTCGGTGTTTGCCTGAGATGTATTCACCATCCATCCCAAGACCAGGAAGATTATCAAAAATGAGCCGGCCCACCCGGCAAACCGTTTTCCCTTTAACATAAAAAACGCTCCCAAGTTTATCACCTGCGTTCCTTGCAGGCGTCAAATATTGCATGTAGTCAAGATCGTAGATTGTGTGATACGATATAAACAAATTCGGCCCAAAATTGCCGTAGCTTGAGTCACAAAAACATGTACAGGTACCAAAAGGTACCTTCGCAAATTAAATGATGAGACGCTGCTCCCAGTGGATTCGTTTTGATGTTCCGGCAATAGGTGCTAAGTTCAATTTCAATAGACTTCTCCTGAACCATTAAACAGGCCCTATGCTCTATGCCGTTCACGAAATTTCGGGGCTTAATTACTTCTATTTTGCTTTGCGTTCCTCCGCTGATCGCACATGCCCAAATACCCGCCCTGGAAAAAGATCTGATCACCTTTGTGAGTGATGTTGCAGACGACATGCCCGCTTCCGGCAGCAACGGCTTTACAGTGCCAACGATAGCTGAACTCGACAATTTTCAAGAGCTAATGGCATTTCTCGTCAATTTAGAAATTACGGAGGCTGACAGCCTCATACAGGTGGACTTCCCATTTTATAAATTGAGTTTTCTAACGGACACAGGCTTTGAAAATCGTCAATATTATGTCCTTCATGAGTCTGCTCCAATAACGCAAGGGTGGGGGACCTACATCGTCAATCCGGCTTTTGAACGGCAGATTGCAGTAGAGGTACCACATGCGTTGTTTGATAGCCAAACTCACATTGAGGGTGTTGATGTTTTTCGGAGAACCGGCTCCAGATATTTTATGATGAGTGGTGTGCATCGCTGTGCAAACGATCAGCAGTCAGGGTGTAGCGGCTCGACGTCAGTGTGCAGTACCAGTAGTCAACCCTATCCGATTTCAGACATGGCTCATTATGATCTGACCATGTTTCAAGGTGTTCATGAGACTATTGTAAGTCTTAATCCGCTTACCTATGTTATTAACCTGCATGGACATGCTCGAAGCAGTTGCGAAGATTTTTTTCTGACCAATGGACATGCTTCGCTGTCACAGCCCCTGTTGTTTATGATAAGAGACAGCCTGATTGCCAGTGGTGATGTTTCAGCAGCGGTGGCTGGTGACGGATCGTCATGTCCGCTGATTGGGAGCACAAATGTTCAAGGGCGCTACAGTAACGGCTCGCAAAACCCGTGCACGCAGGCTGTTTCTTCGGTAAGTGGTTATTTCATCCACATCGAACAATCCTTTCGGGTGCGAAGCAACGCTTCGCTGTATAATAAACTTACGACGGCTATTAATGAGGTGATTCAACCGATAACGGATATAAGACTCCCGCAAATGCAACAGGTGCCCCGGCAATTTCAGGTGTTAAAATCGTACCCAAATCCCTTTAATCCTTCCGTTACAATTGTGCTCGACTTACCGGAGCCAGATCGGGTAAAGTTGAAGATATATGATGCCCTGGGCAGGCAAGTGGCCGATCTTATCAATGCTTATCTCAACCGTGGCGAACATAAGTTCCAATTTCAGCCGAGAGCGAATGCTTCAGGGGTCTATTATGTGCAATTCCAGGGGCATAGCGCGATTCAAACGATGCAAATTCATTTAGTAAGGTAAGAGGGGAGGTGGCGCTGGCATTTCATAATGCCAAAACTACAAAGACCAAAAACTGACAATTTGCTCCCAAACTTGCACAGCAATGTCTTCAATTGAGTCTTCACCGGGGATGACTACGAAGCGATCGGGGTTGTCCCGGCAAAGTGTGAGGTAGGCTTCGCGGATGCTGTGGTAAAAGGCAATGCTTTCGCTTTCCAGGCGGTCCCGGCCGCGACCGGCAAGCTTGCGCCTCCGCACGGATTCTTCCGGAGAAATGTCAATGAAAATGGTGCGCCCCGGGGTGAGCCCGGAGGTGGCGAAGCGATTTAAACGAGCGACAAAATCTATGTCCAGCTGTCGCCCCGCACCTTGATAAGCGGTTGTAGAATCGTAGAAGCGATCTGCAATGACATAGTCTCCGCGCTCCAGCATTGGCCATATCTCCTGGTGAACCAGCTGCGAGCGAGCAGCTGAATAGAGTAGAATTTCTGTGGTCGCATGCATTTCCGCGTGGGCTTTATCGAGAATGATTGGCCGTAACTTTTCCGAGATAACGGTGCCGCCCGGTTCACGGACAAGATGAGTGGGTCTGCCGATGGTATCGAGCTTCTCCCTGACAATATTCAGCTGGGTAGTTTTCCCGGAAAAATCGATGCCTTCAAAAGAGATAAATCGCGGATGTGTCTTCATAGCAACTCTATAATATAGTCTTCAGCAACCATTTTCGGCCCCTGAATCGCCAGATGTTTAGGGTGGTGCGGAAAGCTTCATCGATTGCCTGTATTAGCCAGAGGCCAAACAGCGACATGTGAAACGTAAAGGTCATAAAGTAACTGGCGAATCCTTCAAAAACAATCACACTGAATATTGCCAGCCACATGAGCCAGTTCAGGTCTGCGCCGCCACGCAGATTACCAGTGAATACCGCGTTGACTGCCTTGGGCAATTGCAGTGCTGCCAGAATAAGGATCGACGCGGTTCCCAATTCGATGACCCGCGCATCATTGGTAAAGATGTGCAGCCAGACATCCTTGAAGAGAATCAACACTCCTGACATCAGGATTGCTGAAATCAGCGCCACCCTTGCAGTTGTGTTGCCGGCGGCGATGGCAGCAGATTCGTCTTCCGCGCCGATGTTTTTGCCAACCAGCGTCATCGATGCCATGCCAAAACCATTGAATGCCATGGTCAGCACAGACTGGATGCGTACAAACACCTGGTGTGCCGCCAGGACAACAATGCCTACCTGCGAAGCATAAAAACTGAGAATGAGCTGTCCCAGTGCCCAGACCAACTGCTCTACGGTGGTTGGAATACCGAGCTTGAAGAGTTTCTTGAAGGTTTCGAAGTTAGGAGTTGTGAACTCCTTGAGCGAGAGGAAAAGCGATCCTTTGCGGCTTCGTAAATAATAGAGGGTAATGAACAGGGCCAGCGAGTGGGCGATACCAACTGCGAGTGCAGCACCTTTGGTCTCCATTCGCGGGAATCCCCATAGTCCGAAAATCAGGAGCGGGGCCAGGGATAAATGGAGAATGTTGGCGAAAAGATTGACCTTCATTGTCAACATGGTATCACCGGCCATGCGCATGATGCCGAGGGCGATGAAGTTGACAATAATCAGCGGCCCGAAATAGGAGAGGGTTTCCAGGTATTCTATGCCGAAGAGGCGTGCGGAGGCATCTTCCTCTTTTATCATAAACAGCAGTTGCGTGCCGCCAAAATACCAGCTGGCAGCAATTAGAAATGACAGGATGGTGCCGATAATGAGGGCCTGTGCCAGGACATGATTGGCTTTCCAGGTATTGCCGGCGCCGAGGTAGCGGGTGATGATGATAGATGCACCAACGACAAAGGTTAGCAGGACAGTAAAGGTGAGAATCACAATTTGTAGAGAAAAGCCGACACCAGCGAGTGCTGCCGCAGAGAGGTTGCCGATGTAAATCGCTTCGATGAGCCAGGCGATAGTTTGAGAAGATAAATCAACAACGGCGGGCAGCGATGTCTTCAGGACATCCTTCAGAGGTGATTGTTCGCGATCCGGGGAAGACAATGCCTGTCACCTATCAATCAGAGCGGAAGATGCATGCTGCTTATATACGATTTCAATACCTGTATCGATCGAGCACTCCTTTTGTATCATTCTGGGCCGGTAAGCAGTCAGGAACCCTCTTTGGGATTTGGCAAGACTTCCGGCAGTTTCATGCAGGCAGGGGATGCTGCCGATGTAAACGGACAGCGGCCTGCAGGTTTCCTGCAAGCCGCCAAAAAAGCCGTTACTGATAGTATTCGTAATAGTCTGCGCCAAGGTGAGTGATTTGATCTTCGCCTTTCATGTAACGCAGGGTATTCTTCAGCTTCATGAGCTGAATAAAGATGTCATGCTCCGGGTAGAGTTCCGGAAGGGTTGTGGGGCTCTTGAAATAAAAAGATAGCCATTCCTGGATACCGGAGAAGTTACAGCGTTTTGCAAGATCAAGAAAGAGGGCCAGATCGAGAACAATCGGTGCTGCCAGGATACTGTCACGGCAGAGGAAGTCGATCTTGATCTGCATATCATAACCGAGCCATCCAAAGATGTCGATATTATCCCAGCCTTCTTTGTTATCGCCGCGAGGCGGATAGTAGTTGATGCGCACCTTGTGGTAGAAGTCTTTGTAGAGATCCGGGTACACTTCCGGCTGCAGGATTTGCTCGAGAACGGAGAGCTTGCTTTCTTCCTTGGTTTTGAATGAATCCGGATCGTCCAAAACTTCACCGTCGCGATTACCGAGGATGTTAGTGGAGAACCAGCCGCCAAGACCGAGCATTCTCGCTTTGAAACCTGGCGCCAGGATGGTTTTCATGAGGGTTTGACCGGTTTTAAAGTCTTTACCGCAGATCGGCGTACCGGTTTCTTTTGCCAATTCGTAGAAGGCGGGCATATCGCAACTGAGGTTCGGAGCGCCATTGGCGTAGGGCACGCCCATCTTCACTGCTGCGTAGGCATAAATCATTGACGGGGCAATGTCCGGGTCGTTGTTCTTCAGGCCTTCTTCGAAAGCTGCAACGGATTGGTGAACTGCACCAGGCTTCAGGAAAATTTCGGTGCTGCCGCACCAGACCATCACAACGCGATCAAGATCGTTATCTTCCTTGAACTGCTTGATATCGTCCATAACCATCTGAGCGAGGTCCCACTTGGTGTCGGCTTCCTTGACGTAAGTACCATCGAGTTTCTTGACATATTTCTTGTCAAATACCGCCTTCATTGGCTTAATGGCTTCCAGTTCCGGCTTAATCTGATCCAGGAGGTTCTTGTCGAGCACGCCGGCGTGAACCGCGGCTTCATAGGCGTTTTCTTCAAAGAGATCCCAGCCACCAAAGCGCAGATCATCAAGGCCGGCCAGACTCACGAAGTCTTTGATCATCGGGACGTTGTTGTCTGTCCGTTTGCCAAGGCGAATGGTGCCCATCTGGGTCAGTGAACCGATTGGTTTGCCAAGTCCTTTGCTGACGGCAATGCAACCGGCAATAAATGTGGTGGCAACTGCACCCATGCCAGGTGTCAGAATACCGAGGCGTCCTTTTGCCGGAGCCATTTCAACTTTAGGCATATTACTCATAAAGCGTTACTTCCTTTCAGTATTATCTTCAAAAAATAAGCAGTGATCTACGATTGTCTCCTCATCATACTTGATCTCTGCATATCAAAAACAATTGTCGATATCCGGCCGAGCCTAAAAAAACCGACCACGAATGCACACGAATATTCACGAAGATTTATCCAGAAAAATTCGTGCTAATTCGTGAGGATTCGTGGCTAAATTCTACACGCAGCATGTCTCCAGGCGACGTCTAATACATTTTATAGACCACCACAATTCTCGCGAAACTTATATGCCCAGCGTCTCATCCATGTTCTCGTTGTCCATCGCCGCGCGTTCTTCTTTGCGGACATGGTCCATACGCTGGTAGGCAGTATAATTGGCCATAATAGCGATCATCCACAGAACAAAAATCAGCAGATTGGGGTGAAAGATAGATCCAAACCCAATGTAAACAATACGCTCTGGTCTTTGCATTAAGCCGACCTTGCAGTCAAATCCCAGGCCTTCGGCACGGGCTCGAACGTAACTCACCATCATGCTGCCGCACATTGCCAGAAAAGTCACGACAAGCATGGTTGTACCAAAGGTGTCACTTTCAGGCCCGCTAATATACGTTTTGGTAATATAGATACCAATCCCGAAAAACATTATTAGCTCGGAGTAACGATCAACCGTTGAGTCGAGCACCGCGCCGAATTTCGAGGCCCGGCCGCTCTCTCTTGCCAGCTTGCCATCCATAATATCGCAAGTACCACCTGCCAGCAGGAATGATCCGGCCCATACCAAACTGCTTTGCGTGTAGAAATAGGCAGCAATGACGGTCAGAATAAGTCCAAGGAAGGTGAAAAAATTAGGATGGATATTATTGCGGACGAGAAACTCGATCATTGGTGAGATCAAGTTTATGTACCAATTCTTAACCCCTTCGGGCAGAATGGTGAATCCATTTTTTTCCATCTAGAAGCTCTTCATCATGAATCAAACGATTTAAAATCCCTGCCGGCGACCAGAAGGACAATCTCTCCTTTCAGCGTGCGATCTTTCAATTGCAGCAGTACTTCCTGCGCCTCTCCTCGTATGAACTCTTCAAATTTCTTGGTCAGTTCACGCGAAATCACAATATAGCGATTACCAAAATGCTTTCCAATATCTTGTAAAGTTTTTTGAATTCGCAGGGCCGATTCGTAGATGATGATGGTGCCCGGTTCTTCAGCCAATTGCTGGAGTTTTGTCTGTCTTCCTTTCTTCCGTGGAAGGAAGCCTTCGAAGACAAATCGGTCAGTTGGCAATCCTGAAGCAACCAGTGCCGCCAGACTTGCAGATGGACCGGGTACCGGAATAATCGGGATATCTGCAGTGATGCAAGCTTTTACCAGTCGATGTGCCGGATCGGAGATGCCCGGTGTGCCGGCATCGCTTACCAGTGCAAGGTTACTACCACCCCGGAGTAACTGAATTGCCTGGGGGATGCGGCCCTTTTCATTCTGGGCGTAGTAACTGAGCTGGCGTGTTTTAATCTCATAATGTGACAGCAGACGGCCGGTAACCCGGGTGTCTTCCGCCAGGATTACATCTGCTTCCGCGAGGATACGAACTGCCCGGAAGGTGATGTCTTCCAGGTTGCCGATTGGCGTTGATACGATAAAAAGTGCGCCAGGGGATGGTGTCGGCTTCATTTTTACAATGTCCCGGTGTCTGATTTAACGATGGACCAGCCCAGATCCTGGTGCGGGAGGGCAAATTTTTCATAGCGCATTAAGGGCCTGTCATCCGGCTTGAAGTGATAATGATGCCCTGAAAAGCGGCAAAATACACCGGTTGTGAGACTTTGGAAATGTTTCCCCATATCAGTCAACGGTAGCTCGCCGCAGTTAAACCCATTGACATCAGTGACCATCACCGGCCTGCCCCATAAATCGACAATGGTGCTTTCACGACAGTTGATTTTTCCGGTTTCCATAGCAGTTGCCCAACGCCTTGCATACTGCGGAAAACTATCAAACCCAAAGTAGGAGCGAAAGAGGGCCGAATCGGCAATGGCTTTCCGCGTCGACAGCCTGGTGGCGGTCTTGTGCGGGCTAACAATACAGCGCCGCTGTCCGCAGCGAATATCATCTGAGACGATATATTTGCCAAAAGTGCGCTTCAAAAGATTCAGGAAGTCTCTAAAACACGGGTCTTTTTCGGCCAGGAAAGCATCGTATGCAGATTGTGATGCGCAGATGCCTTGAATGTTGATGGCGTCCATGTTTTCAGATGCTTTCGGGATGCCATCGACCCGGACGTGAATCGGATATGCCTGCGGTGAATGAATCCGCGCGATGTGGATATCCAGCAGGTAGCGGAAGTGCTCGTCTTCATGTTCGCAAACCAGTAGAATTGTCTGGAAGTTCTCGGGGTTTTCAGCGGCCGTCTCAAAGCGAAATTCATCCATGATTTTCTTCAAGTCGTGCTGGTCGCCACTATTGTCCCGGTAAACCTCTTTGTTGTTGCGCAGTAAGTGTACGAAATTGTCGATGGAGATGGCGCGCAGGGCCATATTGATTTGCTGGAGGATGTTGACAGTTATGAAGCTTTCCATCTCCTCCAGCTTGCCGGTGGCGCCGCCGCTGAGGAAATAAGCAATTTTACCAGCCAGGTCGGATGGCTTGACGCGCCTCAGGTTACTTTCCTGGGATGGGTCGATCGCCAAATGTCCGCTGAAATACATGAGGGCCTCTTGCCGGTTTTCCTGGCCGATACTTAGACGTAAACAGCATAATATCGGGAAAATACTGCTGATTGTCAGCAAGAAAACGCAATTCTATCAGGAAGCTTTGAGCTCGGCTTTCCACTCGCTCATTTTGCGGCGTGCTTTTTCGATCTGATCCGGTTTGTCGGAAGGCAGGACTTTGATCAATTTCTTGTAGGTTTGAATCGCTTTTTTGATGTTGCCCATTTTTATAAAAACCGTGGCCTTGTTGCGATACGCAGTGGCAAATTTTGAATCGATAGACAGTGCCCGGTCACAGTCGGCCATGGATTCTTCGAGAAGGCCTTTGTTATAGTAGGCCGCAGCGCGATTGGTCAATGCGGCTTTATTGTCCGGGTCAAGCTCGATGACCCGGCTGAAATTGGTGATTGCTTCATCATACATTTTCTGGCGAAGGAAAATATGGGCGAGGCCGTTATAGGCCCGGCTGTTGCGCGGATCGAGTTCCAGTGATTTGTGCAGATCCGCCAGCGCATGCTCAAATTGCTGCTTGCGCCGATGTGCGGTGCCGCGACCAAGGTAAACATCTGTCGTGGCATAATTCACGGCAAGTGACTGGTTAAAGTCTTTGATCGCCTCGTCAATATAATTGATGCTAAGTAAGGCATTGCCCCTAAGGTAGAATACGTAGCCGTCGCGGGGCGCATGTTGCAGTGCCCGGGTATAATCATTGATTGCCTGCTCGTTCTTGTCGATTTCCTCGAGCAATTGACCACGCTGAACAAAGGCTCCGGTAAAGTTTGGTGCTACCTGGATGGCCTTTGTGAAATCGGCCAATGCTTCCTGAAACTTGCCTTGCTCACGTAAGATGATGCCGCGATTGATCAACCCGGTTGTGTAGTTGGGATTGATGGTAATTGCCTTGTTCAAGTCGTTGATTGCTTGTTTGATCTGGCCCTTTGCGCGGTAAGCGGATGCGCGGAAATTGAAGTTCGATTCACTGAAGGAGTCAAGTGAAATGGCCTTGCCATAATCAGCTATTGCCTTGTCGATATCTCCTTGAAGCTCGTAGGCGTTGCCGCGCTGAATATGTGCCTCGGCATTTTTCGGGGCGCGTTTGAGCATTTGATTGCAGGTTTCAATTGCCTTGTCGTAATGCCCCATTTCGTTGAAGCAATGGGCCATACTGGCATATGCCGTTAGATCGTCGGGATTGATTTCGATTGCCTTGATGAAGTCCTGGAGCGCCTTGCCGTACATGCGCTTGGAGACCAGCGCCAGGCCGCGATTGTAATACGACAGGTTATCGGACTCATTCAGTTCGATTGCCTTGCTATAGTCTTCAATTGCTTTCTCGTAATTGCCGCTGGCGGCATTGGCAAAACCACGGTCATAATACAGCTCATCATCTTCGGGGCGGAGCTCGATGGCGGTGTTAAAATCGTTGATTGCTTTATTGTAGGCGTGGATTTCACAAAAGGCGCTGCCGCGGTTGGTATATGCTTCCAGGAAATCCTTATTCATGCTGATGGCTACGGAGAAATCGTGAATGGCCTTGGGATAATCCTGGCGGTGAAGGTAGAATACGCCGCGATTGTGATAGGCAACTTCGTAGTTGGGGGCAATTTGGATGGCGCGATCGAGCTCGGCGATGGCATGATCCATATCATCGTTGTTGAACAGCAGCTCTCCCTTGAAGAGATGAATCGCCGCTTCGCGCGAAACCACCTGACGCAGAGAATCATCAACAATTCTCGAGCCGATGCGAGCGGCTTTGAAACCACTATTCATTGTAATTGCTCTTTCGAATTCGGTCTTTGCGGCCAAAAAATCACCGTTCATTCCAAATTCCAGAGCGTCTATGAAATGGTCATCTTCGCTGTATAACTCATCGGCATGGTCTTCTGTAACGCCGTTTCTAGAGAATATTTTTCCGAAGAGCGTTTTCACTTTACCTCAATCTCGTCAAAA
Source organism: Calditrichia bacterium (assembly GCA_028284445.1). Taxonomy (GTDB): domain Bacteria; phylum Calditrichota; class Calditrichia; order RBG-13-44-9; family J075; genus JANQRS01. The sequence goes on from JANQRS010000068.1 coordinate 162,598, forward strand.
AACTCCAGGTTGATGCCGTTCCACAGCCAAATGGCTGCCCTTGTTCGGCAACAAGTTTTTTTGTCTTACCCTGTCCGTGGGAACATCTCAGCCTTGCTTGATTATCGGTGCGGCGGCTGGTATGTTTAGCAATCAAGGCCGCTTTCAGCAGGCCCGTCAACGTCAGGTGACCTGGAAAGATGGTAGATTGTTTCCAATTGCCAGATGCGATACCTAAACGCTTCAAATAACATAACCGGAAGGCAATTTCGGGTGTCTTGAATCACTGTTTCTAAAATTGTAAGATAAGCAATGGCGTACTGTACGAGGATGTGGCGCGATCAGGTAACGATTGCCCGTGCCATCAGGTCCAGTACTTGATCAAGCGCTATGCGATTATGGGTTTTGGCGATAAATCCACCTTTGTGGGCAAATTTGACGTGCGGATCCTCGCTGATGCGTGTGAAATCGACGATGGGATTGTCGTTGAAGCGATAAAGCCGCCAACCCTCACCGCGACTGTCATAGGTTATGGCTGCAACTGCAGGCTTTTCCATGCGATCTCGAAATTCCTGACTGCCTTCACTTTCGTCCGTTAAGCCGATCAAGATTGTATGCCCATTGATTTCACGGGTGTCGCAGGTGGACCAGAATTCGATGCGTTCCCGGAGCCGATCGGCGGCATCCAGCATGCTGCGGCCAAACATTGCCATTATCTGCTGAACCAGCAATGGACTTTCAGCAAAGAGATCGATAAACCAAAGCTCCAGCGGGCTGTGAATCAAGCCAAAATCTTCGATACCCAGCTCCTTGCCGACATTATTGGGGCCGAAGCGGTCCAGGCGGTCTTTTAAAGACCACCAGTGGAAAATAGACATCTTTTCGGAAACGCCGAGGTAGTCACCCACCAGCACAAAACTGGCCCCGAGGCTGAGATCCTGATGATGATCAAAATTCTTCAGTTCGGGCTCGTGTCGAAGACCTATGTCAACCACCCAAATATTCGGATCGTCCAGTTCCGCCTCTGTTGGTTCCCGACGCTCTATGCGGAAACGGGTATGGTCGTGATGAGCGAGAATCAGGCAGAGGGCGAAAAATTCATCAAAATGTGCGCCGCCGGGGTGGGTTATAATGAGTGTTGCCATGCTACCTTCTGGAATTTTTTGTGTTGGAATTTGAGTATTGCATTTTTGAAAGTTCTATTGTCATTAATTGTAGATGTCCGGTTGTCAATAATTGGCTTCGATATTATCTTGAGCTTCATTTCATAAGATCGACACAATACAAAAGAAACGGTCATGAGTCAAATCATTTCGCGGAACGCTACGACAGACGTGCTGCTGCCGCCGCTGCCGGAAGCGGCCTATATTTTACCCGGCGTTGAACGCCCGCTGGAGTTGGAAACTGTTCGTTCATTGTATGCCGGCCTGAGCCTCGATGATCTCAGCGACGACTTTCTGCATGAAATTACCCGGCGCTACTCGGTTGATATGGCTACTTCTCTTTTGTTTGACCGGGTTTGCCGTCGTTCGGAAAATATTGAATTTCTCAATGCCATTCAGCAGCTAAGCACAGACGGCGGGGATGTGCAAAACAAAGATGTACACATTGTTTTGCTGCCGGCGGCATTTTATGCCCAGCATCCCCAATATGGTGGCGATGGGCGGCTGGTTAAGGCCACTGCCCGGGCGCTGGATTTGCCCTATAGCCTGGTACCGGTCGAGAGTCTTGACGGATTGGAAACCAATGCCAGAATTATTGCCGACTTTCTTCCCTCAATCAGCGAAAGCCGAATTGTGATCGTCAGCTTGAGCAAGGGCTCAGCCGATTTGCGCTATGCTTTTGAATGCGGCTGGATCAAGGAGCCGCGTCTCAGGCACTGGATTCAGATTTGCGGCATGCATCGCGGAACGCCCCTCATCGATGAAGTCTATATTGGTGGAAAAATCAAGGGACTGATCAAAAGTGGCTTTATGAAAATGAGCGGGGCAACTTCGAGCATGGTGGAAGATCTGGCTGCCAAGCCGCCCGGCTACCTTTCCCGGGAATTCCGCACACCCGCAGGTGTGAAGCTGATTAACGTGATGGGATTTCCGATGCGAGCGCATGTTTCCGGTAGCCTGTTTCTGAAAATTCGCCATCGCCGTCTGAGCCGCTACGGTCCTAACGATGGCTTTGTACTATTGCGTGATGCGATAATTGAGCCGGGGCTAATATGTCCGGTGCTGGGAGCGGACCACTATTTCCAGGAAGAAAATCTGGACAAACTCCTGGCTGCATTGCTGCGATATGTGTGTGCCGGACCAGCGCTTGCCTAATTGCCTTTAATCATATATATTTGCCGTACCGCATTATCTGTTGAAAAACAAAAGCTTGTATTGATTTAGAAGCAAAGATTCCAACTACATCTTGTCTGGCGTTTTTCTTGTTGGACTTTGCTGTTTACACCGCATTCGGTTGTGACTCGCTTGAGTTCATTGGGGGCATTGCTTGAACAATCCGGAACTGACATTAGCACCGGCAGTCTTGACTGCTGGTATCCCTTCTTTGCCACAAGCCTGGTATCTGGTGTGCCGTTCTGATGAATTGCCTCGTGGGGCGGTTCGTTCTCTGGATTTAGGTAATCGTTCCATTGTTGTGTATCGCGGCGAGGATAGCGGTAAGATTGTTGCCCTTGACGCGCATTGTCAGCATATGGGCACGCACCTGGGGCGTGGTGCAGTCATTGGCGATACATTGCGTTGCCCCCTGCATTACTGGCGTTACGGAACAGACGGTCGCTGTGAGCATATACCGGGCATTGCTGCAATTCCGGATCGCGTTCGCCAAAACACCTGGCCGGTGATTGAAAAATTTGGCGTCGTCTTTGTGTTCAACGGACCGGAACCGCTGTTTCCGGCGCCGTCGTACGATACGTCGCCCGATGATGGTCTGTTGATGCAACCCGGCCCTTCCATTGAGTTGGATTGTCCCTGGTATGCGGTGGCCTCGAATGGCTATGATGTGCTGCATTTCAAGACCGTTCACGAACGGGATTTTCGCAAAGCCCCCATTCTCATACGTCAGTCACCCTATCGCGTTTGCCTGAAATATATCTCTAAAGTCATTGGCAAGTCGATCGCGGATCATACCATGAAATGGATATCCCGCGACCATATTGATATTACCATCACCTGTCATGGTGGCACTGTCATTACGGTTGAGAGCGACCTTGGCAGAACCCGCAGTGCCTTGATGCTCTGTTTACAGCCGCTGGAGAATCAGCGCGTGAGAGTAACGCCGGTTTTTGGCGTATACCGCTCTTCCTTTGGGCTTCTGGATCGTATGCGGGTTGGCGCGGCCCGCTGGCTGTTTTCGGCATTCCTGCGGCGTGATGTTGAGATTATGGACAAAATGAAATTTAACCCCGATTTTCCGCAGTCGGTTGACCCGGTGCTCTATGAATTCCTGGAATTCCTGCGTCAATTACCGGCGGGGGATACTGGAGATTAGAGATTCGGGATTAGAGAATAGAGATTCGGAATAATTGAAACGACATTCCCCTATATCCCCCTTCGAAGGGGCAGACAGGGGGATGTCTAAGCCCCAAATCTCCAATCTCTAGTTCCCATAACCTAAACCAAGAAACGGACTTTGCTATGAAAACTGTAATTGTTACCCTGCTTTTGCTGCTGATGTTGCCTTGCGGAATAATGGCCCAGGATGGAGAAGAAACCATGGAGCCGGCATTTGATGCTGAAGCGGCTCATACTGCTCTGCGAACCTTGCGCGATGAAGCCATTGACGCGGCCAATAAGGGAGACATTAATGGCATCTTGAAACACCTCCACAAAGACGTGGTGTTCACGGCGATGGATGGCACGGTGCATCGCGGTCATGATGCAATTAAAGCCTATTTTGACAAAATGATGACCGGCGATAGCCGCATTGTTGAATCTGTGACCTTCAAAATGCTGGTTGATGAATTAACAATTATTTACGATGAAGATACCGGCATTGCTTATGGCAGCACGGATGACAGCTTCAGCCTGACCAGCGGCCAGGCCTTTGATGTCCAGTCTCGCTGGTCCAGTACCCTGGTCTATGAAGACGGACGTTGGCAAGTTGCCAGCTTTCACTCATCCGCCAGCATGTTTGACAATCCCTTACTCGATGCGGCCACCAATAGCTTGATGTGGACCGGCATTATCGCCTTGCTGATTGGGCTGGTAATTGGCTTTTTCGGCGGCCGGATGACTGCAAAATCATAGGAGAGATGTAAAGATGGAAAATGCCGCAAAAGCAGATCATAAGCGCGACGTACCAATTCCCGTTGCTATGAATATCGGCCTGACGATTCTGGCAGGTTCTATTGCAATTGCTATGCTCTGGGTAGCCTCGCATGTCGATAATTGGTGGTGGATCATCGCAGCGGCGATCGTGTTTTCTTTTATCAACAATACTATTTTTTCACTGCTGCATGAATCCGTACACGGCATTTTCCATTCCAATCGCAAAATCAATGATGCTTTCGGCATGTTGACGGCGGCATTTTTCCCAACCGGCTTTACATTCCAGAAAATCTGTCACCTGGGGCATCATCGCCGTAATCGCACTGATGACGAGCTATTTGACTATATTCAACCCGGTGAGAATAAGCTGATGAAATTCATCCAGTGGTACGGCATTCTCACCGGCGTTTACTGGACGCTGGCGCCGCTCGGTTGCTTGTTATACCTGATGTTACCGGGTGTTCTGCAATCGTGGATCCTGCGTGGCAGCGATTCAAAAATGGCGCAGCAGACCAGTGCAGACGCCATGCTCTCCGGCTTCGACAATGCACCGGCAACTCGCATTCGCCTGGAAATCCTTTTCAGCATCCTCTTCCAGGCCGGAATCATCTATCTGTTTAATTTAAGTTTTTTTGGCTGGATGATTTGCTACGCGGCATTTGCCATCAACTGGAGCAGCCTGCAATATGCGGATCACGCCTGGACCGACCGACACGTCTTGGACGGCGCCTGGAACCTCCGCGTGAATAAGCTGGTAAAAGCCCTCTTTCTTAATTATCATCATCACAAAGCCCATCACCAATACCCCCGCGTTCCCTGGCGGCATCTCGATAAATTTGTAGATTTTAATGAGGAGCGCCCCGCTTTCTGGCGCATTTACCTTTCTATGTGGAAAGGGCCGCAGCCATTGCCTGAGGACAAGCAGGAGGTTCGCCGCTAGCCGGGCACGGAGGCCTTCCTTAATGCAACAACGTGTTTTCAGATTCCTTCGTAGGGGATTTCGCGGATTGCCGGAAACCATGCCGATTGGTCTGTTGTTTTTTGCCGTTTTTTATTCCGTGTACGCCTTTACCAACTATATAAACGGCTTTTACAGCTGGCGCATTCCCCTCTATTTCGATGCGGAATTGACGATACCCTTTGTGCCGCAAATGGCCTTCGTTTATATGTCCATGAACGCCTTGTTGGCCTGTCTGCTCTTTGTCTTCCCTTCCCGGCAGCAGTTAATGCCCCTCTTTCGGGCACTTTGTTATCAAGTGCTTATCGCCGGACTGATATTTTTGCTGGTGCCAATTGAGGATGGTTTTAGCCGGCAAGTACCCGGCGGTTGGAGTGGAGCGGTACTTGCCTTCGCGGATGCCGTCAATCTCGATTACAATCATCTTCCATCCCTGCACGTTTCACTGGCATTGACATCGGCGATGGCAATTTCCCTGAAAATTGGCCGTGGCGGACTCATCTTCCTCGCCTGGGCAATAGCAATTGCCGGATCTACGCTGCTAATTCACGAACATCATGTTGCGGATGTGATAGCCGGTGGGATATTGGCGTGGGTGACGATTCGCTATTTTTATATGGAAAGGGCAGGAGATGTTGCTTCCAGTATTAGCCTGTAGCGCCAGCCTCGCGCAGCAATGCCGCAACCTCATCTGTCACGCCTGCTTCTGCCGGGTGGGCGCTACTGACTAGTAAAGCAAGGGTGTCAAATTCACCACCGTAGACGAAGGCCCGTGCATGTACATCGGCCCCGGAATCCAACAGCAGTTTGGTAATATCGGCGGCGTTAGACGGCACTGTTTGGCGCCAGGTTTCGATGCCATTGGCGGCAACATAGTGCAGTAGTGTCGATTGGTGGCCATAGGGAGAGCGTAGTGAGAGCAAATACGGCAGTTTGGTGAGCAGCAAACGTAAGTCGTCAATCGCACCGGTTGTGACTGCAGTGATCGCATCTTCGAAATTGGGGTTGAGGCGCTTCTTGCCGAATTCTACGGCTGTCTGCCAACTGTCAAATCCGTGCTCGCGGGCAACCGCCAGGCGGGTGTCCTCAATATCGATCTCGGCTGCCAGAATAGTTTCGTTGTCCGCGCCGGCAAAGTCCGGAAGCCAATTGCTGAGTTGAATACAGACAACCGGATTGCCCTTCTGATGCTCATCATACAGCGTTTGCGCCTGAGCTGTGATAACATTTATAACGGTCAGGTGCCCGGGGTAGTTTTTCAGCAGCGCTGCGTGAAGATCGGTCACCTGGGAAATAACATCCATGATAATAACTTTCAAAAACGGGTGAGAAGTAGAAAGAAATTCTATTGAACTTCCTTCGGAAAATATATCGGAAACTTTTGAGTGACGCGATCAAAAAGAAAATTATTCGCCGATTAGCCGAGCTATTTTGTGCTTTCGCCCAAAATTTGCTAATTTTTCATCGCTACCTGTATCGAATCCGGAGACGATGTTTTAACGACCGTGCATATGCCGATTGTTCCGCAATTTCACTATTCTGATAGTAAAACTCTCTATTCCGCTTGATAATTTGCTGACGGAAGTGCTGCTAATATCGAGATGCTGGTTACTTGATACTCAATACTGGAAATCAATAACAAACAGGTATTTAGCATCAAATATCCAGGATCAAGCATCAAGAGCCTTTCTTAGAATTACAGAAGTTGTCTTAAAAAATCACTCAGAGTAAAGAGATTGAAGCCTCTATGAAGGAACAAGTGTTGGTCATTACCGGCGGTTTGATCACCTCGCGCGAGACTTCCGTGCTTCATGCGGCTCGCAAGTGGCTGACGCAGGTGCGGCATTCGCAGAACGTCTGGCTGGATGTGAAAGTGAAGACGGTGATTGCCGAACCGCTGCTCGCCATGCGCCGGCATATGCGACACCTTGGCACTTCGGTAAAAAATGATATTGCCGAAGCCTACTTTGCCAGCGACTTTGCCCCTCCGGAGCCACCAAGTCTAACCGAGGTTGTGTTAACGACTCTCCTTCATCAAGCCGGAATGCCTTCCCGCGCGCTTTCGTTGGACCAGCTGTTGCAAGATGATGTCCAAAACGATCAGCTGCTGGCGTCATCAAGCTGCATTTTCCTCTCTTCAACTTATCTTCATGATCTCAGTGAGCTGGAACCGATTGTTCGTCGCATTAAGCGCCCGCACAATCGCATTGTGATCGGCGGAGCGCTGGCCGGAGTCATTCATCCGCAGTGGGAAGGCATGCCGGATGTTGACGTGCTGGCAATCGGCTATGGTGAAATGTTAGTGCCCTGTCTGGTGGATTGGATGCGGAGTGGTTATGAAAAACTGACGCCGCCGGAAGCCGGGCGAATCGAGGATCGCCAACATTCTCGCTTTCTATACAGCGGCGTGCCGAGAACGACGAGTCTTGATTTCCTGGTGACACCGGACTGGAAATTGACGGAAGCAGAGCACCAGCAGCAATACAAGACAATCTACTATGAAAGCGTTAGAGGATGTCCTTATCGCTGCAGCTTTTGTAATTATCCTTATCTCTTCGACGACAAACGATTTCGCTATAAGAGTGCCGAGAAAATGGCGGATGACTGGCAGCGCTACTGTGATACCATGGATATCGACTATATTGTTTGTCTCGATTCGCTGTTCACAATGCCGCGACGGCGGTTAAAGGCTTTTTGCGAATTGCTGGTAAAACGCCGTATCAACGTCAAATGGATTTGTTATGCCCGCGCTGATGATCTAGCAGACGAGGAAACGGTAGTATTGATGAAGGCGGCCGGTGCACACCAGGTGCAAATCGGGGTTGAAAGCGGTGATCAGCAGCAGTTGCAGAATATGAACAAGGCCTGTACGGTTGAAGCGAATCAACGCGCACTCGAAAATTGCCGACGCTACGGTCTGACTTCGGTTGTGTCACTGATTGTCGGTTTTCCCGGTGAAACAGCGGCTTCGCTTGAGCGAACCTATCAGTTCCTGAAGGCAGCTCCGCCGGACTTTTATTTCCTGGCGACATTTAGCACCAGGGTTGCCGGTGTGCCAGTGTTGCAGGCCGAAAGCCGGCGGCAGTTCGGGCTGGAAGCGGCCGACAATTTATTCAGTATGGCGCCCTATTGGCGGCACGATACGATGTCCTGTGCGGATGTCGGCAATCACGTGCGGGATTTGGATTTACGGATTATGAACGAGAAAATTTCCTTGAACGCCACTCTGTTCTATCAGGGTATGTTGGGATTTCAAGCATCACAACGGGAGGCCTTGCTGGATTTTCAGCAGGAAGCGGTTTCCAGCGGTCCACTGACGCGGGCGGCGTTTAATGCACTAAACGCCTGGATTGACCGGCGTTTGAGCAAGGATGTGAGCAGCCACTTTAAATAAAATTGTTGGCGTACGCCTGCAGCGGTCACAGCGGCTATCTGCCAGGATCGTCACTTTGCATTTACCAAGAGTGGTTGAGGATTCTTTGCACTTCAAGGAAACCCAATGTGGTTAGCGTTATGGGATAAAGGGGTAAGCCTGGCTGTGTCGGTCAGATTATCAACCCAAACAAACTTGGAATCGTTCTCATGGTCAAAGAAAAAGACAACGTAACAATGCTACTCGGACAGCTGGTCTCTGGCGATCAAAAAGCTGCCGAAGAGCTAATGCCTCTCGTTTATGAACACCTCAAACGAATTGCCCACCGGCAGCTTCAGCGGGAAAGATCCGACCATACACTTAATACAACTGCCCTGGTGCACGAAGCCTATATGAAGCTGGTTGACCAGGATCGTGTTTCCTGGAAAAATCGCTCGCATTTCTATGCGATCTCCTCTCAGGCCATGCGCCGTATTCTCGTGAACTATGCCATTACCCGCAAAGCGCAAAAGCGCGGCGGGGGACAGGCTGTTGTTTCTTTTGATGAACAATTTTTTGTGCAGGAAGCAAAAGCAGATGAATTGATTGCGCTGGATGAGGCGCTCCAGGAGTTGGCCAAGTTGAGCGAGCGGCAAAGCAAGGTGGTTGAATGCCGCTTTTTTGGCGGCATGACCGGGGAAGAAATTGCCGAAATGCTGGGCGTCTCCCTGGCAACAGTGCGTCTTGATTGGCGATTGGCGAAAGCCTGGCTGAGCCGGCGGTTGTCGGATAATGCCGATGCTGCTGAATAAGTGCTGCACAGTGATTGCTCTGGCGATTGAGTAAAGCCGGCTTGTCCCCCCGGGGGAGATAAAGGGGGGACGATTCTGTAGGCAATGTTTTCAAATTTCTACCGTAAATTTATCACTTCTTACCTTTTTCTCTGCGTTATCAGATGTGTACCATAAATGAGTAAATGTTATGACGACCGATATGTGGAACAGGGTTCGCGAAGTTTTTGCCGATGCGCTTGAAGTGGCGCAGGCAGACCGGCTTGATTTTATTCGAAAGGCCTGCGACGGCAACGAAGCGATGTACCACGAAGTTGTCTCCCTCCTGGATGCCGACGCAAATACCCATGATATTCTCAAGGGGCAGGCGTATGATCTGCTCAAGAAAGTCTCTGAAGATCCTGAATATGAGCATATAGGCTCGTATCAGCTCCTGGAGCTACTCGGCGTCGGTGGCATGGGCAAAGTGTATTTGGCCAGACGCAATGAGGGCGGTTTTGAGCAGTCTGTTGCCCTGAAGCTGGTGCGCAATAATCTGAATACTGAACGTGCCGCAGAGCGATTTCGGGCGGAGAGGCAGATCCTGGCGAAGCTGCATCATCCCAATATTGCCCAGCTCTATGATGGCGGCTTCACCAAAGATGGATTGCCTTTCTTTACCATGGAATATGTGGATGGGGTGCCGGTGACGGACTACTGCAATCAACAGCGCTTGTCGATCGCAGAACGCCTTCGTCTGTTCATGGATATCTGCGCCGCTGTTCACTATGCGCATCAAAACCTGATTGTCCACCGTGATATAAAACCGGGCAATATCCTGGTGACTGCTGACGGGCAGGTAAAACTGCTGGATTTTGGCATCGCCAAATTCATGACGCTTGATAAAGAACAGGATGCTCTTACTCGCGAAGGTGAGCGCATTTTGACCCCCTTTTATGCCTCTCCCGAACAAATTCTTGGTGAGGCTGTAACCACTGCCAGCGACATCTATTCACTGGGGGCAGTGCTGTATCAATTGCTGACCGGAAAACGCCCTTTCCAGGGGGATGATGCGACGCCATTTGTGCTTCACCAGCAAATTACCGAGGAAGAGCCGCCACGCCCTAGCACGGCGATAACCGATCATGCCCACGTTGATGGTTCGGACCAGACAAGCGAGGTCGCATTTCGTCCCGGAACGGCAGTGGGTGAGATTCGCCGCCAGCTAAGTGGTGACCTTGACAACATCTGTTTGATGGCCTTGCGCAAGGAACCGGATCGTCGCTATGAATCCGCTGCGCAACTGGCTGCTGATATTCAGAATTATCTCGGTAATCGTCCGGTAAATGCGCGCCCCGCTACCTGGGGATATCGAACAGCCAAATTCATTGCCCGCAACAGGGTTGCCACGGCGATTAGCACACTTGCGGTGCTTGTTCTCATTAGTATGGCCAGTTTTTATACTGTAAACCTTCGGGCTGAGCGGGATAAGGCGCAGTTAGAGGCTCGCAAATCGGCGCAGATTTCAGGATTTTTATCCGACCTTTTCGATGTCTCGGATCCGGAAAACTCGCTGGGCGAAACTATCACAGCTCGCGAGTTGCTTGATCGCGGCGCTCGCGAGGTGGAATACGGCTTGGCAGAGCAGCCGGGTGTTCAGGCAGATATGCGGGAAGAAATTGGCAATGTCTATCGCAAACTTGGCCTGTATGATCAGTCGGAGCCATTGATCCGTAAGTCCCTGGAACAGCGTCGGGAGCTTTTCGGTAATGTGCATCAGGATGTCGCTGAAAGCCTCGCCAGCCTTGGCTGGTTGCTCGTCGACCAGGGCAAATATGAGGAGGCTGCTGAGACCTTTTCGATGTCTCGGGAAATATATCAAAAGCTCTATGGTGAAAATAATATCAGGGCCATTGAAATGGAAAGCCTGCTGGGTCGGGTTTACACCCTGCAACGGAAAGATTCACTGGCGCTTGTTCATCTCGAAGCCTCTTTTTTGGAGGCAAAGGCGGTTCTGGGTGCGGACAATCCTGAGCTGACGCATTATATGGGGGATCTTGCATCCGGATACAAAAATTACGGTCAGTATGATGAAGCGGAAAGCATCATGCGAGAGGTGTTGACAATCCGCAAAGACGCTTACGGCGACCAGGATCCGAGGGTAGCCAGCATCTTGTATCGATTAGGGCGGCTGATGTATGTTCGACGCGACCTGGCGCAGGCAGATTCTTGTTTTCAGGCCAGCTATGAAGTCCAGCGCCAAATTTATGGCCCGGATCATCCCGCGGTTGCCGACCTAATGCAAAACATGGCCGAGGTGGCAAAATCAAGGCGGGATTATCCTCGTGCAGATTCTCTCTTCCGTGAGAGCCTCGCGATTCGTTTACGGGCATATGGCGAAGAGCACCCATCGATTGCGACCACTAAAGATTACATTGCCCGCATCCTGCGCCGACAAAAACGGTATGACGAAGCAATGACCTGGCATCAGGAGGCGCTGGAATTGAAAGTCAAACTCTTGGGTAGGGAACATCCCAGCGTCGGAAATACCCTGAATAATATTGGCCGCGTTTTGCAATATCGCGGTGATTTACAGGGGGCATTGAAGATTACTAAAGAGGCCCTGGACATTTACGAGAAAGCGACGGTTCGCACCAATCCCAATGCCGCAACTATTCGGCATAACTACGCCAGGTTATTGAGAGATGTTGGCCGCTATGAGGAATCGGCACTGTTCCTGGAAGAATCGATCGAGACACAGCGAATCATTGTTGGTCCGGAGCACCGTCGTGTGATGGATGAGCTCAACAACCTTGGCTATGTGCGCCATCAGCTGAAACAGTATGATCTTGCCATCAAAGCCTATCGGGAAGAGCTAGCCCTGCGCATCAAGACCTCTAAGCCGGGCTACTGGCGAATCGGGCGCGTACAACGCCTGCTTGGACAGTCGCTGGCTGCAGCTGAGCAATTTGCTGAAGCCGAAGAGATGCTCACCTCGGCTGTCGAACATCTCGAGCCGCATCGGGAAGAGAAAAAAGGCGCCTACCAAAAAAGCCTTGAGGCTGTCGCTGAATTCTTCGAGAAGCGGGGAGATGCAGATAAAGCGGCTGAATATCGTGAGACGTTAAAAGGTTTAGAGTAAGTACATCTTTTGACAGGATGAACAGGACAAAATGAAAAGACAAAAGCCTTCTGACACAGATTCCCACTGATGAACACTGATCGACACGGATGAATGATCGGGAAAGTAGATTTAGCGGGGGGAAGCTGTTGTTTATGTCTTTTGTTTATTTACCCGTTTTTTCATCTGTGTTTGTCCGTGAAAATCCGTGTGTATCCGTGTCGAATGGTTTTATCTTTTCATTTTGTCCTGTTTATCCTGCAAATCCTGTCAAAAAGTATTTCCCACCCCAAGCCGACCTGAAAATATGTATGAAATTTCGCCTTTGTGAATTATATAGATAATAAGCGGAGTTTTATATTGTCCCTCAAATGAGTGCGGTGTGTTTATGTGGGTTGATTTTTCTCAATGGCTGCGGCTGGTTCCCGATGCCATCTCCTGGGATAAATGGTTGCTGGCAATAATTGCCCTGGCTGGATTTGCGTTTGGCGTATACCAATACCGGATGCGGAAAAGAGACAAGGCCGAAGAAACAGAAATCGGGCTGGAGGCAACGGACAAACACGAGGAACGCAAAAAGAAAAAAGTCGAAGACTCCGATGAGCGATGGTATCGTCGCACGCTGGAGAAAGATCTCGGCTCAGTCCGAATGCTTGGTTTACCCGGAGTTGATAAACAACAGGTTGAGCTGCTGGATACCTTCGTGTCCCTGAACATTAGCCCTACCTGGCGCAGCGAGGAACGCATTGGTGGTGAGGTGCCGCAGGAAACGCATTCACTGGATCCTGACACGGTGATGAAGCGCGCCTTTGAGAAATACAATATGCTGCTGGTGATTGGAGATCCTGGTTCCGGTAAAACCACTTTGATGAAATACTATACGATTACCTGCCTGGAGAAAGAGTTCGAGCCGGTAAGCAAGCTGGGTCTAACGGTGCCTCGCCTACCGATTTATTTCCCTCTGCGTGAATTGAAGGACAGCGAAGATGGTCAGCTCTTGACCTTCAACAAACAGCTTAGCCTTTGGGCAGAAAAACGCCTGCGGAAAATCACGCCTGCCACCTTCCAGCAATGGCTGCAGAATAAGCACACCTTGATTTTGTTTGATGGCCTTGATGAAATTAGCAGTCTCGATAAACGCCGGCGGGTCTGTGAGTGGATCAAACAGACCGCTGAAGGGTTGCATAAAGCGCGCTTCGTTGTGACGTCGCGCTGGACCGGCTATCGAAAAGCAGATGGCATTGAGTTGGAATGTGACCACATGCGTAGTGATATCACTGATTTTACAGCCGAGCAGCAGGCTGACTTTTTACGGGCCTGGTTTCCGGCTGCTTATTGCCAGGAATATCGCGATCCAAAAACGGATCCCGATGCTGACGTTTGGCGAGAAAATCAACGGGCAATGGGCTTGGGTAAGGCGGAAGCAATTGTTGAGTATCTATTGCGGGAAGAAAATAAGGCCATTCGTGAATTGTCCGGAACCCCGATGTTATTGCAGATAATGGCTATTATTTGGAAGGAGCGCGAATTCCTTCCCAATGGCCGCGGTGAGCTCTATAATTCTGCCCTGATTTACATGCTGCAATATCGTGATGCCCGCCGTAAGCTGGATCCACTGCTGCCGAGCAAGGAAGCGATGCTCATCCTGGAGCCATTGGCGCTATGGATGCAGGAAAACCTCAATACCGATGAAGTGGAAAAAGCAGCCTTCCATGAACGCATGCAGCCATTAATAGATAGTATTCGCAGCGGTATAAGCGCTGAAGATCTATGCGCCAACTTGCGTGATCGCGCCGGTATTATTGCTGAATATGGGGACCTGCACTACGTTTTTCGCCACAAGAGTTTTCGGGAATATCTGGCAGGGTTAGAACTGGTAAAAGTATGCCGGGCAGATAAGACCCATTTTGCGCGCCTGGCAGAGCGCATGGAGGAAGACTGGTGGGAAGAACCGCTGCGCTTTTTCATGAACGAGTCGGATGGTGCCCTCTTTGAAGGGATGATGCGGGCAATTTTTGGAGGTCCGGCCACCAAGCGACTGAGCGATAAAGCCAGTAAACTCTTGCGCCTTCTGGCTAACGATGCCCGTCAGCGTCCGGTTGAGGCACTGGCTGAAATCTTGAAAAATGTAGAAATTAACTCTGATACTGAGAGATATTTACTGGATGTCATGAAGCAAATTGATTCCCGGCAAGCCCGTAGCGCGGTGCAGAATTTTCTCGAAAAGCAGCCTGATTCGTCCCGTGCCCGTGAACTGGTGGCCGAATGGCGCAGTGAAGAAGATATTCAGACTGGTGTTGCAGTGGAAGCGGCTGTATTTGATTCGTCTCAAAAATCCTTCCTCAATCCCCTGGAATACAATGCGGAATACATATTGATCCCCGGCGGCACTTATCAATACTCGGTGACCCAGCAGGCGGAAGTTGTTCCCGACATCTATTTTGCCAAATATCCGTTAACCTTTAAACGCTATCAGCGATTTATTCGCTATTTAAGCGGAGCTGAGCCGGAATTACAGCAGCAATTATCTCTGTCAGAGTTTAGCCGGATCGTTCGCCAGCGGAGTGAAACGGTCGAAAGTTTAATTGACTATTTGCCGCCAACTGTTGAAGCGTGGGCGGAGAACTGTCAGTCAACATATGAGGACAATAAAAAATTTAATGGCGACGACCAACCGGTGGTGCGGATTACCTGGTTTGATGCACGTATTTACTGTATGTGGTTGACCGCACTCGGCGGCGAAGGCAGTGGATGGATATATGACTTGCCGACTGAGGCTGAATGGGAGTGGGCGGCCGGTGGCGGTAAACGAAAATACCCGTGGCGGGAAAAACTGGACGAGCCCACCGATCAATTGGCAAATTACAATGGGCATGTTGGTGCCACCACGCCGGTCGGCAACTATCCGGAAGGGGCGACGCCGGAAGGATTATTGGACATTGCCGGGAATGTCTGGGAGTGGCAGAAAAACAAAGTTAGCGAAGGTAGCGACCGGCGCTCTTTGCGGGGCGGGTCTTGGCTCAGCGTCGCTAGCCGTCTGCGCTGTTCCGCTCGCAGCAGCCATCATCCTGCTTCTCGCGGCTCCGCTCTCGGTTTTCGGGTAGTTCGTCGCCAGCTGTCGTGAATTCGCTAGAAGCATCGTTTCGCTGCGCGACATGCTTATGTTATAGCGACACCCCCCTGTATTCGCTAAGATGGAGCGTCTGCTACCTCTTAAAATACACAGATCTGTTTTATGGGCGCCTGGCGACATAATATTTCTAAAAATAGTGAAACCACCACAAAATCTACAATCCTTATGAAATCTCTTTTCGCAAAAACAGCATTCATTATCCTTTATCTATCGTCCAGTGGCTTTTGCTCTGCCCTGCAAATCCCCGCTGTAACACGAGCAGATAGCACTGCGGTCGATAGCGGCGCTATTGCAGCATCAACTGCTGACAGCGCCAGCCAGCCAATATCACTCACTTCGGGGGATTCTGATACGTCATCATGGTTTGAATGGGATGGAAAAATTACTTTTCGGGACGTTGTGCTGCTTTTATCATTTCTGCTGAGTCTTGGCGGTTTTCTATGGGCCTTTTCTCGGGCCCGCCGTTTAGAAAGAGAGAAACTTGAGGTTCTTGAAGAACATCAGCGGAAAATGGCAGAATTTGAGATTAAGCAGGAGAAGCTGAAAGAAGCAGCACGGCAAGAGGCGCTTCAGGAAAGTTTGCTGAAAACGCAGAATCTTGACAGGCAGCGGGAAAAAAACAGAAAGATCGCCGCAAAGGAAGCCGAGGACGAGTTTGAGAAACAGAAACAGCAGCGAACCGCGGCAACAGTTGAAAAAGACTACCGCAATTTGATTCGTGAAAAGCTCGGCACTATTGATCTATTGGGGCATGAGGAGCTTGATAATATCAAAGTCAACCTGGATGATGCCTTTGTAACCCTACATATCGATCGCCACCTCCGGCGACCGGAGTTGAACTTGAGCCCGGAGCAATTAGCCGAATTGGATCTGGATTCAGATGGTGAGATGATCATTGATACGGATAATGTTGATCCGGCAATGTTGATGCGTACTGCCTATAAACTTGGCAATCGTCTGCTCCTGATAGCCGGTTTCCCCGGTTCCGGTAAAACCACGGTTATGAAGTTTTATGCCATGAGCTGCCTTGAGCCCGGCAGGCGCAGCAATCTTGGCCTCGAGAATGATGTGATGCCGCTGTTTCTGCCATTGAGGGATATCGAATTGAGTGGTAGTAATGCCGCTGAACTTGTAAAAAACCTTGCCCAATGGGGAACCCAATGCAATGAACAGATCACTTTCAACGTGCTTGAACAATGGTTGAAGAATAATGACACCCTGGTGCTTTTGGATGGTTTGGATGAAATCAGCGATCCGGATTTACGCCGGGTTGCTTGCAGAACTATTGAGAACTTCCTGATCGCCTATCAGCGTAGCAAGGTGGTGGTCACAACCCGCTGGTCCGGCTATGGTAAGCCAGTGGGCGTTACCTTCGAAAATGACCATATGCAAGCTGGGGTGCGTGATTTTTCCGAAGAACAGCAGATTGACTTTCTGCAAAACTGGCAATATGCGGTACTGAAGCGCAGGGAGCGAGCAGATGGAAATCTCAGCTCAGCGGATGAAAAACGCCTGCGGAGCGAAGCCGAAAGCACAATGAAGCCGCTGGTCACCTTCCTTAATGAAAATGAAGCGCTACGCAAACTGGTTGAAGCGCCTTTACTTTTGCAAATTCTTGTATATCTCTTCGAACGTAAGTATAAGCCGGTCAGTCGCGCCAGTCTTTACCGGGCTGCTTTGCGCTACCTGGTGTCGGATCGTGATCGCCAGCGAGGAATTGCTGCCCCACTTGAAAGCGACGATATAATCGAAGTGTTGAAGCCACTGGCTCTCTGGATGCAGCAGGAAAACCAGAAAGACTATGTTTTGAAGGCAGATTTATTGGAGAGACTGACGGGTCCGCTGTCTGAATTTACCCCGCAGCCGGATACTGAGGCGTTCTGTAATTTCCTGCACACCCGGGCCGGCCTTTTCAGCGACTATCAGAAAAAGGCCTATATCTTCCGTCATCGCTCTTTTATGGAATATCTTGCCGGGGTTTTTATTAAAGAGACCTGGCAGTCTGATCAGCAGCTGGCAGAATTAGCTGCTGAAGTTGGGGATACCTGGTGGGAAGGAACCTTGCGCTTTTTCATGGCTGAAGCATCTGCTGAATCTTTTGATAAATTTATCACGGGGTATTTCGCGCTGCCGGAGGCCCAGCGGGACGATCATGCAAAATGCCGCATCGTTTTGCAACTGGTTGGCGAAGCCAAGCGCAAAAAAACAGATGCTCTCAGTGCCGTTTTGGACAATCCCGTCAGTGATACCCAGGTCCGGCTGGCAATTGATTGCTTGAAAATGATAAACAGTAAGCAGGCTCTTGGCATTGTTAAAACTTTTGCTGAACGCTTTGGTGCTGATTCAGGCGCTGCACAAGAGCCGTTCAAGGTCAGCAGCGAAATGATTCGTTACGCGGTCAATGCTGTCAAGGAGTCTGAGTTTAGCGCCAGCATCGACATTGAAGATAGCCTGGGCCTGGAAAGCGATCGGGTGGGCAAAGAAATATGGCGGAATCCGCTGGAATATAACGCAGAGTATATTTTGATACCAGGGGGCACTTACCGCTATTCTGTGAGCGAACGCGAAGAAACGGTTCCGGACATTTATTTCGCTAAATATCCGCTGACCTTCAAGCGTTATCGGAAATTTGTTCGCTATTTGGCTGGAGAAGAAGCGGAATTGCAAAAGCAACTGTCGCGGGAGAAATTTGTAAGCCTCATTAAAGAAAAGACTACGAAAATAGAGAGGTTTCCAGCCTATTTGCCGGTGGATATTGGCGATTGGGCAGCTACATGCCGCTCCACTTACAACGATGAAAAACGCTTTAATAGTGACGAACAGCCGGTAGTGCGAATCACCTGGTTTGATGCGCGGATGTATTGCTTGTGGCTAACGGCACTGAGCGGCGAAAGCGATAAGTGGATATATGACTTGCCGAATGAAGTTGAGTGGGAATGGGCGGCCAGCGGCGGAAGCCGGGAGTATCCCTGGCCAACAGAGAAAGGTAAACCAACTGCAGAATTAGCTAATTATGCGCACAATGTCGGCGCAACTACGCCGATTGGTAATTATCCGGACGGCGCGACGCCGGAAGGATTACTGGACATGGCCGGGAACGTTTGGGAATGGCAGCAAAACTGGTATGAAGCGTATAAGGAAAAATACCGCTCTTTGCGGGGCGGGTCTTGGCTCGTCAACAATTACTATCTGCGCTGTTCCGCTCGCGACAGCTTTCATCCTGTTGGTCGCGACTACAGTGTCGGTTTTCGGGTGGTTCGTCGCCAGGCATCCTGAATATCTGTCTTTTTCTGAAAATCTGGTAATCTGTACGCGCGAAATTTTCTATGAGCGTTTTGACAGGATTTACAGGATAAACAAGATAAAGACCAAAACCATTCGGCACAGATTCCCACGGATGAACACTGATTGACACGTATGAATGACAAGGAAAGTAGATTTAGAAGGGGAAGTTGTTGCTTATGTCTTTTTTCTTTTAACCTGTTTTTTCATCTGTGCTTATCCGTGAACATCCGCCCGCATCCGTGTCGAACGGTTTTATCTTTTCATTTTTATCCTGTTTTTCCTGTAAATCCTGTCAAAAAATTTCTTTCTTTTACCGCCTCTGCGATTTGCCCGGGTAGAAAAGAAATCCGGGGCCGGTATAAATCATTCCGCAAGCGGGATTCTCGAGGTGAAAAGAAAACAGTCAACATTTTCATTCCCGCCTCCCTACCGCTTTCTGCACGATTTCCCTTTAATATCATTGCGAAAATTCATAAACTCTGATATATGAAAATCGCCTTGATATCTCCCAAGGGGCCCTTATACCGGCACCGCACCGGTATATTTCGCAAATCTTTGCGCATGGCTCCGCTAACGCTTACCACTTTGGCTGCTCTGATCCCGCCGGAACTGGACATCGACGTAGAGATTTATGACGAAGGGATCGAGGATTTGCCGCAGTATTTGGAGGCTGACCTGGTCGGTATGACTGTCATTACCGGCACCGCTGCTCGCGCCTATGAATTGTCAAAACAGTTCCGTGCAGAAGGCAAAACCGTGGTTCTTGGCGGTCCGCATATCACTCTTGTGCCGGAAGATGCCCAACCGCATGCCGATGCGATTGTCAGCGGTTATGCTGAAGAAACCTGGCCGCAACTGCTGCACGACTTCATGGCAGGACGCCTGCGGCCGCGCTACGAGATGGGCGAAGGCTTTTCTCTGCGCACGCCCGGTAACACGCCGTTCGCGCGTCGTGAACTGCTGAAAAAAGGCGGCTATAAATCGATCAACACCTTCGAAGCGACTCGCGGCTGTGTTCACAAATGCGACTTCTGTGTGGTGCCCTCTGCCTGGGGACGCCGTCCCTTCCAAAAACCAATTGAGCATGTGGTGGCCGATATTCGTCAACTGGGTGCAAAACGGATGGTTTTCTACGATTTGAATATTGTGGCTGATCGTGCCTATGCCAAAGAACTCTTTCGGGCTTTGATTCCTCTTAATATCAAATGGTTTGGTTTGGCGACTGTTTTGCTGGCTGAAGACGCGGAACTGCTTGACCTGCTCGTGCGCAGCGGCTGTAAGGGCTTGTTGATTGGCTTTGAGAGTGTGGAAACTGCGGCGCTGGCAGATGCCAATAAGCGCTTTAATCGCCCGGACAAATACGCCGAGCTGATGCGCATTCTTCATCGCAATGGCATCGCCGTAAACGGCACCTTCGTTTTTGGCAACGATTCAGATACCATCGATAGTTTTGATGCCGTGAAAGAGTTTGTGATGACCCACGGGGTTGACCTGCCACGCTTTTCGGTGCTCACGCCCTTTCCCGGAACACCGCTGTTTACGCATCTTGAAAATGAAGGGCGAATATTGACCCGTAATTGGGATTTCTACGACGGGCAGCACGTGGTATTTCAGCCAAAAAATATGACGCCGCAGGAATTGATCGAAGGCCATGAGAAGCTCTGGCATGAGGTGTATTCCCTGCGCGGCATATCCGTTCGCAGTATCAAGCGATTCAGACAGCGCTTGTCACTGATGCCTATTATTGTCACTGCTAATATTGGCTATCGCTACTATGCCAATAATCTTTCCAACTTCTATACCTGTATGGGAGGGATTGCATGAAGTTAACCATTGTTCATCCATGTGTGGGACGGATCCCCGGCAAATCATATATCAAATCCTGGCAAATGGAGCCGCTGGCGCCAGCCTATCTGGCTGCATTGCGGCCGGCTGATTGTGAGGTGGCCTTTTGGGATGATCGCCTGGAAGAAATTCCTTACGATGAACCGACCGACATTGTGGCTATTTCAGTAGAGACCTATACGGCCAAGCGTGCGTATCAGATTGCCACTGAATATCGCCGTCGCGGCGTGCCGGTGGTTATGGGTGGATTTCACACGACGCTGATTCCAGATGAGGTCATGCGCTATGCAGAGGCGATTGTGATTGGTGAAGCGGAGCAGACTTTCCCGCAACTGATGGAAGACTTTCGCAACGGGTGCATGAAGAAGGTGTATCGCACGGAGGGGCGTTCAGATATCCGCGAGATTTTCCCTGATCGCAGCATCTTCAGAGGTAAGCGCTATTTGAAGATTGGTCTGGTGGAAGCCGCTCGCGGTTGCACCTTTAAATGCGAGTTCTGCGCAGTCACCAGCTACTTCGACGCATCGCAAACCCGCCGTTCGACGGAGAATATCCTGCGGGAAATTGAAGAGATGAAGGAAACCAAAGATCTCTTCTTTTTCGTTGATGACAATATTGCCTCGTATCCGAAAGAGGCCAAAGAATTCTACAAGGCTCTAACGCCATTAAATATTCGCTGGGTCAGTCAGGCCAGCATCACCATGAGCTATGATGATGAACTGCTGCAAATCATGCAGGACAGTGGATGTCAGGGGGTATTGGTTGGATTTGAGTCGCTGAATAAGAAAAACCTCGAATCGATGAACAAGAAGTTTAACTCCGCTCGCGGCGGCTTCGAACCGGCGCTTGCCCAATTCAAAAAATACGGTATTCGCCTTTACGCTACCTTCATTTTTGGCTATGAAAATGATAGTCTGGAGTCATTTAAGGACACGGTTGATTTTTGCAAGAAGCACAAAATTTATATGGCTGCCTTTAATCATCTAACACCTTTCCCTGGCACCCCGCTCTATGAAAAACTGGAAAAAGAAGGCAAGTTGCTATATGACAAATGGTGGATGGATGAGCGCTATCAATATGGTCAGGTGCCCTTCAAGACTCCGATTCCACCCGATGTGATTAAGGACGAATGCGTTAAGGCCCGCAAGAGTTTCTATAGCGTGCCCTCGATCTTCAAGCGTATGTTTGATAGCACCAATGCCGGCAGCCCGTTTATGCTCTATGCCTATCTCTTCATCAATATTCTCTTGAGAAAAGAGGCCTCACAACGCGAGGATTATCCACTCGGCGATTTGCGTTTTGAAGGCGAATTGCTGGAAGCAGCGCCGGTGCCGGAATTATTGGATGTCGGGTAGGCGAGGGCCTAAATGAAAAAAGACCCACCACGTGCTGTTGTTTCCCGTGCGACACGGGATGATGACGAAGACCTTCGCCGCCTGCTGCGTGATACGCCGATGGCTGGTCGAATCGGGGTGGCTTTTACGCGAGAACCGGATTATTTCTCTGCGGCAGAGGTGGAAGGCGAACACGTAGATGTGGCTATTGCTCGTGATACTGCCAGCAATAATGTGGTCGGTTTTGGCACCCGGGCTGAAAAAAAGTGCTTTTTGAACGGCGATGAAGAAACGATTGGCTATCTAAGCGGTCTCCGTTTACAACCGGCCTATCGCAATGGCATGCTGGTCGCTCGTGGTTATCAATTGATGAAGCAGTTTCATCAGGAACGTCCTGTGAGTCTCTACATTACCACAATCATTGAAGATAATGATTTGGCAAAATCGGTCCTCACCTCGGGAAAGGCTGGCTTGCCGGCTTATCGAGATCTGGGACTTTATCATACATTGTCGATTCGTCCCCCGCGCAGCCTGCGGCCGCATGTGCCGGATGGCATCAACATTCGCCGCGGCAGGGTAGAAGACGCCGATGAGATCGCAAATTTCCTGCAGGCGGAAGGACGCCACCGGCAGTTTTATCCGGTCTACCAAAAAGCACATTTATTGAACGAAGGTGGCTTGTTGCGGGCACTGTCCTGTCAGGATCTGGTATTGGCCTTCGAAAACGAGAGGCTTGTCGGTACTATTGCATTATGGCAACAAAAGCGCTTTAAGCAGAGTATCATTAGCGGATATAATCGCCAAACGGCAGTTGTGCGACCGCTGTATAACCTCTTGGCATCGATAAATGGTAAGCCGGGCTTGCCCCGTCAGGGTGCGCGCATCAATTATTTGACGTTGGCGTTGCTGGCGGTTCAAGACAATGATGCGAATATTTTTGAAGCACTCTTGCGCTGTGCCTTGTTTTATGCAAAGCAAACCCGTCGTTTACATTCCATCATGATCGGGTTTCATGAATTGGATCCGCTTCTGGCTGTGGCGGCAAAATTGCCGCATATTGATTATCGTTCACGGTTGTACGGCGTGTTCTGGGAGGATGGTAAGGATGTTTTCGATAAACTGGATGATCGTATTCCATACCTTGAATTGGGAGCTTTATAAATGGCGCTCGTCGGCCGGAAGCTGGAAGTAGCGGAACTGGATGCACACCAGCGGGATCACATGTTTCAACTGCTTGACCGCTATTACAATAATGTTGTCCGCGAACAGTTCGATCAGGATCTTGCCGAAAAGAATTGGGTGATTTTGATGACTGATTCAGATAGCGGGGAAATTAAGGGATTTTCCACCCAGATGTTATTCGAGCATCGATATCAGGGTGAAGACCTGCAGGTGGTTTTCTCCGGTGATACCATTATTGATCCCGCTCATTGGGGCAGCTTAACCTTGCCGATTACCTTCGGAAATATGATGCTCGATATCCATGCTGAAAATCCCGGGAAGAAGTTGTTCTGGATGTTGATTTCCAAGGGATTTCGCACCTATCGTTTTTTACCGGTCTTCTTTCGCGAGTTTTTTCCCCGCCATGATATTCCCATTGATAAATGGTCTCAAGGCTTGATTCATGAATTGGGAAAACGCAAATTTCCCGATCGATATCACCCTGCCAGCGGTATTGTGCAGGCTAAAGTGGACTCGCAATCACTGAAGAGCGAATTGGCAGAGATCTCGAACGAGCGTCGCGAAAAGAACAAGCATATCGATTTCTTCATGGCTCGCAACCCCGGCGCTCAGCGTGGTGATGAGCTGGTTTGTCTGCTGCCCTTCTATCCGGCCAATATCAAGCCGTTTATCATGCGGGAGTTAAAGAAGGTCCGCTCCTGATGCCACTCGCTTGTTACCTGGCAAATACTGCCTGGCAGGCAAGTAATTATTTCGGCTGGCGGCGATTCCGAAAGGCGTCGCAAAATCTTGCCGAGACCCAGCGTGATTATCTGCTGCAACTCCTGCAACGTCATCGCGATACCGAATATGGACAAAAATACGGTTTTGCTTCAATCCGATCACCGCGGGCATTTCAGGAGCGCCTTCCAATAACGGATTACTCGGCCTATGAGGTGGCCGTACGAAAAATTCGCCGTGGTGCTGAGAATATTCTAACCATTGATCCCGTCTCTCGTTTGGAGCCAACCAGCGGTACGACCAGCGGCACCCGTCTGATTCCATACTCTTCAACTTTGCGTGATGAATTTCAGCGAGGCATCTCACCGTGGATCTACAATCTTTATGATCATTATCCGAGTTTGAAAGGCGGTTCTGCCTATTGGGCAGTATCGCCACATCAGCAGTCACTCTCTGAGGTGGGGGATATTATCCCCATCGGTTTTGCGGAGGATGCCGAATACCTTGGTGGTGTCGAAAAATGGCTGGTTCAGCAAATCATGGCAGTACCTGCTCAAGTTGGCGGCATACTAGATATGGACACATTCCGCTATACCGTTCTACGTTTCTTGCTCGCCCGGGGTGACTTGCGGTTGATTTCAGTCTGGAATCCCAGCTACCTGTATTTGCTCCTGGAGCCACTTCGGGACTGGTGGCCGCTGCTGCTTGCCGACCTGCGAAACGGCGGGATCTCTTTTCCGCAGCCACCGCCTGACTCCCTGGCAAAAATGTTGAGCACGTTGGCGCTGCCGCAAAAGCGGCGAGCCGATGAACTGGCCGCGCTTGATGTGGCCAACGGCGATGGCTGGTGTGAACAAATCTGGCCGGAATTGACATTGATTAGCTGTTGGGGCGATGCCTGGGCTGCGCAGACCCTTCCAGTGCTCCAAAGTCTTTTCCCCTCGGTTGTCATTCAGCCAAAAGGTCTATTGGCGACGGAGGCATTTGTGACCTTTCCGTTGATCAGCGAGAATCAATTGCTCGGTCATGTGCTGTCTCCCAAAAGCCACTTCTTCGAATTTGAAGACTTGCAGGGCGGGGAATTGCAGTTGGCCCACGAATTGGAAATCGGGAAAAACTATGCGGTCATTGTTACCACCGGCGGCGGCTTGTATCGATACCGCTTAAATGATCGCGTCGAGGTTTGCGGTTATTATCGGCAGCTGCCGCTCTTGAAATTCCTGGGAAAAGTTGCCGGAGTGTCGGATCTTTTCGGAGAAAAGCTGGGTGAAGATCACTTGCGGAGAATCATTGCCTCAGCGTTTAAAATATATGTGATTGATGAAAGTGCTTTCTATTTTATTGCTGCCGAGGAGCGCGAAGGCGGTGTTGGCTACACTCTGTTTTATAGTGGTGATCTGAATGGCCAGGCATATCAATTGGCTGAGCATGTTGAAGCAGAATTAGGGAGCAATTTCCATTATCGGCATTGCCGAAACCTCGGCCAGCTTTTATCTTTCCGAGTGCACCAAGTTTCCGCCAGGGCGGAAGATAACTATCTGCGATATAAGGCCAACGGCGCTCACTTGACAACGGTTAAACGCCGCTTGCTGGAAACAGGAAAACCGACAGCGGATTGGATTCAAATTCTTAATTGAGATAGGTTATTGGATGACACTTGAAGAATTCAAAGACAGCTTGCAGGGAGATGCACCGCCTGCTGGGTGTAGCGATTTGCTGCAAGCTATGTGGTTTGATGCCAGGGGCGATTGGGAAAAGGCCCACAATATTGCCCAGGACATCGATAATGCCGACGGCTCCCGCGTACACGGTTATTTGCACCGCAAGGAAGGTGACGAGTGGAATGCCAGCTATTGGTATCGCCGTGCCGGACAACCCTTTCCCAAGGTCTCATTGGATGAAGAGTGGGAGCAGATTGTAAATGAACTGATCGGCAAATCTGTAATCCTGTAAATCAAAAAAAATGCAAATCAGCAAGTATGCAAATCGGTAAATCCGCAAGTCTGCAATGAAAGATTAACCGCGAAGGGCCGCGAAGATTAACCACGAATTTTCGCGAATGGACACGAATAATGAATCTCGCATGGTTGCTACAACGGCGTAGCCGTTCCATAGTGCAGCCCGATGTTGATCCCTGATCAATTTGGAGGAATGGAACAGGGCAAATGTGCAAATGTGCAAATGTGCAAATAGGCAAGTCTGCAATGAAAGATTAACCGCGAAGGGGCGCGGATCGACACAAATGATGAAGAACATAACATTACGATTACCAATCCAGGCGGCGCTGGTTGAGGTGAGTGGTATACGCGTGAGCGAAGAAACCCATGCATTTGAAGGGTTGAATGTCTGTGCTGCTGGCTATCGCGAGCTGTATCTTAATCAAGGAATTACCAGCGCCGGTGGTGTAGAAGAGGTGCAAGCAGCCCGGCAGTTATTCCGCGCATTGGGCATTGAACCGACCCGTCGCCGTCCGTCGTCGGAGGCGATGTTGAATCGGGTTTTGAAGGAGAAGCCCCTACCGCAGATCAACACCCTGGTTGATGTCAGTAATTGGTGTGCGCTGGACTTTTTGCTCCCAAATGGCGTTTATGATGCCGGGAAGTTGCAAGGCGATATTGAGCTACGGAAGGGCAATCCCGGTGAAAGCTATCTGGCTCTAAGTAATCGTGATATCAATTTGGAAGGTCGCTACCTGCTTGCCGATGAATTGGGCGCCTTTGGATCCCCGATGACTGATAGCCAACGCAGTGCCGTGGATAGCAGCACCACTCATGCCGTCGCAGTAATTTATGCACCGAATGATTTTGACAAGAAAAAGCTGGGAGAATTCGGGCAAATCATGGCCCAGCGAATCGAGGCTTGCTGTGGTGGGGAGGTCATTCAGGTGACGCTTGTTGGTTAAACACACATCCCCCTGCTTCCCCCTTCGAAGGGGGACACAGGGGGATGTGAAAATGGATGTGAAAAAGTATTCTAATTAACCGGCAAAACACTGTAGCCAGCCTGGCGCAGCAAGTGAATCACGCCTTGCTCTCCACCGAGATGACCGGCGCCTACGGCAAAGAAGGTAGATTTATCTTTTGCCAGGTTGCCAATCTTTGGAATCCAGTCGCGATTACGCGCGTTCAAGAACGCGTCAAGCTCTTCCGGTGTATAGTTTTCGTCCGTCATATTGAATAAGCTCACAATATCTTCTGCTTTATAAGTCTCCAGCATCTGCCGGAAATAGCCCTGCATTTTTTCCTTCTCATTGAGCATTTCCATCAAGTCTTCCATTTGATCTTCATATGGAATCTTGTCAAATGCCGCCAATTGCTGCTCAGGCGTTTCCAGGCCAAGGATTTCTTTTTCTTGTTCGCCGGCCATCTTAATGAACGTCAATTCGAAGCTGGCAAGTTCGCCTTCCATCAGCTGGGGGAGCAGCATTCCGGTAAGAACAATTGGCTTCATCAATTTAAATTGATCTATGCCAACGCCAACTGCGGTTTTCACGGCGGCATCCAATGTTGCATAGTCTTCTGCGCTTACCAGTTTGTCGATGGAAGATCCATCTGTCATTAAGGCATTTTGCATAATGCTCTGCTGCATTTTGGGATCGTCCATGTCCAGTTCAAGCACAACCTGACCGGCGCTGCTAAATGCCGTCTTGGTTTTTTCTGTCATGATAAAATCTGCTTTTGGCAAAAGATGGAATGTGCCATAGAGGTAGGACGGCTGGATGTTGTTGCCTTCTATTTTCCACAAGAGGGACTTTGGCAGATTTTCCGGTTTCTCTTTACCAAGCTTGCCGGCACAGGCAGTCAGAAAAACAATTAGTAGAAGCGCTGATACGATGAAATAGAATTTTGGATGTCTTCGGCTGCAATGCGGATGCATGAGTGGCCCTTTCACTAAAATTTGACTTTCTTACGCTTTCCATTTCCCCAAGCTGTTGTAGTTTACAGATCACCACGAATGGACACGAATTGTCGCGAAAATATGTGCCGCTTAATATTTCATTTACGGCATTTTTCGAATTCGTGTTTATTCGTGACGATTTGCGTTAATCTTTTTCCGTTTTGCAGCACTCTGTTCCATAAAGCGGATAAAAGCTGCTTGATTCAACGTCATTTATTCTCTTGGAATGATACATCAAAAATCCAAAATGCGTGAGCATTTTTAGAAAAATTGGTTTTGCAAATTCCTATCCGCTGCGATTGCGCACTTATTACACAGAATGTGACGATGGACACGGGGAAAATGTGGACATTACGGGCTTTCGGGAATGGCATACCACTTGCAAAGAATCAGGCAGAGAGTTCTTCGCAGGCGAACGCTGAAACTGTGATGTTGTAACGAAGCAGTTATCCGAATTCTGACCACGCATTCAGTGCTACCACACGAACAGATCTAATAAATACTATAAAAAGAAACCGTATCGGCGAACGGTAAGGTTATCCTATCACATATATTCACCAAGAGTGAGGTGTCTCATGCAAGTCTTAAGATCCAATTCAGGCCCAGAGATGTTTCCCGGCACAGCGGGCCTCCAACTTCCGCGAGATGCAATTCGCGGCGCATTCAAAAAATTCCCAACCCAAATCGCATTGGTAACATCCCGTGGCAAACTTGGCTACTCGACCCTGCAAAAGCGAGTGTCCAGGTTAGCCAACGGGATGCTGAAGATGGGATTGAAGAAGGGTGATCACATCTTTGCTTATTTACCCAATTGTGCAGAACATCTGGAGATCGTACTGGCGGCTTTTGAGATCGGTGCGATCTTTTCTAATTTTGACGACGGCAATAAAGTAACGGACCTCATCGGCGCTGCGCGCCTGGTTCGTCCGCGCCTTTTTGTTTACGATCCGAAGTTTGGCAGTGCTGCCGCCAGTTTCTTCAGCGGCGACTTACCGCGCAGGCAAATCCTGCGCATCGGTGCCGGCGAATCGTACGAAAAATTGATAGAAGTTAGCCCTTCTCAGAAAATTAACGTTGCTATTGGTCCGGATGAACCGGCCATTCTAAAATTTACCTTTCGCAGCGGCCAGACGCCGCTGGCTATTTCCTTTTCACAAGATTCGGTATTGAAAAGTCTCTTGCAAGTTGAGGGCGATAATCGATCTCTGCCCGGCTTGATTAAGGAGCGTTGTTTGCTTGGTATTCCGATGCGTGAAATAGGCACCGAAATGTTGTTGGGAACCCTGGTTGCAGGCGGCATGTTATTTGTCTCACCGGGATTTTCAATGGATCTCATTTTGCCGATCGTGGCAAAGTTCCGCATTACCAATATGATCATTACACCTGGCTTGCTGATCGATATGCTCGACTATCGCGGCATTGCCAAGTTTGATTTGACCTGTTTAAAGCGTGTGATTTACGCAGGCGGTCCCTTGCCGGCCGTGAAGCTGAAAGAAGCAATCGAGCGTTACGGCGCTATTTTTCATCAGGCATACACACTAAAAGAATCGCAACAGGTTATCAGTTTGCTGAGCCCTGAGGATCATATGCATAGCGGCAAGCCTGCTTCGCGTCGGCGCCTGACATCTGCCGGCGAAATTTGCAAAGCCGTTAAGATCAAAATCTTCAACGGCAAGCGGGAATTGGAAAAGGGTGAAATTGGCGAGATTGCCATCAAGAGCTCCGGCACTTTCAGCAGCTTTTGGAAGCGTCCGGATCTGAATCGCCGCTTTCTTGGCGACGGCTGGGTGCGAACCGGTGATATTGGTTTTGTCGATCCAAGCGGCTTGCTTTATATCCTGAATCGCAAGCAGGAGCTGATTTATCGCAAGAAGCACCTGATTTATCCGCGCCTGGTAGAAGAAATAGTTCATGAGCATCCTGCTGTGAAAGAGGCCTGTCTGATGGAAGACGAACGCACCGGTAAGCTGATTATGGCTGTGTCTTTGCGACATCCCTGGCGTGGCCCCTGGCTATCTACGGCCAAAGAAATCAAAACATTCCTGGCAGGCCGGGTAGAAGAATGGAAAATGCCTGACGAAATTCTGCACGTGAATGAGCTGCCTAGAACCTACTCGGGACGCGGCAATCGACGCAAGCTACAGTCGATGCTCAATCGGCGGAAGCTGACTCAGAAAATTCCTACATCGTTGTTTGATGAATTTCGGCCAGAAAAAAACCAGCCGTCAATTCTTGCGATTTGACGGCATGGGGAGGAGGTATATTTAAGAGACAGTTATACTAACGGGACCTTCATAGAAAGGTTTCAAAAATTTCAGATAAAAAAATGCCGCACATTGTGCGGCATTTTTTTATGTAAGCCAAATTTGATTCAAGAATTTAACTTGGGTAGCAGTCCCCCTCCATCTCCCCACGGGGGAGATGGAGGGGGATGCTTAAGAGTTTCCTTAGCAGGTTCGTGGCACCTGCTTTATTACAGATGACGGCTGATATTAAATCCCAAACGCCAGTCGCCGCTGCTAACAGAGCGGTCGGAACCGACCAGATACTGAGAGGTGTTCAGGCGAGCATTGTTTGTTACGAGAAGGCGGAAAAAGTGACCGCCGGTTTCGATGTCCAGACCGAAGGTCAGCGAGTTGTAAGATCTTTCGCTGGAGCTGTTTTCGATAGGGCCTTGATATCCAGCGATGATCGGATTGTACTCAACCATAACACTCCACATGCTATTGAAGTAATACTGGTAATAGTTCCCCAGGGTAAATGTGTAGCGCCATTCCGGATTGAATATGTCGCTATTAAAGAGGTAAGATGGCACAATGCCGATACCGAGCTTCTTGTCGAGCAGCATGGTGTTGTAGATCAGCTGACCAAAATACTGAAAGTTGTCACCGGCCAATTTGCCGCGATCGAGAGCGTCCGGTAGCTGTGTGTTCCAGGCAACACCGAGATTCAGCGAAACAACACTTGGCAAGGTTTTATTGCGGAACTGGAACAGTCTATATTTGCTTTGGAGGTCCACATTGTCGAGCAAGCTGCTACGGCCAAGGGTCAGCATCCAGTTGTCGGCCGGGGCGTAGCTTAGGGATGTACGGATCTGTGCCGGTCCGTCAATGCCGAAATACGCTTCATAACCATCACTGATTGCCGGCAAGAAGCGATGTGCAATCAAATATTTGAAGTCGCCTTTTTTTAAGGTCTCCGTAGTTTCAAAATTTGCAGTCATTGTTGCATGAAATAATTCAAGGTTCGCCTGTTTGGCCGGTTCCTTTCTTTCCCATTTGGGCTGAGCAATCAGCAGGCCGGAAAACAGGAGTATAAGTAGAATCAATGCCTTCTTTTTCACAAAAAAATCCTCCGGATAGAAAATAGTTTATTCAGATTCAACAAGATAAAAGTCGAGATGTAGTTTGATTTCTTCTGCTACTTTTACGAATGCGACCAAAGATGGCGCTTCGATATCATAGTCTTTGAGGAAAACCGAGAAATTGGCAACCACGTGCAATTTACCATCTTCTTTGGTGATGGTACCCGGCACTTCGATTTCCTTCTCTTTCCCATGAATGGAAATCTTGCCCGATACCGTTACATCGTAGCCGTCTTTATCTTGCAGCGGTTCGAACTTGGAAATTGTACCGTCAAAGATTGTATAGGGCCATTTATCGGTTTCCAGCACGTCGCGCATATCACGATCGCGCTTGCCGTTATCTGTATCGATTGCATTCAGATTTACTTCAAAATGCATTTGGGTGTTTTTTTCGAACATTGTTTCGCCTTCCCAGTACAGATAGCCGTCGATCTCATCGGTGATACCATCGAACTCCAGAACGGATACAACCGAACTGGTGAACTTGACGAGATTCTTGCTGTCTTTATCCACGACCCATTCGCCGGAAAAAGCGAAAGAGAAGCAGATCAGAAGGGTGGCAATTATGTTGGTAATGCGCATGTTCATTCTCCTGTGAAGATGATCATAGTTTGTTTGGGAACAGCACTGGCGGAATCTTAATCATCCTTTGCCGGAGCGCCATCCGATATCCAGGTTTCCAGGTCGTCAATGCGTGCCTGGGGTAGTGCCGGCTGTCCTCTCGGCATCCGCTGTCCGCTAATACCGGTGCCAAGCACTTTCAGATAAAGATAGCTATTGTTTGGGTTGCCTGGATCAATAAAGCTGAGGCTGGATTGAGTTCCGGATTTGCCAACAATATTGTCGTAAGCGACATCTGCACGGAGATCCGGCGTCACGCCGCCGCCGTGGCAAAATGTATTGTTGCAGGATTGATCAAAAACATTGACCTGGATGAAATCGGGAACGCGTTTATCTTCATTGGCTGATTCACGTGATTCAATGATATGTTCCGCACAACCGGAAAAGAGTGTGAGCAATGCTACCAGCAGAATTGGAACTTGTTTCTTCATGTTTTCTCCATGTGTTCAAAGGAATGAAATGTCTTGTTGGATTTTTAGACGTTAATTGGTTGAATATTGATTGGCATTGGCATATTGAATTGCTTCAAGCGATGAACCTGGTCATGAGAGACGTTAGTATGATCCGCGCGGAATAGTCTGTAACCATTATTACGCGCTACCTGGTATTTTCAACTCTTCAATATTGTGTGCAATTCAGGTGCCACTGCCTAAAAGGTGTATTATTATCGGAAATATATGTGTTTTTTTCTCGTTAAGTGAATTTTTTGTGCAAAACTTGATCGTTTTTTATGCTATGTCCTAGCGAACCAGCAACATCTTTTGCGTACCTGCTGCTTGTCCCGAGCCGTCGATTTGATATAGATAGAGGCCGCTGCTTACCGCTTGATTGTTATTGTCTTTTCCATCCCAGCGAATGCTGTGAATTACATTTTGCTGATTCGATAACGGAATGCGGCGAATTTCCTGACCGAGCATATTAAAAATGAGCAAATTTAGCGGTTCCGTTGTTTCAACGTGGACCTCATATTCGATGACCGTTTCCTGGTTAAATGGATTCGGATAGTTGGAATAGAGTTTAAATGCTGCCAATGGATTATCGCCCTGACCATCCCCGATGAGTTGCACTGCAACGACAGACCCATTTGCAGAAATGTGCAGATTGCCCGCTACCGTCACTTCCGAGATCGGGTTGAAATAAACTTTAATGATGCCTGTTGCCAGCGGAGCGATTGTTAAGTCTTGGGCCGCCAGCGAAAATCTTGCCTGACGATTGTCTGCCGATATTTCTGCCGTAACGCTAATAGTCGATTCCGTTCGATTGGTTATTGCCAAATCGATGTGACCCTGTTGACCAATGTTGATCTCTCCGAAATCCAGGGCTTCTGTGTCAACAGCAAAAGGCGCTGCCGTGCTAATTTGACCCTCATAAAACAAAACGCCGCCACTGGCGCTGCCGGAGATAATATCCAGCTTGCCGTCATAGTCAAGATCTGCAGCAGCTGGTGTCGACATGCGATGTCCTATTCCTGTCGGAAAGGAAAGATCCGCCACAAAATGGGGGTTCGTCGAGCTTCCGGTATTGCGGTAAAGCACAATTCCGTCATGTTGGCTGCCAACAAATAAGTCCAGGTCACCATCGCCGTTAATGTCAGCGAGGGAAGGCGTGCTATATTTGAACACGGTAACATCTGCGAAGTGCTCGTCGCGAAGCTCGAATTGGGCGTCTACCGGGGTGCCGGTATTTTCATAGAAATGGATAACGCCGGCAAATCCGCCGATAAACAAATCACTATCACCATCGTTGTCAATGTCAGCAAATGCCGGCGTGCTGAAGTTGCCGACATCGATATTCTGGTAGGTGTCCGTTATTCTTTCGAAAACCGCGTTTTCTCTTGTGCCGACATTCCGGTAATAGATGATCGTGCCCTGCCAGTTTCCGAGAAAAAGATCGGGGCGTCCATCCTTATCAATATCAGTAAATGCCGGTGCCAGGCTTAGATCTCCCTCAATATCTTCCCCAAGTAAGTGTGTGTTTGCCAACTTAAAATCGGGATTAGCGGCATCGCCAATGTTGCGGAAAAGATAGAGACGGGAATTTTGTTGATTTGGCGCGGCAAGATCTTCGCGATTGGCTGTGACGATATCCAGATCGCCGTCGCTGTCGATATCGACCAGGGTGGGTTTGCTATCGGTTCCTACATCCAGGGTAGGAATGAAAGTGCGGGTACGAAGTGCAAAGTCCGGGGCAGTCGCAGACCCAACGTTTTCGTAAAAATAGAAGTTTGCCTGTGCATCCCGAATAAATGAGTAAGCACCGCCATAGACGCCGACGAACATGTCGACATCACCATCGCTGTCGATGTCGGTAAAGCTGGCGACGTTAAAGCCGCCGGTCGAAATTGGATTGCGCGGCGGATATTCGTCCCTGGTGTTAGCCATCTTGAACTCCGGCACTTGAGGCGTGCCGGTGTTTTCCATGAAAACCATACTTGGCGCATAAAAATCTCCCCAAAAGCAGTCAACATCCTCATCTCCATCAATGTCAACAAATGCCAATGAGTTTGCACCATGGCGGGTATTGCCTTTATCTGAATGACTTTTCCGTTTACCACCGGTGAGAATGATTAGCTCTTCAAAAGAATCGGTTACCAGCTGGTAGACCGGTACGTCATTATTAGTGAAATGGCTCAGGCGGTATTGTGCAATTGTGCCGCTTTGCCGCCCAAGGAACAGCTCTGCGTCGCCGTCACTGTCGGTATCAGCCCATGCCGGAATGCTGAAGCCGTCCGTAAAGAGCATTGCTCCGGCAACATCATACAAGGTGTCTGCCGCCAGCACATAATTAGCTTGTTGGCGATTGCCATCATTGCGATAATAGCGGATGATGCTGTAGGGGTTTTCGACAAAAAGGTCCATGTCGCCATCGCGATCAGCATCTACAAATTTGAACCAATCGCCGAGTTGCAAATCGCCGAAGGGATTTTCAATCCACTCAAAATGATGTTCGAATGGGGTGCCGTTGTTTTGATAGACGCTTAGCCGTCCAGTCTGGTCCAGCAAAACAAGATCCTGATCATTATCATCATCTATGTCCAGGAATTGATGAATGGGGCGATTTAATCCGCCGGTAAATGGCATCCGGTAGAGATCGCCGTTGCCATCCATCACCGGGCAGGGATTGATGCGTTGCTGATACATTGACTGGGCTAATAGTGGTCCACCAAGGATCAACATTGCCAGAAGCATCAGGCCGGTGATGAAGATGTATCGGTATTTGTTATTCATTCTTTTATCTTCCATGATCGGGTAAAAATCTGTAAATCTGTAAAGATGTAAATCTATGAATCGGCAAATCTGTAAATTTGCAAATCTGTAAGAGTGTAAATTCTTATGGTCTATCAAGATCCCCCCTGTATCTCCTCAATTTGGAGATATAAGGGGGACTGTCTCGTAGGTCTAAACCAACTAATTCTCTTGATCTTAGTTAGGCGCAGACCAAATGGTCATCCCCGAGCCAAATGCTTCAATTTCAATCACCTTGACCACTTGGCGGGTAGCGGTTTCAATCACTGAAACGGTACCGGTTTTTGAATTGTCGCCGAAGTCATAATTCGGCGTATAAGCGCCACTGGTATTGCGATTGGAAATGAACAGGTATTCCCCGTCTGCAGACAGAGCAATGCCGTGCGATTCTGCAAGCCCGTCGCTGCCGTCTGCTGCGCCGTAGGAAGCAACCTCTTCGCTGGCAACATTAAAAACAGAGAATTGATTGCCACCCAGATTTGCCCAATAGATTTCCTGGCCATCATGGCTGGGAACGGAATGCCAGGGTTGAGTGCCTGCAGCGATAAAACCGTCGAGAGTACGGGTTGCCAGGTCTATCTTGGCAATCTCATTGCTGCCGATGCAGGAGACATAGAGTGTGTTATTATCCAGCGAGGTGGTCATCTGCAAGGGTGTTTTGTTATCGCCCAGCGAAATGCTCTCTTCAAATTCTTTCGTATTGTGATTAACAATCATGATCTGATTTTCAGAAAGGCTGGCGGTATAAATGAAGTTGCCGTCGCGTCCAATTGTCAACCCATGCGGGATGGGTGAGGGCAGAAGGATATCACCATTGCTTGCGCTGCCGCTGCTGACGGGTGTCATTGTTTCTGCATCGATGGCAAAAATCGAAAACAGCTCGCTGTTGTTCATGAAGCGAGAGGCATAGAGAATGTCATCTGCCGGGTGATATGCCAGCAATGCCGGGATATCGGTGGTGATTTCACCTACCAGCTCATTGTTGGCATCAAACTTCAGAACTTTGTTCACCTGATTATCGATGCAACTGACGAACCAGGATTCTCCGTCCGGTGCAACCGCAATGTGATGCGGCTTTGCGGATACCGGCAGACCAAAGTCAGTCAGGTCCACATTGCGGATGACCACCTGGGCATCAACATCGATGATGCTGACAAGGCCAGCACCCTGGCTGCACACGTAGAGGCGATTTTGCGAGTTCGCATAAGGAACTTCGTTGGCGTCGTTTCGAGCACCTTCATCAATCCAGCGTTTCAGCAGATCCAGTTTGTCGTCGCGAAGCTCGGTGTCGTTCTCAAGCTTTTCAGTTAGCTCAATTAACAGGCTTCTGTCAGCGTCAAAAGGAATGATAACTTCTCCCTGGTTCCAGCCTTTGATCAGATTTTCCCAACTGTCCATTTCAAGACCGGCCGGAAAAATGCCTGCATCATTTAATAGTGTTTCGTATTCATTTAGTATCACCTGCACGTGATCGTTATAGCTGATGTCCGTGACGGTGGAATAGTCTACATCGACTGGTCCGGTACTGTCTTCTTTGCAGTAGAGCAGTAATAAAGGTAGTAAGACCACCAATAGCTTTATCGATTTCAATTTCTCTCTCCTTGAGGTAGAGTGGGTAATTAGGTCGCGTCCCGATATGTCACCGGCGACCTTGTAAATAGTCACTTGTTTTAGGGTGTTTCAAAGAGAGGTGTTGTGCTGTTTTAAAAAACTATCACGCAAATATCACGAAAGTATCACAGGCCTAAGATATTTCATTGCCTATCTTCTGTTGTGACGCTGGTAACTGATCGTCATATTCAAGTTTTCGCAAAACAAGGATGTTGCGATCTTTCCTGTCATTTCCCTTGAAATACAATTGAAGTTGAACTTGGTAATTGTTTTTATTGAGTTTGATGGCTGGTTTTCCTGGCTCACGGCGATGCGAGCCGGTGCAGAACCTTTGTTTTATCTTAATGTATGGAGGTGCATATAGCATTTTTGGTGGTGTTCTGTTTTTTTAAAAGTATCACAAAAGTATCACGAAGTATCAACAAAGTATAACGGAAGTATGCTCACACTTAAAGGGAGTTAACACAATGAAACGTAAGTTTTACAAAACACTGGCAGTTGGTACGCTCGCTGCTATGGTAACAATGATGGGCTGTGAAAGAAACAATGCTCTGAAAGTAGACGAAGATGAGCCGTTGGTTGAGACAGCTGGTAATATGTATAATGTATCCGGTATTGCCGGAGCCGCCGGTCTGGCCGGACAGGGTGGCCAGGCAACTGAGGCTCAGCACTACTGGCCTCAAGATCTTCTGATGATTGATCAGGATCTCTACGTAACTGACTGGAACAATCACTGCATCCAGAAAATTACCCCGAATGGCATTATGGAGCGCTATATCGGTTCCGGCGGTCTTGGTGACGATACCGAAGGACCCAAGGAATTGATCGACTTGAATCATCCCTCCAACATTACTCTTGGACCAGATGGAAAAATTTACATGGCGTCCTGGCATAACTGGAAAATCAAGGTGATTGATCCGGCAACTGGTATGCTGTCATCACCTTACGGTACCGGCCAGGGATATTCCGGTGATGGCGGTCAGGCAGCGGTTGCACAGTTCGACCTGCCGGCGAGCATCGTATTTGATGAAGATGAAAACATCTACCTGGCAGATCAGGCAAATCAGGTAATTCGCAAGATTAGCCCGGATGGCGTTGTTGAGAACTTTGTCGGTAAAGGACAGACAGAAGGTTTTGTTGATGGTATTGGCGAAGAAGCACGCTTCCGTAATCCGCGTGGCTCCGACGCAACGCCTGGTTTGCGCATTGCCATCACTGAAGACAAGAAAACCATCTACGCAGCTGACAAGCTCAATCATGCTATTCGCAAAATTGACATCGCTACCCGCGAAGTAACCACCATCGCTGGTAATGGTCAGCCCGGATATACCGGCGACGGCGGCCAGGCTATTAATGCACAGCTGAACGAGCCGACCGACGTTCACGTCACCTCAACCGGTGTTATCTACATTTCCGACGAGAAAAATCACGTTATTCGTCGCATCAATACCGACGGCACAATTGAAACAGTTGCCGGTAGTGGCGTTTCAGGTGTTTCCGCCAACGGAACCCCGGTATTGCAAGCGAAATTGAACCGTCCTGGCGGCGTCTATTTCCATGAGCCTAGCAACACACTTTACATTGCTGATACGTTCAACCATCAGACCAAGAAAGTAATTCTTCCGTAAAAAGCGGAGATCGGTGGCAAGCGCTTACTCCATGGGAGTGGTTTCTACTCGAGCCGTATCAGTGGTCGGAGTCGCTCGAGCGTTTTGCCGCCGATCCCTTTTATCTTCAGCAGGTCCCTTTTGACCACGAAGGGGCCTTGCTTATTTCTATATTCGATAATGCGCGCCGCAGTTTTGGCGCCGATTCTCGGCAAAGTGGTAAGGTCATCAACCGATGCAGTATTGATGTTGATGGCCTTTTTTATTGCCGATTTTTGTGTCTGAACCGCAGGTTGTAATTGGCTGGTCAATAGCGGCTGCGCAGCAGACAGTGCTTTTGCAAGCGAATCCTGTTTGTAGATTGCCCGAACGCTGTCAAGCTGGCGATAAAATTGAGAATCCGCTGCAGAGAAGTCATATGCCGGTCGCGGATTCAGAAAGAGGTGTAATTGCCGGTAGAGGGCAGACAGGCATAGCAGGGCGATCAGGAAGTAGATCGCTTTTTCCTGGGCTTTGGTTAAGTAAGGCATCCGGATCTCCCAAATGGGGTTTATCAAATAGATGCCGTTTGGGGTGAAATTCCATAAAGACGTGCGGCAGAGCCGCGCACCAGGAAAGGTTGAGACTGCTATGCGGCAGAGTCATACCAGGAAAGTCTGTCATGGATGTGCAGCGGGACTACATATTAATGCTGTGCGGCATGCTGTTCTCTGTATTCGGACGGTGTCATGCCTACTTTTTTCTTAAACAGTCGCGAAAAGTACGGTGGGTATTCGAATCCCAATTTATAAGCTGTTTCAGCAATGGTCATACGGGGTTCAAGCAGAATGTTTTTGGCTTCATCTATCAGATAAATATGGATATGTTCCTTGGCGGTTTTTCCGGTATCAACTTTTAGGGAGTCGCTTAAATACCTTGGGGTGATGGCAAGTTTGTTTGCTATCCAATCCACGGTGGGAACTCCCTTCGAATCCATCATGTTTGATTCAAAAAAATCAATCAGAATCGTATGGAATTTTTTGCTTAAGGTTGTGTTTATTTCTTCTCTATTCAAAAATTGCCGCTTATAAAATCTGTCTGCGTATCTCAGCAATGTATCCAATTGAGATAAGATTAATTCTTTGCTGAATTCGTCCTGATTGGTGTGATATTCGGCTGTCATATTCGCCAGGATGGCCTTTGTCAGGCGCTCTTCCTTGGGTGAGAGGTGCAGTGCTTCATTTGCATTGTAATGAAAGAAGCCATAGCGCTTTATTTTATTTCTGATACCATGACCGGCAATATAGTCTTCATGAAAGGCCACATGATAACTTTCCGAGCTAAAAGCAACCCCTTGAAAAACCAGGTTCTGATTGGGCGCAACGAATAGCATGGTTCCGTTGCTGCAATCATATTTTGTTCTGCCGTAAATTATTTCCCCGGCGACGATGTTCTTGAAAGAAATGCTATAAAAATTGTTTGCCAAACTGATGTGGTCTATGCCATCGTCACATTGTTCCAGAGCGTTGGCCTGTTCCTGAGTGTGAATGATGCTAAACAAGGGATTTTCCGGTTCCGGGAGATCATAATAATCATGCATATCACCGATCGTTTCAAAATACAGTTCCTTCATAGCCTCCTAAACTCCATCTTTTTCGAGTATTGGAATCAGCTCCAGAGTGGACGCTTCATGCTTTTTGGTGTCAAACCGATGTTTTTCACCAGAGCGAATCTGATGCACATTATGAGCGTTGATCAGTTTTGATATTTCTTTGATTGTTTCCATACCTTCCATCAAAATATAAGTCGCTTTGAGCGATTTGGCGTCGTATTTCTTTTTGAGTGATGATGTGCTTTTAGTTTTTGGGTCATAAAAATCATGGTTCCTCTTCCGATGTGGTTTTGGCCATATCTGACTTGTCGTTTATTTATTAAAGAAGTCCGCTATAGCATCTGTTGATACTTTTACCGCTTCTGGTTTGTAGTAGAAATCAACATGGCTAAACTCTTCCAAAGCTAGAACCTCAGGACCATTGGTGAGTTTATCAATAAAACCAGTTGAACACGGAGCTGTTGATGCATTCGTTCCGTAGATAACTAAAGTAGGTTGTACAATTTTATCTGCGTAAGCTTCTCCAATAGAAATCAAGGATTGCATTGCCTGGTCACCGATATGCATGTTTGAATAGTTTTTAACTGCTTTTGGCCCTCTAAACCCATCTCTTCCATAGTAGTCATAGGTTTCTCCAGCCATTTCCGGATATGCTGCGGCTTCAACAAATTCTTCTCTTGATTGCTCATCGTTAAGTCCAAATGGTGCTACATAATCTGGTTCTCCAGTTTCATACATCTTTTGCATTGAAGCATTTGCTGCTGCAATTTGTGGATCTGTTACTTCTCTACCAAGCCACTGGAATCCATCTGCTGCCATCATACCTGAAACGGTTGCAATTTTCTTAATTCTATGGTCCGTAACTGCTGCAGATGCGATGATTGAACCACCTTGGCATACGCCAAGTCCATGAATTTCTTCTACAAAAGGAAGTGTTCCTAAATAAGAAACCGCATCCCAGGTATTTTCGATCAACCTGAACATATATCGGGACTTTTTATGTTCTCCTGGTAATGCCGGTGATTCTCCCATACCCAGATAATCAAACCCTAGGTATATAAATCCTCTTTTGGCCATTTCAGGTCCATACGTTGCTGGAATTTGTTCTTTAACCTGTGGGAACGGACTAGCACCGACAATCGCTGTATATTTTTTGTTCGGATCAAACCCTTCTGGAAGGTATAAGTCACCAGCTAATTCAACGCCAAAAGATTTGAATGTTACTTTGTTTTTTCCTGCTTGAAAACTCATGGTTTTTCTCCTTCAGTTAAATGTGTTCATCAAATATTCACTTATATCTTATCCTCTTAACGGGGCTGAGTGAATAGACAAAACTGCGTAATGTGGATACATTTCTGCACAAAGTGGTATTTTGAGGGTAATGTGAGATGAGATCTTGTGGCGGTTGTCCGCATTAGAGAGCCGCGTTTTAGCCAGCCGCTATGGGCTCGTCGGAAACCAGGGCAATAATAGCTTGGGCAATATTGGCAAACGGTTTCAGGGGTAAATCCGGAACGTTGCGGAGCATGCTCCGCGATACCAAATTGCCTCGGATATGGACGGAAGAGATTTAAACAAAATTACAGCTGATGTTATACTTTTGGTTTGCTTTCTTTTATAAAATCAATGTCCCAAGTAGTGAATGAATCTGATTTGGGATCATAATCAAAGAATCTTTTTGTATCTGACAAGTCCAATCTTTTGAATCTGTTATTTGAAACACCGTGGGCGATTACAAACGGATTATCAGTTAAATCAACTTCGATAGTATTAACAATTAATGAACAAAGATCTTTTGGTTCGATCCAGGCGCTTAAATCCCGTGCATTTAGCTTAGCCCATTCATGTCGATATTCAAAGGCTCCAATTCGAATGGCAACCGCCTCAACATTTTTTTGATACGCATAGTAAGCTGCTATAGCCTCACCGCAAGCTTTGCTCACTCCATAAAGATTTTTTGGCCTTACTGGCATATCTGTCTTGACTTGAATATCTAGTGGATATCCTTCAATAGTTTGTGCACTACTTGCATAAATTACACGTTTAACTCCGACTTCTGCTGACGCTTGAAATATATTGTAAGTACCAACGATGTTGATTGGCAAAACTTGTTCAAAAGACGAGTCCGGAGATGCTACTCCAGCTAGATGGACTATTGTGTCAACTCCCTCACAGGCAGATTTGCATGATGCAAAGTCAGTGACATCAACTTTTACACCACGCTCTTCAGTCATTTCAAGGTCTGCTAAGCGAAGAGTATATGGATTTTCGATACTATCAAAGTATGCTACTAACGCGGAGCCAATTCTGCCATTTGCTCCAGTAATAAGTATCGTTTTTGACATTTCCTCTCCTCGAACTTGTGAAGTATAACAGATTATTCTATAAATTCTGGAAAACATCCAACTCAAACAAAGTAACGAGTGTTCCTGACGAAGTCGACTTTGTTGCGTCAATATACTTGTATTGTGTTCGCTTCGAAAACAAAAACGCCGCTCTGTGGTCCCAAAAAGTGGATATCCTTCCTACTTCATGTATTTATCAAGCCACTCAATCATCATTTCAGGATTTTTACCAAAGTAGTTATAGCCATCGAAGCGCTTGTTCGTGCCTTCGATCCAAAAGAGCTTTTTATCTGCATCTCTCAAAGGGGTATAGGCGGCAGCTTGTGTTTATGTTTCGGCGGGAAGATTAAAAGAGGAAAGAGATTGGAGACTGGAGATTCGAATATTTTCTTCTCGCCCTAAGAAACCGCGAAGCGGTTGAGCTATGACAGCCCCGGGTTTGTTTTTTTACCCGGGGAAGATGGAAAGCTGCAAAAGCAGCAAATCCCAATACCCGAACTCCAAGGCAGATGCCTTTGGAATTTGGATATTGGGATTTGGAATTTGTTCTTGTCTCAGATACTAAACACTTCTTTGAACTTCTGAAAGAAGCCTTTATCCTTCTTCGGCGCAATGATGTTTTCCGAAGCTGCCAGCTCTTTCAATAGTTCTTTTTCCTGGGCATTGAGGCGGGTCGGGACCCAGAGTTTCACCTGAACCATCTGGTCACCCTGGTTATAGCCGTTGATTTCCGGGATGCCTTTTCCTCGAAGACGAAATACTTTGCCAGGCTGGGTGCCGGCCGGAACGGTAATTTTTACCTTTGTGTAGCGATCAAGGTCTTTTTCCGGTAATGACTTGCCCCCTTCTTCAAGCGTAAGGGTGGGAATCTCAACTTCCGTACCGAGAGCAGCGTCCGGATAGCTGATATAGAGGTCGTAGACGACATCATTTCCATGCCGAACGAATATCGGATGATCCTTTTCCTCGATGGCGACAATCAGGTCTCCGCTTGGTCCGCCACGCGGCCCGATATCTCCCTTGCCTTGCAGGGTCAGGTAATTGCCGGTCATAACACCAGCTGGAATCTTCACTTCTACCAGCTCCTCATCGCGCAATCGGCCCTCACCGCGACATTCCGGGCAGGGGTCCTTCACCGTGCTACCGGTTCCCCGGCAGTCCGGGCAGGTCGTTACGTTTACCATACGGCCAAATATGGATTGCGATATTTGCCGGACTTCGCCGTGCCCCTGACAGGTTTGGCAAGTCTGTGCTTCGCTACCGGCGCGCTGGCCCTTGCCAGAGCAAGTTTCACAAGACACCAGTTTATTCAGTTTGATCTTTTTGTTAACGCCTTCAGCAATCTCTTCAAGGCTTAGTCGCAGAGAAACCTGCAAATCGCGGCCTCGTTGAGCACGAGAACGGGTGCGGCCTCTGCCGCCGCCAAAAATATCGCCAAAGCCGAAGCCTTCCTCCATGAACATGCGGAGGGCATCACTGAGGTCAAAATGTTCGAAGTTGAAACCGCCGCCACCTGCACCACCGACACCTTCATGTCCGAAGCGGTCGTAACGCTGGCGCTTATTGTCGTCACTCAAGACTTCATAGGCTTCAGCTGCTTCTTTAAATTTTTCTTCTGCCTCTTTGTCACCCGGATTTTTATCCGGATGATATTTCATCGCGAGCTTGCGGAATGCGCTCTTCAGTTCGTCGCCTGAAGCTTCCTTCGCGACGCCCAGGACTTCATAATAGTCCCGTTTTGCAGACATGCTAAATCCTTCCTGTATCCCGTCCCCCTACCAGAACGCGCGCGAAAGCGAGCCATTGCTGCTCAGGGAAATAAGCCTGATTGTTACAGGCAACTAAAGGGTGTATCATATTAGAGGTGCGACAGGACTCCTGTTTACAGTTCAGCGTCCTGCGGAACATCTGTAATTATCGAATTAAAGCAACTAAAATTTAGGATGATATTTGTCGAAATACTACTAATTATTACCATGCTTGGCGGTAATGGACCGTGCGGTAAAATCTACCAGCGGTACCAGCTTGCGATAATCCATCCGGGTGGGGCCAATCACGCCCAAAATTCCGGCAATATTGCCGACCTGATAGCGGGCGGTAATGATACTGCACTCCTTCATACGCTCTTCAGTAATTTCCTCGCCAATTTGGATGCTGATGGACTCCTTCTCACTCTCCTGTTCTTTGCTGAGCAGGTGAACGATCACGTCTCGCTCTTCCAGCAGTTCAACAATCGAAGACACCTTCTTAACGTCTCCAATATCTGTTTGCTGAACAAAGTGGTGTGTCCCCATAAAATAAATTTCAACGTTTTCGCCGAAATCGAATAACTGGTCTGCCTGACGGACGAATAGGTTCATCAAGCCGCTGTCATCATGCCGGACATCGTGAAATATCTCCCGGAACTTGCGACGAATATCGTTGATCTGGATGCCAAACAGCC
Organism: Calditrichia bacterium; assembly: GCA_028284445.1. Classification (GTDB taxonomy): domain Bacteria; phylum Calditrichota; class Calditrichia; order RBG-13-44-9; family J075; genus JANQRS01. Next base: position 207,272 of record JANQRS010000068.1, read on the forward strand.
GCTCGTTGAGTATGTCGGTGACCGACTGCAGTTTAGAGCGGGAAACGGCTGATTCCAGTTCCAGCGTAATGGTCTTGATCATTCCGGTTTGTATGGTGATGACAACCAGCAGCCTGTCCGAAGTGAGGCTGATCAGCTCCATGCGCTGGAAAATCCCCTCGTCAATTTGTGGCGTAACGATGATACCCAATTGCCGGGACAATTGCGAGAGGATGCGGCTGGCGTCTTTCAGGACATCATCCTGATCCAGCGTGCTCTGCTCAATCATTTCACGAATAGACCCTTTTTCATCGCTTGAAAGGCGTCCGAAGCGGATAATTTCGTCCACGTACATACGATAGGCGCTGGTACGCGGTACGCGGCCTGCCGAAGTATGCGGTTGAAAGATGTAGCCCTTCTGTTCCAGCAACGACATGGTATTGCGGATAGAAGCCGGGCTCATGCCTAATTTACTCTTTTTGGAGATAAGCGAAGAACTGACCGGCGTGGCGGTGGTGATAAATCGCTGAACGATTTCACCAAGGATGAGTTTTTCTCGTGCTGTCAGCGTACTGGCAACCATTGGAATCCTGAGCCTTTTCCTTACCAGTGACTATCGGTCGATACAATCTCTTATTCAGTATTTCTTGTTGATAGTACAACTTTATACTACTCCCTGAAATAATAGTAGTTCCTCATCACAGAATCAACAATTGTGAAAAATTAAAGAAAAAAATCTCTTATTGAATGGACGTTGAAGACGCAGAAAGATGTAAATATATGTTCACTATTGAAGTTAGCGTCTTTTTCACCGGAAATCGGGTTGGATTTCTGATATTTTTTGCATGCCCATAACCTGTTGTTGGTACTTGCTTTACCGGAAAAATTGCTGGTTTTGGCTAAAAAATATCGCATTAAATACGGCGAAATCGGGCTTTGGCAATATCGTGATTTAAGTCATAGAATCGCATATTTTCTTTTGAAGACAAGTGCAAAAATTCATTTGTTTAAGATGTTTAAAAACAATGTCTTGTGAATCATTGCGTTTCGTCGGTTGAGGATAATTATATCCGAAAAACGTATTAAAATTTTTCCTTGATTTATTGCCGTCAAGCAGCTATTTTTTTCTGCGAGTTTAATACAACTGCAACATGCAAGAACACAGCAAAACCCCAATATCTTCTGCCAATGATTGTGCACAAAACATCCAATACATTCATACCTGCTAATACATATTCATTATCACGGAGGAGAGTACATGCCATCAAAGTCTGATCAACTCGACATGTCCGCGAGTAACGGATCAACCAGCAATGGTGCCACCCTTGATCCAAAAGAGATCGAACAGATCATCGTCACCCCGCCATCTGAAATTGTCAAAAGAGACGGACGAGTTGTTCCTTTTGATGTCGCCCGGATTGAGAAAGCATTAGTCAGTTGTTTTAAAAGCATCGACAAAAAACCGAATACGCCTGTTGAGGAGCTGGCGAAGCAGGTTGTCAATATTGTTGCTGCCAAATATGAAGCGCCTTCAGTAGAGCAGGTGCAGGATATCGTTGAAATGGTTCTGCAGGCTGCCGGCGAATACGAAGCCGCTAAGGAATACATCCTTTATCGCGCTGAACATGCGAAGCAGCGTCAGATTCGCCCAATTCCCGATAAGGTGCGCGAAGCCTTTTCCGCTTCCGATCAATACTTTCCTACCCAGCTTCAGAAATTTCAATTCTATGACAAGTACTCCCGCTTTAATTATGAACTGGGCCGTCGCGAAACCTGGGTAGAGACTATTGATCGCGCCGTAGATTTTCTCCGTGAAGTATCCGAGTTCCGCTTGCCGGCGCAAATGTATGAGCGGGTTCGCAATTCGATGTTGCGTATGGATGCCATGAGCTCGATGCGTCTGCTGGCGATGGCAGGACCAGCGGCACGTCGCAGCAATATCTGTATTTATAATTGTAGCTACATGCCGGTTGACAGCATTCACGCCTTTGTAGAAGCGCTGATTATTTCGATGTGTGGTTGCGGTGTTGGGTATTCGGTAGAAAGCCGCTATGTCGAGAGTTTCCCCCGTGTGAAGCGTCAATTAAAGGCCCGTCCGATTGCCTATACCGTCGAAGATTCTGCAGATGGTTGGGCAGAAGCGCTGCGCTTTGGCTTGCAGACCTGGTTTGAGGGCGGGGATATCGTTTTTGATTATTCAGAAATTCGTCCTGCCGGTGCGCCGCTACGTATAAAAGGTGGACGGGCTTCAGGACCGCAGCCGCTTCGTAAGATGCTTGATTTTGTTCGTCAGCGCATTCTGGCGCGTCAGGGCAGCTTCCTGCGTCCGCTTGATGCCCACGACATTATGTGCGCGGTTGGTAATGCCGCTGTTTCCGGTGGCGTGCGTCGCACAGCAATGATTTCTCTCTTTGATTTTGATGATAAGGACATGCGCCTCTGTAAGAGTGGCGATTTTGAACGCCATAATAGCCAGCGTTGGAATGCTAATAACTCGGCGGTTTGGCCGGAGCGTCAGTTGAGCCAGGCCGAAGTTGCCGGACTGGTGCTCGATATGGTTGAATCGGGTCGCGGTGAGCCGGGTATCTTTAACCGTCACGCTGCCGTTCAATCCCGTCCGGAACGCCGTTTGGCTGCCGAATTCGGCACCAACCCCTGTGGTGAAATTATTCTTCGCCCGAATCAGTTCTGTAACCTGTCGATCGCAGTTGCGAGAGCAGATGATACCTACGAGACATTGAAGGATAAGGTTGAAGTTGCCACGATCATTGGTACTATTCAGTCCATGGCCACTCACTTCCCGGGGCTGCGTCCGCAATGGCGTGCGAACTGTGAAGAAGAGCGTTTGCTCGGCGTTGATATTACCGGTCAGTTGGACAGTCCGGTTGCGCAGGATGCAAAAGTGATGGAACAATTGCAGCAGGTTGCTGTTGAGACCAACCGTCAACTCGCTGAAACCTTGCGCATCAATCAGTCTGCCGCGGTTACCTGTGTGAAGCCTTCCGGTAACTCTTCGCAGCTCTTTAACTGCGCGCCTGGTATTCACGCCCGCTGGTCCGACTACTACGTTCGCAATGTTCGCGTTGGCACTCATACACCCATCTTCAAGGTATTGCGCGATACCGGCGTGCCAATGGATCCGGAAAACGGCCAAATGCCGGAAACTGCAGATACTTGGGTAATTCACTTCCCGGTGAAGTCTCCTGAGGGCTCCAAGACCCGTAAGGAACGCAGCGCAATTGAGCAGTGTGAATATTGGCTGCAGAACAAAGTGCACTGGACCGAGCATAATCCCAGCGTAACCATCACCTATCAGCCTGATGAAGTGATTGATCTGTTCCGCTGGATTTGGAAGAATCAGGACAAAATTGGTGGAATGGCCTTCTTGCCGGCTTTTGATGCGCAGTATGATCAGATGCCGTTTGAAGAAATTACCGGCGAAAAATTCCAGGAACTGGCGAAGGAATTCCCGGAAATTGATTTCTCGAAGCTTTATCGCTACGAGGCAGAGGATTACACAACCGCTGCCCAGGAACTGGCCTGCCTGGCGGGATCCTGCGATATCGATTTCTAGTTAGCCGTTGAGATGAAATCTGTAAGCCCCGATGGCGATCGCCGTCGGGGCTTTTTTATTGGAAAATCAGAAACAACAGGAGAAGTTCTGCGAATACCAGAGTGGATCAACCAACCTACTCAACTTTATCCCGGAGGTTACATGTCTAAATCTTTAAAAATGTTTCAGTTGTTTACAGGGATTGTTTGTTTGCTGATTGTCTCACAAAATGTATTCGCGCAGACGCCGGATTTTAGCAAGCTGACCGGTTTGGGGGAGGTGCGCTACCACAAAGTTGAATCAGAGATTATGGAGCATACCTATTATCTTTTTGTGCGGCTTCCGGCGGACTATCAAGAAGACAAGAAATATCCAACCGTTTATTTGCTGGATGGCGGGGCTACCTGGCCAATACTGGCAGCCTACTACAATTATCTCCATTTTGGCGAGGAAGTACCAAGCTCTATTATTGTGGGGATTTCTTACGGCAGCAACAACTGGCGTAAAGGCAATATGCGCGGTCGCGACTTTACGGCAAAGTCGGAGGAGCGTGATTATTGGGGAGGCGCGCCCAAATTTCAGGAGGTTTTTGCCGAGGAGTTCTTTCCATTGATTGAAAAGAACTACGCATCCGATGCTTCACGGCGAGTTATTTTCGGCCAGTCACTCGGAGGACAGTTTGTGCTGCATGCAGCGCAGAGTGCGCCGGACCTCTTCTTTGGATATATCGCCAGCAATCCGGCGCTTCATCGCAATTTAGAGCTGTTCTTGAAAATGACACCGGAAGGGAGTTCCGGATCCGATCAGCCGCGATTGTTTGTTGGTAGCGGCTCGGATGACGTGCCGCGTTTTCGTGAGCCGGCGGTAAAGTGGATCGAACACTGGTCTCAGAAAGAAGGCCTGCCCTGGGCATTGAAAACGGCTACCCTGGATGGGCATACCCATGGTTCAGCAGTGACTGCGTCGTTCCGGCAGGGGATGGCCTGGGTGTTTCCTGATACCAAAAAATGACCGTAAGGACATGCTGCTATGAGTGCTGGAAACATATTGCTGCTACTTCTTCTGGCGGCCATGTGGGGGCCGTCATTTCTCTTTATAAAGGTTGCTGTTCAAGAAATACCGCCGCTGACGATGTCCGCATTTCGGACCATGCTGGGCGGCGGTGTCTTGTGGTTCTTTCTGAGAATGCGTCGCCAGCGCATGCCGGGGCGTGGGCCGATCTGGAAGCATTTTGCCATCTCCGGCCTTTTTGGTCAGGCTATTCCCTTCGCTATGTTTGCCTGGGGAGAGATCTACATCGATAGCGCTCTTGCATCTATTCTGAACGGCACAACGCCGCTGTTCACCATCATTATTGCGCATTATTTTACTGAAGACGACCGCCTGAGCCGTGTAAAGGTCTTTGGATCGGTTGTGGGCTTCCTGGGGCTGGCGGTCATTGTTACGCCGGAGTTGATGAAGGGGGTTTCCGTTAATTTACTCGGCTTGATCGCGGTAACTATTCCGTCTCTCTGCTACGGCATCTCGATTGTCTACAGCCGCCAGACCTTGCGCGGCCTTGGCCCATTGGTCGCTCCGGTGGGCCAGCTGGGGATGTCGGCCTTGATGCTGCTGCCCTTCGCACTGTTCTTTGACCAGCCTTATGCCATGCCCTTGCCGTCTACAGCCGCCTTTACGTCGCTTGTGGCACTGGCCCTGCTGGGAACCTGTCTGGCCTTTGTCGTCTACTTCTATTTGCTTGAGCGCAATCGCGCCTCTCACGTGTCTATGGTGACTTATTTGGTGCCGATCTTCGGCATCATCCTCGGCGTTGTGGTGCTTAAAGAGAGCCTGGATTCCTACGCTTACTTAGGATGCGCATTGATTCTTCTAGGGGTGATGATTGTGAATGGAGTGTTTAAGAGGAAGAGAAAAGATTAGCGGGAAAATCTATATTCTTCACATAATCCTGCAGAAGCGGGAAAAACTCCCGGAAGTCAGTTTCAAGCTCAGCATAGTGGTTTCGTAATGCCTCGCCCCCTTCAGCCAGCCGATTTGGTCGGGAAATACGCCGCGAGATGCCGCCAAGCGCCCGATCAATTCCTTCAAGGTCCCGATAGTTAACCAGCCAGTTCTGCTCCGACATATATGGTAAGATCCGTCGCAGGCGCGGAGGCAGTTCCTCTTCGTTTGCATGCAATATGGCGTAAATGCGAGTTGTAAAGGCCTCTAGTTTTTCAGGGGCATAATCATCCCAAAGACGTGCAAGGAAGTGATCATAGAAGAGATCCACCATCACACCTTTGAGCAGATGGAAGCGGGAATCAATGCGGCCAATGCTTTTCAGAACTACCGGGTGAGGATCCGTAAAGGCGTCTATTCTGCGATGCAGCCAAATACCGCGCTGGATGTCAAGTGGATAATTTGCGCCTTCGCCATGACGAATGAAATCGGCAATCATATTGCCAAGAATCAACGGCTCATCATCCCCGGCTAGAAACATGTGCGCCAGAAAGTTCATCGCGGAAGGTAAGGAATTTGTCTTGGCAATGCCAGTGAGTATATCACAGATGGCATCCTTTAGAGGGATGCCATCCCTCTAAAGGATGCCATCCGGCAAAACATCGAGATGGTGTATCCAATAAAGACGCCGTGTCTATAGAAACAACATCTACCAGCCATTTCCTGTATAAAAATTGCACTAATTTCACATTTTTCAATCTTTTTGCAATATCTCTCCAATTGCATCTTTCTTCAGAAGAAACAAACGTTTGTGTGCGGTAATTATAAAACAGGCATGAAATCTGCTCAAGCAAAAATTGTGATATTCGTCAAAATTGTTTGTGGCGGAATTTGCACCAAACTTGTTTGAGAGGAGAGTGCCTTATGCTTACTGATACCGGGGTGCTGGTCCAGATGATTCTGGCGGTGCTCTTATTTCCAATGTATTTCCAGGAAGCCTTCCTGACATTTGCCTGGGGAGCCGGTGATCCCTTTTGGATCATGATGGGAAAACGAACCTTGTTGTTGTTGCCGGTCTCAGCAATTATTTTTGCCTGCTGGCTAAGCGTTGCCTCACTGGTGACGGTCATCGTGCGGCAAAATCGCAAACACTTCGTGACTGCTGTATTTCTGACCTGGCTGGATCTCGGCAAGGCGATCGTCGCTTTCTGGGGAGGTTTTTTCAAGTTCTTCTTCTATTTGATTGTTGCCTTGCTGGCCTTGATCAAAGTAGTTGCGCTCGGTCTGTGGTCCATTATCATCGATATTCTCTTTACACCATTTCGCTTGATGCGCAGTGGGTTGAGCAACGTGACAAATTCCCAAGTGCCATGGATTGCGGTCTTCCTTACCCTTTTCTGGAGCATCATTGAAGCGGTGATCTTCACCTATGTGACCACCCCGTTGGTGATGGATACCTTTGCCAATATCACCGGTGAGGAATTGGGTGAATATTTCATTCGCGTCCCATTGTTTATTTTCATGCTCTTTGTGATTCTTGGCAGTTACGCGGTTTTGTCCAATTTTGTAGAAGTTGTCAAGTCGAAGAATATCCCGCAAATAATTGCCATTGCAGTGATAGAAATTGTCGTGATGCTGGTGGAAGTGGTTTTCCTGTATCGTGAATTTGTGGATTCGCTGGTGCCGTGGATTGCACAATATTCGACCGATTTCGAACCCGGTATCTGGACGATTCTGGCAATTGCAACTTTTGCCTGGTTTGGGATTCGAAGCCTGTCCTGGTTCTTGTTTGCAGCAGCCGGGACCCCGACAATTATGGCCATTATTCAAGGCAAAGGGAATGAAGTTACCGGAAAAACGCCGGCAAAAACCACGCAACCGGCCGTTGACTATGGTGGTGTGACATCCCGCTTTATGGCGCGGATTAAGGCGGATGCAGATTGGGTGCGCGACAAGAGCGAAGAATTACTCGGTGCCTTTGTGCTGCCGCCGCTTCAGGTGATTGCTGCCGCAATAAACTTCTGCACGCTGCTTGTGAACGGCTACCATATTTTCGAATTGCCTTTAAGCAATATTCGTTCTGTCACCAGTTCCGGAAAACTGGTCGAGCAGCTTGCAAAAGGCAATGACGGCATGCAGCGCCCGGTGAGTTCAACGAAATGAGTTTAAAAAGGAATTCGACATGCAGATGATGAAGAAACTAACGCTGACAGCTGCTTTGCTGGTGATGATGACTGCCTGCGTGAACGAGAATCCCAAGCCACGCTTGTCGCTGTTTATCGGATTGGATATCAGTGGCTCTTTCATCAAAGGCGGACACTTTGATGATGCCCTGGATTTTATGGCTCATTACATCTACGGGCATTTGAATGGTATTGGCGGGTTGGATGTCCCACGCACGCTGTTTGTAAGCTCAATAGGTGGCGCCAAGGCCAATGAACCGAAGACTTTTTATCCGATACAGACGTTTCAGCACAAGTCGGTTGAAGAAATTCGCGAACAGCTGGCGGAGATTTTTCCGAAAGATAAGATCAATAAATACACCGATTATAATGCTTTCTTTGAGCAAGTGGCGATGACGGTCAAGAACAAGAACCTGGTCCTAAGACCCATTTCGATTGTGATGGTGAGCGATGGACGGCCTGATACCCGCAACAAGGGTGAAACGGATTTCAGCACTATCTCCGTGAAGCCGCTGGAGAACTTGTCGCGCAATGTTACCCTGCGACTACTCTATACAAATGCGGTTATGGGAAAAAGCTGGCAGATGGACGTCAAGCGCAACAGGGTGAAGGTCTGGACGCAGGATGCCGAAGTGATGACTTCCTGGAAAGATCCAACTATCCTGGAACCGGAGAAAGCATTTGAAGAACGTGAGCGATTTGTTGCATGGCTGGAGGATAATGTAAACTTCGGCGTGCGTGCTCGACGTGTCGATTAAAATGACCCCAAACCCCTCACAAAAAAGACCCCGATTGATGTTTCACAACATCATATCGGGGTCTTCAATTAGTCCCTATTGGTATTCAGCGGATATCCTCCCTGATTTATCCTGGCTCAAATCATACTTACTTGATCAATGCCATCTTGATAGTCTGCTGAACTTGATCTGACTTCATAATCGCAATGTAGACACCAGCAGGTACTACATTACCAGCGTCAGAAGTGGCATCCCAAACAACTTCATATACACCGGGCTGAACAGCATCGTTATACAACGTCTTAACTTTCTGACCCAATGTGTTGAAGATTTCTACCGTAACCGGGGAAAGTTCTTCACGAGTATCGGGCACGTCGAAACGAAGCGTGGTGCTCGGGTTGAAGGGGTTCGGATAATTCTGATGCAATTGGAAATCTTGCGGTACGTCTACACCGATGGTTGTCAAGTCGCTGCCGGAACCTTGCGGCTTAGCGCTGATCGGACCGTGCTCGGTGCGTTCACCATTGGCATTGATGTCAACAAGCTTATACCAGTAGGTATTGCTGTTGGCAACGTTGCGATCGATAAATGCATATTCCGTTTGTGCATTGGTGTTGAATTGACCTTCCAGGTCTGCGTTGTTCTGATAAGAAGCGATTTCAGTGTATTCGCCGCCGCGCTCAGTTGCACGCTGAATAGCAAATCCGAGGTTGTTGGATTCACTGGCAGTGGTCCACTTAATCGATACCTGGCCATCCTGGCCGGTAGCAGCAAACAGGTAAAGCTGAACTGACAGCCCGCCGTCTGATCCGAGAGTTCCGGGAGAACCGGAATCATCACTGATACCAACGATTGCCGGCAAGCTGTAACCAGCTTCACGAACAGTCGTTTCTGCCCAAAGTGCGCCATTGTTGTTGTCAGCAGTCAAATTACCTGTGAAAACAACCGCACGGCCATTCGGGCTGGGGTGTGTACCATCGTAGTTAACAGTATCGATAGTTGTAAAACCACCGAGGCCGTCCGGAGCTGCCAGGTGAATTTCGTCGGTTGCGTTTGCCAGGATGAAACCGTCGCCATAGACATAATCAGCCGTGTAATCGCCATTCTCGGCGGTATTACCATTACGGCCAAAAACGAAGTGGCTGAAGGGTTCTGCGATAGCCGAAGAGGTGACAAATACAGTGTCACCACCAGTACCGGCATCAGCAATACGCCAACCATTGAAATCGATTTGGTTCGGAGTATTGTTGAATACTTCAAACCATTCACCATCAGAATCCGATACATCCTGTGGATTCTTCATAATTTCGACGATAATGACATCACCCGGACTTTGGGCAAACGCCACTGTCATCATAACCAATAAGAACGTAACTATGAACCTCATAGTAAACTCCTCTTTTGATTTGTTTAACGGAAAACCAAATCTTGAGCCAGATTCAGTACTTGAGTTGATAATGGATTCAAAGATTGATAGGTCTTGCACTCATTGAGGTAGGCTTAAAATAACTTCTGCCTTAAATCGCCTTGTGATTTAGCGAACATATTGCAGAAGGCTCTCAAAAATTTCTTCAGGTTTTCTAGAGGACGGTCGACGGCTCCCTGATTTCACAGGAATTAGATATTTTCTTGGTAGATCACGTCTCCCTAAGAATTTGTTTATAATGTGTTTATGGCTTGGTTTGGGAAGGGCTGGACGAGCTGCTCAGCTATTGCTAAACCTCAGAATTGGGTGAAATTTGCGGGTGATATGATAGTGCTTTGCAGGCGGTCGATTGCGTGTACTAACGTACACGTGTTGATTTGTTGTTTCGTGATGAAAATTGAGTGAGTAGTTGGTCCTTATTTTTCCCTTCAATTGCAAGAGAATTGATATCTGTTTGTAATACATCTTTAATGTCATATACCGGTTAGGCCAAATTCGTGATTTGCAGCAAATTTGCGGTGAATTGAGGACCTATCTATAATTTTAGTCGGCGAAAAAGGGTATCGGGCATTGTTTTGAAGAGCCAGGCAATAAGTCGCCAGCGTTTTGTGATATAAACCAGGCTCTTGCGCTGCTCAATAGCAGAAACAATTTGTTTGCATGCTCTTTCCGTCGTCGCCATCCAGAATAATTTGCCTCTGCCGGCGGTCATTTCGCTTTCAACAAAGCCGGGACGGACGTCTGTAACGGCAATATCCCAATTGCGGCCATGAGATTGTTGCCTGAGTCCTTGCATATAGGTGCTGATAAAGGCCTTTGATGCGCTGTAGGTGGCAACGCTACCAAATCCTGCTTGTGAAGCGACCGAAGATATACCGACGATTTGGCCCTGGCCTCTTTCCCGAAAGTAATGCATGGCCATATTGGCGATCGCCACGAAGCCGGTCACATTTATATCAATGAGGTAGCGTTCTTTTTCCCAATCGCCCCATTTTTCCGAAACACCGGCGTTTATTATAATGATATCAACGTCTTCCATTTCCTTTATCAGTTCATCCAGAATGTGCCGCGCCTCGTCAGCTTCTGCGACATCCATGGCCCTGGTAAAACTTTTTGATGGAAGAGATTGTTGAATTTGTTTTAGCAGTTCAACCCGCCTTCCGGTAAGTCCCAATTCATATCCTTTGGCGGAAAGTTGTTTTGCCAGTTCCAGGCCAATACCGGAACTGGCGCCGATGATGATTGCTCGTTTGCTATTTTTCATTTCTGAGTTTATCGTTGCCGGTCATTATCTGCAAGCCGTATTTTAGGTCCATCACCCTTAAAATTGGCGGAATCCTATGAAGCCCTTTAAGATTGAGCGCTATTTTGCGAAATATGAATTCAGCGCCAAATATTTGCTGAGTTGTTCTGATTGCGAAAGCCTGACCTTGCCGGAGCTGTTAGCCTTGGCGTCTCCGCAAGACCGTGACAGATTCGAATCCCTTCACTTGGGATATACTGAGTCGCCGGGCTTGCCGGATCTAAGAGAGGCCATCGCCGGTCGCTACGAAACCGCCTCTGGCGATGACGTGCTGATCATGACGCCCGAGGAAGGTATCTATGTTACTATGCGGGCCTTGCTGCAACCGGGGCAAGATGTTATCTGCGTATATCCAGCGTATCAGTCGCTGTATGAAGTTGCCGCGGATAAAGGCTGCCGTATTATACAGTGGCCTATATATAAGGACGGCGGTCGTTGGCAGATTGATATAGATTTTCTCCGTGACCATGTTTCTGCAAATACCGGCATGATTATCATCAATTTCCCGCATAATCCAACTGGTTTTATGCCGGATCATAGCCAATTTCAAGCCATTATCGATATCGCACGGGAAAATAACCTCTACCTGTTTAGCGATGAGATGTATCGCCTTCTGGAGCATAATCCTGACGGCAGATTACCGGCAATGGTAGACTCATACGAAAAAGGCATATCCTTGAGTGGTTTGTCGAAAGCCTACTCCTTGCCGGGGTTGCGAATTGGCTGGGTGGCTTTGAAAGATAGTGAGGCTCGTCGGTGTATTCTGGGATATAAGGACTATACAACCATCTGCAACAACGCCGCCGGCGAGATTCTGGCTTTGATAGCGATTAAGAATGCCGACAAACTGGTGCAAGATAACCGAAACTTGCTTGCGGAAAATTTGCGATTGGCTGAAGCGTTCTTCCAGCGCTATGCGAATATTTTTGAATGGCTGCCGCCGCTTGGCAGCCCCGTGACTTTTCCACGCTTGCTTCTGGAGACATCCGTTGATGATTGGTGCCGGCATATCGTTGAATCTCAGAGCATCATGGTATTACCTGGGTCCGTATACGATTTTCCGGGGCAGCATTTTCGGATTGGGCTGGGGAGAAGGAACTTTCCCGAGTCGCTTGCCCAATTAGATAGCTATTTGCAAGGTCCTGGGGGCTAGGTCGATGTGAAAACAAAATTTTGCGAATCTCTTCAAAAACCGTTTCATTCACGATAAGACGGGTTTAGAAATCTAGAAGGGCTTCGAAAAGTAATTGGAAGGTGGCTTACGCACTTCTAAATCCCTTCAATATATTATTGAGCGGAAAAGATCAACACGAATATTCGCGAATAAACACGAATCTGCAACAGCTGTGAATGAAATATAGAATCAGTTGCCCTTTCGCGTAAATTCGTGTTCATTCGTGGTAAATATTTTAACTGCAATAGCATGCTTTCCTATCGGGGGGGAATAATCACTCTTTCCAACCAAGTCTGCTTTTCAAGCGCTGCTGAAAAAAACAAAAACTCGAACGGAGGCTCTTTTGGAACAACATGTAAAAATTGTCGGTGTTTTGAACATTGCTATGGGAATTCTTGCACTGCTGGTAATGGGGGTGGGGGGCCTGCTTGTTGCCGTTAGCGGAGCGGTTGCCGCTGGACCGGAAGCGAGAGCGCTTCCCGGGTTTATCGGCAGCGCTATGGGGATACTTGGTTTGCTTTTCTCTCTGCCCGCAATTATCGGTGGCTGGTTTTTGATGCAGCATAAGGAGTGGGCAAGAATACTGATCCTGGTTCTGAGCGCCTTGAATTTGTTGAGCGTTCCTTTAGGCACCGCTCTCGGCATTTACGGCTTTTGGGTGTTGTTAAAGCCGGAGGCGTCCAGCTTATTCTCTTGATCTAGGCGGCTTTCTCGCTGCTCATAAGCACGCTGAGAAACTTTAGATCGTCGATATTCTCTAACACAATTTTGATAATCACCATCATGGGGATGGCCAGAAACATCCCTATGATTCCCCATAACCATCCCCAGAAAATTAGCGCAACCAACACCACAATGGGACTAAGGTTGATGCTGTCGCCTATGAGGCGCGGTTCAAGAATATTCCCCACGACAAATTGAATTCCGAAGAGAACAACGCCCAGCCACAAGACCGTTGCAAAGTCGTCGTACTGAATGGTAGCCACCGTAAGCGGCAAAAGCGTTGCGATAACCGAGCCGACATTTGGGACGAAGTTTAGAGCGAAGGTGAGAATTCCCCATACGAAGATGAATTCGACGTCGAAAAAGAACAGCACAATCATGACCAATGTGGCAGTCAGTAGGCTAATCAGGGTTTTGGTAATCAGGTATTTTTGAATTTGCTGATTCATATTGCCAAGAATATCGGAGATTTGTGCGGCAGTTTTCTGCTCAAATGCAATATCCAATTTGTTGATTAGCTGATTTCGCCCCATTAGCATGAATAAGAGGAAGAGCAGTACCAGGAAGGTGTTTGAAAAGAACTTGCTGACAGAGCCAAGGATGGCGGAAATGACACCGGGAATTGAAAAGTCATCAAGTAGTTCGCTGAGTTGGGACCACTGGGATTCGCCGGAGAACACTTCTTCCGATATACCAAAAAGACCAAGGGTATTATCCGCCAATGCGTTGATGCGCGGCGTGTATTTCGGCAATTCCTGGGTGAAGCTGTTGATATTGGCCACCACAATGCTACCCATAAAGACTAAGACCGTGGTCGTAATCGTAATTGCCAGTATAATGGATATCATGCTTGGAACATGCCGCTTCTCGAAGAAGCTGATGATTGGATCAAGGATAAAGCGTAGAAAGGCCGCAACTGCCAGAGGAATGAAAATGCCACGGGATATATTCAACAAATAGCCAAATGCAAATAAGGCCAGGCCGCCGAGGAGAATGTTGGACATCTCTCTCGACGACAGAAAATTGCGCTCATTTTCTTCAGGCATCGGGGTGTCTCGTCTTTTATTTGAGTTTTTCAAGCAAGGTTTCGCGCACCATTCTTATTGCATCTTCCAGCTCTTCCAGGCCTTCTACACCATCAACAGCGCCGTCTTTGATGGCTTTCTCTGCAGATCTCAATTTCTTGTCGACTTCTTCCCAGGACGCTGTCGATTCATCTTCGATCGTTTTATAGAATGAGCTGAGTCCTTCGCGAAGATTTCCGACTTTTTTGCTCAATTCTTCACGCTTTTCGTCGGTCAATTCTTCTTTCAGGGCTTTCTTTAACTCATCAATCTCATCCATGTTGTTGATTACTGATTCAACCAGTTTTCCCTTTACTTCATCGAACACCTTATTGGTTTGCTCGTTGACTTCGTCCTTGACCTTATCCATCATATTGCCGACTTTTTCATCGAGCGATTCCTCACAACCGCTGATTGCAAAAAACAAACAGCAGGAGATGATAGCTGCAGCTGCCCGTTTAATGGCTGTCGATCTCATTGATTTTCCTCCTTTTACGGGTGGTATTAGGGAATTATAGCGAAGCAGGTGCTTTTTGGCAACTGATTTGAAAAACGTCGCTTTCCTGTCGAAGCTTTCTAAAAGCATCGGGGAATAACACATAGGTGTGCTTTCCAGACACTTGATGGGCGTGCTGATAATAACGAAAGGAAGCTATGGCGAACTTAATCTTCCTCGCCAATCTGGCCACAACCCTGATGATGACCGGCTTGATTTGGTTTATTCAAATTGTGCACTATCCGCTCTTCGCCAGGGTGGGAGAACCGGACTTTGCACTCTATGCCAGGGCGCATAGTCATATGACGACCTGGGTAGTTTTTCCACTGATGACCGTCGAACTGGTCACGACAGTGATGTTGTTGATTCAGCGGCCGACTGTAATCAGCGCACAAATGGCCTGGATTGGATTGATTCTGGTCGTGATTATTTGGGGGGCGACGGGCCTTCTTTCGGTGCCACAACATAACATACTTGCCAATGGATTCGATGCCGGCGCTCAGCAAAAATTGGTGGCAACCAATTGGGTGCGGACAGTTGCCTGGAGCTTGCGCAGTGGTCTCGTCTTGTGGTGGACGGCCAAAATCATTGAATCATTGAAGCATTGAAGCATTGAAAAAACGGTCGGCCGTGGGCGGTTGGCCGTCAACGGCGTAGACGTTACAGATTTCAGCCCCGGGTTTGTTTTCTACCCGGGGGAATTGGTCGGTGGCAGGCGGTTGGCAGTCTGTGTCGATTGGCCAGAATTATGCGCACAATCCCCCTGCGTTCCCCTTCGAAGGGGGATTCAGGGGGATGTGCTGAAGAACGGCCCTGCGCGGCAGAGCCGCGCATGAGAAACCGGTCAACGAGTCAACGATTAACTTAGCCCCTAAGCCTGCTTTTTCTTCTTCGTTTTGGCAGCCGGCTGTGCAGCCTTATTCATAATACGTTCCTGGATGCGAATGGAATTGGCGTGGACCATCTGATAAAAGTCTTTTACAAATTGCTCATCGAGACCCAGGTTTGTGGCGCGACGAATGCGGTCTTCGAAGAGATGATCCCAGCGCTTTACCTGGTAAATTGTCATGTTCTTTTCTTGCTTATAATGACCGATTTGAGCAGAGATTTCATTCCGCTGCGCTAACAGCTGAATCAGACCATTGTCGATGCCGTCGATCTCGGAGCGATATACTTCCAATAAGCTGGTTTCCGGTACGTCACCTGGCTGGCGAAAGGTCAGTGCTGCCAGGATGTCGTTGAGCATGTCCGGTGTGATTTGCTGCTTGGCATCGCTGAGAGCATTGTCCGGATCAGGATGGGTTTCGATCATGAGCCCATTCATTGCAAGATCGAGTGCTCGTTGAGCAACCGTGCCGATAAGGTGGCGATTACCGCAAATGTGGCTGGGGTCGCAAACGATGGGCAGGTTAGGTACAACACGCTTTAATTCGATGGCAATATTCCATTTGGGGATGTTGCGAAAAGGCGTTTTTTCGAAGGTGCTGAAGCCGCGGTGGATCGCACCGATTCGCTTAATGCCGGCTTTGTTGAGCCGCTCCATCGCCCCTAGCCAGAGCTGTAGATCGGGATTTACCGGATTTTTTACCCAAACCGGGACGTCTACACCCTTCAGGGCATCAGCTACTTCCTGCACAGAAAAGGGACTTACTGTTGAACGGGCACCTACCCATAGTTCATCGATGCCGTGCTTTAATGCTTCAT
The DNA here is from genome assembly GCA_028284445.1 of Calditrichia bacterium. Taxonomy (GTDB): domain Bacteria; phylum Calditrichota; class Calditrichia; order RBG-13-44-9; family J075; genus JANQRS01. Next base: position 223,555 of record JANQRS010000068.1, read on the forward strand.
ACACGTGATTGGCGTTGGCGACTTCAACAATGGTCTTCAGGCCGGTCTCTTCTTTTACGGTTTTCATCCACGCCAAGGCTTCTGCCCCAATACCTTCAAAATTGCCGGGACGAGTACGCGGCTTCCAGATGCCGGCGCGAAACAGGCTGACGCGTTCATTCTCCTTCAACGCACGGGCCGTTTCAACGACCTGCTCTTCACTCTCCGCACTACAGGGCCCGGCCATGATGACCGGTGTTTCCAGACGTGACATCCACGCCGGATTCGTCGACAAATCCAGCTCGAAACTCTTACTCATGACATTACCTCGCTATATGTTTGATTCGTTCAAATGCTTCGACAATGCTCTCTTCTGATGCGCAAACAGATACTCGCACGTAGCGACTTCCGTTGCTGCCAAACACCATTCCCGGTGTAAAAAATACATGTGCATTATAAAGGATACCGTCAAGCCATTCCTCCACGTTGCTGACCGAATCGGGAACCCGCGCCCACACAAACATGCCGGCAGTGGAAGTACCGCATTGACATCCCAGGTGAGTCAAAATTTCTTCGATTTTTTTACGTCGCGCTGCATAGCGATCATTTTGTGCCACGTGCCACGACAGCGGCAGACCCAGGGCTTCGATGGCTGCATGTTGCAAGGGTAAAAACTGCCCGCTATCTATGTTTGACTTTACTTTGAGGATAGTTTGAAGATAATCTTCCCGGGCGGCAATCATGCCAATGCGCCAGCCCGCCATTTGATGGCCTTTGCTTAGTGAATTTAGCTCAAGGGCACAGTCAAGCGCTTCCTGGTTTGTGAACACGCTCAGCGGGGTGGCGGTTCCGATCAAACTGTAGGGATTATCATGACAGAGCAGGAAGCCATGCTTTCGAGCCAGGTCGATCAGTTTGCGAAAATCCTCAGTGCTTGCTGTGGCCCCGGTGGGCATATGCGGATAGTTGATCCACATGATGCGCAGGCGTCCATTGTCAAGGCCGGCAATCTCTTTTGTATCCGGCAGCCAGCCATTATCAGCCGTTAGATTATAGTGAACGATCTCTGCGCCGGCGAGGTTGGCGGCGCTGGCGTAGGTTGGATAGCCGGGATTGGGAATTAACACTCTATCACCGGGATTGAGGAAGGCCATGGAGACGTGAAAGATACCTTCTTTGGAGCCTAACAGCGGCAAGATTTCCCGGTCTGCATCCAGTGCTACCTGGTAGGTGCGCTGATACCACTCTGCAAACGCCCGTCGCAGCTCGGGGCGTCCCTGGTAGGACTGGTAGCCGTGATGGTTTGGCTGCGACGCGGATTCCTGTAAAGAAGCAATGACTTCATCTGCCGGCGGCAAATCGGGGTTACCGATGCCGAGGTTGATGATATCCTTTCCTTCCGCCTGAAGACGGCGCACTTCCCGCAGCTTCCGCGAAAAGTAGTATTCTTTTACCGTGCTAAGCCGATTGGCTGCTGGTATAATCATAGGGCTTTTCCCCTTTTTCATAAATGCCCAGGATTTTCGAGGTCGGACAGGTCTGTCCGATTCGCGTCATCACAAGGTCGAAATTACCGCGCGATTGAAATTCCAGATCAACATGAAAACCGTATTCGTAGGGGCTGCCCGGTATCGGGATAGATTGTATTTGCGATAAGTTGATGCTATAGTCTCTAAATAGGCTGAGTGCATCGGCCAGGGCGCCAACCTCGTGGCGGACGCTGAAATTGACCGAGGCTTTATTGGCCTTGTCTGTGACAAGTGCCTGGCGGTCGAGAATTAGGAATCGCGTATAGTTTTCCTTGAGATTTTCGATGCCGTATTTCAAAATCTCCAGGCCATATTCTTCCGCTGCCTGTCTGCTGGCGATGGCGGCGGTTGCCGTCATTTGCCGATCGCGAACGTCGCGTGCACTTTCAGCGGTATCAAAAGTCTCGATGCCGCGCATGTACGGATGATCCTCCAGAAAGTCGCTGCACTGGTGCAGGGCCATGGGATGAGAGCGAACGGAGCGAATGTTTTCCAATCTTTGACCGGGAAGCGCCATCAGGTTTTGTTCGATGTGTAGATAAGTTTCGCCAACGATGTGCAGTGGATATTCACGCAGGAGGGACTTGTTGGGGAGGATACTGCCGACCAGGCTATTCTCAATTGCCATAATGGCGACATCAGCCTTCTCTTCGATCAGCGCTTTGCAAAGCTGTGTAAAGGTTTGGCAGTTACATGTTTCGACTGCCCTGCCTCCGAAAAAACGGCGCGCCGCCATATCATGAAAAGAGGCTTCAATGCCCTGGATTGCAACAACAAGTGGTTTCATTACTTCTCGACTTTCCCCGTGGTACGGATTTGTGAACGATCCCTGCTTGCTTTTAGCGCAAAAAAAAAGCCCCGGGGTTTCCGGAGCCTTTCAGAGATCTATGTATTTCGCTTTTTGCTAAAGCACACCCTGTTTAAGACTCCGTAGAGCATTAAAAAAGTAGATAAAAAAGTAAAAATAGCAGGGTGCAAAATGTGTCATGAGTTGTATATCCTTGTTAATCGCCAGAATAATACACAAGATTTTGGGCAATGTCAACGAATACCTGTGGGAATTTTGGGAAAATAATGGGGGAGTAGGGAAAAGTTGGAGTAGCGTGAGTCGGAAAGTTTTCGAGTTTGATTGAAAACCAGAGAAAATGCCTTTTTACCCACCCCATGTCCCCTGCCGGGAGGGGATTTAGGGGTGGGTAAAGGGCTGAATGATCACTTCTGCGATCTCAGAATTGCTCTCTTACGCAGTTTTCTTCGAAACTAATTCGGAAATCGCTTCGATGCTGGAAAAGTTTTCCGGAATCAATTCGTTGTCGGAAACCTGAATGTTCAGATTGTCTTCAAGAAAACCAATCAACTTCATGATACCAAGTGAATCGATGATACCGGTTTCGATCAACGGATCGCTATCTGCCAATTCAGTAAAGTTCTTATCTTTTACCAGATCGGAAAGGATGAACTCTTTAATTTGATCTTTGCTGCTCATTTTGACGTCTCCTTTTCAGGAAGTGAAACTTAAATCTATTGTGTGAATTGCTATTTCCTTTTTTGGCAACCAGCAATATAAAGTCGTTTGCAGATGAATCATATTTAATTTTTCGGCGGAAATTGTGATAAAATTAACCTGCGCCGGACTTATTTAGTTTACAGGGAGGCCTGCAAACTTCGCAATGATATTGCGCAAAGTCTCGCTGGTGCCCGCCCAAATGGTGCTGGTGATGCTGTCTCTAAGATCTTGCTGGTAGGGCCAGTCAAGGAGAATACCACGCACACCAAAAATTTGTACGGCGTCCATCTGAGATTGTATATAGTTTTCCGAAACGAAAAGCTTCGTCATGGCAGCTTCCTGCTGGAAGGGCTGGATCGATTGTCCGTCTTCCAGACGTGCAGCCATATCGTAGATGACCTGACGGGCAACGCGGTGTCGCATAACCATGTTCGCGATCTTGGTGCTGATGGCCTGATAAGAGCCGATCGGCTTGTCGTATGTTTGACGTTCCTTGCCGCGTTCTATGCACACATCTACATTCCGCGCCATGGGGCCAAGTGCACAAGCGATGGCAACCGCTCTTTCCCAGCCGGTTGATTCGGTGAGCACTTGCAAACCGGCGCCAACGCGGCCGATGATGTGATCACGCGGCACATAGACGTTGTCGAAAATCATCTCGCCCATGCGCACTGTACGATAGCCGGTTTTTTCAAACTCACGTCCATGAGATGCGCCTTCCCAGTCCATGTCTACCATAAAAGCAGTCAAGCCGAAAGGCGAGCGCTTCTCCGAGGTTTTCGCGAAAACCAGGGCCAGATTGGAATAAGGAGAGTTGGTCAGGAAGCATTTTTTACCGTTAATCCGGTAACCGTCCCCGTCCTGAGCGGCAACCGTATCCATGCTAAATGCGTCGCTGCCGGAAACTTCTTCAGTGAAGGCGTAAGCGCACATCGACTTGCCGGCAATCATGTCCGGGAGGAATTTTTCCTTCAGAAAATCTGAAGCAAGAAGATTAAGTGTCATTTGAATGCCGGTATGCTGATTCAATAATGCGAAGAAGAATCCGGTATCGTGACAACCATAGCCGAGCCCTTCATAAGCTGCAACCAGTTCTGCAACGCTGCCACCGATTCCACCATATTTCTCCGGTAAACAACGGCCAAGAACACCATGTTCGCCGACAAGGCGCCAACGTTCCGGTGAAAAATCACCTGTTCTATCCCGTTCTGCCGGATCACCTTCCAGCTTCTCTTTTGCAAACTCGATATGTTGATTGCGAATCTCTTCCAGATGAGGTACTTGCCAGGGTTGCATGCTTACTACTCCGTACTTCGTTGTTAGTTGTTTGATGTTAGTTTCCCGTGCCACATCCCCCTGTGTCCCCCTTCGAAGGGGGATTCAGGGGGATGTGGTCTGGATAATCTTGCCACTCCCGGATAAAAAACAAACCCGGGGCTATCATAACTCAACCGCTCCGCGGTTTCTTGGGGTGAAAAGAAAATGTTTCAATGTTTCGATGCTTCAATATTTCAATGTCTTGTTATCACTTCTGCCTGTTCGATGTCCGAATAGACTTCGTTGCGGATGGCCGCTGCTCGGCCGTGGCCGCCAGATAAGGCTGCCGAGATGTAGCGACGGGCTATCAGCTTTTTGCGATCAAGCGTTTCTGCTTCATCCAAAACCAGGTAGCCGGTATAGAGCGAGGCATACATGTCGACAAGCTCCTTCGAGGCTACTTCTCGCAAGGCCGCATCTTCATGCTCCGCAACATAGCTCAAGCTTTCCTGAAAGATTTTGCGTAAATCGCGAAGCTGTGCTGCCAGGGGCTGTAAGTCATCGCGGTATTGCTTCTTTTCATGCTCGTCGAAGAATTTGCCGAGAGCGTCGGCAAAAACGCCTTTGGAAGATCCGATGATTTGGACCTGGGACGTACCTTCATAGATCGTCGTGATGCGCACGTCGCGAATGAGGCGTTCAACAGCCATTTCTCTCATATATCCCATGCCGCCATGCACTTGCTGGGCGTCGTAGCAAATCTTGTAGGCCGCTTCCGTGACAACATATTTCACCATTGGCGAGAGCAGATCTACGATATTTGCTGCTTCATCAAAGCGTTCTTTTTCTTCGGCGAAGGGTTCACCAGCTGCGCGAAGGCGAGCCACCTGGTCTTCCAGGCGATTGCGCAAATCCAGCCACTGCGCACCGGCGTAGAGCAGGCTGCGATGAGCCTCGATGGATACCCGCATATCGATTAACAGATTTGCCACCGACGGCATTGTGTTGATGACTTTACCAAACTGTTTACGCTGAGCGGCATAATCCACTGCTTCGGCGTAGGCTGCTTCTGCAATACCGAGGCCCTGAGAAGCGACACTAAATCGTGCATGATTCAACACGTAGAGCACGTGAAGCAGTCCCTGACGGCGACGGCCAACGAGTTTCGCTGGTGCGTCATCGAAATACAATTCGCAGGTAGGGGAGCCGTGCAAGCCCATCTTTTCTTCAATTCGAGTTACGCGGACTTTATCGCCGCCGTGGCAGGCGAAGAGGCTGAGTCCAAAAATATTGGTTGTGTTAGGCTCGGAACGAGCAAGAACCAGGAGGACATCGCCACAGCCATTGGAGATAAAATGCTTCACGCCTTTCAAAAACCAGTTGCCTTCATCATCCTGGTAGGCTTGCAGCTTTACAGCCTGCAAGTCCGATCCGGCGCTTGGCTCAGACAAGACCATTGCACCTGTGTGTTCGCCACTGGTGTATTTAGGCAGATATTCGCTGGCGACTTCCTCGCTGCCGAAGCGAGCAATTGCTTCGCCAACGTCCTGATAACCAAACATGGTCATTAAGGATGCATCGGCGCGGGAAATCATTTCGATCATCATCATGTAGATGGTCGCCGGAAATTCGATGCCACCGTATTTGCGGGGCAGAATAACGCCCATCAGACCGGCTTCTGCCAACTGATCCAGTGCTTCACGGGTGCCTTTTGCGTATGTGACCTTGCCGTCCTTAAAATGGGCGCCTTCGGCGTCTACTTCCATTGCCAGGGGGGCGATTACGTCGCCGGCCAGTTCACCAACCAGTTCCAGGGCAGCTTCATACAGTTCTTGTGCTTCCTGGTAATTCTGCGGTGCTTCAGGAAAATGCTCCGCTTCTTTATAGTCATGCTCTAAAATACGGACAGCCTCTTCCAGATCCAGGCGGCTGAATTGGTATTTCAGATCAGAATTATCGCTGAAAAAATTTGCCATAATGTCTTCTATGCTTTCTTGTTGACGATAACGCCGGCATACCTCTTTTTTCTCTCAAAAGGAGTATCCGGCGGTGATTGAATGTCCCTCTTCAATGCAATATCGACGACTTCCGGGAAAGAAGAGAGTTGAAAAAGTTGTTTGGAACGAAGTGTCAGGATAGAAAACCGGCGGTTTGCAGTCGCAAAGCCGCCGGTAAAACATCTACTACCAGTAAGTTTGATCCGGTTTTGTCAGATCATTGCCAAATGCTGCCTTGCCAAGATAAAGTAAGCATTCGTCGCTGGTTGCCGGCATCAAACCACCACAGCGGGCATCGCGATAGAAACGTTCCAGCGGAAGACGCTTGTGAATGGTTGTGCCACCGCAAAGGCGGATGGCTGCAGCGGTCAGCCAGGGACCCAGTTCACTCACCATGTATTTCGCGTGGTGAATGGCATTGTTGGCTTCCTGTGAACCGACTTTTTCGGAAACAATCTTTGCTGCCCGATAGGTTGCAACGCGGGCGGCTTCCAGCCGGGTATAAATTTCACCAACGCGATGCTGAATGCGGGTGTCTTCTGCCAGCGGGATGTCAGTACCAGGCTTCTTCTTATTGCGCAGGTATTCGACCATGAATTCGAATGCTGCTGTGCTCACACCAAGATACACGCCATTGTATCCACCAACCAGCCAGTGTGGCTCGCGGGCGATTTTGTAAAGGGCCATACCTTCGCTACCAAGGAAGAGCGCTTCTGTCGGCACAAAACAATCCTTGAAATACACGGGATTGGTTGATGTGGCGCGCATGCCCAATACGTCCCAGGTTTCTTCGATGCGGGCATTCGGATTCTCTTTTTCTACAACCAGGAAGGAAATAGCAGGAATGTCGCCTGCGCTTTCTTCGGAGCGGGCGGCAACGACATAATAGTCGGCATAGCCGGCCATCGAGACCCAGTTCTTGACGCCGTTGATGACAAAGCCATCGTCTACGCGGCGATACATGGTTTTCAACTTGCTAAAGTGTGCACCGATTCCCGGTTCTGAGGAAGCTGAAGCAAACAATTTTTTCTCGTTCACGGATTGATCATAAACCCACTCAACGAATTTTTTCATGGTGCGGCCACGAGACCCGCCAATGCCTTCAATGTCGAGTTCAGCAAGACTACCAACGGCAATGTTGTGCATGTTGAAGGTCAATCCGGTGGATGAATCTCCAATGGCGATTTGTTCGAGGGCGCGTGTATAGGTCAGGAAATCAGCACCCATCCCACCATATTCTTTGGGAATCATGATTCCCAGCAGGCCTGCATCCTTGAGATCCTGAAAGTTCTCAACAGGGAACGACCCCTCACGGTCGTATTTTGCGGCACGCTCTTTAAACTTCTGGCCCAATTCACGGCATAATGCAATGATGTCCTCTTTTTCCTGGACTGTGGGGCCGACTGCAACTTCGTTCTGCATGCGTATTCCTTTCTGCTACAGCGATTGATCTATATATATGAGATTATACTTAATGTTGAGACTCCCTTATTGATGTTTGCAACAAAAATAGGTACCGGAATTGTGGTACTATTTGCTTCCTGCTGCTATGGCGCCGACTACCTCATAGAGAAAAGATATCGGTAGTCGAACTTGTGGATGGAGCTCCATTGACTGTTCTTGATAAACACGCCACTATCCGCGACCATAATCGAGCGAAAAAATTTGTGGCGAATATAGTTTCGTTCATCCTGCCAGCCCTGGACCTTGTAGATCCAGCGTGCCGGGCGGTTGGACGCCCGAACATAGGCATAGGCCTTATTGTATCCTTTTTCTTTCAAGCGTTCGCGCATCAGAAAAAGTGCTTCAAACGAATTTGCGTTGCCTCGGTATTCCGGAATAAGGAAATTGTCGAACATATACAGCTCGTCACTACGGAGCCCAATCTCATAAAAGCGCAATGCCGGATGGTTTTTCTCGACGGGAATTTGCGAATTAACCCACCACATAAAACCAACCATTTCGCCCTCATGGCGTACTGCAAAACCTTTGAAATCGTTATCCAGGTAGTTCTCGAATTTACGAATCAGCCTACCCGGCATATTTTTGTTTTCACAAAATTCTCGCAGTTGCGGCAAATAGGCGTCGTCGATATCTTCAACTGCCAGACCATTTTTCGGCTTGAATTTTGTTTCTTTGTGCAAATCCCATGAAATAATCACATCATCGATTTTTTCATAGAAAAGTGCAATTGCCCGTTCCTGCAAGGCCGTTATAACCAACTTGACGGTTTTCCCTAAGCCCAGCTCCCGGTAAAGCATAAGAACTTTGTTAATATTTTCCCGCATTGACTTCCTCGTATGTAGCTGTCAATTGGAATTGAGCCCGGACCGTTGATGAGAGCAAACATCATGTCTGTTCACCTTTTGCCAGAGTAGTTTTGTCAATCTTACCAGTTGACGTCTTTGGTAGCTCTTCTCTAAACTCCACTAACTCTGGCACCATATATTTCTGCAGCTTCTCGGAACAAAAAATCCTCAGGTCTGCTGCTGTCATTTCAACACCTTCGCGCAGTGCGATAAAGGCTTTGATACGATTGCCGATCAGATCATCCGGAATTGGGATGACTGCGGCTTCTTTGATGCCGTCGTGACTGTAAATTGCAGCTTCAATGTCTCCAATTTCAATCCGATATCCGCGACTTTTGATCATGTGATCCTTGCGGCCAACATAGATGTAATCGCCGCTTTCATCGAGGATAACCAGATCTCCGGTGCGATAAATTCTCTCACTAAAATGAGACTGTGTGTGATTATTCACAAACCCTTTTTTTGTTTTCTCTTCATCGCCCCAATATCCCTGGGCAACCATTGTTCCTCTTGCAACCAGTTCGCCTTCTACACCCACTTCTGTAATTACATTGTCTTCCTTGTCAAGCGCAAATACTTCCATGTTCTCGCAACACTTGCCGATCGGGATTGGCTTGGTGCGTTCCGGATCGAGCTTTGGCGTTTTATAATAGGTAATGACGTTGGTTTCTGTGGGACCATAAAGGTTGTAATATTCCGCATTGGGAATAAAGTCCATCAGCTGGCGCAGGAATTTGACCGGGAAAACTTCGCCGGCAAAAATCAGGTAGCGCATGTCGCTGAAGTCTTGCTCTTCCAGCTTGCCGTGCAGCACCATCATCGAGAGGATGGAGGGCACCGAATACCAAACCGAGATTTTATTTTTGGCAATCCAGCCGGCAAGGCGAATCGGGAACATGCTCATGGTTTCCGGAACCAGGCAGAGCGTGGCGCCTACCTTACATGACACATAGATGTCGAGGATTGATAGATCAAAATGCAAGGGGGCATGGCTCGAGAAGCGATCTTCGCTGGACACATCCAGCGTGGCTTCAACCCAGTTCACAAAGGTCAGGCTGTTCAAATGGGAAATCATCACGCCTTTGGGAGTACCGGTAGACCCGGAGGTGTAGAGAATGTATGCCAGGTCGGTGTTGATGCCCTTGTTTTCAGGAAGCTGATCATCCATGCGCGAGGTTATTTCCTCCCACTGGATCAACTTAATCGGCAGTTCTTCAGCAAATTCACGGCTGTTATCGGTTAAGATGGCAACTTCCAGCGATTTTGCCTCTTCAAGCAGTCCCTTGAGCGAGGCCGCTTTGGTCGTCGAGGTAAGCAGACAGCGAATGTTGCAGTTGTCGATGATATAGGCAATTCGCTGATTCGGCGCGTTGGGATCCAGCGGAACATATGTTGCGCCGGCTTTAAGAATACTGTAGATGTTGATGATGGATGGAATCGACTTGTGGACGTAGATGCCAACCCGATCGCCGCGCTGAACACCGTTCTCTTTCAAGGCGTTCGCCAGCTTATTGGTTAGTTTGTCCAGTTCACCATAAGTGATGGAATCATCACCAAAGACAACAGCATCTTTTTCAGGATATTTTTTGGCAGTATTTGTCAGCAAGTGCTGCAGTTGATAAATCATTTTCAAAATCCTCTGATTATTTATTCCCTGTCTCTACGAACACAATCGACATCACCCTATCGGTTATGTCCTCTGGCAGCCGCTGCCTTTGTCCGCCTGCTCTTATCAAATATCCGATGCCTAGTCATCGTGTGAATCGTCTCCTCGCTGATAGGCTTATAAGTTAGCACTTAAGCCCCTGCTTTGGGTGTACTGACGATCACAATCAACAAACAAAACTATCGTCCTGATTGGCTGAATTATTTAACCGATCTGGATAAATTTGATGAACATTTGTCTCCAGCATGTATTCGAAGCCCGGAAATACCCGATGAAGCGGGAATCCTCCTTGCGGTGCGGTAAGCGGCTGAATATTAAAAGTCTATATGCTTGAGCGAGATATTGAGCCGGTAATAAATTGAAATACCCCAGTACCCCGTTGACACAAATCAAAAAATGGGTCGGCGGTATTTTCTTTTTCATGCCTGTGCAAATATTCAGGGAACTATACCAATACAGAGCGAGTAAGATTGTGGAATTTCCTTATTATTTTTCAAAAACTATAGATTTCGCGGAAATCAGTTTCACGAGGCGACAATGATGGGATTGTCTGGCCTGGCTGTGGCGCCTGACGCTTGCGTATTGGCGAATTTTTCATAGGCGATTCGTTAGTTTAGTCACAGCAAGAAACTGCGGAGTTGGCAAATATAAAAAGCGCCTTTTCTATGCCGCACTTGCAATTTGCCGGTGTTTGATATTAAACTCCGTTTTCTACTGGTGTCATCGGATGGGGATACGTCTCTTGAACTTCATGGGGAAGCTTCACACATGTGCCGTTGTGCTATGCGTTGTTGTCGCGCTGCCGATGTTTGGCAGTGGTGGGGATGATTTTCGAAATGACAACGAAGATCGGCGCACTCGCAAAATCGATAAAGCCAAACGCATCTACGGGAAAGCAAATGATATGTGGGATGCGGCTCACTATGATAGTGCCCGCATATACTTCCTGGACGCCGCAGTGCGCTTCCATAAGCTTGGCCTGACCAAAGAACAATTCGAAAGCAGATATTACCTCGGGCGCATGATGCTTGGGCGTATGTGGCATGATCTGAGTCTGGCCGATTCAACCCGGGATTACATACTGGATGCGATTGACATTGCCAAATCCATCAGTCCGCCTGATAAGAAGCTTCTTGAGAAGGCGGAGATGAGCCTTTACCACTATTATGTTGATACCCGTCAAATCCCCAAAGCGGTGTCCTATCTACTGTCCTTCCGGCCAGACGAAGATCCCAAACGACGTTCCGGATTTGCTTATTATCGCCTGGCAAGCAAGTTCGCTGACGAAAGCGCTGAGTTAGATAGCTCCAATCACTACTTTTTTAAATCGCTTTCTGAATTTCGCAGATTTCAGGAAGTGGACGTGACATGCAAACGAAAAGTACCGCAGGCTTTAAAACGTCTGGGAGCAAACTACCGGCAAATGATGTACTACGACGAGGCGGAATATTTTCTGCAAGAGGGCATTCGTTTCTGTCACGAAAACTTGAAAGGTGATCCCAAATATCACCACCGTGCCGGAGAGATTTATGTGGTGTTGGCCAACCTATATGACCACTTGGGAGATGAGTACCGGGCGATTGAATATCACCAAAAGGCCTTAACTATTTGGGATGAGGTCGGGGGCAACCTGGGTGAGCAATATACCGGACTATGTCATGCCAATCTTAGCGCTGTCTACACTCAACTCCAGGAAACGGAACTTGCCTATAAGCATTTGCGGAAAGCACGAGATATATTCCAACAACTGGAAACTAACTACAACTATGTAAGGACATACCGAACTGAAGCTCACCTCCTGGAGGCAGCCGGCCAATACCGCGAAGCTGTCCGCCGTATGCAAGAGCTCCTGCCACTTTTTACAAGGCGTCTCGGCGCAGAACACCCTGAAACAATGTTCGCACAGTTGGGAACTGCCCGCCTTTTTCACAAAGATCGCAATAATTCCAGGGCCCTGGAAATGCTGATCGAAATGGAGCGTACGGCGAAGTCTAATAGGAGTAAATTTCGTCTTCTGTTGCCGTCGTTATATGAGACATTTGGTGATGTGTATTCTGCTGAAGGTGATTTGGAACTGGCACTGGATTATTACCAACGGGCCATTATTGCCCGGGTGCCCGGTTTTGATTATCGCAACTACCGCATGAATCCTGACGGACGTCTGGCGTACAATAAGCGTCGGTTGCTGCGGCCGCTGGTTGGCAAGGCGCGGGTCTTGCGAGTGCGTTATCACGAGAGCAGTCGCGACATTGCCGATCTAACGTTGTCCCTGGAAACGCTTCGGTTAGCCATGAACCTCTTTGGTGAAATTCGACGTGATTATCATGTACAGTCGAAGTATGCCTTCTCCCAGGAGTCTTTTGATTTGGTGCCGGAAGCGATCGAAACAGCAACAGAGCTATACCGGCAAACCGATGACAAGCAATATCTGAGATTGGCCTTCGCCTTTTCCGAACAATTGAAGTCTGTTACCTTACGAGAAACGCTTTCAGATGCGGCTGCCAAGAATTTTGGTGGCATTCATCGCTACAAACTTCAGCAAGAGAAAGAGCTAAAGGCAGATCTGGCCTATTGTGAATTGCGTATTTCCGAGATGAAATTTGCCAGTGATCCGGCAAGCGTTATAAAACTTCGTCAACTACAGGATCAATATTTCGATCTGCGGCGGCGATACGACGAAATGATTGCTTCTTTCGAAACGGATTATCCGCGCTATTATCAACTCAAATATCAGAATCGGACGACAAGTATTGATGAAATCCAATCGCTGCTGGATGAGGAAACCGCGCTTGTCAACTATTTGGTTGGTGCTTCAAAAATCTACATTTTTGTGATCAGCAAGAATGATTTTGTGGTTCGCACGCAACGTATCGAATCTGACTTCAAAAACGTCGTCAACCAATTCTATGTGCAGTTAAAAAAGCTGACCGAGTCCCATGCGATGCTCAAGTCCGGTAAACAGCTGCACAATATCTTGATTAATCCGATTCGTGATGCCATTGAGGACAAAGCGAAGCTGGTGATTATCCCGGATGCCGGCTTGACATATGTACCCTGTGAGGCTTTGGTTGAGACCTCTTTTCAGAGCAAGCAACGTCGAATTCTCTTCGAAAAAGTGCCATTCCTTATTCATAAGCATGAAATTCGATATCACTATTCCGCCAATCTGTTTGTGGATGCAGCAAAGAAGCGCCAAATCCCAACCATTCAGCGTGAAAATATGCTGGCATTGGCGCCGGTATTTTCAAAGGAAGAAGGAAATGGCGTATTAGCCAGTCTCGATGAACATTTGGCCCGTATGCTAAATCTTGATGAGCTGATCGGGACGATTGACAGTGAACGAAGCAGTTTTGTCGAGCTGCCGCATTCCAAGACGGAAGTTCAACGAATTGTCAATGCCTGGAATAAGGATGATCGTCGGGCAACCGGCTATTTGGGAAGTGACGCTACCGAGACCAACTTTAAGAACGATGTGCAGAGCTATAAGTATATTCATATTGCCAGTCATAGCTTTATGCATCAGGATAATCCGCGACTGAGCGGCATTGCTTTTTCGCAATTGACACGACAGCCGACACCCGATGATGGTATTTTGTATACCAGCGAGATTTACAATCTGTCGATGAATGCCGATCTGGTGACTTTAAGCAGCTGTGAAAGCGGCGTTGGCAAGCTGATAAAGGGAGAAGGAATGATGGCGATGACCCGTGGTTTCCTGACCGCAGGCGCCAAGAATGTCGTTGTTTCTCTCTGGCGGGTGCGTGACCGGCATACCACAGATTTAATGATTCGCTTTTATGATGAGATCCTGAAAAACAAGTCTTATGGTGAGGCTTTGCGTAATGCCAAACTTGCCTTGCTCAGGAACCCGGTAACGGCGCACCCCAATTCCTGGAGCACCTTCGTGCTGGTCGGGCAATAGTTACCCGCCCAAGTCACTTCATCCAACTACCAGCCGGGGAATTTCCGGATTTAATCGCGCGACAATTTCATAATTGATCGTTCCGCAGAGCGCCGCCAACTGGTCCGCCGTAATCTCTTCTTTGCCCTGCCGACCGATTAATACCGCTTCATCGTCTAGCTGCGCTTCCGGAATATCGGAAAGATCAATCATCATCAAATTCATGCAAATGCGTCCGCGGACCGGTGCACGCTTGCCGCGAACCAATATATATCCCTGGTTCGACAAGCCTCGATCGTATCCATCAGAATAGCCAATTGGCAAAATGCCCAGACGGGTCTCCCGGGTTGTTTTGTAGGTGCGGCCATAGCCAACCGAGCTGTCGGCCGGAACAGTTTTAATTTGATTGAGACGCGTCTTCCAGGTAAGAACCGGCCTTAAAGCGTCCTTTACAGATCTGGCTGTTTGCTCCTGAAATGAAACCATGGTTTCCCGTGATGGCCAGAGGCCATATTGACCAATGCCAAGCCGGACCATTTCAAAGTGGGTTTCCGGGAATAGAATCGCTGCAGCAGTGCAGGCAGCATGACGACGAATAATCGGGAATCCGGCGGTTTTGATGGTGTCAACCAGTTTGTCGAAGCTCGCGCGCTGGTGTGCAGAGTAATCGTAGTTTGTGGTGTCTTCGATGTCTGCAAAATGGGTGTAGACGGCTTCCAGCAGAACCTGTCGCGTTGCTTTTAATTCTGTAAGGAACCCTGCGAGATCAGCTTCCGCAATGCCTTGCCGGTGCGTACCTGTTTCCAGCTTGAGGTGAATTCGGGCCAATTTGTCCTGCGGTAGGTCGAGCCGGTGCAGAGCTCGCAAGGTTTCGTGATTATAGACGACAAAACGGTAGTTCTCTTCGACAGCTTCTCTCAATCGACGCAAGGGAATTGGACCCATAATCAGCACATTTTGCCGGAAGCCGGCGCGACGTAAACGCTGCGCTTCGTCGATGGAATGGACGCAGAAGGAATCGGCGCCATGCTTGGCGGCCAGTCTGGCAATAGATTGCCAGCCGTGCCCGTAGGCATTGGCCTTTACGACAGCTGATAGCTCTGTGCCTTTGCCGATAAGCTTCCGAAAAAATCCCAGGTTCTGGGCATAGGCCGATTCCGAGATTTCTATCCAGGTGTTATTGAGGAAAAGTGATTCGACCATGGTTTGACTTTCAATGCTCGCCTGTCAATCATAAAACAGCCAGTTGACTCCGACGCGAAAAACCCGGAAATCAGAGACCGTTGTTTCAATATAGCGGTATTTTGTGGAGAGAATATTTTCCCAAATCACAAACAGGACTGCATCATTAAAATAGGCCTGAATGCGGGCATCGAGGATGTTAAATGTTGAGGTTGAGGTACCGCTTTCGACGGTCAATATTTCATCAGCTTCAGTTAGTCGGTAGAGATTAAGCCGGCGGTCAAAAAAGATAGAACCAAGGCCGTCGATGGACTGTAGGGAGGTAATACCTTCGATGCGCAGGGCATTATTGAACGCATTAAATCCTACTTTGGCGGTAGCAACATTCTTGAATTGCGGGCCGAAGACGGTCTCAAAATCGCGATTGTAGCTGAACTCGTTGTGAAGTTGAATGTATTTGAACAAGAGGGCGGCATTGGTGCTAACACCGCTATTCTCGTAGTTGACCGTTTTCCAGCTGCCGGAGATGGTTTCATCAATATAAGCCGGGACGTTGTTGTTTTGATATGAGAAGGCTTCTAATCCTGCCTGGAAATATTGGGAAAGTTGGAATTGCAGGCCGGCGCTAACGCCTGTTTCTTCGATCAGGTCTTCTCCCTGGAAAGCCGGTTGCGTTGGATCATCAATGCTGCGCCAAAGCAGGGGAGTTGGCCGTGAATCGCTGAAGGCTGTCAGGTTAAGCTTGCTTCCGCCCGGTAAATGAAATGCCGCGCCAATTTTGCCATAGGGGCGTGATGCCAGTTCGCTATGCCGGTAAATGCCGCCGCTAACTTCCAGGTTAAGCGAGGACCATCCGGTGGTTAGGTACGCACCGAGGCGCGTGTCGCTTTCACTGGCTTCCCGCCAAAAGATTTCACCCTCATTACGGATGTCACGGAAGAAACCTTTCACCCCAAAAGTCCCGCTCCCAAATGTACGCTGATAATTCCAGCGCAGGCGGCTCAGGTGATAGCGGATATTCCGGGCCGTGATGTTGTTTTCCCAGTAGCGATCTTCAAAAGTTGTGTATTCAGGCGTAATGGTGATAACATCATTTTCGCTCAGCTTGCCGAGCAGTCCCACCCAGAATAGATGACCAACCTGCTTGAATTTGCCGGTCCGAAGGTTAGAAAAGGTATCCCCTGCACCCATGTTGAATCGTTGCCGCAACTGCCAGTAGAATACATCTGCCGACCATTTTTCTCCTCTTTCAAAGTGCCCTTGCGCGTAATAGTTGTTGACGGTAAATCTGCCGGTGAGATTGCCCTCTGCGCCACGGCCACTGAAATTGGAGCCGGATAGCTGATAATAGCTGCCCGGGGAAAAGCGTTGATTGAGGTTGACATCAAGCATGTTGATATCAAACCCATAGTCCTGAGTGAAAACAACCCGTGATTGTGGACGCCGGCCCTTTGGTGGAGTAATGCGGGTCAGTGCCAGTTGCGGACTGCCGGTCTGCTGTATCCGCTTTTCGTACTGATACCGGCCAATCAGTTGTTCATTCCAGAAGCCCATTACCGGATTGTCAAATTCATAGCCTTCAAATTGATACTGAAAAAAGCCGGCGGGCATTCCGCGATAGGCAGTTGTATAGGCGCGACCGCGCTGCGTCAACGACAATGGAATAACGTCGGCACGGGCCAGCATGCGCTGCTCTTCGTTTAGCTGACCATGAATGGGGATTTTCGTCAATTTTTCGGCGCCATCTTCGATAACTGCGGCTGTATCGGTCGCAACAGAATCTGCTAAACCAAGAATGGCCAATGAATCTGCTGATTGATTTTGTAAACCGATGCTCAGGGAGTCGCCCTGCTGTTCCTGAGCAAAAAGCGGAAGAACAACATGCGAGAGCAGGATGAGTGTGAAGAGACGAATGCCAAACTGTGTCATGAACAAGGCTACCTGTATATCCGTATTGGCTTTTAAACGCATCAATATAGGTTGTTGATCCACTGAAAAAAATAGGATTTGCAGAACTCTTGATTTTAACTTGACTAACACCCATCTTGCCTCCATGAAACACTTCACCGCGTTGATTTGGACAGGTTGCGTCCTGTTTGCATCATATATATGCGCTCAACCACAATTTGAGCGCGAAGTTAATCCTTTCTTCGTTGGTATTGATCCTGGCAGCGCATTAGATCAACCCTTTCTTGGTGGCCTGAACATGCCTGCGCCGCAATTTGTTGATATCGACAATGATGGCGATCTCGATCTTTTCGTTCATGAAGAATTAGATAGGGTTGTTTTTTTGCGTAATGAAGGAACCGCGAACACACCCACATTTGTCTTGGAAGAAGATCAATTCCTTGATATTCGCGGGGCGAGCTGGTCGCGTTTTGTCGATGTGGATGGTGACGGTGATCTGGATCTATGTATCGATTTCAGCGGTCGCGTAAACCTTTATCAAAATACCGGAAGCGCTGAAAGCGGATCATGGGAGCTACTTCTTGGAAGTTTGCAAACGCCGAATGGCGATTTTGTTCAAACCGACGGCATTAGCACACCGGACTTTACTGATATTGATGGTGACGGCGATCCCGATTTGATGGTAGGCAAACAGAATGGGCGCATTACCTGGTATGAATATGTCAGTCTTAACAGCGATCAAAAACCGGTTTTTCTGCTAAAAACCGACTTTTTCTCGGAAATTGAGATCATTTTGGATGGCAAGCGGGAGAAAACGAGCCGTCATGGTGCCAATGCCTTGCACTTCTTCGATCTCAATCAAGACGGTGATCTTGATTTGTTCTGGGGTGATTTCTTTCTCGGCGGCATTGCATATCTTGAAAATGTTGGGAATGCCTCGACGCCAAACTTCGATAATTCAATGCTGGTAGAGAATTTCCCGGTAGAAGATCCGGTTGTGAGTGGCGGTTACAATGTGCCCTGGCTGGCAGACATCAACGACGATGCGCTGCCGGATCTATTTGTGGGGATATATGGCGGTAATGTCTCCTTCCTTGAAAGTATTGAAGATAACTTCATGTTTTATCTGAATAGCGGTACGCCGGGACAGCCGCAATTTAATCAGCAAACCCGCCGCTATCTCGATGGCCTTGATTTTGGACAGCACAGCACGCCGCTCCTGCATGATGTTGACGATGACGGTGATCTTGATCTGTTCGTGGCAGCCCAGGAAGATTTATCCGCGCCCGATGCCGGTAACAGCCGCATTCATTTTTATCGTAATACCGGTAGCATTACGGAACCGTCGTTGTCGCTTGAGGACGATCATCTACTGGGACGTGATGTACAATTTGAGAACAACCTGACACCGGCGCTCGCCGACCTTGATGGGGATAATGATCCCGATATGATCCTCGGTAGTTGGAATGGGGCAATGCTCTATTATCGAAACATCGGTACTTTGGCCAATCCGCAATTTGTTGAAGCGGATGCTGGTTTTCTTGACGTGGTTATTGGTAGTCACATTGCTCCCGTGCTTCACGACGTCGATAATGACGGTGATGTGGATCTTTTTTGCGGGACGATCGGCGGCAATGTGCATTTTTATGAAAACACCGGCTCAGGAAGCGCACCACTGTTCCAGTTGGTGACCCAATCTTTTGCCAACATTCTAGTTGGGTCTTACAGTAAACCGGCATTTGTTGATATTAATGGCGACGGCGATAAGGATCTTCTGGTCGGCAGCCTGCTGCAGGGCACCCAGCTTTATCGGAATATCGGCGGCCCGTTGGAATTTGTGCACGATCCGGCTTTTGAATTGCCAATGTTTCGGCGCATGGCGCCCGCTGCAGGGGATCTTGACGGTGACGGTGATCCTGACCTCTTAACTGGGCTAAGCGCTGGCGGACTGGCTTATTTTCGGAATGTGAGCGAACAGGGCAGTCGCGGCTTTGATATCGAGCCGCTGGCTTTCGATTACGGCGTTGTCGAGGTTGGCCGCGAAGTGCTTTTTTCTTTTCAGATCATTAATCCGAATACTCAAATACTGACATTTGATGATATTTCGATCAGTGGCACAGATGCTGGCCGTTTTTCCGTTGCCGATAATGCGATCAATGATTTACAGCTAGGCCCTGGGGAAAAAGGGGATTTAGAGATCGCTTTCAGACCGCAGGAAGACCTGGCTTATTCGGCAGAATTAGTTCTCGAGGTTGGTCAAGACCGATTGGCGATTCCCATAGCCGGTAAAGGCACGGTGCTGCGAGAGTCGGTAGCGGTGTTGCCCAATTTCCCCAATCCGCTTGCTGCCTCAACAACCCTGGTTTACAGCCTGAAAATTAGCGATGCCGAGCGTAATGATGCTCATGAAGTGTTTATTTTTAATACGTTGGGTCAGAAGATACGCTACTGGCGCATTTCGAATAGTAGTGCTGGTGCACGAAACACCTTAAGTTGGGATGCGCGTAACGAGGCCGGTATCCCGGTGGCCAGCGGCATCTATTTTTGCGTCCTTAAAACCAGCCGCGGGGAAATTGCGTCGCGAAAACTGGTAGTGCTGCGATAGCTTCCCCAATCGCAATGGTGTTTACAAGCCGGCGTCGGTCACTATTGATTTTGCCAATCTCCTTCGCTATCCGTCTTAATTAGCAGAACATCACCATTAGTGCCGTCGAAGCTTTGCTGGTGACCGGTGATGATATATCCCCCGTCACTTGCTTCCCGGACCGTGTAGCCGAATTCAAGCATGTTGTTTCGTCCAAACGTTCTGTCCCAAAGCATATCCCCGGCGCTATCCGCCTTGATCAGGTAAATGTCCCGGTTTTTGTCTGTAAATCCGACCGCGATATAGCCGCCGTCCGATGTTTGATACCCCTTGATGCCTCGTTCTTCTGCGCTTCCGCCGTGCACTTTGGTCCATTGTTCATTCCCTTCGGCGTCTGTTTTGATCAGGTACAGGTCTCTTGCGCCATTTGTTGCAAAACTTTCACCATAACCGCTTAGCAAATAACCACCGTCGTCGGTTAATGCTATAGAATGTGCGACATCGTAACCATCTCCGCCGAAGGTCTTGAACCACTCCAGCTTTCCCCCGGCGTCTGTTTTCAGCAGATAGCCATCCCGATCTTGCGGACCGATACTGGTGAAGCTATAGCTGATACCAGTGGCGACATAGCCACCATCTGCAGTTTGCTGAACTGAAAAAATGCGATCGATTTTCTCACCGCCGTAGAAGTTTTCCCATTCCTTATTGCCGGCGGAATCTAACTTGATAAGATAGGCGTCGATGTCACCATGACCGTCACTATCGCTTTGGGCGGCAATAATAAATCCGCCGTCGGCAGCTTGTCGAATGTCCCAACCGAACTCGTCTCCTTCTCCTCCAAAAGTCTTTGTCCACAGGGTTGTGCCTTCGCTGTCCGTTCGAATTAGATAGACATCGTTACCGCCATTCCCGAAACTATCGCTATAGCCTGCAATGATAAACCCGCCATCGCCGGTTTGTCTAACCGCCCAGCCATAGTCCTCTCCTTCTCCTCCAAAAGTCTTTGTCCACAGGGTGTCTCCTGATAGATTGGTTCGTACCAATAATGCATCCTCACGCGTCGCGGGACTCTGAGTCGTATAGCCGGCTACAACAAAACCGCTGCCGATGACTTCTTCAACCGTTACGCCGCGGTCAAATGAAGAGACGTCTATCTGCACAAAAAAGGTCTTTGGCCCCGGCCCGCAACTGTGGAATACGAGCGACAGACTCATAATAAGAACCAACATTCTGATTGTCATAAGGAACTCCGCATGGCTCGTTTAAACACATTGAGTTTGAATAAGTATTTCCAAATACATAACTAAGTGACAAATAGCGGGAAAAGATAGCCATTGTGCCCAAAACAATCGTCCCGATTCCGGAATTGATACTATTTAGCAGCAATTTTTTACTGCGAGTGTGATTTCCTGAATTGTAAGGGCGTCATGCCAGTATGTTTTTTGAAAGATGCATTGAATACGGACTTACTATTAAATCCTGACGCATACAGGATTTCAAGAACGGTCCGCTTCGGATTTTCTTCTTTGATCAGCAAGCATTTGGCTTCTTCAATTCGATAGGCGTTGACATAGTCGTAGAAGTTCTTCTCAAAGGAAGCGTTAATCACGTAGGATAAATAGCGTGGGCGGATGGATAATTTTTCGGCAAGTTCGTTAAGCGTTAGCGTCGGGTTCAGATAGATTTTTTCGTCCTCCATGATCGCGACCAGTTCATGTAGATACTCTAACCGAGTTGCCTCAGGGAGAAACGGTTTACTGCGTTGTCGGGTTTTATCGATGCCGGCAAATAGCTCCGGTTGTTTTAGCCCTTTATACACAATCATGTTTGCAAAGATGAGCAATGAAACAATTGACATATTGTCCATGTAAACAGATCGATGCCCTAAAATTTGAAATGCAAACTCGATCCCTGCTGTGCCCCAAAGAATAATGAATGCAAACACAATTAGCTGTAGCCAGGTGAGCTTTTGATGCCCGATGGATGAATAGCCCTGCTTCAGTTCGTCCTTATAAACGGACAGCAGGTAGATTGTCGCGATGCTGTAAGCAAGGAAATGCACATATATCGCTGCCACAATAGTCACGTACTCAGTTTCCGTCAGCACGCCAGTCATCATAAGTTCAATTTTTTCTTCGGATGAATAAAAATGGAAGTGGGTTGACATAAAAACCAGGTGGATTAGAAAGGGAACGACATGAAGCAGATGACGCTTTGTCAGCGTAAAGTTCTTATAAGCCAATGACTGTGCATACAGCAACAATGCCGGACCGAGCAAAAAGTCGAATGATTCGCCGAAGTAGAAAAAGTGAGGAGATATGGCGATGAATGTATCCTTGAATTGGAAGGCCGTATAGTTCAAAAAGCACAGCGCTTTAGAAAACAGAAAAAAGGAAAACAGCCTGTTGCTCAGGATGTTGCCCTTTTTCAGGCTCAGCAAAAAGAAAGAGAAAAACAGAAACTGAAAGATGGTGATAAAAGCGAAAACATCGTAAAAGGTAAGCTCCATTTGCGTCTCATTCCCGGGGACATTGCTGCCTTATACTGCTCTTTTGCAGGATTACGATACAAGAAAATGATTTGTTGCAGGTCAGTTCGGGGTGTTCCCAATTGACTGAATGAACTCGGTGGCCAAATCCGTTGCCAAAGGGTGGACTTGCGCCAGGCAAAATCGACTTATATATTTATGACAATGCTGCAGTGTCGTTTGGCGTGCAACTGAATGCCATTGCAAGCCACGGGGCAAAACGGGAAAAGATTAACGCGAATATTCACGAATATTCACGAATTGGCAAAAGACCGGAATAAGCTTTGAAGCGGTCTTCAGTAGAGCGCGACAACCTGTTCCAATGGGAGAAGACGGAGGAAGATACAATGCCCTTGAAACCCGAAACTGTTGATCAATATCTCGAAAATGGCTGCGGCCGCTGCGAGTTTGGCGGTACTCCGCAGTGTAAGGTCCGGCCCTGGGTTGAGGTGTTAAGCTCTCTCAGAAGCATTATTAATGAATCGGCCCTGACTGAAGAAATTAAATGGGGTGCGCCCTGCTATACTTATGCTGGCAAAAATATCCTGACTCTCAGTGCGTTAAAGGAAAGCGTGGTGGTGTCGTTCTTTCGCGGGGCGGAATTGCAGGACCTGGAAAACATTCTGGAGAAGCCCGGCAAGAACTCCCGCTTTGCTCGTTATATTCGATTTACAGATGCTGAACGAATTTCCACTCTGAATTCCGCGATCCTGGCATATATAAGAGAAGCCATTGAGCTTGAGAAGTCCGGCAAGAAGGCCGAAGCCAGCAAAGATGTATCGCTGGAATATCCGGAAGAACTGATTCAAATCTTCGAAGCCAAACCGGATTTCGAAGAAGCCTTTTCCGCCCTCACTCCCGGCCGCCAGCGCGGCTATCTGATATATTTCTCCTCAGCAAAACAATCAAAAACCAAAGTTGCCCGCATCAAAAAATTCATGCCGAAGATTTTTGAGGGCAAGGGCTGGAATGAGCGGTAGGACAGTTTAATCTGCAGCTTTATACTCAACCAGTCGGGTAATGGGCATGGCCGGCAGATTGCTATCATTAAACTCTAAGTCGACCCTAACGATGCCGATACCGTTTTTCCAATAGTAATGGTTGGTCAAGTCCATAAATATAGGATCATTCCGTTTAACTTTAATGAGTACACAATCTGTATAACTCCCGGAAGGGACCGAAACAGTTTCGTCTGTTGACGTCACAGAGTAACTGATGCCATGATGTGTTCGGTGATCTCCCTCGATGAGTGGAAAAAATAGTAGAGGATATCCGTTTGAGTCGTCGACGGTGGAGTACTGAATGAGATGACTGTCCGACAGATGCCAATACTCATCCCTGACCCAGGTTTGGCCTAAAGCTACTTCGGTTACAGTTTCCAACTTTATAACTTCCAGGCCATTGTTCAGAAAATCAGGACCTATAATCTCGGTCGTCATATTTACCAGCTTTTCCCTACTCCCAGTTGAAGAATTATATTCCCAGCGGGTGCCTTCTTTAGTAGAAAACTGTATAACATCCATTCTGGAACTAGCAGTTGGATCCTCGCAGGAAAACAGACTCAAAATCAGGATCTGTAAAGCAATCAAATAAACAAACTTTTTCATTTCTCAAAGACCTCCCGTTTTATCGTACGATTGCAGCAACTACGTATGTCTATATCCAGCCACATGGCAGGACCGTTTACGCGTTCTAGTGCAAAAAATGATAGTTGGTTTCGATAAGCGGGGTGAAATAATTCTCACTCTCCAATCACTTATAAAAATTTAGAAAGAAAAGTCAATAGATGCAAGAATACAAGGCTATTGTCCGAGAAATTCCCTGTAAGAACAACACATGTTGTGTATTTGGGGCGCTGATTCTTGGCGGAAAGCGATGGGGGAGTTTGGGCTGCTTCACACCTTACCGGCAGGATAAAACCTATAGTTTTGTATGCAAATTTAATATTATGTGTTGGATTTGCATACACGCTAATTCCTGTCTCGAAACCTTTCCTGTGACAGACAAGGTTAGAGCCATATCTCTTATGGATCTTATGCATGAAGTGGCTTAGGCTGAGTGAGAAGGACTGAAGATTTACCTGCAAACAAAGCTAATGCAATAGTGCACACTTTGGGATAAGTGTGCTTAACTGCGAGAAAGAAAACTGCCCATGCTTTAGTACAAAGTTGGGCAGTTTTCCTCTTTTTCGAATATACCCGCTGATCGAGAATGCGCTGACGATACTCCGAAAGATAGGTCTATGCCTCGTGGGGGTGAATAGTTGGACAGAAAACGCCGCTTTTATTTGTTTCAATACATCCGTCTTTTTTGAGAACTCGATCCTTTGATGAAGGATATTTCTCCAATAGCTCATGTGGCCTGATCGGTCTTTGCGCAAAGTCACCGCCGCAATTGGGACATATGCCATTTAGAATTGTTTCAGTACACTTTCTGCAAAAAGTACATTCAAATGTGCAAATCATAGCCTCCTCTGATGCGGGCGGCAAGTCTTTATCACAGCATTCGCAATTTGGTTTGAGTAGTAACATAATGTTCCTTTCTGGCTTCTAACGGAATCTTTTTCGATAGCTGGATGGATCAATGGATAAATATCTGTGGAAAGCACGGCGCATTCCCTCCGGGTTGCTGAATCCACAGGCATGGGCGATTTCCTTTATCGACATCGTGGTTTGTTCAAGCTTGGTGCGCGCTGCCCCCACACGGCAACGATCCACGAACTTTCCTGGAGATGTTCCGACTTCTCGTTGAAATATTCGTGCGAAATTTCGTTCACTCATGGCAGCATATTTTGCCAATCCCGATACGGATAAATCAGCATTGAGATGGTCGAGAATATACCGTTGTATATCACGTATGGCTGTAGAGCTACTTTCTGCCATCAAATGTTGGCTAAATTGGGCCTGTCCACCGGGACGTCGCAGAAATAGAACCAAGCGCTGTGCAACCAACAATGCGATTTCTTGGCCCCAATCTTCCTCAACCAGAGCAAGAGCGAGATCCATGCCAGCTGCAACTCCAGCAGATGTGTAGATTGGTCCATCACGAACATAAATACAGTCTGGTACTACAGCGACATTAGGAAATTCGTGGGCTAGCTGCGCAGAATCACTCCAATGCGTTGTTGCTCTACGTCCGTCAAGTAGTCCAGCTTTTGCCAATAGCAGGGCTCCGTTGCAAACCGATGCGATGCGACGTACCTCTGTCGCCATGCTGGTGAGCCAGAAAACCAATTGATGATTATGGCGGATATCTTCTATACCATCTCCCCCGGCAACCAGTAAAGTATCAATGTTGAAATCAATTTCCCGAATATCCTGAGTTGCCACAATCTGGATCCCTGACATTGTATTTACCGGACCCACCTGGCTTGCGAAAATCTCAAAAGAATATGCTGAACCTTGTGTAACTTGGTTTCGTTGGAGCCAACGATCCGCACACGCAAATACCTCTAACGGACCTGTAATATCTAAAGACTGGGCATTCTCAAAAGCAAGTAAACCAATCCGTCGATTGATATTTTTGGAACCGATTCTTGTATAAAGTTGAGTCATAAGTAGATATTAGAATAGTTAATGTTTTGCTTGCAGTGATCTATAATGACCATTGCAAAAACTAGAAGGCCTGTCTAATAGTTGCTGAGCACTAATTTATGATCATTAGATTGTGGCAACAATGACATTTAACCCTCATTTTCTGCCAAATATCAGTCATTTAAAGGGTACTGAGGCATCCGTCTGTTCCCGCATCAATACATTTACCTTCCGAACATTTCGCTATTCCCTAACGTAGATGTATTTGTCATAAATATGACAAAATGTTAATATAAGAAAGCAATCTTCATAAGAATTGGCAACGAGGGGGCGAGAATCGTTTTGCCAGTCTACCAACACATGTTTCGTAATTCCCGGAATTTAGCGCTGCGTTTTTTGCTGGCTTTTGGCTTCTTTATCGGGCAATCAGGTGCAGCCCAGGACTCTACTGCATTGATCGTCACTCATGCGCCAACTCCTGCGCCGGGACATTTTTCTGAAACATCCGATACCTACAAATGGTTTTATGATACCGAAGTAACGAACAGTCTTGATTTTCCGCTTAAGGTTGTGCGCTTCGGCGTTGCTTTTAAGCAACTCGGTGTATGGTCATTACCAGAAGATCGTGGCGAAGTTTTCGGCAATGCTGAATTTGTTCAGTGGTATGGCAGTGGCGATTCATTGCCGGACGGATGGTTGCCGGCGGGTAAGGCCGCAAAGGTCAAAAAGAACTGGAATACCTGGTCGTCTGCTGTTCCCGCACCAACGAAATGGGTATATACAGCCGTCGATTCACTTGGCAATGAATATCACGGCTACGGCATCGTTGACTTACAAAGTGTCCCCGTTCCGGTTTTGCATGGGACCATGACTTACCCCACCACCTTCCTTTACAAGCAAGGTGACAATCCGGCCTGGGCCGAGAGCGATTTTGACGATAATGATTGGTTCAACATGCCTCTGCCGGGACGCTACCCTGAATCTTCCTCAGCAGGCATTCGCTGGTTGAGAATTCACCTGGAGGTGGATTCTTCGTTGCATGATATACCGCTGGGCCTTACCGTCAATTGTCACGGGGCAACGGAAATATATATAGATGGCATGAAGGTTTTTCAACGTGGTGATATTGGACCGTCGATACAGGGAGAATTGCCGGTGTCGAGGATTGAATATCCCAAGCCAACCGTCGTTACCTTTCGTAAACCGGAGAATGCTTCCGGGCAAAGTTATTCGCATGTGCTGGCCATTCGCCATTCCACTTATTTCCTCGAGGGCGCAGAGTGGTCGGGCAAAACGCCGGATATTAATTTCATTTTTGGTGATTATCAGGTGATGAGTGATGGCTATGTGGAATTGATCCGTAAAATCTCCTTTCATCAAATGCTCCTGATGGGGATTTTCCTGGCTTTTGCTTTAATCCATTTGCTCCTCTATGTTTATTATCCAGCGATAAAGGCGAACCTCTACTTTTCTCTGATAAGTTTGGTTGCCAGTCTCTTTGTCTTCACTTTTTTTCAGGACCGCTTCTTTGCCGAAAATGCTTTCCAGGAACTTTGGTTGGTGCGAGTGGGAAATTCCATCGTTGGCGTCCTCCTGCTGGCAATGCTGCGCTTTGTTTATGAGATTACCGGCCAAAAAGTCCCGCGATATTTTCTCTTACTGGTTGGCGCTGTTGCCATTTTCCTCATTTACAATTGGATGCGACCCTTTCAGGCATCAACGCCCGGACTGATGATTGTGTCCTTGTGTTTGATAGAAATAGTACGGACCATCATTCGTTTTCGCCGCAAAAAGGCAGAGGGCATACTCGAGGGTGCGTGGATTATTCTGCTTGGCATGGGAGCTGTTTTGCTCGGCGCAACTTATCAAATCCTGGTTTTTGATCTGGATCTATTCCCGGCATTTTGGACAATCGCAGATTTCCCGGTGCTGTTTTACTCAGCACTACTGCTTATGCTTTCAATGTCTGTGGTTTTATCAAAGAACTATGCACGAACAAATACATCTCTTGAGGCAAAGCTCATCGAGGTAAAAGCGCTTTCCGAAAAAAATCTCAGGCAAGAACGAGAGCGTATGCAGTTGGAAGCTGAAAATCTTCGCAAAACGCGGGAGTTGGAAGAAGCCCGGCAACTCCAGTTGTCGATGTTACCGGAAAGCCCGCCGGTTTTGCCCGACCTGGAAATTGCCGCCTACATGGCGCCGGCAACGGAAGTGGGGGGAGATTATTATGATTTTAAACTGCATGATGATGGTTCATTAACAATTGCCATTGGCGATGCCACCGGTCATGGCATGAACGCCGGTACTATGGTTGCCGCTACGAAAGCGCTTTTTAGCTCTTTGGTTGATGAAACAGACCCTGCAAATGTATTGAAAAAAAGCACCAGGGCCATCAAGAAGATGGGGTTGAAGAAGATGTTCATGGCCTTGACAGTGGCGAAGGTGAAAGATAAGCAGATGCGGATCGCCGCGGCCGGTATGCCTTATGCCCTGGTTTATCGGGCAGCTTCCTGCCAAGTCGAAGAAATCGAGCTGAAAGGTATGCCCCTTGGTAGCTTCGTTGACTTTCCTTATAAAGCAAAAGAATGTAAACTGGATGCCGGTGATATTGTCTTGTTTATGAGTGACGGTCTGGAGGAGATGTTTAATCACGAGGGGGAAATTTTTGGAGATGACCGCATAAAGCACTGCTTCAAGGAAGCCGTTTTGCATCCAGCCAGTAAGATCATCGATATTTTGAAGGTAGCCGGCAAGGATTGGGCGAACGGTCGCGCACAGGAAGATGATGTCACCTTGGTGGTGATAAAGTTGAAGTAGCTGGTTTTCGGCTCACACCCAGGCCCGCAAATTACTACAATCATTCTCGGCATCCTGTACACCGCAGACCCTGCAGCGATTGAGGTCATAATAGAGATCGGTATCTACGGCCTCGCGGCGCTTGATGACCAAAACGATCGGAAAGCTGCTACGGTCCTCTTTGTTAAATGATGGTTGGTCTGCGAGATCATCATGGCGCTTTCTTTTTTCATCCATCCAGTAAAATTGATAGAGCGGTTCGCTTGTTTCCCGGTTCATAAATTGACATAAGGCCCGGCTGTACTCATACCATTCTCGAAAGGCGTCGAGGTTCCCAATCGGTAGAATGCGAATCAGCCGTATTTCGTGGCGCGGTACGTCACTTTGGTGCTTCATCGGGCGCTTCTTTTGGAAAAAGCCAAAAAGCCGATTGAGCGTGAAGTAGCTGTTTTGACAGGATGCGTCCTGGAAATAATCAACATTGAGAACCCAATCATCACTTTCGTCGCCTGAGGGCGAACAATAGGTTGGCTGACCGCGAAACACCAGCTGGTTTAGCACCTGAGAGATTTGGCCGGGATGCGTCGCATTGCTGCCGCAACAAAAAATGCGGGCATATGGCGAAGACGGCGTTGGCAACTCTTCGGTCTTCGCCTGGGTCATGCTGCTACAACACTGGTAGTTCTGGCTATGCCAAAGCCGCGAATCGCCGGTGCGATTGATTTGCGGATTTAGGCGCAGGTTATTGGCGCCGGCAACAAAATCCTGATATGCTGAAATCCGGCAGTGGGTCATGCCGGGACAGGCATATTTGCCACTTACACCGTTTTCATCCGGATCCATCATTACCTGTTGGAATTCTGTAATGGTGCTATCCTCACCACATTTGCGGCGAGTGAGCCGATCCAGTACTTCCGGTACCCCGGGCGGTTGCGGCTTCTCGTGCGTATCAAGCCTGCGCTGCAATGCTTCCAGCTCGCTGCGTCCATACATCTCGGCGATATCAAGTTCTTTTTCGCGATGTTTACGGCCATCGTTTACGTAGGTGCGCACAATGCGGCTGGTTTCTTCAGCGACGGCCTCAAAAATCGGTGAATCTTTTCGAACCGGGACCAGAGAAGCGTAACCACTCAGGGCGAATCCGTTGCCTGCCGGGTCGAGGGTGATATTTCGCAGGTGCCGAAACGAAGGCACGCGAATATCTTTGGCGCTTGCCTGCCAGAGCTGCTCCAGGAGATCCATGGTTGGCGGCACAAAGTCGATGCCGGATAGCCGCGCCATGTAATTTGCCAATGCGCCCGGACGATTTGGAAAGCAACTGCTGATTTCCACAAATTGCTTTTCATGATGGGGCAATTTTTGTGGATTGATGCCACTGTTCTCGGCACGCGATAGTGTGCGCCTGGCCCCGGCAATAATTTCTTCTGCATCCGACAAAGAGTCGGTGATTGTTTCACCAACCAGCTCACTAGTATAGTGATCGTAGCGGGCATGTGCCGGATAGCTGGTATCTAATGCCACCAGTTCATTGTGCATCTTGCAAAGGGCATCATAGTAGCGGGAGGCATCACCGAGGATCAGACGCTCACGTTCATCGCCCAATGAAGTTGACAAGAGAATCAGCGGCAGGCGAAATTTCGAGGGTTGGCGCGTTTTTAAGCGTTCCAGTGCCCGTACGCAGCGAGCAAGCAGCAGCGAAGAATGTTCAATTTCATCATGATCGATGACCAGAATTTGCGGCTGATGCTCGCGAATACAAGCCTCGATACTGATGCTGTCCGCCTGGTTGACGACCCGCGTTGGAGAATTGATGGTGTCAATTTCCGGCACGTCGTCCGCCTCATCGGGGAATCGTCCGCCGGTCACGAATGTCTGCGGCCAGGCAAGATCAAAAGTGTCTTTATTGTCTTTATCTTTTAGCACTGGATAGCCGATTCGTTCATCCGGAGCAACTGCTAAAAAGGCAATGTTTTCCTGAACCAGCGCCGATTTTTTCTCGAAACTACCCGGTAGCGAATTCCAGATATGTTCTACCATATAGTGGTTGGCCTTGTTGTTCCCCACAATCAGGATCCTCGGCCATTGATTTTTCGGCATCTTTTCCAGGGAGCGGACTTTCAGAATGGCGGTCCAAAGTTTATGGCCAAGGGTTTTTCCCTGGTTATGTTTCGGATAAACCAGCACGATGCGCCGATGGCGGGCGCGATAAGTAAGGTAAGAAATCTGATCGCTGCGGCTCACGCTCATGATGGTACTGATATTAGTGCGATCCGCCTGTTCAAATACTGCCTGCACACTTTCTTCATCCGGCACCATACTGATGATCAATCGCGAACGCTCCAGGTTCACACGCGAGGGCATCGAGGCTTCGTTTGCCTCTCCAATCACCATTGGCACCAGGATGCGCGATTCCGGGTGTATGATATTGCCGCGCGGATCGCGGCTTTTGTAAATGCGCCGATGGGTGCTGGCCACGCCATATTCCCCAAGCGTCTGGTTTTCCCCAGCGTAGATCAGCTCGTCGCGGCGACGCTCAACAATCACCGCGTGGCTAGAGAGCATTTCAATGCGAATATCGGGAGTCACTACTTCCAGAAAATAGTCCCCGTTTTTCCCGCTGAGCATCTGATTGACTTCCCTTTCCACCACGCGCTGCCCGAGGCTGCCAAATCCCAGGAAAACGATGTGCCCTTGCACCATCATCAATTGGGTGGAGAGTCGTTTGTTGAAGTAATCTGCGAAAGTAACATCCGGATTGATCGCGGAAATTACCAGATTGCTGAACCAGGCGAAGAAGACCCCAATGGCCAGGATGATCTGATCCGCTTCTGTAAGGGTATCCAGCATCTGATATTGATCGACGGAT
Organism: Calditrichia bacterium; assembly: GCA_028284445.1. GTDB lineage: Bacteria > Calditrichota > Calditrichia > RBG-13-44-9 > J075 > JANQRS01. The sequence goes on from JANQRS010000068.1 coordinate 255,096, forward strand.
ACAAATACAATAGGGGTAAAGAGGAAGATAAAGGTCAGCACCAGGCCCCCAGGCACCAGCACCGGTTTGTTCAGGAGGAGGGCGAGGGCAAAGTGCCGGAGATATTTGTAGGCATTCTGAATGATGCCGCGAACATCTCTTTCATGAAAGGTAACCGGAATCAGAATGGTGCTCATTAATCGATTGCCAAGACATCCCCAAAGGAAGAACACCAGTGCCGTAAGGGTTGCGCAGCACCACCAGGCCATCTTTTTCATCTCGAAAACAACATCGGTTTCCTGACCCGTCGGCAAGATAAAAATCGTTTCCGGCCGCCAGAGGAATTGATTCTGCCCGAGAATGCTCAGGAACCACAGTTCGATAAAAATGATGCCCAGCAGGATAATGAAGAGGGTTAGTGAATCAAACCAAAGCCAGCGATTGGGACGATTGCGGGATTGCGGTGCTTCCGCTGCGCGAATATCACGGAAGGCGCTGCGGTATAGCTTGAAAATTGACAAAATGAGGTAGCCCAGGCAGAATGCGGCTGCTAAAAAGCAGTAGATATAAAAATAGGTGGTAGCGGATTCTGTTTTGGAAAGGAAGTCGACAATCAGGTAGTGCGGAAAGAGTGCGACGATTAGCAGAATCAGCAGGGTGTTACGTGAATAGATCAGGGCATTTTCCAGCCCGGCCGGCCAATTTTTGATTGCCATCCAGGCCGGTATCCACAGTAGTGCCAGGAAGCCCATACAGAAGAGCAGGTGAGCAACGCCGGTCAGCACGTAGTGCCGCACCTGGATATCATCGAAAAGAACCACAGCGCAGACAGTGGATACGAGGGTGGTCGTCAGGCTTGGCAATAAGATCAGGTAGAGAAAGAAGCGGCGGATATCGCCTTTTTCCCGCAATGGATATTGAAAATCAGCGCTGATGCTTCACTCCTTCCTGGTGGTCTTGGGTATTAATATATCAAATGCTGTTGATTTTCGCACATGCCTTCGCTGATCGGTGTGTGTCTTTATCTTTCCGCTCGTAGAGCACAATTCTGAATTTTTTCAAAACCTTTCGACACGGATTTCCACGGATGAACACCGATTCCGACAGATGATAGATAAGAAAAAAAGCTCTAAATGCTTGACAGGATCAACATGATTGACATGATAAGGATTCCCAAGCTTAACTACATCCTGTTGATCATGTAAATCCTGTCAAAGTTCTCTTTAGAGAGGGCATGTTTTGCCGTAACCTTGTTAACGCGGTTGTCAGAAAGTGGTGTAAACAAAGTTGCCAATTGTCGAATTTGTCGAATCGATTTCTCTTCCTGCATACCATTCTTCCCAATTTTGCTTTTTGTGTTTTAAGTTATTTGTAAACAGTGGTTTGTGATCTTGTTGATTTGCGTTTTTTTGCGGCGTTTGTTGCTTTTGCGGCATTTGGCACCGGCGCAGGTATTCAAATTGCAGTAAGAACTGGCAACGAGGCATGATAGTGCTGAGGGAAAATATGAGGCATGTAATTTGAGGACGAATGTCTCGTGAAATTGTCAACACGATGGAGTGAGAACAACTAAATAGACCGTTTTCACTGATATTTGAGAAGGAGGATTCTCATGATACGGCAGCTAAACTGGATGTTAAGCGGATTTCTGATGATGGCCTTTGTAATAGGCATGACGACAAATGGATTGTCCCAATCAGATCGTCCGGCGACGAAGCGCTCACGCGTTGAGTCCAAAGAAGATAAAAAGAAAACCACTCGCGGCCGATCCGTCATCGGCGCCAAGAAGCGCAGCAATGATGATGACAAGAAGGTCGTGCGACGAAATAGCGGCAACCGCAATAGCGAAGCCCGCCAGCGAAACGATCGCAGTCGAAATCGCGATACAAGACAGCGAAACGAGCGCCGCCGCAATAATGATGGCGTTCGCAATGATAAGCCGCAGCAGCGAAATGATCGCCACACCCGCTATGACCGCAATCAGGATCGGCGTGACAATCGCGATGCGCGTAATAATAGAAACAACCGTGGACGTGACAACCGCAATGGTCGCATAGATCGTAATCGTCATCGCGATCACAATCGTGGCAAAAACCATGATCGCAGCCGTCGCTTCGAAAACCGTCATCATGATCGGGACCGCGGATATCATCACTACGATTGGCGCAAGGATTATCGTCGCTATCGCTGGAACCATCCGTACTGGAAGAAGCATCATCGTCCGCGGAAGAAGTATTACTATCGCTATGGTTGGTCGCCGTTTTTTAGCCTGACCTTGCGTCCCAGTATCCGCTTCAGCACCTATACAAGGCCGTTGATCAGAAGCAACAGTCATATCGTTTACACCAAAGAATATGATAGCTATGATTACGTGCCGGGTGATCCGATTGGATACGCAGTACACATAAGCTTTAACGGCCGGGTCCGTGTATACGATCGATACTACGATCAATCACCGGAGCTGGTAGATGAATACTATATCTCACACCGCAAGTTGCGTCGTCTTGAACGCATCCTGGATCGCGGTCGCTACTACGACTACGAACATTGCCTGCTGGACGAATATGGCGATGATGATCATCCGGGATACGCAACAATAGGTTACCGTACCTCTCGATATCGTCCGATGCGCACGGTATCACTCAACTTGTCCGCACCCCGGCGTCACCAACCGGAGTATTTTGTGGACTTCAATGAAGAAATCGAGGAAATGTTATACGACCGTGGTTTCTTTCAGTAACACCGCAGCCCTTCGGCCGGACCACCGACCCCGGCCGGAGGGCATTTAAAAACAATTTCCCGGCTACGGGATGATATAGATAGAGCTCGACTGACCGTCGCTCGACAACAACAAGGAACGGCACTCACTGCCTGTAGATAGCATTCAGAATTGGAATTTTTGGCAGCATCAGTTCATCCAAACTGTGAATGACATCCGGGCGGTGAGTGCCAGGTTGGTTTCTACAAACACAATCACACCGACAAAACATTAGTGAGGGCATCATGAAAAAACCATTGGGATTTATCCTGTTTAGTTATTTTCTGTTTTGGCTGGTTGGCATTGTTGTTTTGGGAATCAGCAAGCCGGAGAAGGGTATGGAAATGACCCCTGCTTCCAAGGCCAGCAGCAGTGTTTCGAAGTGGATAAAGTCGATTAAAAATTAAGGATTAAAACCCTTCGACACAGATGCACACGGATTTTCACAGATTTACACAGATGATAGGCAAGAAGGAAGAAAAAGAATTTCGACAGGATCAACAGGATTGTCATGATAAAGACCTCCGATCAGAATTTTATCCTGTTGATCCTGTAAATCCTGTCAATTCTTTTTTCTGGGTTTATTCGTGAAAATCAGTGTTGATGGGTTTTATTTTTGTAGTGTCTTTTTGTACGAATTGACCTAATTTCTTTCCAGTATTCATATCAAAGAAACGATGGTTGGACACTATGAAGACCTACACCCCTATTGATTGTAACTACTACGACCGTCTTGAGGCTTTGGCAACAATGGCCAGGGTTGCCCGCATTGAATATCGAACCGACAGCGACGATACCGAAACGGTTGATGACATTATTGTTAACGTTTTCTCACGGAATGGCGCAGAATATATCTCCCTGAAAAGCGGCCTGGAAATTCGACTGGATTACCTCATTGCCGTTGATGGCCACATCAATCCGGCGGATCCATCCTGTCAGGTGCCAAAGCGATGATTCGATCATTGCGACGCCGTGTTATACGCAAGATGCTGGGAACTTATAAACGGCGCATACAAGAAAATGTGCAACTGGATGTCGCCCACTGCCTAATGGCTGCGGCTAATATTGTTGACAAAAATCAATATGGTTTTTTGACGACCTACGGCAAAGAACCATGGCCCAACACTCGCCTTGTTCAACCAATTATTGACGAACAATTCACCTTTTGGATCGGCACCAATCCCGACCTTCGCAAGGTTGCTGAAGTCAAAGAAAATCCCCATGTCACCTTTGCTTTCCAGGACAATAAGCGCCAGGCAAATTTGATCCTGCAAGGAAAGGCGACGATCGTTGACGATCTTGAGCTGCGCCGTAAATACTGGAAGGGAGAATGGCAGCTGTTTTTCCCCGGTGGCTCGCAATCAGATGAATACATCCTGATTCGGATCGATGTAGAAAAAATGGAGCTGATGAGCTTCGAAGACAATGTTGTGCCGGAACCCTTTGGCCTTAAGCCGGTGAAGCTCATAAAGCAAAATGGTGAATGGCAAACGACGAATGTCGAATGAAGATTGCAGAGTGAAGAATGACTTTTTCATCTCACCTATTGAATACGGCGTAGCCGTTACAGATTCTAGCCCCGGGTTTCTTTTCTACCCGGGGAGGAATTGCAAACGACGAATGTCGAATGAAAAATGCAGAGGAATATCCATTGTCAATCCTGGTCGTAGGCGCTAGTGGAGCCACAGGGCGTTTACTCGTAAAGCGATTGGTTGATCGCGGAAAGAGCGTCAAGATTATTGTCCGTTCTGCGGATGCCTTACCTGAACTTCTGCGCAGCAACAAGAATATTTCCATTATTCAGGCCAGCCTGTTAAGTTTAAGCGATACGGAATTGCAAAATCATGTCAGCGGATGTGAAGCCGTGGCTTCATGCCTGGGCCACAATCTCACATTTAAGGGTGTTTTTGGTGCGCCGCGAATGCTTGTCACCGAAGCAACGCGGCGGCTTTGCCTCGCTATCAAGTCGCACTCACCAATGCAGCCGGTGAAGTTTGTTTTGATGAATACAACCGGTAATAGAAATCGCGATCTGGCGGAAAAGGTTTCATTTGCGCAGCGGCTGGTTGTGGGGCTCATTCGTATATTGCTGCCACCACACCGTGATAATGAGAACGCGGCAGATTACCTGCGAGTAGAAATTGGTCAAAACGATAATGCTATCGAGTGGGCTGTCGTCCGACCGGATGGTTTGATTGACGAGGAATTGGTAACAGACTACGATATCCATCCATCGCCTATTCGGAGCGCAATTTTTGATGCCGGAAAAACAAGCCGCATCAACGTTGGTGATTTCATGGCTGAACTCATAACAAATAGAGATACCTGGAATACATGGAAAGGCCGGATGCCGGTGATTTATAATAGGGTTCAACCTTAGGACGTCGTGACAGATCAAAATTCCAATACTGGCAAACAATCCGGGGCAACCCAGATGCAATTCCTGCTGCTTGCTATTCTGTTTGGGGCAACAATTGCTGCTCAACTGATTAGCCTTGCCTTCGGTCGAGCCGATGCTGAGCAAAGCTTTGCTTCGATGATTTTGCCAAGTGTTATTTTCCTGAGCGTGGTTACTTTACCGTCGATTTGGGTTGGTATTCGCCTGGGCCGTCCAATCGGTCTTGGAACGCCTTTGATTGAAGCTTTATTGTCGAAGCAGCCGGGTGCTTACCGACAATTGGTCAAGGATGCTGTATTGGCTGGTATACTTGGTTTGTTGGTGGGCGGATTGATTCTGCTAATCAGGGTATTCAGCGAACCGTATCTTCCAGCTGAACTTCCTGCTTTCGGACATCGCGGCGTAATTGGTGGCCTGGCAGTCTCATTGGGAGCGGCCGTGGCAGAAGAAGTCTGGTTTCGGCTGGGTTTGATGACATTGCTGGTATGGTCAGTGGCACGTATGGCCGGACAGCTGGAACCACGGCCAATTGTTGTCTGGTCAATCATTTTTGTTGCCGCAGTGGGGTTTGGCATGGCCCACTTGCCGCAGCTGATGTCTTATGGCGCTGCCTCACCCTTTGCTATCGGAGGAACAATTTTCGGGAACAGCCTCGTTGGCATGCTTTACGGCTGGTGCTATTGGCGAAGGGGGCTTATCGCTGCGATAGTGGCACACTTTTCCGTGGATGTGGTGCTTCACGTGCTGCCGGCACTTGCCGGATGAATATTGCCCGTGTTAAATCCAGGTGCTGAATAGTGTAGTCATAACTTCTATTTCTTACCCGCAATGAAATAGAAAATTTGAAATGAAGTATCAATTTTGATCGTGGGAAGCAAAAATAAAGTTGCGATCTGTAGTTGTATATGCTATCATTGTCTATGGTGATTACTGTAGATACAAATGTGATTTTTTCAGCCCTTTATAGCAAGAAAGGCGCCTCACATGCGATTCTCCGACTAATTTTGGAAGAAAAGTTGAAATTAGCAGTCTCTGTACCTGTCTACTTTGAATACTATGATGTATTGAGCAGGAAAGAGCTGATGTCGAAGCTTCCCTTTACGGCATCCGAATTAGAGGATGTGCTGGATTTATTGGCATTGCTTGCACAAAAGAATTCCATCTATTTTCTGCTCAGACCCAATCTGCCTGATGAAAAAGATAATATTTTTGTAGAGTGTGCTTTTGCTAGCAATAGCAAATATTTGATCACCTCAAATATAAAGGATTTTAAGATGTCGGAACTCAAAGGAATGGCGTTCAGCGTAGTTACGCCAGGAGAATTTATTCGAAATTGGCGGGGTAAAAATGAATAGAACGCAAGTAGTCACATTAAGAATGCCCAAAGAACTAAAGAAGCGATTAGAGCAAGAGGCTCAGCATCAGGGAGTATCATTAAATCAATTGACAAACTATTTGCTCAATATTCAGTTGACGCAATTAGAGATGCTGTCCAGCCTTGAGAAAAGACTTGCAAGCAAGAATCTCAAAGACCTAAAAGAAAAGGTGCATTTACTACTGGATCGCGTCCCTGATCGGGATGTCCCGGAATGGGATCGAGTTGACTAACAGCTTTGCCCGAGAACTTCCAGTAAAAGGAAAGCCTCTCTGGACAACGCCGCCGATTAGAATAGCTTAAAGGAGTGGTTTATGCTCTCGCGAGACATGCCAATCCCAAGGAGGATACCAATGAATGCTCGCAAATTCGGATTTGCTCATTGTTTCGGAATGCCCTTTTGGTATATGGCAATGGTCATTGCTTTGCTGTCGCTTCCGGGATGTTCTTCTCAAAAAGAAGCAGAGCTGATCAAACATCCCAATGTGCTTTTCATTTCTATCGATGACCTGAATGATTGGGTAGAGCCACTGGCCGGAAATAGTCAGGCCCTTACACCCTCGCTGGATCGTTTCTCCAAAATGAGTGTCAATTTTACCCGAAATTACGCACCCAGTCCCGGTTGCAATCCCTCTCGCTCTGCCATGTTGACCGGCCTGCATACCTATAGCTCCGGCATGTATTCCAATTACCAGGACTGGCGGAACGTCCCGAAACTACAGGAAGTGCAAACGATTGGTCAGCACTTCCGTAATAACGGCTATTACACTGCCGGGGCCGGTAAGATCTTTCATTACAGCCAGGTTGATACCCTTGGCTGGGATGACTATTATCCCAGCATCAAGAACCCCATGCCGCAGGAGCATTTTCCTGAAAAGCGACCCGCCAATATGCCGCCGTTCAAATACATGTATAATATGTTTGACTGGGGGCCACTAACTATTTCAGATGAAGAAACTGCTGACTTTGAGTCGGTCAATTACATCTCCCGGCAGCTCGAAAAAGCACATGACAAACCCTTCTTTCTGGCAGCAGGTATCTACCGCCCGCACCTGCCGTGGCATGCACCTCAGAAATACTTCGATAAATTTCCATTGGAATCCATAAAAAAGCCTAAGCTGTTAGAAAATGACATTTCGGACCTCGGCCCGGTCGCTAAAGAGATTATCACGCGCGGCGGCAATTACCACAAACATGTTGTGGAAGCCGGACAATGGAAAAAAGCGATCCAGGGCTATTTGGCCTCCATTGCCTATGCCGATGCGATGGTCGGCAGATTATTGCAAGCGCTGGAAGCGAGTCCGCATGCCGACAATACCATTGTTGTGATTTGGTCAGACCACGGTTGGCAGCTTGGCGAAAAAGAACATTGGCGGAAATTTGCGCTTTGGGAAAATGTGCTCCGCACTGTTATGATGATCAAGGTGCCCGAGGGGCTGGAAAAAATGCCGCAAGGCTCAGCAAACGGCATCCCCACCAGTAATCTGACGTCGTTGCTGGATATCTACCCAACGCTGGTAGATCTCTGTAACCTCCCGGGAAGAAGCGATTTCGATGGCGTCAGTTTGCGCTCAATGCTGACGAATCCCCAGGAAAATGTCGCCAGACCGATTATCAGCACTTATGACTATGGCAGCTTCTCCATCCGTTATGAAAACTGGCACTACATCAAATATATCGACGATTCAGAGGAACTATATAACCTGGAAGATGATCCTGAAGAATGGCATAATCTGGCTATGAATGAAGGCTTGGCAGATATAAAAAATCAGCTGGCTGGATTCATTCCGGAAAATCCAATCGATCTACCCGAGGTCTCTTTAATTGAACTGATGGAGCATCACGTGCCGCCGTTCCGATCAAAGGAGTATTTTTTCAGCCAGGAAAGACAGGATTGGATGAAGCGGTTTGAGTGACAAATGTCTAATGACAAGTGACGAATGGAAAACGAAGCAGTGAAGAAATGCCAAAATTGCCTTGCTCAATAGAAATAGGAATAAGGACATGAGTCACAAGCAATACTTTTTATTAGTTAGCTTTTTTCTATGCTTCTCGATAGCTGCCTACGCCCAAGACTCGACACTGATAGATTTTAGCCTTAAGGACCAATTCGATCAGGAATATAGCCATGAAAGCTGGCCGGGCCGGGTTCTCATTTTTATCGGCAGCGATAAAGATGGGAGTGAATTCAATGGGGTCTGGGGAAAAGCAATAACCGACTCTTTGATTGGTCATCCAAATTTCGGCAATATCCAGATGGTCGGACTATCGGATCTGAGAGGTGTTCCGTTTTTTATAAAAGGATATGTCAGAGGGAGGTTTCCAAAGGACAAGAATCAATGGGTGTTAATGGACTGGAAGGGCGTGTTCCCGAAGGCATATCAATTCAAGGAAGGAATGAGCAATATTCTCATCTTTGATTCACAAAGAAAACTAGCCTATCAAACAGCCGTAAGAACCATGGACAATTTAGAATTGATGCAAATAGTGAAGGCGACTAAGAACACCATAAAGAATGAATAAAAGAGGGAATCCAAGTGGTGAAAGAATATTTTCTATTTAGAAAGTTTATTACGCCGATTGCCTTACAGTTCTTATTCTGGGGCGGTATTGGCGGAGTGCTATACGGCACTTGGTGGCTCTATGTTCATAACAATTGGGCATGGATTATGGCACTCGTATTTGGCACGTTGATGACAAGACTCATTTTCGAAAATTTTATTCTTCGATACCAAACGTATTTGTTGTTAAAAGAAGTAAGGGATAATCTAATCAAAGAAAAGTAGCAGTAGGATCAAGCTGATAAATATAACCAGAAACGGCTGATTATTAACTGATCCATTGAGCAAATGTTATTTGCTCAATTTCAAGAAAGGACAAAAACACATGAAATGCTGGTTCTATTGCTTTTTGCTGATTCTTCTCAGCTCACTCTCCCTGCCTGCCCAGTCCAATGAAGGAACGACAGAGAAAGTGCGACTGCTCATTGTCATGGGCGGCGGCACCTACGAAAGCTCTGTTTTTCGTTTCTTCGATACCCTCGACGGGGTTAGCTACACGCTTGTTATGTCCGACACTGTTGCATTCAAAGAAGACTTTCGCGATCAATACGATGCTGTGCTCATGTATAACCTCAGTTCCTCGCTCGCAGAACCAGCTCGTTCCAACTTGGTGCGTTTCATCGAGAGCGGCAAAGGGCTCGTGGTATGGCACCATGCACTGGCCAACTATGGCGATTGGCCATGGTGGTATCAGGAAGTTGTTGGAGGACGCTATCTTCTAAGAGGAGAAGGCGAACTTCCTGCTTCGACCTATCGCCAGGACGAATCCATGATAGCCAGACCCGAGAAAGCACATCCGGTAGTGTCGAGCCTGGGTGGCCATCCGATGCATTTATACGATGAGACATATAAAGGACTGTGGATCTCTCCGGATGTTGAAGTGCTGCTTAGTACCGGGCTTTCGACTAGTGATGGTCCTCTGGTTTGGGTAGGGCCTTATCAGTCAGCCCGCGTGGTTGTTGTTCAACCGGGTCATGGCAGCAGCGCGTATTTTAACCTGGGATTTCGGTATATCCTCAGGGATGCCGTTCGTTGGGTTGCTGGGAGTCTGGAGTGAGTTGCAGCGCGCCAGCTGCCCAAAACTTCAGTAGATGGCTCCGCCGATCGTCTAGACATTTGTTACATTTCAATACTCCAGTGCCCGAACCCCTTCCCCAAGTTCGTCAGGGACAATTTTGTATTGCTTTATCATTCCAAAAAAATTGTTATGACTAAACCGGCATGATACGGCAAATTGCTTCAACGCTTCAACGCTTCAACGCTTCAACGCTTCAACGCTTCAACGCCGCATTCACATCCGCGCTTAACTTCACATTCCCCACCTGCGGTGCATCAAACGACAAGACGTCCATCGGGCAAACTGTCACGCAAATTCCGCAGCCTATACAGGATGAGGTCTCGTTGTCGAGAACGTCCTGCTTCAAGGCGTAGGCCATCACGTCGATACCGACCTGACAGTTTCGAGAGCATTCGTTGCAGGCAATACATTTGTCGTTTGCGTGAATCGCAAAGCGGCTGATGTTGAATTTTGTGTAGAGCTTGGACATATACTGCATCATTTTCGCGAGTGGACACCAATAGCGGCACCAGATTTTGCCACCCATAAATGGGTAGAGGGTAACCGGCAAAATCCCCACCAACCACACATCGCTGATCACCGCATACCACTGTAATGAGAGGTCTGCCACATCACCAAAGAGACCGTATATGTCCTTTATCAGCATCAGCACGGTAATGACGGTGGCGGCAATCAAGATAATTGCGCCCATGTCTTCCCATTTGATGGCATTCTTTCCTTTCGGGGCAAAGTGCCGCCAGCGATCGCCAAAGGTTTCGGCGAGCCCGCCGCAACCACAGATCCAGGAACAATAGCGTTTACCGTTGAACAATACAAAAATGGGAATAACCACGAAGGTGAGCAGCACGCCCCAAATCACCCAAATTTGATGGGGATTATAGAAGAATGTGTAGAAGAATAGTGGCCAGGCATAAATTATCCCGTAGCTGCGCCAGGCTTGATCTGCAAAGACGGAATCATTTGCCAATTCGCCAATCCACTGGTATTTCACTGCCCACTGAAAGAGAAATTCCGGGATGATAAAGAAGAATAGCCATTGGAAGGCCAGCAGGCTGATATAGCGCCATACCTGGAAGCGGTCTTTGCGTTCCAGTCCCCAGCGCTTTAGGGCCTGGATACCAAAAATAGTCATCAGGGCGGTATAAATGACGGTATACCAGAAACTCCAGGGGCGATCAGCAAAGGAGAGTGCATCATAGCCCCAATTATTGAAAGGCCAGAATTCCCTGCCGACACCGGTTTTGGCGCCGTATATCGTATACCAAATAAGGAATGATAGCGATAACCAGGCCCATTTATCTCCTGACCGGCCAAACATAATCAGACTACCAATGGAGATAATTGCCGCCATGGCCCCGGTCCAGCTGGCGATGCTGTGAAAGACATCCGGCACAATGCCGGTTTGACCACCGGCGAACCAAAGTCCAAAAAGTGCTGCTACGGCGAAGCCAATTGAACGAACAAAATTGCCTTCCCATTCATTTTCCAGCTTAATGCCGATGGATTTAAGGAAGCGGATCGGCAACTCAGCGCCAACCAGTATAAAAGCATGATCCGCACCGACTTCCATTTCTTCTTCATGACCGCCTTTGTCAATTGTCAGCGTTGCCTTTTTGCCGGTAAAGGCCTTCACGTTTGAGTTGAAAACCACTTTCACTTTGCCGGCAGCAATGGCCTCATTCAGCAGGCGTTCATTATCCTTAAACACGCGTTTGAATTCGCCGCTGCGATAAGACAACACCACCCGGTTTTGTTCGCTCAGTGTAATCGCTGCTTCTACAGCACTATTGCCGCCGCCAACCACCAGAATGTCTTCATTTTTATACTTCCGCGGACTGTAGAGGCGATGGTAAACATGTTCCAGGTCTTCGCCGGGCACTTTTAATTTGCGTGGATTGCCGCGCTGCCCGGTGGCCAGCACAATGCGATGCGACTTGTAGCTGCCTTTTGGCGTCGTTACGTGAAAAACATCGTCTTTCTTCTCGATGGCGGTTACCGGTTCTTCCTTACGGACATCGAGACCATTTTCATCTACCATCTGATTCCAGCGCGCAACCAGATCTTCCTTCTGTGCGCCATCCAGCCAGAGCTTGCCCTTTGGTGGCACCGTATCCGGCTCCGCATACACCCATTTCCCTTCCGGGAAATTTTCGATGGTATTGGCGATTTTTTCCTTTTCCAGGACAACTGCGGACATGCCTTTGTCTTTTGCAGCCAGCGCAGCATTCAGGCCTGATGCCCCGGCGCCAACAATGACCAGATCCAGCACTTCCGGATTATTGGCGCTCAGCTTTGGCAGCGAGGCGATATGTTCAATGGTTTCGAAACCTTGCTCCATCGCCAGCTTGATCACCGGCGCGCCGGCAAGATCACCAACAATGAAAATGCCGGGAATATTGCTTTCCAGATTTTTGCTAAGTAGTGGTCTACGGCTGGGACCGTTTGATAAGGCAAAAATATCTTCCAGCCATTGTTGAATACGACCAAACATAAATACTCCTTTTTACTCACTGTTACTCACTGCGTTCGTGTCAGGCGCTACGCGCTGTCAGGGCCTCCGGCCCGTCAGTTCGCTGCGCTCACGTCAGGCTCGCAAGCTCGCCGTTTACATCCCCCTTTTTCCCCCTTCGCAGGGGGAAAAAGGGGGATGTGGCGCTGGCTACGCCAGCTAGTACCCCGCTGCCTGTCCGTCTTTGCGCGACTCTGAGGCGCCGTAGTACACTTTTTGCTTCGCATCATACATGATGCCCTGGTAGCCACCAAAGCTGCCGACATTGACACCCATACGATGGCCCATTTTGGCAAGGTCGCGGACGACTTCATAATCGATGCCGCGTTCCAGGTAAACGCGACCGCCATTGGTCATTTTTTCGCCGGTGGGTTGGGATGAGTCCTGGTGCAGCATGCGCGGTGCATCTCCGGCTTCCTGCAAATTCATGCCGAAATCGATCATGTTGACAATGATCTGCACATGTCCCTGTGGTTGGGTGGCCCCGCCCATCACGCCAAAGCTGAGAAAGGGCTCGCCATCCTTTGTTACAAATGCCGGAATGATGGTATGAAACGGCCGCTTATGCGGTTCATACACGTTGAAGTGGCCATCTTCCAGACTGAACAATTCACCGCGATCCTGTAATATAAATCCAAGTCCGTCCGGCGTCATCCCGGAGCCCATACCGCGATAATTGCTCTGAATCAGCGAGATCATGTTGCCGTCTTTATCCGCCACTGTCAGATAGATGGTGTCGCCGTCGTTAAGCCCGGCATCGTAGCGTCGTGCAGCGCGCTCCATGTTTATCAATTTGCGCCTTTCCGCTGCATAGGATTTGGAAATCAGTTCTTCTACCGGGATTTTGTTGAAATCCATATCTGCGTAGAATTTGGCGCGATCTTCAAAGACTAATTTCTTTGCTTCCAAGAAAACGTGAATGTATTCCTTGCTGCCGAATCCCATCGATTTTAGGTCGTAGGCTTCGAGGATGTTGAGCATTTGTAGTGCGGCAATGCCTTGTCCATTTGGCGGCAATTCCCAAACATCATAGCCGCGATAATTGGTGGAAACCGGCTCCACCCAGTCGGAAGTATGATCTTCCATGTCCTTCATCGATAAAAAGCCGCCATTGCGTTGCATATACTCAACAATTGCTTTGGCGATGTCACCCTTGTAGAAAGCGTCGCGGCCTTCTTCTGCCAGTTTTTCATAGGTTTTGGCGAGATAAGGATTTTTGAATACTTCACCTTTGCGCGGTGCGCGGCCGTCGATGGTAAAAACTTCTTCGAAGCCAGGAAACTGTTTGAGGCGCGGCACGCTGCGGCCCCAGTAATAGGCAATCAATTCGGATAGGGGGAAGCCTTTTTGGGCATAGTGAATGGCCGGGGCCAGGTTATCGCTCATCTTCAGTTTGCCGAACTTCTCGTGCAGTTCAAACCAGCCATCGACACAACCGGGCACTGAAACAGGTAATGGGCCATGGCTGGGAATTTTTTCCATGCCTTTTTCCCGAAAATGATCAATCGTCAGAGAGTAGGGGGAACGTCCGCTGGCATTTAAGCCATATAGCTTCTTCTCCTTAGCCGACCAAACGATGGCATAGAGATCGCCGCCAATGCCGCAGCCGGTTGGTTCCATCAGGCCCAGTGCGGCGTTGGCCGCAATGGCTGCATCAACGGCAGAGCCGCCCTTTTTGAGAATGTCCAATGCGACTTGTGTCGCCAGAGGTTGACTGGTGGCAGCCATGCCGTTTTGAGCGATCACCTCAGAACGTGTGGCAAATGTTTTACCAGTGATACGGTCCTGGCCCATGATGATTCCCGTTAGAAATACTAACAAAAGACTTAGCGTCCTCATAAAGCGATTTCCCCCGAATTGTTCTACGCAGCTTGGTTCTGTTTGTCCCCCCTATATGTCCCCCCGGGGGGACATATAGGGGGGACGTTCCCTGCGTTTAGCATTTTGATAATAGGTGCCTACCTACCCCAAACGCTCCACATCCGAGGTTTGTCCCGGTGTGAGCGCAATGCCGCAGGAAGAACAGGTTTTTGCAGATGGATGATTTTGTGCACCACAGTTATTGCAGTATACTGGTGACGAAGTAGTAGGCATTTTATGCAAGCCGTCCGGCAGTTTTTGATCTTTAATCTCTGGTTGCATCATGGCATAGCCGACGCCAAAAATATTGGCGACCAGGCCTACAAAAAACCAGTGCCCAACCGGCTGACCTTTTCGAAATGCGATGGTTGCCGCCAATGCCCCGGTAATCAAATTCATCAATATAAAGAGCCCGAGCAAAAACCATCCCCAACTAAAGGATGATTCGCTAATCTGGCCATCGTGTTCCTGGAAAAGCGCGCCGCGGGGCTCCAGTTTGTCGAAGTAATAATCAAAGCTGTCTATATTTGCCATCACAAATTCCTGACATGGTGGGCAGACTGCCAGCCAGCGGCCCTTATGTTGCAATACAGTATTGATATGTTCATGATTGATACCGCAGCGAATACAAAAGTCGCCCAATTTTGCAGGCCGCGATTCATGAGGGCCGCGAGGGCCATCCACTTCCGCGGCAAGTGAGGCCGTCAGGAAGCCTGCAAGTATCAAACATAGAAATGCGATTAAGTTGATAGATAGTCGATTCGACATACGATCTCCGGCAGAGCTATATGGCTAAGAAAGGTTGGTAAGGCTGTTTGAACGGGTATTGATTGAACAGCCCGTTCGTTGGTAGTAGTATCTAACAGCATCAAAGATTACGATAAACGCCCCAGAATTTCAAAAAAAATGTGTTTTCAAAAGCGATCAAAGGTAGGAATAGAAAATCATAGAGGTTTCATGAGGGTCTAACAAAAAGCTCACAATTGGCTCACTACGTTCGCGTCAGGTCGTCTGCGCTGTCACATCCCCCTCTGTCCCCCTTCGAAGGGGGATTGTGGGGGATGTGACGTGATGAGTCTATCGAATTAATGCCATCTTCCTGGCCTGGACAACATTCCCGACGGTCATCCGGTAGATGTAAATGCCGCTGCTAACCTGCTGACCTGCGGCGTCCCGACCATTCCAGATTACCTGGTGGGCACCTGAGGTTTTGTGACCCGAGACCAGCGAAGTGACATGTTGGCCGGTCAAGTCATAAACGGCAAGCTCAACGTTGCTACCTTCGAGTAACTCGAACCGAATGGTTGTTTCCGGGTTGAAGGGATTGGGATAATTTTGAAGAAGCTGAAAGCTGCCTGGTGCAGATGTCGTTTCTTCATCGAGTGCAGTTGGTGTTGCAGACAAGCGGAAGAACGATTCGGCCATGGTAAAGTTTGGATTGGTGTCGTTCTCCTCACTTTCCGCTTCAGCCAGGATGAAGTTGTCTTTGGAAACCCAGGAATAGCTTATGCTGCTACCGCTGAAGCTGGAAATAACCTGGCCACCGACGTACGATTCATCTTTGAAGCGGCTGTCGGCGCGAACTCGCAGACACTCGAAACTGCCAATTGGTAGAATAACAGTGCCCCATCCGTCAACGGTATTATCGGTTGTATCGTAACTGACATTTGCAAATGTGGCGATGTCCCCAACAGTGTCTGCTGACAAGTTTGTCCATGTCGTATTAAATGACAGAGGAAGTGGTGCAACATCATTCGAATTGAATTCCAGGAAGCTGGTATCCAGGTCCACGACCTGCACGGCACTGCCAATTGTTTCGAACTCACTTGAACCCACCGAGATGTATTCGAAGAGATTAACCACACCGAAACCATCCTGCCCGGAAGAGTCGGTTGTGCTGCGAACCATATTTGCCGTGGGAAAGCTTGCGGAAAAAGGCGTTCCCGCCGGTGTTTGGAAAAGTACTTCCAGCTGAATGCCATCGACCATCACATTGCTGAGGTCCCAGGTCTGGTTGGCACCGGCAGAGCCGAGATTGATTGCCACGCCGCCAATCGTGTCGATATCGACAAGCTGGGTTTGTCCAATCAAACCAAGGATATCGCTGTCGGTGATTGATATTTGAGCAGAAAGCGATGAGCCACCAAGCAGGCTTGCCATTAAACCAATGAAAATTATTTGTCTCATTTTCCTCATAAGAACTCCTTTCTTATACGTTGGTGGGGTTGCACATCCCCCTTTATCACCTTTCGAAGGGGGATAAAACGGGATGTCAACCTAGTTGTAATGTAAGGCAATACCCAGCAGAAACATCTCATTTATTTGCGCATCCCCAAGAAATCGTCGATAGGATACGTAAAATCCGCCAAAACCATTGGTGATGTTTCGTGTGTTGGTGGTGTTGCCAAATCCCAAACGGAATTGCAGATAAGATCCACCTTCCACGTTCAGGTCAAATCGGTCGCAATCGGTGCATAAGGGGATCGTACGACGAAATCTTACCCGCGATTGCCCCAACAGGCCTTCCAGCATAATTCGGCCAAACGGTCTTGCCCGCAAACCTGCGGCGTAGTATAACTCACCTGATGAGATTTCAGACGTTGCTTCACGAGGAATGTTGCCTGCCACGCCGCCGGTTATCCACTGCCTGAACTCGTCATTATCTTTAAAACTAAAGATACCAAATCCGACTTCTCCGACCACATATTTGAAAGCGGAGAGGCCGCCTCCCATACGAATCCATGACCAGCCTCTCTGACCAATCGCTTCGCTTTGTGATGGCGATTCATTTATACTAATGCGACCCAGGGACATATGAAAAGTCCAGCCGGGTGCCAGGGGGTTCTGGCGTACTGTCGGTGCGGTTGCGTCGGTTTGGGCAACTCCGGCAGAAAATACTATGCACAGCACAGATGCCAATATCAGTAGATATAGTCGCATAATCACCTCTTGTCGTGTTATAAAGAATTAAAACGCACGAATTTTTGCGCCGCTACCCAGGATCATATTTTGATCTCTTGTCTGTCTCAGGTAAGGGATTGATATTGATAGACAGATAACTTGAGAGGCCTTGTTTTGAGAAGCGCATCAAATTGCTTTGCTATCGTTATGCGAATTATGAATGGCTGTTACACCCTGTGGCTATTTTTTCTAATCTCACTGCTTGTAAGCAGTGCTTTCTCTCAGCAGGTATTGGAACAGGCCCTCAATAACTACAAATCATATAAATACACGCGGGCGATTGCCGGGTTTCAGCAGGTGTTGCAGGAAAGGCCTATGGAGGAAATAGCCATGATGCGCCTGATCGATTGTTACCGCGAAACCCGGAAGCGGGCAGCCGGCATTGACTATTTTCAAAATCAGGCGAAGAATGATCCGGACAATGCCCTCTGGTATTATGGGGAAGGCTCATTGCTGCGCAGTGCGGAGAAACCGGAAGAGGCGGCGTCCGCTTTTGAGAAAGCCTTGCAGCGATCTCCGTCGTTCGCAGACCAGGTGCGCGGATTCGTGGAGGCACATCGAAGTGGCGGAACGCTTGGAGAAGCATTGAATTTTTTCCGTGAGAACGCCGTTGGAGATGAGCGCAGCGCCGTGAATGCTTATGGTGTCGCCTATTCATTTTATCGTTTGAGAGAACCGGATAGTTCGCTGGTGTGGTTGGACCGGGCACTCGCTCAATCAGCAGATCTTGGCGATGCAATTGTGCTGAAGGTGCGCATTATGCGCAATAGTGGCCAATATGAAGAGGGCTTGCGCTTGGCGGCAGCTGCCATTAAAAACAGTAACGATCCGAAGCTTAAAGCAACCCTGCAAATGCATAGCAGCATTATCCGCTATTTCAGTGGGGAGTATGATGTTGCTCAAAAAGATATCAGCGAAGCGCAGAAGGTTTTTGCCGAACTGGGAGAAATGAATCTTTACCTCGATGCCCTCAACATCAATGGACTGCTATATGGCGCAGCTGATCAATTGCCGCTTTCTCTCCAGTTTTATCGCGAAGGCCTGGCGATAGCGGAGGCCCGGCAGATGCAAGAGCAGCAGGGGATTATGTTCGGCAATCTTGGTGACGTACATACGATTCTGTCTCAATATGATAGCGCTCGTGTGTATTACGATCGCTCAGCGCATTTATTGGCTGCAAAAAATGATCAACTAAACCTCGCTGCTACGGTTGGCGCCATTGCAGCCGTCCATTCCTATCAGGGGCAATACCAGGAGGCCTTACGTGCCGGGCAGCGCGCGCTTGATATCTATGTTGCCCTTGATCATCCCAGTGGACAGACATCCGAACTGATGAATTTTGGTGTGCTCTACCTTGAGACCGGACAGTATTTTCAGGCCTTGCGCTATTTGAATCAGGCTTTGCGGATTGCCCGCGAGATTGGCGAAAAGCCGAAAGAGCAAATGTGCCTCGGGAATATCGGTGAAACCTATATTAAGTTGGGGCGCTTCGATGAGGCCCGTGAAAGCCTGCAAGATGCAGTGAGAATCGCACGAGAGTTGGGGGCAGATTCTCAACTCGGGCAGATGATCGGCAAAATTGGCAGCGCTTATATGGCTGGCGGAAACTATGATGAAGCCACACGCTTTTTCGAAGAAGCATTGCGGACGCTCACTGCTACCGGTCATGTAAGAGAGGAGGCGATTACCAGTTCGCAGCTTGGCGATGCGTATCGTCTTAACGGTCGTTCCGACCTTTCGATGTCCCTTTATCAACGGGCATTGCGGTTGCATGATCAAATTGGCAATCGCCTCGGTCGCGCAAGCACGCTATTGTCCATGGGGGAATTGTATCTACAAAAGATGACTCCGGATAAGGCCGCTTACTATTTTCAGCAGGCGGTAACAACCGGAGAGGAAATTCGCGCAAACGGACCGATCTGGCAGGGATACCAGGGCCTGGCAAATGTTGAGCGACAGCGTGGCAATATGACCAAAGCGCTGCAATTATATCAAACGGCGATTAATGCGCTTGAGGATGTTCGCAATCAAATTGTTCTGGCTGAATTTCAGTCGAGCTTTCTTGATAATCAATTTGAGATGTACGAAACCATCCTGGATGTATTGGCGCAGCTCTATACTGAAACAGGTGATGCGGCCTATCTCCATGAAGCATTTGGATACTCGGAACGCGCCCGTGCTCGAGCGCTGCTAAATATCGTTTCCAGCGGCCAGTTGCCACTGCATCCTGATGTGCCGCAGGCGCTGCAGCAACAGAAAAAAGTGCTGGAATGGCGCTTTCGAAATTTTCATGACAAGCTCACCTGGCTTTACTCATTACCGGAAGAACAGCGCGATCCGGCTATGCTGGTTGATGTCGGTGACAGTCTAGATGCGGCCAATAGTGCCTATCAGCAATTGCTCGATGATATCCGTATGAAATTTCCCGGCTATGCCAGCTTGCAGGGCTTTGCCGAAGCGATGTCACTGGAAGCCGTGCAGAACCAGATTGTTACAGATGATAAAACGGCTCTCTTGCAATATTTTGTTGGGCGTGACAAAACTTTGTCGTGGGTAATAACTGCAAATAGCGCAAAGATGGTCGTCATCGATCTTGGGGAATCGGCGTTGCGCCAGCAGCTGAATGACGTGAGTCCGCAGTTATTCCCCCTGACCGCAGGCAGTGAAATGTCGTCCGCGCCGCGCGATGCCGGTTGGGCCAATATTCGCAGCCAGACCCTGCATGATCTCCATGAACTGCTGATCAAGCCGGTTGCTGAAGAGATTGTTGCGATGGACAATTTGATTGTTGTTCCGGACAATATCCTCACCTATTTGCCCTTCGAAATGTTGGTTACCTCCATGAGCGAAGATTCCCTACGCTACCTAATTGAAGACTTTGCCATATCATATAGCGCTTCTGCCAGCCTCTTGAATCCGGCCCTTCATGCAACTGACAATCAAAATATGCGACAATTACTGGCCCTTGCTGTTGAGTCATTCAAAGACAGCAGTTTGAGCGAGCTTCCATATGCAAAAAAGGAGGCTGGCGCTATTTCCAATATGTTTGCGGATTATTCCCAGATGCTCGCTGCCGATGCAACGGAAGAGGCATTCAAACGAGAGGCCGGTAAATTTCAAATGCTGCATCTTGCGACGCACTACCTGCCGAATGATGTCCACCCTTTTTCTTCATACATAGCGCTGGCGGGAAATACATCGGAAACAGCTGAAGAAGATGGACGACTTCATGCCTATGAGATTGTGGGCCGACGTTTTAATGCCGATATGGTCGTTCTCAGCGCTTGTCAAACCGGTACTGGTGTGTTGGCGAAAGGGGAAGGTTTAATTGGGATTAGCCGGGCATTTATGTATGCCGGTGCGCGCAGCCTGGTCAGTGCCAAGTGGGGTGCATCGGACCAGTCAACGGCTGAGCTGATGACAAACTTTTACCGGGAATTACAAAAGGGGCAAAACAAAAGAGCGGCGTTGCAGACAGCTAAGCTGCAACTGATCCGCTCCGGAGGTCAGTGGGCAAACCCATTTTACTGGGCGCCATTTATTTTAGAAGGAGATAACCGGCCTTTAAACATTCAGCAACCCGCTTACTTTGGATTACTTCCGGCCGGTATTTTTCTCCTGGTTATTGTCTTTTTCTTGGTGTTACTTCGAAATCGTATTAAATAGATCTTAAACTGCTGGTTTTGGAAGCAATCTCCCCTCTATCTCCCCCCGGGGGAAGATAGAGGGGGATTTTTTGATCAAATAGTTGTTACTACTTAGTCGTGCCAAGACTTTCGAGGTAATTACGAACTGAACTGTTGCGTGCCTGATTCAGCGGGCTGCGCAATTCACCCGGCACCTTGACCCTCAAATTTACATCTGCACCGTTGTTAACCAACAATTTTACCATCTCCAGGTCGCCGCGCTTGGATGCATTGATCAGCGGTGTTTCATCACCTTTGACAACCGCATTCACATTGGCGCCTTTTGACAAAAGAAAACCGGCGATTGCCAGATTGCCATTCTGGGCAGCGATGATCAAAGGATTGCCGTCACCACTCGATGATTGATTCACATCTGCTTTTAATGCAACCAACTTCTTGACGAGGTCCAAATTGTTGTAACGAACAGCCAGCATCAGCATGGTACCGTCACCGTGGTAGGGGGTATTGATGCCCACGCCTTCAGAGAGCAAATATTGGATATTGCTGAAATTTTCCGATTCAATCGCATGCTTCATAATTTCGCCCTGCCGTGAGGTCATTCCTTCATCGTCTTCACCGGCAAACAGAAAAGGGGCGGCCAACAAGAGGGTAGCGATAACAGTTAGTGTCAAATTACGATAATTCTTATCGTTTGTAGCAATTGTTTTCTTGTTCTGCAACATTTTAATCTCCTGAACTACGACTTAACTTTCTGCAACTTGTTTTATATGACGGGCTAATTGCAAAAAAGTTTTGTCATTTTTTGTCAACTTTTTTTGCCGTGGTTTTCAGCGGCTGCAAAAAGTTGTTGAGGATATAGGCTGCTACCTGCCGTCCCTGGCGTTTACCTTCCTCTGTCGCAAAACGGAAATGATATCCGTTCATTATTCTTGAATCGGCACAATCGTTCGCTGCATGATCCAAATTTTTATAACCGCGGTGCAATTCACCTGCGGGAGCAGTCGTAGAAATCATTTCAAATTCAACTTTGTTGGTACTGAATACGGAAGCGACTATTTCCGCACCACCGGCGCCAACTGCAGCATGGGCAGACGGATATTCCGGCCAGGGCGGTGTAACCATTTCCGGTTCCCAGGAGGGATCGCCGGGTGTATCGGGATTGCCATCCGTATCCCCGTTGCGTATAGCGGTATATGGTCTCCAGGTATCGTAATGATATTTACTGTCGAAGGACGCCAGATAGAGATCGTAAAGATTCATGTTAATCAGCGCAAAGAGACGGGCCGTCTCATGCCTGGGAAGCTTCTCACCTTTTGCCGTAATGCGGGCAATGCGATTCCAGCCATGCTCGCCGAACTCGGCCCACCAATATCCATAGTGGGTTTGATCAGCGCTTCGTACCTTGCTTTGTTTCTGGCCGTACGCCATTACTTCCAAATACGACTCGGTATAGGCCTTGCTTGTTAGTGCCGGCGGTTCCGGCGAGCGAAACTGCTCATGAGATCTCAGCGCAAAGGGCTTTGCAACCGAGAAATCCGGAATCCAGACATAGTCGAAGCCCGGTGTATATTGATAGTCGCCGGGTTTGGTCATCGGTGTGTAGTTCCCTTGTTTTTCATGGCCGTCGCCATGGCGCATTTCAATCAACACGGTTGCGGCTCTTTCGCCGAGAGCGATGCCGCTCCGGCGCGCCTTGTTGTGCGCCAGGCGATTTATCCAATCATCGTAAACGGCGTTGATGGTATCCTGGCGTTGCGGATAGGCGTCGATCAATATTGTGCGCGCTGCTGAGAGCATGGCGGCGGACGGATCTGCCTGCGGCGCCTTTGCTATCATTGCATAGGCCTGAAACTGGGGGGTGATTGCATTCAGGCAGTCGTGCATGGCCAAATGCATCATGGTCAATGCGCGTACGCCAATAAAGGAATAGAACTGATCATGTTGGTAAGCGATGGAATAGGCAAGATGATTCCATTCGACTACGAGCTCATTGTCCAGCGCCGCTTTGTCTTCTTCGGCATATGAAAAAAGCAGGAGTCCGCAGACCAGAACCGGCAACAGCATGCGGACGCGATGAAAATAAAGGAATGAGTATGTCATATCGACCTCTCTCTTTAAAATGTCTTTGGTGGCAAGAAGATGCCTCCTCTACTTTCAAAGATGAAGAAGTCGATTGCAGGTGGCCTTGACAGCTAACCTACATATTAATGGGGGATCAATCCGATTCGCAGTATGCTTTGACGGCATCCATGTCTTTTTCCAGCCCTTCCTGTATCATTCCTTTGATCAGCCGATTCATGATTCGTCCGAAAATACCTCGAGAGCTGGCATCCATGACTAACTCTAATTCTGTACAGCTATCCTTTGTGTCGACAGTGAATAGGGAATCCCAAACCGTGCCGTGACTATCTGCAACCATGCGGATTTTCTCATTGGCGACAAATTCCGTCACTTCCAGCTCTGTTGTTGCCTCTTTTCCCTTCATGAGACGGGTTTCGCGAAACCGGGTGCCGATACCGGATTGCTGCTCAGTAAGGAATTCAACGTTGAGAATGTGTGGTACTGCTTTTTGAAAGTTGCGGATATCGGAAATCGTCTCAAATACTTTTTCCAGCGGAGCATGAATCGTTCTTGTGGTGGTAAAGCGAAGCATGTTGCCTCCTTTTTATGGATTCATACGATTTAGGGTCTCAAGAAGCTTTGTTGCTGTTTTTTTGCGGGGAAGCGCTGGTTCCGGCAGCTCCGTGATTTCCTGAAAGATCTTTTTTGCGCTGCTAATGTCACCTTTCATTAACAATGCTTTTCCCTTAAACCACAGGGCAGTTTCCTGATAATAGAGGTTGTCGTCGTTTAAACTCAGCGCTTTGTCCAGGGCAATCACACCCTGATTGATAAGCTGCTGATTCATGTTTTTAGAGTTGAGCTCGCCGGATTTCTGAACCGCGAGAAGCAGGAAGATCCCCTTGTATAGCCAGGCGTGATAATTGCGAAAATCCGATTCAAGATGATCGGAAAGATCAAAGACCGCTGTTTCATAGCCTTCCATTGAATCGCTTTCCCGCGCTTTCTTGACAATTGCCTCGACCGGTGAGGAGGCATTTCCGGAGCGGATATCCTGCCAGAAGCGCTGATTGGTGTCGATATGAGCGATGGAGGCTTCGGATGGCGTAGGATCGCTGCCCAGGAATAGCCAAAGCATGGTGACGGCACCCAGGACAGCTGCTGCTGCGTAGCGCACGATAACTGCTGTACGATCGCCCTCGGCTGGCGGCGAAGCTTTTTCCGGTTTTGCAACCTCTTCTTGAGGCTGCGGCGTGCTCGTGACGCCTGTCTCGCCGCCAAGTTCCCGAACAACTGCCAGCAGCGATTCGGGCAAATCTTTTTGAGCAAAATCGGCGTCTTCAAAGATACGCTCTATTTCCAGCTCGTATTCTGCTGGATTGTCAAACCGATCATCCTGGAAAAGGGATGTGATTTCCGAACAGGCGTCACACGCCTTGATATGCGCGGCAATTTGCGCCTGCGTATCAATGGTCATACCTTCTTTGTCGGAAATGAATGCCATCAATTCCCCGGGTTCCGGGCAGTTTAAAGTCTCATTCACAATACGTTCCTGTCTGAGCCGTCAATTTATTATAAGCATACCACTGTGTCTGGCTGCTGTTGGTCATAAACGCACGAATTTTCTACCTGTTGTTTTCGATATGCGTCTAGTGATGCAGGTTTTCATTTAATGACTCGATATATGGGGTCAAGATACTGAGCGAATATTGCTTGTAATCCAGGCATTCGCTGCTATCGTTGCTACCGGAAAGGAGTATCGACCAAAGTTCAATCATGGCATCCCCCTTCAGGTCTGAGAGTTTTTTGCTCTGGGTCTTGTCTGACTTTCCCGCCAGACTGTATTCCGTTTCAAAAAGCTGCCGTATGGGTGTTTCCAGCTCTGCAAAAATCTGTCGGGTTTTCTTAAGCTGGTAGATACTTTTGCGCAGGAGAAAGAGATTCAATTGCCGGAGCCGCAATTTGCGCTGCCGGGCCGCTGGTTTAATGCCCCGTTTTTTGAGATTGGCCGCATAATTGTCTTCACTATTTAAAACAGAAAACAGTTCTTCGATGCAGTTCACATTGCGGTTCGACAACACTTGCAGGCGGAAGTAGCGTTCCAGCACTGTTGGTGGCAGATTGACATGAGAGCGAAAAATGGATATCAGTGCAAATGATGTCCGCCGTTCAAGAAATGCCCGTAGTGCCTTTAGGTTGTTAAACTGTCGCGCCTCGTTTGTGATAAGCTGACGCAAAAACACCTCATTCACGAGGTCATCCCGTGAGTATCCACTGCTCTCCAATTTATGAACAATGCTGCGGCTTGCCCGGTGATATTGGAATATCTGCAATATCAAGTCACGGACCGGACTGTAGGCAAATTCCCAGGAGCGCTCACGTTCGTACTGGATGTCGCTCTGGTATGCCCTCCGAATAACTTCCAGAAAGGCGCCACTGTATTTCTCGGTGAGGAAGCCGCTGCGCAGCTCATCGAGAGAGGCGGTGGCAAAAATGGGCTGACTGCAACTGCTGTTGCTGCATAACAGCAGTTTCGGATCTGTTGTGTGACTACAATGTGGGCACTTCATTGTGCAACCCTCACAGCGACTGATGACTCCATTTTGAAAGCGGCGTTAATAGAAGCAAACCTACTAAAAATCGAGCTGTTTTTCAAAAGAAAAAGGAGGGTTTGTGAAGACCAGGAGGATTTGACAATGATAATACTCTAGCGCAATTCCTTCCATAACGGCCAAAGATCCTGCATCGGTTGGATTGGGCGGCGGCATAAGTAAATAGGCAGCTCATTCTCGTATGAAATCGCGTAGGGGTGTTTGAAAACAGCTTGTCGGCGAATTCGACCGAAGTGCTGCTTGAGCATATCGAGGGGGACGCCGATGGTGATAGTGACCTCACCGGGTTTGTCGCCGGGACCCCAGCGATAATAGCTGCCGTGGTAGCTAATGGGGTCTGGCAGGGTGTCTCGCCCGAAGAAATCCAGTGCCGCTGCCTCGCCGTAATTTCCTGCCAGGATGACGCATTTTGTCCGATCTTCTGCGCTCAGAGAGTCATACACAGCTTCGATTGCTGCGACCTGTTCCGGCCAGCCATGCATATCGGCGAAGTCCGGCGGGATTTTCTCCAATTGCCCAAATTCATTTTCCAGTGGCTGATCCAGATGCGCATACTCAGTGGCAAGTGACGATATCAACTCGAGATTCTCTGCTTGAAGGATTGGAAGGCCATAGGGCGAAAGCAGTACGCCTGCCTGGATTACCAGCATCAATAAGAGTGGCTTCAACCAATGCAATGCTCGCGATCGGATAAACCTTTCCAGGTGGATGGCGCCCGCAGCGAATAATACCGGATACAATGGCGTCAGGTAGTAGGGCTTGCTGTTGATTAGCAGGAAAGCAAAGAGAACGGTTGCAATGAACCAAACCAGAATGCGATACGGTTTTGCAGCTTTTTTTCGCGCCAAATACCAGATGCCGGTCAACCACACCGGTAAGGTAACCGGGTGCAGGATAGCGATCTGACTTATCAGAATGTCGAGGCGCGACAGGCGATGTAAATCGACGGCATTTTGGCGGCTAAAATGTTCAATCGCCGGCCAGGCGTTCTCGTACTGCCAGAGGAAATTCGGCAGGACAATCACAAAGGCAATCAGCGCTGCCAGCCAGGGCCAGGGGGTCAGATACAGGAAGTTGCGATTTGGGGTCATGAGCAACCCCACAAATACGCCCAGTCCCCAGAAAAGCATGGTGTATTTGTTTAGTAAGCCCAGGCCTGCCACGACGCCGATAAAAAGCCAAAAATACCAGCTTTTCGGCTCCTTCACGGCGCGAATTAGCAGCCAGGTGCCAAGACACCAATAGAATTGATCAAATACAATGGGATCGAAAAAGGTGTGTGTGCGAAGAAAAACGGGGCCGACCAGTACGCAGCAGGCGGAAAAGGTTTCCGCGAAGCGTCCGCCCTGGCCCAGCTCGCGGGCAATGAGCCCGGTTAGAATTAGCACTGCAGCTCCCAGCAATGCCGGGAGCAGTCGAATAGCGAATAAGCTCTCGCCAAGATATGTGCGGACTTGTGTGCCAATCCAGGCGATCGCCGGAGGAATTTCTTCGTACCCCCAGGCGGGATGTTCTCCCATTGCCAGGAAGAATAGCTCATCGCGATGAAAACCGTAATTGCTATTAGTAAGGAAGTGAATTGACAGTTTGATCAAGGCCAATATCAATAGCATGCCGTTCGGGCTAAACAAGGTGCTGCTCCCGACGAGTTGGCGAAAACGATTCAATGAGCTCAGATCAAGGCGATCGCGAAAGCGAGCCCACAAATTGTGGAGTTGATCGGGAATGGCTGTGCCTAAGTCAACGAGTCGGGCCAAAGTATTGTTTTCCGCAGGTAGCTGTTGCTGCAAACGCCTGAAGATCTCTGTCAATTTAGTCGATAATTGTTGCAGAATACGTGTAAGAAATGAGTGCCGGTCAGGTCCCGGGTTCAGGAAGTTCATAAGCTGCGAGGTGTATCGGCACCGTTACTGTTCTTCTTCAAACAAATAGACGGCAATATAGCGCCAAAGTTAGCGATAACTGTTTTCCATGTCAATTTTAACCTGAATGGATTCCGAACGAGTTATTTTATTTGATGCTTCTCTTGCATTGGCGGCGCTTGCTATATTGATCGGGCATAGAGCGGTTACTATATGTTCTTATAGTGGTATTGCGAGCTTCATGGTACCACTTTCCCCCCTCCATCTCCCCCCGGGGGGAGATGGAGGGGGGACAAAAACCACGATTACTAGACGCAAGTTGTAACCGGTGTCGTAAGCAATTCTGATTCTACTGTCTATTATTCACATAAAATATCGGAGATACCAATGACTAAAAGCAGGGATTTTAGTGACTTAACGTTTTCTCTTTATAAAGATGCCGGTGATATGAAAATGTATGAAAGCGACTATCGGAATGGTCAATGGGATGATGGTCGGATCGTACCTTTTCATAACATTGAGCTGTCACCTGCTGCCAATATCCTGAATTATGGACAGGGTATTTTCGAAGGAATGAAAGCATATCGTACGGTCAAGGACAAGATCGTCATGTTTCGTCCTGAAGAGAATGGGAAGCGCTTTCTACGAAGTCTGGACCAAATTGCTTTGCCGCCAATGACGCTTGAGAAATTCAAGGCAGCGGTGTATGATACCGTCAAAGCCAACCATGAATTTGTACCGCCTTCAACCGATGGTCGGCACAGCATGTATTTGCGCCCGCTTTGTATTGCGACCGAAGCGATGCTGGGTGTGAAGGCGGCCAAAGAATGTCTATTCCTGGTATATGCCAGTCCGGTAGGGCCCTATTATCCCGGTATTGGCGTGGTTCGACTGCTTGTAACGCCAACCCACCGTGCGGCTGCGCGCGGGTCAGGCGACGCTAAAGCAGTGTCCAACTATCCGGTAACCATGCGTCCGCGTGAAGAGGCAGTAAAGGCCGGATTTGATGGTGCGTTATTCCTCGATACCAAGCATGATCGCTACATAGAAGAGGCCGGCGCTGCCAATTTCTTCGCCTTGATGGATGATGATACGCTGGTAACCCCAAGGCTGGGCTCTATTTTACCCGGTATTACCCGGGCCTCCCTCTTGCATCTGGCGGCAGATAAATTTGGAATGAAGGTGAAGGAAGTTGATCTGGATATCGACGATTTTTGCAAACATGCCAAGGAGTGTTTCCTTACCGGAACCGGCGCGACAATTACCTCCGTTAGCGAGGTGAGCTGGAAAGGCACTATTTATAATGTCAATAAAAACGATTTCCAACTCGCGCATAAGCTATACAATAGCCTGATCGGTATTCAGCTTCAACAAGAAGAAGATCCCTATGGCTGGATTACGGAAATTATGTCTGTATAGGTGTTGGGGGTTATTCGAAGTTTGCTTAAGTAGCGGTCCGCCCTCTATCTTTCCTGCGAGGAGAGACAGGGCGGACATTTTGGTTGTTGTAGCCGGGCCCGTTACGGTCATTACCGCGCCAGCATCATTTTTCGCGTTATTTCCCCTTCATCCACTTCCAACTGGTACAAATAAACGCCTGAAGCAACCGGCTGACCGTAATCATTCCTTCCGTCCCAGCTTACTTCATGATGTCCAGCCCCCCTCAAGTCATTCACAAGGGTTGCAATTTTTTGTCCAAGAATATTGTAGACGATCAATTTTGCCAACCCGGCTACCGGCATGGTGAAGCGGATCGTTGTTATTGGGTTAAAGGGGTTTGGATAATTTTGACTAAGGCCATACTGCCTGATAGGAGCGGTGTTTTTATCTTCGACGGAAGTAGTTAGCTGCCGGCTATGCACCGCCACGCCCTCTGAAGCAGCAGACGTCTTACCTGAGTTGTCTATTGCAACGACATAGTAATGCAGCCAAAGCGGTTCCATATTTGGACCGGATTCATCATCTGTCCATGATAGCTGGGCGGCATTCTTGTTGTGGGCGTCAATCGTCGCCAAAAGCTGGTAGGAGCCAGGGTTATCGCTGTCCTCGGTTTCTCCCCGATAAATCTCATATTGCCCGCCATTAACGACGTCAGGTTCGGTATTGGCCTCCCAGGTAAGTGTCACCTGACAGGTGCTGCAGGGTTTTGAAATGGATAGGCCCATTGGCCTGGAAGGCGACAAATCTTCGGGGTCATTCAGCCGTACGGCAATGGTATAGGTTTCATTGGCGCTGTTGAAGGCTTTTACTTCAATACCGATATTGGTTTCAAGAAAGGTGTTGTTGTGCCAACGATGGCTGCCCGGATTTGACCAGGGCGTGATAACATCACCGACGTCGAACACATCAAGGCTGTCGCCTGAATCGTCACCTGCTGACAATTGCCCGCCCTGGCTATAGGTCGAGATATAAGGACCTCCGCCAAAGGGGTTTGTTGAATTTGGATTCCACATTGCCAGCCAGAATCCGCGATAGCCGTCAATGTAAATTCGCTCGGTTTCGGAATACCCGGTAAAGCTGTCCGGGGTGCCTTTGTCTATGAAATCTTCTGTTTGGCTGGAACCATTCGGTGAATGATGCAGCATGTTCCAGACATAACGTCCGTCTGCATCGAGCTTTTGCACCCGGGCACTTGGCACGTCGGCGAATTCCCGGATAATTTGATACACCAGTAAGCCCGGTTTGAGCAACCCCTGGATCCCGCCTCCGCTGACGGCGAAATGCGGTTCAAACTCGCTGAGCCAACGGCGGTTTTCGATTAAGAAATACTGAGGCGTGTCAGGGATATTAATCCGGTATAACCGTGGCTTGGAATGATCTGTGGTTGTGGCCAGGTCCCAGAGCTCATAATTGTCGCCATCGGCCCATATGGTGGTTGCTTCCAGCCAATTCAGGCGCCATTTTTCGTAGCCGCTGTAAAGGGAATACCAGCCACCGGCATATGTCTTCAGACTGGAGTTGCTACGAACATTGGTAGTAATATGATCATCCCAAATGGCGAAGTGACCACTTCCAAAAAAATAATGAGTCATCTCATGTGCCACATGGTTGACGATGACGCCTTTCCCATATGGTGCTAGTGATGGATTAACTGCCCAATCCAGGTGACGGCGAAACATCCCGATCCCGGAGCCGGGGAATCCACCGACCAGAGCAACGCCATCCCGAACGTGGGTGTCAGTATCCAGCAATGCATGTGCCCAGTGAAAATTGGCCTGCCCGGCAGCATTGCCCGATTCCTGAATATCGCGAGTTAAAAACCAGATCATGTCGACATCGTCATCCGGCCCCGGTTGAATATCGTATTCATCAACCCGATTCCAATTGTCATACAGGCTGAAGTCGACATTGTATGGTGCAGCGTCAAGCTTGTCAAAAACTTCCATCTGCAGTGCTGCTCGGGCGACTTCCGGTTGGAATGGCGGTCCGGCAGCCAATTGCCGGTAGTACATCTCATTGTGGTCTGTGGTTAGATAGTAAACATCACCAATAACATGAAAATTGCCATAAGAATTTTGGTAAAAGTAGTCACTGGCTAGTCCCGGGGAATAGCTTCCTGTCGAGCTGAATTGGTTATCAACAAAGTTTTCAGCCCAGGGCGGCAACGTGTTGGGATCGGGCCAATTGTCAGAGGTTTGATGGTCATCTGCGAAGCGAACGAAAATGACAAGCACGCGCAATGTTCCTGTAGCGCTGATAAATTTGCCGCCGAATTGCGGGGTTGAGTGCTTGCTTTCTTCAATTGCTTCATCGGTCATTCCGCAGTGAATTGATGCGTCTTGTGCAAGTAGCTTTTGCGGCAGGAACAAGACAACAGCTGTACATAGCAGTAGAATAAGGTATCGCATTATTTCCCTCCCAAGAAAAATGCAATGATCGTTTATATAGAGACACAATCCTGAAAAATGTCTTATATACAGCCGGGTAGATGCAACGAATCGTTACGGCTGCGTAAATGGCATCCTCATAGCTGAAGGCGATAGGGATACGTTCGGACCTTCCGGGGCTACGATACGCCCATGTATTTTTCCCGTCCCAGGAATTGGGCATAGTAGAATGGCGCAAGACCTGGGTTGGTCCGCAAAAAGCCAGGCACACATTTCGACGAAAATTAGAGGAGAGGCACAGCGAGCGGGAATTCCGCTCAATTCCGTGGAAAACTCACTATCAAAGCTGAATGATCAAGTTGTCAACAAGCCCTGATATCTTATTCATTTTACGGTATAATCATAACTTTGTTCGCTTTTTTTGAATTTGATGCGATATTTTTTTGTCTTCATAATTATACATATGAGCACTTACCTTGCCGGTCATCCTGATTCGGCGTTGTCTGCCGGCGTACGCGAATTTTCTTTCACATATTCCTCCAATATTTATGATTTTCCTTCATTATGCCATGGAGTGAAATTACAGTCTAAGTACAAATTTTTGTTTGACTTTGCTGTTTTGCGTACAAAACAGGTGGGGATACGTACACCAGTGCGTCATTTTGATGTACAATTCTTGGAACAAATCAATAAAAAACTTGTATAGTAGTGTTGAGACGATTATATATACAACTAGTACAAAAACTTGTTCCTGATCACTTTACCGCATTTTTTTGATCGGCAGATTTAGGAAAATTGCCATCGGTTTATAACCGGGGACATGGTTCAGGAAAATACGAATTTTTATTCGTTTTTCTGAATTTAAATACATGACGGTCGTCTTGGCTGCGAGCAGGCGGCATGTCGAACAGATTTCTTATTTTGTCAATGGAGGTTGCTGTGATGAAAAGGCTACTTCTTGCACTCCTCGCTGGTATTTTGTTGTCACAAAGTTTACACGCGCAGACCTTTCAATCAAAGCGTCGCACCAAAGCTTTTACAGAATTTAAATTCGGACGGTTGAATCCGGTTGACACCGACACCGGGAATCTCTACGGTATCAGCACCGGACGCCGAATCGATAATCGCTTGTTTTGGGGCGCAGAGATCAACTATTTCGCCGCTAATTTCCGCCAGGAAACCACGATCGCCGATTCTGTTGTTGGCGGTATTAGTTTTTCCCAGAAGCGCTTGGAGTTGGAGTTTGATACCCGCATCATGATGTTGATGTTCATACTGACCTATGAGCGACCGTTTAGTGACCAAAGTCCGCTCTACTTACGCGGTGCCGGCGGATTGGGCTGGGAGCTCATATGGAATAATGAGGACAATTTCCTGGAAGGGTTCAACCGCGACCGGTTTTTCCACGGCCTCGGCTGGCAACTCAGCGGCGGGGTTGGTATGGTTATTAGTAATACCGGCGTTCTTTTCTTTGATGTGTTCTATAATAATTCCTTTGCCAGTCGGAATCAGGACCGAGATGAACAAGGGTTGCCGGTATGGGACCAGATCAATGTCTCCGGACTGGGGATCAAGGTCGGAGTAAATATTTTAGGCCTTGGTTTCTTTCGATAAGATTCCCAGTTTAGCATATATGATCTAATATAGAATCTGCACTTTCTTGCGCCTGATAACCCGCATTGTCAGGCGCGTTGCCGTTATAAACCGAAAAACAATTTTGCCTCATGAAGAACGCATCCCTGAAAAGACAAATTTACCCGCAGCCGAAGTCTTATGGACCATCTGTTCGCGGCATGTTGATGAGCTGCCTGATCTTCCTGGTTTGGTCCTGCGGATCAACCGTGAAAAAAACGCCCTCTACTCAACCGGGAACCACACCATCCACAACGCCTGCAGCCAGCACAACGGAACCTCAAATCCGCGCCTGTTTGATCGATAATGTGACCCGCAGCGGACTGAGTTTTGATGGGAATTATGTGCTGGTCCTGGAAGAAGCGCAGTATCGCTTCGATTCTTCAATTGGCACCTTAAGCGTGTTCCGTAGCGGAAAGAACTTGGTATTTCGCAATGATCGTCGCTATCTGGATATTGCCCCGGATCAGCTGATCGTTTTTCGCCCGCTGACAAAAAACAGCGAATTCACGCTGGATAATGTTAGCTATCGTGGCGAGCTGTCATTTGTTTTCGACGGCGATCAGGTGCTGGCTGTTAACGAACTCGGCCTTGAGCGCTATCTGCAAGGTGTGGTGCCTTTCGAAATTCCTACGCACCAAAAGGGATATACCGAAGCTGCTTTTGCCCAGGCTGTCGCTGCCCGCACTTACGCCATGCATCGCCTTGCGAATCCGGTAAACGCCGGAGTATATGATATCAGGGCTGATACCCGGGATCAGGTCTACCGGGGAGTTCAACGATTGACGGACCTCGCGCAGCGGGCGGTGAACAGCACTCGCGGTATGATTCTGACGGAGCGTGGACAGCCGTCCCCGACCTACTATCATTCGACCTGTGGCGGCATTCTGGAATCTGATGCCATGCTGCCGGGCAGTGCTGTACCGGCGACTGCCGCTGTGGCCCATGATCTCGATAAGGATGAATACAACTGCCGGGTTTCTCCATTCTATCGCTGGGTGGAATTCCGTGATGCGGAAACGATTCTTGTGAACCTGCAGCGTGAATTTGATATCGATTCATTGCGTGTTGAAGGCTGGATGAATGATGGTTTTACCATGAGCATTGAAGTGCTCGATCGTAAGCCGAGCAGTCGTGCCAAAACGGTGCGCTTCAGGGTCGAAGAACAAAGCTTCCTGGCAGATGGATCTCGAATTCGCCGCTCCCTGGCAGATGAGCGAGGCAAATTGCTGCCGAGTGATCTTTTCTTTATCAACCTTAGCCCGGAAAATCCGGACAAGTTTTACATCGTTGGCGCCGGGAACGGCCATGGACGCGGGATGTGCCAGTGGGGAGCGATTGGTATGTCGCTGGCCGGACGTCAGTATCAATCAATTTTGGGATTTTATTATCCGGATTTGACTCTCGCTCAGATGTACTAGCATTTGCATTTAAAGATTGATAAACCGGGCCTGTAAATGTTCCGGTAAATCAATCCCCCCGCCATCTCCCTCCGGGGGGAGATGGCGGGGGGATTACCACCTAAAAGGTATGGCCTATGTTCATTAAAAAATTGTCTCTTCGATTCATATTGATGGCCCTGTTGGGCGTCGTTTGCTTTAGCCACCCGGCATTTGCGCAAATGTCACCGGAGCTAAAAGAGTTTTTGTCCAGTAAAAGTTTTCCGGAGTTGATACGCACGTTCGAAAAGGATAAGGTTACAGTGCGTGCGATCGGTAAACGAGCCGAGACCATTGCCGCCCGGGACTATACCATTGGAAAAGGCTATCGTTGTCAGGCGTTTGCCGGCAGCCAGCGTGAGAATGCCGAGAAGGTCGCCGCTGATTTGCGGGCCTTAAATCTTGGGCAGGTATATATGATGCAAACGCCGGAAGGCCTTTACAAAGTGCAAATTGGTGATTTTTCCAGCCGGGTCGAGGCGGAATACCTAATGCAGAAGTTAAGATATGCGAATATCCCCGGTGTTTGGATCGTGGAAAGCGATATTCATGAGCCCAAGGTCGGGGGCGGCGTTACTGGTACCGGGGAGCCGGCACCCGCCATCAATAATACTGCAAATGCAATTCAACAGCCTGAACCGGAGCCGGTTGAATTGCGGCCACGTCCGGAAATTAACATTCATTATAGCATTCAGGTGTTTGCCACCCGCAGTCATGAAAAGGCACTGGAGCTGCAGAAAAAATTCGAAACTGAAACCAATCAGCCTACGCGCATTGTAAAGCAGGAATCGATCTGGAAAGTGATGGTTGGGCAGTTCAAAAGCCGGGAGGAAGCAGAGGAGTATATAAATACCCTGGCGAAGCGCAAGTTTCAGGATGCCTGGATCACGCAAGTAGTATCATCATAGCATAAAAAAAGCCCCATCAATTTGAACGGGGCTTTCTGTAGGTCATCTATTTTTAAACGCGGTCAAACCGCGCGATTAAAGTCAGGATTTTTTGACCTTCATTTTTACTTTGATCTTAATCTTCATTTTCACGCCTCACGTTTTTAATTTCACATCCATTGTAGTAAAATCTCCGCCCGTCATCCGTGTAGACAATCACATTACTACAATAAATATGCCATTTTTCCGAAAAAAATACAGCTTTGCTTAAGTCTTTGTTCTTGATTGGTTTGCGTTGATTTTGCCTTTTGGCCAAATTGACGAATATCAAAACATATGTCGAAAACGACATCGAAAGCCGGAAATTGTGTCGAAAATCCGGACATTTTGCCAGTGTAGGTTCAATTGAAGGAAGCTGTTTGATTTCCCGGCTTTGTTCAATTATGTTTGTAAGTAATGGAGACTTCTACTGATACCGGATTGAAACTGATTACCGGCCCCACGGGTTCTTACTACTATTTTGAACAGGAGATTCTGGAGCGGGTTCAGAATATGTCCGGTGTCGACTACGATTTCATTTACCTGCTTCCGGTCAAAAGGGCAGTACGCTATTTCAAAGAAGATTTGATCAGCCGGTCCGGGCGTCGAGCCTTGATCGATCCGCCGGTATTTACCTTTTACGAATTCATGACCAGCCTCTATCGGGATGTGCCTCGCGCCCGAAAAATAATTTCCCCAGCCATGAAACTCTTTCTTGTTGAAGAGACCTTGAAAAAGAGCGTAGGCGGCCTGCGATTCTTCAATAAATCCAGCGCCACTCGTCGCGGTCTTGTTCAAAAGGTCGATGGGCTACTGACGGAACTGCGTGAATATGGCTATACCCGGGAGGACCTGGAAGAATTTCTGGAGGAAACGGATCACCGTATTCACGACTTCGCTTTGTTGATCGAGAAGTTTGAAGAAATTCTCGGTGATCGCCTGATGGACGAAGCCGGCGCCATCCAGGAAGTGTTCAACTTTCTCGATGAAGCCTTCTGGAAATCCCGCTTTCCGCACGTGAAAATGATTTACCTGAATGGCTATGGCTTATTCACGCGGCCAATGTATCATTTCTTTGAGCGGGTCCGGCAATTTTGTGGTGTGAAGATCAAGCTGGATTATGTGGAGAACCATGAGCGGATTTTCGGCCACGTGACCCCGGCTTTCCACATGCTTCAAGGGCTTAACCCGGTTGTTGTTGAAGACGCCGCGCCCGGCCCGTTAGAGAAAATTCTGTTCCAGAACAACCGTGACGATATTCCTCAGGTCGACCTGGAGCGAAACATACTGATTCAACCGGCAACCAATCGGGCAGAAGAAGTGGCGTTTCTGGCGAATTACGTAAAGCGTCTGCATCATGGTTGCGATATTCCATTGGAAAAAATCGGTATTACCTTTCCGTCTCTCGAACGCTATGCCCCGCTCATTCATGAAATTTTTCCGAAGTATGGCATACCATATAATATTTCCACCGGCTTTCAATTAAGTCAGTCGCCGCTGATTCGTAGCTTTCTTTTGCTGCTCGAAGTACCACTTCTGGGCTATGACGTAAAGAAGATGATTCAGCTGATTTCATCGCCTTTTTTCAAGCCGCCGGGTTCTGATGAACTGGATGAAGGAGGGGTTAAGAATATTGCCCAGTTGCTCCGCTTGACCCATTTTCACGGTAAATGGGAAGATGCGCTGAAGCGCCAGCTTCAGTATTTGAAGGACGCCCTGGAGAAGACCGCTGAGGATGGCTTTGATCGACGCCACATTGAGGAGTTGATTGCCCTGCTCGAAGGTGGCGTAAAACCCCTGCGTCAATTGCTGGATGACCTGAAAAATCTCGATAAGCGACTGACGGTTAGCGATTTCCGGGAACGCTTTCTTGGCCTCCTGGAAAAATATGGTTTCCTGGATTGGTATCGCGTGGCCAACCCGCATATCTCTCCACGCGAGATCGAGCAGGAATATCGTGCCTTCAACCGCTTTGTGAAATTACTCGATCAATTCTCCTGGGTAATCACCAACTTGCCCGGCAAGCAGAAGTTAACCCTGAGCGATTTTCATCAATACCTTAGCCTATTGGTTTCTCATGCGACCTACAACCTTCGCGAGTGGGCCAATCACGGCTTGCAAATTATGCCGCGTTTGGAAATTTTGTCGATTGAGCCGGAAGTCCTGATTTTTGGGGGAATGGTTGAAGGTGATTTTCCACGGCCATTTACCCAAGATGTCTTTTTCCATGATGAAGAGCGTGAAAAACTGGGGCTGATCGCTACTGAGGACTTGCTGGGACAAGACCGTTATATGTTCTATCAAATTCTCTCATCCCAAGTCGGTCGTCTAGTACTTACTTATCCACGTTTTGAGAACGAGTCTGCTCGCGTACCTTCGAATTTACTGAACATCCTGGCTGATCAATTTAAAGTGCGTTGGCGTCGCCAGGTGCCGTCGGAGTACTTTTTGCGGCATCCTCAAAAACTGGTTGAACGCGTGTCTGCGCAAATTCCTCCAGGCATTGGTGCAGCAGAGGAAATTCAGTTACACCAGTGGAAGCATTTACAACAAGACAATCCGGCAGCGCTCGATGCATTGGGTCTCTGGACGGAGCGTGTGCGCATTAATTATGACAAGCGGCGGCCGGGAGAATTTGGTATTTACGAAGGTGTGCTTAGCGCTTATCCGCAGCTAGTCGAAGAAATCAAAGCCCATTTTAGTGAGAGGCCATATTCGATAACGCGCCTCGAGTCATTCGCTTTTTGTCCCATTCAGTTTTATATGCGTTACCTGATTGGCTTGCGCCCTGATGAAGAAATGGAAACCGGGCTAACCGCCCTTGAGCGGGGGCAATTGGTGCATAGTACCTTATTCCGCTTCTATAGCCAGCTGCAGCAGGAAAAGCGCCTTGACCGGCCCTGGGAGGCCCGCGATGTGCTTATGGCAATTGCCGGCGAGGAATTTGAACGGCTTCCTTTCCGCGGGCTGTTGTTTGACCTGGAAAAAGAGCGTTACCTGGGACATGCCGGATTCAGCGGAATTTGGGATGCCTTCCTAAAGGCGGAAGAAGCCGGCATTGAGGAGTCCGGCTTTACCCCGGCCTATTTTGAAATGGCCTTCGGAAAGGCCGGTGGTGCCAACGAGCAGGACGCTGCCAGTATCGAAGAGCCCATTACGCTGGAACGAGACGGGAAGCATGTGCAGATTGTTGGTAAGATTGATCGCATTGATACCAATGCTGCCGGTCAGGCAATGCTACTGGATTACAAAACCGGCTCAAAAGGATGGCGGGCAGCCGAGGTGCTTGCCGGACTCACCTTGCAGCTGCCGCTTTACGCTCGCATTATCGAGCGCCTGGCAGAAACCGGAAACGATTTGCAATTGTCGCCTGTCGCCACCGCTATCTTCCAGGTTAAGAGTGTTGATGAGTGCAAGCGCATGCCGCTTATCTATGATGGTGAAGCCGGGTTATCCATGCCGCGCCTGCCGCGCAATGCTTCTTTGCCCAATAAGGATTTGATGAG
Organism: Calditrichia bacterium; assembly: GCA_028284445.1. GTDB lineage: Bacteria > Calditrichota > Calditrichia > RBG-13-44-9 > J075 > JANQRS01. The sequence continues at coordinate 294,087 of JANQRS010000068.1, forward strand.
TGCTGATGGCGAGCCGATTTCTTACCAAGATATGCTGGAGCGGGTGGAAGCCTATATTTTTCACTATGTAAATAGCATCGAAAGCGCCCAGTTCCGTCATACGCGTTTCCCGATGGATGCTGCTTGTGATAGCTACTGTGAGTTCCGGCGAATGTGCAGGAAGGATGTACGAAAGTTGAGTGGGTGATCGCCAAAAGATAACCCCGATGTGAGCGAAGAACTGCTAATTGGGCTCGATATTTGTCACACAAGCTGTAGAACCCCAAAATCTTTTTTCTTCTTCAGGCAATTTGAAGTATGATTTCATACATTCAAATAGTGAGGCAGGTGCGTGTTAGAATGTGCCGGAATCACTGACCGAAGACTACCAGCATCTTAATATTACCTAAGTAATTGTTCTTGACTAAATGACATTTTATCTGTCATGCCCGAATGCTTATATCGGTTATCCAGGTGTTGTATAAGTAGATCTCCGCTAAAAGCATGCGGGAATGGCAAAGTGTCGAACAAACAACTTCACTTACTCAAAATTATTGAAGGGAAATTCACATGAAACTTCGTGTGACTTGCTTGACAGTGTTGCTGACAATCACCACAAATCTATTTTCTCAAATAGACTTCGCGCCCTTTACTATTTCGACCGATGCCACAGGGGCCAGATCAGTGTATGCCATTGATTTAGATAGTGACGGTGATATGGATGTTCTTTCTGCTTCAACTATAGATTCGAAAATTGCTTGGTATATCAACGACGGCAATCAGGACTTTACTGCTCGGACCATTACCACAGATGCGGATGATGCCAATACCGTCTTTGCTATTGATGTCGATAGTGATGGCGATGTTGATGTGTTGTCAGCCTCAAGCGGTGACAACACGATAGCCTGGTATGAAAACGACGGCAATCAAAGTTTTACTGCCAGGACCATCACAAGCCAAGCCCTCGGCGCCAACTCGGTATTTGCCATAGATATGGATAACGATGGGGATATTGATGTCCTATCCAGTTCGTTCAGTGACAACACGATAGCCTGGTATGAAAATGACGGCAACCAAAGCTTTACTGCCCGGATCATCACGTCTTTGGCGTTAGGTGCTCGCAGAGCGTATGCTATCGATGTCGATAGTGATGGAGATATCGACGTACTTTCCACCTCTTCCAATGATCTGAAAATAGTCTGGTATGAAAACGACGGGAATCAGGTATTTACAGCTCACTCGATTTCCGAGATGGCGATAAATGCCTGGACAGTATTTGCCGAAGACCTGGATAGTGATGGGGATATTGATATTGTATCGGCTACCCTTGGTGATGATAAAGTCACCTGGTACGAAAACGATGGCGATGAAAACTTTACCGCGCAGGATGTTTCTCAATCTGCAGATGATCCCTATTCCGTATACGTTAGGGATGTAGATGGTGATGGGGATATGGATATCCTGTCCGCCTCCTTCCAGGATGATAGAGTTGCCTGGTATGAAAATGATGGCAATGAGAGCTTTACGCGACGTAATATTACGACCAGTGCTGATGGCGCCAGAGGCGTTTATGCAGAAGATATGGATGGCGATGGCGACATCGATGTTCTGTCGGCTTCTTCCCTGGACTTTGAGATTGTCTGGTATGAGAACGTCAGCCTTGTTGGCATTGAAGAAGATGAGTTGACCTATACACCTGATCAGATAACACTCTTCAATAATTATCCAAATCCATTTAACCCATCAACTACCATTCAATATCATATACCGCGGGCCGGATTCACTCAACTGGAGATCTATGATCTCATGGGCCGCAGCGTCACTTCTCTGGTGAAAACCACTCAGGCAGCCGGGACATATTCAATCAATTGGAACGGTACGGATCAAAATGGACAAGCTGTAAAAAGCGGCATGTACTTCTATCAACTGCAGTTCGCCGGTCAAACATTGCGAAAACGAATGTTGTTGGTGAAATAACCGGGGATATGCTGATCTGCTCCATGCAGGAATAGTAGAATGGGACAAATAACCTCACTATTTGTACGGAAGGCCGTTTCAATTGTCGAGAACAAAATCGACGTGGCCGCCTTGCTGCGCTCAGTAGGCATAGAGCCGGACAGCCCGGTTGATCCGTCCCATATGATTTCTGACAATGAATACTATGCCTTTCTCGAACGGATTGCCAGGGCTGAGGATAATGGCACAACCTTGCCGCTACGAGCCGGTGCTGCAATGCGCAGTAATGATTACGGGGCCTTCGGGCTTGCCTGGAAGTCCGCACCGAATTTGCGAGGGTCTTTTGATCGTTCGGAGCGATATGCAAGGGTGCTTACCAGCGTATCGACCTATGAAGTTGAGGCAACTGAGTCGGGCGCGTTGATGCACCTTCACCGGGAAGGGGAGCGGCACCTCGGTATGCGCATATCAAACGAAGCAACCATCGCCAGCATTGCCACCATTAGCCGGGAAGTTGCAAGCAAACCCCTGAAGCCGCTAGCGGTCTACTTCAAACATCCCGCCCCAAAATCTATCGCGGATCATGAAGCATATTTTGGATGCCCGGTTCATTTTGATACGGATCGGGACGCGCTGTTGATTTCACATGAATCCTTGCAAACCCCAAACAAGCTGGCGGATGAAGGGATTTCGACCTTTTTCGAAAGCCACCTTCAATCTGAAGTATCAAAGCTGGAAGATGTGCCTTCTCTGGAGCGGCAGGTGCGAAGTGAAGTTTCGCAATCACTGAGTGAAGGGATTCCGACGCTTCCTGATATTGCCAATCGTCTCGGTATGAGTGGGCGAACCTTGCAGCGGCGATTATCTGAACACGGCCACTCCTATCAGAACCTGGTCGATGAATCGCGTCGCCAGCTCGCTAAGAACCTGCTGAAAGACACAGATTTTTCCCTGGTAGAAGTCGCCTTCCTTACTGGTTTCTCGGAGCAGAGTGCTTTCACACGTGCCTTCAAACGCTGGGCCGGGCAAACACCGCGTTCTTTTCGTATCGCAACACAATCCAAATCCTAAGAAAATGCGGTTTGGCGCGCAGGGTCAAAAGATTGGCGGCGCCTGCCAAGAAATACCTGCATAAATCCACTAATATTTGCTTGTAACCAAAACAAAAAGGAGCAAGTGATGAATATTAGTGGTAATCACTCAAATGACGCAAATGGATGGATCCTGGTACTTGGTGGCACCGGTAAAACCGGTCGCCGAATCGTGACTTCTCTAAAGGAAATGGGGATTCCGACTCGCATCGGCTCGCGATCCGCCATGCCGGCGTTCGACTGGAATAACCAGGCTGGCTGGGATGCCTGCTTGAATGGGGTCGAGTCTGTTTACGTCAATTACTCGCCAGATCTTGCCGTACCCGGCGCGACAGATGCCATTCAGGCCTTTGTGGAGAGAGCAAAAGTTCACGGCGTTAAGCGCCTGGTGCTGCTATCCGGACGTGGTGAAGAGGAAGCACAGGCCTGTGAACGAATTGTGCAAGAGAGCGGTTTGGAATGGACCATCGTTCGTGCCGCTTGGTTTAATCAGAATTTTTCCGAAGGCGCCTTTATTGATATGGTCCAAACCGGCCAAATCACTTTGCCTGGTGGCGATATTCTGGAACCCTTTGTCGATGTTGACGACATCGCTGAGGTTGCTCTGGTGGCCCTCACCCAGGAGGGACATGCCGGGGAAGTGTATGAAGTAACCGGTCCGCGCCTTATGACCTTCAAGGACATTGCATCCGATCTGTCGAAAGCCACCGGCCGCGAGATCAGCTACCTGCAAATTCCTCAAGAAGCTTTCGTCGATGGTCTGAAGGCATCCGGCGCCCCGCAAATCGTTGTTTGGCTGCTGGATTATCTCTTCTCAACAGTGCTTGACGGCCGTAATGCGCATCTGACGGATGGCGTTCAGCGGGCCCTCGGCCGTCCGCCGAAAGACTTTGCGGATTATGCCCGCGAGGTCGCTGCAAGCGGTCAGTGGAAAGTGGCGGTGTGAGGCTGGATGCCTTTAATATGGTCTTGATCATATATCGATCGCTGCCCGTTTAGTGAAGACATTGAACGGGCAGCGGCAAAGCCCATCCCTAAATCCCCTCCTGGGAGGGCAAGCTGTTGCAGTTTAAAGATTTAACACGAATTCAAACTGACTTTAAGGTGCTATCATGAGTTTCCTCCAAATTGTTTTAATATTGTCCACTTTTCTATGTTCGCTTGCCGCAGGCTTCCTGTTTGCTTTTGCGATTGTTATCATGCCCGGTATCAAGCTTTTGAATGACGGTGAATTCCTTCGGTCTTTCAAGGTGATCGATGGCGTGATTCAGAATAATCAACCGCTGTTCATGCTGGTTTGGATCGGGGCTGTTTTGGCCCTGGCAGCATCAATCATTCTCGGCATCTCTGAATTGCAGGGCATAAACCGCATGCTGATTGTCACTGCAACACTTGTCTATTTCCTGGGTGTGCAATTGCCGACTTTCGCTATCAACGTCCCATTGAACAATAGGCTTCAGCAGCATGACCTCAATAGCCTGAGTGAAGCAGCGCTCACTGAAGCCCGTCAGCAGTTTGAACATCGCTGGGTGAAATGGAATGCTATTAGGACATTTCTGGCGATCCTCACATCTGCCCTCTTGATTCTGCTACTTTTCAGGCTTTGATTTTCGAATCGTCAGATATTTGCGAGTCTGCGATTCCTCGCTAGCTGCATGGCAAAAGGCTGGTACATTTTGAATGAATTGGCACGAATGTACCATTTTTTGCAAACGGTTGAGATCGAATCTGCGCGCATTTCGACCTTCCTGCATAGCAGAAATGTGCCACCCCTCCGAAAACATGCTTTCCATTTGGATCTCTTTGTAAAGCTATATAAAACAATGAATTGTGATAGTGCAAAAAATTGGCAAGCTATTTGTCAAGGTAAACGGCGACAGCGATAAAAGCTGCGCATAGTAATTCTTGCATCAAGAACAGCAAACAAAATTGACAAATAGGAGATACAAAATGAAACCAAATTTGATGCGCTTTTTGCGAGCCAGCCTGCTCGCACTGATAATGTTTGGAGCTGCTTATGGTCGATATGACAATGCAACGCAAATTGAGACGGCGATACAATCGTATACTCAGAAACTTGTACACGAAAACGATGGGATTGTTGGCACATCGGTATTTTTGATTATGCAATTGAAAGCCGAACATCCTGAGAGTGATTTCTCCGCTGCCCAGCTCGCTCTGGACACCCTGGCATTGCACGGAGAAACCCCGGAAATTCGCTATATGGCATTTCTTGCCAATACCTACCTGTCCCGTCCGCAGTGGTTAGCGTGGATGGAAGATCTGCTTCTGCTGGATTATGAAAGTGGCCTCAAGGCATTCCGGAAACTGGTGGCCAGTCAAGTGCGGGCCTTAAAGATGGGATTGGCTGCTGCTGGAAATTCGGAGGTTGAAAGCAGTTTAAGACCGGACCAGCAGTCCAAGATTGAGTATATTAACAGTATCAAGTAGGTGTCTTACCAAATTGCTTGGCGAGCCGCGGCGGTCAATTGACTGTCGCGGCCGACTTATTTATGCAAAAGCCACTTTCGCGTTAAATTCAGTATGGCTTTCCCAATATCAAATTCACATTTACAATTGAGAACCTGACTCATATATTTGATTTTTACAACTGGAGGTTCCAGATGACAAATTTGGCTAGAAATTCTTTAAATGACTTTTACCAGGAAATGGCGGCGCTTTCCGACAAGGAAATCAGCCAGCTCATGCCGCCGGGCATTCGCCAGGATATTGGTCATTTCAACGTCTTTGATATTTCTGAAACCTACCAGAACGTCAAGCGAACGAACGTCATGCCTTACAACCGTCGGGCATATTATAAAATCAGCTGGATTTGCGGGAGAAACCGGGCCGAATATGCCGATAAGGTTATCAACATAGAACAGAATGCCCTGTTGTTCGCAACCCCGAAGGTGCCCTATCATTGGGTGCCCCTGAGCGACGATCAATCAGGTTTCTTTTGTGTGTTTACAGATGAATTTTTGCTCAAGAGCAAGAGTGGCGTTGTTATCGATAAGCTGCCGATTTTTCGCTCCGGCGGCTATCCGGTATTCCAGCTAAACGAGAGTGAGGCATCCGAAATAGAGCAAATCTTCCGGAAGATGAGGGATGAAATTTCCTCGGACTACGAGTTCAAATATGATTTACTCCGGAATTATGTGCTGGAACTGATCCATCGCGGACAAAAGCTTCAACCTGTTGACGTCCGGGAAGACAATCATACTGCTTCTTCTCGCATTACTTCACTCTTTATTGAACTTCTGGAGCGCCAATTTCCAATTGAATCGCCCGGGCAGAAAATCGAACTACGCTCAGCGCGAGATTTTGCCGAAAGGCTGGCTGTGCACGTGAATCATTTGAACAAAGTTTTGAAGGATAGCACCGGAAAAACCACGACAGAATTCATCGCCAGTCGAATTGCCCTGGAAGCCAAATTCCTGCTGAAAGGCACTGATTGGAATATCTCCGATATCGCTTTCTCCCTGGGATTTGAAGAAGTTGCCCATTTCTCCAATTTCTTTCGAAAGCAGACCTCCCTTTCTCCTATCAAATTTCGCGCTTGAACAATTCTTTGAATTACGCAAATATTGGATTGATACAAGCAAACCACTATCCGGCCTTTGATGTTAAGATAAGCCTGCAACATAAACCACATTAAGCAGGAGCATTCTTATGTCCGGATCTCAAAATAAAATTGCATTAGTGACCGGTGGCAGCCGGGGCCTTGGAAAAGATATGGCAATTAATCTCGCCAGGAGGGGCGTTGATGTCATGTTGACCTACCTGAGCAACAAAGATAGAGCCGAAGCGGTGGTTGCCGAAATACAAACGCTTGGGCAAAAGGCCGCCGCGTTTCAATTGGACACACGTGCGGTCAACAGCTTTGACAGCTTTTATCAAGACGTTGCTGCATATTTAGAGCAGCAATATGGGGATTCGCATTTCGATTTCCTGATTAACAATGCCGGCACCGGTATTCATAGTTCATTCGCGGAAACCAGCGAGGAACAGTTTGACGACATGGTGAATATCCACTTTAAAGGGGTGTTTTTTCTTACTCAAAAAGGACTGTCTCTCATCAATGACGGTGGGCGGATTGTTAATATTTCCACCGGTCTTGCCCGATTCTCTTTTCCCGGTTACGCTGCTTATGCTGCTATGAAAGGAGGGATCGAAGTGCTGACCAGATACATCGCAAGAGAGCTGGGTGCCCGGAAAATTACTGCAAATATCGTGGCGCCGGGAGCTATCGCAACTGATTTTGGCGGTGGGGCCGTTCGAGATAATCAGGATGTGAATAACATGATATCAGGATTGACCGCTCTGGGGAGAGTTGGATTGCCGGACGACATTGGTGGCGTTGTGGCATTTCTATGCAGTGAAGAAGCCGGCTGGATAAATGGACAGCGAATTGAGGTATCCGGCGGGATATTTCTGTAAGTTGCACAACTCTTGGCTTCGTGATTTCATGGGTTGGCAGCAGATTGCGCCTTTATATCTACTTGACAACTTGATTTATCTTTTCCTCGCAATTTAATTGGAAAGTAAAGAATCGAGTGTGTTTGCCAACGCCGTTTTTAATAACATGGGCTTGATATGACGGAAGCTTTTGGATAGGTTCCGTTGTATCAAGCCCTACGTTCTTGTTTGATCACGAATGATTTTACTGAAAGTTGCTTCTGTTGACAAGAATTATTAGACTGGCAATAGATCATATGGCACTCAAGGTTACCAGAAAACAGCTTCATCGGAGTCAATTATGAAAATCCGCGACTGTTGCATTTTTGCACTGCTCATTGTGGCTATTTTTTTATCCTGTGAAGACGATGGAACGAGTTCGCAGGAACTGCATTCTGTGAGCGGCTACGTATTTTATTCTGACCTACCGGCAGAAAATATTACTGTATCTATTGATGGCAAAATTAACCATATGGTTAGAACGAATTCCGATGGCTATTTTAACCTTGCAGGTGTAAGACCAGGTGATCATCAGTTAACAATCAGAAAAAATCTAACAAAATCACATAAATCCGCTGCCAATGTTCAGAGCTTTTCTGAAAAAACATACGATATTTCTGTCTACGAAGACTTGGTGCTAAATTTTCTGAAGTTACCCAAAGCCGTTCAGCTCTATGATGCAGATGCTATAACCAGTTCAAGCGCCGAGTTGGCGTGGTCACCAACAGACGATGATAATTTTAGAGAATATAAGTTATATAAACATAATACGTCCGGACTCGACGAGACAACCGGCACACTTGCCCATGTTTCAACATCCCTGTTTGATACTCTATTTGTAGATGAAACATTGAATCCCAATGAAGCATATTTTTATCGGGTTTATGTTATGGATGACTTTGGTAGAATTGGCGGCAGTAATATTGTTGATTTTCAGACAAATAACGTTCAATTGATTCGCAATTTTGGTTTTGAGGAAACTTCGGCATCGGTTCCAACCAATTGGCAACTTTTTGCCGGTGGCGATACAGATACTTTTATCAGAATTGACACTGTGGATGCATTCGAAGGCAATAACAGTCTCAACTTTAACCATGGCGCGGAAACCGGCTGTTGGGAAATGTGGATTAGCCAGGATTTGGATCGGAATTATCTGATTGCCGGAGCGGTTTATGAGCTGACATTTGCATTCAAGGCCGATTTTGTAGGTCAAAGTATGTTCAATTTGATATTAAGAAATCCGGAACTTGATCAATGGGATAGTGTTTGGATTAGTATCGAAAATGCAAATCAATGGTTTGAACATACTCATGAGTTCGCACTGCCAAATGATATCGGTAATTATGATCTCGAGTTTTCTGTTCATTTTTGTAGTCCGGGGGCGAAAAGTTGGTGGCTTGATAATCTGCAAATTATGAGATTAGATTGAGGGCTCACCAAGCAGGTATTGGCATCCAATAATTCCCTAAGCACGATCAAATGTAGACCGACTCCGTGTCTGTGCCCTGCATATTAATTGAAATTTGACAAATAAATTGACATATTTGCGCAAGTATGCATATATTGCGGCATGAATGATGACTTAACTCAACAAATGGCGGGTCTGTTTAAAGCGCTCGGAGAATTCAACCGTCTTTCTTTGGTTTATGAGCTCTGCGAAGCACGAACCCCGCAAAATGCGATGTGTTTATGCGAATGTTGCGATGTAGATGCTTCGGTTGTGTCTCGTCATTTGAAGGTTTTGGCGCAGGAAGGGATCATCGCCTTGGAACGAAAAGGAAGAGAGCGAATGTATTCGCTTAATAGGAAAGAACTTGCGAACAGCCTGCGGGCTCTCGCAGATAAAGTGGAAGGAACGTATCATGCCAAATGAAAAGTGTAGTAAGTGCGACTGCAAAGCCCAAAAGTGCTGCAAAGAAAACACATGTGACTGCTGTAAGAACTCCTGCTGTTGCTAGTCTCCGGTTACCCTTGTCAGTTCATAATGCCCCGAACCATGTTCAAAGGTAGCTGGTGGTTCTTCGCCGCCCACGGCGATCCGTAGGGTATCATTCTCAACATTTATGATGGCCACTACCACTTCGCCAATGTCTTTTTTCGGTGGCGCGCTATCAGTGATGGTGGCGCGCAACTGTTGCGGCTTGGTGCCTGCCGGTAGGATAAAAGTAGTGGCATACCAATGGTCTTCCCGCTCATAAAAATGGAGAGAATCACCAGAGATTTTTATTGAGGTGCGTCGCCCATCATGACTTATCCAGTCACCTTCTATTTGCTCCAGGGCTGTACCGGCAGGCGCGTCGCTAGCGCAAGCGGATAGTAGACAGGTGACGAGAAAAAGAATGAGTAGAAATGATTTTCTAAAGCGAGGTAGTCCTTGCATTGAGAGATCCTGGTCAATTGTAAGTTCCAACTCGGTGGGCTAGATCTCTTAGAAATGCGTCCCCCCTCAATCTCCCCCCTGGGGGGAGATTGAGGGGGGACCATCATTAAAATTATCCGGCAGATCCATCCCTATAAACAAACTAATATAACTGCACCTGATTCCGCCCATTGCGCTTGGCGGAATAAAGCGCGGAATCTGCACATTGAATGAGACCATCGCCGTCGTCGGCGTCAGCGGGAAAAGCTGCGACGCCAATTGAAATTGTTACCCCATTGTTGAGCAGCTTGTCTTCATTGGGAAAGGGTGTATCCGCAATAATCTTGCAGAGTTTTTCAGCGATTCGCTGACCACCTTCCTTGTCCATCTCCGGACAAATAATCGCAAATTCTTCACCGCCGTATCGAGCGATGAAATCGCTGCTACGAGTATTTTGCATAAGCAGGGTTGCCACTTTGCGCAATACCTCATCACCGGCCTGATGCCCGAAGGTATCATTGTATACTTTAAAGTAGTCGATATCGAGCATCAAGAGGCTGAAAGGAATATGATGCCGTTCGGCGCGATCTTTTTCCCTCGCCAACTGCTGCGTAAAATAGCGAAAATTGTAGAGCCGCGTCAGGTGGTCGGTAATGGCATCCTGCTCCGCCTTGATGAAGAGCTCTTTCAGGCGCTCGCGTAAACGCAGGTTCTGATAGATCAAGGTTGCGCTGTGCAAAAGGGTTTGCAGAATCTTCAGATCGTATTTGTATATTGGCTGATGCGTATGCTGATTGTCGACAAAAAGGTAGCCGTCAAAATTGAGCAGATTTGATGACAAATATTCCTGCATGTGAGCATTCACAGATTCTATATCAAGACTGCCGTTGATCGATGCAGCCGGCTCAATCTGTCCAAAGAACTGATGGATGTTCTCGTGGGTGATGAGCTGGGTGCGCTTTTTGGTTGGCGTGCCCAGGATACCGAGAGCAAATTGACGACTGGCGATAGTTTCCAGCGTGTAGCGCAAGCTGGAGTCCGGAATGTCGTCCGGGGTGGATATTAAGGTAATCTGGTCGCTGTCGAAAAGGCAGTGAACAGCATTGCGCTCGAATCGTGAACGGACGCTTTCCCACATCTTGCCGGAGAAGCCATAAGATTGTGTCACTTCCAGATATTCCCGCTGATCGTCAAGTGCCAGGAATGCACAGCGATCAAAACTGAGTTTTTCACAAATGGCTGTAACCAGGGTTTGGCGGAGCTCATCAATCGTTGTTGAAAGTTGCAGCGTGTTAATGATGCCCAGCAGGTTCTCCAGCTTATGTGAATAAGTCCTTAGCTTGTCAGACTTCTCGATTAACTCGTGATTGACAAACTGAAGTTGTTCAACCTTGTCTGCCAGTCGGTCTACCAGGCCTTCCTGGTATTGCTGTTGAAAGAAAGAACGGTCGGTTTCCGGAACCGCTTCACGCTTGCCTTCAAGGAATTCCATGATTTGTTTGGGGAATATTTGGGTGTCGATGGGCTTTTCTATGTAGCCATCACAGCCGGCAACCAGTGAGAGTTCCCGTGCATAAGGTGTATTGGCCCCGGTGAGGGCAATAATAATGCTGAACTTAAGCACCGGATGACTGCGTAGCTTGGTTGCCAGTTCGCGACCGGAAATGTCAGGCAGATTAATGTCCAGCAGGATCAAGTCCGGCAGCATCTTCTCAGCCAATTGCAACCCCTCTATTCCGGATCCTGCCTCAAGGATATCAAAACCGGGATTTGCGAGCACCTTACAAACCAGGTGCCGGGTTGCCAGATCATCCTCTATGTAGAGTATTTTCTTTCTCAGTCTCTTCATCCGGCCTCTTTCAAACCTTTTAATCAACGAAACAACAATGATAGTGTTTGTGATCCCCATCGTTTCGCATGTCAATTATCGACATTTTTTTTACAGATTGGAAACACAGAAAATTAATGATAAAGCAGTGAACAAACCTTCGAAAATTGATTATATTTTTTGATGCCTAATCCGGAAAAATCATCGGGGAAATCTCAGCCCAGGCGCAATTTGCAGGAGGGTCCGGTCGTTGGCCACTTGCTGCGATTGGCCTTGCCGATGATCATTGCATTCATTTTTGCTACCAGTTATACCTTCATTGATCGCTGGTTTGTTAGCCGGCTGGGAGATACCGCTACAGCTGCCATCGGTATGGCCTTCTCCATTCAATTGATGGTTATTTCGATTGGCTCCGGCATCGGCACCGGAATCAACTCTTTTATTGCCCGCAATCTCGGTGCAAAAAACGAAATGGATGCCCGCGATAGCGCCCGACATGCACTGGTTCTTGCTATCGGGCTGGGTTTGGTGATTGCTGTACTGGGCCTGCTTTTTCAAAAATCGATCTATCGCCTGATGGGGGCTGAAGGGGAATTGCTCTCATTATTAATAGACTACATGACCATCATTTTTCTCTTTACCCCGATCAATCTATTAGGGATGTTTAGTAGCAGCATTTTCCAGGGGTATGGGAATACCATGACCCCGATGCGATTGATGATGCTGGGGAATATTCTAAATCTTATTCTTGATCCTTTACTGATTTTCGGCATCGGGCCGTTTCCGGAAATGGGCATCGAGGGGGCAGCCCTGGCCACTGCGATTGGCCGAACCGCGGCCTTTAGCTATATTGCCTGGCAAATTTTTGGGAAGCATCGCCCGGTCGCTATCGATTTTCGCAATTTTCGCTGGCGCCCGGATATTGCTGCGGGGATCATGCAGGTTGGTTTACCGTCATCAGTTGGGCAAATTTTTACCAGCGTTGCGATGGCCGTCGTGTTCACCATCCTTACTCCCTTCGGTCAGGATTCCAAAGCGGCATACACCATTGTTTTTACATTTGAAATGGTGGTCTTTCTGCCGGTTATCGGCGTGTCGCAGGCAATTACGATCATGACCGGCCACAATTTTGGGGCGAAGCTCATTGATCGCGTAAACAGAGTTTATTTTAACGGTATTATGGTTGCTTTTGGTTTTATGTGCATACCGGCGATCCTTTTTGTACTCTTTCCCTATTTCTTTACCGGAATATTTGCACAAAGTGACAGCGTATTGGATATCGGGGCAAATGCCCTGAGAATTGTCGCGCTTGGTTCGGTATTTTATGCGATTCCGATCTGCACGGTAGCCGGATTTCAGGGGTTGGGATTGGGGAATCAGTATTTGTGGTCCAACATCGTGCGTATCTTTTTGATTCAGATACCGGTTGTTTATGCAGGTGCAATTTTCGGCGGCCTGAACGGGGTATGGTATGCAATGGTTGCAGCAAATATCGTCAATGCCTTTGTATTATTTTTCTGGTATCGGCACATTTTTAAGCGTAAAATTGTAAGTGGCGAAGTACAGCCTCTTTAATAACTCACTCTCATAAAATAGTTAGGCAGCGGACGCGCGAATAGATCCTATGACGTGGCGAAATAAACTCGAACAGTTGGTTGGTCTGCTGGAAAAAGTTCCACAACCAAAGTCTTTTGATTCAAAAATAGGTGTATATCAACCTTATTTTATCATAGAGCTGCGCGCCGGAAATTGGGAAATCATTCCTTATGCTACCTATACCCGCTTGGATAATTCACCGGGCCGGGAAGTCCGTTTGTCAATGGGCGTGATTGATACCAGCAAGGTAGACATTACCCGAGATGAGCTGGATTGTTTACTTTTCCTTGAGGCCGGCTCTGGCCACAACTCGCACTCCATTTTTACTTATACCCAGCCTGTTGGCTTTCTGCTGGATTGGCTAACGCATAGCAATGTGGTGGTCAAAGAAGCGGCACATAAAGCGGCGACGAAAGTGAAGATTGTGCCGGAAATGTCCCGGATCATTATTGGGTTAAAGCGCGGCCGTTCCGGATATTACCTGCTGCCGCAGATCCTCTTCCCGGACGGTAAATCAATCGCAATCGAGAAACAGGCCCTGATTCTCTGTTCCAACCCGATTCACATGTTATATGATGATAAGATCTACAAAATTGAATCTGCCCTGCCCGCCGTTTTTTGGAGTAATTATTTCCGAATCCGCGAAAAATTTGAAATCCCAACAGCAGAACTAAACGAATTTATTCGACTCTATCTGCCGCATATTGTACCGGTTTTAGACTGGGATAATCTTGGCGACAAAATTGATAAGACGGCGTTGAAGCTTGGAGAAAAAAAGGTCTACTTTACCGAATGGAACAATCATTTGCAGATCGATGTGAAGTTCAGTTACGGTAAATATGAACTGCCGGCTTACCCGATTACCGATCGCAGTCTTGCCAATGAAGGCAAGAAGCTTTTTGTCATAAACCGCAACATTGAAGAAGAAGATCGCTGTCGAAATGTGCTGGAAGAAAACGGCCTGATTTTTAGAAACGGCAATTGGCATATCGCTTCGGACTATAACAATCTTGACTGGATGCGGGAAATTGTGCCGCGTTTGGAAAAAGCCGGATTTACGTTGGCCAATGAAGATCAGCTAACCCGTTTCCGGGTGCATCGCCAGAAACCAAAATTGCAGATCAAGGTGCGTTCCCGCACCGATTGGTTGGACCTCAGCTATTTTTTCATGCTTGGAAAACAAGCGATAGAAATCCCGGACTTGCTGCGGCAGATGCAAAGTAGCAAGGGTTATCTCCGTCTTTCTGACGGCAGCAATATTCATCTCTCCGACGAGCTGCGTGAGCGCATCGAGCAATTGTCGCGCTACCTGGATTTGCGGAACGGGCAGGGTGAGGTACAACTTCCGCTGGCTGGCATCACTTTGCTGGGCGAGCTTGAGGCAGCGGTAGAAAATCTACGCCTTGACAAGAAAGCAAAACTGCTGCTGGAAAAATACCAGCATTTCAATCGCATTGAACCAGTAGACCCGCCGAAGGCGCTGAACGGTACGCTCCGCGAATATCAGCGTCATGGTCTAAACTGGCTTAATTTTCTGGTTGGTTTTGGCTTTGGTGGCATTTTGGCAGATGATATGGGGCTTGGTAAGACCATCCAGATCATTTCCCTCATCTTGAAGCAGAAAGAAGGTCGTGGGACCAGCAAGCCGGCGCTGATTGTAGTGCCGCTGACCCTGATTTTTAACTGGTGGGAAGAATTCCGCAAATTTGCCCCGGATATCAAAGTGCTGCGCTACTATGGCAGTCGTGCCGAGCGCGCGAAAATGCAGAAGCGCTTCGGAGAATATGATGTCATTCTCTGTAGCTATGGGGTCGTGTTACAGGATCAGAAGCCGCTAATTGGTAAACGCTTTGGCTATTTGATTCTTGATGAATCGCAGAAAATTAAAAATCCCGGCACCAAGACCTACAAGGCGGTTCAAAAGCTTGATGCGGTCAATAAGCTGGCACTGACCGGCACGCCGATCGAAAATTCCTTAACCGATCTCTGGGCGCAAATCAATTTTGTGAACCCGGGGTTGCTTGGCACGCTTAAGCAGTTTGAGAAGAAATATATTGATGTGGAAGAGTCTGAGCGGGCCACGCAAATCACGGTGCTGAAACAGCTCATCTATCCCTTCATTTTGCGACGCACCAAAGAAGAAGTTGAAAAAGAACTGCCGCCCCTCACGGAAATTACGCAATATGTCGAAATGACCGATAAGCAGCGCAGCAATTACGATAAGTCGCTGGAATTTTATCGCAACCAGGTATTTGAAGAGCTGGAATCCGCTGGTCTGAATAAGAGTCGAATCAAAATTGTCGAAGCGCTTACCTACCTGCGTCAAATTGCCTGTCATCCGGGCATCCTGGACAAAGAATTTGAGCTTCACGATGCTGGCAAAATTCAGCTGCTGGAACATATGTTGGCAGATTTGGTTGCAAAGGGGCATAAGATTCTAATTTTCTCGCAGTTTGTGCGTTTTTTGCGGTTGGTGCGCCAATTGTTCGACGCCAAGCGCTGGAAGTATGAATATCTCGACGGCAAGGTGAAGAACCGCGCAGCGCGCATCCACAGTTTCCAGGAAAACCCGAAGGTCTCAGCGTTTCTGATTTCTCTAAAGGCCGGTGGTCTTGGACTGAATCTCACTGCTGCAGACTATGTCATTCACCTCGATCCCTGGTGGAATCCGGCAGTTGAACAACAGGCGACTGATCGCGCCCATCGTATTGGGCAATCCAAGAACGTTTTTGCTTATAAATACGTCATGCGTAATTCCATAGAAGAAAAAATTTTGCAACTGCAGCAAACCAAACGCGAACTTTCCGACGAATTGATCAGCTCTGATGCCGGATTCGTCAAAAATCTCTCAAGAGATGACCTCGAACTTTTGTTTCAGTTAGACCAACAAACCAAATGACGGACCTGCAGTGTCAGATGCGCCGCCAACTGCCTGAACAGCAGGACCTGTAATTTCACACTAAACATTGTTTCAATGACGATCACCAAAGCGAGGTATGTGTATGGAAAATCAGCAGTCTCATAATGAAAAGATCAATTGGAGGGATAGTATCGGTTTTTTCGCAATTCATCTGGCCTGTGTATTGGTCATTTGGGCAGGAATTAGTTGGGTTGCTGTTCTGGCACTCGTGCTGACCTATGGCATTCGTATGTTTGCCATTACTGCCGGGTACCATCGGTATTTTTCGCACCGGTCCTATAAAACCAGTCGGTTTTTTCAATTCGTAATGGGATTTATTGGCAGTTCTGCAGCACAGAAAGGGCCCCTGTGGTGGGCTGCGCATCATCGCCACCATCACCGGCATTCGGATCAGGAAGAGGATATTCATTCCCCGCGAAAAGGACTGTGGTGGTCGCATGTTGGATGGATTCTCTGCGATAAATACAAGTGCGCGCATTTGAAGCTTGTGCATGACCTGCAAAAATTCCCGGAGCTCCGTTTCCTGGACCGCTTTCACTTGATTGCGCCGCTGTCGCTCGGACTGATTCTTTTCGGGCTTGGTGCGACCCTGAACGCCTATTTTCCGCAGTTGGGCACTTCCGGATTTCAATTGTTGATCTGGGGGTTTTTTCTTAGTACAGTGTTGCTGTATCATGGAACGTTCACCGTGAATTCTTTGGCGCATGTGATTGGTCGCCGTCGCTTTGAAACCAGCGATGACAGTAAGAACAGTTTCCTGATTTCCATGATCACCCTTGGAGAAGGCTGGCATAACAATCATCACCGCTTCCCTTCTTCAGAACGGCAAGGATTTTATTGGTGGGAAATTGATATTTCTCATTATATTTTAAGGATATTGTCCTGGTTTAGAGTGGTTTGGGATTTACGTACGCCGCCAAAGAAAGTATATGCGGAATCGCGTTTCCTGAAACGGCCCAGCCAGGCGGTGAAAGATAAGACGATCCGTTAGTAAAACGATGTTGCAAAGCAGGATCTTGTAGACCAAATCGACAGGATTATATGGCTGATGCAAAAACGTTTTGTGTGCGACAAATTCTGTTCCTGAGCGGAATAGAATTGTCGCATTTTTTGTGGAATGATCTGTGACTTTCGAAACAGATGGGCTGTCCCAATTGTAGTTGACGAAGGCAAGTGATGATTGGAAAAACAGTTTCAGGTTACAAAGTTCTCGAGCAAATTGGTGAAGGAGGTATGGGCGCCGTATATCTTGCTGAAGAAGTGAATCTTCGTCGCAAGGTGGCTCTTAAGTTCCTGCTCACCAAATATGTGTCTGAAGAAGGCGCGCGTGCCCGCTTTATTCGCGAGGCGCAATCTGCTGCTGCCCTCAATCATCCCAATATCGTAACGGTTTACGGCTTTGGCGAATATGAAGATACCTACTACATCGCTATGGAGCACGTGGCCGGTCAGTCTCTTGATCAAATCATCAAGAATCACACGCTTTCCATAGAAGAAGCCATTGATATCACCATGCAGCTCTGTGACGGCCTCAGTGAGGCGCATCAGGCTGGCATCGTTCATCGCGACATCAAGCCGCGTAACGTACTGCTTGATCTGCGCGGGCGCGTCAAAATTCTCGACTTTGGTATCGCCAAATTTGCCCAGGCTCCGGAAATTACTTTGAAGGGGGAAACCCTGGGGACGCTACACTATTTATCACCGGAGCAGATTGGCAATGAGCATGTTGACCGGCGCTCCGATATCTTTTCGCTGGGGATTGTGCTATACGAAATGTTGACGTCGCGGCGTCCGTTTAAAGGCAAGAACGCACCAGCAGTACTTCACGCCATCCTCAATCGAGCGCCATTTCCTCTTACCAAATTCCGTGCAAATATTCCTCCCACGCTTCAACGCATCGTCGACAAATGCCTGGAAAAGAAGCAGAAGCAGCGCTATCAGCATGTTGATGATATCATGTCGGATCTAAGAGTTGCCAAAACCCGCATCAAAGAAAACAGCATTATCGTTGGACCGGTTGAGGAGATACCGGACGAGCCAACTCAGTCTTTTCCGAACAGTGTGGCAATTCTCTGCATGGACCTGCAGGAAGCAAATCGGATTATTGATGACGATAGCAATCACACGCGCCGCTTGATGACCTATCCAATTTCAGTTACACGTACTATCGTTGAAAAATTCGGCGGTACAGCGCTGGAGCAATATGATGATTTTCTATATTATCAATTTCAGCAGCCGATCGATGCCGTAGAATGTGCCCTGGAAATGCAGGACACAATTAACGGCTTAAATCGGGAAGAAGCACCTCGCTTTAAAATCGGCGCCCGCATTACCGTTCATCTCGGTGAGGTAATTGAGATGAGCAGCGAGAAGCTGGTTGATGGCGTAAATGTGTCGGCCGCCTTGCTACCCATGACCCTTGCCGGCGGTATCACGATTACCGAATCGATTTATACCCTCGTTAACGATTCTCCGAAATTACAGCTGGTATCCCAGGGTGCTCAAGTCATCGAGAAATTAGGACTGAATATCCATCTATATGAAGTGCGAACCGGCTATGAACAGCAGCCTGTTGCACCGTATCAGCCAAAACAGTGGGAACTGACGCTGGATAGCTTTCGGGAAAAGCTGCTGGGGCAAATGGCTCCGGGTTCTAACAAACTGTTCATCTCGATGTTGGGTTTGGGCCTAGCGGCACTGGTGTTAAGCTCAGTCTTCTTTTTGCGACATGATTTATTTGGCGGGACGGCAGAAGCCAATAGTAACAGCCAGCAGGCGCAGATGGAACAGACGAAGCCAGTTTCTTCAGCTGAATCGCCGAAAGCGGCCGCAAATGGCGTATCGCAAGAGGCACATGCCTTCTTCATGCAGGTAAAGAAGTTAAAAACGCCGGTGCTGCTTGATCAATTTCTACAAAAAGAAAAACGAGAAGGCAAGCTTGACTACGGTCAGGCTGCGCGCTTCCAGAATCGCGATAACAAATATGTTGTCATTATTGATAAGACAAAAATCCATGCTGTCTTTCAGCATATAGATGGCCGCTTTACAAATTTAAGAAATGGGGATCATCTGGCAAGCTTGTCGGATGTGTTCAAAGGTAAAATAGCAGTCTGGGTAGAAGTTTTCTAATCACTGAAGGTTCAACTATGATACGACGTCTCTTACTTGCGCTCTTGATATGTTTCTCGGCTCCAATGTTGGCCAATTTCAGCACTTCTGTGGTTATTCAGGAGGGTGGAGATTCTCTCATGCGCTCCAAAACAGAGAAAAATCTTACCGATGTGTTGAATGCCTGCAATCGCATGCAGGAATCCCAGGCAGTTTTAGACGATATCCGCAATCTCTTCGTCCCCGGGGCTTTCGAAGCCTTTCAACAATTGGCAACAGAGACAAAAATGTTTGCCAACGAGCCGGAATACAGCGCCCATCTCATTACCACCACTGCCGGTGATTTCGAGGTTAGGAATATTAAGGTACGGGTTTCCGCGGTGGAGCGGCAAGGTGTACCGCCATATCAGTATCTTGTTTTTACCCTGAATGGCGAAGGGGAAATCAAGGAAACCAAGTTTACGATCGAAAAGCAGCGTTACCAGGAAATCGTCGAGCAGGGCAAAGCCCTGAATGACCTGGCCTATCGCGAGAAGATTCTGCACTTTGTGGAACTTTATCGGACTGCTTATAACAAAAAGGACTCGACATTTATAGAAAGAACGCTTTCGGACGATGCCTTGATTATCGTGGGCAATGTGGTTCAGGTGAAAGATGAGAATCCTGAATATTTGAATCGCAGCTACCTGGATGATGAACAAATCCAGTTTCTGCTTCTGGAAAAGAAGCAATACATGCGGCGTCTGAAGCGGGCTTTTCGCAATAACGAATTTGTACAAATAAACTTTGACCACATCAAGATCAATCAACATCCACGTTTTGACCAGGTATATGGTGTTCAACTTAAGCAACGCTGGAATTCTTCGACTTATAGTGATGAAGGCTTTCTCTTCTTAATGATGGATTTTGTCCAGCCCGAAGAGCCAATTGTTCACGTGCGTGCCTGGCAGCCGGAACGCTTCGAAGACGGGTCAACCGTGAGTATTTTTGATTTTGACATTATAGAGTAGCTTATATGATCGCTCGATATCTGCTTGGCCTGCTGCTTATAACCTCTTTATATGCGGCAGAATCTACACCCGGCACAAGGGAATGGGCGGAAGATGTTCTTCGAAATCCGACATCGTATTTTGTGAATACGTATGAGCGTGAAATTTTCGAGAAGTTCCGTGGCAAATTCCGTAATGTCTCCATTAAGACCGCGCGGGTGATGAATCAGGAAATTCGCGTCGACCTCCATATTCGTGGTGTGAGAAATACCTACCAGCTGAATATGTTCCTCGATAATGATAAGAATATTCAACAGGTTTATCGCCATCTGCCGTCTCTCGGCAGCTATGAAGGTATGCTCGATAGCCGTAGCGTGGCATGGCTTGGAAAACTCCTCTATCGCATAGATGCGGGTGATTCCGCGGCCTTGCTGGACTTGCTTTTCTATGAGCAGGTGGAAGTGCGCTATAAAAACCTGGCATCGAAGCGCGAGATTTCCAAACAGTTATTAATGGATTTTCCCGAAGTTGTTGAGACGCGAAATATTACTCTTTCTGAGAATCAGGGGGTATTGAACGTTGCTATTGATACTCAATATCTCAACGGCCTTGCCATTCGTATTCCCCTAACCCTTACAGAAGATCGCGATACGGCTATTCAACAGGAAGCCCTGTATCAGCGATTGCTGAAAATTGTGCAGGGGAGCGCAGCCGTTCGCGCCGGAAATGAAGCATTGAATCGCTATCCAAGTGCCCGCTTTGCCGGAAATAACGTCGTGGTGCCGTATCTCATCGAGCGTGTTGAAACCCTCAGTGAAATCAGCTATGTCGCTACCGGCGCTGTGAATAGTGGCGCAATTGTCTTGCCCGACGCCGATATTCAGTTACAGGCTGTGAATCCTTCGACATGGCTGATGAATGATATGTTGTTGATTGATTTCCATGGGCCTGATGCTGCAGTTGACGAAGCTTTGACGGCTTCTTCCCGATTCCTGCGCAGTCTCTATAATTTGTTCGGACATCAGCAATTAGATGACAATGATTCGTTCCATAGCCATTTGAACGGCACTGTTCATTATCGAGGCTATACGCTTCATGAACTGGGACTTACGTCCGCTGTAACCTGTGAAAGAATGCTGCAGGGGCTGGGCACCGAAGGCCATTTTTACTTTTATCCGTCCCGGATTGATTACGAGGAAGACACCGTGAAAATCCGCGGTCTTCTTTATATAACGGCAGCGCCAAATGCCGATGTATACCATTTTGCAGAAGTGATTGCGACCGCAGACAAGAAAGCCGCAACGATACATACCTCACTCGATCTGATATTCTATCCTTTTGTAAAATCAAACCACGTTTCGTCTATGGGCCGGAAATTTTAGGCAAATTGTGACGGGGACCAAACTGGCCGTCAAAAACCGGCAAAAATCCTTATTTTATGGCCTTTCAGAAGGTTGTTTTTGGGAGGAGGAATTGCCTGAATCTGCGACGGATCACAAACGAAGCCGCATAGTACGGCCATATTTGCAAGGAAATTTTGAATATTTGTCAGCGTGTGGAGGAAACCTGCCGAAAATTCATGCTGATCGTATTTTGACCAAAACTGAAGTTTGAGGATGATGAAGCACCACGACTTACACCGACCGAAACAAAATTCCCTGGGAATCAAAGCAATTTGCTCCGTTTTGTTCCTGAGTCTTTTTGCAACATCTGTCTATGCACAGACTTTCACTGCCATCGGCGGTGATGTTGTTTCTGATGCCTTTTCTACCAGGAGTGCCTCCTGGGGAGACTTTGATGGTGACGGAGATCTTGATCTGTTGATCACCCAGGACGACGATGACAACAAAATTTATCGAAACGACAATAATGTTTTTGTCGAAGTGACTGTGCCCAATGACAGTGCTGCGTCAGGCACTTGGGGTGACTATGACAACGATGGTGACCTGGATTTTTTCATGGTAACCAGACTTGGCCGTAACCTTTTGTATGAGAATGACGGCACAGGCTCTTTTACCGAAGTTACTACCGGAACGATTGTCAACGAAGTGATTGACTCACGTGCACCCAGTTTTATCGACTACAACAGCGATGGCTTCCTCGATCTCTATGTACCTAACCGGTCTACTGGTAATTTTTTGTTTGAAGGAGATGGTGCTGGAAACTTTACGAAGGTGCTGACCGGGCCACATGTTGCTTTTGGCAATCAATCATTGGCTGCCAATTGGGCAGATTATGATGGCGACGGTGATATGGATGTTTTCGTTTGTAATGACGGTGGGGGGCAAACCAATCAGTTGTTCCGCAATGAACTTGTCGAAACAGGCAGTGCAACATTTGTGGAAGAAACCGGCGTTGTTATGGCTACTGAAGGCGGTATTTCAGAAGCTGCCTCCTGGGGCGATTACGACAACGATGGCGATATGGATCTGTATGTTGCAAATGATGGCGACGATAATAACGCACTGAATTACTTCTACGAAAACAATGGCGACGGCACATTTACGAAAATAACCACCGGGCTACCTTCCACCGAGACTGGCGATTCCGAAGATTGTAGTTGGGCGGATTATGATAATGACGGCGATCTCGACCTTTTTGTCATCAATAATGATGGTGAAAACAATGTGCTCTATGAAAATAGTGGCGCACCCAATTATACCTTTACCAAGCTAAGTGGCGCTAATATTGTTACCGACGGTGGTGGTTCCGAAGGTGGTGCCTGGGGCGACTACGATAATGATGGTGATTTAGACCTCTATGTTGCCAATGACGACGAGGCCAATTTTTTCTATCAAAACGATGGCAACGGAAATTCCTGGATGCGCATTCAGCTCGAGGGTACTGTATCGAATGTAAACGCAATCGGCGCTCGCGTTCGTGTGAAGGCAGCTGTTGATGGCGTAACCCCGACCTGGCAATACCGTCAAGTGGTTGGGCAAACAAGTGCCAAAGGGCAGAACATGCTTGATGCTCATTTTGGCCTGGCGAGTGCAGCAAAGGTGGATTCTGTTGAAGTGATCTGGCCGAGTGGTCTTGTTTCCACTATTACCGAAACCAATAGCAACCAGATCTTGAATATCGTTGAGGGCGTAGAAGTACCGGAGGTGCCGCAAAACCTGGTGGCAACGACTATTTCCGACACCCAAATTGATCTGACCTGGGATCAGAATACCGACACCCCTCTGCGCTACCGCATTTATCGTGGTGACGTCAGTGGTGGACCGTATACCCTGGTCGATTCAGTTGATCACCCTACGACAACCTTCAGTGACGATGAACTCACTGCTTCAACCACTTATTATTATGTGATCAGCGCAGTAGACGCCGATGGCGAATCCGGCCAGTCAACCGAAGCCAGCGCAACTACAAACGGTGCGCCGCCGGCAACCCCAACCGGCCTGAGCGCGATTGGTGTAGCTGAAGACCAGATTGACTTAAGCTGGACGGCCAACACGGATGATCCTACCCGCTATTATATTTACCGTTCCGAAGTCAGTGGTGGGACATTTACCTTAATCGACTCGGTAGATCATCCTACTGTAACTTTTAGCAATACCGGCCTCAGTGGTGAAACAACTTACTATTACACAATTAGCGCCGTCAACGGTTCCGGCGAATCGGATCAAACGGATGAGGTCAGTGCTACAACTACCGGACCGGTTCCGAATGTGCCGACGGGCCTCAGTGCGACCGCTGTATCTGCCAGCCAGATTAACCTGAACTGGACCGCCAATACGGACGATCCCACTCGCTACTATGTGTATCGTGCCTTGATCAATGGCGGGACCTTCACCTTGATAGACTCTGTTGATCATCCCGGCGTGAGTTATAGCCACACCGGTTTGGCGACTTCCACGACTTACTACTACAAGATCAGTGCAGTGAACGATATCGGAGAATCTGCTCAGAGTGAGCAGGTAAGCGCGACAACTTTTGGATTGCCGCCAGCGACGCCGACAAATCTGACCGCGACTTCTGCAGGACCAAGCCAGATTGATTTGAGCTGGACGGCCAGCACCGGCAGCCCAATTGAGTATTATATCTATCGCTCTACAACCAGTGGCGGCACATTTGTTATCGTTGATTCGGTGAATCATCCGACCACATCGTATTCCAACACAGGACTGGATGACCTGACCACATATTACTACCAGGTCAGCGCCAATAATGCCTGGGGTGAATCGGTACTGTCCGACGAAGCCAGCGCCACAACCGATGGCTCTCCGCCGACTACCCCTACCAATCCCAATGCAACCACGATTTCTTTTTCGCAGATTGATCTGAGCTGGACGACCAGCGACGAGGAGCCAGACCGTTACTATATTTACCGTTCTCTTTTTGCCGGCAATGGTTACGTGGTTGTTGATTCGGTGGATCATCCGACAGACTTTTATAATGATACCGGCCTCAGCATTTTAACTACCTACTATTACCGATTCAGCGCTGTAAATGAATGGGGTGAGTCAGCCTTGTCGAGCGTAACCAGCGCCACCACGGACGGTATTGCCCCGTCCAATCCGACGAATCTTACGGCGACCACGATTTCCTCAAGTGAGATCGACCTGAGCTGGACGGCCAGTCTGAACGGGCCTGTTCGCTATTACATTTACCGCTCGCTGGTTTCGGGAGGCACTTTTGCGCTTGTTGATTCGGTGGATCATCCAACAACCAGCTATAGTGCCAGTGGGTTGACGCCTTCAACAACTTATTTCTACAAGGTTAGCGCGGTGAATGATTGGGGTGAGTCCGGACAATCCGGTGAATCCTCTGCTACGACCAACGGAGTTGCTCCGCCAACACCGGTGGGATTTGCTGCAACAACCGCATCAGCTTCGCAAATTGATTTGAGCTGGACGGCCAATGATGCCGCAACAGATCAGTATTTGATTTATCGCTCCTTGACCTCCGGCAGCGGATTCGAAGTGATAGATTCTGTTTTGTTCGGTGAGGTGAGCTACAGCGATACCGGTCTGACCAAGTTGACAACTTACTATTATGAAATTCAGGCCGCGAATGAGTGGGGACGGTCCGCACGGTCCGCAGAAGTCAACGCCACAACGGACGGCATTGCACCAACAGTGCCAAGAAATGTGCTCGCTTCGGCTACTTCGGCGACTGAGATCAATCTCAGCTGGCAGGCAAGCAATGAAGATCCGGAGTCATATGAGATTTATCGCTCACTGACCAGCGGTTCTGGTTTTACGCTGCTTACAACGGTTAATGCGCCGGCGGTTTCATTTGACGACAGCGGGTTAAATCCGTTGACGACTTACTACTATTATGTCGTCGCCGTGAATGCTTGGGGTACTTCCCCGCAAAGTAGCGAAGCGTCCGCAGAGACACCGCCGATTGGCGCACCAACAGCGCCTTCCGACCTAAGTGCCGAGGCGATTTCACGCACCCAGATTGATATCAGCTGGACAGCATCGGGTAACGGACCGGATTTTTATCGCATTTATCGTTCACTGGATGCAACAAGTGGCTTTGTTCAGATAGATTCAATCAACAGCCCGGACGTCACTTATAGCAATGTTGGCCTGGACTCATCGACAACCTACCATTATCGGGTAGCTGCTGTGAATGCGGTTGGCGAATCTGCACCTTCCAATATTGATAGCGCAACAACATTTGGTATCGCCGGAACCGCCCAAAATTTGAGCGCTGTGACTGTTTCCGCGTCCAAAATTGACCTGAGCTGGGATAGCGGTAGTGGAGATATTGATAGTTACCGCATTTATCGCTCTTTGACCAGCTCAAACGGATTTAGCGAAGTAGGTGAAGTGGATGCAGCAACTACCACCTTTGCCGACAGCAATTTGACGCAGCTGACAACCTATTATTATCATGTGCGCTCGGTGAATAGTTTTGGGGAATCGGGTGCCTCTGATGAGGCCAGTGCAATGACCGACGGTCTGCCGCCAACGGTGCCTGCCAATGTCACAGCAGAGGCATTACTGCCCAACCAGGTTAACCTGGAATGGGATGCCAGCAGTTCCAATCCGGAACGCTACTATATATACCGTTCCACCACAAGTGGCAGCGGTTTTGCCCTGATTGATTCCGTGGTGCATCCGTTTACCAGCTTTGGTGATATCGATGTATCTCCGGAAACCACTTACTTCTATGCAATTAGCGCAGTGAATGTTTGGGGACAATCAGCCCGCAGCAGCGAGGCCAGCGCAACGACACCGGGTGTCGCCCCTACCTCTCCGGACAACATGATCGCCCTGGCAGTTTCTGCCAACCAAATTGATTTAAGCTGGGATGGCAGCGAACAAAACCCAATGACCTACCGAGTTTACCGCTCGGTCACAAGCGGGAGCGGATATAGCCTGGTTGACTCAACAACGCATCCGGACACCACTTATAGTGATCGTTTGCTGACCCCGTCGACTGTTTACTATTATCAAGTGACTGCTGTAAATAATTGGGGCGAATCCGCGCCTTCTGTTGAGGACAGTGCTGAAACCACCAACCTCGGTGTGCCTTCTGCACCGACGAATCTTATTGCAACGACCGGCTCCGTATCACAAATTAACCTTGGCTGGGATGTAAGCCTTAGCGGCAATCCAATTCGCTATCTGATTTATCGCTCCCTGACCACGGCGGCAATAGAGGAAATTGGCTCTCAGAATTTTACCCTGATTGACTCGGTTGAGCATCCGCTGAATATTTACAGTGATACCGATCTGGATTCTTCAACGACATATTATTATCACGTTCGGGCGTTAAACGTCGCCGGCGAATCACCGCAGTCCAACGAGGCCTCAGCAACCACATTTGGTGCGCCGACGATCCCGACGGATTTGACTGCGACCACCTTCTCATCATCGCAGATTGATTTGACCTGGACCGCCAGTATTGGTCAGGCGACCAAATATTTCATTTACCGGTCACTCAACAGCGCCGGCCCCTTCGCCGTGGTGGATTCAATAGACTTTCCTGCTACGGCCTATAGCGACACCGGTTTGGCTGCTTCCACTACATATTATTACGAAATCTCTTCCAGTAACCAGTGGGGAGAATCAGACCGAAGCGATCAAGGCGAGGCAACAACCTTGGGAAGTGGATTCCCGTCTGCACCAGGCAATTTGCTGGCCGGAACATTATCGGACGATAAAATTGTGATTAGCTGGGATGCCAGTGCCAGCAACCCGCTGCAATACAAAATCTATCGCCGGCAGACCAGCGATGGCGATTTTATAGTTATCGATTCTGTAGCACATCCGCAGACCAGCTACATCGACGAAGACCTGACGCCGTCAACTGTCTACTACTATCGCGTTTCTGCGACCAACGATTTTGGCGAATCTCCCTTCTCTAACGAAGCACCGGGAACCACATTTGGTCCACCGCAGACTCCTCAATCAATTAGTGCTGAAGGGACGTCAATCAGCACAATCAATCTGACCTGGACCGGCAGCACCGGCAACCCGGATTTTTATCGCATTTACCGGGCAGCGATGTCGGCTGGCGAATACACCCAAATCGACTCAATTGCGCATCCGATGACGATCTATAGCGATACCGGTTTGGTTGAAGGTACCAGCTATTACTATCAGCTTTCCGCTGTGAATGAGTGGGGCGAATCGATTATCAGCGATGAAATCCAGGCAACAACCCTGGGTGAAACCATTTTGCCGCCCTCAATTGCCGTTGAATCGCTTATCATCAATCCCACTACGCCGTCACAGGGACAGGCAGTTAATATCAGCGTGCAAATTGCCGGCACCAATCCGGCCGTGACCCTGATTTATGGACGTGGTTCCAATACTGCTTCAGGAACGGAATTGGCAATGCAGCTGAATTCCGGCCGCTACGCGGCATCTATACCAGGAAGTGAGGCGACAGCCGACGGGCTTTGGTTCAGAATTCGGGCCATCAATGTTGCAGATTCTGCCTGGTACGTATCTGAGGACGGCTTCCATAATATCAATGTGGCCATTGCGAATTTCTCGCCGGTAACCAATATCGGTGCACACGTAAGCGGTATCCCGGAAGGCAGTTGGAATACCGTTGCGCTGCCATTTACCACCAGCGAGGCTGTCTCACTCAGCGATCTCTTCGGAGCCCAGGTTCGTAACACCAGCAATGAACCCACCAATTGGGCGGCTTATGAATATTCCAGTGGTGCCCTGCGGGAAGTAACCAATATACGCAGCGGCAGAGGCTACTTTGTGTATCATACTTCCGGAGGCGGCAAGCGTCTGTCTGTAACGACAGCGCAAACCAATAATGTCGAAGCCTTTTCAGGCATCACTCTGAACCCCGGCTGGAATCTGGTGCAGTGGCCGTTCAGCTTTGCCACCGAAATCGTCATCGAAGATTCCGCCGCTATTGGCTCGATTTGGTATCAGGACGGTGGCACCTGGCAAAAGTTGACGGACCGTTTAACACCGGAAGATCCGCTGTCTGATGCGCTCCCATTCATGGGACTGGCTATCTTTAACCAAACCAGTTCTTCGGTTTCACTTGGTGCGGTTGCGCGCCTTGCCTCTGAAAGTGGCGCACCAAAGACGTCTCGTCAGCAAAAGAAAATTACCGATTGGTTGATGCCTTTTAGCATTCAGACAGAAACCGGTGTGGATCGATTTAACACGATTGGCGTTGCGGCAAGCGCCAGTGATGACCGTGATTACCTGGATGAAGCAAATCCGCTGACAATCGGTAGCGCTGCTGATCTCTATTTCCTCATAGATGACAACGAACAACGTGGCTTCGCCAGCGACATCCGCGGCATGGAAGGTGACGGTCAGGTTTGGGATATGGTTGTCGAGACGCCGGACAAAGCCAGTGAAGCAACACTTGCCTGGGATGTACCGGAATCGCTGCCGCGTGATTGGGATGTTGCCATGATCGATGTAAGCCGGAATGAAACACTGATGTTGAGCGGTGTCGACCGCGTATATGATTATCGCATAAACGGGTTGGAACGCAGCCGTTTCAAGATTGTTGCCGGTACCGCCGAGTTCGTTAACGTGAAAATGGAAGAAATCCTGGCGTCCCTGCCCGGAAGCTTCGCACTTCATCAGAATTATCCGAATCCATTTAATGCCACGACGCGCATTCGTTTTGAATTGCCGCAGTCCGGGCGAATTGATATCCGCATTTACAACCTGCTTGGACAGGAAGTGTATCTACTGACCAACGATATTTATGATACCGGTCGTCATGAGATCGAGTGGCAAGGCGTTGATCGTAGTGGAACAACTGTTGCTTCCGGCATCTACTTTGTCCGGATGAAGAGCGAAGGTTTTGTAAAGACGCGGAAAATCATGCTTGTAAAATAAGTTGAATACAATACTGAATATAACCCTTAGCGGGAGAGATTGATTTGAAGCGTCAAGTCATCACATTCTTGTTGTTGATCCTGGCCAGCTCTTTGAGTGGCCAGGACCTGTTGAAAAAGATGCAGGTGAAAGACATCAGTCGGCAAAAAGACATCAAAACCACAATTGTTCGTAATCCGCAACATGCCTTGCTGATTGTCCGATCAGAGTTGCCTGATCTCACTTTTACCTCCAATAATCGCATCTTGCGCACAACCGATAAAGGCAATGGCGTTTGGCATGTGCTGGTCACGCCCGGGACTCATCGCATAACCTTCAAGGGAGTTGGTTTTCTGCCTATCACCAAGCGGATTTTCTTTGCAGAAAAGCAAACCCGCGGTGTATCAGTTGCTGCAGATCCGAAATCGGTGTTTGCCCGCATCAATATTCGAACTGCGCCTGCTGGAGCCGAAGTGTTGATTGATGGAAAGCTCGCTGGAGTGACTCCGCTGTTGGAAGCAGAACTATCAGCGGGTACCTACAAACTATCGGTGCAAAAGACCGGTTTCATCGGTCAGGAACTGGTATTAACCTTAAAGCCCGGCGAAGAACAGTCTCATTATCTTGACCTGGCTGAAGAGGTTGTTGGGTATTCATTAAAGATTACCACAACCCCATCCAAGGCTGAGGTTTGGATCAACGGGCAAGGCGTAGGAAGAACCCCATTTACAGAGCGTTTTACGCCCAACTCCCAGGTGGATGTGATTATCAAAATGGATGGTTATAACGATTGGCGTCAGTCATACATCATGGATCAGGATCTGTCCCTGGTCGTTAATCTGAATGACTCGCGAGTTGCCGGTGTGGTGAAAGAAGGGGGTTCTCGCAAGTGGTTGTATATCGCCGGCGGTGGCGCTGTTGCGGTTGGTGCCCTGGCGGCCATTGTACTCAGCGGTGGTGATGACGGCGGAAATACCGATCCGGGAATCGCCGGACCATCCTTCCCCGATGAATAATGACTGAATGTTCGGAAACGAACAACCGTTGTCTCATTAGCGGATAATTGAATACTATATCATTCTATAAAGCCCACATTTTGTGGGCTTTTTTATTGGGCATGAGGTTTGCGAGCGCCTTGATAAGATACCCATATGTCGAATGGTGGAGGTGTTTGTATGTTTCAAAATTTTTTCCGTACAACCTGGCGCAACCTGCTGCGTTACAAAACGTTCTCAAGTATTAACGTCTTTGGGCTGGCGATTAGCATGTCCGTATGTTTGCTGGCAATACTGCTTATCGTAGATGCGTACAAGTATGATCGCTTTCATTCTGATAGTGATCAGATTTATCGCATTTTAACGGATGCAATCCGAAAGAGCGGCGGTCAGGAAGGGTATGCCACTTCGCCTTATCCTGCAGGGGAAGCATTGCAAGCCCAATTTACCGGTCTCGAATCCTGGGTGCCCTTGGTCCGAGGCTTAAGCGGTTCATTTAAGGCCGGCGATAAAGAACTATTTCTTTCCGGACTATACACCAACCCGTCATTCTTTGATGTGTTTTCCTTCGAATTGGAAAAGGGGGATGTACTCACTGCGCTTTCTCAGCCAAACACCCTTGTCCTTACCCCTGAAACAGCCATACGCTTTTTCGGAGATAGCAATCCAATTGGCAAAACGCTAGGCAATGCAGCGATCGGCGAGTTTACGGTGACTGGTATCGTAAAACCGGCGGAAGGCAAGACCCATCTGGAATTTGAGGCATTGGCATCTCTCGCTACACTCCCATCTATTGAAGCAAGATCTGAGGGCATGCCAATCATGGAGAACTGGAATAACTATTACAGCACCTATAATTTTGTTAAGCTGAAACCGCAAATTGATAAAGCAGATGCCGAAGCAACGCTTGCTCAGATCGCGACCAGTGCCTTTGAAGGCCGGGTGCTGGAAACCCGTGATGCAGGCTATGAGTACCGCTTGCAGCCGCTTACGGAGATTACACCGGGACCGATTCTCTCCAATAGTATGGGGCGCGGCCTACCGGAATTTATGATTTGGTTTCTCTCCGGGCTATGCCTGATCGTGATGACCTCGGCGTGTTTCAACTATGCCAGCCTGACTATTGCAAGGGCCTTCACGCGCAATCGTGAAATCGGTATTCGCAAGGTCCTCGGCGCTCACTCTCGACAAATCTTCCTGCAATTTATGGGTGAGGCAGTTCTGATTGCTTCACTGGCATTTATTTTTGCCTATGGATTGCTGGAACTAACTATTCCTTATTTTGAAAGCCTGAGCTTCATGGCATTTACGGATGTCAATTTGGAACTCGATGCTGGTATCCTCTTGCGCTACATGACACTGGTTGTGGCCGTCGGATGTATAGCCGGTTTGTTACCGGCGATTGTATTCTCTCGTTCAACCGCCAGCGCTGCTCTGCGGCAGCTTTCCAATTCTGCGATTTTTCGGCGAATGGGTTTCCGGAAAGTTCTGCTTGTGGCGCAATTTTCGGTATCGTTGCTGTTTGTGATCGTGTTGACAATCCAGTTTAAGCAAACCGATTATGCAATCCAGGGTAATTTTGGCGCGGATAAGAGCGATATCCTAAATGTCATGCTCGATGATCTGGGTTATGACAAGGTGGTTGCTGAATTGCAGCAGATTCCACAAATCAGCGAGATGAGTGCGACATCACATTTGATGGGCACCTGGCAGGATCGCACATCCGATTTCCGTCTCTCAGAAACCGGTGATGTTTTTCGCGTGCGCGACTATTTCATCGACGATCGTTTCCTTGACAATCTTGATATCAAAATCGTTGCCGGCGAGAATTTTGAGTCCAACCCGACTCAAAGCGAAGAATTGTCGATAATCGTGAATGAAAAATTCCTGGAAACCCATCAAATTGCTTCGGCCGCGGAGGCCTTGAATACGACGATTCTAATTGAGGGCGGGCCGGAGGTGCGGATTCGTGCGGTCCTAGAGGACTTTCTTTATAAGCCGCTTAACTATTCGCTGGAGCCGCTCGTTTTGCGCTATGATCCGTCTCAATGGCGGGTCTTGAACCTGAAGGTCACCGGCGATGCAAGAGAAGTGACCAGCCGTATTGATGCGATCTGGCAGAAACTGGGCGAGCAGGAATCACCGCGTTACGCATTTTATTCGGATGAAGTGAGCACTAATTTTGCCAATATTCAGGATCTGATGTGGATTGTGGCCTATTTCAGTACGATCGGAATTATCATCGCTTGTTTGGGATTGCTGGGAATGGCCATTTATACGGCAGAAGCGCGCAGCAAAGAAATATCGATTCGCCGGGTTGTGGGCGCGGATACCAAAAGTCTAATTGTTTTGCTGGCCAAGGGATATGCGATTCTTTTGTTGGTCGCAGTTATCATTGCTGTGCCGGTGGGCTATTTGCTTGGTGGACAGATATTGCAAATGTTTGCTTATCACATCAACCTGGATGCTTCGGTATTTCTGCCGGGAATTCTGCTGGTGTTCTTGCTGGGCGCGCTTACAACTGGTTCGCAAATTATTCGATCCGCATTGGCCAATCCGATTGAGACCTTGCGATATCAGTAAAACATCCCCCTGTTTCCCTTCGAAGGGGGATATAGGGGGATGTTTCTCAGGCCGCTATTTACAATACCGGCCTGGATAATAATCTTTTCGCCAATGTGCAGCAGCTCGCCTCCTTCGAAGGGGGACACAGGGAGATGTCTCTATCCTTCCGCTTTCAAAATACGAATATCTTCAATCAGACGAGTGATTTCCGTTGGCATCACCCCGTTGTAGATACCGCGTATGTGCCTATTTGTATCGATTAGTAGAAAATTTTCAGTGTGCAGAAAATCGTTTACACTTTTCTGCATGCCAAGGTCCTCATCAGCAAAATACGATTGCCGGGCGATATTGTAGATCTCAGATCTCTCTCCGGTTACCAAATGCCACTTATTTTCCTCTACCCCATTTTTCTCTGCGTATCGCTTGAGGACCGACACAGAATCTATTTCCGGTGTGACGCTATGTGACAGCAACAGCACATCATCATCATTTTCAAAGGCTTGCTGCAGCTTCGCCATGTTTTTCATCATTTTTGGGCATATACCCGGACAACTGGTGAAGATAAAATCAGCCACATAGATTTTGCCGGAGAAGGTATTCTCGTCCACAGCCTCACCATTTTGATTAATAAATGAAAATGGGGCAATTTGATGGAAATTGCTTAAGGTGTCAGTGTTGGCGCCGATCCAATGTGGCGTAAAATCAGCAGAGTCATAATAAGGCAGTGCTTCACTGCTTGGGCCTTGTTGGCAGGCACTCCATGCCATAACAATCATTATCCAAATGATCCAATTAATACGCTGCAACAAATTCATCTTCCGTCTCCTGGATACTAAAGCATAATCTCGATTTAACCATCCCATAGCGCCGGCCATTCTTGACTACATAGTTGACGAAGAGCTTGCCATTTTCCCGCCAGGCTCGTTGAAGGCCGCTTTCCTTACCGGCTACATAAGTAAAGGACTTATATTGCGATCCATTTTGGTACCACTCTTCCAGCGCGCCATGATGTTGTCCGGATTCAAATTCGTACCGGTACTGCAATTGACCATTGGGCCACCAGCCATGATGCACACCGCTTTTTCGACCATTGGTATAAAAGCGCTCGTGCTGCGATGTGCCGTCAGCATACCATTTCTGCGCTTTGCCGTGCCGCCGGCCATTCAAATAGGCAGTCGCTGATTTCTGCTGGCCGCCCATAAAATATTCCTTAAGGATACCGCTAAAAGGGACCTTGTTGTATAGAAGCAAGCCCTTGTCTCTTTGCAAAGCAGGATCATCATGGACAACCTCCGTTGCCGGAGGTGTCCATTTGATCGCGGGGGAGGTGACTTCGTCAATATCGAAAAAGCTGCTTGTCGATATTCCACAGAGTGTCAGTGTCAA
Organism: Calditrichia bacterium; assembly: GCA_028284445.1. Lineage (GTDB taxonomy): Bacteria > Calditrichota > Calditrichia > RBG-13-44-9 > J075 > JANQRS01. Next base: position 328,589 of record JANQRS010000068.1, read on the forward strand.
TATGATAAAATATTTCATGCTAATTCTTCCTATTGGGATACCGAGCCTGGTGTCCCATAATACTGGCCGCCATTGATATAGGGATCGTCACTAGTGATATGATAATGGTAAACCCCGTTCGGATATTCCGCTGTTGCATGCGAATGACCATGAAATTCGTCGAGATCGCTACCGACAACCAATTGGCCATTTTCTTCCGGGCCATACACTGGATAACCATCGAGCAAGAAGCCGATCAGTGATTCAGGTCCGTTGTTTGCAGTTAGCCATAGCGGTTCGATATGGTAATGATATTGCCCGGACTGTTGCGGGTGGCCGTTATACTGATCGAAGGTGTCAATTTCATTTGTCAGCGGTTGATTCGGCCCGGCAAATTGATTGTATATGACGATGCCATTGACAGAAATACCGATGGGTCCAAGCTGCGTATTCTGATTGTTGGCAGCAGGGGAGGGGATTAATGGGATTCTAATGACAAGATCCTGTTCCTCGATGCGATTGGGATTGAGTTGAAAATTGGGATTGCTACCATTATAGGCTTCATAATTGCTATCGCCGGTACCAAAATACGGGCTCCTGTGATCGGGGATGTTGGTGGTTTCCAAAACCACCTGATCACCCTCAACATATACGTTGACATCTTCATTAAAAAGGTCAAATACCGCCGGGGCGTCTTCTGTTATGGTATCGCTGCTACCCGTAGAATCCTCAGAACAAAATACAAGAGTTAATATTGCCACGGTGAATATGAAAAAGCCGATTTTCTTCTTCATGATTAATTTCCTTTCAAAATAATCTGCGTGTAAAACTGACTGAATCATCGGCGACAGTCATCTGTGGATTAGACAGTGGTATGGCGATTTTATTCCGGGGCAGGGGAGAATTTCATATAATTGTAAGTTGCTAATGTCAATTACATGCTTAATTTGAGACTACGTAGCCCGAACCTCTCGACACAGATTCACACGGATATTCACTGATAAACTCAGATGGAAAACAGGCTAAAAGACTCAAAATAGATAAGCCCAATATCTAAGAAGGGATCTCGTTGGAGATGAAAATTGCGTTGGCACAAACAAATCCGATTATCGGGGACGTTCAGAGAAATATTGAAAATCATATCAGTTTGATCGAGCAAGCACGCGTCTACGCCCCTGATATGATTATTTTCCCCGAGCTTTCGCTGACCGGATATGCCCCGGAATTGGCTGCTGAACTCGCGACTGAGCTTCAGAACAAGCCATTCGAATTGCTACAAAATCTTAGCAATACTACTGGCATATCGATCGGGGTGGGGATGCCAATACGAGGAGGAGAGGGCATCCGAATTTGTCTCTTATGGTTTCGTCCGCAGCTGCCTCTGCAAGTATTTCCAAAGCGCTATTTGCATGTCGACGAAGAGCCATTTTTTGTTTGTGGAAAAGAGCCATTTCGCTTGTTACGGGAAGAACCAGCAACAGCCCTGGGGATTTGTTACGAAATCTCTGTGGACGCGCATTTTACAGAAGTTCGGTCGAGTGCTGCGGAGATCTATATCGCCAGCGTGGTGAAATCGGTTGAAGGTATTGCAAAGGCGCATCAGCGCCTATCAAATATTGCCCGGGAGATCAAGGTACCGGTGCTGATGGTTAACAGCATAGGACATGAAGACGGCGCCGTCAGCGGTGGGCGCAGCGCCGCCTGGAATTATCGTGGTGAATTGATTGCTGAGCTGGAAGCCGATAAACAAGGATTGCTGGTTATAGATACGGTAAGGGAACGGTTTTCGACACGATTAACAGGATCGACAGGATAAAAACTTCCAATCAGAATTTCATCATGCTAATCATGTAAATCCTGTCCTTTTTTTTATCTGTGTCCATCTGTGTCCATCTGTGTCGAAGGTGTTGTTTTTTACTCCGTTCCGCGCGTTCTTCTGCGAGACCCGCGCCGGCGCGGATGACGAATTTGCTGCTGCCGGTCTGCCTCAAATCCTTTCCACATTCGCGAAGAGATCTTGCCATTATGATTCAGCTGCCGCAGGATGTCGCGGTCTTGCACATATTTTTCTTCCGCCAATTCGCTCCGCTCGATAAAGAGAATGAATTTGTTGATTTCCTCATCGATTTCCTTGGGCTGGCGGACATTGAGAAATCCGTCAACCTGATAATCGAGCCAGGTGTCCGGCAAGATGGTTTGCATGTAGCGATAGGTGTAAATCATGTAGTCGAGATAATAATATGCCGGATCAAGCAGCATAATCTCAGCATTTTCGTCTTCGTAATCTTCACCTGGAATCGAAGTTTCGACGATAGAAAAGTCCACAAACTTCTTGATTAATGCATTCAATTCTTCTTCCACCAGCCGGTGATAGCCGATATGTGCCAGTTTGTCCTTCAACTCGCTGTAGATGAGTGACTGGCGATTGCGCTCATTGGTGCTGCCAAACTGACGAAGTATTTGCAGGGCGCGAATTCTGAATAGATTGTTACCGCGCATGACGAAGTTCTTATAGCCGCTGTCAAATATGTTTAGCAGAAAGGTATTCTCGCGATTTATCTCCTTATAAACGTACAGCAAGAGGGTTTCCATGATTTTTTGCTGTGACAGGCGGTTGCCGGTGGTAATATTTGCCAACTGTGTGGCTTCAAGATGCGGCGAGGCCAGCAAGCATTTGAGATAATCGAGCATTCGTTCCATATTGGAATTGCTGAGCATGTAGAAAAGGAACAGGTTCTCTTCCTTGGTGGTGATGCTTTCAATGATCGTCTTTACAAAATCGATGTAATCGTCAATCGTGTAGAGCTTGCCGCTGACGTTGATTGCCGGCGGCGGATTTTTGCGTAGTTTGCGTTCAAATACCGCGAAGCGTTTTTCCACGATGTCTTCAAAGCTGGGCGGCAAAATGTGATATTTCTGAAAGTCGCCATAGCTGTCGCCGGACTTTTTGACGGTTACCTCGCGGAGGCTGACCACTACCGGCACATCCAGGGTTTCCGCCAACATGCTGACTTCCTGTTGAACTCGCTGTGCTGTTTCAATATGCTGAATGCGATCACAGTCATCGAAAATCAAGCATACTTTCTTTTTGAAATGCTTTAGCAGATCGGTACCGGTTTTAAGATAATCCACACGTTCCCGGGTTTGTCGCTCAGCCTTCTTGAGCATCATGCGAATCACTTCGCTGCGCCGTTTTTCCTTCTCCTGCTTTACATACACCGGGTCATCTTCCTTGATCAGGGCATCGTATTCCCGAAGTTCACGGGCAAAGCGCAGGTTGACCAGGTCCCGATCATTTAGCTTCTTCTCGCGACCAAGGGCGAAGACCGCCTGACGAACCTGGACTGTAAGCGATTCATAAATTTTGACGATCGGCTCGTCCGGTGCTGTGGCGTCCGCCAGGTTGACTGCAAACACCACCACATCGCTGGATTTCTGACGTAGCTGATTGAGAAGAAAGCTGATGAATTCAGATTTCCCGCAGCCGCGATCACCGAGCAATAAGATGGTTGTTCCCTTGCCTTTCAGGATCATCTTCTTGACGCCCGGTAAGTCGAAGTTGTTCAAAATCTCAAAGCGGTTTTGATGATGATACTTCAGAGAAAACTTGATATAAGATTCGTCCCGGACAGGAATGCCGGTGTTGCGGAAATGGTTGGCCAGGCGTTCGCGATCCTGGTCGACATTAAATTCGTTAACATAACATTCTTCGAGGTAGGCATCGTTCTGTAATTCCCCCCATATGAGGGTCCCGAGCTTCCCGAAGCATTCAAAGATGGGGCCGTGAAGTTCGTACCAGAGGCGATTGCTTTTTACCCGTAGTTTGTCGAGGTCTTTGCCATCCAAAGACCGAAATGCTCTTGCTGATGCTGCCATGATGTTCTTGTCCTTACTACTTCAAATTCGTTCACACACCAAATACTTAAAATACCCCGCCGCCTTCCATTTCCAGTTTCTCCTCTTTGAGCATGCCGTTACGGATATTCTCCCAACTGATCTTTAAGTTCGCATCCAGGTAGTCGAAGGCTGGGAAGATGACGCAAAGGTTGATCTTTTCAAACCCGTATCCATTCACAGAGAAGGGGAGAAAGTTGGACTTTTTATCCAAAAGAGACGCGGCCTGCTGCCCGGTTATCGGCAGCAAATCATCAAACTGTTCGCATTCAAACATGCTTTTGGGAAAGATCGAACTCCCGGAATGGTCAATCGCGTGCATCTTGAAGCGCACCACCGAATTGGGAAGTACGCTTTCGTTAAGTGCGGTGATTGTCATGAAGATAATTAACAGCTCCTGATCGCGAGAGTCGACATTGAAATATTCCTGAATGCTGAGATCCAGTCGCATACGGATTTCTTCCCGCCGCGTGCGCCAGCGCAGCACAGACCAATTATAGAGGCTGATCATAAAAGCAATCAGCGCCGTTCCCATACTGACGTATTTAAATATCTCGTCGATATTAGCGTTTTGCAGCCATGCAGGCATGTTAACCCCACACTTCGAATAAGCTAAAGTTCAGCGGATTGACCAAAAAGTTGGGCAGATGATTCAACAGAGGGTAGACGATGTCACTGCTGATGAAAGGCGTGACGGATGTTCAAGGTCCTTCCTGTCGATTCATCCAAATAAAGCAATTCATCCGCCTGATGCAAGCGTTTAAGCTAACTAAAATAGATAGTTTAGTTATCAGAATTTCGATAGGTGTCACAAACCCGTCCTTTTCATTTGCATTGAAAAGTGCAGGGGCTTATTTTCACCGTTGTTATGTTTAACTTATCAAGGACAATTCGGTTGCAAAGCGGAAACAAATTTCCTATCTGGATCATAGCCTTGTTATGCTTTTTTGCCTGTGATGACCCGGCACCCAAGCAGGATCCGCAAAGGCTGATTGGCGTTTGGCAGCAAAAGTCAACCGCTGATGAGATTACTTATTTGCATTTTGATGAATCACAGAAGCTCAATGTGTATCGCAAATATCAGGATGTTGCCTGCCTGGTGGTGCTCATTGGAGATGATATGGCGATGCCCTTTCGTGAAAAATCCAATGGAGTGCTGGAGTTCAATGTGATGGGACATGCTGCCAATATGCGCTATCGCATTCGGGATGATGTGCTCATGTTTCGGACCGATGTGAATGGCGGACCGCTTCGCGGACATGAGGATTTTCTCGACAGTGACTACGATTTTGTTGGGAGTGAATTAACGGATTGCTTGATCAGCTATCAGGAATGGAAGACTCGAATTCAATTATAAGGAAGCAGACGTGCAGGATATTCGCAATTTGAGAACAATCGGCTGGATTGAGGCTGTATCATTTATTCTATTGTTGTTCATAGCCATGCCGCTGAAATATATCTGGGATATGCCCATGGCCGTCCGCATCGTCGGCCTCATCCACGGCATTTTGTTCATGCTCTTCGTTGTTTACCTGTTTAAAGTGGCCCGGGATCAGTCTTTTGAACATAAGCTCACTGCAAAGTGTCTGATCGGGGCCTTCGTTCCGTTCGGGCCATTCTTGTATGAGAAAGATTTTAAAGCGCGATTGAATGAGGCGTAACTTTATAGACATCCCCCTTTGTCTCCCTTCGAAGGGGGATAAAGGGGGATGTCTCTTACCTGCCCGCGACTAGTACCCAATATTCCCCATCCGGCATGTACGGTCGAGGTAAATTCGACAAAACCACCGACCGTGCAGCTTTCTTCACTCTGAACTCTCCTTCCTAAAGTATTGTAAAATAGCACTTTGTGGTATGATTGTTCCACAGCTAGGGGACTGGCATGTCATTTGAAGTGTTATAAGTCGAACGCTTTGAACAGCGTTCAAAAAGAAAGTTTGCGCGGAACTGATATTGGCAGTCGCCGTTGAAACTGAGCAAGCAATGAAAATGAATGTTGATCGGAAATGAATATGGAATACGCTGCGAACGGATTTTCAGCGCAGATTGGCAAAAAATTAGACAATCTCAAGCAACCGCTTGTTTTTACCTGGAAAACGCTTACCGCCGCGCCACATGCGCTTCGCCATCGTCACGATACCCTCAATCAAATGCATATTATGGGTGTGCAGGCATTGCCTTTGGTATTATTGGCGGTGGTCTGCATCAGTATGGTGTTATCGCTGGAATGGGGGAAGAAGCTCGAGCTGTTCGGCGCAAAAATTATGCTGGGACGCCTGATCGGCGTATCTGTGCTACGTGAAATTGGCCCGACCATCGCCGGCCTGATGTTGGCCGGCCGCACCAGTGCGAAGCTGGTTTCCGAGATCGGCAATATGGTACTGACCGAACAGATAGATGCGCTTCGCGCTGCCGGCACCGATCCGCTGAAACGGCTTATCGTTCCGCGGGTGTTTGCTTCGATTTTGGTGATGCTGCCAATAGTGGTTATCGCGGATGCCGCCGGCATTATTGCCGGATGGTGGGCAAGTGTGACCTGGCAAGGCATCGATCCGGAGTTCTTTTGGCTATCAATGAATTCCGGGCTGTTGATGAAAGACCTAATTATTGGCGCGGTGAAGCCGCCGGTGTACGGATTGGTCATAGGTCTGATTGGGGCCTACTACGGCTACACCGTGAAAAATGGCGCAGTCGGATTAGGCAAGGCTGCCACAAAAGCGGTCATGCTCGCTTCACTCGGCGTGCTAATAACCGATCTGATTTTGACGCGTACCATTTTGATGATGTATTGATGTAACAGCAGTAAAATTGCTTAGGGTGTGTCAGTCCCCCCTCTATCTCCCCCTGGGGGGAGATAGAGGGGGGACAATGACCAAAGCAGTCGAGGGACAAAAATAGACGAAGCCGTCCCAAAAAATGGAGACTCGAATATGATTGAATTTCAAGACGTAACGCTATATCTGAACAATCGGCTGATATTGGACCGCCTGTCGTTTGCTGTGGATGAAGGCAGTTCAGTGATGCTGGTTGGCAATAGCGGTGCCGGAAAGAGCACCATTTTGCGGCTGGCGTTGGGGCTGATTCGTCCAAGCAGCGGTCGCATCTTCGCCTTCGGTGAAGAAATTACCGCCAAAAGCGAGAACGAATTGCTGAAGATTCGCCAAAACTTTGGAATGTTGTTTCAGGAAGGCGCCCTCTTCGATTCTCTATCTGTTTTCGAGAATGTGGGATTCTTCCTGAAAGAGAATTTCAAGCTGACGGAAGCGGAAATTCGCGATCGTGTCATGCAGCAATTGGAATTTCTAGGACTGGAAAAATTTTCCCACTACTATCCGGCACAATTAAGCGGCGGTATGAAGAAGCGCGTGGCATTGGCGCGAGCTGTGGTTGCCAAGCCGAAGGTTATGCTCTACGACGAGCCGTCTGCTGGATTAGACCCCGCTTCCGCACGCCGGGTTGTTGAGCTGATTTCCCGGTTGCAGTCAACCTACAATATGACCTCGTTGGTGGTGACCCACGAGATTCATTACTTCGTAGAGCGCATGTCGCGAATGATTATGTTGCGGGATGGGAATATTGCCTATGATGGTCAACCGGTTGCAGATATTCACGATTGGTACGAAAATCCATCTTTTATCCCAATAGCAGTTTAAGAGAAAACAAACCCTGAAAAGGACCAAGATATCATGTCTTTTGCAAAACCTGATAAAAACGTTTCGATGAGTGTCTATATGATGTTGGCTTTGTCGTTGATGCTTGCCGGATTTATCTTTTACCTGGTCGCGTCAAACCAGAAGTTTTTTGAGAGTAAATACTCCCTTTACATGTTTGAAGAAAATGCCCAGGGGCTGATTCCCGGTGCCTTTGTTACGCTTTCCGGCTTAAAAGTGGGGATTGTCGGTGATATGGATTTCACCGAGAAAGATGGCGTGCAGGGGATTCGCGTTGAACTAAAAATCGATGAAAAATACGCTGATCGCATAACCGGATCATCCAGCGCCAAGGTCCAAACCATGGGCATGTTGGGCGACAAGTTTGTGGAAATTACACTCGGCGAATTGACAGAAGCCCCGCTTTTGGCAGAAACCTACATTGATTCACGATCCGGGCCGGATATGGAGGGTATGCTGGCGGACGCCAAGGCGACGGTCACTGAATTAAAAGGCGTGCTCGCCAATACCCGCGTTTTAACTGCCTCCGCTCAGAAAGGCAATGGTATTATTGGGAAATTGATGATTGATGACGTTGCCGCGAAAAATTTTACAGCGCTTGTGAACAACCTCCGTGATGCAAGCCAGAAAGCGATCAGCGGCAAGGGCACGCTCAGCCAACTGATCAACGACGAAGCAATTTATGCCAACATCAAAAAAAGCTCGGATAAGATGCAGGCTGTAATGGATAGTTTACACACCGGTAATGGCACTTTTGCCCAGCTAATCAAGGACAAGAATTTCTATACTCGTCTGCGAAATATCTCTGTAAAAACAGATTCTCTGCTTTACAATATGCAGAATGGCGGGACCACCGGTAAGCTTTTGAAAGACGCCAAATTCTATAATAACCTGGTCAGTTTGAGTGGTTCCCTGGACTCATTAAGCACCGACATGCAAAAGAATCCGAACAGATACGTGAACCTTTCGCTCTTTTAGGCAGAATTGACAGGATTGACAAGATAAAAACCAAAACCTTTTGACACCGATGCACACAGATTTACACAGATTAACACAGATGAAAAAAGTGTAAGAGATAAAAGACTCGAAAGGAAGATCTCTATTCTTGATCTTTTTTCTTCATTATTCATCTGTGTGGATCTGTGTTCATCCGTAAGATCCGTGTCAAAAGGTTTTGGTCTTATCTTGTAGATCCTGTCAATCCTGTCAATCCTGTCTAAAGAAAAGTCCCTTCACATTGTTCACTTTCGAACATCCTTGATCATCATCGAACAGTATTTTCTCTCCGATCTGCGTTAAAAGGGCAACAGATGGTGTTTTGCAATTCTGGTATGGTCTTTGTCTTTCCTTTCAATAACATATATTGACAAGGGAGATCTCGTGTTTAGCAATTACCTGAAAGTGACGCTTCGAAATTTTCGTAAATCTCGCCTATACACTCTCATCAATATCTTTGGTCTGGCAACCGGTTTGACCTGCTGCCTGCTTATTTTGCTATATATCCAGACGGAGCGCAGCTTCGATACCTTTCACGAGAATGCCGAAAATATTTATCGCATGACCACCAAAAATGAATTTCCGGATCGGACCACCTACTATGCAAACACGCCTTTTCCGCTAGCCCCGCAATTTAAGGCAGACTATCCTGAGGCAGAGGCTGTAGCGAGAGTGTTCTTTGCCGGCGAGCGCCTGATTGAAGTGGACGACAGGCAATTTTATGAAGAGGGATTTGCGTTTGCTGATGCTGATTTCCTTAAGATTTTTACCTTTCCGATCATATCCGGTGAAAAGGAAACGGCGCTCACCAGCCCGCGTACCATTCTGCTGACGGAGAGTTTCGCCCGTAAATATTTTGGGACGGAAGACCCAATTGGAAAAGTTTTGAGAATTGACAATCAATACGACCTGGTCGTAAACGGAATTATGGCGGACGTGCCGGCAAATTCGCACATGAAGTTTAACGTCTTGGCTTCTTTTGAGACACTCTATCACGAAGACATTGGTTTATCTCTCGAACGTTGGGGCTCCTTTACAACTTCATATTCCTATATGCGGCTTGCCGAAGGCGCAAAAATTGAGGACCTGCAGAAAAAATCCGAACACATTTTTGAAGAACATAGCACTGATCTCGCCGGATTTAAGCGCACTCTCTTATTGACACCGCTGCTGAAAATTCATTTCGATTCTCCGGCCATCAATGAGATTGAGGCTGGAAATACAGAGGCAAATCTGTGGGTAATTGCCACGATTGGCCTGTTCATTTTACTGATCGCCTGTTTTAATTTTATGAATCTGGCCACTGCCCGATCAATGAAACGAGCGCGTGAAGTCGGCGTGCGAAAAGTGGTTGGTGCCGGTCGCAACCAATTGATTTTTCAGTTCCTTGGTGAATCGTTTTTCATGGTAGCTGTTGCCTGGGCGCTGGCATTGATATTTGCCGAATTTGCATTGCCGTATTTCTCCGCCTTGCTCGGTGTTGAAATGGCGCTTTTTGTGCCGGAAAATATATCGCTGCTAATCATATTTGCGGCAATAACCATTGCTGTCGGTGTATTGGCTGGTAGTTATCCTGCGCTGTATTTATCGGCTTATCGCCCGATAGCGGTGTTAAAAGGCGGGAATCGCAATTCACCCGCCCATGATAAAGCCTTGCAAATTCGTAAAGTGCTGGTGACGATACAGTTTAGTTTGTCCATCATGCTGATCATCGGCACTTTTGTGGTTGTGCAGCAACTGAGCTATATGCAAAATGCCGGCCTGGGCTTTACCCAGGAGTTGATCGTGAATATACCGATTTACGATACGGATGACCATGAACCGCTGCGGGCGGAGTTGCTGGCGCACCGCGGTGTTCGCTCAGCCACCGCTTCCATGAAGGCGCCAATTGGCAGTAGCGGTATTAGTGTGAGCGCATTCCGGGGACATCGCGAAGAAGGAGATCGATTTTATATCGATCTGAATTTCATCGATGGTCATTTTATGGAACAGTTCGACTTGCAGTTGCTCGCCGGTCGCGATTTTGCCAACGCAAGTCCGGCAGATACCAATCGCCATATCATTGTTAATGAAGCGGCTTTAAAGGAACTGGGAATTTCTAATCCCGCTGACGCCGTTGGGCATGTCTTGCCGACCGGCTTTCGCAGCCTGGATCTCGAAATTGTTGGCGTAGTGAAGGACTATCATACCGGATCGCTGCACGGCCCGATTAAGCCGCTTGGGATGATGCACTGGTCAAACTATTATTGGCAAATTGCCGTTCAGGTTGAACCCAATAACCTGCGTGAAACCATGACCGGTATTGAAGGCATTTGGTCAAAATACTATCCACAGTATCCTTTCCGCTACACATTTTTGGACGAATTCATCGCTCACCTGTATTCAGCTGACGAACAAGTTCGTACCACCTTGAGCGTCTTTTCCGTATTGGCTATTCTGATTGCTTCACTGGGGTTACTCGGTTTAACCGCCTATGCTGCGGAACAACGAACCCGCGAAATCGGCATTCGCAAAGTGCTGGGGGCTACCGTGACCAACATTCTTGCCTTAATGTCGAAGGATTTCCTGCTCTTGATAACAATTGCTGGTGTATTGGCAGGCCCTCTATCTTATTTCCTGATGAATCACTGGCTGCAAAGCTTTGCCTATCGCATCGAGATTTCCTGGTTTACGCCATTATCAGCATGTGTGGTGGTATTGGTAATTGCACTGGCGACTACCCTTATCCAGACTTTGCAGAGCGCGTCCATTAATCCGGTAGAGGCTTTGCGCAGCGAATAAAACTACTACCGGATTTCCCACCACGGAACATTTTGAACTGGCTGGCATTCCTACTATTTTAGAGGTGATTAGATTGGAACTGCTAACAGGGATCTGCTTTGGTGAACGCTGGAAGTAAACTCATAATTTATCTTTGTCTTTGCCTGTGCCCTGTTACCGCAATGGTGCAGCAAAGTACGGTTGTTGTTAGTGGTTACGTACTGGCTGAAGATGGTCAGCTCCCCTTGCGCGGTTGCAATGTCGAGATTGTTGGTCAGCAGTGGTGGGCCACAACGAACGATTCGGGCTTCTTTGAAATGGACCTTCGGCCCGGTCAATACACGCTGATATTTAACTATCTTGGCTATAGCGAGCGCCGGGAAGATGTCACGGTGGTGCCGGGAAAAAACATCCGCATGACCGTAGTTCTGGAAGATACGCTCATCATGTCCGAAACAAACCTGGTCATCGATGAACGTGAATTTCGCCCCACCATTCAAACCCTCGAGCAGGTTGACATCAAGCGAATGCCGACGGTATACAACGATGTTCTTCGCAGTATCAAAATTCTGCCCGGAGTCACTTCCAACAATGAATTAAGCAGCTCCTATAATGTTCGTGGCGGTAATCTTCACGAAAATTTGATCTATTTAAACGGCTATGAGATTTATCGCCCCTTTCTCCTCCGCCAGGGAGTAGAAGAGAATCAGTCTGTGGTTAATCCCGATTTGGTAACGGACATCGTGTTTGACGGCGGTGCCTTTCCGGCCAATAAGGGCGATAAGCTGGCGTCGGCACTTGATGTCAATTACTCAGGTTCGGATGAGTCCGGTAGTGAGGGTATCTTACGTGCCGGTTTGATGAATACCGGTATTGCCTGGCGTAAAAATTTCGGCGACTGGCAGTGGGCGATGGGTGCCCGCTATGCCAATCCAGCTTTGTTTGTGAACCAGCTGCAAACCGGCGGCGATTATCAGCCGCGCTTCGCCGATGCGCAGATGCTGCTTGGGTATTCCAACGACAAGAATGATGTCGAGCTATTTTTGCTGGAAGCGACCAACCGCTTTGACCTGACACCGGATCGTTGGCAGGGCAATTATCAATCTGCTCGCCTGGTGGTTCGGCAGGTGGAAATTGACTATGAAGGGCAGCAGGAATACAGCTTCCGCAATGGACTCAGCGGACTGCGCTACCGCCGTCATTTTTCGCCTACCGCACAGTTCGAGGTGTCGCTGGCCCGCTTGCGAACAGAAGAAAATGAAAACATCGACCTGGCCGGCGATGTTTGGTTTGTTGAGGAGCCCATTCAGCGGCCCGGTGAACGGGTCTTCTTGAAATCACGAACAGAATTTGCCAACAATCGCCTGGCATTGGAGCAGGATGAGATCCAACTGCATTATATTCAGCAGCTTGGCGTCAGCGGAGAACGCGGGCAAACCAACGAAATTGAACTGGGTCTCGTCGGGCGCCGGTTAAATGTAGAAAGCCGTTTGGATGAGGCGATTAGCGAAGTCGGGGAGCAGCGCTCAGTTGAAACACCGATCCGGGTTCAGCAAACGCAATCCACCGAGTTCGTGTATTGGAGCGGCTTTGCGCAATATAGCTGGCATACCTCAAACTGGGCGTTTAATGCCGGCCTGCGCGGAGCGTGGTATGAATTCAACGATGAGTCATTCCTGAGCCCGCGTGCGCGGATTTCCTGGCGGCCAAATGATAAAAATCGTCTGAGTTTGAGTTATGGGATCTATTATCAGCCTCCGTTCATTTATGAACTTCGCGACAAGGACTTTGCTGCTGCGTCTCAGTTAAAATCGCAGCGTGCCCGGCACTACATATTTAGCTGGGAGCGCGAGTACAATAATGGACATACCCTGCAAATAGATGTCTTTCATAAGAATCTCGATCGTTTGATTCCCTACTTCGTCGACGAGCTGCGTCTTGATTATGAAGACGAGAACAGCCACAAGGGGTATGCGAACGGAATAGACTTTTTGCTAAAGGGAGAATTTGTAAAAGGGGTGAATAGCTGGGTTAGTTACAGTTACCTGACAACCAAAGAGCGCCGGGCTGATGAAAGCACCACTTATAAGCGACGCTTGCTCGATCAGAGTCATACTTTACGAATTTTTCTGCAGGATCAAACCGTGCAGTTACCAAACTTACAGGGACATCTACGCTTGCTTTTTGGTAGTGGCTTCCGCTACTTTCCCCGTGAAATAGTAGCTGACCCTACAACCGGCAATCAGTTGCTGGCGGTGAATTTCGAGCGTACTGAACGTTTCAATTTATATGCCCGGGCAGACCTGGGCTTGACTTATCGGATTGGCCTCGATCCTTCGCGGCACATTCTCTTAACCGCTGAGGTATTAAATATCTTTAACAACGTCAATGCTGCATCATACGACTGGTTTCAGATTTCCCCCCAGGCCCGAATCCCGGTGCGAATCCCGCAGGTATTTACCAATCGTTTCTTGAACATCAGCGCTGAGCTGAATTTCTGATAGTATCGTTTATAGACATCCCGCGGTAAAAAAACGAACCCCGGCTATTGACACTTTATCGCTACGCGATATTCTATGGTGAAAAGAAAATATTCGTCATTCGTCATTCGTCATTCGTCATTCGTCATTTGTCATTTGTCACCGCCACCAATTTCCAATCTCTCGTTTGCCCAATTGCCTATTTGCTTATTTGCAGATTCAAAGATTTGCCAACTGCGACAAACCTCCTGCTTCAGGCATTGATTAGACTTGGAAAAATGACGTGATCTGAATATAATAGTTGATGGATGACAAAATGGCCTTTTCCGGCTTGAGTGGAACAGCAACCCGCGAAACCTTCTTCAGCAAATCTCTTGGTGTCGATAAATCATTTATTCTATACCTACCGCCCGGATACGATGCAACCTCCGATTGCTATCCGGTTTTGTACCTCTTTCGCGGCCATGAAAACGAGTGGTTTAATCCAGCGCAGGACCCGACCCGTGAGGGACAGGCAGTTCAGCATTTACTGGATCGAATGATTAACGATGGAGAAATTGATCCCTTAATCGTTGTTGGTGCCGGCCTGACTTCTGATGATGGTCAGATTTATGGCCTTGGCGTCAACTTCCTAAACCCGGATCATGCTGCAAAGCATGAAGGCGTTGGCAGCGGCCGATTTGAGGATTTCATCACGAAAGACCTCATTCGCCATATTGATTCGAACTGGCGAACGATACCGGATTATCGTTTTCGCGGCAGCGATGGCTTTTCCCTCGGTGGGTATACCTCCGTCATGCTGGGAGTCAAACATCCACGTCTTTTTTCATCCACCGGCAGCTATGATGGCAGCCACATGTTTTATGACATGAAAGATCCGCGTAAGCCGCGTGGTGAGAATAATGACGACCTCTGGTGCCGGCGCGACAGCATGTTTGCGGCGGTATTCCGTAAGCCCGGCAAGCGCGCTTATAGTGCTGAACATCTCCGTGCTTACAATCCCCTGAATATACTGGAAGATTACAGCAAAAAGGACAAACGACGCCTTTCTCGCAATTGCTTCTACGTGACGACAGCGGCGAACGATGGTTTCCAGGGCAATCGTGATCGCGGCATTCACCTGATGACCATTCTGCAGCAGCATGGCATCGAAAATAAGGCGGAAAGCCTGATTTTAGCGGATGATGCTGCCCATACCTGGAAATGTGCTGATCAGCATTTGGCGGCAACGCTACCGCTGCACTCCGCTCATTTCAGCAGGAATATCCGTCGCTTCAAAAAATCCCGCCTCAAGCACCGAGCCGTGAAAATTTAACTATCATCCACCCTGATCGCTGCTTATACTAAGTGCTGATCACTTAGTATGATGGAGAACTGTATTCATGAAGTCGCGTGAAGAGTGTTATGAATTATTAAGCGAATACACCAAAAAAGAGTCGCTGATCAAGCACGCCCTGTCTGTGGAAGCAGCGATGAAAGCCTATGCCCGCCGTCTTGGTGGTGATGAAGCGGAGTGGGGAAACGTTGGTTTACTCCACGATTTTGATTACGAAAAATATCCAACGCTGGATGATCATCCCATGCGCGGGGCAGAAATTTTGGAAGAGCGCGGGTATCCCCGGCACTGGATTAAGGCGATTCTCGGGCATGCGCATCATACCGGTGTCGAACGCGATACCCCGATGGCCAAAGCGCTGTTTGCTGTAGATGAGCTGTGTGGATTGGTAACTGCTGTTGCTTATGTTCGCCCAAGCCGCAAAGTTGCTGATGTAAAGGTCAAATCCGTCAAAAAGAAGATGAAAGACAAGGCCTTTGCGGCAGCTGTCAGCCGCGATGATATTCGCAATGGCGCTGAAGACCTTGGTGTCGAGCTCGACGAACACATCCAGGTTGTGATTGAGGCAATGCAGAGCGTTGCTGACGATTTGGGGTTATAGAGACCTCGCATCTAACTTTTCTTCCACCTGATACATCCCCCTGTATCACCCTTTCAAAGGGCTGCCGGGGGATGTCTTTTTTCCCCTCCTCTTTTCCTGCCACATTTTTACCACAGCTAAGTATTTCGCACCGAAAACGGCCATTTGTGACGTTTTGTGGCACATTTTATGGTTTATTGCTAGCTCCTGTAAGTAATTGTTCTGAATGAGCTTCAGGTGTGTTTCCACTTCCGGTACAGTTCTGGCCTTAATATGAAGTAGGAAACAAGAACCTGAATCAAAAAGGAGGCCTGAAAAATGAAAAACTTGATTGCCATCTTCAGCGTCTCGCTGATAATGATTTCTCTCGCAAGCGGGCAAAGTAAGTGGGAACTGGATGAGCATCACTCTTCAGTGGTTTTTGCCGCCGAACACATCGTGCTGGTAAAAGAAGCTGCTGATGCAGAAGCAGATTTCTACAATGTTGGGAAAACCGAAGGTCGTTTCGGTGATTTCGACATCACCTTTAGACAGTCCGGCAACGAATTGGAGAACAGCAAGGTCGAGGCCCTGATTGATATGGGCAGCATGACTACAGAAAATATGGTCCGTGACCATCACTTACGATCAGCTGACTTCTTCCATGTGGACAATTTTCCTAAAGCCAGTTTCGTAAGTAGCACAGTGCGCAAGATGGAAGGAAACAAATACGAAATGCGCGGCGAATTGACCATCAAAGATGTCACTCGTCAAGTGGTATTTGAACTGGTCCTCAATGCTCGCACCGAAAACGCCCTTGGTGAGGAATACCTCTCGCTGGTCGCAACAACAGTGATTAATCGTCATGATTTTGGACTTGGCTGGAGTCAGCTAATTGAAGCCGGCGCCTTCAGAATTTCTAACTACGTCACTTTAACGATCCAGGCAAATCTGCGCCGGGTGTAGCGCAAAGAGGATGAAGAACATGAAAAGCAAATGGCGTCTATGGATTGCAGCTGTGCTGTTAGTTGGGATCTTACCCAACTATGCGCAGGATAGCTGTCACACTGAGCTCATGGATACATTTGAGTTGCCCTATCAGGAAAGCGGTAGTATGGATCAGGTAAAAATCTGGTATGATTATGCGCGGGATGCTTATGTCTCGGCCAATCACACCAAGGCGACGCATCGCTTTCAGGATGCGATCAAATACTACTGGAAGGTGATTCAGAACGACAAGGACGGGCTCTTGAAGGTGTCCTATTCGAGACTGACAGACAGCTATCGCAAATTAGGCAGACCGGATAGTGCGCTTGTTGTTGTTCAGCTGGGCCTGAAGAAGCATTCGCAATCGGCTACACTGCACTATATGGCCGGGCAATTATGGAAAGCCAGTAGTACGCCGGAATGTGCCGTGCCGCATTATCAGTTCCTGGCTCAGCAGCCCGGTCTGGATGCTGATACGCGCAAGCGTTATTGGGCAGTCCTGGTGAACTTGTATTTGCAAATGGAAGATGAGCGATGCGTTGATGCCCAACAGGAAATAGTGAATCTCGATCCACAAAATGCGCAAGAGGCGACGCGATTGGCGCAGCTGATGGAGCAGTTTGGCTTTGATGCTATTGAGGCGCTGGAAACCGCCTGGCGCATCAACCCGCAAGATCCGGGCAGCGCCCGTCGCTACGGTGTTGCCGTTTATGAGCGGGGAGAGTATCAAAAAGCCGTGCCGGCTTTTCAACAGGTGATTGATCAATCACCGGAAAACATTGAGGCTCGCAGCTACCTGGCGCGCTCTTATGAAGGTTTGGATCAGTTGAAGATGGCGGCATCGCTGTATCGCGATATCCTCGCGCTTAAGCCGAACAGCATTAATTCGCTCTGTGCCCTCGCATCTGTCCATGGGCGCCAGGGGCAGTTCGCACGCGCACGCCTTTTGATCAATAAGGCCATAAAGGCGGATCCCACGGCTGGTTTACCGCATATGGTTATGGGCGAGATCTACGAAAATGCTGTCACGCGCTGTAATCGCAGTCGCGACACAGAAGGTTACAGCTACGACGACAAGCTGGTTTTTGAATTGGCCATTCGCGAATACGGCAAAGCTGCTACCAAAGATCCCAATTATCGCGGTCAGGGGCAGCGGCGGGTGCGCGACCTTGCGCCGCTAAAACGGACGATTGAAGACAAACACATGCATCAACGTGATACAATCAAAGATCCGTGCTACGCATGGATCGGAAAATCCTAAACAGGAGGTGAGATCATGAACAACAAATTCAGATTTATCTCCATGCTGGCCATCGTTATTGTCCTGGCCTGGGCAAGTTTAGCCTATGCCGGCACAGCACAGGATTCCTTATCCAACGAGGCGCTTGGCGATACAACTATTGTTTACGAATCGGTAGATGTCATTGTTGAGTTCGAGTGGACGGATTCGGAAAGCTACGAAGCGATTAACCTGATGGTGTTTTACAAAGGCACAGTTGCCACAAAATTTACACTCGTAGAGGAGGATCGTGGATATATCAGTGCCAGCGGTAGTAGCTACGTTTCCGGAATGCGCAAAATATGCGACTACGATTTGTTGAAGGGAATGAGAATTTTGGTCTTTGATAATGAAAGCGGCGAATTGATTCGCACTTTCAATAATACACATTTGAATATCTAACTGGTATACATCGGAATCCTGAATGGAATTTGCAGCAGTTTTTCTTGTTGGTCTGATGGGAAGTCTTGGTCATTGCGTAGGTATGTGCGGCGGCTTTGTCGCTGCATACAGCTTGAAAACCCTTCCAGATAAGGTCGGTGGTCCCGGCGCGTTGTTGGCAACAGCTGTCCCCCACTTGTTGTACAACAGCGGCCGACTCACCACCTACATCGCGTTGGGTGCTGTAGCAGCTTTGGCGGCCGGTAGCTTGCAGCAGCTTGGGGGATTCCGCTATTTCCAGGCAACCTTATTGATCGTTGCCGGTTTGATTATGATTCAAGTGGCTTTGAATGCAGCCGGCTGGTGGCCTCGCTTTCGCGCCGCTGCCGGCAAACACACCCTGCTCTGGCGTTTCCTGAAACCTTTTATGCTGGGAAAAAAGTGGAGACACTACTTCGGTCTTGGCTTTGTTCTCGGTTTCATTCCTTGCGGATTTCTATATGCAATTCTGGCCGGTGCTGCCTCCAGCGGTGATCCGGTCGTCGCTGGTTTCACTATGCTGGCTTTTGGCCTTGGTACTGCCCCGGCCTTAATTGCTCTCGGCGCGGGTGTGAATACCGTTCCAGTGCTTTGGCGACAACGATTCTTTAAAACCGCTGCAATAATGGTCATCGTCCTGGGCGTTGTAACAGCCGGGCGAGGCGTCATGGCGTTTTCCAATCTCAATTCGCAAGAAGCTGTTACAGGAATGGAAATGGAATGTCACGATATGCCGCAAGAACATGCGATGTCTGGGGGGAATTCCGATGAGCAAGAATAAGCTCAACTATTTGGAAGACGGCGGCGACACGCCTGAAATCGACGACTGTTGTGATCACTGCGGACTACCCTGCCGGGGAGATCGCGTTGATGCCGACGGCAAGCATTTTTGCTGCAGTGGCTGTCGCATTGCCTGGCAGATTCTTGCTGAAAGCGGCCTTTGTGATTATTACAATATTGACAGCGGCTTGCAGGTGCCGACCGGCCAAATCGCAAATCGCCGGGAATACGCATTCCTGGACGATTCTGCAGTTGTCGATACCTTACTCGATTTTCAGAACGGTGAGTTGGCCTACGTGACCCTGCATATCCCCGACATTCACTGTAGTTCCTGCCTGTGGCTATTGGAGCGACTGCCGCAGATAGAGCCGGCCGTCCTCGATGCACGTCTCGATTTTCTGAAAAAGCAACTGCGCATTCGTTTTCAGCTCGAAAATATTAGCCTGCGGGAAGTGGTTGAGTTATTGGCCTCCTTGGGGTATGCCCCGCAGCTATCGTTGGAAGACTTAAAGAAAGACACGGCGGTGAAAGCCGATCGTGGCTACCTGCAGATTGGCGTTGCCGGATTCTGTTTTGGCAATATGATGTTGCTCAGTTTCCCGGAGTATCTGTCAATTAATGAATTGGCGGCTGAATTCCGGCACTTTTTTGCCTATATCAACCTGCTGCTTTCGATGCCGGTCTTATTCTACAGTGCCCGCAGCTTCTTTAAATCAGCCTGGATCGCCCTCCGGCAAAAAACTTTGAATATCGATGTACCGCTTGTGATCGGCATGTTGGCGCTTTTTGGACGCAGTCTTTATGAAATCCTCAGCGGCAGTGGCGCCGGCTATCTCGATTCTTTTGCAGGGCTGGTTTTTCTGCTTTTAATTGGCCGTCTCTTTCAGGACAAAACCTTTGATGCACTTCGTTTTGATCGCGACTATCGGTCCTTTCTGCCGGTATCAGCAACTGTTGTGCAAGATGGCCAGGAAACCCAGGTTTCACTGAATCAATTGAAGGCCGGCGATAACCTCTTGATTCGCCATGGTGAAGTGATTCCCCTGGATGCCCGAATCGTGGACGGCGAAGCCTTGCTGGATTACAGCTTTATTACCGGGGAATCGGAGCCGGTTGCTGTAGCAAAATATGAAAAAGCCTTTGCCGGTGGACGGCAAACAGGTGGCTTGCTGCAACTGGAAGCACTAGGCAGCGTTTCGGAAAGCAATCTGACTGAACTTTGGCAAAACGATACCTTCGTCAAAGATGAAGAAGCCGACCTGGTATCATTCACAAATTGGGTGAGCCGCTACTTTACGGCCGGCATTATCCTGGTGGCATGCTCCACCTTCCTCTACTGGCAATCGGTGGATCCGGCCTTGGCGCTCAATGCCTTTACCGCCGTATTGATTATCGCCTGCCCCTGCGCGCTGGCGCTATCAGCCCCCTTCACATTTGGAAGCGTCTTGCGCGTGCTATCCCGTAAGGGCTTCTTCATTCGCCACGTTAACATCGTTGAAAAGCTCGCCGCACTCAGCGACATCGTTCTGGATAAGACCGGGACGCTGACACATTCAGGCAATAGCGTTGCCCGTTTTGAAAGCACAAATGGCCGGCCGCCTCTCACAGAACAAGAAAAATCCTGGGTCTATTCCCTGGCCCGGCAATCCCTACATCCTGCCAGTCGTGCCCTCAGTCAATTGTTTAGCAGCGCATTGAACGCGCCGGTGCAAGACTTTAACGAAAGCGTTGGTAAGGGAATTTCCGGTATCGTTGATGGGCATTCAATCAAAATCGGGTCGATCGCATTTGCTGGTGGGAATGCTCACGGCGATCAGCAGGCTTCTGCACATGTATCGATAGATGGCCGTTTGCGGGGCGCAATGGTGCTGCGTGCTTCATACCGGCAGGGAATTGACGGGCTTCTGAAGCGGCTCAGCGGCATGTTTTCCCTGACAATTCTATCCGGTGACAATGATCGCGAACGAGCGCAGCTGTCGCAAATGGCGGGCAGTGATGCGCACTTTCATTTCGGCGCGACACCGCAGGAAAAACTCGATCATATTCAACGCCTTCAGGATCATGAATTGGTTGTTGCGATGGTCGGTGATGGTCTCAACGATGCCGGCGCTTTGAAACAGGCTGATGTTGGGATTGCTGTTACCGAATCCACTTCTCTTTTCTATCCCGCTTGCGATGCGATTGTTGAAGGTGGGCGGGTGATCCATCTTGCTGATTTCTTTCGTTTTACGCGGCAGGCGATGATGATCGTGCGAGCGAACCTAGCAATTTCCCTTTTTTACAATATCATTGGGTTGGCATTTGCGGTGCAGGGAAATCTTTCTCCCCTCATCTGTGCAATCCTGATGCCGGTGAGTTCGATTTCCGTGATCCTTTTTTCGACTGGTATGGTGCACTTCCTGGAGCGCTCTCTACCGGAACTCAACCTGCAGGAAACACCTGCGGCAAAGGGCATCCGTCATTCTAAGCTGACGGAGCAATTTGAAGAAAGACCCATGACTGAAGCACTTGGAGGTTAAATGAGTGTCATGTTTGTGCTAATTATTCTGAGTTTGATTTTTGCGACTGGATTCCTTGCCGCCTTTATCTGGGCAGTGCGCAACGGTCAATATTCAGATCAATATACCCCTTCTGTCAGAATATTATTTGATCAACAAACCAAGCGTAGAGGAGACGCGAATGGCAATGGAGACATTTAGTTACGACAACAAAATCGTGCGGAATTTCGCTTTTGCGACCGCCATTTACGGCGTAGTTGGAATGGCCGTTGGATTGCTGGTGGCCCTGCAGATTTTTGAACCGGCAGCCAACCTGGGCTCGCAGTATACCACTTTTGGACGAATTCGCCCCTTGCATACGAACGCAGTCATTTTTGCGTTTGTCGGTAACGGTATTTTTATGGGCGTATACTATAGTCTGCAACGGCTTTGTAAGGCACGCATGTTTTCGGACGTGCTTAGCAAACTGCATTTCTGGGGCTGGCAGCTGATTATCGTTTCAGCAGTTGTTACCCTGCCGCTCGGCTTAACAACCAGTAAAGAATATGCCGAACTGGAATGGCCTATCGACATCCTGATCACAGTTGTCTGGGTCATCTTTGGTATCAACATGATTGGCACAATCATGAAGCGCCGGGAAAAACATATGTATGTGGCTATCTGGTTTTATCTTGCCACATTCCTGACCGTGGCGATGCTCCACGTGGTGAATTCCCTGGGACTGCCGGTATCGCTCTTCAAAAGCTATTCGGTATTTGCCGGTGTGCAGGATGCCCTGGTGCAATGGTGGTACGGCCACAATGCAGTCGCCTTCTTTCTGACCACCCCATATCTCGGATTGATGTATTATTTCTTGCCGAAGGCCGCGAATCGGCCGGTGTTCTCATATCGCCTGTCAATTATTCACTTCTGGGCCCTGATTTTCATTTACATCTGGGCTGGTCCGCATCACCTGCTTTACAATGCCTTACCGGATTGGGCTCAGTCGTTGGGAACGGTATTCTCAATCATGTTGATTGCGCCTTCCTGGGGTGGGATGCTCAATGGTCTTTTGACCTTGCGTGGCGCCTGGGACCGTGTTCGTCAGGATCCAATCCTGAAGTTCATGGTGGTTGCGGTAACTGCCTATGGTATGGCTACATTTGAAGGACCGTTGCTATCCGTAAAAAGCATTAATGCTCTCACGCATTTTACAGATTGGACAATTGCCCACGTGCATGTTGGCGGGCTCGGCTGGAATGGCTTCCTCACTTTTGGCATTCTTTACTGGCTCATCCCTCGTATTTATCAAACGCAACTCTACTCCGTCAAACTGGCGAACGCGCATTTCTGGATTGGCACTCTTGGTATTCTCGGCTATGCCATTCCGATGTATTGGGCCGGATTGACCCAGGGATTGATGTGGAAGCAGTTCACGGATGAAGGTTTCTTGCAGTATCCGATCTTCCTGGAAACTGTTTTGCAAATTGTACCGATGTATATGTTCCGCGCCATCGGCGGCGGTATTTATCTGATTGGGGCGATAGTTGGTGTATACAACCTCGTACTCACTGCCCGTCAAGGAACCTTGCTGGCTGAAGAGCAAGCTTCAGCGCCGGCATTGGTAGCCGATACCGAGCCGGATACCGCCAAGAATGTCTATGGTCACCGCTGGATCGAAAGTCGCCCGGTGCAGTTCCTGGTAGCAACGTTGATCGCGGTAACAATCGGTGGGGTGATCGAATTTGTCCCGGCCTTTCTGATTAAATCAAATGTGCCAACAATAGAGTCGGTGCAACCGTACACGGCACTGGAGCTCAGCGGACGGGATATCTACATTCGTGAAGGATGTAATACCTGCCATTCCCAGCAGGTTCGCCCGTTCCGCAGTGAAACAGAACGCTATGGTGAATATTCCAAGCCAGGTGAATTTGTCTATGATCATCCCTTCTTATGGGGATCGAAACGAATCGGGCCGGACCTTGCTCGCATCGGTGATAAATATCCCGACGCATGGCATTATAACCATATGATCGATCCACGGTCGATGTCCCCGGGATCTCTAATGCCGCCTTATCCCTGGCTGGCCGATCAAAGCATTGACCTGTCAATAATTGGCAAAAAACTGTCAGTCATGAAAACGCTGGGCGTGCCCTATTCAGATGAAGAGGTGAGCAGCGCGGCGGATAACACGATGGCACAGGCCAGGGAAATAAGTGAAGGGCTTGCAGCCAGCGGTATTAATGTGGAATCGGATCGTGAAATTGTGGCCCTGATTGCTTATCTGCAGCGTCTGGGCACTGATCTAAAAGCGCAGCGCGTATCGGACAATAAGCAATATAAGCCGAAGCCCTATGTGCGACGCGGATATTGATCTACAGTGGGTGATAAGTCCCCCCTCTATCTCCCCCCAGGGGGAGATAGAGGGGGACATGACAACTTTTAAATTTAACTCTCTTTAAAGGAGCACATCATGTATAGACAAATCCTGGAAAGCATTCAAGGTATTGAAATTTACCCCGTGATGTCATTCGTGATTTTTATGATCGTGTTTGTGCTGATCAGCTATAAGGCTTTTCGTATGAAGTCGTCTTCCGTTGAAGAATTGTCCTATCTGCCGTTGGAAGATAATCACGGTAATATCAAAAAATAGGCACGCGTGTATCGTGTGGTTGCCTGACAAAAACCAATGATGAATATAATCAGGAGAAAATATATATGTCTGCAAAACGCGTAAAGGACGAACTCCTCGACCATGATTATGATGGTATTCAGGAACTCGACAATGATTTACCGCCATGGTGGCTATACCTGTTCTATTTCACAATAGCCTGGTCGGTTGCGTATTTGATCTACTTCCACGTGCTTGGCGGTGATTTACAGGAAGCTGAGTACCTGGCAGAAATGAAGGCTGCTGAAGTGATGAAGAAGGAGCTGTTAGCAGAGCAGGCTCGCCAGGGTGCCGCAGCGGCCCTCACGACTCAATTAACGGACGACGAGAGCCTTGCTCGTGGTAAAGTAGTCTATACCACCCATTGCCTTGCTTGTCACGGTGCATATGGCGAAGGCGGTGTTGGGCCAAATATGACCGATGAATACTGGATCCACGGCGGAACCATGACGGACGTCGTAAATACCATTCTGAACGGCGTGCCTGCAAAAGGTATGATCTCATGGCGGCCGGTCCTGAAGCCTGACGAGATAACGGAAGTAGCAAGCTTTATTCTCAGTCTGCAGGGCACCAATCCACCCAATGGCAAAGCGCCCGAAGGCGAAAAGGTCGGAGGCTAGGTAATGCAGCAGTCTAATGGGCCAATTAAAGATACGGAAAAATTCCGTGACACTATCGGTACTGTCGATGCCAGCGGAAAGCGGATCTGGATTTATCCCAAGAAGCCGGCCGGGCGATACTATAACGCCCGAACGGTCTTTAGCTGGGTCCTGCTGGCGCTGCTGTTTGCCGGTCCTTTCTTGCGGCTAAATGGGCAGCCTTTGATTTTGCTGAATGTGGTGGAAAGAAAGTTTATCCTCTTTGGCCTGGCATTCTGGCCACAGGATTTCCACCTGTTTGCCCTGGCGGCACTGACCTTTATTGTCTTTATCATTCTCTTTACTGTTGTCTTTGGCCGGGTGTTTTGCGGCTGGGCTTGTCCACAAACCGTTTTCCTGGAAATGGTGTTCCGGAAGATAGAATACTTCATTGAAGGTGATGCCAATCAGCAGCGCAAGCTCAATGCAGCGCCTTGGACGAAGGACAAGATTTTAAAAAAAGGCAGCAAATGGATTGTCTTTTATGCCCTCGCTTTTCTGATTGGTAATACTTTTCTGGCTTACATCATTGGCAGTGAACAGCTGTGGGAGATCATCACTGATCCGCCTTCTGAACATATTGCCGGTTTAACGGCTATGATCATATTCTCGACGGTTTTCTTTTTTGTCTTTGCCTGGTTTCGCGAGCAGGCTTGCATCATTGTTTGCCCTTATGGCCGTTTGCAGGGGGTATTGCTCGATCAGAATTCAGTTGTTGTGTCTTACGATTTTGAGCGTGGCGAACCGCGTGGGAAGAAAAAGCGTGGTGTTACCGAGAGTAGCTTCGGTGATTGTGTGGACTGCCATCTTTGTGTTCAGGTTTGCCCGACAGGGATTGACATTCGCAATGGTACCCAGTTGGAATGTGTGAATTGTACTGCCTGCATGGATGCCTGCGATGCAGTTATGGATAAAATAGATCGCCCCCGTGGGCTTATCCGCTACGCATCCTACAATAACATCGTCAATAAGGTGAAAGGGATATTCACAAATCGCGTTAAAGGCTATATCGTGGTATTGGCGGCACTCTTGAGCGTATTGGTATTCATGATGAGTACGCGAGTGCCGATCGAGGCGACTATTCTGAGAACGCCTGGCGTGATGTATCGGCAAGTCAATGCGAATCACATTGCCAATCTCTACAACATTCAGGTAATCAATAAGTCGTTTGATGCACGCGAGATTGCTGTGCGACTAAAGTCGCCGGATGGCGAGATCAAATTGGTTTCCGGTGAATCGTTGGACTTACCTGCAGATGGATTGGTAGAAAGCGCCTTGTGGGTAACGCTCGAAGACAAACACATCAACGGGATTTCAACACCGCTGGAAATAGAAGTGTTATCTGATGGTGAGCCTTTGGAGCTGGTAAAGACCAATTTTGCCGGTCCACGACAGTAAAAGAACGGGGTGCTCGGGCACTGCCCCTCTCAACCTCTCGCAGGGGAGATTGAGGGGGACAGCCTGATACCCATCGTCAATAGAAACGTGTGTTAACATTCATAACTTCGGAGCAAACATGTTACTTCGACAAATTTTGAATAAAGACCTGGCCTGGCCGGTCGGCATCATCATTTTCATGGCGGTATTTATGACCTGCATGATCGGCACATTGGTGTTCTCGCGCACGGTGCCGGTAAACCTGGTTAGTGAACAATACTATCAGGAATCCATAAATTTTCAAAAGCAGTTGGAGAGCGATGTTCATGCTCGGCAGGCTGGGCAGCTCTTGAACTTCCAGTATGATCCGAAGACGCAGCAAATCGAATTTAAATTTAGTACCGAAGTTGAGAATCCCGGAGCGCTTCAGGTACATTTCTTTCGTCCGTCCGATGCGATGGCAGATATAGAGTTTCGACTTCCATGGGATAAAGGGGGTTATGATCCCGTTCGTGTGGCAGAGATGCAAAAGGGTTTTTGGAGAGTTCGCACACAATATTTATTAGGAGAAGATCTATGTTATCAGGAGTTTCAGTTTATGAAAGTGGTGGAATAGTTTTGGCGAAGCCGTCATTGCATATCCTTATTGCAGATGATGAAGTCGATTTGACTTACTCATTATCTTTTATTTTGGAGGCAGCCAAGTATGAGGTGTCGACGGTGGCTCATGCCCGGGATGCATTGGAGAAAATTCGGGAAGCGGAAGAGAAAAAGCGCGATATCGATTTATTGATAACAGATGTCAGAATGCCGGATATTACCGGTTTGCAACTTGCAAAAACACTTCGCGAAGAAGGAAATAACATGCCGATTTTGGTTATCTCTGAATATGATGTCCCGCAAACGCGTCGTGAGGTGAATCGACTCAGCAAATGTATGTTTCTCGACAAGAGCGTGAACAAGGAGGTCTTACTTGCGAAGGTCGCCGAAATGCTGAAGTTGCCGAAATACTAGAGTGAAAATTTAATTGTTTTGCTTTCCGCGGCTAAGTCGGTTATTCAGCGCTCGCCGGGAAATGCCTAAAAGTTCCGCCGCCTGCCGCTGATTGTTGCTGGTACGCCGCAACGCTTCGTCTATAAGCGCCTGCTCCCAGGCTTTGATGCTGGGTAAGTCTTCCGGGAATTGCAACGTCCCATTCTCAGTTGACAGTTCTGGTTCA
The DNA here is from genome assembly GCA_028284445.1 of Calditrichia bacterium. Taxonomy (GTDB): domain Bacteria; phylum Calditrichota; class Calditrichia; order RBG-13-44-9; family J075; genus JANQRS01. The sequence goes on from JANQRS010000068.1 coordinate 356,112, forward strand.
TCCGGTACTGCAGGTCCATCCGTGTCGCCAAATATCTTCTCTCTAAATGCATCCAAAGCCAGTCGTCCGCCCTGGTAACGTCCCATTGCATCATTGACCATCGATTCTAACTCGCGAATGTTGCCTGGAAAATTGTAGTTCTCGAGCAGGGTGACCAATTCGTCGGGAATTGCCGGTTTGCGCTTGCCCATCATTTTTGCCGCCTTCAGGAATAGATGTTCCAAAAGCGATGGTAAGTCATCCTTCCGCTTTGCCAGGGGCGGAATTTTAATTTGATGGGTCGTCAAGCGATAGAATAAATCCGTACGGAAGATACCATCTTTCTGAAGCTGATCCAGGTCGGCATTTGTTGCACAAACAACGCGCGCTTTGCTAATCTTGGGCGTGTCCGAGCCAATTGGATAATACGTGCTCTTATCACTGAGGAGCCGTAGCAGTTTAACCTGCGACTCGGGACGCAGGTCCCCGATTTCGTCCAGGAATAGGGTGCCGTCTGTTGCTTTTTCTATAAGCCCCTTTCGTTCCCGCTCGGCACCGGTAAATGCCCCGCGGATATGTCCAAAGAGGGTGTCTGAAAAAAGATGGTCGTCAAGTCCGGCAACATTAACTGCCACAAACTCACCGGCACGGCCGCTCAATTCATGAATGGTTTCCGCAAAAAGTTCTTTGCCAACGCCGGTGTCACCCGTAATCAGTATTGGCAGAGGAAAGCGTGAGATGGCCTCCATATACTGAAAAAGCTTCATCATGTCGTTATTTTGAGTAACGATGCTTTCGAACTTTGCCGGATGCTGAAGTTCATCGCTGCTGAGATAATGGAGCAACGATTCATTCTGCTGGCGAATATCATGGTATTCAATGGCTTTGCGGACCGTGGTCGCCAAGCGCTGCCGATCCACTGGCTTAAGGATATAATCGAATGCACCGGATTGCATACAGGTGACAACCGTTTCAACTTCGTTGATAGCGGTTAATAAAATCACTATCTGGTTCGGATAGCGTTCCCGAATCTGCATCAGCAATTCCAGGCCGCCGATTTCCGGCATGATCAAATCCAGTACCACAACCGAGTAGGTTTCAACGGCAAGCAGATCCATCACCCGGGCACTATTTGAACAGGTTTCCAGGTTGTTGATACCCTCGGCCGTCAGCGCCATCTCGGCGCTTAAAAGAAACTGTTCCTCATCGTCTACCATCAGAATGGGAGATTTGGGATATAGTGATTTGCTCATGCTAAAGTTTCCGTTTTTCGCGCAGATTCGATTGGAAGAATCACGGTCGCTGTTGTGCCGACGCCACTCTCAGATGTTAATTGTAAGGTACCTTCATGATCTTTCACAATGTTATAAGAAATTGACAGGCCGAGACCGGTGCCTCCGGTGGTGCGTTTGGTGGTGAAGAAGGGGTCAAACACATGGCCGAGATCTTCTTTCGTAATACCGCTGCCTTCATCGGCCACCTTAATCGAAATAGTCCCCGCGGCTTCATCGAATCCTGAACGGACGAATAACTTTGCCTGTTGATTCGGCAATGCCTGGCAGGCATTGGTAATCAAATTGATAATTACCTGTTCCAACTGTTGCGTATTGCCATAGACTGTCGGAAGATTCTCCTCTACGTCCAGGGAGAAATGATGTGTTGAGCGTTTGATGAGATTCTGGGTAATCGTAATTGCCGAGTCTATGACCTTGTTGATGGAGATACCGCCAACGAAATCGCCTTTGTCCTGACGTGCAAAATTTTTCAGACTATCCACGATTTTGCGAATCCGCTCTGCACCATCGCCAGTGGCCTGAATCAGCTTACCGATTCTTTCCTTAGCGCGGGTAAAGGGCATACCCGCAACATTAAAATCCCCATTCTCAGCCAGATGCGATTCGAGAATCGGCTGAACATCCTGCCACATATCGGCGATAATATTGGCGTTAAGCATGATGAAATTGTTGGGATTGTTAATTTCATGGGCGACACCGGAAACCAGAATACCGAGAGTGGCCATCTTGTCTGCCTGGATGAGCTGCTGGCGCTGCATTTCCGCCTGCACCTGAATTTTACGTCGCTGACTAATGTCGATTATAAAACTCATGACCAGCATCCGCCCTTCAAGAGATACCGGACTCAGGCTCACCTCAATCGGGAATTCGCTGCCATCCTTTTTTCGTCCGATCAAATTCCGACCGATTCCCATTGGACGGCTTTCCGGTTTTTCCAGGTAACCGTTTCGCAATGCCTGATGCTTTTTTCGCAAATTGTCGGGGATTAGAATTTCGATCCCCTGCCCGATAAGCTCTTCGCGCTGATAGCCAAAGAGCCGTTCGGAACTTTTGTTGACAATCTCAATGATACCTGCTTCGTCTACCAGAATGATGCCTTCAGTGGCAGATTCCAATAAGGCATGATAGAGTGTATTGTCACTCTTCATTTTGCTCGGATCTCCGTATATAGATGTTTACTGACGGAGGGCGGCAACGGCCCGGTCTGCATTTTCCGCTGTGTCGAAAATTGTGATCAGGTGGGAGATCATCAGCAGGCTCTGAACTTTCTCCGTAACCCCGGCAAGGCATAATTGACCTTCTGCCTGATCTACAGATGTTTTACAGGCGATCAGTACCCCCAGGCCGGAACTATTCAACCACTTTATGTCTTTCATATCGATAACAACGTTGCGTGTTCCGTCCGCCAAAAGTCCCTTTACATGCTGATGAACCGCCATCGTGTCCGGTCCGCCCATCATTTTGCCGGACAAGCTCAAAACGGCAATGTTTTTGTCGAATTTCTCTTTGATTTTCATATCGTTTCCTCCTCTTCGATATGCTGTTTTCTGTTCAATCAATATAGTGCAGAAAGTGCAGCTAAAAAAGGGGTACACATGGTTTTTTCAGCGCCTCGTTCTGTAATTGAGAGACACCAATCCAATTGTTCCTGTTAAGGTTCCGGCAATTTTTCGGCGAAGGTTCGCTTTGGAAAATCATTCAATCTTACCTATATTTTGAAAAATGAGAATTTGTGTAACTTCAGCTCGGGACAGGCGTAGTAAATGAATGTCGATGAGAGAAAAAAAGAAGATCGTCTCCTGATAAAAAGGGCTCGTGAAGGCGACCAAAAAGCCTTTGAAGAGCTTTTGAATAAGTACCGCAACCTTGTTTATCACGTGATGATGAAGATGGTTCGCAATCCGCAGGAAGCGGAAGACCTTTGTCAGGAAGCCTTTATTAAAGCGTTTCGAGCATTGGCATCTTTTAATGAAGAATTTGCTTTCTCGACCTGGCTCATGAAAATCGCGACGAACAACTGTATCGACTTTCTACGAAAGAAAAAGTTGAAGACCTACTCAATAGATGAGCCGGTACAGTACAAGGACGAAAGGGTCAAGATCGAAGTTCCAGATCATGATCCGACGCCGGAAAAATTATTGCTCCGGGAAGAGCGCAACAAAATGCTTGATGATGCCATTCAGTCGCTGCCTCCGCGCTACCGGCATGTGATTGTATTGAGGCATAAAGAAGAGAAGTCTTACGAAGATATTTCAGAAATACTAAAGCTGCCTTTGGGCACTGTTAAAGCAAGAATCTTCCGTGCGCGGGAGATGCTAAACAAGAAAATCAAGGATATTTTTTGAGCAAAATGATGAAAACCAAACTGATCATCGTAGCCATCTACCTTTTGAGCACTTTCCTTGCTCCCCTGGTCGCGAAACCCGGTGATGATCAGGAACATAGCAAGCTCAAGCGGGTTGTCGACCTTACTTCCGAAAAATCAATTTTTGCAAAAGTAACTGTCAGCAATGGCATGGTCTACATCAATAAGGCCGAAGAAAATGCCCAGCTTTTTGCCGGCGAATTCTTATTCGCCAATAAACCGCCGTTAGTGGCCTATGAAATTATCGGTGATGAAGGGCGTCTTAATGTCAAGCTGTCGGATGAAAACAATAAGAAAAACAAATTCAGTTCGAATAACGGTAACACCGACATTGATATCGAACTGGACGAAGTATACGATAACGAATGTTATCTGAATTTTTCCAATAAGGTGCCGCTCTCATTTCGCATGGAATTCGGCGTCATTAAAGGAGATATGAACCTTGGTGGATTGCGCATCGAAGATTGTGAAATTAGCACGGCGGTTAGCCAGGCCACAATCGATTTTGAAGAAGGCAATCCGATTGAAATGGACCACCTCGACATCGAAAACGGGGTGGGTAAGCTGAAGATGTTTAATCTAGGTAAAGCCAATTTCCGTCAGTTCTCGTTCGAGGGCGGCGTTGGATCTTATGTGCTCGACTTCCGTGGCGGCATAAAGCAGAGCGCCGATGCTGATGTAGAAATTGGCATGGGTAAGCTCAAGATGCTGTTACCGAGAAGCATGCCGGTTCGTCTGGAAGTAGACGATTCCTTTCTTTCCAGCGTTGACGTAGATGATGTGCGCAAAGAAGATGGTATCTACTATAACGATGCCTGGGATGACAAAGATGATGACGATCCTCAGTTAAACCTGCGCGTCGAAACCGGCGTTGCCAGCGTCACCATTAAATGGGTTGATGATAAGTAGAGCTCAGTCTTTGCTGACACAATAGAATTTTTTCTAACCAACAGTCCCCATATCCCTCTCGAAGGGGAATATGGGGACTGTTGGTTTTGTCTTTTCTCCTTCAACTTCAAAAAATTTAATATTTCCTCCACTTTCTGCTTGACCCTCACGCGACGTGATAGCCTATATTATTTGTATGGTATCGAAAACGGAAAAACGATATAGCGTTAAGCAGCTCTCGAAGCTGGCGGGTGTCAGTATTCGCACGCTGCATTACTATGACGAGATCGGGCTGTTGAAACCGGCATTCCGCTCTGAGAAAGGGTATCGCTATTATCAGCGGCGAGAGCTTTTTCTTTTGCAGCAGATCCGCTTTTACCGGGAACTGGATTTTCCATTGCAGGAAATTAAGGAGATCCTGGAAGATCCGGATTTTGATCTCATTCAGGCGCTGGAGTTTCATCGCCGCCAGCTAAAGGAGAAGAGCGCGCATCTCCGCAAGCTGCTCGCTACCATTGATAAAACCATAAAAGCGTTAACAGAAACGGAAGGAAATACTATGAAAGATACAGACATTTATGCCGGTTTTAAGCCGGAAGACGTTCCCGGTATGCGCCAGGAAGTGATCGAACGCTGGGGAGAGAAAGAGCTCCTCGACACCGAACGCCGTATTCGCAACCTTGGCAAAAAAGGATGGGAAGATGCTCGAAAGCGTGGTGAAGAGATTGATCGGCTGATTGCCGGCCTGATGAATCTTGATCCGGCTGAGACAAAAGTGCAGCGTGCAATTTCCCTGCATTTTGAATACATGAACACCTTTTACGAGGTAAGCAAGGAGCGTTATCGCGGTCTGGCGCAGATGTATATCGATGACGAGCGCTTTACAGCGCATTATGAGAAAACAGCCGTTGGCCTGGCCAACTATATTCACCGGGCAATTAATGTTTTCTGTGATAATGATTTGCAGGTGAAGTAGTTAGAATCCGCGCACCAGGCTCACAGCCAGGTAGACGATAATCAGCCCGAGCAATACAGAGGTACGTCCAAACCAGCTTGCCTGTTTGCGCAGCGTCTGCGATGCTGTTGCTTCCGGATTGGCCATCAGGGCCTTTGAGGCCCTGGGGCCAAAATAAAAGTCATGTATGCCGCTGAGCGCAAATACAATTGCCACCAGTACGAGCTTCATCGCCAGGGTTTCTGCAAAGGCGCCTTGCCGGCTGTTGGCCTGGAATAACACCTCTGGACCAAGACCGCGAAAAGACATGGCAACCAGGCCGGTTATCAGCAGCGTTACAAGGCAAATCCAACCAACCGTACGAAATCGAATCCCCGCCTCATGAATAAGATCCCGTCCTGCGGCCTTAAAGCGTTCCATCCGTATGACCGGGACAACGACCAATGCCAGGAAGAGTGCCCCACCCAACCAGATAATTGCCGCTAAAATATGCAGGAAGACTGCCAGGGTATAAAGTCCATGCATGTGTGCTCTCCGCTCTTGTTTTTTATCCCAAAATTTGCGAGCCTTTAACAAATATCATAATGTCTGTATTTCAAGGCCAATGGTTTGAAAATTACCGGTTCAATTGATGGGAGACGCTTATGGGTAGCTTCAAAGTACGAGCAGCTAAAGAGCCTCAGGAAATACGCCAATTTCTGCATAGCTTGCTAGCCGATTTGTCTGCGCTTGAGAAAATGGTTGATGGCGGGATGCTGGAGGAAGGTGTGCAGCGAATCGGCGTGGAGCAGGAGCTCTGCCTAATTGACCGAAATTATCATCCGGCGCCGATTATTGTGGATTTGCTGAAGGCAATTGGCGATGACCATTTTACAACCGAACTTGCCCGATTTAACCTGGAGTTTAATCTCGACCCGCTGATTTTTGCCGGTGATTGCTTCTCGAAATTGGAAGCAACACTTCATCATTATTTGGGGATGCTCGACAAGTCGCTTTCCAAATTTGATGCCCGGGCAGTGCTGACCGGTATTTTGCCGACGATCCGTCCCACGGATTTACGTATTGAAAACATGACGCCGATACCGCGCTATGAATCGCTCTTTGGCCAGCTGCGGGCGCTGCGTGGTTCGGCATTCTCCTATCATATTCGTGGAAGTGAAGAATTAAATCTCGTCCAGGATTTTCCGACATTTGAATTCTGCAATACTTCCTTCCAGATTCACTTCCAGCCCAAACCGGCTGACTTTGTTGATGCCTACAATTTTGCGAAACTGATTACCGCACCAACGCTGGCGGCATCGGTGAACTCGCCGCTATTAATGGGCAAGCGTCTTTGGCAAGAAACTCGGATTGCCCTCTTTCAACAGGCGATTGATACGCGCGACCGCTCGCGCCTGTTGCGCCAGGAGGTGGCGAGGGTATCGTTTGCGCGTAAATGGGTCCACAAATCCATAATGGAAATGTTTAGGGACGATCTCGCTCGCTTTAAGGTCTTGCTAATAACTGAGGGCGAAGAAGAGGCTTTGGCCATGCTTGCTGCTGGTAAAATCCCTCGGCTGCAGGCATTTAATGCTTTTTATGGTACCATATATCGCTGGAACCGCTGTTGTTACGGCATTTCCAACGGGAAGCCGCATTTGCGTATCGAAAATCGGGTTGTACCGGCAGGACCAACAGTGATAGACCAGGTCGCAAACAGCGCCTTCTGGATTGGGATGATGAACGGCATGCCGGATGAGTATCGCTCGCTGGGTGATAAGGTCGATTTTGATTGGGCCGTCAATAATTTTACGCGAGCCGCGCGTACCGGGCTCGACGCCACTTTCTATTGGATGGGCGGCGTTAGCATGACAGCTTCAGAATTGATCCTGAAAGAACTATTGCCGATTGCCGAAGACGGGCTGAAAAAAGCCGGTATTGTTGAAGCTGATATGAAAAAATATCTTGGCGTTATTCGCGATCGGGTAACATCACGCCAGACCGGCGCCGCGTGGCTCTTACAAAACTATTCCGAGTTGCGACGCAGCAATTCTGCCCAGAAAGCGACCGTCGCAATCACCGCAGCAATGCTGGAAAGGCAAAAAGCAGGTGAGCCGGTACATACCTGGTCGAATGTTGAAGCAAATAGCCTCAAGAAGCTGGATTTGCGATTTGAACAGGTCGGGGACGTGATGTTGACGGAGCTGTTTACTGTTCACCCCGAAGAATCGCTGGAACTGGTTGGCAAGCTGATGCAGTGGAAGGAGCTCGAATTTGTGCTGGTGGAGGCTTATGATCATACCTTGTTAGGGGTGATTACCTTCGGCATTTTGCGGGAATATTTAAGAAAAAACCCCGATTCCGCCAGTCATGCGACAGCTGCTTCATCGATTATGGCGACCGCCACAAAGATCATTTCGCCCGAGGCGCCGATCGCCAAGGCCCGGGAATTGCTTAAAGACAATGAGCTGGGCTGCCTTCCGGTAATTAGTCGTGATAAGCTTGTGGGTTTGGTAACCGAAGGTATCATATAGCAACAAAAAACCGGGCACACCTCCTGGGAATGCCCGGCCATTTTTCGAAACAGTGGGAAGGTCAGTGTACAGGTTTAAGTCTCAACTTCGAAGGTGATTTCCAGAACAGAATCATCGCTACCAAAGGGATTTTCCACGCGTGGCGCCTGGTCATCATTCAACCAGTGCTCATTGTTCACCAGATAGCGGAAATGATACTGGCCGTCCTTCAACTTAACCTCTGTCTTCCAGTTGCCATTCGTCAACTGTTTCATCGGATTGGCAAAGCGGTCCCAATCATTAAAATCACCCAATAACGCTATGCTCTCTGCTTTGGGATGTTCAATTTCGAAACGCACCTTACCCGTTTTGGGAAAGAACTTAATCATAAAGTCTCCCGCGTTTTGATGAGATTTACAGCCATTCCGGCATTAGCTATTCATTCCTGGTCAAGAGTTTGACAAGATCCAGCGCAGTGATGATCCCGATGAGACGCTTGTCGCTGGATACCAGCAAGCGATGAATGCGTCCGTGCGTCATGGTAGTGGCAATTTCCTCTACACTGGTGTCAACATCGACCTCAAACAACACCGGTGTCATAATGTCCGAAACCCTCACTGCGCTATCATTATTTACGCGATATCCTTCTACCTCCTCCGGAAGAAAGACATCGTCAAGTGCCTGGTAATAAGGATTGGTTTTACGTTCTGCCCGTTTCTCTACCGGAATAGTGTGGTAGAGTACCAGGTCAGTATTTGATACAACGCCTATTGGAGTACCATTTTTGTCTATAACCGGTGCGCCGGAGATGCCGTTTTCGATGAAAAATTCTGCCAGTCGATGTAGGGGCCAATCAGATTCGACTGCCATTACATTGGTTGTCATCACGTCTCTTGCTGTTTGTCTGGTCATGTTAATACTCCTTTATGAATTTAAATCTATCGGTCTTAGAAAAGCTTTTGCCATTCCGGGCGATCTTCATTCGGCGCCGGGAAGCTGGCGTAAAATGACATGAGTTTTGAGCGAGTTGACTGTAAGCGCTTCTCCATCATACTGGTTACCCGGCGCATGATGTAGAAACCGAGTTCCGGATCTGCTGCCATGACATCTTTCAGCAAATCGGCATCAAGAATAATCACCCGGGTCTCGTGCAATGCTCGAACCGTAAAGTGCCAGCGATAAGGCGAACAGGACCATGACCAACCAACCATATCATCCGCATACATTTTGTCGAGAATGACCGTACCATAGTTGTCAACATGCTCCTCGAGCATCAATACACCACTTTCTATGAGATAAAAATGCCGGGCCGGCTTTCCTTTTTCAATCAGGATCTGTCCCGGATTATAGGTTGCAAGTACGGCGTGAGGTAAGACCGACTCGATTAACCTTTCTGGAAAATCTTCGAAAAAAGGATGTTGCTGAAGCATCTCGCGAATATTGCCCATTATAGTTCCCCTTTCAACAGATAGTGTTGTTTATAGATATCCCAATATTGCAGTCGAGTGGCTTTCAGGCGCCCGGCAATCAGGGCGATGTAGCGTCTCATCAGTTCGTAGCCGAAGTCATTGTAAGCGGTAAGCAGTTCACGAACATAGAGGCCGTCAATGCTGATCGTTCGGGTAAAGGCCCTGGCATAGGCATCGTATTCCCATTCGTACGGCGGTATGAGCCATGACCAGCCGAGAACATCACCTCCTTTGAGGCTTTGTATATCGATATCCCCATGAACCGCATTGCTGACACCAACCTGAACCGTCCCTTCTTCTATCAGGTAGAAGCGGTCCGCTGCTTCGCCCAGGGAGATGAGCTTCTCTCCCGGCAGAAAACTCGCTTCATACGCCCCATACATCAGTCGCTCCAGGTACATGCGATCAATGCCTTTCAGAAAAGGGTGATCTGCCATTCGGTCTATTAAAGTTTTCATGGGATCCTCCTTTGCCTCAATGCTCTTGCTCATCATTGACGGCGATTTTTAAGTCCGGCACCTGACGGGATTTAAATTTGATGCGAAGATGATAGACTCCGTCGGTGAGTGTCGTTTTAACTTTATGGCCGAGTTTGTGAAACACCTTTAACATGCGTGCATTGTCCGGAAGGACGGCCGCCGTAAATCCACGAATACCATTGCTCTCGGCAATGTCTTGCAGCAGTTTTACGAGATAGGTGCCGATGCCAAGGCCCTGGTAGTCGTCCTGGACCAGGAAGGCAATTTCGGCCCAATTACTCGCTGTATCTTTGTGATATTCTCCAATGCCGACCAGCCGTTCTCCGCTGCCATCCGGTACCAGGCAGAGCAGGCAAAGATTATCGCGATAATCGACATTGGTGAAGCGCTGCAAGTCTTCATGCGGCAGTGAATAACGCATGGTAAAGAAGCGATGTATTACTGATTCCGGCGAAAGATCATAAAACAGATGCTTCATTAGATTCTCGTCTGCCGGACGCACCGGTCTGATATTAACTGAGATATCGCCCTTAAAGGACCGGGTATGATCGAGATGTTCCGGGTAGTGGCTGTTCGCAACAACAATTTGGTCTTCGAAGACTAACCTGCGTTCGCGAGCCTCTTCCATCAATTCTTCCCGGAATTTGGGATGGGCAATTGAAATTAATGCCAGTGCCCGTTCCCGCACGGTCCGTCCCCACAGATCGGCAACGCCGTATTCCGTAACCACATAATGCACATCACCGCGGGTCGTTACCACGCCGGCGCCGCTTTGCAATTGCGGAACGATGCGAGAAATTGTGTTTTTGCGCGCCGTTGAGCGCATGACGATGATTGGTTTCCCCCCTTTCGAATGAGATGCGCCACGAATGAAGTCTACCTGTCCGCCGATGCCGCTATAGAACCTGGTGCCGATACTGTCTGCGCAAATCTGCCCGGTGAGATCTACTTCAATGGCAGCATTTACTGCGACCATTTTATCGTTTTGGGCGATGACAAATGGATCGTTGGTGAATTCTGCCGGTCGGAATTCGAACAGGGGATTATTATGGATAAATTTATACAGTTTCTCGCTGCCGATGCAAAAACTGGAAACAATTTTACCCGGTAGTAACGACTTGCGAGAACCGTTGATGATCCCTTTTTCGATCAGTTCAATTATCCCATCCGAAAACATTTCAGTATGAACGCCGAGGTCGCGCTTATTGCCGAGCGCTGCCAGTACCGCATTCGGCAAGGTGCCGATACCGAGCTGTAAAGTAGATCCGTCGCCAATTAGCGAGGCCACATGGCGGCCGATGCTCATCGCTACCTCGTCGGTTTCAGCCGGAATTGAGGTGAGCAAGGACGTATCGCTTGTTGTTAGCCTGTCTATTTCCGAGATATGGATAAGTGTATCGCCGAGTGTGCGAGGCATATTCTCGTTAATTTCAGCGATCACCACATCGGCGCTTTGGAAGGCCGCACGGACTATGTCAATGGAAACACCAAGGCTGCAGTAGCCGTGGCGATCCGGTGGGGTTACCATGATAAGAGCGGCATCGAGATGTATGCGCCGGCTGCGGAACAGGCTGGGAATTTCGCTCAGGAAAACCGGTGTGTAATCAGCGCGGCCATCTTGTACAGCTTGCCGGACATTTGCACCGACAAAGAGTGCGTTGTGGCGAAAATTATGCTCATATTGCGCCGCGGCATAAGGGGCTGCCCCTAATGTCAAGAGGTGTATGATTTCGCAGTCCTGGATTTCAGTGCGCCGGGCAGTCAAGGCATTTACCAGGCCTTCCGGTTCCGCAGCGCCGGAGCCAACGAACACACGTTGTCCCCGGCGAATGCCGCTAACCGCTTTGGCTGGTGTTACCAGGCGATGCCCGATGTCTTTTTTCCAGTTTGACCAATGGTTGAGCATATCAAAAATCCTTTCATTTGCCTTGGTTATGCGGATGTATCTTCAACTGCGGTGGCCTGTGCAGCTTCCCCGCTTTCCAGGGAGCGTTCGCGGCCGACTGTCAATACCGGTATCTTCGCGAGACGAACCACTCTTTCAGTTGTGCTGCCAACCAGGAAGTGGTCGAGTCCAGTTAAGCCGCGTGTGGCCATGATGATCATGTCGCTGCCGAGATTGTCTGCTGCGCGAAGGATTTCATCAAATGCTTGCCCTTCTGTGACCAGGTAGCTGACATCGTTACCGTTGGCCGGTGCGAAAGCCGCAAGCCGGTCGGCTGAGAGCGTCTGAATTTTTGGATTGACGGCAAAAACCGATTCGACATTGCCGGCATAATAAGCCGGATGCAGGCGCTGTTCGACAACGTGGATAAAGTCAAGCCGGGCGTCAAATAATTCAGCAAAAATCCGGGCATTGTTGACTGCCTCGCGACCATATTTGGAGAATTCTACCGGGACCAGGATTTTTTCTACCGCGTATTTCTTCATCGGTTCGTGTACAGTCATGACCGGGGTTGGCGAAAGACGAACAACGCGTTCTGCAACGCTGCCGAAGACCCATTTCTTGAGTCCACGTCGACCATGAGTGCCCATAACCACCAGATCGTAGCTGTTTTCATGAATAAAATTGATAACGCTTTCGGCAGCGCTAAAACCGCGCACAATTCTCGAATTGATAGTCACACCTCTTTCGGCAGCTGCATTATTGGTTTCATTCAGCCGGCTGAATATGCGTTTTTCTCTCTTCTTAACCAACTCTTCATATCCCTCGAAGACGCCCTCATCAGAGAATTCTTCCACGTGTAGAACAACGGCATGAAGCAATGTTACCTCGGCGCTAAATTTTTCTGCCAGGAACAGCGCGTTATCGACTGCATAGTCAGAAAATTCGCTGAAGTCTACCGGGACCAGGATTTTCTTGAGTTTCATTTTGGACCTCCTTTTAGGGGTTTGTGTTGCTTCTTTCATCCACTCATTTACAGATAGAACAATTTGCTTGCCAGAGTGGGTTCTGGTGGTACAGATAACTGAAATTATTGGCTTTAAGATGCGAAAAAGGGGAGGGTAGTGGATTCGGAAAGGTGCCACAAAACGGTTGCCCGACAATTAATGGCATACATTAAGCACCAGAGTGCTTCAATGTGGAATAACTGCCTGGATATTTATGTTACTTGTACTGATTTTTTTGCGAAAGGCCACAAATCGATCAAGTGTCTGTCTTAACTTGCCGATATCCCAATTGATTCCAATATCTCCTAAGATTTATGCGCCGATTCGCCGGATGTTTACACCGGTCAGTGATGGGGAGTCTGACCTTCATCCGGAGTTTTGGTGAGTATTGAGAAACTGGCCATGGATGGTTGTCTTTACCGGAAATAAGATGCGGGGGGAGAGAACTTTTTTGCATCTTCCGGACATTCCTTCCGTATGGGTAATTACAGTGAGGGAATAGGGCGATAACTGAGACGTTGTCGTAACAGAGATTCACATAATCTTGCTGGTAGACTCACATGATTAGGGGGACTTAAATGGATGAACCATAATGACATCTTTTGTTCAAAGGAGTTGTAAATGAAACGTAGGATACTTACATCCGTCACCCTGCTTATTGCTCTTTTCCTGCTTGCATGCAGCGGGTCCCACACTACAGTAAACAAAGCCAGCACATCTTCTCTCTCTACCATTGCCCACAACGAAATTTTTGATGCCATGCAGCTTCATACCCTCGATAACGCGTACGAAGTGGTGCGTCACCTGCGCCCAAACTTACTGCGGGTTGGCTTCAGCAATCGAATGGCCCACAACGGCAATCACCCGAAGGTTTATCTTGATGAGAAATACTTTGGCGAGTTCGAGTCACTGAATCATATCAATTCACGCTACATCACCGAGATCACCTATCTAAAGCATCGCGAAGCCCATATTCGTTTTGGGTATGGACATGACGCCGGTGTGTTTCTTGTCAGCACGAAATAGAGACAGGGCATTTGGCAGTAGCAGGAAAATGACAAATGCCGAATATTGAAATGTTGATGTCTCGTGCGCGGCTCCGCCGCGCATGTGGAGCAAAAAATATTGATGTATCTGTCTACCAGCTGCCGCTGGCGCCACCACCATCGAAGTCGTCACCTGAATCGTCACTGTCACCGCTGAAGCCACCCCAAAAACCACCCAAATCATCCTCTCCCTGACTGCTATACGTGCGGTTTCTGCTTGGTAGTAAAATTGTTGTAAAGATCGTAATTAACAAGAGTAACAGAATCAGGCCCATGTATTGCAAAGAACGGCGCTGATCGCTTGAAAACGATCTACGGAGAGGAGGCGTTTTGTTACGCAACCTATCCGAGATCCGGGCTAGCCCACTACTAATGCCGCCATAATATTTTCCCTGTTGAAACGGCCCTGCCATATGATGCTCGATAACTTCAGCTGCAAAGCGATCGGTGACGCGGCCACGCACCTTCGCGTCGGTTTGTATGCGCAAACGCCGATCTTGAAGAAACACGGCAATTAACACACCGTGATTGTCGAGTTGTGCCTGCCGATTCTTATTTGTCAGGAGCTTCTTAGCAAATACTTCCATGCGTTGTCCAGACGGCACCCGATTAAATACTGATACAAAGACATAACTGCCGTTTTCTTTAAGTAGGTCGTCGATTCGAGAGTTAAGGCGGTCAACCTGACTGCGTGTCAAGGTGTTGGTCTGATCATCAATCCAATGATGCCCGGATTGGGCAAAGATGAGATTGGAAAAAATAAATATCAATACTATAAAATAGGCGAAGAGGCGATATCGCAACAAAAAGACTCCCTCGACATTTCCTGGCCACTGCTTCCCCGGGTAGAAAAGAAACCCGGGGCTGAGCTACATCATCCCGCAAGCGGGATTCTCAATGTGAAAAGAAAAATTCGTCATTCGTCATTCGTCATTCGTCATTCGTCATTCCTCATTCCCATACGGAATATAGCCCTTGAATTTCGCCAGGATCTTTTCCAGCGGCTGGAAATCGAGGTAGCGCATTGAGATGCCGGAGGCTTCGAAGATTTTTACAGATGCCTTGTGGAAGGGCTGATCGCGATATTTATCGGATAGGTAGATGACCTCGGAGATTTTTTTCTGGGCAATTTGCTTTGCGCATTCATTGCAGGGAAAGAGGGTTGCGTAGATCTTGCAGCCGCGCAGGTCACTGGTGGTTGAGCTGAGGATTGCATTGGCCTCTGCATGAACCACGTAAGGATATTTGGTGTCAATCCATTCACCGTCGCGTTCCCAGGGGAAAGCACGCTCATCTGCACCAGCTATAAACCCATTGTAGCCGGTTCCCACGATATGATTCTGCTGGTTTACAATCACCGCACCGACCTTGCTGCTGGGATCTTTTGATCGCAGAGAAGTAAAAATGGCGATGCCCATAAAATATTCGTCCCAGCTCAAATATGTCAAGTCCTGCATACGGTTCTCCGTCTTGATCTTAGCCTCTAATAGATTTACTACCGCCTCTTAATCTGGCTGAGTATGCTCTTGTCCTTGATCCTGGATTCATCGACAAGCATAAATGCCTTACTTAATATAATCGCCAGCATGCTATCGCCCTCGAAGGGAAGAAAGACTTTGTTCTTTGCACCCCCGGATAGCTGTACCTTTGGCACAATACACAAATACTGGTTATTCGGCTCCATGAGAATATTGCCGCTGCCGATGTGGATTTTATAGCGTCTAATTTTCCCTTGTACTTCGAGATATTTTTCTCCAACAGTGCATTTGTCGGCAATTTTCAGGCGCGGAATAAGGTTTTGCAAAATTTCACGGCGATTTTGCGAAGAAATGTTCAGATCGCCGAATGAATAGTCGTGCCAGTACTGCTGGTGACCGCGACCGTCGTACCAATTTGGATCTGCCCCAATGCTGCAGACAGCCACAAACATGTCAACGGTTCGCATTACTTCGCTGAATACAATCTCCGGCACATCTTGAACGGGAATCGGATCATTGTTGCTGGTGGTAAAGCCGACCTGATCCGTGCTAACCAGTGTAAATACACCAGAAGGACTCACATCAGTGGTATTGAAGATGTCACCGGGATAGTCTACGGAAAAATAAGCACGTAACTCCCAGGCCGGTATTTCAAAAGCCGGCACATTGTGGCTGTCCCATTGGCCTTGCAGTTGATATCGCCACCCGTTGATCTGGCAAAGGGCGTGAAATTGGTGCTGTTTGATAATATGCGCGGCAAAGCGGTTGGAGTACGTTGCAGTATTTAGCTCGGCGTCGGTTACCACATACACCTCGCGATGGGCTTGTTTAAAAGGCTGAGAAATTTGCCGGTCCATGAGCCAGTCGCGCCAGGCGCGGACGTCGTCAATTGCTTTCCCGACGGGATGCCACAGCTCTACGGTTGTGTCATCGTCAATCCAGTCCAGCTTTTGTCCCTTGATATCGATGATGTGTCCGTCAAACCATATACCGGTAACTTGGTTGGCGGCGCTGGAAAACTGCCAGATTAACCGTCTCGCCAGACGGGAAACCAGCGGATGATTCAGGTAGAATTTTTGCCAGTCAGGCGCCTGCCAGCGGCGCTGCTGAAGGTAAAGGCTTTCGATTCGCTGTCGCTGCGCAAGTATGGCAGTTTGTAATTCTTTTGCAGTTTTTCGCATCGATTTAATGTCATCGGCGAAGTCATCCTTAATGCTTGCCGGTGGACTTTTTAGTGCCTTGCCGTCTGGCCGCTCCCAGCGTAGTTCCGGCTTCAGGCCGCTACTAGCGTCGATCTGCGCAAGAATGCCCCCTATTTCACATTCAATAATGCCTGTAGTATCGAGTCCAAAATCCGGCACAACCCGTTCTTCCATTTCGCTGATGCTAATGCCGCGTTTCTCCGCAGCTGAGAGCAGTGCTTTTTGGATCTGTTTTTTTGCGGAGGGCATTTTGACACGCTGATTCAGGCGGCTGAGTTGAGCCAGGGCTTCATCGTCGGACATATTGAGTAAGGCAATTACTGCTGCATTGCCAACTTTTAGATTTTTCGGTCCATGCCCCGGTATTTTTTTGTAGCAAACTTCTCCAAGATGGCCAAGTGCTCGGGCCAATGTTGCGCTGTTAATGCCAATGCAAGCCCAGGCCAGTCCTTTTAGGAGATCCGCATTGGGCTTGGCAAATAGCAGATTTGGATCTACTTCCCAGGCTCGCCAGGCGCGAGCCGGACGATTGCCGGATTTACCAGCCAGGTCAAACCAAGATGTAACCAGGACTTCAAATTGTGAGGGATTGACGTCGCCAAGCAACCCTTCAAGTTTTTTCAACCACTTTTTTGATGGCTTGCTGGCTGTGGCGGTTTGCAGATGAAAGAAGAGGTTATTCCAGATGCTCTGCTCAGCGGCGCTCATTTCTTCAAGGTCTTCCAGCGCCTTGTTTGTCCAGGCATCACCGGCGATCAAGGAAACGCGTTTCGCAGCTTCCTTGCCTGCAATAAGCTGATCTAAATGTTGTGCCACCTTTTTAGCGTCCGCGTGATTATGACTTTTTACCAGACCACGCAAAATCTTAAGGGAATCCAACAGCGCCTCTGTTGGCTGATTCGATTCAAGATAGCGCTTTGTTGCGGTTATCAGCGATCCAACAGGATAATCCAGCGGATAGCGTTTGATGTTCGTCAAAGTCCGGAAAACGAATTCAAGAGTGTCTGCCGTCCAGGGCAGCTTACGGCGCAACAATTGTCGAACCAGCGTATCGGTACCGCGAAGACGCCGGTACTCCATGTCTGTTGATCTAACGATAATGTTCTGACTGCTGTACAGGCGGTTCCGCCGTCTGACCAGAATATCCAGGGCAATACAGATACAAATGAGTTGCTGATCGCGTGGCACGTTCAGGACGTCTTTGCCTTGCGAATATTCAGCGATCATTTTGGGATCATAATAGACGGAACTTGCTGCATCTTGATAATAAGATGTCATCATCTGTGCTGCATCTTGCCACTCTGATGGATAGTCGTTGCTATCCTGGCTGCTCCTGAACAACTTATCTACAAAATCAAAAACCAACCGCTTTACCCTCCCACCAGCGGCACCAGTTTCAGAAAGCTGACGGTCGTTTCCGGGGTAATGGTGATTTCCTGTTCCAGGGTATCTACCTGCATATCATCCACCAGGATGAAGAAGCCGTTGTTGCGGAAAGAGTCGATGGCCGCGGCAAACTGCTTTTCCCAATCAATCGGTTTTCTCTTTGCTTTCCGAAAGCGAAATCCGTTCAGCGTCTGTTCCGTTTCGCTGGGTTGAACCAGACCGCGGAAGACTTCCGGTTGCTTCATGTTGTATTCACGCACCTCCTGAAAAACCCGGCTGCGAATCAATTCTTTAACCGTAATCCGATCGGTCATTAACTCCAGAACCGTCTCATATGTGGCTTTGCCGGCAGCAGTTTCATCCTTGACTGTGAGTTGAATAGACATTTTTTCTCCCATTTGTATGGTGACCGGTTGGACAATGGTCGAATAGTTCATTGGTGTAGTGGCGGTAAACATCCCCCTGTGTCCCCCTTCGAAGGGCAGGGGTGTTAAGTTCTGCAATTTATTGTTATCTTCTTGATGAAAGGAGGCTTGAATGAATAGTGAATCCGGTTCATCAAGAACACTTTATGATCA